>NZ_LPVZ01000001.1 GCF_001613795.1 Thalassospira sp. MCCC 1A01148
GTGGATTTCGCGGACATCGTCCTCGGTCACGATCAGCGGCGGGCAGAGTGCAACCGTGTCATAGACATTGCGGCAAATAAGCCCATCTTCCGCGGCAAGGGCGACCACCTTGGCGGCAACAGCACCCGGTTTGCCAAATGGCTGTTTGGTTTTCTTGTCTGCCATCTCAAGGCCTGCAATCAGGCCAACACCGCGGATTTCACCAATCAGCGGATGATCGGCAAAGGCACGCAAACCATCCTGGAACATTGGTTCCAGACGTTTGGCATTGCCCATCAAATCGCGCTCTTCGATGATGTTGAGGTTTTCCAGACCAACTGCACAGGCAACCGGATGTCCGGTGCCGGTAAAGCCGTGGCCGAAATTGCCAAGCTTGGCGGTGTTATCGGCAATCGCGTTATAGACCTTGTCATTCACCACAATCGCGGCAAGCGGCATGTAGGACGAGGTAAGCTGTTTGGATGTCACCAGAATGTCCGGCGTGAAGCCGTATTTTTCGCAACCAAAGCGTTCGCCGGTCCGGCCAAAGCCGTTAATGACTTCATCGGACACGACCAGAATGTCGTACTTGTGGCAGATTTCAACCACACCCGGCCAATATCCCTCAGGCGGGGTCATCACACCACCGGCACCCATGACCGGTTCGCCGATAAAGCCAGCAATGGTTTCCGGGCCTTCGGCGATGATCGTGTCTTCAAGTTCCTTCAAAAGACGCGCGGTGAATTCGGTCTCGGACTCGCCTTCTTCGCCATAGCGCCAGTAATGCGGGCAGGTCAGATGCGTCACCGGAATGGCAGGAAGATCAAAGTCCTTCTGGTTGCCGGCAAGCCCGGTCAGGGAGCCCGATGCAATCGTAATCCCGTGATAGGCCTTGGTGCGCGACAGGAACTTCTTCTTTTCCGGGCGACCAAGGCCATTATTCAGGAACCACGCCATCTTGACGACGGTATCGTTGGCTTCCGACCCGGAATTGGTAAAGAACACGCGGTTCAGGCCTTCGGGCGTCATTTCCACCAGCTTTTCGGCCAGACGGATCGACGGCTCATGCGCCTTGTGCGCAAAGCTGTGATAGTACGGCAGGCGTTTAAGCTGCGCATAGGCGGCATCTGCCAGACGGGTTTCGGAAAAACCGACGGCAACCGACCACAGGCCAGCCAGCCCTTCGATATATTCCTTGCCTTCGCTGTCGGTGACGCGCGCGCCATTGCCCTCGGTCATGATCATCGGGCCCTTTTCCTCATGCAGGCGCATGTTGGTATAGGGATGCATTGAGTGGGCGACGTCCGAGATGCGGAGCGAATTCGGGCGATGGTTCATGTGAAACTCCCGTTTAAAAGATGATGCCCATGCTGGGGGCGGCGATTATGGGTGTAGTGTAATTGGTGGCGTTAAAATGCGCCATTGGTGAGATTGCAAATGGCGCGGATCAGGTTGGCTCAAGGGCCGGTGCCCGGACCCCCAGATAACCTGACAGGAACGATGCCAGCGACTTGGGCAATGCTGGCGAAAGATAACCGCCCTCTTGCACAAGAACGGTGGGGTAGCCTGCGGCCGCGATCTTTTCGCCCGCATGACGCAGCCCGTCCCAGGTTACTTTCATGCCCATTAACGGATCATCCTCATGGGTATCAAGCCCCAGGCCAAGAACCAGCGCATCCGGCTTGAAGGCGGCGACTCGCGTCAGTGCGGTATCAATGGCCGAAAGCCAAGCCGCATCGGTGGTGGTGCGAGGGAGGGGGAGATTGAGGTTATAACCCTCACCGGCCCCCGTGCCGGTTTCCCCGGCAAAGCCGGTAAAGAACGGGTAATAGTCCGTGGGATCCGCATGGATCGAAACCGTCAGGACATCATCACGGTCATAGAAAATATCCTGCGTCCCGTTGCCGTGATGAACATCGATATCCAGTACCGCAACGCGTTCATGCTTGGTGCGTAACCGTGCTGCTGCAATCGCGGCATTGTTCAAAAGACAATGACCTGCGGCAATTTCCGCACTGGTATGATGCCCGGCCGGGCGACACAGCGCATAGGCGTGGGGCGCGCCTGCCAGCACGGCGTCCGTTGCCGCAACCGCGCAATCGGCGGCCCGCACAGCTGCCCGCCAGCTATGCTTGCCGATCGGGGCGGATGTATCGCCCATATGCCAGCCGGCACGGGCCAGAATGGTTTCCGGATAGGATGATGTGGCAGCACGGGGGAACACATTGGGCACAACTTCCGGGCCAGCGTCGGGCAGTTTTTGCCAGTCGTCCCAGGCGGTTTCAAGGAAGTCGAGAAACCGTTTTGTATGGACGGCTTCCAGTGCCGCCTGTGGGGCAGGTGCGGGGGCAGTTACCGTAAGCGACAGCGCATCAAGCCCGGCAAGCAGAAGCCTTGCGCGTTCGGCCTGTTCGGCATTGCGCTGGATCTTGCCATAGGTCAGGCGAAACAGCGGATCATGCGTTTCGGTTTCGGGGGCGTAGAAGCATTTCATATAGAAGTCTTGCCTTCTTCGAGGATGCGGAACTGCTTGGTGACGATGCGTTGCGCCTCGCAAATGTGATAGCGGATCGCATCAATCGCCATCGCCGTATCTTGCGCACGCAATGCCTCAAGGATCGGCTCGTGGGTTTCCGCAATCTGGGTCGGATCATCGTAAAGCTGTCCGATCAGCATGATGCTGAATTCGGTTTCGATGGCGATCTGTTCAAACACCGTCAGGAATTTCGGGTTGCCACTGCCCGTACACATCAGACGGTGAAACTGCATGTCGGCTTCGACCTGGATGAAGATATCGGCATCAAGGGTCGCGACCCGGTGCAGTGCTTCAACCTGTGCACTAAGCGCGGCTTCCGTCTCTTCGTTCCAGTTTTGAACCAGCCGTTGGATTACCGCAATTTCGATGGCCAGACGCAGCTCATAGAGATCATCAAGCGCCTTGGCGGAAATCTGACGTACGAAAAAGCCCCGGTTTGGTTCGGATGTCACAAGCCCCGAGCTTTCCAATAAACGTGCGGCCTCACGGACAGGCGCGCGGCTCACACCCAGTTCGCGGGCCACAACCGATTCCGACAAACGTGCACCGGGTGCAAGCTTTCCGCTGACGATTGCCTTGCTCAGCAGTTTGGCGACGCGCTGTACGAGTCCCTCGCGATCAAGCTGTTGGAAGCCGGAAGATGGCTGTGTTTCTGTCATGTGCAAGCCTGATGAAGATGTGTCCGAGTTCTTTGTAATCAGCGCGTCGGCAATGCCAACGAATTTGTATGATTTAAAGCAGTCTAGGGAATGAATTGTAGATTGTCGACAATTTACTTGACTGGACAAAGATCATACCGCAGCCTTGAAGCAATCAAAAAAAGGCAACACGAAAGGGCGGCACTAATGCGCGACGGTGCGGGTGGTCAGACGATTTCTGAAATACGACGCGATCTGGCAGCGGCCTACCGGCTGATCTCGCTGGAGGGCATGGATGATGGCATCTATACCCATATTTCGGCACGACTCCCCTCGGGACCGGGGGGCGAACAACGCTTCCTGCTCAATCCTTATGGGCTGCGCTTTGACGAGGTCACCGCAGCCAATCTGGTTACCGTCGATGAAACCGGGGCTGTGATCGACGACCCCTATGGCGCGGGTGTGAATGCGGCGGGCTTTACCATTCATTCGGCGGTCCACATGGCGCGTCATGATGCGGCCTGTGTGCTTCATACCCACACGGTGGCCGGGGTCGCGGTATCTTCGAACAAGGAAGGCCTTTTGCCGCTTAATCAATGGTCGGCACAGTTCTATGACCGGATCGCTTTTCATGACTACGAGGGCCTTGCCCTTAACCTTGATGAACGTGCCCGCATCGTTGCGGATCTCGGGGATAAATCGGTCATGCTTCTGCGCAATCACGGAACGTTGCTTTTGGGGCGTTCCGTTGCCGAGGCGGTCAAGCTGGCCCTAAATCTTGAACGGTCCTGCAAGGCGCAGGTGGCGGCCCTTGGCATGGGGCTGACACCGGTTGTGCTCCCGCACGAGGTTGCAGAACACACCGCTGGCCAATACCAGTCAATGTACGACTCTTTTGAAAACAAGGGCAAATCAGACCCGGAATGGGCGGCCCAACTTCGCAGGCTGGACGCCTGCGCACCGGGTTACCTCGGGTAATCCATTCCACCTTGTCCAATGGCGGCACATGTCGGCTTTGGACAAGGTTAATTACGCAAAACAAAAACAACAAAAATCTGAAATCCAGAAAACAATCAGGGATTGCTATGAAATACCTAAAACTGAAAGCGACTACTTTCCTAATCGCTGCTTCCTTGGCGTCGCCTTTGGCCGCCCAGGAAGCTGGCGGTCGTCTTGACATCGTTGTTCAGCCCGAACCGCCGGGACTGATGCTTGGCCTCGTTCAGAACGGCCCGACCCAGCTTGTCGCGGGTGATATCTATGAAAGCCTTCTGCGCTATGACGGCGATCTGAACCCGATGCCGAGCCTGGCCAAAAGCTGGGAGATCTCCGAAGATGGTCTGACCTACACCTTCAAGCTTAACGAAGGTGTTAAATGGCATGACGGCGAAGATTTCACCGCAGAAGATGTTGTGTTCTCTGCCGATGTTTTCCTGCGTGAAACCCACGCGCGTCTGCGTGCATCGCTGGCGTATGTCGAAAGCATCACCGCCCCGGATCCGATGACGGTTGTCTTCAAACTCAAGGAACCGTTTGGTCCGTTCATCAACGCCTTTGAAAACGGCACCATGCCGATCGTGCCCAAGCACATCTACGAAGGTACTGATTTCGCCAACAACCCGGCAAACGCCAATCCGATTGGCACCGGCCCGTTCAAGTTCAAGGAATGGGTCAAGGGCAGCCACATTCATCTCGTCAAGAACGAGGACTACTATGTTGATGGCCTGCCATATCTGGATGAAGTCTACTACCGTGTGATCCCGGATGCTGCGGCCCGTGCGGTGGCGTTCGAGACCGGCGAAGTTGATGTTCTTCCGGGCGGTTCGGTCGAAAACTGGGATATCCCGCGTCTGGCCGAAATGGACGGTGTCTGTGTCACCGAAAAGGGCTGGGAATTCCTCGCACCGCTGGCATGGATGTGGCTTAACAACCGCGAAGGTCCGACCGCAAACGAGAAGTTCCGTCAGGCCGTCATGTACGCCATGGATCGTGAATTCATGCGCGACGTGGTCTGGAATGGCTATGGCAAGGTCGCGACCGGTCCGATCGCGTCGAGCACCAATTTCTATTCCGATGACGTGACCATTTATGATCACAACCCGGAAAAGGCCAAGGAACTGCTCGCCGAGATGGGCTATGACGGCGAACCGGTCAGCATCCTGCCGCTGCCATACGGTGAAACCTGGCAGCGCTGGGCCGAGGCTGTTCGTCAGAACCTCAGCGAAGTCGGGATCAATGTCGACATCGACAGTGCCGATGTTGCTGGCTGGAACGAAAAAACGTCCCAGTGGGATTACGACATGGCCTTCACCTATCTCTATCAGTACGGTGATCCGGCCCTTGGTGTATCGCGCAACTATACCGCCGATCGCATCAAGAAAGGCAGCCCGTGGAACAATGTCGAGGGCTATGAAAACCCGTCCCTTGATGAAAAATGGGCTGCTGCGGCAACCATGGTCACACCTGAAGAGCGCGAAGCAGCTTATCTCGAAATCCAGAAGGAAATCGTCGATGACGTGCCCGTTGCCTGGATGCAGGAGCTGACCTTCCCGACGATCTACCGTTGCAACGTCAACGACCTGGTGACGACGGCCATCGGTATCAATGACGGTCCGCGTAACGCCTGGATTGAAAAATGAGTCTGCGGGCGGGCCTCCATCGGCCCGCCCCTTTTTCTGACACCCCGCAGCAAGCGGGGCTTTCAAATACGGGATGCGACAGGGACATATGACCATTTTCGCTGTGATCGCTTCGCGGCTTTCCAAGGCTATTCTGACCTTGCTGGCCATTGCGATTCTAAACTTTTTCCTCATTCATGCAGCACCCGGTGACCCGGCTGTCGTGCTTGCGGGTGAAGCCGGTGCCGCCGACGAGCAGATGATCGAACAGCTGCGCGAACGCTTCGGGCTCGATCAGCCGCTTTATGTTCAGCTTGGCAAATACATCGCTGGTATTGTGCAACTTGATCTTGGCTATTCCTTCCGCCAGGGCGCACCGGTTGCCGAACTCATTGCTGATCGGCTGCCTGCCACACTGTTGCTCACCATGACCGCCTTTGTTGTTTCGCTTGCCTTTGGCATCGCCTTTGGCGTTGCCGCGGCTGCTCGCGTTGGCAAGCCATCCGATACTGTGCTGACGACGATGGCGCTTTTATTCTATGCAACACCACTTTACTGGCTGGCACTTATGGCTGTTTTGGTGTTTTCAGTATGGTTTGGATGGCTGCCGGGCTTCGGTTATGAAACTGTCGGTGCCAATTACACCGGTTTCGCCCGCGTCATTGATATCGCCAAACACCTGGTCCTGCCTGCCCTGACTTTGGGGCTGTTCTTCACAGCCGTTTACATGCGGATGGCGCGTGCCTCCATGCTTGAAGTCTCGCAGCTTGATTTCGTCAAGACCGCCAAGGCCAAAGGCCTGTCTGACCCTGTCATTCGCCGCCGCCACATCCTGCGCAACGCCATTTTGCCGGTGGTGACACTGGCGGGTCTGCAGGCCGGTCAGCTGGTCGGCGGGGCCGTTTTGACGGAAACCGTCTTTGCCTGGCCGGGTATTGGGCGTCTGATGTTCGAAAGCTTGGCTGCACGTGACTACAACACGATTTTGGGCGTGTTCCTTGTCTCTGCCGCCATGGTGATCCTGTTCAACATTGTGACCGACATTGTCTATCGCATTGTCGATCCCCGTATCGGAGCCCGTAGCTGACATGTGGAAACGTTTCAGAAGCAATATGGGCGCCATGATTGGTGTGGTCTTGCTGATCGCGGTTATCGTCATCGCCCTGATCGCCCCCTTGCTCTTTCCCGATGGGCCGTGGCAAATGGTCCAGCGCCCGTTCCTCGCCCCGTTTGCCGTTGATGGCTTGCCTTTGGGCACCGATACACTGGGCCGCAATGTTGCCGCCCAGCTGGCCTATGGTGCGCAGGTCTCCCTTTTGGTCGGGCTGGTTTCAACGCTTGTGGCACTGCTGATCGGTGTGCCGCTCGGTGCGCTGGCCGGGTTCTATGGTGGTTATGCCGATGAAGGTGCGATGCGCTTCACCGAATTCTTCCAGACCATCCCGAACTTCGCGTTGGCCATTGTGCTGGTGGCGATTTTTGAACCGACCCTGTTCTCGATCACGCTGGCGATTGCGATCGTCAGCTGGCCACCGGTTGCCCGCCTTGTGCGTGCCGAAGTCATGTCGGTCCGCACCCGCGAATTTGTTGATGCCGCACGGCTTGCCGGTCTTTCCAAACCGCGCATCCTGATCCAGCAGGTCCTGCCCAATACGGTATCCCCGATCATTGTGATGGCGTCCCTGATGGTGGCAACCGCGATCCTGCTTGAAAGCTCGCTTTCCTTCCTCGGGCTCGGTGATCCCAATGCAATGTCGTGGGGCTACATGATTGGTGCGGCCCGCACGGTCATCCGCACCAGCTGGTGGCTCAGCTTCTTCCCGGGCATTGCCATCGTGATCACTGTTTTGGCGCTCAACCTGATCGGTGAGGGACTCAATGATGCCTTCAATCCGCATCTGTCGCGAAAGGGCAAAGCATGAGTGAGACTCTGACAGTCGAACGGCTGACCATTGGTCTGCCCGAAGGGGCGGATCGCCCCTTTGCGGTCGAAAATGTCAGCCTGACCATCAACAAGGGGGAAATCCTTTGCGTGGTCGGTGAGTCCGGCTCTGGCAAGTCGATGACGGCCAATGCCCTGATGGGGCTTCTGCCCCAGGGGGTAGAGGTCAAATCCGGCCGTGCCCTGTTTGAATCCCGCGATGTTCTGCGTCTGTCCGAGGCCGACAAACAGGCCTTGCGCGGCGCACAGATCGCGATGATCTTTCAGGAACCCATGACGGCACTGAACCCGCTGATGCGCATTGGCGATCAGATATCCGAGGTCTTTGCCGCCCATGGTCTTTACACCCAGTCCGAACGGCGCAAACGTGCGCTTGATCTGGTGCGTGAAGTCGGCCTGCCCGACCCGGAAAAGATCATTCGGGCCTATCCGTTCCAGCTTTCCGGTGGTCAGCGCCAGCGCGCGATGATCGCCATGGCGCTTGCCCTGGAACCGAAACTCCTGATCGCGGATGAGCCGACAACCGCCCTTGATGTGACGACACAGGCACAGATCCTGAATCTTATTCTTGATCTGCGCGAACGGCGTGGCATGGCGGTGATGTTTATCACCCACGATTTTGGGGTGGTGGCCGAAATCGCCGATCAGGTGATTGTGATGCGTGAAGGCAAGGTTGTTGAACGCGGTGATGCGGCGGCAGTTCTTGATAACCCGCAGCACGAATACACCAAACGCCTGCTTGATGCGATTCCGACCGGAAAACTTCCGGAAGCCCGCGAACTAAGCGATACACCAGCGCTTGAAATCAAGAATCTGTGCAAAACTTTCCGGACGGGTGGCGGGCTGTTCAAGCCCGTGCGCGAAGTCCGGGCGGTGGATGATGTGTCGCTCACCGTGGCACGCGGCGAGGTGCTTGGTCTGGTGGGCGAGTCAGGCTCGGGCAAATCGACCCTTGGCAGAACCGCTGTGCGCCTTGTCACGCCCGACAGTGGGCATGTGATGGTTGGCGGTGTTGATCTTGCAGCCCTGTCCGAGGAAGAACTCCGTCGTCAGCGCAACAAGGTCCAGATGGTCTTTCAGGATCCCTATGCCTCGCTCAATCCGCGACAGCGGATCATGGGGGCCCTGACCGACGGCCCGATCAATCGCGGCGTGCCCAAGGAACAGGCACAGGCCAAAGCCCGCGAACTGCTTGAGATTGTCGGTCTGGGGGCTGATGCCGCCATGCGCTATCCGCACGAATTTTCCGGCGGGCAGCGCCAGCGCATCGGGATCGCCCGGGCCTTGGCAATGGAACCTGAACTGATCATCGCGGATGAGGCCGTCTCGGCCCTTGATGTGTCTATTCAGGCACAGGTGCTTGATCTGTTGCGCGAACTGCGTGAACGGCTGTCGCTTTCAATCCTGTTCATCACACATGATTTGCGGGTTGCAGCCCAGCTGTGTGACCGGATTGCGGTGATGCAAAAGGGTCGCTTGGTTGAAATCGGCCGGGTCGAGGACATCTTCCTGAACCCGCAGCAGGAATATACCCGCCAGCTTCTGGCTGCCGTTCCGGGTGCGGACTGGGCACAACCGGAAGAAGCCATGGCATGATTGGCGTTCTTTCCTGTAGCAGGCTCGATTTGCGGGGCATTTATGGCCCGCATTTCGAGGCCCTGGCACCCGAGCTTGACCTGCGTCTGCCAGATGAAATCGACCGGCCCGAAGATGTCAGCTTCATGGTCACCTTCATCCCGGCAGACGACGCGTTTGTTGCCTATCCCAATCTGCAGGCGGTCTATTCAATCGGGGCGGGGGTAGATGCGATCATGTCCTGTCCATCCCTGCCGCCCGGCTTGCCGGTTCACCGGGTCGAAGACCCCGATCAGGCGCGCCAGATGGCCGGTTTTGCGACCTTCCATGTGCTTTGGCATCATCGCAATATGGGCAATTACCTCGCCAATCAGAAAGCCGCCCATTGGGAACGCCATCTGACCGGCCTGTCGCCCAGGGCCCAGCGGATCGGTGTGGCGGGTTTTGGTCATATGGGCAGGGCTGTGGCCAAGGCACTGGTCGCACTTGGCTATCCGGTGGCAAGCTATTCCCGTTCCCGTCCGCAACCGGCCGAGGATGGCGTCACCCATTACACCGCCGGTGCATTTGATGATTTTCTCGCCCAAAGCGACATTCTGATCAATGTCCTGCCCCTGACCGAACAAACCAAAGGTCTATTTGGCACCAATACGCTGTCAAAACTGCCAAAGGGCGCGGCATTGATCCATCTTGGTCGCGGTGGACAGGTCGATGAGGCGGCCCTGATGGCAGCCCTTGATCGCGGGCATCTGTCGGGCGCGTCGCTTGATGTGTTTGATTCCGAACCCTTGCCGCCCGAACACCCGATCTGGACCCATCCCAAGGTTTTCGTCACCCCGCATGTTGCCAGCATCTGCGAACCGCAGACGACTGTCCTTTCCATTCGCCGGACCCAACTCCAACTCGTGCCCCTGTCGGCTTAACCAGCAAAGGTAGCGCCCCACATGACGACCCAGATGAGCATTGATCCGAACTCCCTTTCCGCCCGTGAATTGGCGCGCCGCATCAAAACCGGCGAACTCAGCGCGACTGCGGTCATTCGCGCGACGCTTGATCGTGTGGCGCGCATCAATCCGGGTATCAACGCCATCGTTCAGGATTGCGCAGCAGAGGCGATGAAAGATGCCGAGCATCTCGATGCCCGCATTGCTGCGGGGGATGAAGTTGGTCCGCTGGCCGGGGTGCCGGTCACGATCAAGGTGATTTCAGATCAGGCGGGCTATGCCACAACCAATGGCACGACGCTGGCGTCTGATCTGATTGCGACTCAGGACAGCCCGTTTTTGCGCAACATGCGCAACAAGGGCGCGATTGTCATCGGGCGCACCAACACACCGGCGTTTTCCTATCGCTGGTTTACCTCAAACAAGGTGCACGGCACGACGCTTAATCCCCACAACCCGGCCCTGACACCGGGCGGGTCATCGGGCGGGGCCGGCGCGGCCACGTCGGCGGGCTTGGGTCATATTGGTCATGGCACCGATATCGCGGGTTCTGTGCGCTACCCGGCCTATGCCTGCGGCATTCAGGGGTTGCGCCCGACCCATGGCCGCATTCCGATGTTCAACCAGACGGGTGGCGACCGCCCGATTGGCGGGCAATTGATGGCGGTATCGGGCCCGCTTGCGCGCAGTGTCGATGATCTCAGGCTCGGGCTGGAAGGCATGTCGGGTTACGCCCCCGAAGATGTCTGGAGCGTTCCGATGCCGCTGCGTGGTCCTGATTTTGTCAAACGTGTCGCGCTCGTGACCCATCCGGGCGGGATCAACACCGACCCAAGGATCGTCGCGGATCTGGAACGGGCGGCCGACATCTTCCGATCCGCGGGCTGGACTGTCGACACCCCGGAAATCCCCGAAATCCGCGAGGCCGTTCAACTGCAAATCGACCTCTGGCTTTCCGATGATCACGAGGCAAAACTCGCCGCCGCACGCAAGGAAGACGATCCGGGCGCGATTGCCCTGCTTGAACATTATGCTGACCGTGCGGCATCCATTGATATGGCAGCCTTCAGCCAGCTCTTCGTCCGCCGCGCGGCCCTTATTCGTGCCTGGCGGGCGTTTCTGGAAAACTATCCCGTCGTACTGATGCCGGTCTCGGCCGAACTGCCGTTCCGCAAGGATGAAGACCTCGAAGGCTCTGAAACCATCGCGCGCCTCTGGGAATCCCAACTCCCGCAAATCGCCATTCCGCTGCTCGGCTTGCCAGCCATCTCGATCTGCTCGGGCGTTGAAAACACCATCCCTTCGGGCGTTCAGCTCGTCAGCGCCCCCTGGCGCGAAGACATCTGCCTGACGGCCGGCGAAGTCCTGGAGCAAGGCTTCGGCCTGCCGCAGATAACCCTTTAACCTCAAAAGGGCCCGCTTTCGCGGACCCTTTTCTTGGTGTCGATGGGGGGCTTACCCAACCACATTGAACTCCGGCCCATAAGGATAGCCGGTGATGTTTTCATTGCCGTCTTCGGCGATCACCAGAATATCGTGTTCGCGATAGCCACCCGCACCCGGCTTTCCTTCGGCGATGGTCAGCATTGGCTCCATGCTGATCACCATGCCCGGTTCAAGAACCGTGTCGATATCCTCGCGCAGCTCAAGCCCGGCTTCGCGCCCATAGTAATGCGACAGCACGCCAAAGCTGTGGCCGTAACCAAATGTGCGATATTGCAGCAGATCACGCTCGGCAAAGAACGCATTGATCTTTTGCGTCACCTCGGCACAGGACGCACCGGGCTTAAGCAGGCTCATGCCATATTCATGTGCACCCACATTGGCGTTCCAGATATTGAGGCTAGCGTCATCCACCTCGCCAACGAACATCGTGCGTTCAAGGGCGGTGTAATAGCCCGAAATCATCGGGAAGGTGTTAAGCGACAGGATATCACCACGCGCAAGCTTGCGGGCCGTCACCGGGTTATGCGCCCCGTCGGTGTTGATCCCGGACTGGAACCAGACCCACGTATCGCGATATTCCGCATTCGGGAACCGCTTGGCGATTTCAAGCTCCATCGCATCACGTCCGGCCATGGCAACGTCAATTTCGCGCACCCCTTCCCTGATCGCGTCCCGGATGGCATAGCCGCCAACATCGGCAACCTGCGCACCATGGCGGATCAGTGCGATTTCTGCGGGCGATTTGTGCATGCGCTGGCGCATGGTCGCCGGCGCAATATCCTTGCTGTTTGACGGTTTGAGGAACTCATCCAAAAGCGCCTTTTGCGCGAGGTTGATATGATCGCCCTCATAGCCAATCACCTTGCCCGGCCCGGTCACCGACAGAATGGCGCGCCAGTAATTGTTTCGCTGCCAGTCGGTATAGGTGATGTTGTCGCCATGACAGCGCCGCCACGGCTGGGCGGCATCAATGCCGGCACTGATCGTGACACTTTCCGTTGCGGTGACGACAAGCCCGTAAGGCCGACCAAAGGCGCAATACAAAAAGCCCGAATAATAGGCGATGTTATGCATGGAGGTGAAAACACAGGCCTCAACCCCGGTATCGGCCATGTGTCTCCGCAAGCCCGCAAGACGGGCATCATATTCGGCCGCCGCAAACGGCAGGACGCGGTCACCTTGGTGAAAACGGTAAAATTCCGGGCGATCCATAAACGAGTTCCCTCTTTTACGCGCTGCGCATCAAAAGGGGCTGAGACCTCCCCTTGTGCAAACAGCGACAAAGCAAGATCCCGGCGTTCAGGATATGTATGGTGATGGTCGGGCGCGTGTTTCAGATCGTTTTTCACGCTGGCGACGCCATCGCCTGCCCTGGATGAACTTTGGCGATGGGCGCTTCCAATGGCAAGCAAATTTTACGCACCCATAGCATAGATCACAGCACGCCCCGCCTTGTTCCCATATGGTCACAATATCACAAGCAAAACGGGACCCCTTGTGTGCGCCTCACCATACGTTTGTATGGTTAACAGTACTTTTTTAACAGCTTGGCGCTTTACTGTCAGAGAACGAGGGTCAGGCCCTGAGCTTATAACGCAGGCAATCAACGGACACGCGGCGTGGCAGAAGAAAACGACGACGATAACGGTACGAGCGGCAGAACAGCCGCTCAGTCTGCGATGAAACGCATCGCCGCAAAGGAACGACGCGAAGCACTCCGCCGTCAGCGTCGACGGCGCATGATTGTGTTCGGGGTGTGTTTCTCTGTCGTGTTCCTGACCATTTTCGGCATCATCTATTCAATCAAGTCCAATCTGGACCTGAGCCGCAACATGGTGCGCAGCCCGGAAATCCGGATTCTCGGCTATGACGGTGCCCTGCTTGAAACCATCAAGGGGCATTACAGCCAGGATGTGTCTCTGACAACATTGCCCGAACGGGTTCAGAATGTCTTTGTCGCGGCGGCTGATCCGGACTTCTTTGATCATCTCGGGGTATCGGGCGCTGATTTCGCACGGATTTTCAGCACCCAAGATGCGCCGGGATCGACGATTACCATGAAAGTCGCGCGCAGCTTCTTCAAGCGCAAGGACAGTGGCCCCGGACGCCATATGCAGGAATTTCTGGTTGCCCTGTGGCTGGAATGGAATTTCAGCAAAAAGACGATTTTGCGCAGCTACCTTGAACGCAGCTATGTCGGGCGGGGTATTTTTGGCATTTCTGCGGCCTCCCGGCTTTGGTATGGTGGCCCGGCAGAGCGCATGACCCTGCATCAGGCCGCTGTTCTGGCCGCAGCCATCAGCGATCCGGAAACCTTCAATCCGCTGTTTTATCCGCGCGAAGCCGCCGAAGAAGCCAACAAGATTTTGGCCCGTCTGGGTCAATACAAGTTCATCGAGGCGGACCGTGTTTCGGCCTTGACCTTGATTGAGCCGCAACTTGATGTGCAATACGCCGAAAACGTGCTTTCGGGCTATGTCGTGGACATGGTGCTCGAAGAAGTTGCCGACATCGTCGGCTATAGCAGCCGTGACATCGACGTTCTCACCAGCATCGACTGGACAATCCAGAATCTGGCACAGCAAATTGTCCCCGAAGTCGCCAAATTGCGCATCAAGACGCGCGGCGCAAACCAGACCGGGCTGTTGTCGATCAGCCCCGAAGGACGCATTCGTGCGATGATCGGCGGTGCGGATTATTCACCATTCCAGCGCAACCGCGTGACCGAGGTTAGGCGTTCCGCCGGGCGCATGATCAAAATCGCCACCTATTATTATGCCCTGAATCAAAACAGCGACCCGGCGCAATGGGTGCGCGACAATCGCATGGCGGTGGGCGGCTGGCGGCCGATCAACCCGGATCATGACTATATGGGCATGATTTCACTGCGCGAGGCATTTGTACGCGACGTCAATACGGTACCAACCAGCCTGGCTGATCACTTCGGGCTATTGAATGTCCGGCAGTTTGCCCACGACATCGGGATCAAAAGTCCGCTTTCAACAGACATCCGGACCGTCGTCGGGCTCGACCCGGTCACCATTTCCGATATCACCGCCATCCATGCCCTGCCGCAAAACTCCGGCAAGCCGGTCCAGATGACCCTGATCAACAGGGTGTCATATACCGGCGATGACAGCGCGACACCGGTCTATCAGCGTGTTGACGCGGTTCAGGAAAAACAGCTGACCGACGAGGCCATTCAGGGATCATATGTGCTGTTTGCCAGTGTTACCGATCCGCAGGTGCGCCTTGATCGGCCCTTTGCCGGGTATGGAACGGTGGCCGGCGGGCGTTCTGATGCGTGGTATGTTGGCTTCTCGTCCGACCTGATTACAACGGTATGGGCTGGCAATGATGACGGGTCGCGCATGGACGTGCGCGGCGAGGTAGAGCTTGCGTCTTTGTGGCGGTTATTTATGCTGGATGCGCATGATGGATTGCCCATTCGTTCAATGGTCCGTGCATCATCAGAACGCCGTCGCGCAGGCGATGGCATAAAGGATCTGTGGAAGCACGATCAGGCAAGCAATAATAACTGATAAAACCGTCGCAGAACGGGGAGACGGGGGACTCCCTCCTCGGTTGGGACAAAAATTGACATTCGCCGGAAACAGCGGCGCGATCACCTGTTGGACGCGATTTTGGGGCGCGTTGACATAACCGGTGAGTTCGCGTGTGCCAGGGCCGGACCAGACCGATAGGTGCGTTTGTGGCGCAAAGAGAATTCAAAAGACAGAAAAGTGTCCGTAAGGGATCGAAAGGTTCCAAAAAGACCAAAAAACGGGTCAGCAGCGCGCGCAGGAAGGGCGGTGGTCTTTTTGCGCGCCTCGGCGATATGATTCCGGGGCCGGAAGCCATTGCAAAATTCATTGTGCTGGGCTCGATCTGGGTCATGGTTCTGGGCGGCGGGGTTGTTGCCTATTACGGCTATGGCCTGCCAGACAAGGTCAGCTTTGATGTCGCCAGCGAACGCAAACCATCCATCCGCGTGATCAGCATTGATGGCCAGAATCTGGCCGCCTATGGCAATCGATACGGAAACCCGGTCGAAGTGCGTGACCTTCCCGACTATGTCGGTCAGGCCTTTGTTTCCATCGAAGACCGCCGCTTTTATGACCATTTCGGCATTGATGTCGTCGGTATCATGCGTGCAGCCTGGGCCAACCTGACCGCCGGGCGCATTACCGAAGGCGGCAGCACCATCACCCAGCAGCTCGCCAAGAACCTGTTCCTGTCACCTGAACGTTCCTTTGGCCGCAAGATCGAAGAGGTGCTTCTGGCCATCTGGCTGGAGTTCAAGTTTGATAAGCAACAGATCCTGTCGCTGTACCTCAACCGCATTTATTTCGGATCGGGTGTTTATGGCATTGATGCCGCAGCACGCCATTATTTCGGCACCGATCCACGTCGTCTGAACCTGTATGAGGCGGCGGTTCTGGCCGGTCTGCCCAAGGCACCAAGCCGTTATAACCCGATGGTTGATCCCGAAATTGCCGCTGATCGCGCCAATGTTGTTCTGGCCGCGATGGCATCGACCGGGGCACTGACCAAGGCGCGCGCCGAACGCGCCAAACAGACCCGTGTACGAACCGCGCGTTCCGCTCAGAGCGGGCCGGGGGTTCGCTATTTCTCGGACTGGGTTCTTGATCGGGTGCGCGATTATGTTGGCTATGTCGATCAGGATCTTCTGGTTCATACCACGCTTGATTCCCGCCTTCAGGAAATCGCCGAGGAAAACCTGCTCCGTGCGCTCGAAAGCAACGGTGCCAAGGAACACAATGTCGGACAGGCTGCCCTTTTGGCGATGACGCCCGATGGGGCGGTGCGCGCCATGGTCGGTGGCCGTGATTATTTTGAAAGCCAGTATAACCGCGTCACACAGGCCCGCCGTCAACCGGGCTCGGTGTTCAAGCTGTTTGTCTATCTGGCCGGGCTTGAAAACGGTTTTGGCTCGAATGACTGGATGCGTGACGGACCGATCGTCATTGACGGGTGGGAGCCGCGCAACTTTGATCGCAAGCACCACGGCACCATGTCGATCCGCGATGCGGTGGCGACCTCGAACAACTCGATTGCCGTGCAGCTTGCCCTTGAGGTCGGCCTGGACAAGGTCATTCAAAAGGCCCGCGACATGGGCGTTTCATCGGAACTCAAACCGGAACCAAGCCTCGCCCTTGGCACCAGTGAAGTCTCGATGCTCGAGCTCACCGGCGCCTATGCCATCGTTGCCAATGGCGGTTTCGCCGTCTTCCCCCATGCGGTCAGCAAGATCACCGGCAAGGGGGGCGAAGTGCTGTATGAACGCTCTGACGACTTCCCGTCCCGTCTGATGAACCCGCTTCATGCCGGGGAAATGAACAACATGCTGGCCGCGGTCGTGTCCAAGGGCACCGGGCGCAACGCCATCATCGACCGCCCGGCCGCGGGCAAGACCGGCACGACGTCCGATTACCGCGATGCGTGGTTCATCGGCTACAGCTCCGATCTGGTTGCAGGCATCTGGATGGGCAATGACGATGGCAGTCCGATGGATGAACAGGTCACCGGCGGTGCGCTTCCCGCCGCCCTCTGGCGTGACTTCATGCTCCACGCCCACCAAAACATCCCGGTCCGGTCGCTTGGCAAAGCAGCCCTCGCGCGGTCTAAAAAGATCGGCGAAGACGACAGCTGGCGCGACTTCACCGCCGGCTACAGTTCGGGCAACAAGAAGCAGTAAGGCACCTAAAGTGTCTTTGGCGAAATTACAGGCGGTCTTCGGGCCGCCTGTTTTCGTTCAAACCTTTTCCTGTGCCGCCCCATCCGTCATTCCCGCGAATGCGGGAATCCACGATGGTTGCAACGTGCTCAGAGCTCCACCAACCGCTCTTCGACCGGTGACGACTGAACGATGGACGAGTTCGTCGCACCAAATGGCACGATCCGGTCGATGACGGCCTCCATCTCGGCGACGTCACGGACATGGGCGCGCGCAACAAAGCAATCTTCGCCAGAAACACGATCACAGGCAACGATCTGCGGGGTTTCCTGGATCGCCTTGATCATGTTCTTCATCTCGCCCGGCAGCGGCCGCGCACGGATCAGAATGGTCAGGCCATAGCCAAGCCGCGCCGGGTCAATGCGTGCGCCGTATCCCGTGATGATGCCGACATCCTCAAGACGCCGCACACGGTCCGCCACACTTGGGGCCGACAGGCCAACGCGGCGCGACAACTCGGCACGCGGAATGCGGGAATCGGCGCAAAGCTCGCGCAGAATTGCGGCGTCGATGCGATCAAGACCGGTTTCTACTGATCGAAGGTTATTGCTCATTTTTTCCTTCTTTCATGCATGTAATATCGCCTATGGGGTATCTGATCTCCATATTACGATCTGATTATACCTTGTATTGTAGGGGTATGACAAATCAAGCCCCCACAAAACCCGTCCTCACCAACGCCCCCGGCGCCACCGGTGCCATGTCGCGCATGTCCGAGGCCGTTCCCCCCGCATGTTTGGTTCGGCGTTTCCGCCGTTTTCCATTATCTCGGACCGGCTTTCGCAGTCCTGCTTTTCCCGGTCGTAGGTGTGCTTGGCGTTGCCTGGTTCCGCATTGCTTCGGCAGCCCTGATCTTTGCACCGATTACGAAGCCTTGGCGCACCTTCAAGAACGCGTCCCCCCGCGAGCGTATTCTGTTTCTTGCTCTTGGCGGCTGCCTTGCCGTGATGAACAGTTCTTTCTATCTGGCACTTGACCGGCTCCCGATGTCGCTGGTTGCCGCCATTGAATTCGTCGGCACCATCGGGATCGCGCTGTGGGGTTTGCGCACCGGGCGCAACTATCTGGCGTTCGCCCTCGCCGTCGTCGGTGTGGCGCTTCTGATCGACGTGCCATCGCTCATGGCGGCCGGCGGCCCTGCACTGATGTCTGATCTTCTGGGCCTGTTCTGGGCGGTGCTGAATGGCGCGCTTTTCGTTCTCTACATCATTCTCGGCCACAAGATTTCCGAAGGCGGCGCGTCCGGCGGGGTGGAGCGTCTGGGGGCGGCCATGACGGCGGCCTTCATCTTCGTAATGCCAATCGGCTACCTGCAAGCTCTCGAAGCCTTCGGCGCACCTTTGCTGGTGATGGCCGGGATTGGCGTGGGGATCTGCTCGTCTGTGATCCCCTATGTCTGCGATCAGCTCGCGATGGCCCGTCTGCCGCGCGCAAGCTTCGCCTTCCTGCTCGCCCTCCTGCCCGCATCTGCCACGATCATCGGTGCAATCGTCCTGCGCCAAATTCCAAGTGCGGTGGATGTCTTGGGCGTGGTCCTTGTCATGACAGGTGTCGCCGTTCAGAAACCCGCACCGATGCCCGTCCCGGCGGAGCCGCAAGATCATACCGTTTGATCTGTCCCCAGCCCATCTCTTCCGTCATTCCCGCGAAGGCGGGAATCCACGATGGGTGCAACGCTGTATGGATTCCGGGTCTGCGCTCCGCTTCGCCCGGAATGACGGTGCTGGCTACTGTGCGTTTCTCAACTGTCAGAACCCGTAGGCATTGTTGCGAGGAACCAACTTACGGTGCGGAGTAGCGTGTCGTCACGCTGCTATCCAGCGCAACCAGTTAACGGTAAAGCCGAAGTTTGTGGATGAAGTTGCCAACATTATCGGCAGGCGACTGGAGCAAAGAGGACCGAGACGACCTCGCAAAAGCACTGAAGATTTGGAAGTTCAAAATTAAATCTGTCCTCTTTTTTAGTGATTCCCCTTTTTTAAATTGCATACATTAAGGTGGAGCATACGCGGTCTCAAAAATTCGATCAGGGGGGAGACGATGTTGAAATTGAAGAAGGCAACCGGGCGTGAGAAAGGGCTAGTATACATCAACATTGCCTTAGCCGTTGCAGGATTAGCTTTCATGGCTTTTCTAACTTTCAGTGTATTATCAGGCGATCAGCGGATGCTGCAAGCGCACCCCAGTTGGACAGCTGCATTTTGCCTTTTGGCCGGGTTCTTCGTTGTGAATTTATGTCGTGGTCGATCAGCCAAGTTCTGGAAATGGATTGACCTACTCTGGATTTGTACTTTCCTAACTTCATTGCTGGCCACACTTTGGCTGCATCAACAAAGGGAGCTATGGACGGATTATCGTCAGAAGGTTTCTTTTTCTGTCAGGGAGCATTCGAATTTTCTCAGATTTTGGGACCATATTCATAGCAACTACTGCTCTGAAGAACCTGGTGATTATCTGGGTGCATGCCTGATTATCCAGTCTCATGGTCAGTGGGTTAAGTTGTTTTCCCGAACAGAAGATCATTTCACTGCGTTTGTACAGAAAGAGAAGAACTGGGAGAACCCAGGTGCGCCGGACGATTACTCTGAAATCTTGCCGGTCGCCGAATACTACGGAGAGAGCAGCCAAACCGCGATCAGCTTAGACCTCGATATGCTGTTGAAGCAGCTTGGCGACGTTGCTCAACAGGTCGAAGACTTGGATAAAGAAGGTTTGGTATTTCCACTGAAGCTGGACCAAAGTGGATTTGATCTCTTGGAAACACGCTTAATTGAGATGGGATTAAGGTTTCAAGTAAGTGCAGCAGAGCTTCACGGAAACACTGATCAGCTTCCTGCCAACTGGTTGAAAGTACGAAACCTAGCAGACATGGTTTATACAGTGCAGCGGTCACTTGAGAGCCTTGACAACCTCTCAGAATTTTATGAACAGGAACTTAAAGACCAAATACCAGTTTCCCAAGTCACCCCACTGCTCTTTGCTTGTTTCGTCTTCCCATTTCGGGTTGGGAAATCGTTCTACGACATCGCGGTTGAGAGGGACAAAGAAAAAGAAAATACTCCCATGCCGTCTTGAAGCGATCGAAGCATTCATTGAGGATAAAGTTCGACGGTGAGCACAGAAGAGTAGATCGTGCTCGTCAGCACAAAGGGACGGATTTACTTTTCTTTTTTTCGTTAAGAACAAAAAAAGACCGGCATCGAAAATCGAGCCGGCCTTGAGTTTGGCTTGCTTTGATCACATCGGGGGGGATGTGATCGGGAGTTTCTCACCTGTCAGAACCCCGTTGATGCAGCATCGGGTTGGGAGACATTCTGCTGCGGGGCGCCAACTGACAGTGCGGGTGGCGCATCGTCATGGTGAGATATCAGGCCGCGATGGCCTGATCCGTTAACGCCTCGAGGAACTCCAGACATTCCTCGATCTGCGAAATTTCAATGAACTCGTTGGGCTTGTGGGCCTGTCGGATGCTGCCCGGACCGCAGATGATCGACGGGATGTTGCCCTGCTTTTCAAATACGCCCCCTTCGGAGCCATATGACACCTTGCCCGAAATTTCCGGGATGATGTTGCTGACATAGGAAAAGGCGTCCGCATCCGTGCAATCACCCATGCCCGGATAGGAAAAGATCTTCTCAAAGCTAAACCCGGTATCGTCCGCCTTGGCCTTCATCTCCGCATCCAGGGTATTCATGATGGTCTGTTGCAGACCGGCAATCACGGCTTCGGCGTCATGGTCGGGCAGATGGCGAATTTCAAAGGTGAACTCGCAATATTCCGGGGTGACGTTGGTTGCCGTCCCGCCACTGATCGTCGTGGTCAGCATCGTGCTGTGCGGCACGGTGAAATCTTCGTCAAACGGGCCGTTTTCTTCGAAATCACGGGCCTGCTCGGCGATCAGGTTAATCGCGCGTGATGCATATTCGATGGCATTGACGTGATTGGGCGCAAAGGAACTGTGTCCGGCCGTACCCGTGACACCGACCCGCATGGAATATTTGCCCTTCTGGCCGTTAATCACCTTCATGTCGGTCGGCTCGCCAATGACGGCCAGACGCGGCGGGGTCTCCATCGCGGCCAGATGGTCGACCATCGATCCGACACCGATGCAGCCGACTTCCTCGTCATAGGACAGGCAAAGATGGAACGGGATTTCAAGATCACGTTTGACCAGTTCCGGGATCATCGCCAGCGCACAGGCTGAAAAGCCCTTCATGTCCGCCGCACCCCGACCATAAAGCTTGCCATCCCGCTCGGTCAGCTCAAACGCCGGGCTTACCCAGGTGGTCTCAAGCGCTGGCACCACATCGGTATGACCCGAAAGTGCAATGCCCGGCACCCCTTTGGGACCAATGGTCGCCAGAAGGTTGGCCTTCTGTCCGGTTTCGTCATGGAACAGGGTCGACTCAATGCCATAATCGGCGAGATAGTCGCGGACGAAATGGATCAGACCAAGATTGGAGTTTTTGCTGGTCGTGTCGAACGCCACCAGTTTGCCAAGCAGATCAATGGCATTGTGGAGACGCGACATGTTTGGTTTGGACATTTTAAAGCATGTTCCATTTAATGTACATCATTTTGCCGGAGACAGTCTTCTGTCCGGCAAGGAAAAGGCCCGCAGGGCGTAGTGGGGCTACGTTCAAGGGTTTTGACGCTGCGGGGCGGAAGACTGTACCGGCCCGCAGGGTTTGATTTTGGCGGCGTTTCGCGGCGTTACACCGTTTGACCGATGCGCCGCATCGCTCTGCACGCCGTGCCTTGCCATCCGACATGCCAAAATCAAACAAAATGCGGTAGATTAAATCGAACATGCTTTAATCTTTTTGCTCGATTTAATTCGCGGATGCGCTGTCGGCATTGCGGTTGTTGCGCCATTTCTTCCATTCGCGGCGAATGGTCAGAATGACGAACAGAACGGTCAGGGCAAAGAAGCCCCAGGAAATCCATGACTGGAAGAAGACGCCAAGATCACCGCGCGAAATCGCAAGCGACCGGCGCATATTGTCTTCAAACATCGGGCCAAGGATAAAGGCGATCAGGAACGGGGCTGCCGGGATGTTCAGCAACATCATGGCAAAGCCGACCACACCCATCACCAGAAGGACTGTGACATCAAACGGGCTGGCCCCGATGGAATAGATGCCATAAACGCACAGGATCAGAATGCAGGGCAAAAGCAGCGTCTGGGGAATGCGCGAAATCTTGGTAAAGGCACCGGCTGTTGCCTTGCCTGCGATAAACAGGAAGACAGAGCTAAACAGGATGCCGATAAACAGCGCATAGACATCGCCCAGATTGTTCTGGAACAGAAGCGGTCCCGGTGTCAGGCCATGGATCATGAACGCGCCCAGCATCACACCGGTAATCACATCCCCCGGCACGCCAAGGGCCAGAAGCGGGATCATGGTGGCACCACAAGACCCGTTATTGGCGGACTCGGATGCGGCAATGCCTTCAAGCTCACCCTCGCCGAACTTGTCACCGTTTTTCGACGTCCGGCGCGCTTCGCTATAGGAAAAGAAGGCGGCTGTCGACGGGCCAATGCCGGGGATCGCACCAAGGATCACGCCAATGATTGATCCGCGGAAAATCGATTTGATCGACCCGCGAAACTCCGCAAGGGTCAGGCGGTTATCGCCAAGCTTCATCGCATCGTTGTTTTCTTCCGGGCGGAAGACAACCATCTTGATCAGTTCCGGCAGGGCAAACAGACCGATCAGAACCGGCACCATGCCAAGACCCGATTTCATGTCTTCGGAAAGCGCGAACCGATAAGATCCGTAAATATCCTCGCCCACGGTCGCCAGAAGCAGGCCAAGACAGGCCGAAATGATCCCCAGAACCAGCGAACGGCCCGAAATACTTGCCACGATGGTCAATGAAAACGCCATCAGCATGAAGAATTCCGGCGGTCCGACCCGCAGCGCAAAGGTCGCCAGCGGAATGGCCAGGAAGAACAGCGAAATGTTCGAAATAAAGTCACCGATACAGCTTGATACCAGCGCGATATTCAGGGCCTTGCCACCCTTGCCGGCACGCGCCAGCGGATAACCGTCCAGCACCGTGCACGCGGCCGATGCCGTCCCCGGTGTCTTGATCAGAATGGCCGAAATCGACCCGCCATAGGTTGACCCTTTATACAGCGCCACCAAAAGCAAAATGCTGGTGACCGGCGGCAGGTAAAACGTAAAGGGCAGTGCCAGCGTCACGGCCATTGTTCCGGTCATGCCCGGAATGGCACCGATGATCACCCCGGCCCAGATCCCGGCAAACATCGCCAGAAAATTCGGAAGGGTCGCGACCGCCTCAAAGGCGTAAAGCAATTCATTCCACATAACGTTCGGGGCTCTCGGTTAAAGTGTTACGAGGTCAGAAAGGCTGAAAGACAACAGCTTGCCTTCGGGGAAGGGCGTGTGCGTGACCTTGGTAAACAGCAGATACAGCAAGACCGGGAAGATGATCGAAAGGCCGATCATCCAGAATTTGCGTTCGAAATTGCCCGTCATGATGAACAGCACGCCAAGCAACAACACCGTTGCCGGAACAAAACCGATCAGGGGCATGCCATAGACAAAGGCGGCAAACACGATCAAGACGCCAACAAAGCGCTGAATGTGGGTCTTGTTGCCAAGTACGCGACTGCCAAGACCTTCAACCTGATTGCGGCTGGCTTCGCGCATTTTGGGAAAGGCAAGAACAAGGGCAAGAACCCCCATCACCAGCCCGATCACCGCGACCACGCGCGGCCACATGTCAGGTGGCGGGGCAAAGCCCGGAATGAAAGACGGAACCTTCACATAGATCGGAATCAGAACGAACAGGATGACGGCAAAGAACACCGTGGCCACCAGTCCGGCATAGAAATCGCGATTTTGGTTCATGGTTCCGTCTCGCATCAAAAGTCTGAATTAAACGACGTTGGTAGGGTCGGGACCCTATCGCTTACTGGATGTAGCCAAACTTCTTGGCCATGCCGTTATAGAGCTCGTACTGGCTCTTGACGAAGGCGGCCGGGTCCTGATCACCAATGATCGAGGTCGAGCCACGCTTGGCGGCAAGGTCAAGCCACTGTTCGTCGGTTGCAACCTGACCCAGGATCTCGGTCCATTTCGCAACGACGTTTTCCGGAAGACCCTTCGGAGCATACAAACCGCTCCAGCCGCCAACCTGACCAGCCTGTGCATAGCCGAGTTCCTTGGCGGTCGGGACGTCCGGCAGTGCGGCCATGCGCTTGGGCGAATAAACCATCAGCGGACGCATTTTACCGGCTTCGATGTGGGGCATCAGTGAACCGGCAGCAATGGCCAGGAAGTCAACGTGACCGCCAAGAAGGGCAGCAGCCAAAGCAGAGCCGCCTTTGTATGGCACGAGGGTGGAAGCGGTCAGCGGGTCAAGACCAACGTCAGACAGCAATGCCTGAACCGTAAAGCCGTCAATCGCGGTGGGGCCGGATGCGGCATAGGTGGTTGCACCGTTGCTGTCTTTGATTTTGGCAATCAGCTCGTCGATGTTCTGGATGTCGGAATTGGCGTTAACAGCCAAAATCATCGGGGTTGCTTCAAGCATGCCAAGGAAGG
This sequence comes from Thalassospira sp. MCCC 1A01148, assembly GCF_001613795.1. GTDB lineage: Bacteria > Pseudomonadota > Alphaproteobacteria > Rhodospirillales > Thalassospiraceae > Thalassospira. The sequence continues at coordinate 25,014 of NZ_LPVZ01000001.1, forward strand.
TGTAGGCATCCCAGCCAACCGGGCTGTCGGTGTAAACAGCCGGATAAAGCGCCATGCCGACACGCGACAGAAGAAGGGTATAGCCATCCGGGTCCGCTTCGGAAACAAAGCGCGCGCCATTCATGCCGCCATTGCCGGTTTTGTTGACAACAACGACCGGCTGCCCGCCGGTATACTTGTTTGCGGTCTCTGCCAGCGCACGGGCGGCCAGGTCAGATGCACCGCCAGCGCCATACGGCGCGACCAGCGTCACGGCCTTCTCGGGATAGGCATCGGCCTGGGCTGTGGAAATCATGGTTGTCGTTGCAAGGATGGCAGCAGCAATGCCGGCTGCTTTTTTGAGCTGTCGAAACATTTTCATGTCTCCCTGGATGGTGGTGGCAGGATTGCCGGAGCTCAGACGGGTTTTCACTCTGTCTTTTGTTTTTGTGCCTTCCTGCATAACCAAAGCATAACTGGTGACGCAAAAAATTAATTCCAGTATAACTAAAATACATACTGAAAGACCCGGTGCGGATGAAAGCCGAATGTCGGAGAGAGTGATTTGAACCTGCGCGAACTTGAAAGTTTCAATGCCTTTATGACCCACGGTTCTGTAACGCGTGCGGCTCAGGCGATGAACATTTCCCAGCCGATGGTCAGCCGGTTGCTGAACAATTTTGAAAAATCGGTCGGGTTTGAACTGTTTACCCGCAAACGCAATCAGCTGACCGCCACCAGCGAGGCCCAGCAGTTCCATGCAACCGTGCTGCGATCTCTGAATGCCTTTCGCGAGGTTGAAACCCAGGCGCGTGCGATTGCCAATGATCAGCTCGGCGCAATCCGAATCGCCGCCCAGCCGATCTATGTCGATACTTATCTGCTTGATGTCATTGCAAAGTTCAAGCAGAACCACCCGAACGTTTCGATCAGTATTACTGATACGGGACTCGAAGGGATGCTTGATATGATTGCCACCCGGCAATGCGATCTGGGCATCGGGATTACCCTTGATCTGCAGGACCCCGATGTTGTGATCACCCCGCTTGCGCAATCACGGGCGGTGTGCCTGATGCCGGTTGATCACCGACTGGCAAAGTTTGAAACCATCGATATCGATTTGCTGCGCGGCGAGGATTTTGTCGAGCTGTCCATCGGCTCACCCTTGCGCACCAAGATCGACTATATCTTCCAGATTGCCGGCTGGCCGCGCAAAATCGCGGTCGAGGCCCGCACGATCCGGACAATCTCGCGCCTTGTTGAACGCAATGTCGGCATTGCTGTCAGCGACCCGTTCGCTGCCCTTCTGGCCGATACCGACAAGGTGGTCGCGCGGACTTTGACGCCCTCCATCGAATGGGATGTCGCGCTGTTTACCTCGTCACGTGAACTGAGCGCGGTGGAAAAAAGCTTTCTGGCATTCCTGCGGGCCGAATTGCCAAATCTGCGGGCGAGTGGCTGTATAGTATGAGGATTTGATGTGTCGGGTTTTCGCGGATGGTCTGTGAAACAGTGATTATTCAGAAATTTTGAATAATGCCCCGGATTATTCAATTTCCCTTATCGATTGCCAGCTTGGCGGCAAGCCCCAAAAAGATACATCCGGTCGCGATCTGAAAGGCGCGGGCAATCTTCGCAGATCGTGACAGAAGCTGGCCGATTTTCCCGGCAAAACTGCCCACCAGACAATTGATAATCGTCCCACCGATATTCAAAATCAGCCCGAAAATCAGGAACTGCAACAACACCGACCCGCGCGACGCATCGACAAACTGCGGAATAAACGCCAGCACAAAGACAATGATCTTGGGGTTCAGCAGGTTCACCACAATCCCGTCCCGCCATGCGGCAAACGCGCCGGAACGCTTGGTTTGTGCGGGTTTCAGGCGCTGATCTGTACTTCGAAACGCGCCAATCGCCAGCCACACCAGATAAGCAATCCCAGCCCAGCGCAACACATCAAGTGCCACCGGATGGGCCGCAACGAGTGCCGCCAGACCCAGTCCCGCAAGCATGGTGTGGATCAGCGCCCCCGTGGCAATCCCGAAACTTGCCGCATTGCCCGCCGCGGGTCCCGATTTGATGCCCTGACCCAGACAAAACAGCATGTCATTGCCCGGCGTCATGTTCAGCGCCAGCGCGGTGGGGATGAAAATCGCAAGGGTTTCAACAGGGATCAGCATATCGGGGCGTCTTTCCGAACGGAATATGGGGGATGCTTGTATTGCAGTTGGGGTCGGGTGGCGGCGCGCAATGTCAGGTTCCTGCGCCATAGCGATGCAGGGCTGGCCCGTTTTTCTTCAGCCAGTGTTGCTGCTTTTTTGACGGGCCATACAAATCATCAACCACGGCCCAGAACCGGGCAGAGTGATTAAGCTCCTGCAAATGCGCGACTTCGTGGGCGACGACGTAATCCAGCACATCCTCGGGGGCCAGCACCAGCCGCCAGCTGAATGACAGGTTGCCCGATGACGAACAACTGCCCCAGCGTGTCCGGGTGTCCTTTAGCGAGATGCGATTGACCTTTTTACTGATCTGTTCGGCATAGGCGTGCGCACGCGGGGCGATTTCAAGTTTGGCCTGTTTTTTCAGAAAATCGGTTACCCGGCGGTTGGTATGCTCGGGCTGGCCCGATACCCAGATGACGCCAGCTTCGACCCAGACTCCGCGCTTTGCATCGGGGACGGCGCGAATGGCGTGATCGTGGCCCAAAAACGGAATCCACGCGCCCGGCGCAAATTGCACCCGTTCGGGCAGGCGTTGCATGTGGGCGGTGACCCAGTCGCCGTGCTGATGGAGCATCGAAATCGCCATCTTGCGCGACACACCTTTGGGCACGACGATTTCAATGCCGTCAAATGTCGGATCGATGCGCAGCTTGAGTCGCGTCGCGCGCGCACTGGGGCGCAAACGGACCGGCAGCGGGCCGATTTTGGGCAGATCAATCTCGGTTTCTTCGGTATTCTTGAGCATTCGGTGCGGATTTTTCCAAAAGCGGGGCAAAAAGTGCGATCTTTTTGTGCCTTTTTGGAGCCAAGCCCATCTTGGGTCTTGCCCCTTAGTAGTGTTTTCCTATACTCCGCGCTCAAGGTCTAGGGCTCTTTATATAAAATCTGCGGGCTTTATATAAAGAGCCGACGGAGCCGCCTTCGGGGCGATCCGGGGCCTGACGCAATCAATGGATTGCGTCTGTGGCAGGGGCAGAAACCAACCATATTTTGGCTGTCCCTGAAGTGTAGTGAAAAAGAAAGGCGTCACTCCCATGAGCGATCAGGTCAAAAAGGTCGTCCTTGCCTATTCAGGCGGTCTGGATACCTCCATCATCCTGAAATGGCTTCGCGAACAGTATAACTGCGAAGTCGTGACCTTCACCGCCGACCTCGGCCAGGGCGAAGAGCTTGAGCCGGCCCGCAAAAAGGCAGAGATGTTCGGCGTCAAACAGATCTTTATCGAAGATCTGCGTGAAGAATTTGTCCGCGACTATGTCTTCCCGATGTTCCGCGCCAATGCACTTTATGAAGGTGTTTACCTGCTCGGTACCTCGATCGCGCGTCCGCTGATCGCCAAGCGCCAGATCGAGATTGCCAAGGAAGTCGGCGCCGATGCGGTATCCCATGGTGCCACCGGCAAAGGTAACGATCAGGTCCGTTTCGAGCTCGGCTATTATGGCCTGAAGCCGGATGTGAAGGTTATCGCACCGTGGCGTGAATGGGATCTGAATTCGCGTACAGCACTTCTGGACTTTGCCCAGAAGCACCAGATTCCGATTTCGGCCGACAAGGCCGGTGGCGATGAGCCGCCCTATTCGACCGATGCCAACCTTCTGCACATTTCCTATGAAGGCAAGGCGCTGGAAGACCCGTGGGTCAAGCCGGACGAAAACATGTTTGTCCGCACCGTTTCCCCGCAGAACGCACCTGATGCGATCACCACCATCGAAATCGAATTCGAAAAGGGTGACCCGGTTGCGATCAACGGCGAACGCATGAGCCCGGCTACCTTGCTGACCAAGCTCAATGAGCTGGCAGGCAAGAACGGTATCGGTCGTCTGGATCTGGTTGAAAACCGCTATGTCGGCATGAAATCGCGCGGTGTTTACGAAACCCCGGGCGGCACCATCCTTTTGACCGCGCACCGCGCAATGGAAAGCATCACGCTTGATCGTAATGCCGGTCACCTGAAGGACGAGCTGATGCCGCGTTATGCGGAGATGATCTATAACGGTTACTGGTGGTCGCCGGAACGTCAGGCCCTGCAGCGCCTGATCGACGATACCCAGCGTTCGGTCAACGGCACCGTGCGCCTTGATCTTTACAAAGGCAATGTCACGGTTACCGGCCGTAAGTCGCCGAACTCGATCTATTCGGAAGAACACGTCACGTTCGAAGCCGACACGGTCTATGACCAGCATGATGCAGAAGGCTTTATCAAGCTGAACGCACTGCGTCTGCGCCTTGGCTACGGCAATGACGACCTGAAATAATCGCACAGACTTTGTGTGACGGAGAACGAGGGGCGATTTCGCCCCTCGTTTTCGTTTCCAAGCCCGGCTATAACCGGGCGCATAACTTGTTCAGACAACTATATCGGTCATGCAGCGCTATAAATGCACCGTCGAATATGATGGCCGCCCCTATCACGGCTGGCAGTACCAGGACGAAGTGATTTCGGTTCAGAAGGTCTTTGAGGCCGCAATCGAAAAATTCGTCGGGACATTTGTGCGCGTCTATGTGTCGGGCCGGACCGATGCCGGGGTGCATGCGCTGGGGCAGGTGGTGCATTTCGACCTGCCGAAATATTACCCGGCGGACGCGGTGATGAATGCGATCAACCATCACCTGAAACCTGATCCGGTGGCGATCAAGCTGTGCGAGGAAGTCACTGAGGACTTCCATGCGCGCTTTTCATCAAAGAAGCGCTACTACATGTATCGCATCATCAACCGTCGCGCCCCGCTGACGTTTGAGGCCGGGCTTGCGTGGGGGATTTATAAGCCGCTTGATGTTGATGCCATGAATGAAGCGGCCCAGCACCTGATTGGCACGTTTGATTTCACAAGTTTCCGGGCCAGTGAATGTCAGGCCAAAAGTCCGATCAAGACGCTGGAAAAACTGGAAGTCACGCGCGGTATCGAAAACCCGCTTGAAATCCGGGTCCATACCGAAAGCCGGTCCTTCCTGCATCATCAGGTGCGCAACATGGTTGGCACACTGGTACTGGTCGGAAAGGGTAACTGGAAGCCGATTGACGTTAAATATGCGCTTGAGGCCTGCGACCGTGCCGCTGCTGGCCCGACGGCACCGGCCGACGGGCTTTATTTCGTCAAGGTCGATTACTGATCCCTAGAGCAATTTCCGTTTCGATCTAAACGGAAATTGCTCTAAGCGCCGATTATTCCGCGTCCTCGGCCTTGGTAAGGGCGGTGGCAACCTTGCCCAGCGCATCAAGAAACACCCGCTGTTCCAGACTGTTTAAGCCCGAAAGTGCGGTTTCGTTGACCTGATTGACGATGGTCTGAATGTCTGCGGCGTTTTTCCGCGCCTGATCGCTGAGCCGGATATGGGTAACGCGGCGATCATCAGAGTCCTTTTCGCGGGTGATCAGCCCGTCACGTTCCATCCGGTTCAAGGTCGCGGCCATGGTGGGCTGTTCGATGCTGGCATCGCGGGCCAACTGCTTTTGCGTGCGCGCACTGCCATCGGCAAGGGCGAAAAATACCGGCAGATAGCCGCTGCTTAGTCCAAGCGGCTTGAGTTTCTGATCAATGGCGCGCGCAAACAGGCGGGCGGCCCAGTTGGTCATGTATCCAGCGGATTGGCGGCGATCAAGGGGCATGGCAACTTCTCGACGATATAAATACATAGCTTGCTATATAATACATAGCGTGCTATTTAATTTGTGTACTGTACGCAATGACCCAACGGTTCGCGAGTGTTTTGTTCAGGCAACCGGTCGCGTTTTCCCGGTCACGTATGGTGACGAAATCGTGTGTGGCGCCACATCGTATCAACCTGTCTGAAAAGTGAGATTACGATGTCCACATTCAATCGTTTATTGCTGCGCCGCCTGCATCGTGTTGCGGGCATGGCAGCCCTTGGTTTTATTGCCAGCTTCTGGCTGGCGACGGTTATTGTTGAACTGCGCGGAAACATCGGCGAAATCACGCTGGTGAAGACGGCCATTGCGTGGGGATTGATCGGATTGATCCCTGTACTAATCGCAACGGGTGGGTCGGGTTTTGCCCTGTCGGGCGGGACGCCAAGCGGGATTCTCAAGACCAAGCTTCGCCGGATGCAGGTGATTGCGGCCAATGGCGTACTGGTGCTCGCACCTTCGGCGATTACGCTGGCCATACTTGCGCAACAGGGTCGGTTTGACGGCCTTTTTGTCGGCGTTCAGATTCTTGAGCTGCTGGCAGGTCTGATCAATATCTGGCTGATCGGATTAAACATCCGGGATGGACTGGCTTTGGCGAGATCGACGTAAAAAGGGGTGGGACATGTCCCACCCCTTTTGCCTGAATTCAGCACCAGTTTGCGTTACGAGTAGCCAAAGAACTCGAACAGTTCGGACTCATCGGGCAACTGTACCTTCCCGATGTCGGGGAATTCCTGACGCCAGATTTCCTTGGTGTAGTAATTGCGGTAATAGGCCGAATCCTTGCCCGCTTCCTTGGTCGATTTGGTCAGTTCCTGAAAGTTCTCGGTCGGGTTGGTCAGGTGCGGGCGAAGGCGCTCGAAAACGCCCTTTTGGTCGCTGACGAAATCTTCGAACTTGATGATTGTGTATCCGATTCCCTGCGCTTCAAGCTTGCCCATCAGATCACGATAGGATTTGAGCTTCTCGACATAGAGATCAAGCGGTTTGAACGTTTTGCTTTTCAAGTTATCGCGGATCACAGTTTCCCAGTTCATCTCCGAAAACGCGATCAGGTTGTCCGGCTTGGGCGTGAGGATATGATAGGGCTTTTGAAACAGGCCAATCAGCCATGACAGGGGATGGCGGGTGGTGAAGACAAAGTGGACATCATCGGTGATGGTGCTTGTGTCAAAATAGGTCGCAGCGTGTTTCCACTGTTGAAGGATCGGGCGGCCTTTGAAGGTCGCATCAATCAGCTGTTCGGATCCCTTTTTTGAAATGCCAAGCTGCATCATCATTGCAAGATTCTTGCGTGCGTCCGGGGAAATTTCGGCCAGAACGCTTGGATAGACGATAGAGCCGGAATTGCCGCGAATGACCGAAATCAGGGCGTTCGTACCGGTATTACGTTCGCCAAACACCTTGATATTCATGTCCGTTCCTTTGCGTGATGGGCTTTCTTGTTATGGCCCGTGCCCCTGTTCGTGTTGTTAGCATTCCGGTTTTATGGAAGCATTTCAAGAGGCATGGTCGCCTAGCCGAATATCCAGTGCCACAGGAACGGAATGGTCAATGCCGTGGCCAGGGTGTTGAGCCCCATGGCAAGGCCGGAAAAGGCCCCGGCGGTTTCATTGACCTGAAAGGCACGTGCGGTGCCGATGCCATGCGATGCCACCCCCATGGCAAAGCCGCGTGCCCGCCAGTCCTTGAGACGCGCCATATTCATCACCATCGGGCCAAGTGTGGCGCCGACAATGCCTGTGGCGATTACGCAAACCGCGGTCAGGGCCGGAACCCCGCCGATATTTTCGGCAATGCCCATCGCAACCGGTGTCGTGACCGATTTCGGGGCAAGGGAGGCCAGCGTTTCCGGGCTTGCGCCCAATGCCCAGGCCAGAATGACCGTGCTGGCACTGGCAACCAGGGATCCGAACAAAACGCCAAAGGCGATGACGGGCAGCGCGCGTTTAAGCGTTTCGGTCTGGCGAAACAGGGGTACGGCAAGGGCCACGGTCGCCGGACCCAACAGGAAGTGGACGAACTGCGCACCTTCGAAATAGGTGGCATAGGGGGTGCCGGTGGCTTTCAGCAACAGGGCAATCAGGGCAATCGCGATCACCACCGGATTGCAGATCGGGTTGCGATCACTTTTCTGATAGAGCCAGAAACCGATGGCATAGGCGACAAGCGTGATGGTCAGCCCTGTGAGCGGTTTGGCGGACAGGTAAACCCAAAGCTGGGTGATATCGGTCTCGTTCATTGCCCGTCCTCCAGACTTTCGCCCGGTTTGGCCTTGGGCAGCAGTTTCGACATCAAAAGCGCGGTCAGCACCATGGCGAGCAGGGTGGAGATGATCAGGGCTGCCGCAATCGGCAGCCAGTCACCTTTAAGGCGATCAATCTGGGTGACAACCCCGACACCGGCCGGAACGAACAGCAATGAGAAATGAATCAAAAGATTGTCGGCCGCATCTGTCAGCACCTTGGGCGGCTTGCGTTTGATCAGAAGACCAACAAACAGCAACACCAGACCAATGACCGGTCCGGGCACCGGCAGATCAAAAAGTTCCGAGACCACCTCGCCAAAGAGCTGGCAAACGAGGATCAGAGCAAAAGCAGCAATCACGGGCGACCTCCCCACGGGTACATGCATGTTTTTCTGCGCAAGACATAATACGTCCGGGGGTGTTCTACTTTTATTAATTACGCAAAACGCCCGTGCCGAGTGGGCACAGGCGTTTGAGATCGTTTGTTTTTGCGCTGTTTGGATGCCCGCCTACGCGGGCATGACGAAAATTGTTCCGTCGTTCCCGCGAAGGCGGGAACCTGTTGATAACGGCGTTACAGAATTTCCAGAACATTTTCCGGCGGACGGCCAAGAACGGCCTTGTCACCATTGACCACAATCGGGCGTTCAAGGGCGCGCGGGTGGGCACACAGGGCTTCGATCAACTCGTCGCCGCGCAGATCGGCAATGCCTTCTTCTTTGGCTTCTTTTTTGCGCAGGATGTCTTCGGGCTTCATGCCGAGCATATCAAGGATGCCTGAAAGTTCCTGTGGGGTGGGCGGGGTGTCGAGATAGGCGATCACATCGGGCGTGATGCCCTGTTCTTCGATCAGGGCCAGGGTCTGGCGCGATTTCGAGCAGCGCGGATTGTGGTAGATGCGGACCATCATGGGTGGGCTCTCCGTATCAGCGGGTGTCTGGGTGTTGTTTAGTGATACCCGGCTTTGGCGGGCTGATCAAATGCCGTCGATCATCGACAGCAGGTCTTCAAGTTCCTCGATCTCGCTATTGATGATGCGGGTGGCGGTGTCATAGCCAAAACCCTGTCGGGCAAGGGCGGCCATATCCTTGTCGCGTTTTTCTTCTCGGATGTCGGGGCGGCGCCACGGGCCAAGACGTCGGCGACGGGCATAGGCGGCGGCGGCGGCGATGTTCGGGTCCGTGCCGCGTACTTCTTCATAGGCGGCGTCATCGGCCTCGGCCTTGAGTTCGGCCAGGGCCGCATCGACCTGATCACTGGCAATGCCGCGCGATGACAGATCGGCGGCAATCACGCGGAGCGCCTTGCCCCGGCGCAGCAAGGAACGTGCGCGTCCCTTGGCATAGGCATCGTCATTGATGAATCCCGCCTTTTCGCAAGCCGAAAGCACCGAATTCATCCACGCGACGGCTTCGTCCGGGTCGGTGCCGTGTTCTGCGACCGACAGGCGAATTTTCCCGCGCATCAGCGTTTCAAGCCGGGCACGCGACGCAGCAAAGCGTTCGAGATACCAGGTGGCATAATTCATCAGATAGTCACGGGTGACCTTGCGCGGGCGTTTGGGCTCATATGACCGGGTTTTCGACTTTTTGTCTGATCGGCTTGAAAAACGCGCATTTCCGGCGGGCTTTTTTTCCGGCTCTGAGTCGCTGGTTTCCGGGCTTTGACGATGTTTGTCTCGCATGGCTGCCACTATGAATGAATTCACACCCTTGCAAGTGTGCCCCCACTCTCCCTATTTTACGCGCAATTGTCTGCATTTTTCCGAAGGAAATTCCATGAACGAGTCAGAGCAACCTGCTCTTGCCCCGCGTCATATGGGGGCTGTGAACTGGCTTGGACTTTGGACCCTTTATGCCAAAGAAGTCCGTCGGTTTTTGAATGTCTATTTGCAAACGGTTGCAGCACCAGTTGTGACCAGTCTGCTGTTTCTTGCTGTTTTCCTGCTGGCCCTTGGGCGTGCTGTTGAAACGGTGAACGGCATCGCGTTTGCCACCTTCCTCGCCCCGGGTCTGATCATGATGACCATGGTGCAGAATGCCTTTGCCAATACTTCCAGCTCGATCACGATTGCAAAGGTTCAGGGCAACATCGTTGATATCCTGATGCCGCCACTGTCGCCTGGTGAAATGGTTGCCGGTTTTGCCTTTGGTGCGGTGACGCGCGGGGTGGTTGTCGGCGTTGTGACGGCGATCTTCATGTCATTCTTTGTCGATGTCGCGATTCACAACATCTGGGCGATCTTGTATTTCGGTTTTTCGGCATCGCTGATGCTGTCGCTTTTGGGGATTGCCGGTGGCGTCTGGGCGGAGAAGTTTGACCATATCGCGGTTGTGACCAACTTTGTTGTCACACCGTTGTCGTTCCTGTCGGGCACGTTCTACAGCGCAGAAAGCCTGCCCGAAGCCGGTCAGGTGCTGGTGCATTTCAATCCGTTCTTCTACATGATTGACGGGTTCCGCTATGGCTTTACCGGGATTTCGGATGGCACGATCATGACCGGTGTTGTTGTGCTGGCGGCGGTAAATGCCGCCCTTTGGATGCTGTGCTATCGCATGATCAAAAGCGGCTACAAGCTCAAGGCCTAGGGCGCACAATTCGGCTTTTGGGCCAGCTAAATGACAAAACGGGCGGCATCGGTTTTATGGTGCCGCCCGTTTTGCTTTTCGCAGTTGCGATCAGAGAGACAAACTAAGGGGTTTTGCGGCGTTGACAGGGGGATGGAATCTCTTGATACTCCCCGGCTTCCCGGTATTCCGCTGGAACCTGACCAGATAGTCAGGAATGTGATTTTACCCGAATTGAGGAATAAGAAAGTGATTACTCCCGTCATGCCGACTTACGCGCGGGCCGATCTGGCCTTTGAGAAAGGTGAAGGACCTTATCTCTATGCGCAGGGCGGCCGACGATTCCTTGATTTCGGGACGGGTATTGCCGTCAATACGCTGGGGCACTCGCACCCGCATCTGGTTAAAAAACTGACCGAGCAGGTCGAAAAGCTTTGGCATACCTCGAACCTTTATCGGATTCCGGGGCAGGAAAAACTGGCCGAGCGGCTGGTGGCCAACAGCTTTGCCGATACGGTGTTTTTCTGTAACTCCGGGGCAGAGGCCAACGAGGCGGGCATCAAGATGCTCAGGCGCTATCAGCATGTGGCGGGCAATCCCGACAAGAACCGGATTTTGGTTGCGACCAATGCGTTCCATGGCAGAACCCTTGGCACGCTGACGGCGGGCTATAGCGACAAATATCGCGAAGGTTTCGGGCCGATGCCCGATGGCTTTGACCGGGTGGCGTTTGGCAACCTGAACGAGCTGCGCAATGCGATCACGCCCAATACCGGTGGTATCCTGATTGAGCCGATCCAGGGGGAAGGTGGTATTTGCCGCCCGCCGGAAGGCTATCTTGAAGGTGTGCGCAAGGCGGCGGACGAGTTTGGCATGCTGGTCATGTTTGACGAAGTTCAGACCGGTATCGGCCGGACGGGCAAGCTGTTTGCCTATGAATGGTCGGACATGGTGCCGGATATCATTTCCTCGGCCAAGGGGCTGGGCGGTGGTTTCCCGGTTGGGGCATTGCTTGCCAATGAAAAGGCGGCAAGTGCGATCCCGGCGGGTATGCATGGCACGACCTTTGGCGGTAACCCGCTTGCCATGGCGGCCGCCAATGCGGTGCTTGATGAAGTGCTCAAACCCGGTTTCATGGATCACGTTCTGGAAATGAGCCGTCTGATTGTTGATGGCCTTGAGGTGATTGAACGCAAGCATCCGGGCTTTATTGAAGAAGTGCGTGGCATGGGGCTGTTGCTGGGGATGAAAACCAAGCCGGCCAATGTTGATGTTGTTGCCAAACTGCGCGAGCTGAACCTTTTGACAGTACCCGCAGGGGACAATGTGGTGCGTATTTTGCCGCCGCTAAACATCACCAAAACCCATGTTGACGAAGCACTGGTTGCCATTGATGCAGCCGCGGCAGCCCTTGGCAGATAAGGGCGGGGAAGGAAATAAGACTATGACTGATATTCGCCATTTTCTTGATCTCGACAAAATGTCGGCAAGCGAGCTTAAAGATATTCTGGCCCTTGGCGACTCCGAGAAGGCCGGGAATGCACCGTTTGGGGTAAAACCGCTGGCGGGCAAGACGCTGGCTTTGATTTTTGAAAAACCTTCGACCCGTACGCGCGTGTCGTTCGAGGTTGGCATGCGCCAGCTTGGCGGCGATGTTGTCGTGCTTGATGCCGACAGCAGCCAGCTTGGCCGTGGGGAAACCATTGCCGATACCGCACGCGTTCTGTCGCGCTTTGTTGATGCGATCATGATCCGGACCACTGATGAGTCCAAGCTTCTGGAAATGGCAAAATATGCCACGGTGCCGGTGATCAACGGTCTGACCGATCAAAGCCACCCGTGCCAGATCATGGCCGATCTGATGACCATCAAGGAACATAAAGGCACGCTTGAGGGCCTTAAGTTCGCATGGCTTGGCGATGGCAATAACGTATCGGCATCCTTCATTCATGCCTCGCCGAAATTCGGCTTTGCGCTGGATATGGCCTGCCCGGCAGGCTATCGCCCCAATCAGGGCCTGATTGAAAGTGCCAATGCCGAAGGCGGCAAAGTGCGCCTGACCGATATGGACAGCGCGCTTGAAGGGGCCGATGTGGTCGTGACCGATTGCTGGGTCTCGATGGGGGATGAAGATTATGATGCCCGCATGGCGGCACTTGCCCCCTATCAGGTTAACGAGACCACCATGGCACAGGCCAAGGATGATGCGATCTTCATGCATTGCCTGCCGGCACATCGCAACGAGGAAGTCACCGATGCGGTGATCGACGGACCGCAGTCTGTTGTGTTTGACGAGGCGGAAAACCGCCTGCATGCACAAAAAGGGGTTCTGCTATACTGCCTGAACGGCTTGCCTTCCTGAGGATGTTGATTAAATAAGCATCAGAATTTCGGGGCGGACAGCGATGTTCGCCCCTTTGCTTTGGCGAGACATGGCTGGACAATGCGGTTCGGCCGTTGTTATACGCCCCGGAACACGTAAAAACGCGGAACCCGAAAATGCAGATCGCTGTCGATTTTTGCCAGCCCTTCACGCTGGATCATTCCAATATCCGTGGCCGCTTCACGCGCCTTGGCCCGACGGTGCAGACCATCATCGGCCAGCACAACTATCCGCCGCTTGCCAACCATCTGTTGGGCGAGATCATCGGCCTTGCCGTATTGCTGTCTTCCTCGCTGAAATATGAAGGGCTTTTTACCCTTCAGACCAGCTCGGACGGGCCGATCAGCATGCTGGTGGTTGATGTCGACAGTGCGGGCAATGTACGCGCCTGCCTGCGGGTGGATGAAGATCGCCTGAAAGCGATGATTGCCGAGGAAGAAGGCGGCGAAGAGGCGCTGCGCGGGCAGGTTCTGAAACTGATGGGGCGCGGGCATATTGCCTTTACGGTTGATCAGGGTGACGAGCATGACCGCTATCAGGGGATTGTCTCGCTTGAGGGTGAGACCCTGGCGCAATGTGCAGAGGCCTATTTCCGCCAGTCCGAACAGCTTGAAACGTCGTTCAAACTCGAAGTTCATCGCGGCGAGACCGCGGATGACTGGTGGGTCGGTGGGCTGTTCCTGCAAAAAATGCCGGTCAGCGCATCGGGCGATGCGAGCACCCCCGAAGAGGCTGAAAAGGTATCTGAAGACTGGAACCGGTCGACCATCCTGATGGCCAGTGCGACGGAAAACGAGCTGGTTGATATCTCGCTTTCGGCCCATGACCTGATCTGGCGCCTGTTCCATGACGAGGAACCGCGCGTCTTTGATCAGACCCAGCTTCAGTTCAAGTGCCGCTGTTCGCGCGAAAAGATCGAAGGTGCGCTTGTGACCTATCCGCTTGATGAGCTTTTGTCGATGCGCGAGGACGATACCGGCGAGGTCGGCGTATCGTGCCAGTTCTGCAATACGCGCTATGGCTTTAACGAGGCTGATCTGCGCGCACTGAAGGCGGACGCGCCGGACGCGGCATCACCGAAAATCTGATAAAGGCGTCAGCGGCTGTGATGCGCTGCTGTTCGTCACAGCCTTGCCTTAATCCTAAAGCAACGTCACCATGACAGGATCATCGTCCTGACGCGCCATGGTGGCGTTGTTTTTTTATGTGCGCGAATGAACGAACAAGCAAAGGAGATCGAAGACATGACGGTTTTGTCCATCAAGGGCCTGCGCGCCGTTGTTGCCGGGGCTGCACTTGCGCTGATGGCGGCTTGCACAAGTGGTCCGGTCGCGACCTATCCCGATGTGACATGGCGCCATCTTGATCCGATTGTCTTTGCTGCCGGTCCGATTGAAAAGGTCGCTGCATGGTCGAACACCGAGGATGGATCAATCCAGTCCTCCTTGCCGTTCAATCCGGGCCGTATGGCAATGAACTGGCCCGATGACCGCATCCAGACCGCAGGCACCAGTGACATGCTGCGTTATAGCGTGACCGAGGCATCAGTAACCTCGAATGCGCTTAAAACCACCAAGGGCATCAAGGGCGTGTTCACCGATGATCAGTCCGACAAGATTGACCTCAAGATCGCAGCCAAGCTTGAACTGCTTGCCGCCAACGGCACGCCCAAGGGTGAAGTCAGCGCGATGGCGGCCCGTTCGCGCACACTGTCTGAATCAATGTCGGTGTCAGAACGCGAACAGGCGATTTACGATGAGACAACCGCCCTTTTGATGGATCTGGACCGCGAGCTGGAACGCCAGATCAACAACAATATGGGGCGTTTCCTGTTGCAGTAGTCACTTACGGATATTCTTCGGACAAAAGAAAAGCCCGGCAGGAATTCTGCCGGGCTTTTTGATTTTGTGCAGGATGATATTAACGGAACATCATCACCGGGACATGGCAGGACCGGACCATTTCGGTGGTGGTGCTGCCGATGATCAGGTTGCGGATGCGCGAATGGCCATAGGCGCCCATGACCAGAAGGTCGATATTTTCCGCTTCGATCTTGTCCTTGATCACGTCTTCGGGCTCGCCCGATGCAAATCCGGCATCGACCGTGTAGCCCGCATTGCGCAGGATGCCTGCGGCTTCATCAAGCTTTGCCTGCAGCGTGTCGTTTGGCTTGCCAACCGAAAGCAACGTGCAGTGCAGGCCGGTAAACAGCTTGCCCGATGCAATGTGGCGGACAGCCTTCATCGCGCTTTCACCGCCATCAAAGGCAATCAGGAACTTGTTGATCGGCTTGAATGCGCGTGACGCGACAAGCACCGGTTTCTTGGCCGAACGCACAACCCGTTCCAGGTTCGAACCCAGATGCAATTTGGCAAAATCGGCGGCCTCGCCGCGTTTGCCGACCAGAATCAGATCGGCATCACCTTCGAACTCGGCGATGGTTTCGATGAGATCACCATGGCGCAGTTTGGTGGTAACCGTTTCAACACCCTGTTCGCTCAGCCCGGTCTTGGCTTCTTCAAGCAGCAGGCGACCGCGCTTGAGTTCGAGCTTGTTTTTCTGCTCGTCGAGATCCGCCAGCTCCTTGAGCAGTGCTGAACGGGCACCGAGTTTGAGGCTGCCACTCAGGTCGGCCGGTTCGGAATCGGTATTGCGCCGGCCCAGCACATGCATCAGTTCGACCGATGCGTCGGTGCGTTCTGCCACCCAGCGGGTCAGGTCGCATACACTTTGCGAATAGCCTGATCCATCGATCAGTGCGATCAGATGTGTCATGGATCGTTTCCTTTCCCAGTTTCCCTAGTGGCCCATCAGGCGTTCAAGCGCGCCGGGCTTGTCGTGGATGGCCAGTTTATCGACGATTGTCTCGCTGGCTTCATTGAGACCGATCAATTCGACCTCGGCCCCTTCACGGCGGAATTTGAGCACGACCATATCAAGGGCTGCAACACTTGAAATGTCCCAGATATGCGCGTGGCTGACATCAATCGTGACCTTGTCGAGCGCTTCGCGGAAATCAAATGCCTTGGTGAAGTCTTCGACCGAGGCAAAGAAGATCTGGCCGCGCACTTCATAGGTGCGGTGCGTGCTGTCATCCGACAGTGTGCTGGTAACACGGAAAATCTGCGCGATCTTCCAGGCAAAGAAGATACCCGAAAGCAACACACCGACCAGAACACCGATTGCAAGGTTGTGCGACCCCACCACCGTGATCACGGTGGCCAGCATTACGATCGACGAGCTGCGCGGATGGGTCTTGAGGTCCTTGATCGAGGACCAGCTGAATGTCCCGATCGACACCATGATCATGATCGCGACAAGGGCGGCCATCGGAATGATTGCCACCAGATCGCCCAGAACCACAATCAGGATCAGAAGGAAGATACCGGCAAGGAAGGTCGAAAGGCGGCAACGGCCACCCGATTTGACGTTGATCACCGACTGGCCGATCATCGCACAACCCGCCATACCGCCGATAAAGCCGGTAAAGAAGTTGGCGATCCCCTGACCATAGCATTCGCGCGTGCGGTTCGATGAGGTGTCGGTCAGATCATCAACGATCTGCGCCGTCATCAGACTTTCCAGAAGACCCACAGCCGCGACCGCCGCCGAATAGGGCAGGATGATCAGGAAGGTATCAAGGTTCAGCGGCACATCCGGGAAATAGATCGCCGGGAAGGCATCGGGCAGCGCGCCCATATCGCCCACAGTGCGCAGATCGGCATCGATAAAGAACGACAGGCCGGTCAGAACGACAATGCAAATCAGCGGCGAGGGGATGACCTTGGTGATGAGCGGGAACAGATAGATGATGGCAAGGCCACCTGCGACCATCACATAGGTCATGTAGCTGACATTGGTCAGTTCAGGCAGCTGGGCCATGAAGATCAGGATGGCGAGCGCATTGACAAAGCCGGTCATCACCGACTTGGAAACAAAGCGCATCAACGATCCCAGACGAAGTGCACCGGCCAGCATCTGAAGGACGCCCGCCAGAACGGTCGCGGCCAGCAGATAATCCAGCCCGTGTTCGCGCACAAGCGATCCCATCAGAACGGCGGTGGCGGCGGTGGCTGCCGAAATCATGCCCGGACGGCCGCCAAAGATGGCGGTGATCACGGCAATCGAGAAGGAGGCATAAAGCCCGACCTTCGGGTCAACACCGGCAATGATGGAAAAGGCAATGGCCTCCGGGATCAGGGCCAGCGCAACGACAAGGCCCGAAAGCACATCGGCGCGGATGTTGCCAAGCCATTCAGCCCGCAAACGCGGCAGAAAATCGCTATTCACAGAAAGTCTCCGTCTCGGTCAAGCCCGACTTTGTACCCGAATTTGCAATGGGTTATCCCCCGGGCTGGAATGTCATCAGGCGGTCTTCATGATCCGTCAGCCGGAAATTCAGCGACAGGTCTCCCCAAGACCATCCTGTTCGTTGCTGCATCGCAGCAGGCTGTACCTATACCAATTTAAAGAATGGCACAACCGTGACACGGATTTGTCAGGGCATTTTGGTAAGGCCGGACGGATAAAAAAACTGCCGGGCGCTGAAGTCCCGGCAGGCGCAGTTTGGCGGAGGCCACAAAACTTTTGCGGATGTTGCTAGCCGGTGGCGCGCTCGTCGATCTGGATCGCTGAGAGGAACTGGTCAATCTCGCTGCGAAGATTTGCCGCCTGAACGGAAAGCTCATGTGCCGCAGAGGTCACGTCGTCGGTTGCGTTTTCACTTTTACAGGCAGCATTTTGAACGCCATTGATGCTGTCGAGCACTTCGCGTGTGCCCTGTGCGGTGTCGCGGGCACGAAGTGCGATATTGCTGGTGGCTTCACCCTGCTTGGTAACGGCCTGGGCCACAGTGTTCGAGATCGAGTTGATTTCATCAATGACCTCGGAAATGTCGCGCATGGCGGTGACGGATTCCTGCGTTGCTTCCTGAATGGCGAGGATCTGTTCGCTGATTTCGCCGGTTGCACGGCTGGTTTGCGCAGCAAGGTTTTTGACTTCGTTGGCGACCACGGCAAAGCCTTTGCCCGCTTCGCCCGCGCGGGCAGCCTCAATCGTTGCGTTGAGGGCGAGAAGGTTGGTCTGGGATGCGATGTCACTGATCAGCGTGATGACTTCGCCGATTTTAACCGTACTTTCCGAAAGACTTTGCACCAGACGGTTGCTGTGTTCGGTTCGGGTGACGGCACCTTGGGCAATCGTGCTTGAGGTGCGAACATGATCGCCGATTTCCGCGACCGAGGTGGAGAGCTGGGTGGCGGCACTGGCAACCGAATTGATGTTATCCGCAGCACGTTCGACAATGGTGACCACACCACCGGCAAGCTGGGTGGTATCAGACACCGCACCGGACATGACATTGGCGGTGTTGCCCATCGATTCCGAGGCATGGCAAAGCGCCTGCACGACATTGTCAGCACGGGTGCGGAAGGTGTCGACCGCGTTGGCAACGGCGGTGGCGCGCGCCAGTTTTTCGCGGTTCTCCTCTTCGCGCTGACGGGTCAGGCGATCATTTTCCAGAAGGCTTTCTTTGAAATTGGCCAAGGCCTGCATGATGCGTGCGATTGCATTATTTCCCCGGGTTGGTGGAATTTCGGCATCAAGTTTTCCGGCGGCGAGCTTTTCCATCATGCACACCGCATGGGTTAACGGGCGGGTGATGCCCCGGCCCAATGACCAGCCGATAATGGTGGCGACGGCGGCAACGATGACAAGGATCAGCAAAGAAGCATTGCGCATATTGATTGTTGGGGCGAAGACTTCATCGGCGGAAACCGTTGCAAGAAGTGCCAGCCGGGAATCGATAATTTCCAGCGGGGTATAGGCCGAGACCACCATGGCGCCATCGAAATCATTCACCGTCATGGTGCCGGTTTGGCCGCCAAGGGCAAGGTCGACAGGGACGGCATTGATTTCACGAAGAAGGCTGGTCGGTTCGGCCATCAGGCGGGTGTCATTGCGCATCAAGCCGTCTGCGCCGACAAGATAGGTGTCACCGGTTTCACCAAGACCCTGTGCTGCCTGCAAGGTGCTGTTGATGCGGTCAACCGGGATCCGCACCGCCATGACACCAATCAGGTTTGACCCGGCTTCATCGTAAACCGGTGCTGCCATGAAGGCGGAAGGCTTGCCGTCTGCAAGGGTGTAGCGGGTAAAATCGATGAAACTGACGGTACCAGGTTTTGCATCGCGGGCGGCAGCAAAGACCTGCCCCAGACCGGACGTGGCATAGGCATCCTTTGACAGATCGACAGAAAAGTCGTCCGTCTTCGAAACACTGTAAAGCACGCTTCCTTGTGTTCCGATCAGATAGATATCGCCATAGGAGCGTTCACGGCGCAGCTGACGGAGCCATGGGTGATATTGTTTGTGGATGTCGGAATAGGTTGAGCCGTCCGGCGCCTGATCAAGCATGTCGCGCTCTGCTGCGTCATGCGGGTTCTGATCAATATAGAGATTGTGCAATGTTGCCATCGCGCTGCTGCCAAGGTCGGACCAGGCAAAATCGAAAATGGTGATGGATTGGCGAAGTGCTGGACTGGAGGCCTGCAGGATCAGGTCCTGTTCGATGGATCGGAAATAACCATCCAGCTCGCTTTGTCGCGCACTGACCACGGCAGAAAGTTTCTCGGTGGCGCCCATATTCAGGGCATCGCGCGCAATCAGATAGCTGGAAAGGGCGGTGGCCGCTGCCGCGAGAATGGCCAGAATGGCGATTGTCGTCGGGATGACGCGACGCAAAGACATAGAGGCAAGGAACGACACCAGACCCTCCTGACCGATTTCTGGAATGAGTGTTCAAATACTCAGTAAAGCAAAAATCCGATCCGGCGAATTCACATGCTTGTGTCCGGGGTGTGAGCGTGGGCGTGGTGCAAAACGAGAAAAGCCTGATCCCCGGTTGGCAGGGATCAGGCCATGTTTTCAAACCGTTCGGCTGTTTTCGCCTCAGGCGTTGTCGCGCAGGGCCTTGGCGATAGCCTCGCCACAGGTGACGGTGTTGGCCTTGCCACCAAGATCGGCGGTACGCAGGTTTTCATCCAAAAGCACGGTTTCGATTGCCTTCATGATCGCGTCATGGGCGTCGGTGTGACCAAGGTGATCAAGCATCATCGCGCCGGACCAGATCTGACCAATCGGGTTTGCGATACCCTTGCCGGCAATATCCGGGGCCGAACCATGGACCGGTTCGAACAGGGACGGGAATTTGCGTTCCGGGTTGATGTTGCCCGATGGCGCGATGCCGATTGTGCCCGTGCAGGCCGGGCCAAGGTCAGACAGGATATCGCCAAACAGGTTCGATGCCACCACCACGTCAAAGCGGTCCGGGTTCATCACAAACTGGGCGGTCAGAATATCGATATGGTATTTGTCCCAGGTGACGTCGGGATAGTTTTTCGCCATTTCGATCACGCGTTCATCCCAGTAGGGCATGGTGATCGAAATGCCGTTCGATTTGGTGGCCGAGGTTACGTGTTTGCGCGGGCGTTTCTGGGCCAGTTCGAAGGCATATTTAAGGATGCGATCAATGCCGGTGCGCGACATGACGGTTTCCTGAATGACGATTTCACGGTCCGTGCCGGGATACATCTTGCCCCCGACCGAGGAATATTCGCCTTCGGTGTTTTCGCGCACGACATAGAAATCAATATCGCCCGGTTTGCGGCCCGCGAGCGGAGAGGGCACGCCGGGCATCAGTTTGGCCGGGCGCAAATTGACATACTGGTCAAAGTCGCGGCGGAACATGATCAGCGAGCCCCACAGCGAAATGTGGTCCGGTACCGTATCGGGCCAGCCGACCGCGCCAAAGAAGATCGCATCGTGGGGTTCGATCTGTTCGCGCCAGTCATCGGGCATCATTTTGCCGTGCTTTTGGTAGTAGTCGCACGATCCGAATTCGAATTCATTAAACACCAGATCGAGGTCAAAGATTTCGGCCGCGGCCTTAAGCACGCGGATGCCTTCGGGCATGACTTCGGTTCCGATGCCGTCGCCGGCGATGACTGCGATTTTGTGGGTGGGGCGTGTCACGGTGCTGTTCTCCGCTGATGTGTGTTTTTGGTGGTTTTCAGTTTGGGGATTATTGCGTTGATCGGCCGTCACGTCGAGCCCTTGAAGCGATCCGGATTACAGTTCTGGTTACAGTTCTGATTACTGTCCGGATACAAGAAAGGCCCCCGCCATTGGCAGGGGCCTTTCCGTGTAAGGGTATCTGGCGACGATGGGTCGCCAGAGTTCAGCTCTTAACGATTCTGGCGGTTATCGATCAGGTCATCGACAACGCCCGGATCAGCAAGGGTCGAGGTATCACCAAGCTGGTCATATTCGTTCGCCGCAATCTTGCGCAGGATACGGCGCATGATTTTGCCCGAACGGGTTTTCGGCAGACCCGGTGACCACTGGATGTAGTCGGGGCTTGCGATCGGGCCGATTTCCTTGCGGACCCATTTGACCAGTTCGGCGCGCAGTTCGTCGGTCGGTTCCTCGCCAGCATTCAGGGTGACATAGGCATAGATGCCCTGACCCTTGATGTCGTGCGGGACGCCGACCACGGCGGCCTCTGCCACCTTGGAATGGGCGACCAGTGCGCTTTCAACTTCGGCGGTGCCCATACGGTGACCCGATACGTTGATCACGTCATCAACACGGCCGGTGATCCAGTAATAGCCATCATCATCACGACGTGCGCCGTCACCGGTGGTGTAGACGTTGTTGAAGGTGCTGAAATAGGTCTGGATGAAGCGTTCATGGTCACCATAGACCGTCCGCATCTGACCCGGCCAGCTGTCCTTGATGACAAGGTTGCCATCGGTTGCGCCGGTCAGTTCCTTGCCTTCGTTATCCAGAAGGGCTGGCTGAACGCCAAAGAACGGCAGGGTTGCCGAACCCGGTTTCAGGTCGGTCGCGCCCGGCAGCGGCGTAATCAGGATGCCGCCGGTTTCGGTCTGCCACCAGGTATCGACAATCGGGCAATTCTTTTTGCCGACATGTTCGTAATACCATTCCCAGGCTTCGGGGTTGATCGGCTCACCGACCGAACCAAGGATACGCAGGCTCGACAGATCGGCCTTGTTCACAAAGCTTTCGCCTTCGCGCATCAGGGCACGGATTGCCGTCGGTGCGGTGTAGAAGATGTTGACCTTGTGCTTTTCGCAAACCTGCCAGAAGCGCGATGCGTCCGGATAGCTCGGAACACCTTCAAACATCAGGGTCGTCGCACCATTGGCCAGCGGGCCATAAACGATATAGCTGTGACCGGTGACCCAGCCGACATCGGCCGTGCACCAGTAGATATCGCCTTCATGATAGTCGAAGACATATTCATGGGTCATGGAGGCATAGACGAGGTAACCGCCCGAGGTGTGCAGAACACCCTTCGGCTTGCCGGTCGAGCCCGAGGTATAAAGGACAAACAGCGGGTCTTCGGCGTTGACTTCGGTCGGCGGGCAGTCGGTAGAGGCTGCTTCGCAAACTTCGTGATACCAGACGTCGCGGGCATCGTTCCAGGCAACGTCCTTGCCGGTATGCTTGACGACGACCATTTTCTCGACCGATTTGACGCCCGGATGTGACAGGGCTTCGTCAGCATTGCGTTTCAGCGGGATGGAGCGGCCACCACGCAAACCTTCGTCAGAGGTGATAACGACTTTCGCACCGCAATCCTCGACACGGCCAGCCAGTGCTTCGGGCGAGAAACCGCCAAAGACGATGGAATGGATTGCGCCGATACGCGCACATGCCAGCATGGCAACGGCGGCCTCGGGGATCATCGGCAGATAGATAACAACGCGATCACCCTTGGCAACGCCCATCGTTTTCAGCGCATTGGCGAAACGGCACGTGCGCTCATAAAGGTCGCGATAGGTGATGTGTTCGGAAACGTTGGGGTCGTCGCCTTCGAAAATGATGGCGGTTTGATCGCCGCGTTTTTCAAGGTGACGGTCAAGGCAGTTGGCCGCAACGTTGAGCGTGCCGTCCTCATACCACTTGATATAGAGGTCTTTGGCATCGTAGCTGACGTTTTTGACGGTGCTATAGGGTTTGATCCAGTCAATGCGTTTGCCGTGTTCGCCCCAGAAGCCTTCCGGATCCTCGACCGACTGTTTGTACATGGCGTCGTATTTCGCCTTGTCGATCAGGGCGTTCTTTTTGATGTCGCCAGGTACGGGATAAACGTTCGCAGACATATGTGGCCTCTTGTTCGTTTCCTGTGGTCTCTAGGTCGGCACCGGGGTCCTGGGATGACTTTCCGAAGG
Source organism: Thalassospira sp. MCCC 1A01148 (assembly GCF_001613795.1). Taxonomy (GTDB): domain Bacteria; phylum Pseudomonadota; class Alphaproteobacteria; order Rhodospirillales; family Thalassospiraceae; genus Thalassospira. The sequence goes on from NZ_LPVZ01000001.1 coordinate 48,324, forward strand.
TCTCGAAAAAGGCATCAGTCCGATGCAGTATTTCGGTGCGGTTCAGAAACTGCTTTGCCACCATGCCCGGTCCGGTGTGTGATCGGTCCCGGTAAAGGGCCCGGTAAAGGAAACGGGCACGGCAAAGTTAGTCCTGTCGCTTGCGCCCTATGCTAGTGCGCAGAAGGTATTGAGGGAATACAACTTAAGACGGGGGCGGCATGGTCCGGTTTGGTCCCCATGACGGGTCAAGTGACCCGGTTGCAGAACGTGAAACCGAACATCGCCGTCTTTCTGGGGGTGTTCGGTCGCTGGTTTTGGATCGTATTCCCTTATGGTATTGAAATATATCTGGAATTTTAATCTTCGCCAGTGAAGCCGATTACATTTTTTCCGTGCCCGGATATGGGGTTTGTCTGGTTCGGTTCTGGATTTGATGGAACAAAACAGATACAAAGACTGCAACACGTAATCGAATGGTGGGACAATGGATCCGATTTCTTTGGCAGCAGGTGCCCTTGGCGCATCTGTTCTGGCACTTGCCTTTAGCATCATGATGGTCAAGCGCATCAAGGATGCCGCCGAGGCCGAGACGGAGTCGCGCACAGCCCTTCTGACATCGCAGCTCGAACACGCCGAAAACACGCGCCGCGATCTTGCGACAGAGGTCGCGCAGATGCGTGAAAAGCTTTCCGATGCGTCGGAAAAGCGCGCCATTGCCGAAACAACGGCCAACCGGGTGCCGGTGCTTGAAGCCGAGGTGAAAGAGCTTCGCACCGCCCTTGATCAGTGGCGCGAAAAGGGGTCCGAGCTTGAAACAGCGCTTGAGAAAGAGCGCGAGGCCGCCAAGGAAAAGCTCGAGATGCTTGAAGATGCCAAGACCAAGCTGCTTGATAGCTTCAAGGCGTTGTCGTCCGATGCGCTCAAGATCAATAACGACGAGTTCATGAAGCTTGCGCGTGAAAACTTCTCGCGCCTGCAGGAAGGGGCCAAGGGCGATCTTGAAAAACGCCAGCAGGCGATTGATGGCCTTGTAAAACCCATCAAAGAACGCCTTGAAGCCTTTGATACCAAGGTTAATGAACTTGAAAAAAACCGCAAGGAAGCTTACGGCGAGCTGCGTGAGCAGGTCGGGACTTTGGTACAATCGCAACACAAATTGTCCAAGGAAACCCAGACGCTGAGTTCTGCCCTTCGGTCCAGTTCATCGGTGTCGGGCAAGTGGGGCGAGCTGCAGCTCAAGCGCATTGTCGAACTTGCCGGGATGCTCAAGCATTGTGACTTTGACGAGCAGGTGCATTTCAATACCGACGAAGGCGTTCAGAAACCCGACATGGTCATTCACCTGCCGGGCGGCAAGAACATCGTGGTCGATGCCAAGGCCCCGACATCAGCCTATCTTGAGGCGATTGACGAGAAATATGACGATGAACGCCGCGAAGCATTGATGGCGACCTATGTCACCAATGTGCGCAAGGTGATTACGGAACTTTCGAAGAAGTCCTATTGGAAGTCGGTGGACAGCCCGGAATTTGTTGTGCTGTTCCTGCCTGGTGAAAGCTTCTTCTCGGCCGCCCTTGAACGTGACCCGCGTTTGATCGAGGACAGCTTCCGCGATGGTGTGATCTTGGCGACACCCACCACGCTTCTGGGCTTGCTCAAGGCGGTGGCGTATGGCTGGCGTCAGGAAGCCCTGGCGGAAAGTGCGCGGGATATCAGTGAAATCGGCCAGCAACTGTTTGATCGCCTGGGCACGCTTGCCAAGAATTTCAGTTCCATGGGCAAGTCGCTTGAAAGCACAGTCAAGAATTACAACAAGACACTGGGCACGCTCGAAGGTTCGGTTCTGGTCTCGGCGCGCAAGCTCAAGGAAAAGCATATTGTTGCCGATGACCGCATGATCGAGGAACCAGCCCCGTCGGAAACCCATGTGCGTGACATCACCAAGATGGAATTGCTGGCTGGACCCGAAGACGGCGCAGAAGGTGCCAGTGACGATGCCACGCCCGACGCGCAAGAATAACGCGGTGCGTTAAGGCGGTTTTCATGGCGCAGGCATGGCAGCCATCACGCGCAAATCGGGCTGCTTGCTTGACTTGGGCGTGGGGAGACCTTATCTCGAAGCGCGAAATTCGCTATAATTATATATTTCATCAAGTTCGAAACCGGATCAGAGACCCATGGCCCTGCGTGAAATTCTTATCGTTCCAGACCCGCGCCTGAAAAAGGAATGCGAACCGGTCGAAGCCGTGAATGATGAGATCAAGACCCTTCTCGATGACATGCTTGAAACCATGTATGCGGCACCGGGCATTGGCCTTGCAGCACCGCAGATCGGGGTAATGAAGCGCGTGGTGGTCATGGATGTGTCCGATGACAAGGACAAGCCGGAACCGCTCAAACTGATCAATCCGGAAATCATCTGGGAATCTGAGGAAACCTCGATCTATCAGGAAGGATGCCTGTCGATCCCGGAACAATATGCCGATGTCGAACGCCCGGCCGAAGTCGGTATGCGCTATATGGATGAAAACGGCGAAACGCACGAGATCGAGGCAGACGGGTTGCTTGCGACCTGCATCCAGCACGAGATAGATCATCTGGATGGCGTTCTGTTCACCGATTATCTGAGCGCGCTCAAGCGCAACATGATCCTGAAAAAAGTCCAGAAGCTGCAGAAAACCAAGAAATCTGCCTGAGACTCTCGATCATTAAATGCATGCGAAGGGCCGGTTTTCCGGCCCTTTTGTTTTGCTCTGACGTCGACCAATATCGTCATTCCGCGCGGAGCAGAGCGCAGACCCGGAATCCATAACTTCCGGAGTTGTTGGCAGATTCCCGCCTTCGCGGGAATGACGATCCGAGCATTCACCCTTTGTCGTTCAAGGGCGACGTGGTTTCAGGTCGTCAGGGTTCAGTCCGACGATCCAACCCTCCCGTTCCAGAACACTTGGCGCCTTGGGCAGATGTTCAGGGCGGCGGCCTTCGGCAATTTCAATCAAGCCCATCACACCAATCAGCGCGTCAAAGGCATCATCCTTGCCGTGATCCGGACCAAAGCCATCCTTGATGTCGGCCCAGACCGCAGGACTGATTTCAATGCCCACGGCGCGGGCATCGTGGCGGAGTTTGTGCAGGTAGTTTTTGCGACTGTCCTGATTTGATTTAGTCAACTCACTTATATCAGTAAGCCAGCCATAAATCTCTCCGGGATAGGTTTCAATCAAGGTGACGCCGGGGGATTTGCTGCAGGCTTCAAGATCACCCGAAAACGGCCAGATGTTAAATCCGTCGGCATATCCCGGCATGATCAGGTGTTTGAGGCCGTGCAACATGCCCTTGCCGACCTGATTGGCCCCCAATGTCCAGAAGGCGGGGCAGGCGGCGTTGCGTGATGGGGCATCTTTGGGATTGGTGGTCCGTTCGCAGCGACGATGCAGGGCATCGAAGTCTGGCAGGCCCAATGCCGTGATCAGGTGATCACGTTTGACACTGCCTTTGGTGCCGGAATTTTGCGGATAGAATGGCCGGGTGTGCCGGATTTCATCCGGTGATTCGCAAACTTCAAAAAAATCCTGCCAATGATCGTCACCAAGCACGGCCAGAAGGCTTTTAAAGTCTTTGATATTCGCGCCATCATACCACGTGTCGAGAAATCCAATGGGTATATCAAGGCCCAGCCAGAGCGCGTCGGTCTTGCCATGGCTGGCAAGCGATTGGCGAAACTGATGGAGCATCCCGACCGGCTCGATGGCATGGATGTGCCACCCGGTTTCACGGCGGGTGGCTTTGGCGACCCAGCGACCTTTTGCCGACAGGCTCCAGTCTGCGTGCCAGATGTGGGTGACCGGGTATTTGGGCGATTGGGGTAAGGCTTGGCTTGTCATTTGGGCAGGATAACGCCAAATTGCCGCCAGAAGACTCAAAAGATGAATGGGATTGATATGACCAAGCTGCGCATTGCCTTTATGGGAACCCCGGACTTTGCCCTTGTGGCGCTGAAGGATCTGGTTGCAAGCGGGCATGACGTGGTGTGCGTCTATTCACAGCCGCCGCGTCCGGCGGGGCGCGGGCACAAGGAAACGCCAAGCCCGGTGCATGCCTGGGCCGCCGCGCAGGGGATTGAGGTCCGCCATCCGGTGTCGCTGAAATCGCCCGAAGAACAGCAGGCCTTTGCCGATCTTGATCTGGATGTTGCGGTGGTCGCGGCCTATGGCCTGATCCTGCCCAAGGCGATTTTGGATGCGCCAAAACACGGGTGTTTGAACATTCATGCGTCCCTTCTGCCGCGCTGGCGTGGCGCGGCGCCGATCCAGCGCGCCATTCTGGCCGGGGATGCGGCGACCGGGGTCACCATCATGCAGATGGATGTCGGGCTTGATACCGGTGACATGCTTCTGATTGGCGAACTGCCAATCACGACCGAGACCTATGCCAATGCCCTGCATGATGATCTCGCCAAGCTTGGCGGGAAGATGATTGTCGAGGCGCTTGAAAAGCTGCCCAAGGGGGAGCTTGTTGCCACCAAGCAGCCCGAAGAGGGTGTGACCTATGCCGCCAAGCTTGAACGTGCCGAGGCCAAGCTTGATTTCAATGATGACGCCGCAGCACTTGAGCGGAAAATCCGTGCCTTTACCCCGTGGCCGGGGGCCTATTTCGAGTTGGGGAAGGAACGCATCAAGGTGCAGGCGGCTGAAGTGATTGATCAGTCCGGCCCGGTGGGTGAGATCCTTGATGACAAGCTGACGATTGGCTGCGGCACCGGCGCGCTGCGTCCGACCCGCATTCAGCGTCCGGGCAAATCGGTGATGGATACCGATGCGGTGCTGCGCGGCTATGACAAGCTTGCAAAGGGAGTCGTTCTGGGCTGATGACAAACATTGCGACCCAGACAGTCGGTGATTTGACGATCCGGCCAGCCTTTAACCGCGATGGTGATGGCATTGCCGATCTGATCGCGCTGGTTTTTGCCGATTATCCCGGTTGCGTGTTTGATCGCGCCGCCGAATTCCCCGAACTTGATGCGATTGCCGATGACTTCAAGGCCGATGACGGCCGGATCTGGGTCGCGGTTGATGACCACGACCGCGTTCTGGGCTGTTTTGGCGTCAAATATGATGTGGCCCGCCGCGAAGGCGAGCTTCACAAGGTTTACCTGCATCCGGCTGTGCGCGGGCGGGGCATGGCGCAAAAACTGATGGCCAAGGCGTTGGCCTGGCTTGGTCAGACGCATCCCGAATGCGAAGCGGTGATGCTGTGGACCGATACGCGGTTTGAGGCCGGCCATCGGTTCTATGAAAAATGCGGCTTTGCGCGCACAGGCGAAAGCCGCATTCTGGATGATCTTTCCAACTCATCGGAGCTGCAGTTCCGGTTTGACTTCGCCGCCTATCAGAAAGCCCTGCCCTCCTAGGCGCTTGATCGGTCGGCTTAGGTGCGCTCTTTGGCGCGATCGCGTGCCGCGGCTGCGGTGTCGGTGGTGCCGTCGCTGTTGCGGGTGACCGCACGGGCATCGCGGAAGCCGAGCTCCCATGGCGGGACCGGGGTGAATTTTTCCGCCAGAAAGTCAACAAAGGCACGGACCTTTGGCGACAGGTGGCGTTTATGGGGATACACCGCCGAAATCCACGCCTGATCATGGACATATTCGGTCAGAACCGGGGTCAGACGACCGGTGCGGATATCTTCGTGCACAAGATATTCCGCCAGGCGCGCCATGCCCAGCCCGGCCAGAACCGCTTCGTGCAGCACGTCACCGTCATTGGCAGAGAAAGAGCCCTGCGCACGGAAGGATACATGGCCATCCGGGGTTTCGAAATGCCAGTCGTTAAAGCTTTCGCGCGATGACAGATGCAGACAGTTGTGGTTTTCAAGTTCCTGCGGCTTGCGCGGAATGCCGTTCTTTTCGAGATACTCCGGCGATGCCACGATCATGCGGCGGTTGACGGCATATTTACGCGCAATCAGCGATGAATCCTCAAGCGCCGACAGACGAATGGCAAGGTCGTAGCCATCGTTGACCAGATCGGTGAATTTGTCATCAAGGGTCAGTTCGATCCGAACATCAGGATAGCGCGCCAGGAATTCCGGGATCAGGGGCACCACCTGCATTTTGGTGAAGGCAACCGATGCGTTAATGCGCAATGTCCCGCGCGGGGCGGCATAAAGCTGTGTTACGACTTCTTCGGCTTCTTCGATCTCGTTCAGGATGGTGCGCGCGCGCTCATAAAAGGCACGGCCTTCTTCGGTCAGACTAAGCTGACGCGTGGTGCGCATCAAAAGACGCGCGCCGAGGCGATCCTCAAGGCGCGAGATGTATTTCGAGACGGCTGACGGTGACAGGCGCATTGTCCGGGCAGCGGCCGAGAAGCTTCCCTCCTCGACAGCATGGACAAAGATTTCCATTTCCGCGGCGCGATCCATATTTCAGCTTCCTATTTATGACGCTCATTCACAAGTAATGTGCATATTGAGGTAATTCTCTTTCCCCGTAAAGGAAATTACATTGAGTTCATCGAGAGCGACATGGGTCGCAACGAACGAAATTTCAGGAGGTCACCATGGCCACTTACGAAGAAATCACCACCCGTTACATCTCCACCACTGAAATCGAGGCAGGTGTACGCAAGGGTCAGCAGCTCCGCGCTGAATTCGTAGGCTCCTTCTTCCGCAACCTGTTCAAAGGTTCCGAGAAATCAGCCGACGTAAACCATCCGGCTGGCACCGTTGGCGGTGCTGCCTAACTGACGACCTAACTGCATGCGGTCGAGCGCCGATTGATTTTCCTCCCCAAGAGGTGCTCCCGCAGGCAGGGACTACGACTACGGTTTCTATCTAGCGTCTTCCTCCCTATTTGACGCTGTTTTCCCGACTGGCCCGGACACTTTTGTGTTCCGGGCCATTTTTTTGTTCGGGTCCGGGCCATTATCCCGAATGGCTTTCTTGCGGCGCAATGTTTGGCGGCACATAGAACCCTGGCCGTTCCGAGAACCAGGAGCCAATGCTGACCACAGTGGATGCAATCAGTGTAATGACCAGCATCATCGCAATCGAAATGTCGGCGGCAAACATCCAGCCATAAATTGCCGGTCCCATCGCGGATGCCAGAACCATCACGGCGGTCAACGTGCTGCGCACCGCACCGATTTCATCAAGCGGGACCAATTCCGGGATGATGGCAGTGCGCAGTGTCGTGGCAAAGCCGACCGTAATGCCCACCAGCCCCATATAAATCAGGATCACCCATGGCGTGGTTGTCAGGGCCAGAATGGCAATACCAACCATCATCGGGATCAGATGCCAGGGAAACAGGCGGCGGGCCGAATGCTTGTCAATCAGCGGACCACTGCCAAACGCGCCCAGCACCGATGTGATGGCAAAAACCGTGAACCCGGCGGCAAACCAACCCAGTTCAATTTCCTTGTGGGTGGAAATGGCCCCCTGATGGAAAAACAGGGCGGTCATGATCAGGGGCGGTGCAGCCAGCATCGGCATGCAGAACCAGACATACAGCGACTTGAACAGGCGCGGATGATCACTTGAAGCGTCAGGCGACGGGGACTCGGTGCTATCGGCGTTGGATGGGGCGGCGTTGGATGGGGCAGCGTTGGTTGCGGCAGATGTGTTTGGCGACTCGTTTGATTTTGCCGGTGATCTTGTGGGCGCCTTTCGGAACTTTGCATCGCCGCGAATAAGCCAGATCGCAGCCGGCAGCAGAATGACCAGAATGAAGACCGCCGACCCGGCATAGGTATAGCGCCAGCCAAAAGCGGCAATCAGGGCCAGCAAGGTCGCGGGCAGGATGGCCTCCGCCAGGGGGAAGCCGAAACTGGCAATCGCCAGCGCCCGTCCGCGACTGCGTGAAAAATACCGCGCGATGCCGGTCATGCTGACATGGCTCATCAAGCCTTGGCCGGCCAGACGCAGCACAAACAGGGCGGCAATCAGCATCCAGACATTGCCGGCGAGTGAAATCATCACACAGCCAAGTGCGAGAAGCGCCATGGTTGCCAAGCTGTAGGACAGGATATCCACCTTGTCGATCCAGCGGCCAACGACCGGCAGGCAAAGTGCGCTGGCAATGGTGATCCCGGCATAGATATTGGCAAATTCGGTTTCATTGAGTGCCAAGCTTGCCGAGATAAAGGGCACAAAAAGCGCAACCAGAAACGTCTGCCCGAACGAAGAGCCGAAACTGTGCAGCGCGCCAAAGGCCAGCTGGCGCGGTGCCTGACGGAGCAAGGTGAAAAATTGCATGCGGATTCCGGCAAGGTATGAGTGGGGCGCGCGATTTAAGGTCGAAATAGTATGAGGAATTTATCTGTGCGAACGCGGCCTGTCTACCTGCCCGCATGGATGGGGCGCGCAAAGAAAAAACCCGCAGCGGGAACTGCGGGCTTTGAGTTTCCTTGAGGAAGGAAAGGTTTAGCTTGCGGCGACTGCCGGTGTCGGGGTGTTCTTTTTGCCCTGCCACCAGTTAATGGCCAGAACCGCAAGAAGCACGACGGTGCCTGCGACTTCGGCGCGGAAGTCGGGATAGAATACGCCAATCGTCGCCGGAACGATGATGATCCGCGAGAACACATCCATGGTGGCAAACAGGAAGCCTTCAAGGGCGGCAGCAAAGGCAACCAGACACAGGATGGCGGTAAAGCCGGTCCACAGAACGAGTTCGATTGCGCCGCCTTCGATGATTTCCGGGTTAAACACCATGAAGGCCGGGATCAGATAGAGACCCTTGGCAAACTTCCACGCCTGCACACTGGTTTCCATGGGACTTGCGTTGGCAATGGCCGCCCCCGCAAAGCCCGCCAATGCAATGGGCGGTGTGACGTTACTGTCCTGCGAGTACCAGAAGACCACAAGATGGGCGATCAGAAGCGGGATGCCGAACTCGTTCGAAAGTGCCGGGCCAACCAGCACGATCAGCACAATATAGGATGCCGTCACCGGCAGGCCCATACCAAGGATCAGGCTGGCGATCAGCACCAGAATAAGTGCCAGAACGATGTTGCCACCCGAAAACGCGATCATCATGGATGAGAATTTCAGACCCAGACCGGTCAGGCCGACAACGCCGACAATGATCCCGGCAACCGCACAGGCCATGGAAACGGCAACGGCGTTCTTCGCACCAAGTTCAAGGGCCGCGATGGTGATTGCGATGCCCTTGCGAATGGCGGCAACCAGTTTGTCATGGCTTGGTCTTTCGCCATTTTGCGGGGCGACAATAAAGAACCACAGCGCATAGCGCAGGGCGGCGACGCCAATCACGGAAAGGATCGCCCAGAAGCCGACACGCATCGGCGATATGTTCAGCACCAGCAGGTAAATCAGCACACCCAGCGGCAAGATGAATTGCCAACCTTCCTTAAGGACCTGTTTCCAGTCGGGCAGTTCTTCGACCGGCATGCCGCGCATGCCCTGTTTCAGGGCAACGATATGCACGAACAGATAAACCGTGCCGAGATAGAGAACCGCCGGGAAAATCGAAACCAGAACGATTTCGAGGTAGGGGACCTGCGTATATTCGGAAATCAGGAAGGCACCCGCCCCCATCAGCGGCGGAGTGATCTGCCCGCCGGTGGAAGCAGCCGCTTCGACGCCGCCTGCCTGTGCCGGGCGATAGCCAAGGCGCTTCATCAGCGGAATGGTAAAAGCACCGGTCGTCACGACATTGGCAATGGCCGACCCGCTGATCGAACCCATACCGGCCGATGCCAGAACAGCGGCCTTGGCCGGACCACCGGGCTTTTTGCCCGTTGCGGCATAGGCCATGTCGATAAAGAATTTGCCGGCACCGGTCACTTCAAGGAATGCCCCGAACAGCACGAACATGAAGATATAGGTCGCAGCAACCCCCATCGGCAGGCCATAGATGCCTTCCTGACCGAGGTAAAGCTGACCAACCAGTCGATCAACGCTGTTGCCGCGATGGGACAGAATGCCCGGCAGCCATTCGCCGACCCAGGGCAGGGCACCGCGCGGACCCGACAGGGCATAGATGATGGCGACAATGCCGATCACGGTCATGCCAAGGCCGACTGCACGGCGGCTGGCTTCCAGCACGGTGACCGTGGCGATGACGCCGATGATCAGGTCGGTGTCGCTCCAGAAACCGGCGCGGTTGATAATTTCATCAAGATAGAAGGTCAGGTAGAAGCCCGTGGCAAAGGCACCGGCAAGGAAGGCGATATCAATCAGCCAGCCAAGTGCGCCGCGCTTTTTGTTGCTGCCAAACACCGGGAACATCAAAAAGGCCAGGAACATCACAAACGCAAGGTGGATACTGCGTTGATAGAACAGGCCAAGCGGTTCGATCCCTGCGCCATACATCTGGAACAAAGAAAGTGCGACTGCAACAATTGAAATTGCCCACATAACCATTCGTGGCTGTGGCAATTTATCCGTCATGGACGGAAGCGGTGCCGGTTCGGACATTAAACTTATTCCCCGGTATCAAGGCGGATGGTGACACGGGTGTGTTCAGCCATCTTTGAAAGGTTGATCTCGTCACTGTCTGTGACGATGCGATGATTTACCGCAAGTGACCCCACGCGTAGCACATAGGCGTTGCCGCGCACAGGTTCGTCGATATCTTCGATCCAGTATCCGCCCCCTTCTGCGCTGGTCAGAATACCACGACCCGGGTAATGACCAAGACCTGCAGCGAAGTCGGGCTGATAGGCGCGATGGAGAACCATCTTGCCCAGATCATCGACATAACAGTCGATTACGCCATCACCGGTCACAGAATGGTTCCAATACAGGCACCAGCCGGATTGACGTGGAATTTCGGTTCTGGCCAGAAGCGTCCCGTCCGCACCGATGACTTCAAGATGGTCAATCACGGTGCCGGGCTTGACGTGGTCCTGACGGGCCGGACCAGAACATGCCGCTATCAAGAGAAGAAGGGCGGCCAATAATGGCCGCCCAAACATTTGCAGAAGCATCCGATTACGGCATCAGCTTCGGCGGAATCGGCATGCCGGTTTCTTCGTAGTAACGAAGCGCACCCGGATGCATCGGGATCGGGGTCGAATTCAGAGCGAAATCAACCGTGGTGTCGTTTGCTGCCGGGTGGATGGCAATCAGTTCTTCGACCTTTTCAAACAGGGTCTTGGTGATCTGATAAGCCAGTTCCTCGTCCATTTCTTCGTTCACGAACAGAACGTTCGGGGTCGAAATGGTGTTAACCGGTGCGGTTACGCCTTCGTAGATGCCGGTACGCAGCGCGTACGGTGCGAAGGTCGGTTCTGCATCCAGTGCAGCAAGGATTTCGTCATCGGTCAGCGCGATCAGCTTGATGTCGCGCGTGGTTGCGAGGTTCAGGATCGAGCTGGTGGGCGGACCAACGCTCCAGAAACCGGCGTCGATGTCACCATCACGAAGGGCATCTGCGGTTTCGTTGAAGTTCAGGCGCTGTTCTTCGATGTCATCATAGGTGATGCCATTGGCGTTCAGCAGGGTCTGTGCCGAAACTTCGGTACCCGAACCCGGTGCGCCGACAGAAACGCGTTTGCCTTTAAGATCGGCAAGGCCGTTGATGCCGCTGTCAGCCATGGTGACGATCTGAACTGCGTTCGGATAGATCGATGCCAGGGCACGAACGTTATCAAGGGTGCGGCCTTCGAATTTGCCGGTGCCAGTGAAGCCGGCATAGACGGTATCGGCAAGACCGATCGCGATGTCACTGTCGCCGCGCGAAATCAGGCCCATGTTTTCAACAGACGCGCCGGTAACTTCGGCAACGGCGCTGGAACCATCGACATATTTGGTGATCAGTTCCGCAAGGCCACCGCCATACGGATAATAAGTGCCACCGGTACCACCGGTTGCGATTGACAGTTGCTGTGCCGACGCGGGTGCGGCGGTCAGCATCATGGCTGCGGCTGCTGCTGTAAGCAGAGTACGGAGCTTCATGACAGTCCTCCCTAGGGTTAACACTCTTAACGACAAATAGATCCAAAGGATCTTTCGAGAATATGATTCTTCACGTTCTTCGATGACCCGTTTGGCGGGCCTGTTGTTTTTGGGTTCTTGCGGTCACCTGAGCATGATCGCACCAAATGGTGCTGATCAGAATACAGGGCGCATTTCAGAACCATGTTTGAGAGATGATTTCAGACAGCCATTTGTTCCGTCCGAACTGGACAGGCTGTGTGGTTTCCTCCCTCGTGTTTTCGTCAGTTTATCATTTTGGGATTCTAATACGCAATGAGTATGCCAAAACCGGAATAAAAAATAATGATATAAATCAATATCTTATGGATTGGCGATTCTGCAATTCGGCATAATCTTGCCGATTTACCGAAATTGATCGGCGGAATCTTGCCGATTTATTGCGTGTGCGAGATAAATATCGCATTGCAACAATAGCTTAGGCCGATTTATCGCGCCGGATGTTGAGTTTTTTCATTTTTTCATTAAGCGTCCGGCGCGGGATGTCGAGTTCTTCCATCACGGATTTGACGTTGCCATCATGGCGATCCAGTGCGTCGCGGATGACGCGTTCCTCGAACTCGCGAAGCTGTTCGGCAAGGGCCAGATCCGTTGTTTGCGGGCCGGATGGTTCAAACCCGCCCTTGAACAGGCGTTTGAAGCGTTCTTCGGGACTGCCGACCAGAAGTACATAGCGTTCGGCCATGTTTTTAAGTTCGCGCACATTGCCTGACCAGTCATGCGCCCTGAGTTGTGCAATCAGGGTTGGCGTGACGCGCTCATAGGGGCGTTCAAACCGCTCGGCAGCGCGTTCGGCGAAGATGTCAAACAACAGCGCGACATCATCCTGGCGTTCGCGCAAGGGGGCAATGGACAGTTCAAAGGTGTTGATGCGAAACAGCAGGTCTTCGCGGAAATTGCGTTCGGCAACTGCGGCCACCAGATCCTCGTTGGTGGCGCAGATCAGACGGAAATCGACTTTTACCGGCGCATTGGAACCCAGACGCACCACTTCGCGCTGTTCAATCACACGGAGCAATTTGGCCTGAAGGGCCAGCGGCATGCTTGATATTTCATCAAGAAACAGCGTGCCGCCAATCGCATGTTCGATCCAGCCGATCCGTTGGCTTGCGGCACCGGTAAAGGCACCTTTTTCGTGGCCAAACAGTTCGCTTTCGGCCGTGCTTTCGGGGATGGCGGCACAGTTTACTGCGACAAACTTTTCATCGTGACGGTCGCTGAGATCATGGATGGCACGCGCGACCAGTTCCTTGCCGGTGCCGGTTTCGCCGGAAATCAGAACCGGGACTTCTGTTGGCGCGATATTGGCAATTTCATCCTTAAGATTGCGCATGGCGATTGAATTGCCGATCAGGCGCGAATCAAGGCTGCCGCGGCTTTCGATTTGACGCCTGAGATTTCGGTTTTCGATCACCAAACGGCGTTTTTCAATGGCGCGTTCCAGGCTTTCGACAATGTCTTTTGGTTCGAACGGTTTTTCGACGAAATCATAGGCGCCGCTTTTCATCGCCTCGACCGCCATCGGCACGTCGCCGTGGCCGGTCATCAGGATGATGGGAATGTCGGGATCGGCTGCCAGCACGGACCGGGTAAAGGTAATGCCATCAAGCTTGGGCATTTTGACATCGGTCAGGATCACCCCGGCAAATTCGGGATTGATGTCGTGCAATGCTTCGCGGGCGTCTTCGTACACCGTGACGTCGAAATCGGACAGTTCCAGCCATTGGGCAAGAGAGACGCGCATGGCCTCGTCATCATCGACAATGATGATGTGTGGCGTGATTTCCGGTGCGACGTCATTGTCTTGCGCGCGGTCTTTGGTGGTCACGGTGTTTTACCCTTGAGTAGCGGCAGGCGAACTTCGAAACAGGCCCCGGCGGTTTCGCTGTTATAGGCTTTTATGCTGCCGCCGAAGTCCCGCACAATGCCATAAGTTACCGAAAGTCCCAATCCCACGCCCTGACCGGGATCCTTGGTGGTGAAAAACGGATCAAACAAAAGAGACAGGGTTTCGTCATTCATGCCCGGCCCGGTATCGGTGATGCGCATGATGACATCGGTCCCGGACTCAGACAGGTCAATATAGATCCGCTTGGGTGCGCTGCCAGCCATGGCGTCAATCGCATTGCGGATAATGTTCACGCAAATCTGTTCGATGCGCACAAGGTCGGCGCGAATTACAAGCGGCGTATCGGGTTCATTGCATTCAATGCCGCATTCTTCCTGCTGTAATTGCGGGCTTAGCAATTGCAGGGCGTTATCAAGTGCGACCTTGAGATCGACCGGTTCCAGAACCCCTGTTGATTTGCGCGAGAATGTCTTGAGCTGGCCGGTGATGGCGCCCATCCGTTCGGTGAGTGCGGAGATTTGATTGATGTTCTGATCAAGCTTTTCGGTCTTGCCGCGTTCGATCATCAGTTTGGCACTGGCGCAAAATGTTCGGATGGCGGCAATCGGCTGGTTGATTTCGTGCGCAATGGCGGCCGACATCTGACCAAGGGCTGCGAGCTTTCCGGCCTGCACCAGTTCATTCTGGGTGCCGCGCAGTTCTTCCTCGGTTTTGCGCCGTTCGGTGATTTCTTCTTCAAGACGGGTGTTAAGCGCCTGAATACGTTCAAATTCAAGCGCTTCGCGCTGCGAGGCAAGCTTGAGTTCGCGTTCGCGCAGGAACAGGATCACCAGAATGATCATGCCCCCGGCGATCACCGCGATCAGCATGACCGCCCCTTGGCGGTCCGTAACCTGATCCATGGATGTCAGATAGAAAATCCGCCAGGCACTGCCGCGGATCGGTTTGCTGTCAAACAGGTAGCGATGCCCATCAATGGCGACGATGCCCGATCCCTTTGCCAGTTGCTGCCCGACATCAAGGGATGGCAGATCACGACCGGGATATTGCCGGTTGCTTTCGATCCGGGCACGGTCAGCCGGCGACAGCGGGGACAGTGTTTTGTATTTCCAGTCCCCCTGACTGGTCAGGGTAATCACCCCGTCGGCGTCGGAGACAAAAACGGTCTCGCCCGCGTCCTGCCAGTTCTGTTCAACTTCATCGAGTTCAAGTTTGACGACAACGACTCCGATGACCTCGTCATTGTCGCTGTCGCGGACCGGGTTGGAAATGAACAGGCCTGCCCGCCCGGTGGTGACCCCGATGCCAAAAAAGAACCCTTCGTTGCCCTGCAAGGACTGATTGAAATAGGGGCGGAAGGAATAGTCTTCGCCAACAAAGCTGTCTGGTGTGTTCCAGTTGCTTGAGGCCACGGTTTCACCGGTGTCATCAAGAATATAAAGCGCCGCTGCACCGGACTGATCATTGACCTGTTGAAGATACAGGTTGGCGGTTTGCGCCGTACTGCGATCTTTGACCGCGCGGGTGACCTGATGATGGCGGGCGACGACATAGGGGAGATAGCGATAGCGATCAATGGCCGCACGAAGCGAGCTGTCATACAGCGCCAGTCGGGCTTCGCCCGTGGTTTCAAGTTCGCGAATGGTCAGATTTCCGGTCGAGCTGACAGCCGCCCAAATCACCATTGCCGAAATAAACGTCCCGGCAAAGATCAGGGTTCCGCGGCTGAAATTGCTTAACCAATAGAAAATCGCGACCTCCCCCGGTGATCCGGGATCCTTTTGAAGTGCCGGGCGTTGGGCGTGGGATGACATATTTACGCCAATTAGGGAACGTGGCGACATAAAGTCAACAAATACAGATGACCAAGGGCCTTGAACGCACGTGTATTTGAAGGGCCTTATTTATGCCGCAAGTGGTTATTTTTTCGCCACATTGGAATGTAAATTGTATAGTCACCACACGAATGAGTGAAATGTATCTGTCCAGTAGATGAGGTCCAGGTGAGTAAGATCGCACTTGTTGATGACGACCGGAATATCCTGACGTCGGTTTCGATGGCGTTGGAAGAAGAAGGATATGAGGTCCTGACATACTCTGATGGTTCGGAGGCACTTCATGCCATCACGAAAGAAGAGCCTGATCTGGCGGTGCTTGATATCAAGATGCCCCGCATGGACGGACTGGAACTTCTGACCCATTTGCGCAAAAAAACCGAAATGCCGGTGATCTTCCTGACATCCAAGGATGACGAGGTTGATGAGCTGACTGGCCTGCGCATGGGGGCCGATGACTATATCAAGAAGCCGTTTTCCCAGCGTTTGCTGATTGAACGTATTCGCACCCTTCTGCGCCGCGCGGAAATCATGCGGGCTGGCGGCGTGCGTCCGAACGGGTCGGATGATGTTTTGCAGCGCGGTGATCTGGTGCTTGATCCGTCGCGCCATATGTGCAGCTGGAAGGGGCAGCATGTGAACCTGACCGTGACGGAGTTCTTGCTGATTCAGGCGCTGGCGAAACATCCGGGGCATGTGAAGAACCGCGATCAGTTGATTGATGCCGCCTATGGCGAGCACATCTATGTTGACGACCGCACGATTGACAGCCACATCAAGCGCCTGCGCAAAAAGTTCCGCGAGACCGACAAGGAATTCAAGGAAATCGAGACCCTTTATGGTGTGGGCTATCGTTATCGCGACACCGCCACGGTGGCGAGCTGACCAGAGATTTTCTGACGCGCCAACGCAATTGACGTTGGCGCGCATCCTTTTGCGGGCCCGATCAACGTCGGGCCGGTTATTGCAGGTTTGAATGAGCGATCTTGGGACTGGTGATCACGACCAGCACACAGGTCCGTCCGAAACCCGGGCGACACGGATAGAGGAACGCCACGGGCTTTTTTCGCCGTTGACCTGGCGGATTCTGGCCGTCAATGCGCTGGCACTTTTTGTGCTGGTGGCGGGTATCCTGTATCTGGGGCGCTACAAGCAGGAGCTTATTCATTCCGAACTGGAAGCCATGGCTGTTCAGGCGGAAATGTATGCGGCGGCCCTTTCGACATCGGCGGTCAGTTCCAGCGATGATGCGACCAACCGGGTGAAAATCGAGGTCGCGCGCGAAATGGTGCGCCGACTTGTGGGGATTACCGGCGCACGCACACGGCTGTTTGCCACCAATGGCAGCCTTTTGGCCGATAGCCGCAATATCCAGTCACTTGGTGCGGGCACCATTCAGGCCGAAGAACTTCCAGCACCGGGCGAAGAAGACGCCTTTGCCGATATCATGCGAAAACTCACCGATGGGATCCTGACCCTGTTTGAGGGGGAACAACCCCTGCCGCTTTATGTTGATCCGCCCGTGGCAAGTGCAGCGGATTATCCCGAAGTGCGCGCAGCTTTGGCGGGCTATTCGCGCGGGGTGGTGCGTGTGGACAGTCAGGGGCGCCGGGTTTTGTCCGTGTCAGTCCCGGTTGCGCGCTTTAAACAGGTTTTGGCATCGGTCATGCTGACCAAAAGCGGCGAGCCGATTGAAAACGCCCTGCACGCGGTACGCCTTGATATCCTGAAAATCTTTGTATTTGCCTTTGGCATCACCGTGTTGTTGTCGATCTATCTGGCGGGTGTGATTACGCGGCCGCTTAACCGTTTGGCCCGTGCGGCCGAACGCGTCCGGCGCAGCAAGAACCGCCAGTTCACCATTCCCGATCTTTCGGGGCGGCGTGATGAAATCGGCGATCTGTCAACGACACTGCGCGATATGACCGAAACGCTGTGGGATCGCATGGATGCGATTGAGCGTTTTGCCGCCGATGTTGCGCATGAAATCAAGAATCCGCTGACCTCGCTGCGCTCGGCGGTGGAAACCGCCACCCGCCTGAAGGATCCGGAACGCCAGCGCCGCCTGATGGAAATCATCGCCGAGGACGTGCAGCGCCTTGATCGCCTGATCAGTGATATTTCCGACTATTCGCGTATGGATGCCGAACTGTCGCGTGCCGAAAGCGAGGAAGTTGATCTGGGTGTGCTGCTTACGACATTGGGTGAGCTTTATAATGCCGATGTCGATGGTCCGCCGATCAAGGTTTCCGTTCCTGACAATCTGAATGTTCCCGCCCTTGAAAGCCGTTTGACGCAGGTGTTCAGGAACCTGATTTCCAACGCGATCACCTTTACCCCGGATGGCGGGGAAGTGCGCGTGCGCGCCTGGCGTGACAAGAACTGGGCGGTGATCACGATCGAGGATGACGGGCCGGGCATCCCGCCCGGCAAGGAAGAGGCAATCTTTAACAGGTTTTATACCGAGCGTCCGTCGAGCGAGAAATTCGGCCAGCATTCCGGCCTGGGACTTTCGATTTCAAAGCGAATCGTTGCTGCTCATAACGGTGAACTTACCGCACAGAATCGCATGGTTGATGACGTGATCAAAGGGGCGATCTTCACCATTCGCCTGCCGCTTGATTAAGTTTTTTTCTACCCAGAAGCGCGATTTTCCTATGCGCGAGGTTAAGTCAGCCGCCCTTGCTGCGTTTGGGGTTTGACAACCCAACTTCTGCCAAGCATCGTTTTCCATTATGTCCCAGCTTCATGCAAATTGTGTCCGGATCGGTGCCCATGCGGTGCTGTTGCGTGGACCATCCGGATCTGGAAAATCCGGGCTTTCGCTGCGTCTGATCGACGCTGGCGGCTTTCTTGTTTCCGATGATCGAACCGACCTTGTGGCGCGTGACGGGCGTTTGATTGCCAGTGCACCCGAACCGATTGCCGGATTATGCGAAGTGCGCGGCATCGGGGTTGTGCGTGGTCTGCCGCAAAAACCGGAAGGCGACGTGCGTGTTCTGATTGATCTGAGTTGCGCGCCAACGCAGGTCGAACGTATGCCGGAACAGGAACATGAAGAGTTTTGTGGTATTGAGATCCCGCGTTGGACATTATGTGCATCCGATCTGGCTATTGAGGCAAAGATCGGGGTAGCTTTGGCGCTCGCGACAGGTGAAATGACACTTGAAACGTAACCCACAGGAAGCCGTTTTGCAGAACTCTTCGATGAATTCTTCTGACAGTCAAAACAAGGCCCTTGGCGCATTTGATGGCAAAAGCGGCCTGGTTCTTGTGACCGGTGTGTCGGGTGCAGGGCGCACCACCACGCTTAAGATTTTGGAAGATTTCGGCTTTGATGCGGTCGATAACCTGCCGCTTCGGATGCTTTCTGCGCTGGTGCCCAGTGACTGTCGCCCGGAACAGCCGATTGCCATTGGCCTTGATATTCGCAGCAGAGATTTCGGTGTCGATCAGTTTGTCGATATTGTCGGCCGCTTGCGCAAGCAGACGGGCATGGATCCGTTGATGATCTATGTCGATGCAGACACAGCAGTATTGCAGCGCCGCTTTACCGAAACCAGACGCCCGCATCCGCTTAACCATGATCGGCCTTTGGTCGATGCGATTGAGCATGAAAAACGCCTGATGGCGCCGATTGCCGCCACGGCGGATATGCGCATTGATACATCGCGCCTGAAATCAGCCGAGCTTCGCAAGATCCTGCAGGACCAGTTTGATATTGGCGAAACCGAAGGGATGGCGATCTTTGTGCGCAGCTTTTCGTTCCGCCAGGGGGTGCCGGCAGAAGCCGATCTGGTTTTTGACGTTCGCTTTCTGCGCAACCCGCATTATGATCCCGAGCTTCGCCTGATGACCGGGATGAATGCGGCTGTGGGGCGATACATAGAAGAAGACCCGGATTTTGCCGGGTTTGTAAGCCGCCTTAAGGCAATGCTGGAGCCGATTTTGCCGCGTTATGCGCAGGAAGGTAAAAGCTATCTGACCATTGCGGTCGGATGCACAGGTGGTCAACATCGTTCGGTGTATATCGCGCGGTTACTCAATGACTGGATTGCTGATCTGGGGTATGACACACATCTCAGTCATCGGGACAAGCCGGACGAGCCGACCTCGGGGGAGTGATAAAATGGAGAATACTGCATGATCGGGATGGTGCTGGTCACCCACGGCGATCTCGCGAAAGAGTTCGTATCTGCCTTGCAGCATGTTGTTGGCGAACAGGAAAATGTCGAAGCGGTCTGTATCGGGCCGGATGACGACATGGAACAACGCCGTTCGGACATTCTTTCCAGCGTCGAAAAGGTCGATAGCGGCAAGGGCGTTGTCCTTCTGACCGACATGTTTGGCGGGACTCCGTCCAATCTGGCGATTTCCATTATGGAACAGGCAAATGTCGAGGTAATCGCAGGGGTTAATTTACCTTTGCTGATTAAACTCGCTTCTGTTCGCATCGATGGCACCCTGGCCGAAACGGTCAATGCGGCCCAGGATGCGGGGCGTAAATATATAAACGTTGCGTCGCGTCTGCTGAGCGGCGAGGAATAAGTCAGCAACAAAAAGAACAGGGCCGGATGCACCGGGACAGCGCATCTGGCTTGCGGGGACATAGATGGCGCAGAAGGAAAAACGCACTTTAACAATCAGCAACCAGCGCGGATTGCACGCGCGGGCGGCTGCGAAATTTGTTAAACTGGCAGGCGAATTCAAGTCGAGCATCATGGTGCGCAACCGCGGCACGGAAGTATCGGGTGTGTCGATCATGGGATTGATGATGCTGGCCGCATCCATCGGCACCGAGATCGAGGTTGAGGCCACAGGCCCGGACGCCACCCAGGCGATTGATGCGCTCAATGAACTGGTCGATGCCAAGTTCGACGAAGAATAAGAACCCACTGGTCACGATTTGAGGCCACGGGCGTCTGACTTTCGGGAAACAACAAGAACGAGTTGGTAGCGAAGGCTTGCAAGTTCCTCCGACGGAGCAAACCGTTTCAGATGAAAACACCTCGGGCGCTCGACGGGTCATTACCGGATTGGGCGCATCGGGCGGGATTGTTATCGGTCGCGCCTTTGTCCTGGATCGCCAGATCGTTCATGTCAGTCGCAAGCCGATTGCCCCGGATGCCGTTCAGGACGAGTGCAAACGCCTTCATGATGGTGTTGCCGAAAGCATTGATCAGCTCAAACGCCTGAAATCCCAATCATCGGCCAAGGAAAGTGCCGCATCCGAGGAACTTGGCTTTCTGCTGGATGCCTATATCCACATGCTGACGCAATCGCGTCTTGTGCGTGGTGCCGAAGAACTGATCGTTTCCAAAAAACTCAATGCCGTGCATGCGGTCAATGAAGTGATCGATGCCATTGCCGAACAGTTTTCCGGCATGGATGACAGCTATATCGCGGCGCGTGCGACCGACATTCGCGAGGTTGGCTTGCGCCTGATGCGCTGTCTGATGGGGGAAACCGACCGCGTCGTCGACAAGGCGCCAAGCGGCTCCATCCTGATTGCCGAGGATGTCAGTCCGGCCGATATGGCGCGCTTTGAACCGGGCCAGGTGACGGCCTTCGTCACGGCCCTTGGCGGGGCCGAGGGCCACACGGCGATTATGGCCCGTTCGCTTGGTATTCCTGCGGTTCTGGGGGCGACCGATATCATTCGCGGTGTGCGCGGTGGTGACCAGATCATTGTCGATGGCGGGCGCGGCGAAGTGATCATTGCGCCGACCGATGCCGATATCGAACATTATACCCAGCGCCGCGCGGATTGGCTGGCGGCGCGTGAAAAGCTGGCAAGCTTGCGCGATGTGCCGTCCGCCACGCGCGACGGGATTGATATCGATCTGCACGCCAATATCGAATTGCCCATTGAGCTGTCGGCAGCACTGGAAAACGGGGCGGCTGGCATCGGGCTGTTGCGCAGCGAGTTCATGTTCATGAACAAGGACTATCTGCCGGACGAGGACGAGCAATACGAAGAACTGGCCGACATCGTCAAACGCATGGGTGGCAAACCCGTCACCATCCGCACCCTTGATATCGGCGGTGAAAAACTGGCCGTCGCCCTTCAGAGCGAAATCGGGTCCGGCCCGAATCCGGCGCTTGGTTTGCGTGGCATCCGCTTGTCCTTGCGCAAAACCGAACTGCTTGAAGCCCAGTTTGCCGCCATCCTGCGTGCATCCCTGCATGGTCCGGTCCGGGTTCTGATCCCGATGGTGGTGAGCGTGCATGAAATGACCCGTGCCCGTCAGGTTTACGAGGCCGTGGCCAAGCGCCTGCGCAAGGATGGCCACCCGATCCCCGAAACCCTGCCGCCACTGGGCGCGATGATCGAAATTCCGGCAGCAGCCATTGCGGTGGATACGCTGGCGCGTGACAGCGATTTCTTTGCGATTGGCACCAATGACCTGACGCAATATACGCTGGCGATTGACCGGACCGATGATCAGGTGGCGGGGCTGTTTGATCCGCTGCATCCCGCTGTTTTACGCCTGATCCGTGATGTGATCCGGGTGGCGGGCGAACGCGATATTCCGGTCAGTGTCTGCGGCGAGATGGCCGGTGATCCGCGCTATGTGCCGCTGTTTATCGGGTTTGGCTTGCGCAATCTTTCGATGTCGCCGGTCAATCTGTTGCTGGTCAAGCAACGCTTGCGTCGCCTTGATAGCCGCAATTCCGAACATCAGGCCAACCGCGTAATGGAACAGTGGGACTCCGCGCGCATTGCCATGATGCTTGATGATTTTAACGATCTCGCCTGACAAATCCCGCCAGCCATAGCTTGTCGTCATCTGGACACATCCCAACATAGGGGGAGTTCCGGGCTCCTTATGTCGTTGTCGTCCGTGGTCGAAATGCCCCGGATTGCAAGGTGTGACGGGGGATGCATCGGTCTGAATTTGTGCAGGACACAAATTCACACAAAAAAGAACTTGAAAACGATATAAAGATATCTTTATATGTGTCCTATCGCGGTCGCGGATAGGACCGCAACAGAATTTATCGGCGTATCGGCGGGACATGGTCCCATGCGGATGCGCCATTACTGTTTGATTGGAGACAACATGTCGAACTTTACCGATTACAAGGTCGCGGACATCTCGCTGGCCGGTTGGGGCCGCAAGGAAATCGCGATTGCCGAAACCGAAATGCCGGGCCTGATGGCGCTGCGCGAAGAATATGGCAATGCAAAACCGCTGGCTGGCGCACGCATCGTCGGCTGCCTGCACATGACCATTCAGACCGCAGTTCTGATCGAGACCCTGACGGCCCTTGGCGCGGAAGTTCGCTGGTCTTCGTGCAACATCTTCTCGACCCAGGATCAGGCTGCTGCGGCAATGGCTGCTGCTGAGATCCCGGTATTTGCCTGGAAAGGCGAGACCGAGGAAGAATTCTGGTGGTGCATCGAGCAGACCATCGCGGGCCCGGACGGCTGGAAGCCGAACCTGATTCTTGATGATGGCGGCGACGTTACCCAGCTGATCCACGAAAAATATCCGGAACTTCTCGAAGACATCAAAGGTCTGTCGGAAGAAACCACCACCGGTGTGCACCGCCTCTATGAAATGGCGAAAAAAGGCACGCTCAAGGTTCCGGCGATCAACGTCAATGACTCGGTCACCAAGTCGAAATTCGACAACCTGTATGGCTGCCGTGAAAGCCTGGTTGATGGCATCAAGCGCGCAACCGACGTGATGGTTGCCGGCAAGGTCGCCGTTGTTGCCGGTTTCGGTGACGTGGGTAAGGGTTCGGCCGCGTCCATGCGCAGCCAGGGTGCACGTGTTCTTGTGACTGAAATCGATCCGATCTGCGCCCTGCAGGCCGCGATGGAAGGTTACGAAGTCACCACCATGGAAGACGCAGCTCCGGTTGGCGACATCTTTGTCACCACCACCGGTAACATCGACATCATCACGCTTGACCACATGCGTGCGATGAAAGACCGCGCAATCGTTTGCAACATCGGTCACTTCGATTCCGAAATCCAGATTGGTTCGCTCAAGAACTACAAGTGGGACAACGTCAAGCCGCAGGTTGACGAAGTCGAATTCCCGGATGGCAAGCGCCTGATCGTTCTGGCCGAAGGTCGTCTGGTCAACCTTGGTTGCGCAACCGGTCACCCGAGCTTCGTGATGTCGGCATCCTTCACCAACCAGGTGCTGGCCCAGATTGAACTGTGGAAAAACCACGCGAACTACGAAAACAAGGTTTATGTCCTGCCCAAACACCTTGATGAGAAAGTTGCAGCCCTGCATCTGGAACGTCTTGGTGTGAAACTGACCCAGCTTTCGTCCGAGCAGGCCGAATATATCGGCGTGCCGCAGGCGGGTCCGTTCAAGCCGGAACATTACCGCTACTAATTGGCATCTGCCGATTTGTATCAAAGCCGGTCCGCGTCTGCGGGCCGGCTTTTTTGTATGCAGATACACTGCAAATTGTTAGAAAAATTCAAACCAGTCAGATGGATCGCCATCATGCCCCAGCTCGAAATCGAGTATTCTGCCCAACTGCCGATCAAGGATGAATTATCCAAGCTTGCGGTTGATCTGCATTACGTGATTGCCCGCGAAGCCGATGCGGAACTGAGTTCTTTCAAGACCCGTATCACGCCGCTGGAAAATGTCGTGATCGGCGATGGCGACCCGAAAAACGCCATGGTGCATCTCGATATCCGGCTTTTGTCCGGGCGGATCAATACAGTGAAATTTGCCACGGGTGAGGCCGCCCTTGCCGCCCTGATTGACCGGCTGGAATGGCTGGTTGGCGATTATCAGGTGCAGTTCACCGTCGAGGTTCATGACCTTGATCGGGAAAACTATTTCAAGCACATCACCGAAAGGCCGCGATCGTCCTGAACAGCTGCCTGCAACGCGGTGCCTACATCAACAGGGCTTCGTGGATCGGATGATCCGCGCCATAGCGATCATTCAGCAATTTGATCAGCTCACGCGAGAAGCCCTTGCCAGCATCCAGAAGTGATCGCAGTTCGGCATCATTGCGATCATGTGGTCCGACGCCATCAAGGCGTGCACGGACTTCAGGATCGGAAAGTTCGCGCAGGAAACGGTCATAAAGCTCAAGTGCTGCCAGGCTTTTTTCACCAAATACGGTTTGCAGGCGCGTGATAGGTGGAAGCTGTAAAAGTTCCGACAGCTTTTCACGTTTACCTGCATAATCACGGCCTGCGGTTTCAGCTGCTGCGATAATGCCGCCGAAATAAAGCATCTTGCGTGAAAAAACCAGTTTCAGGCGCCGCGGTGCCCACGCCTTGCTGGCGTCGCCTTCGCGGGTCTTGATTTCAAAATCGACGCTGATGGTGCGGTAATAACGGATCACGTCATTGACCAGAAAACGCGCGATGGAATCGCGCGTCACGGAACTTGTGACGTAATTGGCGATCAGATCGTCAAAGAACTTGCGTTTGCCCGCCTCGTTATAGAGCCACTCACATTCCAGCAAAAACAGCAGCCGCCGCGTGGTGATCGAGTTGGTATCGCCATCAAGCCCGATGCGGTTCACCAGTTCCTCGGCCGTGATATAGGACGAAAACGGACCGTTTACCGCCGGTTTCTTGGTGACCATCTTGCCAAGGATATCGGCAACCTGTTGGTGCGGGGCCTGACTGCGTTCGGCTTCGCGGCCAATGATGAAGTAATCCAGATCGGATTGATCGGATGCCTCGTGGCGCCCATAGGACCCGGTCACCACCACGCAAAATGTATCGCCCGACAGGCTTTTGCCCAATGCATCGCGCATCTCGGCCAGACGGGTGGCCGAGTAGTGCTGATTGGTTGCGATGGTTTGCGGTAACAAGATCGGAGTTGTTCCTTGTTGCGACTCGTTGAAAACGGCCTGACCTGATCATTCCCTAACCTTTAAAGATTAAAAGGGCGTTTATCAGGATCTGTTTGAGTATCGCTGTAATCCGGGATTTTGTACCATCCGGACCAAAGTTGCACCGATCACCGGTGCTGTCGCGTTAGTCGAACAGGCTTGCCGCTGCTGCCTGCTGGGCCGGGTCGGTCAGGCTGCCGACGCGCCGCAGGAAGGAATGCTTTTCCTCGTAATAGCGTTTTGACAGATCGGCAAAGCAGCGGACTTCGACATCCTTGTTGATGTGAAATTCGCGCCGGGGCACCTTGGCCTCGTGCAGATCAAGGGTGCTGGCAGATGCGCTCATCTGATGGTCGACCGCGTCGGCAACGCCATCAAGCTCAATCCGGTTTTTAAGACTATGCAGGAATTTCTTGAAGGCCGGGTGGCTGTTCAGGAACGCCTTTTCGGTCAGCAGGAAATCATCGGCGGCAAAGTCCGGTGCGTTTTTGACAACAAATTCGCGGCACAGATGGTCGGTGGCAAAGCACATCGGACCAAAGATGAAATTGCGATAGATGTCCTCTTTCAGCTGCCAGAACTTGTCCAGGCGTTTCAGCGATTCTGCGTCCAGCTTGACGGCAGCTTCAAGCAACAGGCGCGGGTGGCAATGCACATGGTTGGGATGGACATAGGTCTTGGTGCGACTGATGCCCTCCAGCGTGTCGATATTGACCGGACCGGCAAACAGGGCGGCATGCGGGTGATCGGACTTTTTCGACAGAAGGGCGATCACTTCATCCGGGTCGACACCATGTTTGACCAGCAGATGATTGACCGACAGGTCCAGATCGACCTCGCCGGTGATGATCTGATTGGTCAGTTGATGGTGGTTGCGGTTAAAGCGCCTTGCAAATTCCGGTTCCAGCGTATGGGAAAACGGACCATGGCCGATATCATGCAAAAGGGCGGCTGCCCCCAAAAGATCGCAATCGGCATCCGATAACCCCATCAAACGGCAATAGCGTTGCGACAGCAATGCGACGCCAATCGTGTGGTCATAACGGGAATGACGGATATTGGCCGGGCGTCCGTTGGGGTGGAACAGATAATCAATGGCACCGAGAAACGAGATTTCGCGCAACCGTTCAAAGGCGGGGGATGCTATCAGTTTCTTGTGCAAGGGCCGGTCAAAGGCCGAGGCGATCTGGGCGCGTTTGAAATGATAGTTATATTGCGGCACATCGCGAAACAGCAGTTCCCATTCGGCGATATCAGCGGCATTGAAATTGGTATCAAACAGATCGCCGATTTCCGGGGCCGGTTTTGCCGCCGCCTTGAGCACGGCAGAGTCCTTTTGTGGCGCGGCCTGCTTGGGCTCTGCGCGCTGGGCAAAAAGATCTAACTGCGGTTTTGGGCTCATTTTAGGAATGGTTGATGTGCTCGGTTGAGAATGTGTGTCCCGCAGACATAAACGGAATCACTGGCCATGTGAATGAGTTTTGAGCCGAAGATTTCGCCATGAAACACGCCATCCGACAAGCCTGTTGCCGTGATGATGTGAAACGGTGGTAAAAGCACGACGTTTTCACCATAATAATAGCTCATAAACACAAACGGTTAACAACACGTGACACGGCGAGCATCCGAACAGGCATCCACACAGCTTCGCGCAGGCAAAAAGATAGTGGCGATCATGCGCAGACTGTCTGATTTGTCGCGTCCGGCCTTTTGGCGCAGCACGGGTGCGATGGTGGCGACGTTTGGTCTGTCGGTAACCGTCCACGCCCAGGAAAAATTCCGCCTCAATACCGCAACAAATGCCGGAGAGGGTACTGCGCCCGCTTTGGCCCAGGCGGATGGCATTGGTGCAACGATTTTCGGAAGCCTTGCAGGCCTAAGTGATCGCGACTGGCTTGTGGTTGGACTGGCGGCTGTCGGTGGCGCGGCGATTGCCGGATGGGTTGGTTGGCGGTTGTCGTTGCGCATGCGTCGCCATCTTGAAGAAGTCGAAGATCACGAACATGAACTGGCCGGTGAGACCGAGCTTTTCACCCAGCTTTTGTTTGCTGGTCCTGACCCGGTTTATTACTGGAGTCACCATGGCTTTGCCGAAGGTGCCAGTCCGTCGCTTAAACGGGCCTTTCAACTGGGGCATGACGGGCGTTTCCCCGATCTGCTCGACCTTCTGCGTGACGACGATGCCGATGCGCTAAAAGAACGGGTGCGTAACCTTAAATCAGGTCATGACAGGTTTGAGCTTTGGGTCACGACCATTGATGAACGCAAATTCCATGTGACCGGCATGGCCGCGCGCAAGGACCGGTCATCGGATGTGCTGGCGCATGGTTTGTGGTTCCGTGATGAAACGCGTCATTCGCGTGAACGCGAAAACCAGTTTGGCGATTTCCAATTGCTGAAGCACGAAGTATCGGGCCTGCGCCAGTTGCTTGACAGTCTGCCCTTTCCGGTCTGGCGTCGTGATGGTGAGCTTCGCCTGATTGATTGCAACATCGCCTATGCCGATGCGGTCGAACAGCAAACCATCGAAGATGCCCTGGCGACACAAGCTGAAATCGGCGCGGGTGTGATCCCCGATCACGGGCGGTCATTGGCGGCATCGGTTCAGCGCAATAATGAAAGCCTGACACGTGATTTCCATGTCGTCATTCGCGGTGATCGCAAATTGTTGCGGATTACCGAAATGCCGGCTGGCGGTGGGGATGAACCCGATGGTCTGATCGGGTTTGCGATTGATTGCACCCCGGTCGAAGAACTGCAGTCCGATCTGTCACGCCATATTCGCGCCCATGCCGAGGTACTTGAAAACCTTGGAACGGCGATTGCGGTTTATGGCGGGGACAAGGGGCTTATCTTCTTTAACACCGCGTTTACCAAGCTTTGGGATCTTGATGACGAATGGCTCTGGACCGAGCCGACCCATGATGATGTTTTGCGACGTTTGCGCGATGAACGCAAGCTACCCGAAGTCACCGATTTCACCCAGTTCCGCAATACCGAAAACCAGCGTTTCACCGATCTTCTCAAACCCGAAGAAGACCTGATGCATCTGCCCAATGGCATGACGTTGCGTCGCTTTATCTCGCCCCATCCGTTTGGCGGGCTGATGTTTGTCTATGAGGATGTCACCGACAAGCTGGTTCTGGAAAGTTCCTATAACACCCTGATTGCGGTTCAGCGTGAAACGCTTGAAAGCTTGCATGAAGCAGTTGGCGTGATCAGTGGCGATGGCCGGTTGCGGCTGTATAACCATGGCTTTGCCGATCTTTGGGGGCTTGAAAGCACATTCCTGGATGCCTCCCCGCATTTGGGCGACGTGGTCGAGAAATCCAAGGACTACTGGCGCGAACGTGATGACTGGGAAAAGTTTAAGAACCGCATGGTCGCACGCATCACCAACCATGAGCCGATGAATGGCCGCCTGGAACGTGCAGACAATTCGATCGTTGATTTTGCCATCGTGCCGCTGCCCGACGGGGCGGTGATGATGTCCTATATCGATGTGACCGATACCATCCGGGTTGAACGCGCGCTGCGTGAACGCAACGAGGCACTGCGCACCGCCGACCAGATGAAGTCGGACTTCATTTCGACCGTATCGCGTGAACTGACCAAGCCGCTTGATCACATCAATGGCGAATCTGATCGTTTGATCCCGCATCTGACCGGCAATGTGGCGCGGTCGGTTGAAACCATCCGTACCGAAGCCCAAAGCATGCTGGCGCTGGTTGATGACATGCGCGATCTGGCAACCCTTGGATCGGGGCAGGTCGCACTTGAGCTTGATACGGTTGATCCACGGCGTTTGCTGCGCTCGCTCGAAGCACTGACAAGGGCCCGACTGGCGGAGCTTAACGTATCGCTGCGTCTTTATTGTTCACGGCAGATCGGCTGGATGGTGGCCGATGAACGTCGACTGAAACAGGCACTGTTCATTCTGGTGACCAACGTGCTGCGCACCGCCCCCGAAGGCAGCGAAGTTTCCGTGATTGCGCGCCGCCGGGGCGAGGATATCGAGATTTCGATCTCGCTGTCGGACGAAGCGCCGCAACCGATGCTGTTTGAAGGCCTGCGCGATGGCGAATCCCCATCGGCCCGCCGTGCACTTGGCATGGCGATGGTGCGCGCCGTGGTCGAAATCCATGGCGGGCGCGTCAAGATCAGCCGCGATGGCCGCGAAATCGCCTGCATCCTGCCCGCGGGCGAGGAAAGCGATCTGGGTTAAGGCGAACGAAAATCACCCGGATACGAAAAAGGCGCCGTTTGGCGCCTTTTGTTTTGCAGGTCAGGCAGTGCTGCGGTTCAGACCGTAAACGGCACGTCCTTGCCGGCCACAAAGGCATCGATGTTATCAAGCGCACGGAAGCCCATGGCGTTGCGGGTCTCAACCGTGGCCGATCCCAGATGCGGCAACAGGAAGGTGTTGGCAAGGTCGCGATAGGCCGGTTCGATGTTCGGCTCACCCGCGAACACATCCAGCCCGGCTGCCGTCAGTTTACCCGATTTGAGCGCGGCAATCAGGTCCTGATCGTTGACGACATCGCCGCGTGCGGTGTTCACGATGATCGCGCCATCGGGCAGCTTGGCAATGAAATCTGAATTGACCATGCCGCGCGTTTCGGGCGTGGACGGGCAGTGCAGCGACAGGAAATCACAATAGGGCAAAAGGCCGTCGATGCTGTCGTGATAGGTCGCACCCATTTCCTGATCGGCGGGCAATTGGCGGCGGTTGTAATAATGGATATCCATATCAAAACCGCGCGCGCGTTTGGCAACCGCCTGGCCAATGCGCCCCATGCCAACGATGCCCAGTTTCTTGCCCGTCACTTGCGTTCCCATCAGATGGGTCGGACGCCAGCTTGACCAGGTGGCGTTGCGGACTTCTGCCTCCCCCTCGCTGGCACGGCGGGCAGCCCCAAGGATCAGAAGCCAGGCAATATCGGCGGTGGCATCGGTCAGCACACCCGGCGTATTGCCGATGATCACGCCCTTTTTCCTCGCGGCTGCCAGATCAATATGATCGGTCCCGACCGAGAAGGTGGCGATGATTCTCACGCTGTCGGAAAGATGATCAAAAAACTCGGCATCAATCGGATCGCCCACCGAAACAAGGGCGGCATCCGCGCCATGACACAGGGCCAGGATTTCGGCACGGGTCAGGGGATCGTCGTCTTCCTGGGTGCGGATGTCGTAACTTTCAGCAGCGCGCTTTGCAACGGCATCAGGCAGTCGGCGGGTGACGGCAAGAACGGGTTTCATCGTGTGTTTCTCCCTGAAGCGGTTTTGTTTTTAAGATGTCCTAGAATAGCTGCCCGACGGCCAGACGGATACCGATGGATGTGATCACCAGCGACAGCAGGAAATCGGCAAGAACAATGGTGCTGGCGGTCGGGATCGGGACCGACAGGGTCAGCTTGGCGATATAGACGCCATAAACCAGTGTTGCGATCACCGCGATAAAGACAAAACCACCGGCCCCCAGCGATGGGAAAAGAACGCCCAGCATCAAGGCCGCCAGATAAAGCCCCATCTGCAGCACGCTTGCCCAGTTATAAACCGTGATAAACGCGATATAGCGTTCCGCACGCCCCAGCATTGGAATGACGTGGAACATGATCAACGGGAAGGCGACCCATTTTATGACATAGGCGATGCTTTCAACCAGCATATAGCGGATGGCCGGGAAATCTTCCGGGGCATCGAAAATATCGTTCCAGCGCAACAGGACAAAGGCCGGAAACACAATGGCGGCCGCCAGAAATGAGCGCCAGAAGCCTTCGATTGAAAAATTAAAAAATCCAAGACCTTGTTCGTCGCCACGGGCAAGACGCCATGTGCCGTAAAGGGCGCGCAGGGTTTCGCTGGATGTACTCATCTGGGGCAATTTTCCGGATTTTGGGGCAACTCTGATCCCGATTGTCTAGCAGTCTGCCAAACGAAGGGAAACAGCTTATCGCTGATTGACCATCCTTCACAAGGTGGGGTTGCCAAACGTCTTTTCTCTGCACGGCCCGGCGGGCCTTTGACATGTGAAAACGAGGTGGCGGGATCAGGATGACGGACAATACGGACGAAGAATATGCGTTGCGCTTGTCCTATCTTGAACAGACCGATCCCAACTCGCTTGCGGTCGCGCGACTTTATCTTGAAATGGCCAGCAACCATCCCCCCGAAGAACGAGAAGCGGCATTGAAGCTGTTTGATGCTGCGGATGAAATTTTCTCTTTTCATTTGCCGACGGCGCGCGATGCTGCGGTGGCGGGGCTTGCGCTTAGTCTTAACAACCGCGCAGCGCTTGAGATCGAGGCGGGCGAATGGGACTGGGCGGTTGATGCTGCCTGTCAGGCGAACGAATTGCGGCAGGACCGGTTGCGCAATTGTGTCGGGCGCAGAGACGACAGCGAACGCCTTGATCTTGGTTATTCGCTGGCGGCTCTTGTTCTGGCCCTGCAAGGGGCGGGCAAGCTTGATCTGGCGCGCGATGCGGCCAGCGATGCGGTTGAAGTGCTTGGCACCTTTGCGGGGATGCGCAATCAGGATGCCTTTATCCTGCTGACCAAGCTGATCTGTATATATGCCGATCTGTGCAGCCGGACCGACCAGTTACCCAATGCGGGCGTATTGTTGCCGTTGGCAAAGGCATTTTATGGTGCGCGCGGCAAGCCCTAACAGCACCGCGCAAAGCAAAACGACCACAAGGACAAGGTTCTTATCCATGTGGTCGTTCTGTTGAAGGGGCCTGTTTGGTGGGATCAGCGGGTGCTGGCCACCGACCATGTCAGGGTGACGTCACTGTTTGCCGGAACATCGATTTCCCAACTGACCTGTCCGGGTTGCGGACGGTCGTGCTTGTGGCTTTCGGCAGTGACTTTCCAGTCAACCGGCAGATGTTCGCGGATGGTGATGGTTTCTGCACGATCACCGGTGTTGCTGATGGTCCATTCGAGATCGGCTTTGACCTCGTCTGGCAGGTTCGGACGCGCCTTGCGGTCAAGGGATGTGACATTGCGCGTGCCTGTCAGGTCGCTTGCCTTGCCCAGACGCAGGGTCGCATCGCGCCCAACCGGGGTGAGTGAAATCATGTCCTCGGACAGATAGCCGGTATCACCTGCCGGGGTTTTGGCATAGATGCGCACGATGCCATCGGGCCATGGACTTTTGGCATCTGTGCCGCCCGCATTGGTAATCTCGATTTCAAGATCCGGGCGTACGAACGTCTCAGAGCCGTTCTGACCCATATTATAGGCGTTGCTGGATGCGGTAAAAATCGCGTGGCGTTTGACCGGCAAGACCTGTGGGTCAAGCAGTGGTAAAATCACCGTATCGCCATCCTGCATCGAAAGACCGTCAAACGGACCATAAACATGCAGGTTTTCGAAACTTGCGCGGTCCGGTTCTTCATTGGACGGTGCGCCACCATCAGCCATGGCCGACATCATCATTTCGGTACGCGCAGCCTTGACCATCGGGGGCTGATGAACGCGGTTCGGGTCACCCGCAACCAGACGCAGGCTGGCGTTGTTATACTCGCTACCCGATGCGTTCATCACCTGGGCAATCGCGGTGAGTTTGAGCGTGTTTTCCCCGCGGTCATAATACGCGGTATAGGATGTATTCCAGCCAATGCCGCCCAGAAGGTATGCCATGGAAACATGATCCAGCGGGGCACTGGTGGCGATGTCCGCATCAAGGGTGGGTGTGGTGGTGAAGTCATCAGGCAACTCGGAAATAATCACCTGATCAAGCGCGACCCGTTCAATCCCGGCATCGGTTTGCACCAGGGCCACATGGGTCACCGCGACCAGCGTACCGTCGATCAGGTCATCTTCACGACGAATGGTGACGGTCTTGCCGATCTGATCACGTAGCAGGTCATCAAGGATGTTGGAACCGTTCGTGCGGTTACGCAGGGACATCCAGACAAGATCGGCGTCCCTTGCGCTGCCAAGCAGGAAGGAATCATTCATGATGGTGCGTGGCAGGCCATCAATGCGAAGGGTGCTTTGGCCTTCGGGGATGGATACGTCGCGTTGTTCGGCAATCAGCGAAAGATTGCCCGGATAAACGGTGAGCTGCAGGTTGGTACGGTCATCTGCAGACAGATCAACCGAGGGGCCCTGTGCGCGGGCAGCTTCGATATCCGGCCCGAAAAACACCGCCGAGCCCAACAAAGCGGCCAGTGCGAAACGATTGCGCAATGCTGCGGACATTCCCGATCCCTTTTTATGGTGGCATGCAAAGTTCTGCTTCAATCCTGCTACTTTTGCTTGAAAAAGTGGCAGGATCAAGGACATGTGGCGACGATTTGAAGAATCGGGCAAGGGCAGGCAGCACGAATGGCATGCGGCTAGATGTGCGGCTATTGGCACGTGCAATGGGGCTGAATGTCACAAAGAAAGACGACGGATCAGCCAAGCTCGTGATGGAAGGAATAGCCGCCAGCTTCGGGCAGGTGATGCTGATAGGCGGCTTGGCGACCGGTATCAATAATGATCGGGGCGCGAAGATTGACCGACATGCTAACCGGCCCGTCATCGGGTTTGTGCAGGGTAACGATCAGCAACACTGCGCCATCGTTCTTCTTGATGCCATGAATGGCAAAGGCCTGTTCAAGATGTTCTGGCCGGATGGTGTCGCTTTCAAGGTTATAGGGCGCAACAATAAAGGCCAGTTCCGGTTCGGTCAGGCATTGCATCAAAAGGAAGGCATTGCCGCTTTCTCCGGGGAAGCTGGCAAGGGCGAAAACGTTGTGATCAGGAAACCCCTTAAGCCCGGCCGGGAAGTAAATCGCCTTGTCCCAGACAAATTCCCGTTCGCCAAAAAGGGTGGTCAGTTTGACGGCGGACGGCACGGCATCCGTGGTCGTGGTGTTCGGGCCTGTCGTGGTCGCCATCGCGTCCTCCTGCTGATCCGTTTTCATGCTGCGCCAGAAGTTATCAAAGCATTTTGGATTGGTATGCCCGATATTCAAGGGTTTGGCAGACCAGGCAGCATTCTATCGCCCGTTTATTTAGCAGTTGTTAAAGAACACTCTGACAGGTTCGCTAAATCCTTTGACCTGAATTGTTTGCGTCTGCCCATAGCGCGCTAGCAGGGTTGGGGCCGCGACAGGCACTTCGCTGTGCAGGCGGTTGGCGAATTGTTCGCTCAGGACCGCATCGCTGCCAAGTTCGCGGGTGGCTTTTTCAAGCCGGGCAGCCAGATTAACCGTCGCCCCGATCACGGCAGGTGTCACAGCTTCGCGCTGGCCGATATCGCCAACAACCGCCGGACCGAAATTAAGACCCACGCCGATTTCAAGCGGCGCGCCACCGTTGGCCGGGTCTTCTGCCTGCCATTCGGCGACCTGGGCGATGATGGCCTGTGCGGCACAATAGGCGTTGGCAGCAGGGTGTTCGAGATCATCAAAGGCAGCGAAACTCGCCATCACGGCATCACCGATATATTTCTCGACAATCCCGCCATAGGCCCCGATTTGCGATGTGGCGATATAATGGAACTGGTTGAGAAAGCGCATGACTTCCTGTGGATCGCGCTTTTCGGCAAAGCGTGAAAAGCCAATAACATCGGCAAACAGAATGACGCATTCGCGCCGCTCACCCACGCGCACCGGTTCGTCACGATCAGCCAGCTGATCGGCAAGGACTGTCGGGAAATAGCGGGCCAGATTGCCATGCGCGCGTTCGGATGCAGCCGACTGGTTGATCAGAACCCGTAACCGCGAAACCATCACCGCACAGGCCAGCGTAAAGACGATGACAATGATCACCTGTTCGGCCAAGGCGGAAATATCGACAAATTCGGGCAGGTTATAGGTATCGATAATTTCCTGCTGCGTGGGGTTCCATTCATCGCCGAAATGCTGGGAGACGATGACGCCGGGCCGGGTCATCAACCACCAGATCGCCCCGCACCAAGATACAAACAGCCAGAAGCCAAACCACAGGATCAGGCGCGGCGAAAAGGTCATGATGATGATCGCCATCATGATCATGGAAAAGACCACGCCACGGTCGCGAACGACAAAGCCATACAGCCAGGCCGGTTGTTCCAGCAATGGATTGAGCGGATCGGGCACGACCGAGACATAGACGATCAGGACCGCATCAATCACCGCCAGCAGATAAATCATCCAGTATGACTTGTCGCCGCGAAAGGCGACGAAGAGCTGGACGAATACGCCGGGAACGAACCAGGCGAGAACCTCAAGCAGGGTGTAAAGCTTGCCGGTCGGGGAATCGGGTTTGCTAAACAGCAGCAGGATAAATGCCAGCAGGCAGATGCGCAGGAAGGCGACAAGGATCAGCCCGCGCTTTTCTTCGCGGGCAACAAGACGTTCAAAGATCGAATCCGAAGGTTCAGTTTTTGACGGCATCAGCAAGAAGTTGTTTCAGCCCTTCGCTGTCCTTGATGACCAGACGACCATCACGGCGCGTGATCATCCCCTGTTTTTCAAGTTCACGCAGTTTCTTGTTCACCGCTTCACGCGTGACACCCAGCATCAGGCCAAGTTCCTGTTGTGACAAGGGCAGGGCAATTCGGATGCCTTCGGGGTCCGGGCCGCCATGGCGTTCGGCCAGCCACAGGATACGCTTGATCAGGCGTGCCGTCAGATCCAGGAAGTTGGCATCTTCAAGCAGGTCACTGACCCAGCGCAGGCGACGGCACAGAAGGGCCGTGATGTGACGGCGCAGCGGTGCCTCGCGGTCAAAGATTTCAAAGAAATCATCGCGCGATATAAACAGGGTCCGGGTCGGGCCAACCGCCCGCGCGGTTGCGGTGCGGGGTTCCCCGTCAAGCAATGCGATTTCGCCAAAGACAGCACCGGGTGCAAGAACATTAAGGACGATTTCCTTGCCGGTTTCCGACACAGAGGAAATGCGAACCTTGCCCGCCTCAACCGCGTAAAGGCCGTCTGCCGGTGCACCCTTTTCAAACAGCAACTGCCCATCTTCCAGTCGTCGCACGGTTGCCTGGTTTGAAAGCTGTTCAAGCAGTTCGGGATCAAGATCCTCGAACAGGAAGCTGCCTGCCAGAATGCGCGAAGCGACTTTCGCAAGTTGCGGTGATTTGGGACCGGTTACACTGTTCACGGGGTTCACTTTGAAAAGGGTTTCGTTTCAGAGGGCGAATCGAAATATTTAACTGCCAAAGTAGCACAATTATCCTGTTTTGCTGCAAGCTGTTTTGCAAGCTGTCTCAGGCGGATGTACCTGTGGCCGCAGCGATTGTGCGCGCGGGCTTTAGCGCCGTTTTAGTTCTCTGTGGTTTGAAATTCAGGCTGCTCTCCCCCAAGCGTAAAGATGTTAAATCATCGCTTTTTGTCAGGAATTTGACGGTAAATCCGCTGCTGGCGCACGGACATGAATTGATTGCGATTGGTCTGAAAGCCTTGGTATCTGCGACTTTAGGCTAAAATATAGAACGTTTGACAAAATCTCCTATGTTTTTTAAATTATCCCAATTCCGAACAAGGGCCGCTTAGAACAAGAGTGTAAAAAGCAACCTCGGTCTGCGGATGTCGTTTTAATCGGGAGGAAGTAATGAAGATGATCTCCAAAGGTGCCTTGTTTGGCGCCGCTTCAATGGTCGCCGCGTCATTTGGTTTTAACGCGCAGGCAGCCGATGTGACCCTGAACTTTGCCCATGTTGACCCGGCAGAGTGGACCACCTCGAAAAAAGGTGCGGCGTCACAGGTCTTTAAAAACATTGTCGAAGCAGAATCCGGTGGCCGTATTGAGGTCGGACTGTTCCCGGCCGGTGCGCTGGGCGGTGAAACCGATCTGCTGCAGAATACACAGGACGGTACCCTTGCCATGTCGATGGTTTCCGGTCCGTTCTCCAAGGTCTGCCCTGAAGCGGCTGTTCTTGATATTCCTTATGTTTTCCCGAACGCCAACGTTGCGTGGAAAGTTCTGGATGGTGACTTCGGTGAAGAGCTTGCGGCTCACTGCCTGGAAAAAACTGGCCTGCGTACACTGGCTTATGGCGAAACCGGTTTCCGTAACTTTACCAACTCCCAGCGCGCGATTGCCGAGCCGAAAGACATGGAAGGTCTGAAAATCCGTGTCATGACCGTTCCGCTGTTCGTGGAAATGGTCAAGGCACTCGGCGGTGATCCGACCCCAATTCCGTGGCCGGAAGTTCCGACGGCACTGACCACTGGTACGGTTGATGGTCAGGAAAACCCGATCAGTGTGATCTACGCCAACAAGTTTTATGAAATGCAGAAATACCTGACGCTTGATCGTCATGTATATGGCACCGACTTCATTGTTATCAACGAAGCAACCTATCAGAGCCTTTCGGAAGCTGATCAGGCGCTTCTGCGTCGCGCAGCCGGTGTTGCATCGAACGTGGGCCGTGCGGTTCAGCAATTCAACTCTGCCGAAGGCGTTGCCAAACTGGCAGAGGAAGGCATGGAAGTAACCACCCCGACCGCCGAACAGCTCAAGATGTTCCGTGACGCGGCACAGCCAGCTGTCATCGAATGGCTCTCGGGTGAGATCGATGCTGCATGGATCGAAAAACTGCAAACTGCCGTTTCCGAAGCCGAAGCTTCAATGTAATCGGTGTTTGGCGGGTCGGGTGCTCCTCCTTGCACCTGACCTGCCCTTTTTTCCCGCTAACTTGCTTTTAGAAGCATAATAATAATTTTCAGAGTGATCCGGGGGAACCCATGCAGCGCACCGAAAATGCGTTTAAGCGTTTGCTCGCCGGGCTTTCGGGGTTGAGTATCCTCGTTGTCTTCGGTGTTGTTTTTGCCGGCAGTGTCAGCCGCTATCTGTTTTCTTCCCCGCTGCAATGGAGCGAAGA
Source organism: Thalassospira sp. MCCC 1A01148 (assembly GCF_001613795.1). Lineage (GTDB taxonomy): Bacteria > Pseudomonadota > Alphaproteobacteria > Rhodospirillales > Thalassospiraceae > Thalassospira. Next base: position 86,598 of record NZ_LPVZ01000001.1, read on the forward strand.
AGTCGCGAAATACGCGATGATCTATGGCTGCATGTTCGGTGTGGCCTATGCCTATCTGCAGGGTACCCAGATCACCTTCAGCATTGTTGTTGATACCATTCCCGCACGTATCCGCCGCAAGCTTGCAGTCATTGTTGATGCAGCGACGCTGGTTCTGGGCGGTATCCTTGCCTATGCAGGCTACGTATTTGCCGCCAAGCGCGGGGGTATTGTTGCCTCGGGCATTGGCATTCAGATGTATTGGGCGCAAATCGCCATTACCGTGGGTGGTGTCTGCCTCGTAATTGCAGCCGCCTTGCGTCTTGCTTCGTACTTCAAAGAGAATTCTGCGCGGGGTGAGGCATGATTACCGGTGTTACCCTTCTGACCCTGCTTGCAATTGGTGCGCCGGTCGCATTTGCAATCGCGCTTGGCCTTGTTGCCTATATCAGTACGGGCACGTTTGGCCTTGATCTTCTGCCGCAGCGTATTTTTGCCGGTCTGGACAGTTTCACAATTCTGGCAATCCCGCTGTTTGTGCTGGCGGGCGAGTTGATGAATGCCAGCGGCATCACATCGCGCGTGATCAACCTGGCCAATGCGCTTGTCGGGCACGCCAAGGCCGGTCTGGCGCAGGTCAACATCTGGTCTTCTGTGATCTTTGCCGGTCTTTCTGGGTCGGCGGTTGCCGATACATCCGCGATTGGGCGTATCTTTATTCCGTCAATGGAAAAAGAGGGCTATCCGCGCGATTTTGCCGCCGCCCTGACCGCCGCATCATCGGTGATCGGCCCGATCATTCCACCCAGTATCCCGGTGATTATCTATGCGCTGATCACCACCAATGTCTCTGTGCCTGCCCTGTTCCTTGCCGGGATTGTGCCGGGTGTTTTGCTGGCGCTTGCGCTGTCGGTTTATGTGCGGTTCTTTGTCAAAAACCACGCAAAACCGCGCGAACGCATGAATGTGGGCGAGAAGCTCAAAGCCATCTGGAATGGTCTTATTCCATTGTTCATGCCGGTCTTTGTGATTGGGTCGATCCTGGCGGGGATTGTCACGCCTACCGAGGCGGCAAGCTTTGCGGTGTTCTATGCGCTGGTTGTTGGGTTGTTCGTGTTTCGCGAACTGAAACCGGGCGATCTGCCGGCAATTTTCGCAGGCGCGATGCGCGATTCTTCAAGCATCCTGATCATTATGGCAACGGTTGCTGCGGCAAACTGGTTCATGACCTTTGCCGGTATTCCGCAAACCGTCAGCAAGTTCGTTCTGGGGTATGTCGACAGCCCGGTCACCTTCCTGATCCTGATCAACCTGATGCTGCTCGCTGTTGGTCTGGTGCTTGAGGGGATTGCTGCAATGCTGGTGCTGGTGCCGATCCTGCACCCGATTGCGCTTAGCCTTGGCATTGATCCGACCCATTTCGGGATCATTGTGATCTTTAACCTGATGATCGGCCTGATTACGCCGCCGATGGGGCTGTGTCTGTTCGTTGCAGACGCGGTGGCCGGTGTCGGGATGGCACGCATGATCCGCGCCATCATGCCGTTCTTTATCGTCGAACTGATGGTGTTGCTAATCATCACCTTTGTTCCGGGCATCGTTACATTCCTGCCCGAACTGTTTGGATTTTAGGATACCTGTCCATGTTGAAACTCGGTCTTATCGGTAAAGGCATTTCACGGAGTCAGTCGGCACGACTGCACGTATTGCTGGGCCGTATGTGCGGTATGGATGTCACGTACGAATACCTCGACAGTGATGTGATCAAGAATTTTGACCTGATCAAGCAGCTGACCACCTGTGCGGAAACCGGCTATGCCGGGGTTAATGTGACCCATCCTTACAAAACAAGTGCGCGCAAACTTATTACGCCGCGCAAACGTCTGCCCGAAGCCTTGGGTTCGGTGAACACGGTTGTTTTCCGCGACGATGGCTGGCGTGGCGATAATACCGACTTTGTCGGCTTCATGCGCGGGTATCGGGGGCAGTTCGGCGATGCCAAGCCGGGCACGGTTTTACAGATGGGTGCTGGTGGTGTCGGTCTTGCGACGGCCTTTGGCCTGCGCGGGCTTGGTGCGGACAAGATCCTGATCCATGAAAAGGACGCCGCGCGCGGTGAGGAACTGGTCGCGACCCTTGTTGCGGCCAATGCCAATGCGGCCTTTGTCGGTGAAGATGACCTTTCTGACGCGGTGCGCGCGTCCGATGGTTTGATCAACTGCACGCCGGTTGGCATGAACCAGTATCCGGGCTGTCCGTTTGATGCCGATCTGTTTGGTGGACAGAAATGGGCGTTTGATGCGGTCTATACTCCGGTTCAAACCGCGTTCCTGCGCGCCGCGGCCAAATCGGGCATTGAAGTCATGACCGGCTTTGAACTCTTCTTCTTTCAGGGTATTGAAGCATTTGAAGTTTTCAGCGGGGCAGAGATAGATGCCGACGCTGCAAGGGACGAATACTTCAATGCCTATCCCGAGGCATTGACAGGCTAGGGGAAGACATATGAGCAGCAGCACCGTTGCCGAGACAGTCTATAACGAAATTCGCGATGACATCCTGTATGGCGAATTGCAGCCGGGCGTGAAGCTTAAGCTTGAAGCGCTGCGCGAACGTTATAGCGTCGGGGTCAACACACTGCGTGAAGTGCTTAACCGTCTTGTCGCTTCGGGCTTTGTGTTTGTCGAAGGCCAGAAGGGCTTCCGGGTTGTTGAAACATCGCCATCCAATTTCAAGGAATTGACCGCGATGCGGCTTTTGCTTGAGCGCGATGGTCTGGCGGCCTCGATCAAGCATGGTGATGTGGAATGGGAAGCCCGGGTTGCGGCCGCCCATCACAAGCTTGCCGCTGTTGAAAAGCAGATGCTTGATCGTGACAGCCGTGAACTGACCGTACGCTGGAGCCAGTATGACCGCGAATTTCATCAGGCGCTGATTTCGGCCTGTGGCTCGAACCTGCATATGCGTCTGCACCACGAGATTTTCGATCAGTTCCGCCGTTATGTGGTGATCGAACTCAAAACCCATGGTTTCCGTGCCCAGGAAATCATCGATGAGCATCGCGAAATCTGTGAGCTGTCCCTTGCACGGGATCTGGATGGCGCGATTGCCAAACTGACCGACCATATCGAAACCTATCGGCGCCGTTCACAGCATTGATCTGCGCGCGGGCGTTGTCCCGCGATTGCTGCATCCTTCTGTGAATGTGCCGGTGCCCCACATGCATCCCGGAGGGATAAAATGCTGACCTCAATTGCCACAGTTTCACTGTCGGGCGATCTTCAGGAAAAACTCGATGCCATTGCCGCTGCCGGCTTTGACGGGGTCGAGATTTTTGAAAATGATCTTCTGTCCTTTGATGGATCGCCAGAAGATGTCGGCAAGACGATCCGTGATCTGGGTCTGAAACTGGTCACCTTCCAGCCGTTCCGCGATTTCGAAGGCATGCCCGAACCCCAGCGTACCCGCGCGTTCGAGCGCGCCGAGCGCAAGTTCGACCTGATGGAAGAACTGGGAACGGATCTTTTGATGGTCTGTTCGAACGTCTCCCCGCAATCATTGGGTGGGCTTGATCGCGCCGCCAGGGATCTGGCAGAGCTTGGTGATCGTGCGGCCAAACGTGGCCTGCGTGTCGCGTTCGAGGCCCTTTCATGGGGCAAGCATATCAGCGACTATCGCGACAGTTGGGAAGTCGTGCGGCGCGCCAATCACCCGAATGTTGGTCTTGTGCTTGATACCTTCCATATCATGGCGCGCAAGGTGCCGCTTGATGCGATTTCATCGATTCCGGGTGACAAGATTTTCCTCGTGCAAGTTGCCGATGCACCGATCCTTGAAATGGATGCCCTGTCCTGGAGCCGTCATTTCCGCTGCTTCCCGGGGCAGGGGGACTTCCCGCTCGGTGAATTCATGCGTAACCTTGCCATGACCGGTTATGACGGGCCGCTGTCGCTTGAGATTTTCAACGATCAGTTCCGCTCAAGCTCGACCAAGAACGTGGCCAAGGATGGCTTGCGCTCCCTGATCTATCTGGGCGACGGCATTGAAGGCGTTCAGGTTGGTGAAAAGGGCACAGCCCTGCCGCCCAAGGCGCATGCCAAGGAAGTCGGTTTTGTCGAGTTCGCGGTCGAGGAAGAAAATGCCGAAAAGCTTGCCACGCTTTTCGCAGCCCTTGGCTTTGAAAAACGCGGCAGTCACAAAACCAAAGCGGTGACCTGGTGGAAACAGGGTGACATCAATCTTGTGATCAATTGTGACAAGGATGGCTTTGCGCATTCCTATAACATCGTGCATGGCCCGTCGGTCTGTGCGGTGGGGCTTAAGGTTGATGATGCCAAGGCAACGATGGATCGTGCGCAATCATTGCTTGCCGCACCCTTCAGTCAGGCGGTTGGCAAAGGCGAAATTGAAATGCCGGCCATCCGGGGTGTTGGCGGCAGCCTTGTTTACTTCCTTGATGATCACAGCGAACTTTCGCGTATCTGGGATGTCGAGTTCGAACCCGAAAAGGGCACGGACGCAGACGCCGGAAAGGCGAAACTTCGCAAGGTCGACCATGTGTCATACTCGATGCAGTATGAGGAAATGCTGACCTGGCTTTTGTATTTCACCTCGATCTTTGATCTCGGCAAAATGCCGACCCTCGATATCCCTGATCCGGGCGGGCTTGTGCAAAGTCAGGTGGTGCAAAGTGATGCGGTGCGTCTGATCCTCAATGGTTCGCAAAGCCCGCATACCCAGCATTCCCAGTTCCTCAACGAGTTCTTTGGCAGCGGTGTGCAGCATCTGGCCTTTGCCAGCGACGATATCTTTGCATCAGTGGATTACTGCAGGGCGCATGGGGTTGAAATCCTGCCGATCCCGGAAAACTATTATGACGATATCGAAGCACGTTTCGGGCTGGAGCCGGAACTTCTTGATCGGTTGCGCGCACGTAATATTCTTTATGATCGTGACGATGAAGGTGAGTATTATCAGGTCTATACGCGGACCTTTGCCAATCGATTCTTCTTTGAATTGGTGGAGCGTCGCGCGTATCGTGGCTTCGGGGCGGCCAATGCGCCGATCCGGCTTGCGTCACAGACGCGCATGAACCGTCGTAACGATGCGGCGAAATAACCACAGGGCACCAAGCGCATAAAGGCGGGAACAAGGAAATGAGCGTGCAGGAAATTCTAGTCATCAATGGACCGAACCTGAACCTGCTAGGGCAGCGCCAGCCAGAGATTTACGGCTATGACACGCTGGCCTCGATTGAGGAAAAGTGCAGTGCGCTTGCCACGGAACTTGGTGTTTCGGTGCGTTTTGGCCAGTCCAACCACGAGGGTGCGATCATTGACATGATCCACGAGGCCCGCACCAAATCAGCCGCCCTGATCATCAATGCCGGTGCCTATACCCATACATCCATTGCGATCCATGACGCTCTCAAGACCTTTGAGGGCTATATCATCGAGCTGCATATTTCCAACCCGCACGCGCGCGAGGAATTCCGCCATACCAGCTGGATCAGCCCGGTCGCCGATGCGGTGATGGCCGGGGCTGGTGCCTATGGCTATGAGCTGGCAACACGCCTTGCTGCAGAAAAGATCGCGGCGGCCTGAAAAAAGCTCTGAATTATTCAATCCTGTCTCGGTGAGGTTCTTTGATTCCGCCCGAAGAAAATTTGAATAATCACGACATTGACAGTAATCGTCATTCCCGCAAAGCCTGCCCCCGCGAAGGCGGGGGGCGGGAATCCAGTCTGCTTGCGGCGATATGGATTCCGGGTCTGTGCTCCGCTTCGCCCGGAATGATGGCCGATCTTTAGACGGAACTGCGTGACCGCAACGCGGCCGCCAGTGTGCCGTCATCAAGATAATCAAGCTCACCACCCACCGGCACGCCATGGGCAAGGCGGGTGACCTTGACCCCGGTTTCCATCAGCCGTTCGGTGATGTAATGCGCGGTTGTCTGGCCATCGACCGTGGCGTTGGTGGCAAGGATTACCTCGGCCACAGCATTTTCGCGCACGCGATTGACCAGCTGATCGATTTTAAGGTCATCCGGACCGACACCATCAAGTGGTGACAGGGTGCCGCCCAGAACATGATAGCGCCCCTTGAACGCGGCACCGCGTTCCAGCGCCCAAAGGTCCTGAACTTCCTCGACCACACAGATCGTCTCCGAGCTGCGGTTGTGATCGGCACAGATATGGCAGGGATCGGTGACATCAATATTGCCGCAATTGGAGCAGGTCGTCATGACCTCGGCCGTGGCATGGAGTGCGTCGGCCAGCGGGATCATCAAGGTTTCGGGTTTCTTGAGCATCTGCAAAACCGCACGCCGTGCCGAACGCGGCCCAAGGCCGGGCAGGCGTGAAAGCAGTTTGATCAGATTTTCAATTTCCCGTCCGGTCATCATGACCCCGTGCTGGTAAAGTTTGATCGTTACATATTGCTTGTATCAAAAACAAAGAGCGGCGCAATGCCACCCTTTGCCGCGTACCTTTAATGTACGAAATTTATCGCGTGTCCGATGAAAGATCAGAATGGCAGTTTGAAGCCTTCCGGCAGGTTCATGCCGCCGGTGACGTCTTTCATCTTTTCCTGAACGGCAGCCTCGACCTTGACCTTGGCGTCGTTATAGGCGGCAACGATCAGGTCTTCGAGGACTTCGGTGTCTTCGGGGTCAACAATGCTTTTATCAAGCGAAAGGCCGCGCATTTCGCCTTTGCCATTGAGCATCACTTTGACCATGCCCGCACCGGACTGGCCTTCGATTTCGAGTTCAACCAGTCCTTCCTGCATTTCCTGCATTTTGGACTGCATCTGCTGGGCCTGTTTGAGCATCCCTGCAAGGTTCTTCATAGCTCGTCGTCTCCTTCGAGATAAAATGCGTCGTCATATACGGAACCGCTTTCGTCCTCTTCACCCTCGGGATTTTCCTGTCCGGGTGGCAGGTGGACGGCAACGATTTTTGCTTTGGGTAAACCATCAAGAATGGCCCTGACCAGCGGATCTTGCGAGGCATCCGCCTTGCGCTGTTCAAGGGCTTCAAGTTCCTGTTCCTTAAGGGTCGGTGCCCCTTCTTCGCGCTCCGACACACTGACCAGCCAACGATTTCCGGTCAGGCCATTAAGCGCCTTGATCAGTTTGGTCGAAAGGTCCGATCCTGCCCCGCGTGCCGGGCGAAATTCGATGCGACCCGGCTCATACTTCACCAGATGCATATAGTTTTTGACCTGCATGGCAAGACCGGTGGTTTCACGGTCCTTGCCAAGCAACTCGGCAACTTCTTCGAACGTTTCGGGCATCCTGGCATAGACAGGTTGTTCGACCTGTTCGGGTTCGCCAAGCGGGTCGGGTCGGCGCTGTGCCACGGCAGCTGCACCACCGCCGCCACCATTGACCACCTGCATGCGGGGCCCTGGGCCGCCGCTACCGCCGCCATTGCCACCGCCTTGCGGTGCACCGCCGCCATTGCCGGCATTGTTCATATCCTGACGGAGCTTCTTGATCAGGTCACCGGGCGGTGGCATTTCCGCGGCATAGGCCAGACGGATCAGGATCATTTCAGCGGCCTGAATGGGGGATGGCGCAATCCGCGTTTCTTCAAGCCCCTTAAGCAACATTTGCCACGCGCGGGTCAGTTGCGGCATGGCAAGCTTGGCGGCGATTTCCTTGCCGCGTTCGCGTTCGATCTGTGACACGCCGGGATCATTGGCCGCATCAGGCGACAGCTTTACCCGGGTCAGCCAGTGGGTCAGATCGAGCATATCCTGCAACATCACCGGCGGATCACCGCCAAGGGCATATTGCGCGCCCAAAAGGTCGAGCGCCTCGTTAATCTCGCCCTTCATGGTGTGATCAAACAAATCGAATATGCGTGACCGGTCCGAAAGGCCCAGCATGTCACGCACCTGCTGGGTGGTGACCTTGCCCGCACCATGCGAAATCGCCTGGTCTAGCAAGCTCATGCCATCGCGCACCGATCCATCGGCGGCACGCGCGATCAGGGTGACGGCTTCTTCTTCGATCTCGGCATTTTCAAGCCCGGCGATGCGGCCATAGTGCGCGGCCAGTTCATCGGTCTGCACGCGGCGCAAGTCAAAGCGCTGACAGCGCGACAGGACCGTGATCGGGATTTTGCGGATTTCGGTGGTGGCAAAGATGAATTTCACATGCTCTGGCGGTTCTTCAAGCGTTTTGAGAAGCGCGTTAAACGCACTTTTCGAAAGCATGTGCACTTCATCGATGATGTAGATCTTGTAGCGCGCCGAAGTCGGGCGATAGCGCACACCTTCGATCAGTTCGCGAATGTCATCCACACCGGTGCGCGACGCCGCATCCATTTCCAGAACATCAACATGGCGGTCTTCGGCAATCGCGCGGCAATGCTCACAGACACCGCATGGCTCGATCGTTGCGCCGCCATTGCCGTCTGCGCCAATGCAGTTCAGCGCACGCGCAATGATACGCGCGGTTGTGGTTTTACCAATACCGCGCACCCCGGTCAGGATGAAGGCATGGGCCAGTCGGCCGCTTTCAAGCGCGTTTGACAGCGTCTTGACCATCGGCCCGTGGCCGATCAGCTCATCAAAGGATTTCGGGCGGTATTTGCGCGCAAGAACCTGATATTCGCTTTTGGCTTCGGGTTCGGCCACAGCAGCGGGGGCGGTTGTTTCCGCACCGGTACTTTCTGATGCCGTTTCACCTTCTGGCGCTGTTTCGCTCGCGGTCTCGATCTGATCGCTCATTCATCCGGTCCGGACTGTTTTAATTCTCAGTTGGTTTTAGCAGCTTCGCGACCGTATGGGAAAGGCCAAGTGGGAAATTTCCCATACAAAAAGCCTTCTGCCCGCGAATGTCAGGGGCATGGCAAATATCAGCGATTTCAAAGGGAGAAATGAAAGGGTGAGAGACTGAACAGCGACCCGGAAAAACTCGTTACGGCTGCTACCTTCCGGTCCTGACCGGGTTGGCGAGCGGTCCGTCCACTGCCAGCCTCTCGCCCCCTATATCGCGCAAGCGTTCACAAAACGCAAGGGGGCATTCGGAATTTTAGTGCTGCGCGCACGTCATCAGTTGCATGCAGGGTCCGCATCGCGGGTGCCGTTTGATACCCGGCCGTCGCGATTGTCGCGCGCCCAGCTCGAAAGCGCGTTGCGCGCCGCATTTGCCGCCGTATTGGCAGGCAACAGAATGTTCCAGTGTCCTACCGGATCATTATCATATTCAACCTGATAGCCGTCAGGTCCGGAAAGGTCATAGGTTTCATCGACCACCGGGTCACCGTCCACGACGGCGGTAAAACGGAACAGGCATGGCTTGTTGTTATTGTTGCCAATGTTGTCTGCGTCGAAGTTTGAAACACCGCCACCGCGATAGGTAAATTCACCATTTGAAAGATTGGCCCGCCCGGTGTTGGCGTTGCTCAGGCCGACACCATGATAAATATCCACATCTGCATGGGCCGGGTTTTCAAAGGTAACCTGCACGGACAGCGCACCAATGATGAATGCGCCATAGGCTGTGAGTTTTGAAAGCATGATTGTTTTCCTTTCTATGTGCTGTGATTAGCAGGGAAAACGACGAGGCCCCGTCATGGATGTGAAGGAAATTGGCATGGCTTTGCCTGCGGTCGGAACGTTGATCGGGGAGATCGCAGTTGTCTTTTATGCGCGCAGCTTTAAAGTCTGAGCCAAATTTTGGCCGATAGGTAAATCGGTCGCTGCAGCCGAGTTTTTGAAAGAAGGAGCACCAGGGGTCATGACAAGGCAATTCTTCGAAGCCGCTGATCTTGATCGTGATGCGAGCCTTCGAAAATCTGAGAACTGGCAACAGCTTCTGTTGGCCGAGGAGTCGCTGCGCATCCTGATTTGTCATGCGGGTGATCCACTTTTTGCCTGGCCCGAAGACATGGATGCCCACGAGCTTGTGGTACTGGGTGCCCCGGCGGTGCCGCATCTTGATGTCGATCTGTATGGCGGGGAGTGGATTTACCTTGGCCGCGATGTTGGCGGGCCAGTGATCGCGGTGGATATTGCCCCGGTGGTTTCAGATCGTGAAGAGGCCGTGCGCAAGCTGGGTGGTGGTTTTGGCGACATGCGCACCCGCATGGCGTGCCTGTCCGTTGACGAGGCCGCCCTTGCTGCGCAGGCGCGCGCCATCTTTCACTGGCATCAGGGGCATAAATTCTGCGGCGCCTGCGGGTATCCCAACGCGGTGGTCGAGGCGGGCTATCGCCTGCAATGCACCAATCCGGTTTGTGGCAAGCCCCATTTCCCGCGGACCGATCCGGCGGTAATCATGCTGATTCACCATCAGGATCATGTGTTGCTGGCGCGCTCTCCCCAATTCCTGCCCGGTATGGTGTCTGTGCTGGCGGGTTTTGTGGAGCCGGGCGAGAGCCTTGAACAAGCCGTGGCGCGTGAGGTGTTCGAGGAAGTCGGGATCAAGATCAAGCGTCCGGAGTATGTGGCGTCGCAACCCTGGCCGTTTCCGGGCTCGCTTATGCTGGGGTTTGTGGCGGAGGCCGAAACCACAGACCTTGTTCTTGATGACGAAGAAATAGAATTTGCGATGTGGGTGCATCGCGATGATGTGCAAAACCTTCCTGAAAAGGACATTAATTTACCCCGCCCGATTTCAATTGCGCGCTTCCTTCTGGAAAATTGGTGCGCGGGACGCATATAGTATCCAAAGCGTCTTTTTTCACCGTTTTGATGGTGGGCATGCCTTTGCCGTTCGTCAGCAAGTTTCGGGGGAGCATTTTGATACCTATGCGTTTGGCACGTAATGCGGCGTTGAGCGGCTTTGTCTTGGGCATGCTTCTGGTTCTTTCCGGGGGGATGGTTGCCAAAGCCCATGAACCGATACCGGTCAAGGTCGGCGCCTATGAATATGGGGTTGTCTATTTTTATCAGGATGGTGAACCCCGCGGCATGGCGCCGAGCCTGATTGATCTTCTGAATGATTTTCAGGATGAGTACGCGTTTGAGCTTTCCGAAACGTCATCGCGACGGCGCTATCAGGCCGTGGTCGATGGCGAGGTCGATCTTGTCCTGCTTGAAAGCTCGAAATGGGACTGGGAAAACTATGATGTCCGGTTCTCTGGCCCGATCGTTCAGGAAGAGGATCTCTATGTCGCGCTGGCTGATCGCGGAAATGCCGAAGCACTGTTTTCCGATATCGCCAGCTATCCGATGCTTTGCGTGCTGGGTTTCCATTACGGGTTTGCCGATTTCAACGCAGATCCGGCGTATCTGCGTCAGAATTTCGATGTCTTGCTGCGCTATAACGAAAAAGAAGTTCTTGCAGGATTGTTGGCCGGAGAAGCACCGATCGGTATCGTATCCGCAGGCTTTTTGGCCGCGCAATTCGGCGAGATTCCCGGTTTGCGCAATAGTCTTGTGATCGCCGATCAGCCCGATGCAACCTATGATCTGGTGTCGGTGCTCTCGGAGGGTTCGGCCATTCCGCTTGAGCGGTTCAATCAGCTGGTATCCGAGCTGCGTGCCACCGGCGAGGTGGAAAGATTGTGGCAGCAATTTCGGGCGGGCCTTGCCGGATAGCCCCTAGTCCAGAGGCGGAATACGGGCAATGACATTGCGCCGCAAAGCGTCGGGACGTTCCCGCCAGGCAACGATGCCCTTTTCACTTTCGGCATATTTTGACGCCAGTTCACACAGATCATCAATCATGCTGTCTGGATCGACATTGCCGTAAACATATCCCCACTTTCCCGATCCGTTCAGCGCGACCGAGCAGCCAGAATTGCAATTGGTCAGACATTCAACTGCCTTGAGCTCGAACGGCAGTTCGCGCTTGGCACAGATTTCTTGCATGCGTTTGAACAATGTCTGGCCATGCCGCGGATTTGTTGATGCCTCGGCGTTTGAGGCCGTGCAGGTGGTGCAGATGTTCAGGCGTGGCTTGGTCGTCATGCGGGTCATTTTATCCAAAATGGGGGTAAGCGATCAGGGCGCGCATCCAATCAGCTTGCGACCGGTCTGGTCAAGTCATCATCAAGATGATGGGCAACATATTCCTGAATGGCACCGGCCAGTTGGCGGCTCACCAGTGGATGGGAATCCTCGGCCAGCATGACGGCCACACCAACCGCGGGCAGCGGCGGGAAACCGTCACGGGAATCCAAAATCTTAAACTCGTCGGAGACACTGGCCGCCGCAAGGGCAGCAACACCCAGCCCGTTGCGCACCAGATGCAAAAGTGACGCCGCCTGACGCGAGGTGGCATACAGCGTGAAAGGCCGATTGGATTTGGAAAATGCATCAATTGCCCACGCATGAAACTTGCAATCCTCAGCAGGCAAAACCAGTGGCAGTGGATCGAGCTTGTGTTGCTTGTGCAGCGGTGAAGATGCCCAGACACCGGGCTCGTGACGCAGGAAATATCCTTCTTCGCCCTTTTCGGACCGACTGATGATCGACAGGTCAAGTTCGCCCTGATCAAGCATTCGGCGCAAAAGGATCGTCGGGTTAACCGATACAAAGAACCGCGCATTCGGATAGGCCGTGCTGATGGCCCGCAAGACAACGGGCAGGATCTTTTGCGCGTAATCATCAGGGCAGCCAATACGGATCGGGCGGCTGGCATCCTGGGCGCGTAACTTGCCCATGGCTTCGTCTTGCAGCGACAGAATGCGGCGTGCATAGCCGACAAAGGTAATGCCTTCATGGGTCAGTTGGACATTGCGACCGTCACGTTCGAACAGTTTGTTATCAACCAGTTCTTCAAGGCGCTTCATCTGCATGGAAAAGGCCGATGGTGTGCGCCCGATACGGTCGGCTGCACGATTGAAACTGCCGCATTCGGCAAAGGCCACGAAACTTCGTAACAGGTCGGAATCCATATGGCGTCCCTTTGATCAGAAAGTTTGATCAAGAATCTTGAACAATTGGATCAAAACTATTCGATTGTCGGAATGCGATCCAGCGGCAAATATCAAACCCGGCCGGCCAATGCAGTTTTCAGTGAATGCTTTAACGCATGTGCCACAAGGAATATCACGATGATTTTGAACGATTATTTGATGTCGGGGAACGGCTATAAGGTCCGTTTGCTGCTTTCGATTCTGGGTCAACCGTTTGAATATGTTGAACGCGACATCATGAAGGGCGAAACCCGCACGCCGGAGTATCTTGAAAAGATCAACCCGCACGGCAAGATCCCGACCCTTGTGCTGGATGACGGTCGGACATTGGCCGAAAGCAACGCCATTCTGACCTATCTGGCCGAAGGAACCAACTTTATCCCCCGGGACGCTTATGAACGGGCCGAGATGATGAGTTGGCTATTCTTTGAGCAATATGATCATGAGCCCAACGTGGCTGTTCTGATTTCCTGGCACGAGATCAAAGGATTGCCTGACAATGCCGATATCCTGGAGCCGATGAAACAGGCCGGGGCGAAACGTGCGCTTGAGCTGATGGAAAAGCGGTTGTCGGGTCACAACTGGCTGGTGGGTGAGGCGCTCAGCATTGCGGACATTTCGCTATATGCCTACACGCACCGGGCCGAGCTTGGCAAAATCAGCCTTGCACCTTATCCCGGCATTCGCGCTTGGCTTGACCGGATAGCAGCACTTCCGGGCTATGTACCGATCACCTGGACGCCATAAGACTGAAAAGAAGCCACCACAAACAGGCTATTGCCCATGGGGTTGGGGATCGGGGGATTATTATCCCTGTCTGTGGTGGCTAAGTACCCTGACGTAATTAAGGGGAAACGTCAGGGTGGCGGTCAGGCAGATTTCAAAAGTTTTTCGGGCAAAAGAGGATCGGTTTGTGCCGCAGAACCCCGTGCCCTGAAGCGCATAAAGGCATCTTCGACATTGGGCGCGTCGGTCAGCATTTCCGGCCCGCCGGGCATGGCGTTCAGGTAATGGATCATTGGCATGATCATCATGTCCGGGATGGTAAAGCGATCACCGCATATCCAGCCATCTGCGTAAGCCGGATCAAGGACAGAAAGATTATGACGGATGATATCGGCCATCCGGTTCATCTGGATGGCAAATCCCGGATCATGGCGCTTGGCATCGTCGGTTAGAACCATCGGAATGACGAAATTACGGATGATGTTCTGATCAAGCCGTGTCATGGCAAGGCTGATCCACTGGTTCATCCGCGCCACTTTTTGCGCACTTACAGGACGAAGCAGCGGGCCCGGAAACCGGTCATCGACATAACGACAGATCGCGGCGGTTTCATACAGCACAAAGGGGCCGTCATTCAGGACCGGTACCTTGCCAAACGGATTGCTGCGCAACAGTTCGGGCGTTGGCGGATGTCCCGGGGTCTGGACATTTTTGGTGCTGAATTCAAAGGCGATTTCCTTTTCCAGACAGGCAATACGAACAGTGCGTGTAAGATTGCTGCGCGGCATTCCGATGATTGTCACGACCGACATGGCAAGGTCCCTTTTTGCTAGGTGAGCTTGCCCACAGCATTACGTCGGCCATAATATGTTCAAGAACATATTATTATGATGTGTCATGATTGCATTCTGTCCAGGGCCGGATGCCCGAACACGCGGTGGAGATTGAAATGCCCTATAGCCCGTCCCACAAACCGAAAACCCGTATCCGCATCGTTAATGCGGCCAGCGCGTTGTTCAAAAAGCACGGGTTTGAAAATGTCACGATTGATCAGGTCATGGCGGCTGCCGGGCTGACACGTGGCGGGTTCTATGCGCATTTCAAAAACAAGGAAGATCTGTTTGTCGCCTGTGTGGAAAACGGCATGTCGCTTTTATCGTCACCCGTGTTGGCGAAATTGCGCAAGGCAGAGTTATCCGGCGACGACTGGGTGACATCCTTTGCGGAACTTTATCTGTCGCGGGTGCATATTGATAATCCCGACCTTGGATGTGCTTTGCCGACATTATCGACAGAGGTATCGCGTTCCGGTGACCTGGCACGGGCAGCGTTTTCAAAGCTGATTGAACAGGCATCAGGCAAGCTCGCCTGGAAGCTGGCAAAGGAGGATGGCGTTCCGGGTATGGATAAACCGGTGCCGGTTGACGGCGAGTCCGTGCTGCCGGATGTCCCCGACGGCTATCGCCGGGAAGCCACATCAATGCTGGCGATGATGGTTGGTGCGGTTGTGCTGGGTCGTGCGGTCGATGATGACACTGCCGACGATATTCTGGCGTCCACGCGCGATACGATCGTGCAATCGCGGGACCGACTGCCAAAAGAAGCCGGTCTCAAGACCGGCTGATCAGTCGTAGAAACCTGACAGGATTTCCGCATAGATCTTCACAAGGTTTTCGATGTCATCGACCATGGCGTGTTCATCGACCTTGTGCATGCTTTGCCCGACCAGACCGAATTCAGCGACCTCGGTGTATTTCTGAATGAAGCGCGCATCGGATGTGCCGCCCGTCGTGCTCATTTCCGGGCGTTTGCCGGTAACCTTTTCCGAAGCATCGGCAATCAGGCTTGCGAGTTTGCCCGGCGTGGACAGGAACGCCTCGCCAGAAATCTTGACCCTGAGATCGTGCGCACCGGCATGCTCGGCACAGACATCCTCAATCCATTTTTTAAGATCCGCACCCTTGTGCTGATCGTTAAAGCGGATGTTGAACGCGGCGCTGACCTTGGCGGGCACCACATTGGTTGCGGTATTGCCCGCATCGACGGTGGTGATTTCAAGATTGCTGGGCTGGAAATGATCGGTGCCCTGATCAAGTTCACGCGAATTAAGCACATCCAGCGTCTTGATCATGCGCGGAACCGGATTGTCCGCCAGATGCGGATAGGCGACGTGGCCCTGTGCGCCATAAACCGTCAGCCAGCCGGTGATGGAGCCACGGCGGCCAACCTTCATCATCTCGCCCAGATATTTCGGGTTGGTCGGTTCGCCCACCAGACAGGCGTCAAATTTTTCGCCCTGCTGATCACACCATTCGACCAGCTTGACCGTGCCGTTGATCGCGTCGGCTTCTTCGTCACCGGTGATCAGGAACGAGATGCTTTCATCAAAATCCGGATTGGCAGCAAGAAAGGCGTCAACGCCGCCAACAAAGCAGGCGATACCGGTTTTCATATCAACCGCACCCCGGCCAAACAGACGGCCGTCTTTGACTTCGCCACCGAACGGATCAACCGTCCATGCGCCAGCATCGCCAGCCGGGACGACATCCGTATGCCCGGCAAAACAGAAATTGCGGCCCTTGGTCCCAAGACGGGCATAAAGGTTGTCGATCGCGTCACTGCCATCACCGTCAAAGACCTTGCGCGTGCAATCAAAGCCGCGTGCCTCAAGCGCCTTTTGCAACACATCAAGCGCGCCTTCATCGGCAGGTGTTACCGACGGGCAGCGGATCAGGGATTGTGCAAGTTCAAGGGCGGTCGACATTGGCACTCTCTTGGTCTTTGGGTGTTAGGCAGTAATAGGAATTTTAGCCTATTTTATATGTTTCATGTGAAACATATCAGGAACAAATATACATTAAGGGGCGAAACAGCCATCCGTTTCGCCCCTTATATCATGATCACATTGCGTGTCGCAGATCAGTCGCGCAGCAGTTCGTTGATCGAGGTTTTCGAGCGGGTCTTTTCATCAACACGTTTGATGATGACCGCGCAATACAGGCTCGGCCCCGGGGTGCCATCGGGAAGCGGCTTGCCCGGAATGCTGCCCGGAACGACCACGGAATATGCCGGAACGCGACCGACAAAGGTCTCGCCGGTGGTGCGGTCGATGATTTTGGTCGATGCGCCGATGAAGACACCCATCGAAATGACAGCACCTTCTTCGACAATCACACCTTCAACGATTTCCGAACGCGCCCCGATGAAAGCATTGTCTTCGATGATGACCGGACCGGCCTGAAGCGGCTCAAGCACGCCACCGATACCCGCACCACCCGACAGGTGAACGTTCTTGCCGATCTGTGCGCAGGAACCAACAGTCGCCCAGGTGTCGACCATGACGCCGGTATCAACATAGGCGCCCAGGTTCACAAAGGACGGCATCAAAACGGTGCCCGGTGCGACATAGGCCGAGCGGCGCACGATGCTGCCTGGGACCGCGCGGAAACCGGCTTCCTTGAATTGGGCATCGCCCCAACCTTCGAACTTGGACGGGACCTTGTCCCACCAGTTGGTGTTTTCGCCCGGACCGCCTGCGATGGTGGTCATGTCATTGAGGCGGAACGACAGCAGAACTGCCTTTTTCGCCCACTGATTGACGACCCATTTGCCATCAACCTTTTCGGCAACGCGCAGTTCGCCGGAATCCATCGCGCGAAGCGATTGTTCAACAGCTTTGCGGATTTCGCCCTGGGTGGCGGAATTGATTTCGTCGCGGTTTTCCCAGGCGACGTTGATCACGCCTTCAAGCTCTGTCTTGTTCATGTTTCGAAGGTCCTTGCGGTCAGCCAAAATTGCGTCGGCGGAGAATGGTCAAAGCCGACCTTGAAGTCAACTCCGCCAGTTTACGTAGAAATGCCTGTTTAAGGCAGATTTCCGTTCCTGATCCCTGTTTTGCCCGTCTATCCCGTCCAATGGGCGCGATAGAAATAAACGATCAGAAGGCCAAGCTCAATCCTGGAACGATGACAAATCGGCCAAGTCGGCAATTTGATCCGCCAGGGGCATCCGCGTCAGGCGCCTTTGGACAATCCACGCAAGAAGTCGACAAGATCATCCGTTTCATGATCAATGCGCGGATCATCGCGCCCATCCTGTGCCCATTCGATATCGGTATGCACCCAGACGGTCGTCATACCCATATCCTTGGCAGGCAGCAGGTTTTTGGCCATGTCTTCGAAATAGACAGCCCGGGTCGGATCAATGCCATCGCGCGCCAAAAGCCGGTCATAGGGTTCCTGCTTTGGCTTGGGGATATAATTGGCATCGACAATGTCAAAGATGGTTTCGAAATGATCTGAAATGCCCAAGCGGTCCATCACCCGTTCGGCATGGCCACGCGATGCATTGGTAAAGATCAGTTTTCGGCCCGGAAGATCATCAAGTGCAGTTGCCAAATCCGGTGCCGGTGACACCACCGACAGATCAATGTCATGGACCTTGGCCAGATAATCAGCCGGATCAACTTCATGTTCGCTCATCAGGCCGCGTAAGGTGGTGCCATAGCGATGGAAATAGTCCTTTTGCACCCGATAGGCTTCGCTGGCTTCAAGCTTCAGCGCATCGCGGACATACTGTCCAATCAGATCAGAAACCTGCGAAAACAGATTGCAGGCCGCCGGATAAAGCGTGTTGTCGAGATCAAAGATCAGCACGCTGTCATCATTAAGGCGGGGCAGTGCGGATGTGCGTTTCGGGGCGGTGGTCATGAACGGGGCCTTCCACAGTATGCATAGGTCGATGACGGGTCAGGGCGCCGACATTTGTAAGCGATCCTTACGGTCTTGCAAACCATCAGGATCACTCATTGACGTGTTCATGCATTCTGACATTGCGTCGGTGGGTATGTGCCACGCCGAGATATGGCCGCAGGGGTTTAAATTTTCCCGCAAGACCAAACATATAGAGTGCTTTTGGCCGGTCCGATGTCCGGGACGTTGGTGCGTGAAATCGTGCGTCCGGTTTGACCGGTCTTGTTTGTCTGAAGAGGTTTTCGGCTTTTTGTAAAACCATTGTTAATCAGGATCGGTTGATGATTGGCAAAAGACACAAAGAAAATCAGGACGGTTTCCGTGTTCGGGGGAAGGGGAAATTGTCTTTAGATCCAGGCAGTGTGAGAGGGTGCGTTGGATAAACTTATAAAAGCTCGGACAACCGAACTTCGAAATGAAAGAAACCGTTTTGCGGCTTTGGCCTTTGTCTGGGGGGACCTTCTTCTTGAGCTGGACGGCGATCTGAAGATTGTTTTTGCCTCTGGCGCATCAGACGGCATTCTTGGTCAGCAACCACAGGACCTGGCGGGCAAACCGTTTACCGGGTTTTTGTCAAAGCAGTTCAGGCCACTGGTAACCGAAATGTTGCAGGTCGCACGTCGACGCGGGCGGATGGATAACATTCAGGTGCGGTTTAACCAGCAAGGCGAATTGTTAAGCCCGCCCGTTTCCATGAGCGGCTATTTCCTGCCGGATCTTGGCGATCATTTCTTTGTCGCATTGCGTGTGACGATCAATGCGCTGTCACCCGATATTGCCGCCACCCTTCAGCGCGACAACGCCACGGGGCTTCTGGATGAGGAAAGCCTGTCAAAGGTCGTCACGGAACGGTTGATGGCGCGCCGTGAAACCGGGATCGAGCACAAATTTACCCTGATGACCCTGAATGCGTTTGATCCGCTATGCGCGCGGATGAAACAGATCGAACAGGCTGAAATGATGGCCAGCGTCGGTGCCTTTTTGCGTGCCCATTCGGTCGCGGGCGACACGGCCGGGCGACTGGGGACTGAACAATTTGGCATGTTGCATCGCGCCGATGTGCCGATTGGCGATCTTGAAAAACGGATCGGGGAATGCATTCGTGATGCCGATCCGGCAGGGGTGGGTGTCGATGTCAGTTCGACAGTGACCGATTTTACAACAGAGATTATTCCACCTGGCGATCTGGCGCGGGGTGTTTTGTACTCGATCCGGCGATTCTGTGACCGTCAGGAACACAGTTTTACCTTCTCGCGGTTGATGGGGCAGGCCGACAATCTGGTCAACAACACTTTTTCCGCGATGCAGGATTTCGGCATGCGGGTCGATCAACTGAAGTTCGATACGGTCTATCAGCCGATCGTGCGCCTGCCGACAGCCGAGATCCACCATTTCGAGGTTCTGGTGCGGTTCTATGATGATGACGGCAATCTGATCCCGACTGAACAGCTGATTACCTTTGCCGAACAGGTCAATATGGTCCACCGTCTTGATCTGGCGATGTTGCGCAGAAACATCAAATGGATCAGATCACAACTTGATGAGGGTATTACAGTTCGGGTTGCCGTGAATATTTCCGGTCATTCAATTGAAAACCCGGATTTCTGCCGGTCTGTGATCGCGCTTTTTGAACGGAATCGCGACGCCCTTGGTCAATTGATGCTTGAGGTTACTGAAACAGCCGAAATCAACGACATCGATACCGCGGCGAAGTGGATAAGCCGTTTCCGAGAGTTCGGTGTTGAAATCTGTCTGGATGATTTCGGCACTGGCGCGTCGAACTTCCGCTATCTGAGTGCGATGGATATTGATTATGTGAAGATTGATGGTGAATCGATCCGCCAATCGACCAAGACAGCCAAGGGATTGGCGTTCCTGCGGTCACTGGTCGAGTTATGCCACGAGATCAATGTCGAAGTGGTCGCTGAAATGATCGAAACCGACAAGATGCGCGAGCTGGTTACCAAGGCCGGGTTTGATTATGCCCAAGGGTATCTTTTCGGAAAGCCCGAAGCCGATATCACACTTTACTGGCGCGATGCAGCTGCCCGACGTTGACGCACGGGGGTGACGCACAGGGTTGAAGCCGGGCTTTGGATTGTTTGGGGCCACGGGCGCAAGCGTTTTTGGTTAATGCCCAAGGTCTGGACCGGGTGTGATCAGTCTTGTAGTGGCGGGCCGTCTTTGCGGGTCACCCCGTACTTTGCGAGGATGCTGTCAAACAATCCATTCTCACGAATGGTGGTCAGGCCGGTATTGAGTTCGTTAAGCAGTGCTGCTGGATTTTTAGCATTGCGCGAAATGCAGGAATAATAGGGATTGTTGGAAATTATCTTGTCTTGAATAGACTTGATTCCGGGAAGCTGCCGGTCTGGATTGCGCAATTCGTGATCCATGGGGGCCTTGTAACTCAGGGCCACGTCCAGCCGGCGTGAAAGCAACATATCAATCAGTGTGGCTTCACTGTTGACCAGCAGCACATCCAGTCCGGCGTCACGTGCGGATGCCTCAAGGCTATAGCCGTTGACGATGCCAACGGTCATGTCCTGGGCGTCCTTGATTTCCTCAAGCGTTTTCAGGTTGTTGGTTCCGACGGCATAGAATGCCACCCGGACATGTCCCAGCAAATTGGAATAGAAAAACTCATCTTCACGTTCGGGCAGGTAGCTGCATGAACACAGTCCATCAACCTGACCGCTGTTGGCCATGAAATACGCCCGCCGCCACGGATAGAACGGTGTAATCAGGGTAATGTTACGTGTGGCAAAGGCAGCACGCAAAATCTCGACATCATAGCCTGGCTTGGCTGGATCCTCGCCGATTTTGGATGGCGGAAACGGATTACAGGCAAGCGTAACGGTGTCTTGATTGCCGGGCGGAGAGATCAGTGTATTTTGCGCAGCGACCGGCGCTGCCCCATAGAAATACAGGAACAGTGCAAGACAGGCCGGGAAAAGCGAAAGGCGCAATACTACGTCCACGTCGGCCAGAAGGCGACGCGAGAAAAGGTATGGGATAGAAGCAGCCCTTTTCATCTCGACTACGCTTTAATTGTTCCAAATTCTATAGCGAGATCAAAATACTAACAGGTTTATCGCCAATTGTGCGAACGGAATCTCGCACCGCAATCAAACGGTGGCACCGGGGCCAAAGAAAAAGGCCGGTGACAAGCACCGGCCTTTTTGCAGATTGACGCCTGATATTATTCGGCGGCTTTTACTTCGGCACTGCTGCGAATTGCAGCGGCGCGTACACCGTCGTCAACATGTTCTTCGAACTTCGCGAAGTTCTTTTCGAACAGGCCAGTCAGGTTTGCTGCGGCCTTGTCATAGGCGGCTTTGTCCTTCCAGCTTTCGCGCGGGTTAAGCACGTCTGCCGGAATGTTGCCGCACGCCGTCGGATATTCCAGACCGAAGAACGGGTCGGTTGCGAATTCGGCATTTTCGAGATCACCATTCAGTGCTGCATTCAGCAGACCACGGGTGTAAGCGATCTTCATGCGCGAACCAACGCCATAGCCGCCACCGGACCAGCCGGTGTTGACAAGCCAGCAATTGGCTTCGTGCTTTTCCATCATTTCGCCAAGCAGCTTGGCATAGACCGACGGATGACGCGGCATGAACGGCGCACCAAAGCAGGCAGAGAAGGCCGCAGTCGGTTCCTTGACACCTTTTTCGGTACCGGCAACTTTTGCGGTATAGCCCGACAGGAAGTGATACATCGCCTGTGCCGAGGACAGTTTTGCAATCGGGGGCAGAACCCCGAACGCATCACAGGTCAGCATGATGATGTTTTTCGGATGGTTGCCACGGCCGTCTTCCGATGCATTCGGAATGAATTCGATCGGATAGGAAGAGCGGGTGTTTTCGGTGTGACGGGCATCGTCGAGATCAAGCTCGCGCGACTGCTTGTTCATCACAACGTTTTCAAGCACGGTTCCGAAACGCTCGGTCGTGGCATGAATTTCCGGTTCGGCTTCTTTGGAAAGCTTGATGACTTTCGCATAGCAGCCGCCTTCGAAGTTAAACACGCCATCTTCGCCCCAGCCATGTTCGTCATCACCGATCAGGGTGCGCGACGCATCGGCAGAAAGGGTGGTTTTACCCGTGCCCGACAGGCCAAAGAAGATGGCGGTGTCGCCGTCCTTGCCCATATTGGCCGAGCAATGCATCGGCATGACGCCCTTGGCCGGCAGGATGTGGTTAAGAACCGAGAAGATCGACTTCTTCATTTCACCGGCATACCAAGTGCCGCCAATGATAACCATTTTGCGTTCGAAGCTGACCATCACGAAGACGTCGGAGCGGGTGCCGTCGACTTCCGGATCCGCCTGAAGGCCCGGTGCATGAAGAATGGTGAATTCTGGCGAGAAGTCGCGCAGTTCCTCTTTTTGCGGCTGGATAAACATGTTCCGCGCAAAAAGGTTATGCCATGCATTTTCGTTGATCACACGTACCGGCAGGCGGAAACGCGGATCGGAACCGGCAAAGCAATCCTGAACGAACAGCTCGGTGCCCTGGAAATATGCGCGCACTTTCTGATACAGGCGCTCAAATACGTCCGGGCTGACCGGGCGGTTTACATCGCCCCAGTCAATATCTGCCTTGGTGCTTTCTTCTTCGACGATGAAGCGATCCAGCGGGGAACGGCCGGTATGTTCGCCGGTCAGGGCGACAAAGGCACCGCCTTTGGCGATTTTACCTTCGTTGCGACGGATCGCATGTTCATAAAGGCCGGCAGCGTCGAGGTTCCAGTGAACGGCGCCAAGGTTTTTGAGGCCATGAGTTTCAAGGCCTACACGGCTGACAACGGGTCCTGATTGCAGCACGAATCTCTCCTGGTGGGAATTAAAAGAGCTGGGGGTTAATGTCCTATTCCACACAACAAATTGTGGGTAATTCATTGCGTTGAGACATATTGTTACAAAGGTGTCTTAAAAGCAACCGCTCCTTTTGCCTAATACCTAGGAAAACGTAAGCGTTTTTGCGTTTGCGAAAATTACCTTTTCAGGGTCGCGGGTTTAATGTTCGGAATGCAAATAGTCCGATTTATGCGCGTGATTTTTTGCACATTTCGACCAAAATATCGCGTGCGTCACCCGGAGTCCGGATCGGTGCGGGGAAGTCGATTCTGAGCATGTCGGGATTGCCTGTCTTGGCGGTCAAAACCATGCCGTCGCAATCAATCGCATGCATCTTCCATCCCGTGTTCGGGTCGGCGTTGCTGAAATGCCCGACGATGTCGCAAAGTGCATCAAGATGATCAGCATTCATATGGGCAACGATATCGTCATGCCCGTCAGTCAGTGCCTGACAGTCCGGCAGGATCAGTTTATCGCCAGGCAGGCGGCGTTGTTTGCCAAATCCGCCAACCCAGTAGGCTGCATCGACAGAAACCCGATAGAACCCGAAATCGGCAAAGTCGGCATACTGGGCAGCATCCGGATTGGCGCGCAGATAGCACGCGCGAATTGCCGGGGCATCATCACGCACAGCACGCCCAAATACGGTCAGACGTGCCGTATCCGTTTCAATCATCGCAGCCCCGTCTGCCAAAGTTGGCGGCGGGGTAAACAAAAGGGAAACCCGGTCGTCGGCCAGAATGTGACGGGTGTGATCTGCCAGTTCGGAAATCAGCAACAGCGGGGTGCCGTCGATGTAAATGGCCGGAACCACCATCGAGGTGACGGGCCAGCCGTCTTCGACCTGCTTGTGGCCAATTGCAATTGTTGCCAGGGTCGCGTGGTTTGCAGCGCGCATCAAATGACGCAGTGATGTTGCAGAAGCTGTGCTTTCTGACATTCCCGGTTCCTTCTTTGTCTTATGGCAAACTAATTGCCGCAATCAGGTCGGGCAAGTGGTTGAAAGAAGAAGCACCGGCAGGGGATCAGTCTTGACTGGACTTGGCGGGAGTGTTGGCCTTGCGCTTTTGCGCGCTGGCGATAACGCGCTTTTTGGCACCGTCGCTCATACTCATCCAGGCGCCGATTTCATCACCGGTGCGATAACACCCCATACAATGGCCCGCTTTCGGGTCGAGCACACAGGTGCCAATGCAAGGCGATTTGATGGGCATGATGATGGGCCTATAACCGGAAAAACAGGATTTCAGCGCCATAAAAAGCAGTTTCGCGCGCAGCAATCAAGTGGGGGATCGTGCTGCGCGCGAAACAAAATCGTTTATGGCCGTTTGTGGTCTAAACCTTGTCGGTTAGAGGCGATTGAACCATTCGCGGACCTGACGGTCAGCTTCTTCGCGTTCAATGCCATAAGCTTCCTGAATCCGGCCGACCAGTTTGTCTTGCTGGCCATCAATGGCATCGACATCATCGTCGGTCAGGCGACCCCATTGTTTTTTAATGTCACCGGTAAGCTGTTTCCAACGTCCTTCGATTTGGTCCCAATTCATGATTGTCTCCTGCTTTGGTTTGAGGTTTGCTCGATCAAGGGATGTTGTGCCCTTTGTATGATTCAACGAAACAGCCGCATTCTTGTTCCAGCTTGTTTGGCCCGGCGGGACACAGCATTGCCAGTGGTGTGCTTGCCTTATGGGGCCTGTGGGGGTATAGCCCCTACAGTTTCTGTTCATGGAGTTGTTTTCGCACCGGCCCGTATCGGCGGGCTGTGTTGTGCGGTACGGAGGAAGATATGCGCGGCTATTTCGGGATTGGAATTGAAGGGGCAAGCAAGCCTTTGAATGTGGGCACCCTGTTTCGTTCCGCCCACGCCTTTGGCGCAAGCTTTGCGTTTACGGTGGATGCAGCGTTTCGACAGGAACGCTCCAACATTACCGACACGTCAAAGTCGGGCGAACAGATGCCCTATTACCATTTCCCGGATCACGACAACATGTTGCTGCCATCGGGGTGCCGCTTGGTTGGCATTGAACTGACCCCCGATGCGATTGAGCTGCCAAGCTTCAAGCATCCGTCGCAGGCCGCCTATATTCTTGGCCCGGAACGCGGAAACCTGTCTGATGAAATGCAGGAAAAATGCGATTTCATCATCAAGATCCCGATGAGCTTCTGTGTCAATGTGGCGATTGCCGCCAATATCGTGATGTATGACCGCCTGATCAATCTCGGCCGGTTTGCGCCGCGCCCGGTGCGCGCTGGTGGCCCGACCGAACCAAAGCCCGAAGGACAGTATGGCGGCTGGATTTCTCGGACCCGTGAAAAGCGCAAGGGTGATCCGGAAAAGTTCCGCCAGGCCCCGCCGCCGGATTATTCGGTGATTGACGGTTCGCTTGATGACGACGACGCCTAGAGCGCATCTATCAGGAGTTTGGCAGGTGGTTGGCCTGTTCGAGCTGTTGGTGGGCATAGCGGGCAGGCGGTTGCCCTACCTTGCGCGAAAAGGCCACGCTAAACGCGCTGGTTGATCCATACCCGACTTTTTCGGCAATTTCCGCAAGGTTGTATTCGCGCTGTCGCAGCATGGATTTGGCAAGTGATATCCGCCAGTTCAAAATATATTCCATGGGTGCCAGACCCAGCTTGCGATTGAATTTTGTAAAGAAGGCGGAACGCGACATTCCTGCTGCCCGCGCAAGATCAGCAACCGTCCAGACGGTTTGTGGTGCTGCGTGGATTTGACGCAGGGCGCGGGCGATTTTCGGGTCTGAAAGCCCTTTTACCAGCCCTTTGCTGTCACTGGTTTCACCGGCCGAACGCAAAGTTTCAATCAGCAATACCTGTAGCAGATGATCAAGAACAACATCGCGTGCCGGGCGCGCAGCCAGTGCTTCTTCGCGCACCAGTTTGGCAATGTTTTCAAGGCGTCGTTCTTTGCGCACGACAAAAAAGTCCGGCAACAAGGAAACCAGTAATTCAGCATCCGGTGCACCAAACTGGCAGTAACCGATCAGGAGCCGGACGTCTGGTGCGCAATCGGTTTGTCCCAGCCGAACAGTTGCGTTTGCTTGAACAACCGGTTCGGTCTCCAGGCCGACGGGGGCGTGTGGATTGTTGCTCGACATTGCAAAATTGTAGGCTGCCGGAACAAGCACAAAATCCCCGTCCTCAAGATTAATCGGGTCATGCCCGTCGACATCGAGAAAACAGCTTCCGGCAAGGACCAAGCAGTAAAAGGCGTTGCCAACTTCGCTGCGTTGGACGCGCCACGCACCGGATGCATCGACCTGCTTCGAATGGCGGGCACTTGGTTGAAGCAGTGCGATCATTTCGGCAAGGGGATCGGGCAATCTGTACTCTCACTAAATAAACATGGACTTCCTGTTATAGTACGTACAGTTTCTGACGTCTAGGATGTGCCCATTCCAATTGCGAAAATGAGGCACCGATATGAATAGCGTAATGATCACCGGATGTTCTTCAGGGTTCGGCCATGCGATTGCGTGCGCCTTTCTGGACCGTGGCTGGCGGGTGGTTGCAACCATGCGCACCCCGCGCGCCGACCTTTTTCCGGCATCGGAGAACCTTCTTGTTTTACCCTTTGATGTGACTGACGAGGACAGCATCGGACGTGCGGTCGCAGCGGCCGGACAGATTGATGTGCTGGTCAATAATGCCGGGATTGGGTGGCTGAATGCGTTGGAAGGGACGTCAGATGACGTCATCCGCACGATTTTTGAAACCAACACATTTGGGACAATGGCAATGACCCGCGAGGTGCTGGCGCAATTTCGCGCGCAAGGATCGGGCGTGGTTATCAATGTGTCGTCGTCAACAGCTTTGGCGCCGATGGATCTGCTGTCGGTCTATGGCGCGAGCAAGGCGGCGGTAAACCATTTCACCGAAACACTGGCGCTTGAGCTGCCGCCGTTTGGCATTCGGGCGCGGTTGGTCGTCCCGGGGCATGCGCCAGAAACACCGTTCGGGACCACGGCTAAACTGCGCATCAAAGATGCCGGTGGTTTCCCCGAAGCATATCAGGATCATGTTACCAAGGTTTTTGCCAAGCTTGAGCAATCATCAGACGGTTTGATGACCACAGTCGAAGACGTAGTGGATGCTGTCTGGCAGGCGGCAACCGACCCGGACAGTCCCATTCGGATACTTGCAGGTGCCGATACCAAGGCGATCGTTGGCTGAGATTGTCCGGCAGCCCCAAAAAGAAAAGCAACGGCCGCGAGGGAGGAGCGCGGCCGTTGCTGTGTTTGATCTGCGGGTTTGCGGTGCCTTTACAGGGGGGGGCTTGGCACGCCACGCAGATCAGGGTGTCGTGATGGGTGTCAGGCGGCCTTGTGATCGGTCGCTGTATCTTCCTTGTTTGTCGTGTCGTCCTGTTCGGGTTCTTCGATCTCGTCATCAGGGCGCTGGCCATGCGGGTTGCGCAAAAGGTTTGCGATCATGCGCATGCCGACATCGCCCTGAAGGGTGAGCAGGCTTTCAGGGTGGAACTGAACGGCACTGATCGGCAGGCTTTTGTGGCGGATTCCCATGATGACGCCATCGTCACTGCGCGCGGTGACTTCGATATCCGCTGGCATTTCAGCCGCCTTGGCAAACAGGGAATGGTAGCGCCCGACAACGATGTCTTCGGGCAGTCCATCAAACAGCGGATCGGTTGTATCGAGTTTCACCTTTGACGGTTTGCCATGCATCGGTGTGACAAGTTGCCCCAGTGATCCGCCAAAGAATTCGACAATTCCCTGTAATCCAAGGCAAACCCCGAACACCGGCAGCCCGGCAGCAAGAGCGCGTTCGATACTATCACGCAGGTGATAGTCTTCCGGGCGCCCGGGACCCGGCGACAGGAACACCAGATCAGGTTTGAAATCCTCGAACGCCTGATCGGGGAAGCCCGGACGAAGTGTGAGGGTTTCTGCCCCCGTGGCGCGGATGTAACTGGCAAGGTTCTGCACAAAGCTGTCTTCGTGATCGATCAGCAGCACGCGTTTGCCAACGCCAGATACCGTCGGATCAAGGGGAAGCTCATCCTTGGCATCGCGGGTGACGGCATCAATCATTGCCGATGCCTTCAGCACGGTTTCGGCTTCTTCGGCGTCCGGTTCGCTATCAAACAGAAGCGTCGCGCCAGCCCGGACTTCGGCGACACCCTGTTTAAGGCGGACAGTACGCAGCGTCAGGCCAGTGTTCAGATCGCCATTGCACAAAACCGCCCCAATCGCCCCGCCATACCAGGCGCGGGAACTGCGTTCGACGGTTTCGATATGTTTCATCGCGGCGCGTTTGGGCGCGCCGGTCACGGTCACGGCCCAGCAATGGGTCAGGAAGGCATCGAGCGCATCAAACCCGTCACGCAGGCGGCCTTCGACGTGATCGACCGTGTGGATCAGGCGCGAATACATTTCGATCTGACGCCGACCCAGAATGCGGATGCTGCCCGGTTTGCAGACGCGCGCCTTGTCGTTGCGGTCGACATCGGTGCACATGGTGAGTTCCGATTCTTCCTTGGCGGAGTTCAAAAGAGTTCGGATGTTTTCGGCATCCTCAATCGCGTCGCGGCCACGCGCGATGGTGCCGGAAATCGGGCAGGTTTCGATACGCTGTCCCTTGACCCGGACATACATTTCCGGCGATGCGCCAATCAGATGTTCACCGTCCCCGAGATTGATCAGGAAGCCATAGGGCGCAGGGTTGCGACGTTTGAGGCGCCGGAAGATTTCCGATGGCCTGGTATCGCACGGGGTGCGGAAAACGCGGCTTGGCACGACTTCGAACAATTCCCCACGGGCAAAGCGTTGCTTGGCGTCGTCAACAATGGCGGCATATTCGCCTTGTTTCATATCGTTTTCGATGGTGGCGTTGTTGCCACGTGATGGCGGGTGGGGTTGGGAAATGCGCTCAAGACCCGCAGTGCTGCGGCCATCGGGTGCGATAAATTCATAATCAAAGCGGGTCGCCACGTGCGAGGCATGGTCGACTGTCACCAGTTGATCGGGCAGGAACAGGTGGATGTCCTTATGATCGGCCGGGCGGTCCTGAGCCAGATTGATCTGTTCGAAATGAAGCGCGATGTCATAGCCAAACGCCCCATAAAGCCCAAGCCGTTCATCGCCCTTGTGCCCGAACAGATCGCGCAGTGCGCGAACAACGGAAAACAGGCTGGGTTGCTGGCTGCGTTCTTCTTCGGGGAACCAGGCGGCGGGTTTTTTGACCACGCCATAAAGCCCGTCTTCGCCGTTGGTCAGGCTTTCGACATGGGGATGGTTTTCAAGCGCCGCTGAAATGGTATCCAGCAATACCTGCCCGCGATCATTCAGTGCATGCACCGCAAAGCCGCGTTCACGCCCGACAATTTCAAGCGGCGGGGCATCAAAACCCATATCCCAGCGTGAATAGCGCCCCGGAAACTCATAGCTTGAAGACAGCAACACACCCTTGGTGCCATCAAGGGCATCAATCAGGCCCTCGGTTGCGTTTTCGTATGGCATTTCGGTCATGCGGCGAATGACCGAAACACCGCCATCGGTGGTATAGCGATATTCGCTGCTGTCAGCGGAAATGCCGGTTTGGCTTGTCGGGGTCGTCACGTCTTTTTACTCCTGTGTGGGCCTTTCGCCGCAGGAGCAATGTGATCTAAAGACAGGGAAGAAGAAGTCTGAAAACACAAAGCCGCCTGCAAGAATGAGGCGGCCGGTATGTTCAGGGCATGATTTTGGCCGCCCGCTTAAGCGAGCCACCACCAATGATTTGCAATGCGGGTCGGGTTCATGCCGTGTGTTTTCATAGCTCAACCATGTGCCCAAAAAAACCGGGCGTCAAGACTTTTGCGTCGGTGGGGGTGTTTCGGCGTCGTGCAGCTCAAGATGCAGTGGCTGATGGCAATGCGGACAGGTCAGGATTTCGTCGCTTTCATTGTGATGCACATCGCGGATGTCCTCGATAATTGATTGGGCCTGTTCTTCGCTGATGCCAAGCTCTTCCTGATGGGAACGCAGCTTGTGTCGGACCCGCTCAGTCAGGCGTTTGCCCAGCAACTGGCGGGTGGCCTTGTGGCGATATTCGTTTTCGCGGCGGCGCAGTTCGGCGTTGAAGGCCGATGCCAGAATACCGGCTGGCACGGCAACAATCCCGATACCGGTCAATGAGATGATGCTGGCCAGAAATTTGCCAAATGGCGTGACGGGAACAACATCGCCATAGCCAACCGTGGCAAGGGTGATGACGCTCCAATAGAGTGCATCAAGAAGATTGCCGAATTTTTCTGGCTGGGCCTGGTGTTCGGCGAGGTAAATCGCCCCGGCACTAAAGACCAGCATGCAGGCAAGGGCGGCACTGGCGGCACCGAAGATGCCCATTTGCTGGCGAAACACCAGCATCATCAGCTCCAGCCCGGTTGAATAGCGGGTGAACTTCAAAAGACGCAGCAACCGGACGATGCGGATAAAGCGCAAATCAATGCTGGTAAAGAACCACAGGAAGATCGGCAGGATTGCCAGAAGATCAATCAGTGCCATCGGGGTCAGCATATAGCGCAGACGTGCAAAGCGGCCACTAAAGCGCGGATTGTCGGGGGCGGACCAGACACGCAAGCCATATTCGAGTGCGAAAATCAGGGTGCAGACGATCTCGATTGTGGCAAACAGAATGAAATAGCGTTCGGCAAAGGCGTGGACCGAATCAAAGATGACTGAAACGACATTGATGATGATCGCACTGGCCAAAACCAGATGCACAAACAGGGAAAATCGTGATTCCCGGTCCACACCATGCAGAAGTTTCTGGGTTCTTGATCGAAGGGTCGGTTTCATGGCGCGCGTACTTTGTCCGGGCAGTGGTTGCACTTTTGCCCGCCAAGTTTTGCGCCAATCATTTCAGAAAAGGTTAAACCACCTGATCAGGATGTTCAGTAACCCTTTGCCGCCTGGATGAAGGCGGAGATCTTGCGCGGGTCCTTGACGCCCTTGGTGCGTTCCACACCCGATGACACGTCCACCCATGGTGCGCCGGAAATCTTGACGGCTTCGGCGACATTGCTGGGATCAAGGCCACCGGCCAGCATCCAGTTGCTTTGGAAATTCTGCCCCGTCAGAAGCGTCCAGTCGAATGAAACCGCATTGCCGCCCGGAAGAACGCTGTCCTTGGGGGGCTTGGCATCAAACAACAGAAAATCGGCAACACCGTCATAGGTCTTCTTGGCGTTTTCGATGTCATCGGCCGTGCTGACCGAAATGGCTTTCATGACCTTAAGGCCAAAGCGTTCCTTGACCTCGGCCACGCGTTCGGGGCTTTCCTTGCCGTGAAGCTGAATGACATCAAGGTTGCCGGCCGTGATTGCGTTTTCAAGCGCCTCATCACCGGCTTCAACAAACAGGCCGACCTTGTAAATGCTGTTGGGGACGCGTTCGGTGAGCGTCTTGGCCCCTTTAAGCGATATATGACGCGGGCTTGGCGGGAAGAAGACATATCCAAGGGCATCTGCCCCGGCACTCATGGCGGCAATCGCGGCATCTTCGCTGTTAATTCCACAGATTTTGACCATGCAGCTCATCGGGCTATCCTGTCCTTGTCTTCACTCTAATCTTCTTGGCAAACGCTTGGTGCGTCTGATTGACTTACCAGAAATGACCACGATCCAACAGGATATTTGCGTATTGGCGTGGCTTTCCACTGGCAGGATAATCATTGCTGCGCTATTTTCCCGCCCATGAGTAAGAACACAGACCCTGCCGCGGGCGAAACCGGCGAAAACACAACCCACTTTGGTTTTCGTGATGTTCCCGAAAGCCAGAAGGCATCCATGGTGCGTGAGGTGTTCGACACTGTCGCGTCCAAGTATGATTTGATGAACGATCTGATGAGCGGTGGGGTGCATCGCTTGTGGAAGGACAGCTTCATCAACGAGCTCAAGCCGCGTCCGGGAATGAAGCTTCTCGACGTTGCCGGGGGCACCGGGGATATTGCGTTTCGCTTTCTGAAAAATGGCGGTGGTTCTGTCACGGTTTGTGACATCAACTATGAGATGCTCCATGTCGGGCGCGACCGCGCGGTTGATCACGGGCTTCTTAAAAACATCAACTGGACCGTCGGTGATGCGCAGAAATTGCCGCTGCCCGATCAGTCGGTTGATGCCTATACCATTGCCTTTGGCATTCGCAATGTGACGCGCATCGACGAAGCGCTTTCGGAAGCCTACCGCGTGCTGCGTCCGGGCGGAAAATTCCAGTGCCTTGAGTTTTCCAAGGTCATCGTGCCGGGCTTTGACAAGCTTTACGATACCTATTCGTTCAAGCTGTTGCCGGAAATCGGCCGTTTTATTGCGGGCAATCGCGAGGCCTATCAGTATCTGGCGGAAAGCATTCGCAAGTTCCCGGATCAGGAAACTTTTGCATCGATGATCCGCGCTGCCGGGTTTGAGCGGGTGAAATATCGTAACCTGTCTGGCGGAATTGCGGCCATACATTCCGGTTGGCGGATTTGAGGGCGTTTGACGCATGATCCGTTTTGTTCGTAACAGTTTCCGCCTGCTTGCCATGGCGCGCACTTTGGCGCGCTATGATGCGCTGTTCCCGCTGGCCCTTGTGCCGGGCGGCAAGCTTGTGGCTTTTCTGGCCCGCCTGACAGCACCGTTTTCGCGCCGCTCCGACCTGCCGCCGGGCAAACGACTGGCGCGTGCGCTTGAGGAACTCGGCCCGGCCTTTATCAAGCTTGGCCAGACCCTTGCGACCCGGTCCGATTTGATCGGGGACGATGTGGCGGCAGATCTGTCATCCCTTCAGGATCGACTGCCACCATTTTCGGCGAAGATTGCCAAGCGCATCATCACCGAACAGCTTGATGAGCCGTTTGACGTGCTGTTTGCCGAATTTGATGAACAGCCGGTTGCCGCAGCATCCATCGCACAGGTGCATTTCGCGACCACGACCGACGGACGGGAAGTCGCCGTCAAGGTCCTGCGCCCGGATATCAAGGTGCGTTTTGCCCGCGATATGGACCTGTTTTACTGGGTTGCGGAAATTGTCGAGCTGACCCAGCCGCGCCTGCGTCGTCTTAAACCGATTGAAACGGTCAAGGCACTTGAAGACAGCGTGCATCTTGAAATGGATTTGCGGTTTGAGGCGGCGGCAGCATCGGAATTCCGTGACAATTTCGAAGATGACCCGTCCTATTACATTCCCCAGATTGACTGGGAACGCACCGCCGAACACGTGATGACCATGGAACGGGTCAAGGGTGTGCGGATTGATAATGTCGAGGCGCTTGACCGCATGGGCATTGATCGGTCCGACTTGCTTGCCAAGGCGGCCGGGGCATTTTTCCAGCAGGTCTTCCGTGACGGATTTTTCCACGCGGACATGCATCCGGGCAACCTGTTTGTTGATGAAAACGGTCGGGTCAGCCTGGTTGATTTCGGCATTATGGGCCGGGTGGACAAACAGACCCGCCTTTATCTGGCCGAGATGCTTCTGGGCTTTTTGACCCGCGATTATCACCGCGTGGCCGAGGTTCATTTCGAAGCGGGTTACGTGCCGCGCAATCAGTCGCTTGAACATTTTCAGCAGGCTTGTCGTTCGATTGGCGAGCCGATCCTGGGCAAGGAACTGGCCGATATTTCGGTCGGGCGCTTGTTGGGGCAGCTTTTCCAGATTACCGAACAGTTCGGTATGGAAACCCAGCCACAGCTTCTGATGTTGCAGAAAACCATGATCGTCGCCGAGGGACTTTCACGCATTCTGAGCCCGAATGAGAACATGTGGGAGCTTTCGCGTCCGTTGATTGAAGACTGGATGCGCGAAAACCTTGGTCCGGAAGCCAAGGTCAAGGAAGCGACCCTTCAGGCGGGAACGATGCTGCGCCGTCTGCCCCGTGTGCTTGAAGCCGCCGAACAGGCGTCCGCCGTCTTCACCGAACAGGGGCTTCGTCTCCATCCTGATACGGTTGCAGCGATGCGCGGTAAATCAGGCAATGGTCAGCGCAAATCTGGTGGTGTTTCACGCCAGACATTGGTTCTGTGGGTGGCGATTGCGGCACTGGCTGTTGCTGTTTATCTGAAATAACCAACGCGCCCGGATGGGAGCCCCATGATGGCAGATGGCGATAAAACCATTGAAATCAGTATGGATCGGGCGCGGCTTGATCTTGATTGCTGCTATGATTTTATCGCCGCGTCCTATTGGTCTGGTGGGCGGACACGCGGTGAATTTGACCGGTCTGTGGAAATGTCCTTTCCCGTTGGGGCTTATTGCGATGGGCGTCAGGTTGGTTTTGCGCGTGTGGTCAGTGACCTGATCGCCATCGCCTATGTTGCCGATGTCTTTGTGGATCCTGAGTACCGGCGCATGGGGATTGCGGCAAAGATGCTTGATGCCTTGCATGCCCATCGGGAATTGCAGCGTGTGAAACGCTGGCTTTTGGCAACAGCGGATATGCAGGCGCTTTATCGTTTGCATGGTTATGCTGATCTCGACGACATGATGATGATGCGCCTTGATATGGACGCGCAAAAACGCGATCCATTGCGTTAGGGCCGTAGCCCGAAGACCCGCGTGCAGCCAAGAATAACTGCCTGGCGTGGTTAATATTTCATTTCGATAAACCACATGAATAAATCCACTTATTGGTAAGGCTTTTTTGCTAAATTAGGTTTTTGCTAATAGGGCTGCGCCGTGCCGCAACGTCCGGTGAGGGATGTGGTCCGTCTTTTTTTGAAATGCCTTTACGGGGCGATGGCTTTTGCCTGATCCGGGCAGAAGCACAGGGGAGCGCGCATGGCGAAAGCGGCAACAACACGCAAGAAGCGGTCGGCAAAGAAGACACCGAAATCTTCGGCGAAAAGCAAAACAGCCAATCAGGATGATGCGGTTACTGCCGCCAGTGCGGCGACGACCAATTCAGATGAAGTCGAGGCATCAACCGCCAGCGCAGCTGCACAGCAAAGTGAAGACGTTGCCGTGCAGCGCCGTCAGGTGATCAGTGATCTGTTCCAGCGTGGCCTTGCCGCCCATCAGGCGGGCCAGATTGATGATGCCATTCGACTTTACAGTACCGCCCTTCGTCAGAACCCCAATCAGCCAGATGTATGGAACAACCTTGGTGTCGCACTGCGTCGAAGCAAGAAGTTCGACGCAGCCCTGATTGCATATCGCAGGGCCGCCGACATTCGGCCGGGAAATGCCGGGTTGTGGTCGAATATGGGCAATTGCCTGCGCGAAATGATGCGTTTTGAAGAGGCGCTTGTTGCCCACAAGAAGGCACTTGAGCTTGATGACACCGTCAAGTCGCACACGTTTAATGCCGGGCTTGTCTATCGTGATATGAACCGCTTTGAGGCGGCGCTGGAGTATTTTGAGCGCGCCCTGGAAATCGACCCGGATTATGTCGATGCAAACTGGGACCGGTCATTGGCCCATCTGGCCCTTGGTAACTATGCCGAAGGCTGGGCAGGATATGAAACCCGTCGCAAGCTTGCTGATAATCCGATCCGCCCGCTTGATTCTGCGCCGGAGTGGGATGGCAAGACGGACCTGCGCGGCAAGCGTATTTTGCTGCGCGCCGAGCAGGGCTTTGGCGACATGATCCAGTTTGCCCGCTTTGTGCCATTGGTGGCCAAGAAGGCGGGTCATGTCATCCTTGAATGCCGCAAGGAACTGGTCCCGATCATGAAGACCGTGGCCGGCGTCGATACGGTGGTTGAGAAGGGCCGTGCCGTTCCGGAATTTGATGTGCATGTGCCACTTCTGAGCCTGCCGCATGTGATGGGCATCGGTGAAAAGGACCTTCAGAAAACTTCGACCGATAGTTACCTTGCGCCGCCGCAAGGCAAGCGGGCCCGACTGGCACCGCCACCGGGGACGGCGCTGAAGGTCGGGCTGATTTGGGCAGGCAAACTTAACCCGCGCGATCGATCCTGCCCGCTTGAGACATTCTTGCCGATGTTGTCTGCCAAGGGTGCGGCGTTCTACAGTTTCCAGATTGATGAACGCCGGGCCGATATCGACCGACTTGGCCTGCATGCATTTGTCACCGATCTTGGCGATCATATTCATGATTTCGGTGATAGTGCTGCACTGATGCGCGAAATGGATCTGGTGATCACGATTGACAGTTCACCCGCCCATCTTGCTGGCGCACTTGGCATTCCGGTCTGGATGCTGCAGCTTTATACAACTGACTGGCGGTGGATGGTTGATCGGTCCGACAGCCCCTGGTACCCGACCATGCGCATCTACCGACAGGAAAAGCCCGGTGACTGGTCCGCGCCCGTCGAGAAACTGGGCAAGGATTTTTCGACCTTGCTGCAGGCACGGATGAATTCACAGTAACCAATGTGCCAGCGAATACTTGCCTTCCTGTCCAACTCGGCGTAGTTAAGCGGCTTGATTTTGTGGAAT
This sequence comes from Thalassospira sp. MCCC 1A01148, assembly GCF_001613795.1. Classification (GTDB taxonomy): domain Bacteria; phylum Pseudomonadota; class Alphaproteobacteria; order Rhodospirillales; family Thalassospiraceae; genus Thalassospira. Next base: position 123,185 of record NZ_LPVZ01000001.1, read on the forward strand.
GCGGGTCTGGATGAAGGTGCCTTGTGGTGATGTCCGGGCACATTCATTTGGCGAACTGATCTGGCGCAGGAGAATTCTTGTGAGCGAAGCTGCTTATAACAAAGGTTTCCCGGTTTCCTGGGAACAGATGCATCGCGACGCCCGTGCACTGGCATGGCGACTTTTGGAACAAGGCCCGTACAAGGGAATCGTGGCAATCACCCGCGGTGGTCTTGTGCCTGCGGCCATCATTGCACGCGAACTTGATATTCGCCTGATTGATACCGTCTGTGTTCGTAGTTACTCTGACAAGACGCGTGGTGATCTGGAATGGCTGAAAGACATCGAAGGTGACGGCACCGATATGCTGATCATCGATGATCTGGTCGATACCGGCAAAACCGCCAAGGCTGTGCGTGAAAGACTTCCGAAAGCGCATTTCGCAACCGTTTACGCCAAGCCGCTTGGCCGCGAAATTGTTGATAGCTTTGTGACCGAAGTGTCTCAGGATACGTGGATTTACTTCCCGTGGGACATGGAACTGTCGGTCAACGCCCCGATCTCTGAACGCGTTCGTTAATCGACCTGGGGAAACCAACCGTATCCCTTGTAAGGCCGATTGCCAGACAAGGAGATTTCAGGATGACCCGATATTTACGCCCGGACTTCCGTCGCCAGTTGCACAGCGCACGCCGATGGGCCGGGCGTTTGTGTTTGTGCACCCTTGCTGTCGTGGCGATGTCGGCAACAAGCCTTTCAGCCAATGCCCAACAGGTTTCTGAGAGGGTCGCACGCGTGCAGTCATTGCTAAGTGCGGAAAGCGGCTATCGCCTGTCGGTCTTTGCCGAGGTTCCCAACGCCCGAACCATCGCAGTGGCCCCGGAACTGGGCGGCATTTTTGTCGGCACGCGCGGACCCAATCTTTATTTTGTCCGTGATGAAGACAGCGATGGCGTTGGCGAGGAGGTCAATCTGATTGCTGATGATTTCAAGCAGGCCAACGGCATTGTCTATAAACCGGGGACCCTGTTTGTTGCCGATCAGCATCGTATTGTTTCTTACGACCTTGCCAATTTTGATGGCGAACGTCTTGGCCCGCCGCGCATCCTGTTTACCAATCTGCCCGATAAAAGCCATCACGGCTGGCGCTATGCGACCCTTTCGCCGAATGGCGATCGCCTGTTTGTTGCGGTTGGGGCACCGTGCAATATCTGCAAGGTCAGTGGCCTTGAAGGCACGATCATTTCCATTCCGGTCAATGGGGGCGCGCCCGAAGTTTATGCAAGCGGGATTCGCAACTCTGTCGGGCTGACGTTCCATCCTGAAACGGACGAACTTTGGTTTACCGACAATGGGGGCGATCATCTGGGCGACAATGTCCCGCGCGAGGAGCTTAATCGCGCCCGTCAGTCCGGCCAGTTTTTCGGGTATCCGTGGTATGCGGGCAATGACACCAGAAGCCCGCAATTTGCCGATGAAACGGTCCCGGAAGAGGTCATTTTCCCGGAATTTACCTTTAATGCCCACAATGCGCCGCTTGGGTTTGCCTTTGATGACGGTGATGCACTGGTTGCGCTGCATGGATCGTGGAACCGAACCGTCCCGGACGGGTACGAGGTGGTCCGGGTTGAATTCATCAATGGCAAGCCAGTGACAGAAAACCCGTTCCTTAGCGGATTCCTGCGCAGCAATGGCGAAGTGATCGGGCGTCCGGTTGATGTGAAACACTATATCGACGGGTCGATCCTGATTTCAGATGACAATGCCAGCGCGATCTGGCGCATGATGCCGGATGGCTAAGATTTTCCGGATTTGATCAGGGAAATTAAATCGGTGGATCGGAATGTGACCGGCTTGCGTTGATTGGAAAAGCGGGCTATAAATCGCGCGCTTCGCGGGTGTAGTTCAATGGTAGAACAGCAGCTTCCCAAGCTGCATACGAGGGTTCGATTCCCTTCACCCGCTCCAAGCTTTTCCTGACAAAATCACGTTTTGAAAATCCTCAGTCTGCTGCGCATGATGTAGCGGTTATGCATGTCCGTTCGCATGTCGACATGCCCCCGTCCGGGCAACAGGCGATCATTCGGTTTCGCAGGCGTTTGCGCGCGCGTTGAATGCGTGATTTGACGGTTGGCAGCGCAAGGTTGTTCTGGGTTGCAAAGTCGATCTGGCGGGTGCGGTTGAGGTCAATGGCGCGCAGAATATTCTGATCACCGGCAGCCATTGTCGAGATGATCCCGGTCAGACAATCGTTCAGACCATTAACATCCGCATCATCATCAGTTGTTCGGTTCAAATTGTTTGGTGTTTCTGTTGTCGGGTCTGATTGCAGGGCGTCAAGCGCACTGCGTTCGCGACTTTTCTTGCGATAGTAATCAACAAGTTTGCTGCGTGCGGTGGCATAAATCCATGCCGATGGATTGGATGCGATGGCAAGGCTTGATCTGTTGCGAATGATGGCTTCGAGAATATCTGAGACAACGTCATCAACCGCGTCACGCGGGACGCGACTTTGAACAAATCTGTGCAGGCCCTTTTGCAGGGCCTGCCAATCAGAAGATGTGTCGGAAACGGGGGCGAATTTCATGGCGTCAGGCGCAACATACCTGTTGAGTTTCTGATTCCTTGCCGGGCTGTTGGCCGCAACACCCCGCACTTGATGAACCGGTTTCATTTTGAGCGCTGTCGGGATCATCATCAAGGATGCGATACCATTCCCACGCCAGACCGTCTGGTTCCTTTGTCCAGAATTTTGATTGTTTGGCGTGACAGCAACCTGTCTCAGCGACATCGCTTGTGCTCAGATTGCCCGCATGCAGGCGATCTGATGCCGCGTCAAATTCCGACGGGCTTTGGCATTCAACACCAATGTGATTGAGGTGCTCATCTGCGCCGGGATGTTCAAACAAAACAAGTTTCAGTGGCGGTTGGGCAATTTCAAAGTTGGCATATCCCGGGCGTTGTTTGTGAACCGGGGTTGCAAACATTTCGCTGTAGAATTTGATGGCCCGATCAAGGTTTTTGACATTCAGGGCAAGTTGCAGGCGCATTTTGAATTCTCCTGTGTGGTCATTGTGATGCACAGGAAGACGCGTGTTCTGGCAAAAAGATGCAGGTACGGATGAATTAAAAACGGTCCGCGTGGATTATGGGGCCGGTGCGCGGTATTGCAGGTTCATTTCGCGGGCTTCTTCGTCACTGCAGATCTTTTTCAGATCCTTGCTTTCATATTGGCTAAAGCGTGGGTCGAGTGTGCTGAGGTAATTGCCGTTACCATCATCGACAAAGAGGCAACGCGCGTTTTCGCCATCAAGTCGATCCCCTTTGCGCCAATCGGCTGGTGCGATCAAATCACCGCCATGAATGCCGATCCCGGCATTGCCGGCATCTTGCGACAGGCGGTCATAGCGATGGGAATAGCCCGCAATCGGGAATGCTTCGCCGTCGCTGATCATGGCTGCTGCCACATCGCGTTCGCCGATGCCGCATTCGACCACGGGGAAGCCATCTGCTTCGCCCGCGCGCGCCTGATCGCCCGGCCAGCAATGAACGTCAAACGGGGCCATGGCGAAATATTTGCGCAATTGCATGGCCGACGACATGCCGCAATCCCAGAAACTGCCATTATGCAGGCATTGCTGACCAAGTTCGGGGGCATCCATCCCCGCGATATCGACGACTTGCCCGGCAATCATGATGGTGTCGCCATCAATGACCAGAATATCACGCCCCTTGGTGACAAGCCCGCCCGGACTGGAAAGGCCAGGTGAAGTGTCGGCGGCACGGACCGGTGCGCTGTGCCAGTGCAGAGCAAGGGCAATCAGGGCTGGAATAGCAAGTAGGGCGATCAGGCGGGTAACGCGTTTCAAACTGGCCTCTATGGTCTTCAGGAATTTGAGCGACATTCAAACTTTGTGGGAATGACACTACGGTCATGGCGACAGGACAAGCAAAAAGAACGGCAAAATGATGACGCATTTGTCGGGTGAGGGCGCGTAACGGTCAGCGGCCTCACGGGTGCCATGCACAATAACCGGATGCATCCAAAGACGTTTGGCGCTACAAGCGGGTTTGTCTTTTGCTGTCAGGGAAACTTGTTTGTTCCGTCTGCAACCCATCTTTTTCGTCGTCGGGGTGATGGTCATTATCATCGGGATATCGATGATGGTGCCTGCTGCTGTTGATCTTGCTTATGGCAACCCGGACTGGAAGATTTTTGCACAAGCGTCGATTACGACAATCGGGCTGGGTGGCATGGCATGTCTTGCCTGTCGGTCTGATATCGGCCCGCGTGTAACCGCACGCCAGGGTTACGTTCTGACAGTGGTTTCATGGATTGCTGTTAGCCTGACCGGGGCACTGCCGCTTTGGTATTCGTCGCTTGAGCTCAGTTTCTGTGATGCGGTCTTTGAAACTGTTTCGGGTCTGACAACGACGGGGTCGACGATCCTGTCGGGTCTGGATCATTTGCCGCCGGGCTTGTTGATCTGGCGGTCGATCATGCAGTGGCTTGGCGGTATCGGGATTATTGTGACTGCCCTTGCCCTGTTGCCGATGATGCGGGTTGGCGGCATGCAGCTTTTCCAGATGGAAAGTTCGGATCGATCCGAAAAACTCAGCGGTCGCATGCGCGATATGTGCCTGCAGATCGTGATGATCTATTCGGTTCTGACCCTGGTGTGCATTGTGCTGTATCGCATCTTTGGCATGGGATGGTTTGATGCGATCAATTACGGCATGACGACGCTGTCGACCGGGGGGTATGCCACCTCGGACCTTTCGTTTGCCAAGTTTGACACCAGTCTTTCGCTGCACTGGATAGCCATCCTGTTCATGTTCTTTGGTGGATTGCCGTTTACCGCCTATGCGGTGTTTCTGCGCAAGCGGGCGATCAAGGCCGTGATCGGCAATCAGCAGATCAAATTGTTCTGCCTGATCATTGCAGGTTTCACATTTTTGCTGACCCTGCGGCTGTTGCAGATTTCTGATGACGGCATCTTCCGGTCGCTGACCATGGCGGCGTTCAACCTTGTGTCGGTGATTACGACCACGGGCTATGCATCGGGTGATTACCTTTTGTGGGGCCCGGCTGCAGTCATGCTGTTTTTCTTTGCGACCTTTATCGGCGGTTGTTCGGGATCAACATCGGGCGGTTTCAAGATGTTTCGCCTGTATGTCGTGTTTACCGGGCTTCGTGCCCATTTCATGCGCCTGCGCAGCCCGTCGGCCGTGGTGGTCAGCCGCATTGACCGCCATGAAATCACGTCCGACATCTATAACGCCGTGACGGTCTATGTATTTCTTCTGACCATCAGCTATATCGCGGTGACGGTTGCCCTTGGTCTGACGGGGCTTGATCTGATTACGTCGATGAGTGCTGCGGCAACGTCACTTGCCAATGTCGGGCCGGGGCTGGGCAATATCATCGGACCTGCGGGCAATTTCCAGTCCTTGCCGGATTCCGCGAAGTGGATTTTGGATGTTGCGATGGTTCTGGGCCGACTTGAGTTCGAGACGCTTCTTGTGCTGTTGATGCCGTCCTTCTGGCGCGACTGACCCCTGATTTTCTTTTTGATGATTGTTGGTGTCGATCTGTGACGGTTGCCACAGATCGCAGGTTTACTTTGCGTCATTTTGGCACCGTGTATAAGTTTGTAGCGTTAATAACAAACACACAAACAGTGGACACGGACATGAAACTGCAGAAAACGATCACGACCAAAATCGCCGGGGCCCTTGCGGTTCTTTTCCTGGCGGGTGCTGTTTCCGCATGCTCGCCCGAGGTGGGCAGCGAGGAATGGTGTAATGACCTTAAGGAAAAGCCGAAAGGCGACTGGACAGCAAACGAGGCGACCGATTTCGCCAAACATTGCCTGATGTGATCAGTGCATTCGCCTGATCGAACATCAAGACGATCAGCCGATTCTTTTTCATAGTCTGGATATGCCGTCTTTATGGCGGCTAAATCCGCCCTTTGACATCTGCTTGGCGGTGGTTCAGTCGAAGGGCGGATTTTTCAATTCCGGCGTTGGAAAACGGTTTGGAACAATCTGTTGTCTTCGGCGTTAGACACAGGACAACAGCGCGCATGCGTGCGATGCAGCAACGTGGATTTGCCTTGTTTGGATAAATCCCTATAATGCGCGGCCCGCGAATGATCGCGGCAGTCGAATATGACAGTAATTTTTATACGAGGTTAGACAACTATTATGAGTGCCGAAAATCTCCATGTCGGTGTGATCGGCGCAACCGGTGCGGTTGGCGTCGAGCTGATCAACGTTATGTTTGATCGCAAGTTCCCAGTGGGTGAACTCACCCTGTTCGCTTCCGAGCGTTCAGCGGGCAAGACCGTGGAGACTAAATTCGGCACTAAGACCGTCGCGCTGTTTTCCGTTGAAGAAGCCAAGCAGTGCGACATTGTCTTCCTTGCCGTTTCCGGTGACTTTGCCAAGGAATATGCACCCAAGATCGCCGAAGGCGCGCTGGTGATTGATAACTCCTCGGCGTTCCGTCTGAATGACGATGTTCCGCTGATCGTGCCGGAAATCAATGGCGACCTTGCCAAGACCGCAAAACTGATCGCAAACCCGAACTGCACCACGGCAATCGCCGCAGTTGCACTTTGGCCGCTGCATCAGGCCTTTGGTCTGAAGAAAGTGATCGTTTCGACCTATCAGGCCGCATCAGGTGCCGGTCAGCCGGGCATGAACGAACTGCGCGAAGGTCTGGCCGCTGGTCTTGAAGGCAAGCCGGTCCCGGCAGAGGTGTTCTCGTCGCCGCTGGCCTTTAACGTGATCCCGCATATCGATAGCTTCCAGGACAACGGGTACACCCGTGAAGAAATGAAGGTGACTTGGGAAACGCGCAAAATCTTTGGCGCGCCGGATCTGCCGATTTCATGCACCGCGGTTCGCATCCCGACCGAGCGGACCCATTCCGAGGCGATTGTGGTTGAAACCGAAAAGGCCGTTACGCCGGATGCCGCGCGCGACGTGCTGGCAAAAGCCAAGGGTGTGAAGCTTGTCGATGATCCGGCAAACAACAAATATCCGATGCCGCTGACCGCGACCGAACAGTATGACGTCGAAGTTGGCCGCATCCGTACCAACCTGATCTTTGGTGATCATGGTTTGGAACTGTTTGTTGCCGGTGATCAGCTGTTGAAGGGTGCTGCCCTGAACGCTGTTCAGATCGCAGAGGCATCCATCGCCGACTGATCGCGATCCATCGCTGACTGATTTTAACACAACACCCCCGCCTGAACATTCAGGCGGGGGTGTTGTGTTTGCACAAACCTGTGGGCCGGTGTGTCAGGAGAGCGAGATATGGTCGCGTCCGGATGCCTTGGCGGTATAAAGCGCGTTATCAACACGCGCCATAAGGGTGTCGAGATCTTCACCGTCGCGATACTCGGTGATGCCGGCACTGATCGTGACCGGAATGTGATCGCGCCCAAAGCGAACCGGGGCATTGCGGATCTGATCGGCAAGATCGCGTGCCTTGGTCATTGCTTCCTTGCGTTCTGTACTTGGGAACAGGATGACAAATTCATCACCGCCCCAGCGACAGATCACATCTGTTTCCCGAACGTTTTGACGCACCGTTGTCAGAACTTCACGCAGGGCCGCATCGCCACCCGGATGACCATAGCCGTCATTGATATCCTTAAAGCCATCAACGTCAAAACACATCACTGACAGGGGCGTTTTCTGGCGTTTCGCGTTCTGGACTGCCTGTTCAAAGATCATGTCAAAGACCTGGCGGTTAAAGGTGCCGGTCAGTTTGTCACGCGATGCCAGTTCTTCGAGCCGTTTTTGATAGTTGCGCACGGTCAGGAAAGCGACCAGACCAACGATCACCGTGATCAGAAGCGAGATCGCAATATTGATGAACAAGGTGTTCTGCAGGCGCGCATCGGATGAATAGTCGCTTTGTTCGACAATCAGCAGCCAGCCGAATTCCGGCACCAGACGGCTGTTTACGAAATAGGTGTGTCCATCATCCTGATAGCTGATCGAGGTGCCCGGCGCGGTCAGGATTTTGGTCGCCTGATTGCGCATGCCAAGCCGTTCCTGAATGCTGTGCGCATCCCCAAAGCCACTACCGCGCAGGGTGACGTGGCCTTCGGTATCGATGAAATAGATCGTTCGTCCATAGCGCGCCTGATAGGTCTCGATCAGGTTGGTAACCGAACTGACCGAAAGCCCCACACCCGTAATGCCGATGACATTGCCGTTGTAATCACGCACCTGATAATTGACAAAGATCGACAGGCGCGACCGATCAACCGTGTCATCATCTATATTGATCTCGTAGGGTTGCTTGCTGTCACGTGCGCTGAAGTACCAGTCATCTGCCGGGTCTTCTTCGCTGATCTGTTTGATCACGCCGGTCGGGTGATAGTAATTGCGCGTTTCTTCTGAAATAAAATAGGACGTGATCGTACCGAAACGTGACTGGATTTCGCCGAGATATTTGGTGATCTGTTCATGATCCTTCTCGCCGGAAATGACCCAGTCGCGAAAGAAGGTGTCATGCGCCATCAGCGAGGAAATGAAGATCGGCTGAAGCAGATCGCGCTGAATTTCCGAATAGATGTTGTCACTCGTAAGCGGCAGCGTGCTTTCAGAGATTTGTTCTTCCAGAGAATCCCGCGCGACGTAGAAGCTGACAAAGCTCGTGGTCAGGAAGCCGACGGCGAGCAAAAGACACAGAATGATCGCGAAGTATAGTTTCTTTCCTCGCACGGAAAGTCCCCCAAAAGACAGTCATTAGGTAAATGGCGATGATTGTGCTCATCGTTTTTGATCCGCCCAATTTAGGGGAAAGTCGGTCCCGTTGCACGACACAAATCAAAGCAACTTTCGTATGTTTCCGGCGGGGTGAGGTTGCAAGGGCCATAAGAAACCGCTGGTTAATTTATAGTGATTCTAATGTTGAAAGCAGCCCTCGGAAATCACGGGAATCCTTGTTCAATCGGTCGCGGGAAATGCCGTTTTCTGACAAAGCAGAGAGCTTGGTGCCAAGCATCGGATTGATCCGTGACGTGTGGCCAAAGGCACTGGCGCAAGTTTAAAAACCCTGTTTGGTCGAGACGGTCGGCTTGCTTCTGGCGACCGAAAAGGGCTGGACATTGTGGTGTCATGTGCCAAGAATTCGCAGCTTGTGATGAATGGGGTACATGCAGACCGAGTTTTCGGCTATGTAGTGCACTCCTAGACAAAACATCAAACGCATCATGCGCCGTTGTTCCGGGGGGATTTTGCGGCGTATTTGCCAAGAGGCGCTTCATTGATCGATTTCCGTCCCATTCTTTTCATCGTAGGCATTCTGCTTTGTACGTTGTCGATTGGCATGTTCATCCCGGCGCTTGTTGACCTGTATTACGGACAAAGCGACTGGATCGTGTTCTCGGCAGCGTCTTTCGTCTCGCTGTTTATTGGCGGGGCACTGATCATGATGAACCGGATGGACAATCTAAAGATCAACTCCCGGCAGGCCTTTATCCTGACCACGCTGAGTTGGTTGGTTCTGACCGCGGCGTCGGCGCTGCCGTTTGCGTTTTCCGATCTTGATATGTCCTATACCGACGCATTTTTCGAAGCGATGTCGGGTATTTCCACCACGGGATCGACCGTGATTGTCGGGCTTGATTCGGCCCCGCAGGGGATCCTGCTTTGGCGTGCGCTTCTGCAGTGGCTTGGCGGGATCGGGATTATTGTGATGGCAATTGCCGTTATGCCGATGCTGCGCGTTGGTGGTATGCAGCTTTTCCGCATGGAAAACTCGGACAAGTCCGACAAGGCCTTTCCGCGTGCAACCCAGATCGCGATGGGGATTGCGGTGCTGTATGTGAGTTTCACGGCATTTTGGGCGATCATGTTGTGGTCTGCGGGCATGACGCCCTTTGATGCGATTGCCCATGCAATGACAACTATCGCGACCGGCGGGTTTTCAACCAAGGATGCGTCGATCGGGCATTACGACAGTGCGACAATCGACATCATCATTACGCTCGGAATGGCGACCGGGGCCCTGCCATTCATCCTGTATCTTCAAATGCTGCGCGGGCAGGGCAAACCGCTGTTTCGTGACAGTCAGGTGCGCTGGTTTATTACAATCGCCGTAACGATCATTGTCGGTCTGGCAGTTTGGCATTCGGAAACCAATGGCGTGGACTTCCTTTACGCCCTTCGCTACACGTCGTTTAACATCATGTCAGTCATGACCGGCACGGGCTATGCCACCACTGATTACGGGCTTTGGGGCCCGTTTGCGGTGACGGTGTTCTTCTTTGTGATGTTTATTGGCGGGTGTGCAGGGTCGACGACCTGCGGGGTAAAGATCTTCCGACTGCAGGTTCTATATGAAATCGCCAAGATCCAGCTTTCGCACATGCTGCGCCCGCACGGCGTGTTCATTGCCTATTACAACCGCAAACCGCTGTCGGAAGATGTCACGGAATCGGTTCTGAGCTTCTTCTTCCTGTTTGTGTTCTGCTTTGTCGTTCTGGCCGCAGCACTTGGCGCGATGGGCCTGGATTTCATCACCGCGGTTTCGAGTGCCGGGACAGCGATTGCCAATGTCGGGCCGGGACTGGGACCGATTGTTGGCCCATCGGGCAACTTTGCGACCCTGCCGGATGGCGCAAAATGGCTGATGTCCATTGGTATGCTGATCGGCCGTCTTGAAGTCTTTACCGTGCTGGTTCTGCTGTTCCCGGCTTTCTGGCGCGACTGATCGAACCCTGATTATCTGGCAAGAATTGTTTGGCCCCTGCAAGCCCCGCTTGCAGGGGCTTTTTCATCCTGTTGACGAACTAGGACGATTGTCCTATTTTCAGAGTTAGGACAATCGTCCTAAGTTGGGTCAGCCGGGTGGATGTGTTCGAAAATGGCAACAGAAACACGAGAACGGATTGTCGAGGCTGCGGACTTGCTGTTTTATCAGCATGGGTTCGAGGCAACGTCATTTGCGGATATCGCAAGGACTGTCGGCATATCGCGTGGCAATTTCTATCATCACTTCAAAACCAAGGATGACATTCTTGATGGGGTCATCAACCGCCGTCTTGCGAATACCGAGCAAATGCTTGATCGATGGGAAATTGCCGGTTCAGACCCGGCAGAACGCATTCGAAGCTTCATCCATATCCTGATCGTCAATGGCGAGAAAATCCGGAAATTTGGCTGCCCTGTCGGCACATTGTCGTCAGAACTGGCGAAACTAAACCACGCGGCCAAAAGCGATGCGGCGGCGCTGTTTACCCTGTTTCGCAGTTGGCTGCGCCGTCAGTTCGAGCGGTTGGGTTTTGGCGACAAATCCGATGAATTGGCCATGCATATTCTTGGTCGAAGTCAGGGTGTCGCGACCCTTGCCAATGCGTTTGATGATGACCGTTTCCTGCGCCATGAGGTCGAACTGATGTGTGACTGGCTTGACGTGCAAATCGCTGACCTTACCAACAGCAATCATCCAACAGGGGAGTAAACCATGTTTGCGATCTTTCTGAAATTTGCCGAAAACCGCGCAAAGGCACCTGAATTCATGGACGCGCACAAGGCATGGATCAAACAGGGCTTTGATGATGGCGTGTTTTTGATGGTCGGCAGCCTGCAGCCCAATATGGGCGGTGCGGTTCTGGCCCACGGTGTTTCGCGCGAGGAGATTGAAGCGCGCGTGAATGAAGATCCGTTCGTTGCAGAAGACATCGTGACGGCCGAAATTCTGGAAATCTCGCCGGCGCGTGCTGATCAACGTCTTGATTTCCTGATGGGGTAAGCAATGAGCAAAACAACAATCGGGTCGGACGGGAAATGCCGGTGCGCGTGGTGTGATGCCGCCCCTGAATTTAACGCTTATCACGATACGGAATGGGGCTTTCCGGTTGTCGATGACATCCGGCTGTTTGAGAAAATCTGTCTTGAAGGATTTCAGTCGGGGTTAAGCTGGCGCACAATCCTGAGCAAGCGCGAGAATTTCCGCGAAGCCTTTGCCGGTTTCGATTTTCACAAGGTTGCCCAGTTTGATGATGCAGATGTTGAACGTTTGCTCGGAAATGCGGGCATCATTCGCCATCGCGGCAAGATCGAGGCATCCATCAACAATGCCAAACGGGCCTGTGAGATGGTTGCGCAGGAAGGATCGCTTGCCGCCTATTTCTGGCGGTTTGAACCAAAATCGGATGAAGTTGACCCACCACAGTCGATGTCAACGTCGCCGACATCTGTTGCCCTTTCCAAGGACCTCAAGAAACGGGGCTGGAAGTTCGTCGGGCCGACCACGGTGTTTGCCTTTATGCAGGCGATGGGGTTGATCAATGATCATGCGCAAGGCTGCTTTTTGCGCCAGCAGATTGACGACATACGTGCGTCATTTGTACGCCCTGTCTGAGCGGGCCCAAAAAAACACCCCTTGCCCGTATCTGGACAAGGGGTTTTGAGGGCGGGGATCATTTCAGATCCCCAGATGATAATCCGGCAAGGATTATGGGGTCGTAGACCTGCAGTTTCACTTGAGGTGCCGACGTCAAGGGAGGGTGCAACAGGGGATAGGAAGGCTTCAAAAAGAATACCGTGCACGCTCAAGTGAGTTTGGCGATACCGAACCCTGGGTCAGGAGCGGATCGGGGATCGGGATCGGGCCCGGCATCGCCATACCCAAAGGTCGCAAATACTGTTCAAAAGATAAAATCGAATATGAAATAAAAATCGATAGATAAAATCGATTAACAGGGTGCGCCATGATGGTGCATTGCGGTGATATCAGCTGCCAATCGGCAATTTGACGGTGAAAACAGCACCATCCGGCCCTGTTGCAGTGAGGCGAAGTTCCCCGTTATGGGTGCTGATCAGTTCACGTGCGATGGCAAGACCAAGTCCGGTGCCGCCCTGGCGTCCGCTTCCGGCAAAGGGTACGAACAGGTTTTTGATCGCCTTTTCGGGCAGTCCCGGGCCGTTATCGGCAATGATTACGTCAATGAAACTGCGGGCCTTGTCCGATTCGTCGCCGTTTGACGCATCTTTTCGGATTTTATGCGTGATGCGCACCAGATTGGCTCCCGCTTCGAGCGGATTGCGCATCAGGTTGCTAAAGGCGCGAAACAGCATGTCATAGTCGGCCTCAAGCGTAACATCATCGGGAAGGTCTATTTCGATGCGGGCCGGGCAATTTTTTTCATCGTCATCTGCTTTGGCCATTGTGCCATCAAGCAGCGTTTCGGATTTTTGCAGCAAGATCTGATCGCGGATTTCCTCGATCAGCTCAATGAGTGTGAAGGTTGCAAGATCGCGCGGCGGTGGCGTTTCGCGCGCAAATGACAGGGTTTGTTCACTGATATAAACCGCGCGTTCCATTGATGATAACAGGCGCGGCACAACAGCCCGGACTTCGTTATCTTCGCTTTTGGCAAGCTGTTCGGTCATCAACATGGACGTCGCCAGCGCATTGCGCAGATCGTGGCTGATCTTGGTTGCTGCCGTGCCAAGTGCTGCAAGCCTGCGGCGCTGATTGAGCATCGCCTGAAGGTCTTGTTGCATAATCGCCAGTTCTTGCCGGGCGACGCCAATTTCGTCATCGCGGTCGCCCGGCGTGATGAGCGATGCCTTGTCTTGCGGGTCTTCGCGAAAGCGGATCATGTCGTGGGTGAGCGTGCGCATTGGCCGCACCAGCAAGCGGTTAAGGGCGAAATAGACAAGGCCGGCCGTAAAGAACGAAATCATCAGTGACAGGCCAAACACCCGCCAGCCGAAATTGCGCATGGCCTCGGTCAGACGATCTTCGTGGACAAGGACTTCTATCTCGAAATCCGGTGCCATGGATGGCATCCCAACCACGCGCAGCACCCGGTTTTCGGTCTGGCTTAGCGTTGATAACCCCTCCATCAAGGCCATCGGGATCGAGAAATCCGTCAGTTGGATATCCTTGTCGACCTTGGCGGGCATATCGTCACGCTGCAAAAGCAATTTGCGGTCTTCACGTCGCAGAATGACCGCCTCAATCCCGGCATTCGACAGAAGTTCGCGTTCGAGGTCATCGGGGATCATCTGATCCGGGGTGGCTTCAAGCGCAAGGGCTGCGAGATAACCGGAATCAAGATGGGCCTTTAGCCAATCAATCCGAAAGCGCGCAACCGAGGGGGCGAAAACAAATACCTCTGCCAGCATGACAAAGCTGACCGTCAGCACCAACAGGCGTGCGGAGAGGGATTTGGCCCAAGGGGGCAATTTCAGCTGCCGATTGTTCATAATTGAATCTTAGGCCAGGAAGTCAAAGAAAGTACAGCGATACAGACGTTTGTTTTCAGGGGCGATGGCCAGGAACCCGGTTAGGCGAATTTAAGCAGAAAGCGGACCAGCTTGCGGGTTTTCTCGCCAAACAGGCTTGGCGTGTACCACGCCCCGGCGACGCGTTTGGAAATTTCACCAAGGGTTGGATAAGGCGCGATCATGCCTGCGATGGCCCCGATCTTCATTTTCTTGCTGATCGCAAGCGACCAGACACCAATGAGCTCCCCCGCTTGTCGTCCGACGATGGCAGCCCCCAAAATTCGGCCCTTGCGCGTGGTAGTAACCTTGATGAAGCCTGTGGTGTCGGCCTCTGCGCGTGCGCGGTCGTTTTCTGCGTAATCCCAGGTCACAACGCGAATGTCATCGCCAAACTTTTTGCGGGCGGCCATTTCCGTCAGGCCAACCTGTGCCAGTTCCGGGTTGGTATAGGTCACCCATGGCACGGCACTGTGATCAACCTTGGCCGGAAGACGGAAAAGCGCATTGCGGATCACAATGCCCGCGTCATAACCCGCCATATGGGTGAATTGCAGGCCACCTGTCACATCGCCGATGGCAAATACCTTGTGGTTTGATGTGCGTAAACGCGCATCGACTGAAATACCCTGTTCGCTGCGATCAATACCGGCGTCCTTCAGGCCGAGATTCTCAACGTTCGGTTTGCGCCCGGCGGCCAGCAACAGGTGACTGCCTTCAAGGGTGATTTCGATGCCTTCGTGTTCGATTACGGCCCTGATTTGGTCGTTTACCTCAAGGAATTCCTTGGTTTTGGCATGTTCGTACAGGCTGATGCCATCGGCCTTGATGCGGTCGCGGACCACAGCCACCAGATCGGGGTCGTCCTTGGGCAGGATGGTGCCCATTTCGATTACCGTGACCTTCGCGCCCAGTTGATGGTGGGCCTGGGCCATTTCCAGCCCGATGGGACCGCCACCAATGATAATCAGGTGGTCAGGGCGGACACGGTTTTCAAAAATGGTTTCGTTGGTAAGGTAACATACGCTTTCAAGTCCCGGGATTGGCGGCACAGCAGCCCGAGAACCGGTGGCGATGACAAACCGTTTGGCCTTGATTGTCGTTTCACCTGCCACGACTTCGGCGGGACCGGTAAAGCGGGCCTCTGCCTGAATGACGGTGCATCCCAGTTCTTCAAACCGCTCGACGGAGTCATGGGGAGCAATGCCGGAAATGACGGAATGAACGTGGTCGATTGCCCGGCCAAAGTCGATCTCCACCGGCCCGGTCGATACGCCAAATCGTGAAGCACTACGTGCATTTTCCGCCGCGTGACCGGCCGCCAACAGGGCCTTGGATGGAACGCACCCGGTATTCAGGCAGTCACCGCCCATCTTGCCCTTTTCAATCAGGACAACTTTTGCGCCCATCTGAACCGCACCGGCGGCAACTGACAGACCGCCTGAGCCCGCGCCGATCACGCAAATATCGGTATGGATGACCTTATTCATGGCGGTTCGCCCCGGTTTTTCGTTGGCGTAGTTTCTTATAGGCGACGGGCAGCAGTGCCAGTACCGCCAGTCCGACAATCGGGGTCAGAATACGGGGTTCGAAAATGATCCCAAGATCGGGTGTCTTGCCCTGATCAAATAAGGCCCCCAAACCATCGCCGATCGAGGCATATACAAAAGTCCCCGGAATGATGCCGATCATGGTGCCGAATACAAATGAGCGCAATTTGACGCCAAGAAGCGCGGGCACAAGATTGACCAGCCAGAACGGAAAGATCGGAATCAGGCGCAAGACCATCAGGTAGCTAAAGGCGTTTTCAGCAAAGCCTTCCTCCATCTTGCGCACAGCATTTCCGGCCTTGGCACGCATCAGATCATAAAAGGCATATCGGGCGGCAAGATAAACGACCGTTGCACCAATGGTTGCAGCGACCACAACATAGGATGTGGCAAGGAAAGACCCGAACAGAAAACCGCCGGTGATCGTCAGCACCGAACCGATGGGCAAGGACAGGGCAACGGAAACGACATAAAGCCCCATAAAGACCAGAACGCTGGATACCGGGTTATTGGTAACAAAATCCTGCAACAGATCGCGATTTTCGCGCAGCGTTTCAAACGACAGCAAATCCAGAACACCAGCCGACCAGGCAAGAACCAATCCGCCAATCAAGATCATCACAGGCATAAGCTTGCGCCAGAGCGGCTTTGACGGGATTGTGATTTCCGATTGGTTATCTGGTTTCTTATCGGACACGTGTGACACCATTGAACTGGTTTTGGTCATTGATTTCAGGCTCTTGCAAGTCGATCATTTGGCACGATATGCAAATCCCAAACAACAGGATCGCATTATTTGATCCAACATTAGAGAGAAATTTCAAAACTTGCTCATGAACTGCTTTCACCATTCCGTGAGGAGAATTTGTGGAATGCGACGCGCATCAGGGCGTGCATATGCGCAAAAATCCTGAGGGAGTGGCGCTTGACGTAGGGAAAAACTGGACGTATCGTCTGCGCATCGTGGGATTTGTCGACCGGCTTGCGGCCACGTAAAAAATCGCTAAAGAGGGGTGATCTGGCTTCGGCCCTGACCCATTCACGCCGGTCAGGGTTTTTTTGTGTCCGGACCGCATCACTTCGGGCATGTAGGAGCAAGACGATGACGACCGAAAAAAAGGCTTCCGATAACTGGCGCGCAGCGACCCGCTCTGTCCGTGGTGGCACAGCGCGCAGCGGCTTTTGCGAGACCTCCGAAGCCATCTTCATGAATTCCGGCTATGTGTATGATACCGCTGCCGAGGCAGAGGCCTCCTTTGATGGCAGTGGTCCGGAACGTTTTGTTTATTCCCGTTTCGCCAATCCGACCGTTGGCATGTTTGAAGAGCGCCTTGCCCTGATTGAAGGTGCGCAATATTGCCGTGCGACGGCATCGGGCATGTCGGCTGTCTGGAATGCCCTGGCTGCAAGCACAAAGGCAGGTGGTCGCGTGGTTGGGTCGCGCGCGCTTTTTGGTTCATGCGAATTCATTCTTACAACCCTTTTGCCGCGTTTTGGTGTTGAAACCGAACTGGTCGATGGCACGGACAAAGCGGCATGGGAAAAGGCGCTTTCCAAACCGGCAGATGCGGTTTTTCTTGAAACGCCGTCGAACCCGACGCTTGAGGTGCTCGATATCCCGTTTATTGCCGAACTGGCCCATAAGGCCGGTGCCAGGGTTGTTGTTGATAACGTCTTTGCCACACCGATCCTCCAAAAGCCGATGGAGCTGGGTGCCGATATCGTCGTTTATTCCGCGACCAAGCATATTGATGGCCAGGGCCGCTGCCTTGGCGGGGCGATCCTGTTTAATGACAAGGAATGGCACGACGACCACCTGACCACCTTCCTGCGTCATACCGGGCCAAGCATGAGCCCGTTCAACGCATGGGTGTTGCTCAAGGGTCTGGAGACCCTGAGCCTTCGCGTCGATCAACATATTCGTAATGCGACAGCACTGGCGGAATTTCTGACGGAACAGCCACAGGTGTCACGCGTTCTGTATCCGGGACTGAAAAGTCACCCGCAGCATGAATTGGCAATGCGCCAGATGTCTGGCCGTGGTGGTGGATTGATCGCAATTGAGCTTTCCGGGGGCAAGGCAGCGGCGTTTTCGCTGCTTGATAACCTCAAGCTCATTGATATTTCCAACAACCTTGGTGATGCAAAAAGTCTGGCAACCCATCCCTGGACCACGACCCACCAGCGTGTACCAGCCGAGGACAAGGTCGCGATGGGCATTACCGAAGGCATGCTGCGTTTATCTGTCGGTCTGGAAGATATTGATGACCTCAAGGAAGACCTGTTGGCTGCCCTTGCCGTTTAAAAGGTTCGGACAACAGTAATCCCGACATCGATCCGGCCCGTACATTGTGCGGGCCCTTTCGTATCTGCCCCGCGATAGGCCCCGTTTTGTTTTAACTGGCGGCTGGCACTTTCGGGATGGATTGTCTACATACAAGGTCCATCTATCGCATTCTTGGCTGATGCAAATTGACTTGAACACACTTGGCCCGGAGACATGCATGTATTCGACCGTAACCCACGATATCAAGGTGTCGGTAAACCCGATGTTCCTTGAGGACGAATCAGATCCGGAAACCCATCGCTATATTTGGGCCTATCGTATCGAGATTGAGAACCTTGGCTCGAAGACCGTTCAATTGTTGAATCGGCACTGGCGGATTACAGATTCGCGCGGTGAAACCCAGGAAGTAAAAGGCCCGGGCGTGGTTGGTGAACAGCCTGTTTTGGCATGTGGCGAAAGTTTCAACTACACAAGTGGCGCGCCACTGACCACACCAAGCGGCTTCATGGTGGGCACTTTCGAAATGACGGATATGGACGGCAATCATTTTGATATTGCGATTCCGGCCTTTTCGCTGGACAGTCCGCATGGGCAACACACTGTGAACTGATTGCATCAAAAAACAGTATCAGGTAGCGCGGGCCCTGAGCCCCACCAAGGCAGGTTCAATCCTGTAATAAAATGACAAAGGATTTGGTATGTGCAGCGAACATAACCCGGTGAAGCGTCCGACACGCGAAGAAGCAGAAGAAGCGGTTCGGACACTTCTGCGTTGGGCCGGGGATGATCCCGACCGCGAAGGCTTGCGCGGAACGCCTGACCGTGTGGCACGGTCTTATGGTGAATTCTTTGCTGGCTATCAGCAGGACCCGGCCGAGATTCTGCGTCGGACATTCGAAGAAACCGACGGCTATGACGAAATGGTCGTATTGCGCGACATTCGCGTCGAATCCTATTGCGAACATCACATGGTGCCGATCATTGGTGTGGCGCATGTCGCCTATCTGCCGCGCCGCCGTGTTGTTGGCATTTCCAAGCTGGCCCGCGTTGTCGAGGTCTATGCCAAGCGCCTGCAGATTCAGGAAAAGATGACCGCACAGGTTGCCAACACCATTCAGGAAGAACTCGACCCGCTGGGCGTGGCTGTTGTGATTGATGCCAATCATCAGTGCATGAGCACACGTGGTGTGCACAAGACCGGTGTTTCGATGGTGACCAGCCGGATGCTTGGCGCATTCCGCGATGATCCGATCACGCGTCGTGAATTCTTTGCCATGATCGGCCGCTAAACCAACTCGGACGACCCGAAAACAAAAAAAGGCCGCAGCACGATACATGCTGCGGCCTTTTCATTTACATCAGGCGCTTGCTGCGGTTGCGCGTTATTCCTTGAAATCGCTATGGCAGGATTTGCAGGTCTGCATCATCGAACCAAGTGTTGCCTTGAAATCGTCTTCTGATCCACCGGAAACTGCGACTGTTTTAAGATCGCCGGCCTTGGCATTCAGTTCATTTGCCAGATCCGTGAATTTTGACCAGTCTTCCCAGATGTCCGAAAGTGCTTCAGACGGCTTGTCATTACTGCCTTCCGGGAAAAGGGCGGTAAAGGTTTCGCCTGAATGACCTTCGATAATTGTCGCGGCTTTCGCGACCTGGTTCGGGTCGTAGGGCAATGTCCCCTTCATCATCGGGACCATGATTTTGACCTGTTGGCCAATGGCCTTCATGCCTTCCATGCGTTCCTTGACAACACCGGTTGCGCCTTCATGGGCAATGGCGGCAATGCTGCCGACCATGCTGAGCGCA
The DNA here is from genome assembly GCF_001613795.1 of Thalassospira sp. MCCC 1A01148. Lineage (GTDB taxonomy): Bacteria > Pseudomonadota > Alphaproteobacteria > Rhodospirillales > Thalassospiraceae > Thalassospira. Next base: position 143,071 of record NZ_LPVZ01000001.1, read on the forward strand.
ACAGCGGTTCCAATCAGAATTTTCAACTCTCTCATCCCTTAAATTATGTATCTCTCTCACGGGGCTTTAGGCAGTTATCGTACGTTATTGACCAAATTGGGCAAGGATGTGGTCAACCGAACTGACATAATGTCCACCAAACAGTCGAACATGAACCAATAGCGGATAAAGGTTATACAAATTTCGGCGTTCTTCAAAGAATCCGGGCGAAACAGGTAGTATTTCGTTGTATCGCCCAAAGAATTCCGGTGTCAGGTCGCCAAACAATGTGCCAAAGGCCAGTTCGATTTCGCGATCGCCATAATAGATTGCCGGATCAATCAAACCAGCCAGCCTGCCCGACTGACACAGGATATTACCACCCCATAAATCACCATGCAGAAGCGAAGCGGCGCTGTTTGTTGGAAGATACCGTTCAAGACCGTCGATCAACCGATCAATGCGTGCGACGATGCTTTTTGGTATTTTGCCCTCATGGAACGCATGGTGCGCCATGTGACGCAAACGGTGTTCGGCAAAAAAGGTGATCCAGTTTGTTTCCGGTGTGTTGGGTTGCGGTAATCCACCGATCACGGTGTCAAAATCTAATCCGAATCTGTCCGATGTGACTTGATGCTGGGCGGCGAGTTGCTCTGCCAGGTCAAGCTGTACGGACCGGCCCATGCGATTGTCATTGGTAATATAGTTCATCACCAGACAGCTTCCATCCGCATAGACGACCTCCGGACAGGTGATCGGCGAATGTGCCTTGAAGTAACGCAGCATGTCCGCCTCGATGGCAAGGTTGCCATCGTTGGTATCGCTTTGTTTGATCACCAGTTGCCGACCGTCATCAAGGTTTGCACGCATGACATCGCCAACACATCCGCCAGAAAGCGGCGAGATGGATTGCAGTGTGCCCCCTGTGTGGCGGTTGATCAAGTCTGCCAGTGCATTGTTATCCATGGTGAAACCGGACGTTTGCTGGATCTAGATGCCGTGTTTTTCACGGATATCAGACAGGAGCCTGACTGAGGCTTCCTCGATCATGTCAAACACATCAACAAAGCCGTTGGGACCACCGTAATACGGATCGGGGACGCTTTGCCCGGCCAATGTCGGATGATAATCCAGAAAAAGTTCAATACGATTCTGATGCGTGTTGGGGGCCTGAGCGCGCATGTCGCTCAGATGCCCGTGATCCATCGCCAGCACATAATCAAATTGCAGATAGTCATTCGGGCTGATCTTGCGTGATCGAATGTCGCTGAGATCAAGACCGCGGCTTTTGGCCATTTCACTGGATCGCGGGTCTGGCTGTTCGCCAACGTGATAAGCTGACAGGCCGCAGCTATCAACGCTGATATGGTTTTCAAGCCCGGCTTCTCGGACCAGTTTGCGAAAGACACCATCGGCGGTGGGCGAACGACAGATATTGCCGGTACAGACGAAAAGAACCTTGATCACGTTATCAATCCGTATTTCTGGGAAATGTCTGAAGGAACTTTCAAACAGTGACATGGTGGCATCCTTCGGGCAATGCCCCGTCGCATGGATGACTGCGAAGAAAGGTCCGAGTGCCCCGAAAATCCGGTAAATGTAACAGCTTCGTGACATTTTGGATCTGGCACTGACAGTCGGATCAATAGTTTGTATGATCGCGCCAAGATTTGTCCATTTGGCGCGTTTTTAATGCAGGAATTTGTTTCTTTTGGTTTGCATGTTGCCCTGATTCGGCAACTGGCGTGGTTGCCGCGGGGCTATGACCTTGTTCCGGCCGGAACAGTTGTGACCTCGGCCAAGCTGCGCAGCATCATGCTGGCCCTTGAAGAGATCAATGGACCAGCCGTCCTTGTGCGTCTTGGGCGTTATCTGGCAGCCAAGGAACAGGAACCCATCCTGACCATGTTGCGTCATTCGGCCACTCCTTCGGTGATTGCGGATCGCTGGCGCCGTCTTGAAGGGTATTCTCATGCCCGCGCGCGCAGCGCGTCTGCCGTGACCGGAAAATCGATGAACATTCATCGTGGTGTGGTCCGTGGTCAACCGCCCGCACGGGTGGAAAACCTGCTGTTGCTTGGGTTCCTGATCGGCTTGCTTGAAGCTGCCGGGGCCGAAGACATTGACGCCACTATCCTGCCAAGCCACGGTTCTGCGGTGCGTGTCATGCGCAAGGGGCGCGTCAGTGACAAACTTGCCTTTGCCGGGCGCGGTTTGCGATTCCGGATCAACTGGGGCAGCTTCGAACAGGTCTCTTCTTCGTACCCGTTTATGGCCAATATGCCCGGAACGGCTCCGATGATTGGGGCGCAGCGACCGGTGGTGCAGCAGCTGTGTGCTGTGCTTGAGCATGATATCGGGCGCAGTTGGACGATTGATGAAGTTGCCGCGGCACTTGATACATCTGGCCGCACCCTGCAGCGTCGCTTGCAACAGGCCAACAGTCGGTTCTCTGACCTGTTGCGGTTGGTTCGGGTGCGCGAAGCTTGTCGGCTTCTTTACGGCACCAACCTGTCAGTGGGTGAAATCGGTTTCTGGTGCGGTTTCACCGACAATGCCCATTTCTCGCGCGATTTCAGGCGTTTGTTGTCTATGCCGCCGTCGGTCTACCGCGAAGCCAGCATCGGCCACGCCGGTTTGACGCGGGCCTGATCGGCCCGAAGGTCTTTGGTGGACCGGGGCCGGATTGGCCGCCACTTGATTGAGCCGCATGATTGACCTGTTCGGTTTCCTTGGGTATCAGCAGCGCGATACGCGATATTGTTGCGCCCCTTCGCATCCACGAGGCTGCCATGACCGAGTCTACCCGCCCAGCAAATGAATATTCCGGTTTTCTGCCGCCGCGTTTTCAAAACCGTCCGGATGCAGATGACGTGGTGGTCAAGACCTGGACGGTCGGTGACGCGCTGGAGGATCACAGCGTTCCGGAAATGCCAGCGGCACTATCCCTGTTTTTTGATCTGGTTGCCCCTGCCGCTGGTCGGGCCGATGCGACCGGGTTTGCCATGCTGTGGCTGGATCGCCATCCGCATGAAGCGCCGGGCTGGCGGCTGTCCATCGGTCATGTTGGATCGGAAGATGATCTGGAAATGGCGGTGGCCAAGCCACTGGCACGACTGGTCGACGCCATGCCGATGGCCAATTTCGAATGCGAAAGCTGGCATCTGACGCGTCCGCTCTGGCGCAAGCGCGCCGAGCCGGTGAAGCTTGTCTTCTGGGGCGATTTTGCCAAGCATGCCCGCGCGATTCTGGGTCATAGCGACGGCGCGTCATTCTATCAGCCACTTGGGGCAGGGCTGCGCTCTGATGATGTCGCAACCATGTTGCCCCTGCTTGAAGACATGCTGGGCGCCCCTTTCCTGAAGGGGGGGATGGGGTTTGAAGATGCCTTGCGGCTTGGTGTTGCTTTGGGGCGCGCGCATCTGATCGAAAGCTGGATTGAAGCAGGTGGTGCAGAAAAGGAACCTTACTTCCGGCCGATGAAGATCTGGCATCAGGCCTGGCTTGCCAATGCATTGGTTGATCCGGCAGTGGCAAGTCTTGCCATGTCGGGCAAGCCACCGATGCCAGCCCTTGATTTTGCAAGGAACAGCACACCGGCATCGCGCCGCTCGGCCCTTGATGATCTGTCTTCATGGCTTACAGAAGTGTTCTTTACCGATGAATATCCTGCTCTTCGTAACGCCTTTGTTGCCGGGGTGCAAAATGCCGTTTGGCTCGATAGCGACCTGCAACAATATCTGCAGCCACAACAACGCTCCGAGATATTGCAAGGCCTGATGCCCTACTGCCGTTGGTTCCTGGCGATGGCGCTTTATAACCATCTGGGCAATCTGGCGGCCGGGACGGCACGTGATGATCAGGTCGCATTTTACGCAACTGTTGTCGATGCCCTGCCGGAATTGGCTCCGCTGGGCGAGTTCGCAACCCAGCGCGATATCGAACAACACATTATCCGGATTGATGCCCCGCGTGCTGCATCGGCGTTTGATACGCTGGTCTTGCCGTTCTGTGATCTTCTGATGCCGCGACGCCAGTTTGACGCCACGCGTTCCTGATGGCTGGGCCAATACCCCAAAGAAAAAGCGCCTCCGGGAAATCCGGGGCGCTTTTTTCGGTTTCGATATCTGGCTTGGCTTAAAGCTGTTCGGGATGTTCCGGAATGTCACGTGATGACACGATCAAAAACCGGATCGCCAGGCCGCTAACCGCGACAAGGCTGGCAATCGCAATGCCCCAGAACAATCCGGGCACGCCCATCTCAAGGGTGAAAGACAGGTAATACCCAACCGGGATCATGACAAAGATGTAAGACACCAGATGCAAAATCGTCGGTGCCCATTTGTCCCCGGCCCCGCGAAGTGCGCTGATCGCCGCATTCTGCCCGCCATCGGTTGGGAAAATGATCGGCATCAGGATCAGAACCGAAACTGTTGTCGCAATTACCGCAAGGTCTTGCGTAAACAGATGCGCAACCGCATTGGGGAACAGGTAAAGCGGAATGCTAAGTGCAAGCATCACGCACATCGTGGTCAGAAGGCCGATCCACCCGGCAAGTGCCATGTCCGGCCGATCCCGTCGGCCATAGGCGATACCGACCCTTACCGATGTTGCAGAAGCCAGACCAAGCGCGACCATGAACATCAACGCCAAAAGCGTCATGCTGATCCCGTAACTCGCAGCGGCAATCACACCAAGGCGACCGGCAAAAAGCTGCATGGCGGCAAAGGCACCGGTTTCCATGCCCTGGCTGGCCCCGGCAGCATAACCAAGATGACGGGCATCGCGTGATCCACGCCACCAACCGGCAAAGCCATTTCGGATGCCATAAAGATGATGGCTTTTCATCAACAGGATATAGCCCAGCAGACTAAGCGCCATGAACCAGCGGATCACACTGGATGTCCAGGCCGCACCTTCTGCGCCCAGTTCCGGCAAGCCAAAGGCACCGTAGACCAGGCCATAATCCAGAACAAGGTTGATGAAGTTGGCAACAATCATCATCACCATACCCGGTAGCGGGCGCTGCAATCCTTCAAGGAAGAAGGCGCAGGTAATGTAAATAAGGGCGGCTGGCATGCCGATCGACAGAATTACCGCCAGATCACCGGCATGATCGGTGATCTCGGTCGGCTGGCCCGTAATGACAAACAGCCAATGCGATTGCATGGTCAGAATGGTAAACAGGATGCTGACCAGAATGGCATAGGGCATGGCATTACGCCAAACCGCACCGGCGGCCATCAGGTTGTCACGGCCCTTGGCATGCGATGTCATCACCATGACCCCGGTCAGAAGCCCGATGCCGGTGACCATCAACGATGTGAAAGGTGCATGCGCAATATTCAGATAGGCCAGCGCCGAACTGTCATAATTGCCAACCACGATGGTATCGACCACGGCCATGATCAGCATGCCAAGACGGGCAATCGTGACCGGCAGCGCCAGTCTGAACAGTTCACTCAGATGGCGCTTTACCCGGTTATCGGGATAAAGCGGTGTTGGCGACGTCGCCGGATCAATGGGGGGCGGTGGAACCGCGGCACCATCTTGTGGGGCAATTGACATTGAACTGTTTCCTGCGTGTTATTTAGCAATCAGAACCGTGGATCGTGGTGGCGCTCCGGTTCTGATGCCGTGTTGCCCCTTTATGGGGTCTATCTGTGGGCGGCGAACGGTCGCCTTGGGATTGCCATCAGCAATTTGGCCGGATCATCGGTAATGACAGATGTAGCTCCCCAGGAAAACAGCTCCTTGGCGCGTTCGACATCATTAATGGTATAACAAACCAACGGCACACCGGCATCGACAATCTCGGCAGCAACAACCGGTGTCAGCGCCTTGTGATCGATATGGATGGCAGAAGCGCCAAGACGCTCATATTCCGCCTTCCAGTTTTCCGGCAGGGTTTCAAGCAGCCAGCCACATGGCAGGTCGGGCATATGTTGGCGCATATGGGCAACAGCGGTGTCATCAAAGCTTGAAATCAGAATCGGCGGGACGGTCTTTGATCTGCCAAGTTCCTTGATGACTTCTTCACAGAGCCGCACCGGATCACAGCCCGACGGTTTGATTTCAAGGTTGGCGCCCATTTCCATGAAGTAAAGGGTCTCAAGCGTATCGGACAGGGTCGGGATACGTTCACCTTTATATATGTCTGAAAACCAGCCGCCAGCATCGAGGCCGCGCAGGGTCTCAAAATCACTTTGGTGAATCGGGCCGGTTCCGTTGGTTGTGCGCTCAAGTGTGTCGTCATGAATTAGAACGCATTTGTTATCCGCGCTTAGCGTGACATCACATTCAATCCATTTGGCGCCGCGGGCGCCGGCAACCCGAAAGGCGGCAATGGTGTTTTCCGGGGCTTCAATCGAAGCGCCGCGATGGGCGACAATGTGCGGGATCTCGATCACGGATGTTGGCCTTATGATATGGGTGGGCAGCAACACGGAAAACGGCTGATGGATGGATCCATCGGTTGTGTTGGCGTTGCAAGATCATCAATGGGATTCTCTTACGCGACTTGGATTGTGTGAAAAAGCGAAAATCTTGTTGCGATTTGAACGTTTCCCTTTTCGTTTTTGCTGCGAAGTCATTGGACTCCATATTGTAATCACTGACTCATAGCCCGTTTTCCCCATGGTTTTCCGTGTTATGCGCCGATGTGGGTCGAGCTATGCACATATCCGGTTTCTACGTGAAACCCCCGAAAGCCAAGGGTTTGTGCGGACCGTTTCGGGGGTGAAAAAAACAATCGCCGAAAAACTCCAAAAATCTCGAAAAAAGGTGTTTACAGGTTCGGATTGGGGCCCTATAACCCGCCTCCACCGACGGGGTGCGGCGCCAACGAGACGGCGACGCGGA
>NZ_LPVZ01000002.1 GCF_001613795.1 Thalassospira sp. MCCC 1A01148
CCTCATTGCACCGATCGCAATGGACGAAGGTCTGCGTTTCGCAATCCGTGAAGGCGGTCGTACCGTCGGCGCGGGCGTTGTTGCCAAGATCATCGAATAATTTTTCTCTTGATCTTTGTGAAGCGGGCGGCTATTTAAGCCGCCCGCAACACTTTTGCGGCAATCGTCAACTCCAGTTGAGGGGCCGGTGTCCTTTTGAGGGCTCCGGTACATAATTACATGGATAGTCAGAACATTCGCATTCGCCTCAAGGCGTTTGACCATCGCGTGCTGGATCAGTCCACGCGTGAGATCGTCAATACGGCGAAGCGCACTGGCGCAGAGGTCCGCGGCCCGATTCCGCTGCCGACCCGCATTGAAAAGTACACTGTTCTGCGGTCTCCGCACGTGAACAAAAAATCACGCGAACAGCTCGAAATCCGTACGCACAAGCGTCTTCTCGACATTGTCGACCCGACCCCGCAAACCGTCGATGCTCTTATGAAGCTCGACCTTGCGTCCGGTGTCGATGTCGAGATCAAACTTTAATCGGGAGTAAGCCGCAATGCGTAGTGGACTTATTACCCAGAAGGTCGGTATGACCCGTATCTTTAACGATGACGGTTCCCACCTTCCTGTAACCGTTCTGAAGGTCGAAGATCTTCAGGTCGTCGCCAACCGTACCAACGACACCGACGGCTACGTCGCTGTTCAGCTTGGTTATGGCAAAGCGAAAGTGAAAAACGTATCCAAGCCGATGCGTGGCCACTTCGCCAAAGCCAAGGTTGAGCCGAAAGCCAAACTTGCTGAATTCCGCGTTAGCGAAGACGGCCTGATTGAAGTTGGTGCAGAACTTGCTGCAACCCACTTCATTGAAGGCCAGTACGTTGACGTAATCGGCACGTCCATCGGTAAAGGTTTTGCCGGTGCGATGAAGCGTCATAACTTCGGTGGTCTGCGTGCGTCGCACGGTGTGTCGATTTCGCACCGTTCGCATGGTTCCACTGGTCAGTGCCAGGACCCGGGCCGCGTCTTCAAAGGTAAGAAGATGGCTGGTCACCTTGGTGCCGCACGTGTGACTGTTCAGTCCCTTAAAGTCGTGTCTTCGGATGCCGACAAAGGTCTGATCCTGATCCACGGTGCAGTCCCTGGTCACAAGGGTGCCTACGTCCTTGTTAAGGACTCTGTGAAGCGTGCTGCACCGGAAGGTCTTCCGTTCCCGGCTGCGCTCAAGGGTGCTGCCCCGGCTGCTGAAGAAGCTGTCGCCGAGGATAAGGAATAAGCATCATGAAGCTCGACATTCTCAAACTTGACGCTTCCAAGTCCGGTAAGATTGATCTTGCAGAAGACATCTTTGGCCTGGAAGTACGTCGCGACGTCCTGCACCGTATGGTGAACTGGCAGCTGGCAAAACGCCGTGCCGGTACCCACAAGGTAAAGGAAAAGTCGGAAGTTTCCGCAACCACGAAAAAATTCGTGCGTCAGAAGGGTAGTGGCGGTGCACGTCACGGTTCCCGTAAAGCCGCACAGTTCCGTGGTGGTGGTACCGTGCACGGTCCGCGCGTTCGCGACCACGCACACGATCTGACCAAGAAGTTCCGTAAACTCGCGCTGAAAACCGCTCTGTCGGCCAAGGCAAAAGACGGTAAGCTTATCGTTCTTGATAATGCGGAATTCTCGGACGCCAAAACCAAGAATCTGGTCGCAGTTTTCAATAAGCTCGGCTGGAAGTCTGCACTGATCATCGACGGTGCGCAGGTCAATGAGGGTTTTGCACGCGCAGCGCGCAACATCCCGCAGGTTGATGTGCTCCCGCAGATTGGTGCTAACGTCTATGACATCCTGCGCCGTGACACCCTGGTGCTGACCAAGGGTGCGGTCGAAGCGTTGGAGGCACGTCTCAAATGACGATCATCAGCAAAGAGCGGATGTACGAAGTCATCCGCGCCCCGCATATCACTGAAAAGTCGACGTTGATTTCTGAACACAACGCTGTTGCGTTCAAAGTCGCGATCGACGCCACCAAGCCGGAGATCAAGGCTGCTGTGGAAGGTCTGTTCGGGGTGAAGGTCAAGACGGTCAATACCTCTGTGGTAAAAGGAAAAACCAAGCGTTTTCGCGGTATTTCCGGTCGTCGGAGTGATTTCAAGAAAGCGATGGTTACCCTCGAAGAGGGCCAGTCCATCGATGTGACTACGGGAATCTAAGACAATGGCTTTGAAGAAGTTTAAACCAACCTCTCCTGGTCGCCGTCAGCTGGTTCTCGTGGATCGTTCCGATCTCCACAAGGGCAAGCCGATCAAAGCGTTGACCGAAGGTCTTCGCAAGAAAGGTGGCCGTAACAACACTGGTCGTATCACCGCCCGCCGTATTGGTGGTGGTCACAAACGTCGTTACCGTATGATTGACTTCAAACGTACCAAGTTTGATGTCGTCGGTACCGTCGAGCGTTTGGAATATGATCCGAACCGTACCGCGTTTATCGCACTGGTTCGTTATTCTGACGACGAATTGGCCTACATCCTCGCACCGCAGCGTCTTGCTGTTGGCGACAACGTTGTTGCCGCTGACCGCGTAGACATTAAGCCGGGTAACGCCGCACCGCTGAAGAACATTCCGGTCGGTACCATTGTCCATAACGTCGAACTGAAAGCCGGTAAAGGTGGTCAGGTCGCACGTTCAGCAGGCTCGTATGTACAGCTTGTTGGTAAGGACCAGGGTTACGCCCAGCTTAAGCTGTCCTCCGGTGAGGTACGTTTGGTTCGTGGTGAATGCATGGCTACCATCGGTGCCGTGTCCAACCCGGACCATCAGAACGCAAACCTTGGTAAAGCCGGCCGTAATCGCTGGCTTGGCAAGCGTCCTTCGGTTCGTGGCGTTGCCATGAACCCGATCGATCACCCGCATGGTGGTGGTGAAGGTCGTACATCGGGTGGTCGTCATCCGGTTACGCCGTGGGGCAAGCCTACCAAGGGCAAACGTACCCGCTCGAACAAAAAGACCGACGCGCTCATCATGCGCCGTCGTCACAAGAGCTAACGGAGGAGGCTAGACTATGGCGCGTTCCGTTTGGAAGGGTCCGTTTGTTGACGGATACCTTCTTAAGAAAGCCGATACTGTCCGTGCCTCAGGCCGGAATGAGGTAATTAAGACCTGGTCGCGGCGCTCGACGATTTTGCCGCAATTCGTAGGCCTCACCTTTGGGGTTTACAATGGCCAGAAATTCCTGCCGGTGCTGGTGACCGAAGACATGATTGGTCACAAGTTCGGTGAATTCTCGCCGACCCGTACCTACTATGGTCACGCGGCCGACAAAAAGGCGAAGAGGAAGTAACGATGGGTAAGAAAGCTGACATCCGTCGGCTGGCGGATAACGAGGCTGCGGCTTCGCTCCGGGCAGTACGCATTTCCCCGCGTAAGCTCAACCTCGTCGCCGAGTCGATTCGTGGAATGAAGGCAGAAGCTGCTTTGGCAGAGCTGACCTTCTCCAATAAACGCATTTCGCAGGACGTCAAAAAGCTGCTGGAATCGGCAATTGCTAATGCCGAAAACAACCATCAGCTCGATGTCGACCGTCTCTACGTTAAAGAGGCATCTGTTGGTAAGGCCTTCGTAATGAAGCGCTGGCGCGCCCGTGCACGCGGTCGTGTTGGTAAACTTCTGAAGCCGTTCTCCAACATGCGCATCGTAGTTTGCGAACGTGAGGAGGCCGAGTAATGGGTCAGAAAATCAATCCGATCGGTCTGCGCGTTGGCATTAACCGTACCTGGGATTCCCGCTGGTACGCCAACAAGTCCGATTTCGCTGGTCTTCTTCACGAAGATCTCGCGATCCGCAATTTCATCTTCAACCGTCTGAAACAGGCGGGTGTATCGAAGGTGATTATCGAACGTCCGGCGAAGAAAGCCCGCATCTCGATCCACACCGCTCGTCCGGGCGTTGTGATCGGGAAGAAAGGCCAGGACATCGAGAAGCTCAAGAACGATCTGCAGAAACTGGCGAATGCCGAAGTGCAGGTTAACATCATCGAGATCCGCAAGCCGGAACTCGATGCCAAGCTGGTCGCTGACAACATCGCCCAGCAACTTGAGCGCCGTGTTTCGTTCCGTCGCGCTATGAAGCGCTCGGTTCAGAACGCAATGCGTCTCGGTGCCGGTGGCATTCGTATCAATGCTGCTGGTCGTCTTGGTGGTGCTGAAATCGCTCGTACCGAATGGTACCGTGAAGGTCGCGTTCCGCTGCACACTCTGCGTGCGGACGTTGATTATGGCACTTCGGAAGCACACACCACCTATGGTGTTTGCGGTCTGAAGGTCTGGATCTTCAAGGGCGAAATCATGGCTCACGATCCGTTGGCTTCCGAGCGTAAAGCGCTCGAGTCGACCGGTTCAGGCCGTAAGTAAGGAGATCCAGATATGCTTTCTCCGAAACGTACAAAGTTCCGTAAAGCCCACAAAGGCCGCCTTAAAGGTGAGGCCAAGGGTGGCACGGACCTTAATTTCGGCGCTTATGGCTTGAAAGCCATGGAGCCTGAGCGTATAACGGCGCGTCAGATCGAAGCGGCTCGCCGTGCGATCACCCGCCACATCCGCCGTCAAGGTCGTGTGTGGATTCGCGTTTTCCCGGATCTCCCGGTCTCGCAGAAGCCTGCCGAAGTCCGTCAGGGTAAAGGTAAAGGCTCGCCCGAATATTGGGCGGCACGCGTTAAACCGGGTCGGATCATGTTTGAACTCGACGGTGTTCCGTTGGATCTTGCACGCCGTGCTTTCGAGCTGGCGTCGGCAAAACTGCCGATCAAGACCAAGTTTGTCACCCGTCTTGGTGAAGGGGAGTAATTAGTGATGAAAATTGCTGATCTCCGCGCGAAAAGCGCTGACGAACTGAAGCAGCTGCTTCTGGACCTGCGTAAAGAATCGTTCAACATGCGATTCCAGCAGGCTTCCGGGCAGTTCGAGAACACTGCGCGGGTCCGCCAGGTCCGTCGTGATATTGCCCGCATTAAAACCCTTCTCGGTAACGAGAAGGGTGCTACCGCGGCCTAACTGGACACGCAGAGGAGTAAACACACATGCCGAGGCGTGTATTGCAGGGGACAGTCGTTTCGACCAAAAACGACAAGACCGTGGTGGTCCGAGTGGAGCGCCAGGTCATGCACCCGCTGTATAAAAAGTACGTGCGTAAGTCGAAGAAATTCCACGCGCACGATGAAGAGAACCGCTTCAAAACGGGTGACGTTGTTCGCATTCGCGAATGCAAACCGATCTCGAAGTTGAAGTCTTGGGAAGTAGTGGTCGAGGAGTGAGTCCTCAGCCCAATCATAGTCAAGGGGTAAACCCATGATCCAGATGCAGTCCAATCTGGACGTCGCCGACAACAGCGGCGCTCGCCGCGTCCAGTGCATCAAGGTGCTGGGCGGCTCGAAGCGCAAAACCGCTCACGTTGGTGATGTTATCGTGGTTTCCGTCAAGGAAGCCATTCCGCGCGGTCGCGTAAAGAAGGGTGCAGTTCACAAAGCTGTCATCGTTCGCACCGCAAAGGAAATTCGTCGTGCCGATGGCTCGGCGATCCGCTTTGACCGTAACGCTGCCGTTCTCATTAATGCGAACGGCGAGCCGATCGGCACGCGTATTTTTGGCCCGGTAACCCGTGAACTTCGTTCGAAAGGTTACATGAAGATCATTTCGCTCGCTCCGGAGGTGCTGTAATGGCTGCCAAGATTAAAAAGGGCGATCGCGTCGTTGTTCTGACGGGTAAAGACAAAGGGAAAACCGGCGAAGTTCTCGCCGCTTTCCCGACCGAGAACAAAGTTCTGGTTTCGGGCATTAACCTGGTGAAACGTCACCAGCGCCCGACCGGTGCTGATGCTGGTGGCATCGTCGAAAAGGAAGCAAAGATTGCTGTTTCCAACGTCGCGATTGTTGACCCGAAAGAAAACAAGCCGACCCGCGTCGGTTTCAAGACCCTCGATGATGGTCGCAAGGTTCGCGTAGCGAAGCTCAGCGGCGAAGTCATCGACAACTGAGGGACGGAAAAATGACGCGCCTGCGCGAACATTACAAAGAAGTGGTGCGTGACGCACTCCAGAAGGAGTTCTCCTACGAGAACACCATGGAGATTCCGCGCCTCGAAAAAATCGTGATCAACATGGGTGTCGGTGACGCCACCCAGGATCGTAAGAAGCTGGAAGGTGCTGCTGCGGATCTCGCTGCCATCACCGGTCAGAAGCCTGTCTTCACCAAAGCGAAAAAGTCGGTTGCGGCTTTCAAGCTGCGTGAAGGTATGAACATCGGTTGTAAAGTGACCCTGCGTCGCGACCGTATGTTTGAGTTCCTGGACCGCCTGGTCTCCATCGCGCTTCCGCGCGTGCGTGACTTCCGCGGCCTGAACAAAAAATCTTTCGATGGTCGTGGCAACTTTGCCATGGGCTTGAAAGAACAGTTCGTCTTTCCTGAGGTAGAGTACGACAAGGTCGACTCTGTTCGCGGGATGGATATCATCATTTGTACCACGGCTAAGTCCGACGATGAAGCTCTTGCCCTTCTTAAGGGTTTTGATCTTCCGTTCGGAAACTAACGGAGGTTGGCCCATGGCCAAGAAAAGCGCTGTAGAGCGTGAACTCAAACGTGAACGCCTGGCAAAAAAATATGCTGCCAAGCGTGCCGCCCTTAAAGCGGTTATCGCAAATCGCGAGACGACCCCTGAGGATCGTATCGTTGCTGTGATGAAACTCGCCCAGCTGCCGCGTAACTCGGCCCGTATCCGTCAGCGTATTCGCTGCCAGGTATCCGGTCGTCCGCGTGGTGTCTATCGCAAATTCCGCCTGTCCCGTATCGCCCTTCGTGAACTTGCTTCGCGTGGTCAGATTCCGGGCATGGTGAAGTCGAGCTGGTAAGGAGGACATCACATGTCGATGACTGATCCAGTCGGTGATATGCTCACGCGTATCCGCAACGGCCAGCGCGTTGGTAAATCCAGCGTCGTTTCGCCGGCTTCGAAACTGCGTACCGGTGTGCTGGATGTTCTCCAGCGCGAAGGTTATATCCGCGGTTACAACATTAATGAAATTCGCAAGGGCGTCAGCGAAATCACCATCGAACTCAAATACTTTGAAGGCGATGCAGTGATTAAGCAGATCGACCGCGTCTCGACCCCGGGTCGTCGTGTATACTCGAAGATCAAAGATCTTCCGAAGGTATATAACGGTCTGGGCATCGCAGTCCTGTCCACTCCACGAGGAGTTCTTTCGGATCAGGAGGCTCGCGAGCAGAATGTCGGCGGCGAAATCCTCTGCAAGGTATTCTAAGGAGGGCCAACGATGTCGCGAGTAGGAAAAAATCCGGTGGTCGTGCCTAACGGCGTTACCATCAACTTGACCGAACAGCAGATCAGTGCAAAAGGCAAGCTCGGTGAGCTTAACCTTCCGCTGAACAGTGCTGACATTTCCGTCACCCAGGAAGATAACCAGATCTGGGTGAAACCGAAAAACGATAGCAAGCGCGCGCGTGCCCTTTGGGGTACCACCCGTGCCAACATCGCGAACCTCGTTACCGGGGTCTCGGAAGGTTTCACCAAGAAGCTGGAAATCACCGGTGTTGGTTACCGTGCACAGGTTCAGGGCAAAAAACTTGTTCTGCAGCTTGGCTTCTCACACGACGTAGAAATGGAGATCCCTGAGGGTCTTAACGTCGTCGCTGAAAAGCCGACCCTCGTCGCCATTTCTGGCGCAGATAAACAAGTCGTCGGTCAGTTCGCTGCAAATGCACGCGGCTGGCGCGGTCCGGAGCCTTACAAAGGCAAGGGTGTCCGCTACGAAGGCGAGTATATCTTGCGCAAAGAAGGCAAGAAGAAGTAAGGACAGGCACGATGAAAAACGTGAGAAGCCTTTTCGAACGCCGCAAGCGTCGCGTTCGTTTTGCGATCCGCCAAAAAGCGGCCGGTCGCCCGCGCCTCAGCGTGCACCGTTCGAACGCCCACATCTATGCTCAGATCATCGACGACGTCAAAGGCACCACCCTGGTGGCTGCTTCGACGGCGGAGAAAGATCTGAAGGCGAAAGGCAGCAATGCCGAAGCCGCTGCTCTGGTTGGCAAGGCAATTGCCGAACGCGCAGTCAAAGCTGGTGTGAAAACGGTCGTTTTCGATCGTGGCGGGTATCTGTTCCATGGCCGGGTGAAAGCTCTGGCCGATGCCGCCCGTGAGGGCGGTCTGGACTTCTAAGGAGCACGACCATGGCACGTAACCAGAATCAACAGCAGCAGGCGCCGAAAGCCCGTGAAGAAAACGAACTCGTCGACAAGCTGGTTGGTATCAACCGCGTCGCGAAAGTCGTTAAGGGCGGCCGTCGCTTTGCTTTCTCCGCAATGGTAGTTGTCGGTGACCAGCGCGGTCGCGTCGGATACGGCACGGGTAAAGCCCGTGAAGTTCCAGAAGCGATCCGTAAGGCAACCGAAGCTGCTAAACGTAACATGATCCGCGTTCCGCTGCGTGAAGGCCGTACCCTTCACCATGATACGCAGGGCCACTTCGGTGCAGGCAAGGTTGTCCTTCGCTCCGCACCGGCTGGTACCGGTATCATCGCAGGCGGTGCGATGCGTGCGGTTTTCGAAACCATGGGCGTTCAGGACGTTGTGTCCAAATGCACCGGTTCGAACAACCCGCACAACGTGATCCGCGCAACCCTTGACGCTCTGGTCAACGGTGCTTCCCCGCGTCAGGTCGCTGCTAAGCGTGGCCTGAAAGTCGGTGACGTCGTTGCCCGTCGCGATAGCGGTTCGGCTGCTGCCGCCGTTCTCGAAAAGGAGTAATTCGATATGGCTGCTAAGAAAAAAGCGACCGTACGCGTTACCCAGACGGGTTCGCCGATCGGACGTCCGGCTGATCAGCGCCAGACCCTCGTTGGTCTTGGCCTGAACAAACTGCACCGGACTCGTGAGCTGGAAGATACTCCGGCTGTTCGCGGTATGATCGCAAAGGTCAAGCACCTCGTCCGTGTGGACGAGGCTTGATTGACCCCAGATCGAAAAGGTGTTGAACGATGAAACTCAACGAACTCGCCGATAACCCGGGTGCCCGCAAGGCGCGCACCCGCGTCGGTCGCGGCATCGGTTCGGGCAAAGGCAAAACTTCTGGCGCAGGTCAGAAGGGTCAGAAGTCCCGTTCGGGTGTAGCCATTAATGGCTTCGAAGGTGGGCAGATGCCTATCTATCGCCGTCTTCCGAAACGCGGCTTCAAAAACCCGTTCAAGAAACAGTTCGGCGTTGTGAACCTTGGTACCCTTCAGACTGCCGTTGATAACGGTGTTCTTGAAGAAGGTGCAAATGTTACCGTCGCTGTTCTGGCGGAAAAAGGACTGGCCCGTCCGCAGAAAGACGGTCTGCGTCTTCTCGCAAAAGGCGAACTGAAAGCGAAACTGAACATCGAAATCTCCGGTGCTTCCAAAGCAGCTGTTGAAGCTGTTGAGAAAGCCGGCGGTTCGGTCAAGGTTCTTGCTCCGGTCGCTGCTGCAGAAACCGCAGAATAAGCCTAAATTGACTTCGCGAGGGTCCGGTTCCAGCACACGGGACCGGACCCTCCAGTTTATGTGTATTGGGAGATGAGTGCATGGCATCGGCCGCCGAGCAGCTTGCCGCGAACCTGAATTGGTCCGCTTTTTCAAAGTCGACCGAGCTTAAAAAGCGTATCTGGTTCACTTTGGGCGCGCTTATTGTTTACCGTCTTGGAACCTATATTCCGGTTCCTGGTGTTGACCCGTCCATTCTTGCTGACATTTTCCGTCAGAATGCGGGCGGCGTTCTGGGCATGTTTGACATGTTCGCCGGTGGTGCGCTGGGTCGTATGACGATCTTTGCGCTGAATATCATGCCGTACATCTCGGCCTCGATTATTATTCAGTTGATGACAACTGTTTCGCCAACCCTTGAGCAACTCAAGAAAGAAGGCGAACAGGGTCGGAAAAAAATTAACCAATATACCCGCTATCTGACGGTGCTGATTGCGACCGTGCAGGCGTGGGGCATTGCCGTTGGCCTTGAAAGCATGACCGGTTCATCCGGTGCTGCTGTGCCGGATCCGGGCATGTTCTTCCGTCTGACCGCGGTCATCACGCTTGTTGGTGGCACCATGTTCCTGATGTGGCTCGGTGAGCAGATCACCCAGCGCGGCATCGGTAACGGTATTTCGCTGATCATCTTTGCCGGTATTGTTGCCGGCCTGCCAAGCGCGATTGCAGGCACCCTTGAACTGGGCCGTACCGGTGCGATTTCTGCACTGGTTATCGTTGCAATCATCGTTCTGGCGATTGCGGTTATTGCCTTCATCGTCTTTGTTGAACGTGCCCAGCGCCGCGTTCTGATCCAGTACCCGAAACGCCAGGTCGGCATGAAGGTCATGGAAGGTCAGAGCTCGCACCTGCCGCTCAAGATCAACACTGCCGGTGTTATTCCGCCGATCTTCGCAAGCTCGCTGCTGCTTATGCCGCTCTCGGTGGCGCAGTTCACCACCGGTGTTGATGCCCCGGCATGGTTGACCACTGCGACCGCACTGCTGGGCCGTGGCCAGCCGCTGTATATTGCGCTTTATATCGGCCTGATCGTCTTCTTTGCCTTCTTCTACACTGCGGTTGTTTTCAACCCGGAAGATACGGCAGACAACCTGAAGAAACATGGTGGCTTTATCCCGGGCATCCGTCCGGGTAAAAATACCGCGAATCATCTGGATTTCATTCTGACCCGTCTGACGGTGATCGGTGCAGCGTATCTTGCATTCGTCTGTATCCTGCCGGAACTTCTGATCGCGGAATGGTCGGTTCCCTTCTACTTTGGTGGGACTAGCCTCCTGATCGTTGTCACGGTAACCATGGATACCGTTGCGCAGATTCAGTCTCATATGCTGGCTCACCAGTATGAAGGCCTGATCAAGAAATCCAAACTGCGTGGTCGCCGCCGCTAAAAGCCGCCACCGCATTCAGGGGGAAGACGATGAACATTATCCTTCTTGGCCCACCCGGCGCAGGGAAAGGTACCCAGGCCAAGCGTCTTGAAACAGGACGCGGCATGATCCAGCTCTCGACGGGCGACATGCTCCGTGCAGCGGTTGCTGCCGGTACGGAACTTGGGCAGAAGGCAAAAGAAGTCATGGATGCGGGGCAACTCGTTTCTGACGATCTCATGATCGGCCTGATTTCTGAAAGACTTGACCAGGATGATACCAAAGGTGGTTTCATTCTGGACGGGTTCCCGCGTACCACCGCCCAGGCAGAAGCTCTGGACGTTATGCTGGAATCCAAGGGACTGGCACTTGATTACGTGATTGAACTGCGTGTTGACGATGCAGCATTGGTGGCCCGCGTTGTGGGTCGCTATACGTGCGCGAAATGCGGGCAGGGCTATCACGACGAGTTCCAGAAACCCGCCAAGGAAGGTGTCTGTGACGTATGTGGCAGCACCGAATTTAAACGCCGTGCGGACGATACCGCCGAGACGGTCACATCGCGACTGGAAGCTTATCACAAGCAAACAGCACCGATCATTCCTTACTATGAAAAGGTCGGTAAGCTGAAAACAGTTGACGGGATGGCCGAAATCGACCAAGTTACGCGCGAGATTGAAGCCATCCTGGGGTAATTTCCCGGGCAGGGCGTTTTTTTGCTGGCGGGTTGGCAGTAATGCTGGCCCGCTTTTGCAGCGTCCTACCCTACCGGATCTGCCCCTGGGTTTGTTAACAGGAAACAGGAGTTCACATAGTGGCTCGTATTGCTGGCGTAAACATCCCGACCGCTAAGCGTGTCGTGATTGCGCTTACCTACATCACCGGTATTGGCCCGGCTAAAGCCAAAGAAATTTGCGCAAAGGTCGGTATCGAATCCGCAACCCGCGTTCATCAGCTTTCTGATGACCAGGTTCTGAAGGTTCGTGAAGTCATCGACGCTGATTACACCGTCGAAGGCGACCTCCGTCGTGAAACCGCAATGAACATTAAACGTCTGATGGACCTGGGCAGCTATCGCGGCCTGCGTCATCGTCGCGGTCTCCCGGTACGCGGTCAGCGTACCCACACCAACGCTCGCACCCGTAAGGGCCCGGCTAAGCCGATTGCTGGCAAGAAGAAGTAAGGTAGGGGAACGACAATGGCGAAAGCTCCTCAGACTCGCGTGCGTCGCCGCGAGCGCAAGAACATTACGAACGGTATCGCGCACGTAAACGCGACCTTCAACAACACCATGATCACCATCACCGACGTTCAGGGAAATACCATTTCCTGGTCGACCGCTGGTGGTATGGGTTTCCGCGGTTCGCGTAAATCGACTCCGTATGCTGCACAGATGGCTGCCGAAGATGCAGGTAAGAAAGCTGCTGAACACGGCATGAAAACCCTCGAAGTACAGGTTAAAGGCCCGGGTTCGGGACGTGAATCTGCACTGCGTGCGCTTCAGGCTGTCGGTTTCACCATTACGTCGATCAAAGACGTAACGCCGATTCCGCACAACGGTTGCCGTCCGCGTAAACGTCGTCGCGTCTAATCGCGTCGATCCTTGCGGACGACCCCGCGTTTGGGCCCGGGATGACCGGGCCTCTTCGCGTTTCTCGTGGGGGCAAAATGTTTGCCCTCATTTCCATAGGCTCCAGTTGCGAAGGTGGGTCTCGTGATTCAAAAGAACTGGCAGGAACTGATTAAGCCGACGAAGCTTGATGTTACTCCGGGTACTGATGCCAGCCGTATTGGTACGATCGTGGCAGAACCGCTGGAGCGCGGTTTTGGTCAGACCCTGGGTAACGCGCTGCGTCGCATTCTGCTGTCGTCGCTCCAGGGTTCGGCAGTTACTGCGATCCAGATCGACGGTGTATTGCACGAATTTTCGTCGATCCCGGGTGTGCGTGAAGATGTCACCGACATCATCCTGAACATTAAGACCATGGGCGTGCGCATGCATGCTGAAGGTCCGAAGAAAATGGCTCTGAAGGCGACCGGCCCTGGTGCCGTCACCGCAGGTCAGATCGAAACCGGTGCGGATATCGAAATCCTCAACCCGGATCTCGAGCTGTGCCATCTTGATGATGGTGCAACGCTCAACATCGAATTCACCGTTGATAACGGTAAAGGCTATGTTGCAGCCAGCTCGCACAGCTCGTCTGACGCGCCGATTGGTCTTATTCCGATCGATGCGATCTTCAGCCCGATCCGTAAAGTGGCCTACAAGGTGGAAAACACCCGTGTTGGTCAGGATACCGACTTTGACAAGCTGTCGCTGACCGTTGAAACCAACGGTGCGCTGACCCCGGAAGATTCGGTTGCGCTTGCTGCCCGTATCCTCCAGGACCAGCTGTCGCTGTTCGTCAACTTCGAAGAGCCGGAAGCGGTTGTCGAAGAGAAGAAAGAAGACGAACTGCCGTTCAACCGCAACCTTCTTCGTAAGGTTGACGAGCTTGAACTGTCGGTACGTTCGGCAAACTGCCTGAAGAACGACAACATCATCTATATCGGTGATCTTGTTCAGAAGACCGAAGCAGAAATGCTCCGTACGCCGAACTTCGGCCGTAAGTCGCTGAACGAAATCAAGGATGTTCTGGCTCAGATGGGTCTGCATCTTGGTATGGAAGTCGGCGGCTGGCCGCCGGAAAACATCGAAGAACTTGCGCGCAAGTTCGAAGATCCGTTCTAAGAACGGGTCTTCGGCCTTCGGGCCGTTATCGGAACATTCGTGTTCCAAACCGGAGAACCCAGTTGTTTGGGCATCCGGCGGGCGCGTTGCCCACACCGCACGTGCATAACCTGGCCTTTCTGTGAAAGTGATCAGGGTGGCGGGGCGGTTTTACAATCGGTTTCGTGAGCGAAGCCAGGCTATTAAGGAGAGTTACCATGCGTCACGGTATGCAAGGCCGTAAGCTTAATCGTACTTCGTCCCATCGTAAGGCGATGTTTGCCAACATGGCAGTTTCGCTGCTCACCCACGAGCAGATCAAAACCACTCTTCCGAAGGCCAAAGATCTTCGCCCGTATGTCGAAAAACTGATTACGCTGGGCAAGCGGGGCGACCTGCATGCACGCCGTCAGGCCATTTCGATCCTGCGTGACGACAAAGTCGTAGCCAAGCTGTTCGGCGAAATCGCCGACCGCTACAAAGAGCGTTCCGGTGGTTACACCCGCGTTCTCAAGGCTGGCTTCCGTTACGGCGATGCGGCTCCGGTTGCTGTGATTGAACTTGTCGATCGCAACGCCGATGCAAAAGGCGCGGAAGACCGTGCTCGCCTCGAAGCAGAGGGCGAAGGCGAAGAAGCTGTTGCTGAATAAGCAACGTTTCGGCCTTTAAGAAACAGAAACGGGCGACGCCTTATGGTGTCGCCCGTTTTCTTTTTGCTAAATGGCATTGGTTTCATATTTCCGCCAAGGTTGCGCAGCAGTTCTATTTTTCCTAATTGATGACAAGCCATGCCGGTCAGATGACCGGTTGCCGCAAGACAAAAAGAGAGAGTGTGTGACGTGCAGGCAAATTGGATTTCAAAGATTGTCGCCTTTGCCGTGATCGGGATGGCGGCTGTGTCTGGTACCGGCAATCTGGCCTATGCCCAAAGCGATGAAGCCACTCTGGATCGGCGTTTGCCGTCGAGCCAGACGGAAATCAAGATGTCGCTTTCGCCATTGGTCAAGCAAACCGCGCCTGCGGTTGTCAATATCTACACCAAGAAGGTGGTCGAGCAGCGCCAGCGCACGCCATTTTTCAATGATCCGTTCTTCAAGCAGTTCTTCGGGGATCGCTTCGGCGGTGCCTTTGGTGCGCCGCGCCAGCGCGTTGAACGCTCGCTTGGGTCGGGGGTGATCGTATCTGGTGATGGCACTGTGGTGACCAACCATCACGTCATTGCTGGCGCCAGTGAAATCCGCGTCGTCTTGCATGACAACCGCGAATTTGATGCTGATCTGGTCGGGTCGGATGAACGCACTGATTTGGCCGTCCTCAAGCTGCGTGATGTTGATAAAGAATTGCCTGCCATTCCGTTTGGCGATTCGGATGCGGTCGAAGTCGGCGATCTTGTGCTGGCGATCGGCAACCCGTTTGGTGTTGGACAAACCGTCACCAGCGGCATTGTGTCGGCACTGGCGCGCGCCGGTGTCACCGGGCAGGATTATCAATCCTTCATTCAGACAGATGCGGCGATCAACCCGGGCAACTCCGGCGGGGCATTGGTCGATATTGATGGCAACCTGATCGGGGTCAACTCGGCAATCTTCACCAAATCCGGTGGGTCGAACGGCATTGGCTTTGCCGTTCCGGCCAATATGGTCAAGGTGGTGATGCGTGGCCTGATCAGTGGCGATTTGCGTCGTCCGTGGCTCGGCGCTGCGGGGCAGGCGGTCACTGCCGATCTGGCCGCATCACTTGAACTGGATCGCCCGCATGGTGTTCTGATCAACAGGGTGCGCACCGGCAGTCCGGCTGAACGGGGTGGGCTGCAATCAGGTGACGTGGTGATCGCGGTCAATGGTTTGGCGGTTGATAACCCGAACGAGCTTAAATTCCGTATCGCGACGCTGGAGTTGAATGGTGAGGCCACGCTGGCCGTCTTGCGTCGCGGGCGTGAAGTCACCCTTGCCATGCCGCTTGAAGTCGCCCCGGAAATCCCCGCACGCGATGAAAGCATCATTGATGGCCGCAACCCGTTCAGTGGCACCAAGATCGCCAATATGAACCCGGCACTGGCCGATGAACTCGGTATCGATACCCTAAGTGAAGGGGTTATAATCCTGGCCGTCGCCCGTGACAGCCTTGCACGCCGAACACGCCTTAAGGCCGGGGACTATATTGTCGAGGTCAATGGCGAACCGATCACCTCGGTCGCGCGTTTCAAGGAAGTCATCCGGGCCGGTGAACGCAGCCGCGACTGGAAGATCGCTGTTAAACGCGACGGCAAGGTCCTGACGGGTGATTTCACTCTTTAGGCAGCCAGCCCGTCGCAGCAAAACAAAAGGCGCGCCAACTGATGGCGCGCCTTTTTCGTTGTCTGGTCAACGGGTTTGCGGCTGGTGACGCAACATCATCAGGGCAACAAAGGTGACTAGACCCAACCCGATGGTCAGCAAAATCGCATACTGCCCGTAATCATCAATCAACTGCCCGAAGACAAACGGGGCCGCCGCCTGTGCAAAGCGTGATGGTGCCATGAAATAACCCTGCCGTGCGCCATATCCCGCAGGGCCAAACGTTGCCAATGGCAAGGTCCCCTTGGCAATGGTCAGGATCCCGTTGCCGATCCCGTGCAGGCTGGTAAACAGCATCCCGACAGGCCCGCCAAAGATCAAAAGCAACACCGCCCCCACCGGATGGGTCAGGGCCGAAAGCCGTGATGAAATCAGTGGATGCATCTTTTTAAGCAACCCGAATTCGGCCAGCCGGCCGGCAACCTGTGCCGGGCCCACCAGCGATGCGGCAATCAGGGCACTGGCGGCATCCATACCCGATATTTGCAACAGGCGCGGCAAATGGGCCGCCATGGCCGTTGCAGTAAACCAGCTGGTGGCAAACACAATCGCCAGCAGGATCATCGGCAAATTGAAGATATCCTGTCGTGACAGCTTGGTCGGGGCAGGGGGCGCTGTGGGTGTTTCGTGTTCTGCCGTCGTATGCGCGTCGCCCTTGGTGCGCGGGATCAGAAACAGATTAAGCGGCAAGCCCAGCACGATGTGCATCACCGCCCAGAAATAGCATGCCGTGCGCCAGTCAAATTCGGCTTCTAACCCGGCGGTAATCGGCCAGCAGATCGTGCTGGCAAAACCGGCAATCAGGGTGATGCCGGTAATCGGGCCGCGTGCATCATGCCCGTAAATCCAGCTCAGCGTCGCAAAGGCTGACTCATAAAGCCCCATCGACATGCCAACACCAATCACGCACCACGCCACACACATCATGACCAGGCTGTCCGCCGTGCCCAGTAATGCAAGACCCGCGGCAAAGATCAGGCTGGAAACTGCCAGCACCGTGCGCCCGCCAAATCGATCAATCCGCGCTCCGGCCTTGGGCCCCAAAAGGGCAGCAAAGATCAGCGCCAGTGAAAACGCGCCAAACGCCCAACCCGGCGGAAAACCAAGCTCAATCGCCATCGGTTCTGCCAGAATGGCCGGCAGATAAAGCGTGGTTCCGAATGCAAGGGTTTGTCCCGTGCCCAATCCGATGACGATCGGCAGTTTGGCCGGTGCGCGATGCGGTGTCATTTATGACCCCAGCAATCAGGACGGATCAAGCAGGCAGGAACAGGCGTCACAAAC
Source organism: Thalassospira sp. MCCC 1A01148 (assembly GCF_001613795.1). Taxonomy (GTDB): domain Bacteria; phylum Pseudomonadota; class Alphaproteobacteria; order Rhodospirillales; family Thalassospiraceae; genus Thalassospira. The sequence continues at coordinate 17,236 of NZ_LPVZ01000002.1, forward strand.
GGCTTCTTCTTGGTTGTTATGCGGGATTACGGTTGAAAGCTATGCTGTGCCTTTCAGGGCGTCAATCGACGATGTTTCGTCTGTCATCAATGTCATCTGCGTGTTACTTTCCGGTCAAGACGCCCCAAAAACCAACATCGTATTGTTCCAGCATGGTTTCCCTGTTTGAAAGTCAGGTCACGCGCCCTTTGGCCGACAGATTGCGCCCCGCCAAACTCGATGAGGTGGTTGGCCAGGGGCATCTGTTTGGCGATGACGGGCCGATTACCCGCATGATCAAGACCGGCCGGGTGCCCTCGGTCGTGCTGTGGGGGCCGCCGGGCTGTGGCAAAACGACACTGGCCCGCCTGATGGCCGATGTCGCCGATATGGCGTTTGAGCCGCTTTCGGCGATCTTTTCCGGGGTGGCGGATCTGCGCAAGGTGTTTGAACGTGCCCGTGCGCGGCGTTCCACCGGTGGGGCGACATTGCTGTTCATTGATGAAATCCACCGTTTCAACAAGGCCCAGCAAGACAGCTTTTTGCCCTATGTTGAAGACGGCACCATCACACTGATCGGCGCGACCACAGAAAACCCGTCCTTTGAATTGAACGCAGCACTTCTGTCGCGCTGTCAGGTATTGGTGCTCAAGCGTCTGGATGATCAGGGCCTTGAAGAACTTCTGGTGCGGGCCGAAAAGGAAATGGGCTTTGATCTGCCCGTCACTCCCGAGGCCCGTGAGACCCTGCGCGCCATGGCCGATGGCGACGGGCGTTATTGCCTTAATCTGGCCGAGGAACTTTTTTCCCTGCCGCCCAGTGATGATGGCCCGCTTGGCGTGGCGGAACTTGCCCGCACCGTGCAAAAGCGCATGCCGATCTATGACAAGGGCGATGACAGTCACTACAACCTGATCAGCGCGCTGCATAAATCCATTCGGGGCTCTGACCCGGATGCAGCGTTGTATTGGTTTAACCGCATGCTGGCCGGGGGCGAGGACCCGAAATTCGTTGCCCGCCGCCTGACCCGCATGGCGGTCGAGGATATCGGTCTTGCCGATCCGCAGGCCCAGCAAATTTGCATCGGCGCGTGGGAATCCTATGAACGGCTTGGCAGTCCCGAAGGCGAACTGGCGCTGGCCCAGGCGGTGATTTACCTGGCGCTCGCGCCAAAATCCAATGCCGGCTATGCGGCTTATAAAAAGTCGCTCAAGATCGCGCGCGATACCGGGTCACTGATGCCGCCCGCCCATATTCTCAACGCGCCGACCAAGCTGATGTCTGATATCGGCTATGGCAGTGGCTATGCCTATGACCATGATCAGGAAGACGGTTTTTCCGGGCAAAACTACTTCCCCGAGGGCATGCGGCGGCAAAACTTTTATGAACCGGTCGAACGCGGGTTTGAGCGCGATCTTAAAAAACGTGTCGAATATTTCGACCGCTTGCGCGCAGAACGTCAAAAGAAACGAGACAATAAGTAACTGACGGTTTGTTTAGTTATCAAATTGGAAACAATTTGGTGAAAAGTCTCTGACTAAACAGATCGGCTTTGCGGGCTTAAGTTCGGGGCAACACAGAAACCCGGACTAGGAGACGGCAAATGACCAACATTCTGCACGTAAGCGCATCGGTAAATGGTGCAAATTCAAATTCCCGCCAGATTGCGACCAAGCTGATTGATCGTATCACGGCGGCGGATCCGTCGGCGAAAGTTGCTGAACGCGATACCAACGACACCCTGATCACCGCCCTGACCGGTGAAACCGTCGGCGCCTATTACACCCCCGAAGCAGACCGGACGGACGCCCAGAAGGAAATCATTTCCGTTTCCGACAAAATGGTTGCTGAACTTCAGGATGCCGACGTCATTGTGATCGGTGCGCCGATGTACAATTTCTCGATCCCCTCGACGCTCAAAGCCTGGGTTGACCTGATTGCACGCGTCGGTGTGACGTTCCAGTACACCGAAAATGGTCCTGTGGGTCTTCTGACCGGCAAAAAGGCCTATATCGTTGCGGCAACCGGCGGTGTCCCGGTCAACAGCCCGGCTGATTTCGCAACCCCGTACCTGAAGCAGGTTCTCGGATTTATTGGCATCTCTGATGTCGAAGTCGTCGAGGCATCCGGCTTTGCGGTCAACGCCGAAGAAGCCATGGCCCGCGCCCTTGCCAATGTCGAAGCGGCTCCGCTTCCGGTTGCGGCCTGAGAATTCGAAAATACCAAACTCCGATACACTCCCGCCGATCAGCGAATTTCCAGATAATCCCCCCCCCTTGGTTCGCTGATTGACGGGGCTGTACGCCAAATGCCCGACGGTTTATCCGTTCGGGCATTTTGATTCTGCGGCATTTGGTACTATTGTATCTGTGCCCGTTCGGGCAGGCGCTTTGTCATTGGCAGGTGGTATATTTGAAACGGTTGGCGATGTTTGCAATCTGGGGGCTGCTTGTACTGGCAGGCATTTTCGTGACCGTCCGCTTTACCGGGCTGATCGACCACATGTTGCCTGCGGGTGATCCCCCCAATATCGCCTTCGCGCAGGACATGGATCTTCCGGATGCGCGCAATTTCTTCATAACCTGTCCGGCGGACCGGTTGCCGACAACCGAGCGTGCCATGCAAAGCCCGACCTTCAAGGCATCGGTCGCATCCCTGACCGAAGTTCTGATTGAAACCGCGCCTGATCACGGCATGAAGCTGATGACCGATGTCGAGGGCGGCGAAGCCGGTCGGCTTTATTTCCTGGCGCGCACGCCGGTCTTTCGTTTTCCCGACTGGGTCGAGATCGAGTTGATCTTGCCAGAAACCGGGAATGACGTCTCATTCTGCCTGTTTGCCCAATCGGTTTATGGCGTTGAAGATATGGGGCAAAATGAAAAACGCACGCGCGCCTGGCTGGCCGATGTCGAAACCCGCATGGGCCAAGGATCCTGAGCGGTCCTGAGCGGACCTGAGCCAGCACCAACAGGATTGATCAACCGCAGCCCTTGGTGTTTGATGTGACAAAGGGGTTATGTGCTGGACATGGACATTGATATTGACCGGGCCTCCATTCTTGCCATGGTCCCATGCCGTATTCACACGTGACATTTCAGGACTGAGGGAATAGGTTCCGCGCCATGCAATTTTCACCGTTGTTAATCGCATCCATTGCCTTGGGCGGTGCCGTTGGTGCCGTTGCGCGTTACAGTGTGTCCGTCATGATGGGCTCGGTGATGGGCTCTGGATTTCCCTGGGGAACCCTGACGGTCAATATCGTTGGTTCGTTCCTGATGGGGGTGCTGATCGAGGTTTCCGCCCTGAAACTATCCATGGGGCTTGAAATGCGCGCACTCCTTGTGACAGGTTTTCTGGGGGCGTTTACAACTTTTTCGACGTTTTCGCTGGATGCTGCGACCTTGTATGAACGGGGCAATATGGGCCTTGCGGCCCTTTATGTCATTGGTTCCGTGGTCGTCGGCATTTCGGCATTGTTTGGCGCAATCGCGCTGGTAAGGGGTGTTCTGCAATGAGTGGTGTCACTCTGCGCAAGGTCAAGGCAGACGAAGCCGATATCAGGCTGGATCGCTGGTTCAAGCGCAACTGCCCGGAATTCACATTTGGCCAGGTCCAGAAGTTCCTGCGTGGCGGTCAGATCCGCGTCGATGGCAAACGTGCCAAGGCCAATCAACGCGTCGAGCCTGGCCAGGAAATCCGCGTGCCGCCCGTGCCTGTCATGTCCGGTGGTGGCACCGGCCCATGGGGTGAAGATGGTTCGGGCTATAACCCGGCCGAAGTCCAGCAACGCAAACAGGCCGGCCCCGCCAAGTCCGATGCGACCGAGGCAGAGCTGCAAGCCCTTCGTGATTCCGTTATTTTCTATGACGAGTTGGTGCTGGCGATCAACAAGCCCGCTGGCCTTGCCGTGCAGGGCGGGACCAACACCAATGTTCATGTCGATGGCATGCTTGACGCGCTTAAACTCGACAGCAAGGAACGCCCGAAGCTTGTTCACCGACTGGACAAGGATACAAGTGGCGTTTTGCTGCTGGCCCGTTCTGCCAGTGCGGCCCATGCCCTGACCAAGGCGTTCAAGGATAAATCGACCCGCAAGCTTTACTGGGCGATTGTCACCGGTGCGCCTGCGGAACGCGAAGGCATGATTGACGCACCGCTTGCCAAACTGTCGGGCAAGGGCGGCGAGAAAATGGTGATCGACGAGAAGCTTGGAAAATCTGCGCAGTCCGTCTTCCGCCAGCTGCATCGCGCCGGACGCAAGGCCGCGTGGCTTGCCCTGTCACCGCTGACCGGTCGTACCCACCAGCTGCGTGTCCACAGTCAGGCAATCGGCTGCCCGATCCTTGGGGACGGCAAATATGGCGGGTCGCAGGCCTTTATTGATGGCCTGCCCAATCAGATGCATCTGCATGCGCGCGCCATTGATTTCCCGCACCCGGTTACCGGCCATCGCGTCGTGATTGAGGCACCCGTGCCGGAGCATTTCGCCGAAACGCTCAAAAAGCTCAATTTTGATCCGAAAACGCCGACCAAATTCCTGACCCCGGAAATTCACCGCGAAAAGGAAGAAAAGCCCAAGCCAAAGGCAAAACCGTCGCGTTCGCGCAGGAAATAGGGCCGGGCCCAAACAGCATCAAACACCGAAAAGCCGACGCATCGCGTCGGCTTTTTCGTCCTCCTGATCAAACGATGTTGAAACAGAAACTGTATCAGTGTGTTTTGCTGTCGAAACGCTTCATGAACGCATCATAAACCCTGTTCAAATGACGGGCATGAACCGTATTGCCGGTGCGTTCACACATTTCGGCCTGGCCTTTGATCATCACGGCAAGCTGTTTGCGGCCGCTTTTGGTATGCACCATGCACTCACCCTCCTCAAGGGCGGTGACCAGTGGAATATGCTCACATTCGGCAATGGCAAGCACTTCCTCCTCGGTGAGGTCGCTGAAGTCGATGCAATCGCGAAGCGTAAGCATGATTTGCCTCCTGTCATGTGCCCGGCCTTCTCGGCGGGGCTCGGTCGGCCAGAGGATTATTATAACGCCGATCACTGGCTCAAAGAAGTAATACAAAATTCACTTGTGGTTTCTGGTGCTTCCCGCAAAGCACAAAAACCCGCACGCAATACAACCGCGGGAGACTCGATCTTTTCGATCTGATCCATTAGTCTCCGCTTTTCCAAAATCCAGACGAAAGACCCCACATGACCAACGATCCGCTCCGACTTGTGATTTTTGACTGCGATGGCACTCTTGTCGACAGCCAGCACGCCATCGCGCATTGCATGGATCATGCCTTTGCGCAGCACGGTCTGGATTGTCCGGGGTTGGAAAACACGCGCACGATCATTGGTCTGAGCCTGCCCGAAGCCATCACAAAGCTGGCAAGCCCGGCACGGGTTGACGATGACATCATCGCAGCCGTGACAGCGGCCTATAAAACCGCGTTCTTTACCTTGCGTCAGACGCCCGATTTTCACGAACCGCTATTCCCTGGCGTGCGCGAAGTGCTGACCGAACTCGACAGCCGCCAATGGCTGAGCGGGGTGGCAACCGGCAAGGCCCGCCGGGGGCTGGATGCTGTTTTGGCGCGCAATGAACTCGAAGGTCGGTTTGTTACCTTGCAGACCTGCGACAATCACCCGTCAAAACCCAACCCCGCGATGTTGATGGCAGCCCTTGAGGAAACCGGGGTCGATGCGCCCAACGCGGTGATTGTCGGTGATACCAGTTATGATATCGAAATGGGCCGGGCGGCTGGCATGATCGCCATTGGGGTCGATTGGGGCTATCATGATGTTGATACGCTGCATGCCTCTGGTGCACATGCTGTCATCAGCCACTTTGATGAATTGGCTGCCGCCCTTGATACGATTTGGGAAATTGACTGTGACGCCGCTTAAGAACCCCGAACTGGCCCCGATCCGTTTTGAGCTGACCCTGGCCGTCGATCCTGATGATGCGTTTACCGCTTTCACGGCGGGCTTTGGGCAATGGTGGCCGACCGACACCCATTCAATCGCCAAAAAGGACTGCATCACGGTCGAGTTCAATGAAGGTGTCGGCGGGGAAATCATCGAACGGACCAAAGGCGCCAAGGACATCCCATGGGGCCGGGTAAGAAGCTGGCAGCCTGGCGAACACCTGTCCTTTACATGGCACCCGGGCTGGAACGAGGGCGACTTTACCCTGGTCGAGGTATCGTTTGACCTGAATGACTTCGGCCGTTGTGTCATCCGCCTTGAACACAAGGCATGGGAAAATGTCGGCGATATCGCGCCGGCTTTGCGTGAAGGTTATCTCAAGGGCTGGGAATTTGCCTTTGGCGAATGCTTTGGCGATTACCTGCGCCAACAGCGCTAGGGCCTGAACCCTGATCAGTACAGTTCAGTAAAGTCCGTATTCGATCAATTCACGCTGCAACTTCACCGGGTCACTGAACCAGTGGGTGATAAAGGCCAGTTCGCGGGCCTGCTGAATATTGCGTTCGTTGTCATCGATAAACAGGGTCTCGCGGGGATCAAGATTGAAGCGCGAAATCGCCAGATCAAAAATCCGCGGATCGGGTTTGGCCAGTTTTTCCTGCCCCGATACCAGTATCCCTTCGAAGTGATCCAGAAAACCAAACCGCTCCAACGCATGCGACCATGTCTCTGCCGACCAGTTGGTCAGGGCAAACAGGCGCACCTTTTTGCGTTTTTTCAGGTCTTCAAGAACGCCCACTGTGCGATCAATCGCCCCACCCAGCATTTCCGGCCAGCGTTCCTGCCACGCTGCGATCTCGTCATGATGCTGCGGATAGCGGTGCTGAAGGTCGGGAATGGAATTGGCAAAGCTCAGCATCCCCTGATCATGCAGGTGATTCCAGTGCGGATGGCAAACTTCACCCAGAAAGCGCTCCATCTCTGCTTCATTCTTGAATAGCTTGCGATACAGATAACGCGGGTTCCAATCAACAAGCACACCCCCAAGATCAAAAAGAACCGTTTCAATATCGCGCATGTCGTCTCCGAATGGTTGGGGCATGTATGGGGTTTGTCGGCCCTTTAAATCAGGTGCGATGCCAAGGTGCAAGCAGCCGTTATATGAAACACCATCGCAAACATGATCCTTGGTGCGATCAGCCCCGTAAACAAACTTGAACGAAGTACCGTGGCGCGTGAAGGTATGGGAATGCCCGATGACGGGATTGTCATTTGCCAACCGGGCGTGCTGTCGCAAACAATGTTAATTGGGGATATCCCCTGAAAACAGGCATAAGAGGAGGCTAGAACATGTGTACGCTTGACGGATGTGGCTCCCACGAACATCTCGGTCCGCCGCCCAAGGCGACTGACGAACAACGCAGACTGTTTCTCAAAGGGGCCGCTGCCCTGCCTTTGGCTGTTGTTCTCGCCGACCCGATGCTTGCCCATGCAGCAGGCCACGGGCTTGATAAGGTAACCATCACCACGCCTGAAGGCGACGAAATGGTTGCCGAAATCGCCATGCCGCACACCCTTCCGGCCCCGACCGTCATTCTGATCCATGAATGGTGGGGGTTGAATGACCATATTCGTGCGGTTGCTGCCGAATATGCCAAGCAGGGCTATATCGCCCTTGCGGTTGACCTTTATGGCGAACCGCCCGCGACGACACCTGATGGTGCGCGTGCGCTGATGTCTTCGATGGATCCGGTGGTTGCGACCCGCAAGCTGCAATCTTCTGTCGAATTCCTGCGCGGTCACAAGGATTCAACTGGCAAGGTCGGCTCTGTTGGCTGGTGCTTTGGTGGTGGCTGGTCGCTGAATACCGCCCTTGCAACCGATATTGATGCGGCTGTGATCTATTACGGCAACGTCAACAAGACCCCGGAACAGGTCGCAACGCTCAGCGCGCCGATCATGGGGCATTTCGGCACCCTTGATAAAAACATCAACAAGGAAATGGTCGACGGGTTTGAACGCTCTTTGCGGATTGCTGGCAAGACCGACTACGAGTTCTTCTGGTATGACGCCGATCACGCGTTTGCCAACCCGACCGGCGGTCGCTATGACAGCGAAGACGCCATGCTGGCATGGAACCGCACCATGGCCTTCTTTGACGAACATCTAAGCTAACCATCGCCAATGGTACGATGAAAAAAGGCCGGGACTTCCCGGCCTTTTTATTTGTCTGATGATTGGTCCAAATGGGGCTTAGTTCGTTGGATTTCCGCGATTTGCCCATTTGGTCGACCGGCGTTCGATGACGTTGAAGATTTCGTACATCGCAATGCCCATCACCGCGATCACCAGCAACCCGGCAAACACCAGCGGCATGTTGAATTTCGACGACGCCGACAGCATCAGATAACCAACGCCAACGTTCGACGCCACGGTTTCCGAAATCACCGAGCCGACAAAGGCCAGCGTGATCGCGACTTTAAGGGACGCAAAGAAATACGGCATCGCCCGCGGGAATCCGACCTTGATCAGGATGTCACGACGGGTCGCACCTAGCGATCGCAGAACATCGCGCAACTCCGGCTCCAGGGTCGCAAGGCCGGTGGCAACATTGACCACAATCGGGAAGAACGAAATCAGGAATGCCGTGATAATTGCCGGTACGGTGCCGATGCCAAACCACATGACCAGAACCGGGACAAGGGCCACTTTCGGCACAGAGTTAAAACCAACCAAAAGCGGGTTGGCCGCATCATAGATCGCCCGGCTTGATCCGACCAGCGCGCCCAGCACCACACCGAACACCACGGCAATGGCAAAGCCCGCCAGCGTGGTATACAGCGTGTGATAGGCATGCATCCAGATCGCTTCATGGAACTGCCAGCCGACAATGATGCTTTCAGACGGGGTCGGCAGGACATAGGGCGGAATGTTGAAAATCCGCACAATCAGTTCCCACAGCACGAAAAGCCCGATGGCGCTAAGCCACGGTGTTGCTTTGCGAAGGTTCAATTTCTTTTTCATGATATCGCCAGCCCCCTCAAGATTCTCGCACGTCACGAATGTGACTGCGCAATTCGTGGACAAGATCGGTGAAAGGCTGGGTAAAGGTGGTTTCCTGATCGCGTGGGCGGGGCAGGGTGTTTTCACGTTCCACAAGGATTTTACCCGGGCGTTTGGACATCACATAGATGGTATCGGCAAGATAGGCCGCCTCACGCAAATCATGGGTGACCAGAATAACCGTGAACGGCTTGATCATCCAAAGGTTCTGCAAAATGTCCCAAAGCTCTTCGCGGGTAAAGGCATCCAGCGCACCGAACGGTTCATCCAGCATCAGAAGATCCGGCTCATGGATCAGCGACCGACACAATGACGCACGTTGCTGCATGCCCCCTGAAAGCTCCCACGGGTATTTGTCTTCGTGGCCTTCAAGCCCGACAGTCGCCAGAAGTTTGCGTGCGCGTTCTTCATACTCCGCGCGATGCTTGCGCAGGCGATGGCGATGCGGTTTGACGATTTCCATCGGCAGCAGGACGTTATCAAGGGTCGTGCGCCACGGCAAAAGGGTCGGGTTCTGAAACGCCATGCCAACAATCTTGAGCGGCCCGGAAACCTCCTTGCCATCGACAATCACATTGCCTTCAGTTGGCGGCATCAGGCCCGAAACCAGTTTCATCAACGATGATTTGCCACACCCCGACGGACCCACAACGGCGATAAACTCGCCCTTGTCGATCTTCATGTTGGTGGTATCAAGCGCCAGTTCATCGCCTTCACTATAGCGAAGCTTGACGTCATTGAGTTCGACGAAGCTATTGGACACTGCAGTTATTCCCCCTGCTTGGCCTGGGCCCTGACCCTGGGTCGGGACCCTGTATCTTTATTCTTTTTGCGGGCAGATGAAAAAACGGGGCAGCCGGAAATTCCGACTGCCCCGTTTCCCAAAATGATTACTTCAGCATGCGGTCTTCGGCAGACGGCATGAATTCATCGGTATAGATGTCATCAACAGACGGCTTGTTCTCGAAACCGAACGCCAGGGCAACCTGATCGATGGCCTTGGCCATACGGTCGGCTTTGACAAGGCCCATGCCTTCTTCAAGGGTTGCCGGGGTAACGACGTTTTCGTCGATCGCCATCTGCAGGCGCTGCAGCTCAAGATCCGGGTTGATCAGCGGATCAACTTCCTTAAGGGCGTCAATTGCGGATTGCGGATCGGCAATCGCCGCAGCCCAGCCTTTGACCACACCGCGCAGGAAGCCTTTAACCTCTTCCGGGTGGTTTTCCATCATGTCCGGCGAAGCCAGAATGCCGTTGCCATAGAAGTCCATGCCAAAGTCTTTGTACATAAAGACGGTCAGGTCATCCTTGGCAACACCCTGTGCCTGCAGGTTCAGGATCGAGGTAAAGTAGTGACCGGAAATCGCATCCACATCGCCACGCACCAGCATCGGCTCACGCAGCGGCGGATCCATGCTTTCCCAGGTCACAGCGTCAAGGTCCAGACCGGTTGCCGATGCAAAGGCCGGATACAGTTTGCGGGATGCATCAAAGACCGGTGCGCCAAGGGTCTTGCCGATCAGGTCTTCCGGCTTGGTAATGCCGGAACTTTTAAGCATGAACAGCGCAAATGGCGGGCGATCATAAACCATGAAGATCGACTTCATGGCGCGATCCGGGTTGGATGCGTTGAATTCCACCAGCGAGTTGATGTCAGCAAGCGATATATCATAAGCGCCGCTGGCAACACGGGTGATCGCACCGACCGAACCGTTGCCCGAGTCAATCGTGACATCAAGGCCTTCTTCGTCAAAATAGCCGTTCTTCTTGGCCAGAAGATACGGTGCAGCCGGACCTTCATATTTCCAGTCGAGCGAGAATTTAATCGCCATATCTGCCAGTGCAGCATGCGCGCCAAGGGCAACAGCTGCCCCGATAGCAGCCCCCAAAAGTCTGTTCGTAAGCGTGGTCATGTTTAAAGAAGCCTCCTGATTGCGGATTGATGTAACAATCCAGCTACCTGATAAATCCAATGCGCTCTCAGCAATGGTCATGCCATCTTGCCAATGCGCCCGCTTTGTCGCGGTTTTGTAATCTTCACCGAGCAGAGTAGTGGTGTTTATTATTTGGTCAATGGGGCAAATTGATCAAAAATTATACAGGAATTCTTGATAATCGCCCATTTGACGCGCTTTATCTTGTAAATCACTTGCGCAAAACGCTGCATTTAGGCATATGGCGTTCATGCTTACACAATCGATCAATCGTTTCTATAAAAAGGCCGACGCCGCTGCTGATGACAGCGGGGCAGGCTGGCGCGTTCTTCTTGACGGGCGGGCGGTGAAAACCCCGGCCAAGGCGGATTTCCTCCTGCCATCAGAAGTACTTGCGCGTGAAATCGCTGCGGAATGGGAAGCGCAGGGTGAAAAGGTCCAGCCTTCCACCATGCCGATCATGCAGCTTGCCGCGACCGCCATTGACCGTGTGCGTCCGAACCGCGCAGGGGTGATCGCAGAGTTGACCGGCTATGGGCGCTCCGATCTGCTGTGTTATCGCGCACCCTATCCGGAAGAATTGATCGAACGTCAGGCCAAAAAATGGCAACCGCTGCTCGATTGGTCAAAGGACGATCTTGGCGTGGCGCTTCAGGTCACCGAAGGTGTGATGCCGATCACTCAGGATGACCACGCGCTTTTGCGTTTGCAGGATCATGTCGAATCTTTCGATGATTATTATCTGACAGCCCTGCACAGCCTGACCACGGTGTCGGGGTCGGTCATCATTGGCCTTGCGGTGATGAACAAGAAGATCGACGCCCAGAACGCCTTTGAGTGCGCCATGCTTGATGAAGAATACGCCATGGAGAAATGGGGCGAAGACGCAGAGGCAATTGCCCGGCGCGACCGTCACCGGGCGGAGCTTCTGGCCGCGGGCCGCTATCTCGAACTGCTTGGCTGACCCTTGGTGGCGGCATTTGCCGCCATCAATGCTATTTCATCCAGCGCGCGATCATTCTGTGCTGCACGGCTGCCTGTGCCGCCACCCGGTAATAGGACAACAATTCGCGCATCGGTGACGACATCCGGTCAAAGCCTGAAATAAACGCCACAATGATACCGACCGACGTTTGGTCCTGAATCACCAGATAGCCGCCAACAAACAGCACGCTCAGCGGTGCCAGCGCATTCAGCAAGTTGATCAGTGACTTCATGCCGAATTTCAGAACGAACAACTGCATCCGGTTGTCAAACAGCCCGGTGATCCCGCGATTGATCGGGCTGAGTTGCTCGTCATCGCTTTTGTCAGATGACAGATCTGAAAGCTCGTCACTGACTTCACGCATTTTCTCGACCCGATCTTCAATCAGGGCATTGATGCGTTTCTGAATGATCGGCACAAGCGCGATCTGCGGGATCAGGGCGATCACCCCGATCAGGCCGATCATCGGTTCAACACTGATCATATAGCCAAGCCCAAAGATCAGCATGCCGCTATTGACCACCGGCTGCGACAGGCCATCGCCAACAAACCCGCCCAGTTTCTCGATCTCGGCCCCGATGATCGAAACTGCACGTCCGTTGCTTTCATCGTCGCTTCCGGCCTGATTGTGGGCGCGCAGGCGCGTCAGGTGCTTGCGGTTATACTGGATCGCGCTTTCACTCAGCCAGCCTTCATAAATGCGCAGCACATATTTGATGCTGCCATGCACGACAATCACACCCAGATACAGAATGGCCAGCGTAATCAGAAGGTCAAAGTCCTGCGGGGTGATGGCGTTATCAACAATCCGGCGTTGCAGCTCGATCGGGGCGATGCCAAGGGCGGCCACAATCACCGCAAGGCTGCATACCGCCACCTGATGCCAGCCACTCATGCGCCAGACATACCCCCACAAGGAGCCAGCAGGGCGATCATCGCCGGTTTTTTCCGGATTGCGGGGGCTGAATTTTAACATGGGCTCAATCGGTTGTGGTGACGACAGGCATATACTGTACGCGATAACAGGACCCCGGATCAGGGTAATCGCACGGTAAGCTACTCCTGAAACGCGCCATGCGCGCAAATGATCCTGTGACACGGGTCGCGCGGGTACAACTCTAGACTTTAGTCCAGCCCATTCACATATATCGCGATGACGTTAGGGAAATCAGGTGTTTACGGGGTATTCTCGACCTCTGGCAGAATAGCAAAAATAATTGGCATTCCAGTACCGAATAATGCTATTTCATTCTCGAGACGCGCACATTGGGCCGAAATGTGCCAAATGGCCGATCACAGCAAGGAAAACGCAACATGCAGGATATTGTCGCCAAACTCGAAGCGAAGCGCGCCGAAGCTGCCATGGGCGGTGGCCAGCGCCGCATTGATAATCAGCACAAGAAAGGCAAGCTCACCGCGCGTGAACGCCTTGATGTGCTGCTTGACGAAGGCTCCTTCGAAGAATGGGACATGTTTGTCGAACATGATTGTGTGGATTTCGGCATGACCGAAAACCGCATTCCCGGCGATGGTGTCGTCACCGGTCACGGCACGATCAATGGCCGTCTGGTCTTTGTTTTCTCGCAGGATTTTACGGTGTTCGGCGGCGCACTTTCGGGGGCGCATGCGCGCAAGATCGCCAAGATCATGGATCAGGCGATGAAGGTCGGCGCGCCGGTGATCGGGCTTAATGATTCGGGCGGGGCGCGTATTCAGGAAGGTGTCGAAAGCTTGGCTGGCTATGCCGATGTCTTCCAGCGCAATGTCGAGGCATCCGGCGTCATCCCGCAAATCTCGCTGATCATGGGGCCGTGTGCCGGTGGGGCGGTTTACAGCCCGGCCATGACCGACTTCATCTTCATGGTCAAGGACAGCTCCTATATGTTCGTGACCGGTCCTGACGTGGTCAAAACCGTCACCCACGAAGAAGTCACCCACGAACAGCTGGGCGGGGCATCGACCCACACCAGCGTGTCGGGTGTGGCTGATCTCGCCTTTGACAATGATGTCGACCTGCTGCTTCAGACCCGGCGTTTCATGGACTTCCTGCCACTGTGCAACAAGGAAGATCCGCCTGCACGCCTGTGCGAAGATCCAATCACGCGTGATGACTTCTCGCTCGATACCCTGGTGCCAGAAAACCCCAACATGCCCTATGACATGAAGGAACTGATTACCAAGATCGTCGATGAGGGCGACTTCTTTGAAATTCAGGCCGACTACGCCAAAAACATCATTATCGGCATGGCGCGCATGGATGGCCGCACGGTTGGTATCGTCGCCAACCAGCCGATGGTTCTGGCCGGGTGCCTTGATATCGACAGCTCCAAAAAGGCCGCGCGTTTCGTGCGCTTCTGCGATGCCTACAACATTCCGATTGTCACCTTTGTCGATGTGCCGGGCTTCATGCCGGGGACCGCACAGGAATATGGCGGCATCATCAAACATGGTGCGAAACTGCTTTATGCCTATGCAGAGGCCACCGTGCCCAAGGTCACCGTCATTACCCGCAAGGCCTATGGCGGCGCATATGACGTGATGTCATCGAAGCATCTGCGCGGGGATGTCAACTATGCCTGGCCGACCGCCGAAATTGCGGTGATGGGGCCCAAGGGGGCGGTGGAAATCATCTTCAGGGCGGATATGGACAATCCTGAAAAGATCGAAGCCCGCACCGAAGAATACCGCGAAAAATTCGCCAACCCGTTTGTCGCGGGCCGCAAGGGGTTCATTGATGATGTCATCATGCCGCATGGCACGCGCCGCCGCGTTTGCAAGGCGCTTGGCATGCTGCGCAACAAGGACATCAAGAACCCTGAAAAGAAACACGGCAACATTCCGCTGTAAGACAAATTGGGAGACAGAAAAATGTTTAGCAAGATCCTGATTGCCAACCGCGGTGAAATCGCCTGCCGTGTGATCAAATCAGCCCGCAAAATGGGCATCAAGACCGTTGCGGTCTATTCCGATGCCGATAAAAACGCCCTGCATGTTCAGATGGCCGACGAGGCCGTCCGCATCGGCCCGGCACCCAGTAATCAGTCCTATCTGATTATTGAAAACATCATTGACGCCTGCAAATCCACAGGGGCCGAGGCCGTCCATCCCGGCTATGGCTTCCTGTCGGAAAATCAGGCCTTCGCCAAGGCCCTTGATGCAGCAAACATTGCCTTTATCGGCCCGCCGAATGGTGCCATTGCCGCCATGGGCGACAAGATCACCTCGAAAAAGATCGCGGCCGATGCGGGTGTTTCAACCGTTCCCGGTTTCATGGGCGTGATCAAGGACACCGACGAGGCCGTCAAGATCGCCAATGATATCGGCTACCCGGTGATGCTCAAGGCATCCGCTGGTGGTGGCGGCAAGGGCATGCGTATTGCCCGAAACGATGCCGAATGCCGCGAAGGTTTCGAACGTGCGACGTCAGAAGCCGCAAGCTCCTTTGGCGATGACCGCGTCTTTGTCGAAAAATTCGTCGAGGAACCGCGCCATATCGAAATTCAGGTGCTGGCCGACAAGCACGGCAACGCGATCTATCTTGGCGAGCGCGAATGCTCCATCCAGCGCCGCCACCAGAAGGTCGTCGAAGAAGCCCCGTCACCCTTCATTGACCCTGCCACCCGCAAGGCCATGGGCGAACAGGCCGTTGCACTGGCACGCGCGGTGGATTACTGCTCTGCCGGGACGGTGGAATTCATCGTTGATAAGGACAAGAATTTCTACTTCCTTGAAATGAACACCCGGCTTCAGGTCGAACATCCGGTGACCGAGCTTGTCACCGGCCAGGATCTTGTCGAATGGATGATCAAGATCGCCGGTGGTGAAAAACTGACGCTCAAACAGGATGACGTCAAACTGACCGGCTGGGCCATGGAAACCCGCGTCTATGCCGAGGATCCCTTCCGCGAATTCCTGCCCTCTACCGGCCGCCTGGTACGCTATCAGCCACCAGAAGAATCCGACACCGTGCGTGTGGATACCGGCGTCTTTGAAGGCGGCGAGATTTCGATGTTCTATGACCCGATGGTCGCGAAACTGATCACCTATGGTGAAAACCGCGATCAGGCGATTGGTGAAATGCGCCGCGCGCTTGATGCCTATTATATTCGCGGCATTTCGCACAATATCCCGTTCCTGGCCGCTGTTATGGCCAACAAACGTTTCCAGGATGGCAATATCACCACCAACTTCATCGCTGAAGAATACCCGGATGGTTTCTCGGCCGATGATCTGCCCAACGACGATCCATCGACCCTGATCGTGGTCGCGGCCTACCTTAATCAGCGTCTTGCCGAACGCAATGCCGGCATCACAGGCCAGGTCAGCGATCATCCGCTTGAAATTGCCGAAAGCTGGGTGGCGGTCTGCGGCGATGAATACACGCCGTTTGATATCGAGTTTGATGGTGTTAACGGCGATTACATCGTTGCCATAGGGGACCGCAGCTACGGCGTGGTCTCGGACTGGAAGATCGGCGATCCGATGTTTGTCGGTGAAATCGACGGTGCCCCGGTCTGTGTGCAGATCGACCTCGAAGGGGTGGGCTATCGCCTGTCGGCCAACGGCATTCAGCGCAGCTTCAAGGTGATGCTGCCACGCGTCGCGGAACTGCAAAAACTGATGCCGTTCAAGGCCCCGCCGGATATGTCGAACTTCCTGCTCTCGCCAATGCCGGGCTTGCTCGTCAAGGTCTCGGTCGAGGAAGGCCAGACCGTCCAGCCGGGCGAGGAACTCTGCATCCTTGAGGCCATGAAGATGGAAAACGTCCTTAAATGCGAAAGCAAGGGTGTCGTCAAAAAGATCCACGCCGAACAGGGCGCAAACCTCTCGGTCGATGCCATCATCATCGAGTTCGAAAAAGACGAATAAGCAGCCTGATCCCTCAAGGGTGATGCATGATTAAGGCACTGACTGGAAACGGTCAGTGCTTTTTCTTTAACCTGTTCAAACACTTGTGTTTTCAAGGGCTTTCGGATCCGTTTCACGCATATTAAATACAGATAACGGGGCTTTACGGCGCGTTTGCACTGCCATATGGTCGTGAATTGAGGCCGTAATCCCTGTGAACATCAAGGTTGACTGCCAACGCATTGAACGTGCCTGCGGCCATCCAATAACAAGAAACGAGGCGTAAGAATGTACAAGCTGATTGCTTTTGATGGCGACGATACCCTTTGGCACAACGAGCCACTTTTCCGCCAAGCCCATGTGCAGCTTCGCGAAATGCTGGGACACTATGTTGATCCCGAACAGGTTGATGATCGCCTCTATCAGGCCGAGTTGGCCAACCTTTCCATCTATGGCTATGGCGTGACGGGCTTTACCCTGTCGATGATCGAAACGGCGATCGAATTGTCTGATGGTAAAATCAGTGCCGAAGACATCCACAAACTGGCCGAAACAGGTAAATCCATGCTGCGCGCGCCCACCCGGATCATTGAAGGGGCCGAGGCCGTGCTCAGGCAATATGCCAATCACCCGAAATACAAGGTGGTGCTGATCACCAAGGGTGACCTGATCGCCCAGCAGCTCAAGATCGAACGTTCCGGCTTTGAAGACCTGTTTGACGGGATTGAAATCGTCTCGGAGAAAGACTCGCTGACCTATCGCAACATCTTTGGCCGCTATGGCGTTGAGCCCGAAGAGGCGATCATGATCGGCAATTCGATGAAATCCGATATTCTGCCGGTCCTTGCGTGCGGGGCGACGGCGATCCACATTCCCTATGAAATCACCTGGGTGCATGAAATGGTCGATCAGACCGAAATCGACAATGCCAGCATCATTACGGCCGAAAGCATTGCACATGTGCCCCAGGTCATTGAAAAACTGGAACAGGAAAAGACCAGCGGGAGTATGGAGCATGTCTGATTGCGCCGGTTCTGAAATGTCGACAGAAGCCGTACTGGCCAACGGCCCGGCAGCCGATCTTGATCCGCAAACCAAACTGGAACTCGAAGCCGCTGCCTTTCGCGGGCTGGTGACCCATCTGCAAAACCGCAAGGATGCACAGAATATTGATCTGATGAACCTTGCCGGGTTCTGCCGCAACTGTCTGGCCAAATGGTATCTGGCCGCAGCGCGCGAACGCGGTGTCGCCATGGATTACGATGGTGCTCGTGAAGTCGTCTATGGCATGACCTATGACGACTGGAAGGAAAACCATCAACTTCCCGCATCCGAGGAACAGAAACAGAAGTTTCAGGATACCGCCCATCTGCACGCCAAAATCCCCGGCGCGAAATAACGCCCGGCAGACAGGCCGATCAAATCTGACATCCTGACATATCGGAAAGGGAGGACGTCCGATCATGACAGATACAAGTCCCGACCCGTCAACCGGGGCCGGAAACATCGCCGTTCATGCCCGGATCGAAGGCCGCGTTCAAGGCGTGTGGTATCGCGCATGGACCGTGGAACAGGCCCGCAAGCGCGACCTGACCGGCTGGGTGCGCAATCGCAATGATGGCACGGTCGAGGCGGTCTTTTGCGGGCCGGTCAAGGTCGTTCAATCCATGATCGACGCCTGCCACGAAGGCCCGACCCATGCACGCGTGGATCGCATTCACGAAGAACCTGCCCTTGAAGACGGCTATACGTCATTTGAAAAACGCCCAACCGCGTAAATGCCGCCAAACTCAATGAATTGGCGTCTTTATCAAAGCCGCTCTAAAAGCCTTTTTGCGCGATAATGTGGAAAAAGGCTTTTTCTTTATCGCACTGCGGTGGCATGGTTATGAAATCCTGTCTGCATGGTCAGATCGATGCAGTCCGGAAATCAACAGGGAGACTACATATGACTTTTATCGGAAAATCATTTGGCGTGGCTGCCATCATGGCGACCAGTGCGCTTTTCGCGTTTGGCGCACAGGCAGAGTCCGAGCAGAATGACGGCCTGAATGGCACACTGTGGTTGCAGACCTCGGTCGAATACAAAACGACTGCCATGTCGGTCTATGCTGGCGCGACCCGCTTGCTGGACGCCGCCATTGGCGATCACAACTGGACCGCCGCACTTGAGCAGGACGGCAATTATTCGACCAAGCCGCCGGCGGTGATCCTTGATGTTGATGAAACCGTTCTTGATAACTCCGCCTATCAGGCATGGGTTGTTGCCGAGAAAACCCATTACAGCTCCAAAACCTGGGCGGCATTCGTGCATGACATGATTTCCACCCCGACGCCGGGCGCACTGGAATTCACCAAGGCGGCAGCGGCGCGTGGTGTTGAAGTCTTCTATGTTTCGAACCGCAAGGCACCGGAAGAAGATCCGACCATCGAAAACCTCAAGAAATTCGGTTTCCCCTATGCGGATGAAAAACACGTCATGCTGCGGGGCGAGGTCGAAGAATGGGGCTCGAACAAAACGCCGCGCCGTGCGGCTGTGACCGAAGATTACCGTGTCATCATGCAGTTTGGTGACAACTTCGGCGATTTCACCGACGAAATCGACGGCTCGATTATCGAGCGTCTCGAAGTCATGGAAAAATACGGCAACTACTGGGGTGAACGCTGGTTCATGCTCCCGAACCCGAGCTACGGTTCCTGGGAATCCGCGGCCTTCGGTGGCGACTGGGGCAAGTCCGGCGACGAACGCCGTCAGGACAAGATCAACGCCATGACCCCATGGGCTGGTCCGGCTGAATAAGCTTTGCGCATATCGCAATTGCTTTAAGGGCGTCCCATTACGGGGCGCCCTTTTTTTGCGAACTATTTCAAAACCCAGGAAAAGGCGCGCCTGAGCTCCGCCACACAGTTCTTGTCATAGCAACGCCCATGCGCCAGCACCACATAGTCGGGTGCCCAGTCAATCATGGTTTCAATTGCCTTGCGCACCCCATCCTTGTATCCGGCAAAGGTCAGGCGCATGTCGCGCGGCATGCTGCCATGCGGGTCCATGGTGCCAAGTAACCTGACCATAAACCGCCAGATCGGGTTTTTGATTTTGTCGGCTTCGAAGTTCTCGATCAGGTCGGTCAGGATCAGCGTTTTGGATGCGTCATGGAAAAACACCGCCTCATTGAGGTAACTGCCCCGCACCAACACCTGCCTGATTTCATTGGCCCATTCCGGTTCCGGCGTATCGGCAAGCTCCGCATCAAAATCAACCGAAATGCCAACCGATTTGGCCCGCTTGATCACACCGGGCGCACAGAACGCCTTTGCATCCGGATAAGCCTTTTGCCAGTCGGGTACACCGGCATAATGGATGGTATTGGATGCAATCAGATAAGAAACCTCGCCCAGTGCGTCGACCTTGGTCCGAAGCGTTTCATTCAGGCGGATCGGCGAATGGACAAACAGTTTGCCGCTTTTAAGGCGGATGATCGTCATTCGGGTCGGGAAGGGCAGTTTAAGCCCGGCATATTGAAACCCGATCACCGGGCCATCAACAATCCAGACGTCCGGTGCAATCTGTTTGGGCGTATCAAGGGGCGCATAGGTCTCGACAGAGAACATGGGGCGGTCTTCCATCTTACGTTTGTGGTGGCACAGGGCAACGCGATGCCGACGACAGAGACGATTATACAACCTTGCCCGGATTAAGCCTGCCATCCGGATCAATTGCCACCTTGATCGCACGCAGCAGTTTCAGCTTTTCCACACTGGCATAATGCGCCAGTTCATCGCGTTTAAGCTGCCCGATGCCGTGTTCGGCACTGATCGACCCGCCAAGATCGACAACAATGTCGTGAATGACACTGTTCAGGCTTTCCCACTGCGCAAGATAGGCTTGCTTGTCCATGGTCGCGGGCTGGGTGAAGTTGAAATGGATATTGCCATCACCCACATGGCCAAACGGGCAGGGGCGAATGCCGGGTATCAGCGCATCAGCACTCGCCATGCCGCGCTTGATAAGTTCGGCAACCTTTGAAACCGGCACCGATACATCATGCTTGATCGATCCGCCTTCATATCCTTGTGCTTCCGGGATGCCTTCGCGGATCGCCCACAGGTTTTTGCGCTGTGCCTCTGACTGGGCTAGGGTGGCATCAACGGCAAGCCCGATCTCAACCGCCTGACCCAACAGATCGACCAGAAGTGTTTCCAGATCATCATTCGGGCGCGACGATGTCAGCTCAATCAACACATGCCACGGCGTTTTGGTTGCAAGCGGGCGCGTCAGGTTCGGCAGATACGTGACAGACAGATCATGGGCGAAATTGCTGATCAGCTCGAAGGCGGCAATGCCATCGCCGGTATGACGGCGCGCGAGTGCAAGAAGATCAATCGCGCATTCCGGCGACGGCACGGCAATCCAGGCGGTGGCGGTGTGTTTGGGCTGGGCAAAAAGCTTCAGCGTCGCCTTTGTAATGATGCCAAGTGTGCCTTCCGCGCCGATAAACAGATCGCGCAGGTCATAGCCGGTATTGTCCTTGCGAAGTTTGGACAAGCCATTCCACACCGTGCCATCGGGCAATACGACCTCAAGCCCAAGACAAAGATCACGCGCATTGCCATAACGAATAACGTTCAGGCCCCCGGCATTGGTCGCAAGGTTGCCACCAATCTGGCATGTGCCCTCAGCACCCAGTGATAGCGGGAAAAGTAAATCCTGCTTTTCGGCCGCTTCCTGAATGTTTTGCAGGATTGCACCGGCGTCAACGGTGGCTGTGAAATCACGGCCGTCAATCTCGATCACGCGGTTCATGCGCTTGAGATTGATCAGGACCTGTTTGTCACTGGCAACCGCCCCGCCGCACCGCCCGGTATTGCCACCCTGGGGCACAATCGCGATGTCATGTGCGGCACAGATGGCGACTGCCTTGGCGACTTCCTCGGTGCTGGCCGGAAACAGGATGATTTCGGCATGGCCTTCAAACTTGCCGCGCGCCTCTGCGTTGTGGGCGGCCAGCACATCGCTTTCCATGCTGAAACCTTTGGGGCCCAGCAGGTCTTTTAGTTCTGTGAGTGCGGCTTCTGGCAGGAACGACATGGTGTTGTTCCCTTACTTGGCATCATGGCGCGCGCGCGGGGCGCTCGCGCGTTTCAGGCGGTCATTGATCGCAATGCCCAATCCTTTATCCGGGATTGGTGCAATCGCGATGCCGGCAAAGTGGCTTTGATCGGCTTCATGCAGCTTGGCAAAAAGATTGGCGGCGGCCTCGATATCATCGCCGGTTCTTGATAGCCACAAGACCGCATCAAATCCCTTGGTGTTGCAATCGCCAAAGCCAAGCAGGACCTCATGACCATGTTTGGCCGGATCAGCGGTGGTGGCCTCAAGGCGCACCGGCAGACCCGGCGCATAATGGCTGGTCAGCATGCCGGGGCTTTTGGGGGCGGTATCATCGCTTTCCGCCATGATGACTTCGGTGCCGAGCAGTTTGGATACCTGATCGGCCGTCACTCCGCCGGGGCGCAGCATCACCACCCGATCCGTGGTCAGGTCAATCACCGTGCTTTCAAGCCCGACACCGCACGGACCGCCATCCAGGATCATGCCAATCGCATCGCCAAGCGACCCGGCCACATGGCCCGCCGTGGTCGGGCTGATCTTGCCAGACCGGTTGGCTGACGGGGCGGCAACCGGGCGACCAACCGCACGCAACAGCTCACGCGCCATCGGATGGGCCGGAACGCGCACTGCAATGCTGGGCAGGCCCGCGGTTACCAGATCGCAAACATCGCTATCGGCTTTGCGCGGCAGAACCAGTGTCAGGGCACCGGGCCAAAACGCCTCGGCCAGTTTATCGGCGCGCGCATCAAATTTGGCGTGCTTGGCCGCAGAATCACGATCGGGAAAATGGCTGATCAGCGGATTGAAGCTTGGCCGTTTCTTGGCGGCATAAATCCCCGCCACCGCATCGGCATTGGTTGCATCGGCACCCAGCCCATAAACCGTCTCGGTCGGAAAGGCCACCAGTTCACCCGCGCGCAGCTTCGCTGCCGCCTGACTAAGGGCACCTTCGGAATAGGGTCGAATGGTAAGGGCTGGCGACATGCAACAATCTCTGAAAACACAAGCTAGTCAAATACCTAACTATGATGCTGTGCCATGACAAGGACGATCACGCGCAAAGCCCGCAATCAAAGGTGAAAAACCAACAATGATCTGGTGAAAAATATGGCCCAAACAGCGCAGAGCCGCCATGAAAATGGCGGCTCCAATTTACGCTCTAGCCCGGTTTCGCCCCGCGGTGGTGAAACTGGACCGCGTCGCCGTGATTCCGGCGGCTATTTACGTCACCTACACTCTGTGTGGCGATAAGGAATTGATAGCGCAAAACCTGCTGAAAGTCAACAAATCTGCGGGGTGGAGCAGTTTCAAGCTTTCCCGAAAAATGCCGATTTGATCACTGTTGCAATGCGGGATCGGCAAGCTGCTGATGCGGCTTTGAAATTTGCTTTTGATCCCGCTTTGCGAAGGATCAGTTCTCGTATTTGACCGGCACAGACGGGCTGCGCGCGATGAAGAACGGGTTGCGGAAATCGGCCTTGCCATAAACGAATCCTGATCCGTCCATATTTTCAACCACACCGCCGGCAGCAAGCAGAACCGCATGACCCGCACCAATATCCCATTCCATGGTCGGGCCAAGGCGGGGATAAAGGTCTGCTTCACCGGCGGCCACCAGACACAGCTTGAGCGAGCTTCCCGCCGGGCGCAGTTCCTTGACCGCAAGATCCCCCAGAAAGGCTTTCATCGCTTCCGGATCGCCGTGTGATCGCGATCCGACCACGACAACACCGTCTTCGGGCATTTCGCGGACCGAAATGGCGGTGGTTTTGGGTTCCATAACATCGCCCTCGATCAGCTTGGCACCATCGGGGCCACCATAATAAAGCTTGTCGATGGCCGGGGCATAAACCACGCCCAGAACCGGCTTTCCTTTGGCAATCAGGGCCACATTGACCGTGAACTCGCCATTGCGCTTGATAAACTCCTTGGTGCCGTCAAGCGGATCAACCAGCCAGAAGAAATCGGTTTCGCCATTCACATCGGGCACATCGCCCTTGGCGGCACTTTCCTCGGACACGATTTTAACATCGGGGGTGAGCGCGCGAAGACCTGGCAGGATCACGGCCTCTGCCGCGTCATCGGCCTCGGTCACCGGGCTGGCATCATCCTTGGAACGCACGTCGAAATCGGTCTGATAGATTTCCATCATCGCAGCACCCGCCTTGCGGGCGATTTCAATCAGTCCGTTTTCAAGGGCATCGGCATCGGCGGGCAGGGCAACGGTCATGGCACTCTCGTTTGTCAGGGAGATTGAACTATCCCACGGGAATAGGGAATTTTGCCCACAAGGTCCAGTGTGGCTTTGCCAGGTTGTCAGATTGTCGGGTTTTCAGCTTTGGGTGCCAAACCGTTCCGCCATGACATCCTTAAGGGCCGCCATCAGATCATTGCTTACCTGATCAAGGCTGACGACGATGGCCGGTTTGGCCGGGGTCGGGCAGATGCCCGCCATGATGTCTTCGGCCCGCCATTGCACCATCAGGCTTTCCATCAGCTCAACCAGCGTGATCGCGGTGGGCACATGCGTGCTTTGAATGCTGGCCTCAAAGCTTTCGGCCTCGTCGCGCATGGCAAAGATCGGGCAGTATTTCTGGCCACTCTCGGTCGTTTGCAGCAACCAGCCATTATGGTAAAGCGCCCAGACACCTTCCCATTCCGCAACCTCGCGGATGAAATCGGCGTAGCGCGTATCATCTTGCCCGGTGTCGGGGGTGCTGCTTGCCATAATCTTTAATCCTGCTGGTCCCAGAAACCGCTGGGGCGGATATTACTTGATGAAATCCCGCGGGTGATAAACCGCTCTGCGCGCATATTGGGTGACCAGTGATCCATCGCAAGCCCCGCCTTGCGCTTAAGATGGGCGAGAAAATCCTTTGGATCGGGCAACTGATCCCAAACTTGGGGCAGGAACAAGCCCCGCCGGTTGCCGTCCGAAAGAATAATCCCGTCCTCAAACGGGGTCAGTTTGGAAATAAAATCGGCTTCATCGGCAAAGCCAAACGGGTGGGGTGGCGACAGGACCGATATCGAAAGCTCCAGATCATCGCCAATCTCCGCCCGCGATAACCCGGCAAAGCGCGGATCGCGAAAGGCGGCCTTGAATGCATTCTCGCACAGATCGGTGGCAAGTGGTGCATGCGAAATGATCGACCCGATACAACCCCGCAATTGCCCGGCTTTCTTTAGCGTCACAAAACATGCACCCGGTGCCGCAAGTGCCGGACCAACCTCATTGGCCGAGACCTGCAACGGTGCCCCGGTCTCCATCCCGTGCAGGATTGATTGCCGACACAGATCCAGCATCGCAGGACCATGCGTCCTGATCAGGGTCTCGGTCGTCTTGGTGAAGTCGTCTTCGCCGTCACCGCCCATACCCGATGCCTTTCCGTCATAAACCGCCCAGGCGCCATAGCCGACCACGCGCGATTTATCGCCCGTCACATCGCCGGAATTGCGCATGCCAAGGGTCTTGATCTTCATACCGCGATTGCGTGCGGCCATCAGCATCCCGGCCACCGGCAACGCGCCACAGGCATCGTTTGTATCAATATTCTCGGCATCGAAGTTCTCGATCATCGCGCGGGTGCGGTTATCCATCTTTTTCGCAGTGTCATAATCATGGAAATGCGACAGATCCGATGAAATCACGATCAGGGTTTCCGGCCCGCCCCAAAGCTTCTCGATCACCTCATGCACCTGACGCGGGCTGCATCGGCTGACCAGAAGCGGCACAATGCCGATATCAGCATCCTCGCCAAACAGGCGCTGGATAAACGGCAATTCGATCTCAAGCCCGTGCTCAAGCGTGTGTGCGTCGTCCAGCATCTGAACATGCGGCAACGCCAATGCCTTTTGCAGTGCTGGCAGGTCACAGCGCATATTGCCAAG
This sequence comes from Thalassospira sp. MCCC 1A01148, assembly GCF_001613795.1. GTDB lineage: Bacteria > Pseudomonadota > Alphaproteobacteria > Rhodospirillales > Thalassospiraceae > Thalassospira. Next base: position 42,972 of record NZ_LPVZ01000002.1, read on the forward strand.
CGGGGTGGCAAACTGATCGGCGCGCGCCAGCGCAATTCCCTGAAACGCCATGCGATGCGCAGGGCCAATGATCACAATGCGTTTGATGGTGTCCTTCAACGCCCGAACGGTGGCAAAGCCAAGGGCGGCCAGACTGCCCGAAAACATCAAACCCGCATGCGGCACAATGATCGCCTTGGGCGTGGCCGTTTCTTGCTGCGCGACGCCCGATTGCAAGGCCGCACCCATCAGTCCGTCAATCTCGCTACGCAAGAGATCGGCATCGGCCGGATAAAACGTCCCGGCAACAGCAGGCGGGCGGATGATGGTCATAATGTTTCCAATCGCATGACTTCCTTTGAAAAAGATAGCGATCAGGACTAGATAAATAAAGTGCGTATACTCAAAGTTGAATTGACCTTGGAGGTGCCGGATGTTGTCACTCAGAGATCAAGCTATCAGTTTCTCTCGTTATATTCTCCCAAGGGAAGAGCGTTCTGATCAAAGTTTATGGAACGTACGGTTTCCCGTGATAAAAACACTCTCTCGTGTTGAGCCTGTGATGTATGAGAGACTGCATTTCTTTAGGAATTCGAAGAGCCGCAACGATGCATTGTCGCTGATTTTAATTACGGATTTGCTTTGGCAACTATTGCGTGAAATTTCGGGTGTTAGTGGCAAGCAAAAACTCCCTAGTCCGGGTGATAAGTTCAATTGGGTTTATGAACTGCATTCAAATTTACGTCATCCTGAGCAGCTCTATCCAGACTTTGAATGGCTGTTTAATGATCCTTGGCCATTAAAAGAGGCCAATAAATTAATCGACGCGGCAGAAGCCATGGACGCTGTCTTGTCTGATATCACCGACGACTTTGATCTGGGTTCTGGTTTCATTGGTGAGATCGAAGAAAAACAAAAACTGGCGTCCGTTGCCGAGGCAAACTTCAAAGAGAACCGAAAGCTAAAATAGTTTAGAATTCGAAAGATTATGTTTGATCGGCTGTCTTGATGCTAACTCCAGTCTCGTGATTGCAAGGTGATGGCAAACCTAACCGACACCGTTCCGGCCCGTTACTGGCACCATCTCGATGATGGTCGTATTCAGTGCGATGTCTGCCCGCGCTTTTGCAAGCTCAACGACGGGCAGCGGGGCTTGTGTTTTGTACGGGCCCGGCAAGGCGATCAGATGGTGCTGACGACGTGGGGTCGATCCTCGGGCTTTTGCATTGATCCGATCGAGAAAAAGCCGCTCAATCACTTTCTGCCCGGCACCCCGATCCTGTCCTTTGGCACGGCGGGTTGTAACCTGACCTGCAAGTTCTGCCAGAATTACGAAATCTCAAAAGCGCGCGAGATGGACAAGCTTTCCTCGCTCGCGACCCCGGAAATGATCGCCAAAACCGCCAAGGCCTATGGCTGCTCTGCGGTCGCGTTTACGTATAATGATCCGGTGATCTTTCTCGAATATGCCGTTGATGTTGCCATTGCCTGTCGCGAAATGGGCCTGCGCACCGTGGCGGTCACGGCGGGTTATATTGGCGATAAGGCGCGCGAGGAATTCTTTCGTCACATGGATGCCGCCAATGTCGATCTGAAGGGTTTTACGGATCGCTTTTATCATCAGCTGTGCTCGGCCCATCTGGGTGACGTGCTGGACACGCTTAAATATCTGCGCCACGAAACCGGGGTCTGGATGGAGCTGACCAACCTTGTCATTCCCGGCGAAAATGATGGTGACGCGGAATTCCACGAAATGACGTCATGGGTGCATGATGAACTCGGCCCCGATGTGCCAATGCATTTCTCGGCCTTTCATCCCGACTGGAAAATGATGGATACCCCGCGCACCCCGCCCGAAACGCTGGTGCGTGCGCGCAGGATCGCCATGGAAAACGGCATTCGCTATGCCTATGTCGGCAATGTTCATGACAAAACCCACAGCAGCACCTTTTGCCACGGCTGCGGTGATATCCTGATTGGCCGTGACTGGTATCAGTTGTCTGACTGGAACCTTGATGCGCAGGGTGCATGTAAAAGCTGTGGTACACATTGTGCCGGTGTGTTTCGGGCACATCCCGGCACATGGGGCCCGAAACGCCAACCGGTCCGCTTGATGGCCGGCAACTAAGCAGTCAGAACCAACAAGACTTCAGCCGTAAATTCACGGCCATAATTCCGCAGGGAGAACGACATGGATATCAAACGCGCCGGATCACAGGCCTCAACGGTCGGATCCCCGGAATATTTCACCGGACAGGTTCGCATCGAACCGATCATCAGTGCCACGGACCCCGCCCGTGTGGCCGCCGCCAATGTGACGTTCGAGCCGGGCGCACGCACCACATGGCATACCCATCCATTGGGCCAGACCATCATCGTGACCGCCGGTTTTGGCCGGGCACAGCGCGAAGGCGGCCCGATAGAGGAAATCCGTCCCGGCGATATCGTCTGGTTTGAACCGGGCGAAAAACACTGGCACGGGGCCGGTCCCGAAACCGCCATGACCCATATCGCCATTCAGGAAAAGCTCAATGGCTCCCCGGTCGATTGGCTGGAACCCGTAACCGATGCGGATTATCTCGGCCAATAAGTATGCGTGGTGATCGTTTTTACTGGCACTGTGGCGTCATATCGCTAAATTGCCACCATCAGACGAAAGCCTGAGTATCCGCGACCGATCCCGTCATCCCCGCGCAGGCGGGGATCCATGGCCTGATGGTGCCTGAAATGGACTCCCGTACCCGTCTTCACGGGCACAGGCTCTGTGCGGGAATGACGATTTGGCGAGCGGAAGCTTTCGCTTTCGGGAAAATGTTTAAACGGACAGAAAGCACACGCAGTGGCCGGGATGAAAATTCGCAAAGCCCGTTTGGGCGATGTCGGGGCAATTTTTGCCATCCGAAGCCGCGTGCGTGAAAACCACCTTTCCGCTTCTGAACTGGCCGAACGCGGCATCACCAAGGCCGCCTTTGGCAAATGGCTGGAACAGGGATACGGCATCTGGCTTGCCGATCTCGATGGCTCTGCCGCAGGCTTCGCCATTGCCATCCCGAGCGAAGCAACGCTTTGGGCGCTGTTTGTCGATCCGGAATTTGAAGGCCGCGGGGTGGGTGCGGCATTGCTGCGCACCGCCGAAGACTGGCTGTTTGCCAAGGGATGTAATGACATCTCGCTGACCACCGGGGCCAACGCGGAAAACCGCGCGCATGGTTTTTATGAAAGCCACGGCTGGCATTCCACCGGCGATGTCGAAAACGACGAGGTGGAATACATCAAATCCAACCCGTCGCTTTCACTGTTTGATTTTGGCTAGGTCGCCTTGCTTTACCGCACCGGAATGCCGCGCGTTTTCTTTTGGCTTGGTCCCAGTAACACCGGCGCATAACCCATCAAGAACGCCAGCCACCCGCCAATCCACATCATGGTCGCAATCGCCAGAATGGTGACATAGCCCGATCCGGCGAAACCGACCATGACGCGCAATACGGTCGAAACCCAGATAAGCCCAAACGCACTGTTCAAGGCCCATCCTGCACGCAATTCCCGCCCGGTATGGCCAAGTGCGGCCCGTCCGGCAATGGCCAGAACCATGCAGGCCATTGCCCCGCCGGTAAGCGCATGCAGGGCATCACGACTGCTCATGACATCAGGCCACAGGATCGCAACGCCAAGCAGGACAAGCCCGACGGGCACCCAGAAATAACCCAGATGCAGCATGATCACGATGGGTTCGCGCCAGCTGTGCACCCCGCGCCATCGCACCAAACGGATGGCATGCACAATCCCGGCAAACAGCAACACAGAACCGGCAATCACGCCTGCCGGATCAAGGATCACGGCAACGATGCCAAGCGCAATGCTGGCCAGACACACCATGTCAAACCGGCCAAACATGCTGGGCATCGGCGCATTGATCTGTTCGCGCTGCATCCAGTTGCGTGTAAAGGCCGGGATGACCCGTCCGCCGATCAAGCCGATCAGCAAGATGATCGCGAGAATCGCCGTTTGATACAGCATGGCCGGATCAAGGGCGATGACATCAAGGCAGGCGGCGACAAACAGCGCATCAAACAGCGCGATCATGGAAATGACGGCCAGAACCCGCATATTGCGGTAATTGCGCGCAGCTACCAGTTCCCGCACACCAAGGGCAAGCAGGAAGATGAAATAAACCAGCGCCCCGACAATCGTCAAAGCCGGGTCCAAATATTCGCCAAATCCAATAGCCAGCCGCCCGATCAGCCAGCTTGTGGTTAACGCCATTAACATGACCCCGGAAATCGGTGGGCGACTTGTCCAGTTGGCAATCGCGGTCAGCAAGAACCCCCCGATGGCCGCCCCGCCAAATCCGAAAATCAATTCGTGGGCGTGCCACCACGAACCTGTTCCCAGACTGGGTGTTGCAATGCCATGCACAAAGCCCGCAACCCACCAAACGACAGCCACGATGGCCAGAAGCCCGGCCAGCAGGAAAAGCGGGCGGAAAGCCCCGGTCCAGAACGGATGTGTGGCGCGTTGTGGTTCGGTAATCGAAATCGGTGCGGTTCTGCCAGCCATGACATACCTCCAGAATGTTGGAATGCGTCATAGTAGCGACCTTGGCGGATCTTGCCTTGACGTTGCGCAATTCGTTGGCGTCCGGTTTTGCCGGGTTGGTGTTGCCTTTGCGTGAAATCGCGCAGGAAATTCAACGATAAACCTTTTCAACCGCGTTTAACGCGCTAGATTAGGGACATCAATTTCTTTGCAGTTGCTTGATCAAGGGCTGCGCCCCGAAACATGACAGGAGTCCTGTTCACCATGAAGATCACGTTTTCCGATCTCGCCATTCCGAAAACCGGTGCCGTTATCGCCTTTGCGACCGAAGGTGCCGATCTGATGCCCAGTGCCGTTGCGCTTGATGAGGCAACCGGGGGTGCGATCACCAAGGCGATCAAGGCGTCGACCTTCAAGGGCAAGTCGGGCCAGAGCCTGCAGGTCCTTGCACCGGCCAATGTCGATCTGTCGCGCGTGATCATTTTCGGGATCGGCAAGGAAGCCGAATTTGACGTGATTGCCGCCCAGAAACTGGGGGGCTCTGTCACCACCCGCGCCATCTCGACCGGCGAGAAGGAGCTTTCCGTTCTCTTTGATATGGAAGGTCTGGCGTCTGATTTCGCGACCGGTGCGATGCTGCGCGATTATCGTTTCGACAAATACCGCACCACCGAAACCAAGGAAGACAAGCCGGTCCTCAAGGCGCTGAATATTTCAGCCCGCGATCACAAGGACGCCAAGAAGCAGTTTGATTCTGCTAAAAAGGTCGTCGAAGGCGTGTTCTTCACCCGCGATCTGGTGTCCGAGCCGGCCAACGTTCTTTATCCCGAAAGCTTCACCAAGGAAGTCAAGGCGCTTGAAAAACTCGGGGTCGAGATTGACGTCCTTGACGAAAAGGAAATGAAAAAGCTTGGCATGGGCGCACTTCTGGGCGTTGCCATGGGATCGGCCCAGAAACCGGCCATGGTCGTCATGCGCTGGAACGGCGGCAAGAAAAAGGACGCACCGGTCGCCTTTGTCGGCAAGGGTGTGACCTTTGATACCGGTGGTATCTCGCTTAAACCGGCTGCCGGCATGGAAGACATGAAGTTTGATATGGGCGGTGCCGGTGTGGTTTCCGGCCTGATGAAGGCGTTGGCTGGTCGTAAGGCGAAATGCAATGTGATCGGCGTGATTGGTCTGGTTGAAAACATGCCGTCATCGACCGCACAGCGTCCAGGCGATGTTGTGACCTCCATGTCCGGTCAGACGATCGAAGTCATCAATACCGACGCCGAAGGCCGTCTGGTTCTGTGTGATGCGCTGACCTATGTGCAGGAGAAACACGATCCGCGTCTGATCGTTGACCTCGCAACCCTGACCGGGGCTGTCATCATTGCGCTTGGCCATGAAAATGCCGGTCTGTTCGCCAACAATGATGAATTGGCGACCCAGATCAGCACAGCGGGTCTTTCGGTTGATGAAACCGTCTGGCGTCTGCCGCTGGGATCTGGCTATGACAAGCAGCTTAAATCCGACATTGCCGATATGAAAAATGTCGGCGGTCGTGCGGCGGGCTCGATCACCGCTGCCCAGTTCCTCAAGCGCTTTATCACCAAGGATCGCCCGTGGGCGCATCTTGATATCGCCGCCATGGCCTGGTCAACGTCCGACAAGGAAGTGACCCCGAAGGGCGCGACCGGCTTTGGCGTGCGTCTGCTTGATCGCTTTGTGGCCGACAACTACGAAAACTAATCACGTTCCCGATTGGCGTCATTCCCGCGCAGGCGGGAATCCACTTCGGCGCTACACGGGAACCAGATTCCGGGTCTGCGCTTCGCTTCGCCCGGAATGACGGTGGTGAAATAAGTGGGGCAGGGTGTTGATCACCTTGCCCCATTTTCATGTTCGGGATAAAACCGCCTTATGGCTGATATCTGGTTTTACCATCTCACAAGCATGCCGCTGGAACGGGCCTTGCCCACGCTGCTCTCCAAAACGCTGGAGCGCGAAAAGCGTGCCGTGGTGATGACCGGTGTCGAAGAACGGGTGGAGGCCATCAATACCCTGCTTTGGACCTATGATCCGGCAAGCTGGTTGCCCCATGGTTCCAAATCCGATGGCGACGCCGAAATGCAGCCGGTCTGGCTGACGGCCGAGGATGAAAATCCCAACAATGCCCAGTTCCTGTTTCTGACCGACCGCGCCATGAGCGACAAGGTCGGCGATTATGAACGCGTTATCATGCTGTTTGATGATCGCGACCGCGATGCGGTGGCCGAGGCCCGCACGCGCTGGAAAGACTGGAAAGACGCCGGACACAAACTGTCCTACTGGCAACAAACCCCGCAAGGCGCGTGGGAAAAAAAGGCCGAAAGCTAAGAGCAATCGGCCTTTTGGTTTTTAAAGTTCCTTGATCAGCAAGATCCAGTTTTCACCCGGATTATCCCAATCTTCCTTGACCATCCTGCGCGATGCACAGGCGGTATATCCCAACCGTTTATAAAGTCGCACCGCGCCGGGATTGCCATCCGATGCAATGATGCTGACCGAAAGCTTGCCAGCCTTGCGCGCGTCACTTTCAGCCGCCCGGACCAGAAATGATCCGACCCCGCGATCGCGAAACGGCGGAAACACTGCCAGCACATTGATGTACCAGCTGCCCGGTGCAAGGCTTTCAAGTTCAAGGATCGGTACGAACAATGGCGGTATTTCCGCAGGATCAACCGGCTCAAACGCATCTGGCTGACCATAGGCCGTGATGGCCCCCATGATCTGGTCGTCGCCAACGGCAAGGCATGTGTTGCGGTATGAAAATCCGCCTTCTTCGCGTTGCGCACGGCGACGGCCGACATCCCACGCAGTTTCATTGCCCTCGATCATATCCTGCCACAGATAAACCGGCAGTCCTTCCCCGGCGAGATTGATCAGTTTGGCCATGACGTCGGCATCGTCTGGCGTGGCAGCCCGCAGTTCGATTGGCGGTCTTGGTTGTGGCGACTGCGCTGCCAGCTTCGGGTTTGAATTCATTGCTCGTGTCCCTTTGGGTTTTTCTGTCGTGTCTTTTTTTTATGGTGTATCGGGTCAGTGCGCGGCGCGATCTGGCGTCAGCACGTGTTTTGCCATGGCACCGACGTGACGATGATCCGTCCCGCAGCAGCCGCCAATCACCGCCAGGTTCGGCAAAAGATCGGCAAGATCGCGATAAAGCTGACCAAGTTCTTCCGGGTCGCCATCATCAAGATGCGTGCTGGCATCCAGTTCCGCGTGGCTTTGGCGCGATGCGTTGGCGCGGACGCCGCAGATACGGTTTTTCCAGTCGCCATTCTCTTGCAGCCGGTCACGGAAATGATCCGGGTGTGCGCAGTTGATCATGTAATAGGCCGGGTAATTGCCTGTGTGTTCATCGACCATCGCAATGGCTTCACGGATTGTCTCGCCGCTTGGCAGGTTGCCATCTGTTTCGACGGTGAACGAAATAACGCAGGGGACATCGACATCCCGACACGCCAGCGCAATGCCGATGGCCTCGTTGGGGTAGTTGATGGTCACGACCGAAATCATATCCACACCGGCCTTGGCAAAGCCTACGATTTGCACCGCGTGATAGGCGCGTGCCTGATTGATCGTCATCCGTTCTGACGGGACATACCCGTCGCCGCGCGGCCCGATATTGCCACTGATCAGGCATGGTGTTGCATCCGAATGATAACGGTCACGCAGCTCTGCCATCAGTTCAATGGCCTTGCCGTTCATCGCGGCCAGTTCTGCGGCGTCATAACCGATCCTGTTTCCCCAGTCGCGGTTGGCACGCCAGGTCGGGCTTTCAAGGATGAAGCCAGACTGCGCTTCCTTGGCCAGTGCAAGGTAACGTTCGTAATAGGCAGTGATGTGCGCGCATCCCTCTGGCGTTTTCAGAAGGTCGAAAGATGCAAAATGCGGAAGCTCGATCCCGTCATGAAAAATCAGGGTGGTCTCAAGACCGCCATCGGTGATGAATTTTGCCCGTCCATGTGGCGGAAGGTGCGGATTGCGTGTGCTCATGTGTCCGAATTTCAGTTTTTGGTTTCAAATTTTCTACCGCTTGGGTATTTAAACGCGGGCCGGAAATCTCGCTCTGATTGGGTTTTGCTTCTAGTAGGCATGCGGTCGGTTTTTTCAGATTTCCGAAAACGCATTCAAAACAAATATTTACAAGGGATCCGGTGCTTTTTGGCGCGGCCATGCAGGCCTTTGGCGACGAAAAACCGTACCGGCGGTAAGGTAAGTGATGAACGAAACGAAAAAACTGACGATCACCGACACGTTTGGCAGCCCCAAACGCAAGGGCGAACGGACACGCGAACGCATTCTTGAAATTGCTTCGAAATCGATTCTGGAAAAGGGCTTTGGCGCAACCTCGATCGAGGAAATCATTTGCGAGGCGGGCCTGACCAAAAGCGGGTTCTTCTATCATTTTCGCGACAAGAACGAGCTCGCGCGTGCGCTTTTGCAACGCTATATCGAACAGGATGATGAAATCCTCGATCAGGTATTTGATCGCGCACGTGAACTGGTGGACGATCCGCTTCAACAGTTGCTTGCGGCCCTGAAAATGCTGGCCGAGGTGCTCGAAGACCTGCCCAATGGTCATCCGGGCTGCATTGTCGCGGTTTATTGCTATCAGGAGCGCCTGTTTGACAAGGAAGTCCGGGATTTGAACCGTGATGCGGTTCTGGCATGGCGCATTCGTTTCCGCGCAACCCTTGATGATATTGCTGGCCAGTATCAAACGACCGAGCCGGTTGACCTTGAACAGGTCGCTGACATGATTTCGACCGTGCTGGAAGGCGGGATTGTGATGTCAAAGGCGCTCAATGAACCGCGTAAACTGGCCGATCAGGTCATGTTGTTGCGCAGCTTCATCAAGTTGCTGTTCACCCCGCGTTCGAACTGAAGTTGAACACATAAACTTCTGTAATTTAATGGGAAATCATACATGCCATGCGTAAAATGCATGTTGTTCCCCATTGAAGAATGACGTCCGGTCAGATACACAGGGTTCATTGATCGCGCCGATTTGCTCCTCAGCTTGCGGGCGCGTTAAAAATGCGGCTAAAGCGAGAGGGCGTATATGCTCCGTATGTACGACCGCCTCGGTAACGCCGCGGCGGTTTTTTTGTATCTACGGAAAGGTTGAGACCCATGATCCGGCTCTCGAACGTCCAGAAAACATATGCAGCCCGGCGTGGCAGCGACGAACATATCGCGCTTCGTGGCATCAATCTTGATATTGCTGCTGGCGAAATTGTTGGTGTCATTGGCCGCTCGGGTGCAGGCAAATCAACCCTGATTCGCTGCATCAATCTGCTCGAAACCCCGACATCCGGGACCGTCACGGTGGATGGCACCAATGTCACCACGCTGTCGAAGCGCGACTTGCCGCTGTTTCGTCGTCAGCTCGGTATGGTGTTCCAGCATTTCAATCTTCTCTCCTCGCGCACGGTGTTTGACAATATCGCGCTGCCGCTTGAACTGGCTGGCGCCACCAAGGCCGATATCGCCAAGGCGGTTGACCCGCTGTTGCCGCTCGTCGGGCTTGAAGAAAAGCGTGATCGCTATCCGGCCGAACTGTCGGGCGGTCAGAAACAGCGTGTCGGCATTGCGCGCGCACTGTCATCCAACCCCAAGGTTCTACTGTGTGACGAGGTAACATCCGCCCTTGATCCGGAAACCACCCGCCAGATCCTGACGCTGCTGAAAGACATCAACAAACGCCTTGGTCTGACCATGGTCGTCATCACCCATGAAATGGCGGTGGTGAAGGCACTCTGTGACCGTGTGGCTGTCATGGATGGCGGCGTGATCGTCGAAGAGGGCGCGGTTGAGGGCATCTTTGCCGATCCGAAACACGCCACGACACAGTCGCTTCTGGCTGATGAGTTCATGGATTTCCGCGCCGGGTCCGATGCGAACAATCCCGCAAACAATACCGGTGCCGCAACGACGGCCACAGCCGGGCAGGAGGGCTAAGTCATGTTTTCAACCCTTGCACCCATTCTGCTTCAGGCGACCTGGGAAACCATTTACATGGTCGCAGTATCGCTGTCGATTGCGACGCTGTTTGGCCTGCCGCTTGGTGTATTGCTCGCGACCTCTGGCCGGGGCGAGCTGTTTGAGGCGCTCTGGTTCCAGCGCGTCTTTGGCCCGCTGGTCAATGCAACCCGCTCGGTGCCGTTCATCATTCTGGCGGTTGCCATCATTCCCTTTACCCGTTTCGTTGTCGGGACCTCGATTGGCACGTCTGCGGCGATCGTGCCACTGACGGTGGCGGCCATTCCGTTCATTGCGCGCATCATCGAAGGTGCGATGCGCGAAGTGGATGGTGGTTTGATCGAAGCCGCCCAGGCCATGGGCGCGCGTCCGGTACAGGTCGTGACCAAGGTGCTGTTGCCCGAAGCCTTGCCGGGCATCATTCACGGTCTGACCCTGACCGCGGTGACCCTGATTGGCTATTCCGCGATGGTCGGTGCCGTCGGGGCCGGTGGGCTTGGTGATCTTGGCATTCGCTATGGCTATCAGCGTTTCCGCCCGGATGTCATGGCGGCGGTTGTCATCACCCTGATTGTCGTGGTGCAGGCGGTGCAAAGCTTTGGCGACTATCTGGCGCGCAAGGCCGACAAACGGAATATCTGAGCATCTCGTCAAACGAAATTCGAATGTGAGGATTGCTCACATTCATCAAATTCCCGCACAAACCCAAAAGAAAACAAGGAGTTTTACAATGCGGTTTTTCCTTAAACTGACGGCGGCTGCCGTTCTGGCATCGGCACTCACCGGTCAGGCACTGGCCAATGACGCGGTCAAGATCGGCGTCACCCCGGGTGCGCATGAAGAAGTCATGGAAGAAGTCGTCAAGGTCGCAGCCACCAAGGGCCTGGATATCGAACTGGTCAGCTTCTCGGACTATGTCATTCCCAACCAGGCGCTTGATGATGGTGATCTGGATGCCAACAGCTTCCAGCACGTTCCGTATCTTGATAACCAGATCAAGGACCGTGGGTATGAGCTGTCGGTGGTGGGATATAACATCCTGACCCCGATGGGCATTTATTCCAACAAGATCAAAAGCCTGGACGAGCTGCCCGAAGGTGCCGAAGTCGGCATTCCGAACGATCCGACCAATGGCGGTCGTGCGTTGCTCGTGCTGCAGTCCCATGGCCTGATCAAGGTTGATCCGGCGGTTGGCCTGGTGGTCAGCCCGCTTGATATCATTGAAAACCCCAAGAATATCAGCTTTATCGAGCTTGACGCCGCCCAGCTGCCGCGCTCGCTTGATGATCTGGATGCATCGGCGATCAACACCAACTACGCGCTCGAAGCCGGTCTGAACCCGATCAAGGATTCGATTGCAATCGAAGGCAATGACAGCCCGTATGCCAACGTGATTGTCACCCAGACATCGCGCAAGGACGAGCCGTGGGTCAAGACGCTGGTTGAAGCCTATCACGATGATACGGTCCGCAAATTCATCGAAACCAAGTATGAAGGATCGGTCCTGCCGGTATTCAAACTTCCTGAATAATCAAGCCGATTATTCAATTCTATTTAATAATCCCGCAGGGCAATCCACCCTGCGGGATTTTTTGTGTCCGGACCAAATCCGGCCGCCAGATCAATCCTCATACGATTTGATTGCATGTGCGCCCGACCGTGACGCCTGTCGCCCGAAACAATGTCACGAAGAACGGTAAAATACCCTTTTGCCTGAAATGTTTGTATCATGCCATTTGCGATAAAAACGGGCTCGTAAAGTCGCGTGACAATGCACATATTAGATTGATTCCAAACATGATGGCGGCGTCGGATTACCATGCGCAGGTCACCATCTGAATTAAGACGGGGTCGCGGGGATTCCATCTTGCGTTTTCGACGGGCTGTATTGCAGGCCGACAACACCGGGTTAAGAGGTGAGGTGCGAGGCCAGAAAGGCGCATCACCCCTGTGAGAGGTTTGACTAACGATGATCAAGTTCGGGCATATCAAGTCGTTTCTGGTCTGCTTTGCACCGCTTAGCGCGATATTTCTGGCAATTGTCAGCTTCCTGGCCTGGGATGTAAGCACGGAACGCGAAAGAACGATTGCCAGCGACCAGCGTTTCGCACTGGAACAGTCGATTTCGATCCTGCGTGAACGTCTTGAAGTGGTGGTTTCCGATCTTTTGATCCTTTCGGAAAGTCGCCAGCTTGAAGCCGTAATCGAAGGGCGGGTCCCCAAAGAGGAACTGGCCGAGGAATATGCTGTTTTCTCCCAGAGGCGCGGTGTCTATGACCAGGTCCGCTTTCTGGACAATGACGGCATGGAAATCATCCGCGTCAATTATGGTGGCGGTATTCCCTATGCCGTGCCGGGCCGTGATCTTCAGGACAAGTCAAGCCGCCCCTATTTTCAGTTTGCCAACAATGCGCCGCGCGGGACGATTTATGTCTCGCGGATTGAACTGAACGAAGAGTTTGGCGAAATCGAAAGGCCGATCAAGCCGGTTGTGCGGTTATCTGCGCCTGTTTTTGACAGGTACGGGCAACGTCAGGGGGTTGTCGTCCTCAACCTGCGGGCCGGTCCGATCCTTGACGAGATGACCGCAGAATTGTCCGGTGATGGTGCGCAGGGCTTTGTGCTTAACCATCACGGCCACTGGATCGAGGGCGGAGAGGCCGGTGAAAACTGGGCTCAGGAGCTGAATGGCGCAGCCGTCGGACTGGGCGACCGGTTCCCCACGGCGAGGGAGAACATGCGCCAGGGATATGAAAGCTTTACCACCGATGACGGGTTCTATTCGGTGCGGCGCCTTGATGTTTCGTCGCTGCTGCTGGCACAGAATGCAACGCGGACCTTGTCTGTGATCATTGGCGAACCGGACAGCAAGGTTAACGACCTTAACCTGTTTGTCGGCATGCGCCTGCCCAGTGACATCTACGAAGCGATGCTGCGCCCGGACCGTGGCTTGCTGATTTCGGTATCTGCGGCCTTCTTTGTCTTGATCGCGATCGGCAGCGGTGCCTATGCCTGGACCCGCCAACGCCAGATCGTTGCCAGTTTCGATGCCCGCCTGTCCGAGCAGGTTCTCCGCGCGTCAAAAAACAGTGTTGTTGTCACCGATGAGAATGGCCTCATCCAGAAAGTGAATCCCGGCTTCACGGCCCTGACGGGGTATCTGCCCAACGAGGCGATTGGAAAGCCGTTATCGTTCCTGCGTGCCGAACAGGAAGAAGCCGATATTCTTGAAGATATCCTGATGGCGGCGCGCGCCAATGGAACCTGGGAAGGTGAAGTGTGCAATCGCCGGAAAGGCGGTGACTTTTTCTATGCCAATACCGTCATCAGCGCGATCACCGATCCGGGAAACTCGGAGGTCAACTTTGTCGAGATGGGTCTGGATATCTCGCGGCATATGGAAAATGCCCAGGAACTCTGGCGTCAGGCCAATCATGATGCCCTGACCGGGCTTCCCAACCGGTTGCTGTTTGAGGACCGGCTGGAAGTCGCCTGTGGTCACGCGGAAAATGATGGCTATTCAGTTGCGCTGCTTTATATCGACCTTGATGGTTTCAAACCGATCAATGACCGCTATGGGCATGAAATCGGCGATCAGGTCCTGCGCAAGGTTGGCGAGCGGATCAAAGCCACGGTCCGTCAGGGCGATACGGTTGCGCGGCTTGGCGGAGACGAATTTGCAATCATTGTCGATGACGTCAATGGCCGGGACGAAGCCGACTGGATATCACAGAAGGTCGCGGGCTCTGTCCAGCGACCGATGGAATTTGGATCGCTGAGTGTCGAGGTCGGGGCCAGCATCGGGATTGCCGTGTTCCCGCATGACAGCCGGGAGGTAACGGCACTTCTCAGTCTGGCCGATGAAAAGATGTATCAGCAAAAACGCATTCGCAAAGCGGCAAACAACAAACTGGTCAATGCCAGACGATAAGCGGCTTCGGGGCATTCACGCTGTCGGTTACAGGCGCACGCAGGCGGATTGCATAACGTTATGCCTTGCCTGTGCCGCGTTTTGTGCCAATTTCATGACGAATGAAATGTCATCGGAACAGGTATTAAACGTGATGCAGATCGGAGAACTTTCAAAGGCCACTGGTGTCAGCGTCAGGTCGCTGCGCCACTATGACAAACAGGGCCTTTTGGCGTCGCGGCGCGCGCAAAACGGCTATCGGGTGTTTCATGCCGATAGCGTGTCGCGGGTCGAGTATATCCAGCTTTTCCTGAGCTGCGGGTTCGGAACGCGCGAGATCGCCCGCTTCCTGCCCTGTTATGTCGAACAGGCCGATTTCAGTCAGCACACCTGTACGGCGGGATATGAACAGCATCTTGAAAAGATGTCGGAACTTGATGACCTGATTGCTGTTTTGAATGAACGGCGCGATCGCCTGCGGCATGTCATCGCCAATTTCGGCGAGACAAAATACGCAAACCTGCGTTCCGTTCCACCGGCCAAGCAGGCTGAAAACCGGCCCGGAAAAGCAGCATGACGATACCCGTCTGAAATCACGCTTGACCCTGACACTAGTGTCAGCGCGCCAGACTCCGACAGTTTCAATTTTGCAAAAAAGGAACTGTCATGAACAGATTTGCAGACAAGGTTTTCATTGTGACCGGTGCCGGGGCCGGGATCGGATTGGCCAGCGCGCGCCTGCTGGCCGAGAACGGGGCAAAGGTACTGATTACCGGTCGCCGCGAAGGGCCATTGCGCGCCGCCGAACAGGACACAAGCGGTATTGCGGCACTTGTGGTAGATGCGACCGACCCCGATGCGGCGGAACGTACCGTCGGCGAGGCAATGTCGCGCTGGGGACGGATCGACGGGCTGGTCAACAATGCCGGTGGCGGTGTGATACAGCCGCTTGAGGCCGCTACCGAGGCCGCGATTTCAGACCTTTTCAAAATCAATGTCGGGGCACCGACGCTGCTGGCTTCGGCGGCCCTGCCACATCTGGCAGACAGCCAGGGCACAATTGTCAATCTGTCGAGCACGTTTGGCAGCAAGGCAGGCGCACATCTTGGCCTTTACGGGGCCAGCAAAGCGGCCATCGAACATTTGACGCGCTGCTGGGCGCTTGAGCTGGCACCGCGAAACATTCGCGTCAATGCAATCGCGCCGGGCCCGGTTGAAACCGCGTTCCTGCGCGAACGCATGTTGCTGTCCCCCGAGCAAGAGGCCGCCGTGAAACAGCAGGAAACCGAGATGATCCCGCTTGGGCGGCGCGGTGTGCCCGACGATATTGCCCGATCGGTTGTCCATCTGCTTGATCCCGCAAATGACTGGATCACCGGGCAGGTGATCGGCGTCGATGGCGGGCTTGTGATCCGCTAAAGGCAGTACGCAACGGAGTGCAATAATACAGGCCCGCAATCATGTATTGCGGGCCTGTTCTCTGTTCGGTTTTCAGAAAAGCATGACGTGGTCAGCGCTTTTTACTATCTCTACTTTTTCCTAAAATACGTTGATAGAGTAGGCCAACTGAGACAAGGACAATACCCAGTCCGATAAATGATAGCGCTCGCCAGATCCCTTCCAGTGCTGACATGTCAAAAAGGAATGCTTTTGCTGTGGCCAAGAAGACTAAAGCTGCGGACGATATGCGGGCGTAGTAAGCCTTTCGCCAAACCCCATACGCTAGCAGGGCAACTCCAAAAGCCAACCATGCTGCAGAGTAGCTATAGAGTTCGGCATTCGTCCATTCGCGGTATATCCCGATATAGCCGGAGTGGTACAGTTGCCGAATTTCCAAAGAGACCCAGGAAAAAGCTAGGAGAATAGAGAGACTTGCTGCGCATGTTTGGTAGTAGCGTGGCAGGTCTACGTCTCTTCTTGATGCTAGAAAACCTATTAGGATCGCGGGTAGCAGGTATCCACTTAGGAGGAGGTTGAAGAAAATGTTTTCTCCGATGAACTCGTCTGTGAAAACGGGGTTGTATACCAGCAGGTTAAGTATGCCGATCATCGCAAAGCTCAGGACGCGAAGTCCGAGCACGCATTTCCCGATTACTGGGCTTGCATTTGCTCGGCCCAGCCTTTGAAACCCGAATGACGCCGCAAGTGCAAGTAGCGAATGGAGGCTCCATTCCATCAAGGTGTTCGGTGGGCTGTAAAACAGACCGTTGTTCGTGGCATGATGTAGCAGAACCGCGCCAGTTGCGAGAGATGTTGCAATCGCGAGCGCCTCAAACGCCAGTGTTTGTCGTCTGATTCGTGGTTTTGTTTCCTCTGATGCTGCATGGAAAACCGAGCGCAGCTTGAATACACACCACCAGAATATTAGTGCTGGTCCGCCATAGCCCCAGAGCAATTCATTGAACAATGGTGTCGTCGAGAGCTCGTTGGTTGGTACAATGGTTGGGGTCCAAGCGATTGACAGTAAGACCAGTCCCGCCAAGGCGAGGGCACAGGTTCCCAAGCTTGGCAATGGCCATCGGCCGCTTACCCAAATGGTGGAGGCACAGAGGGCCGACAGTGCAAGTTGCATCCAGCCATCCCCGAGGAGAATAATTATTGCTGTCGCAATCAAGCCGATCGTTGCGATGGTGTAGGTCGCAAGTGTCGGTTTTCGATCATAGTCCTCAGTAGTTAGGTGTCGATCGAGAAAGGCGAGAGCACAGAGATAGGCTGCAGCCATCGCAAGTGCTGTTGCGCCAAAGAATTGGCGGACCTCAAGGGCCTCACTTCGCCACAATGCAATAAAGAAGATGCCAATAGGACCGACTACACCGCATATCGCGAGAAACCGCCGCGCGGTTGAAAGGTAAGCACCAATGAAACCGCCAAGCCCCATCAACAGACCGAGCAGCAAACCGGTAAGTATGAAGCTTCTTGTGTCTGGCAGAAGTGTAAGTTTGTCGATCGCGTCTGTGATGATTGGTTGATCAAACAACAGAGCATTAACTGGAATTCTTACATCCCAGCTCAAATACCCAACAAGTGCCAGAATTGGCGCAGCAAGTGAAACCGGCCCGATCCTTGGCCAACTATATGCAGTCGCCATAAGCAGAGCGATCACGATTAACAGTGTCGTGGTTCCGGTGACGTCGTAGTTGGATTGATGGAGAAGGTAGACGACGAGCCAACTGTTTAGCCCAACGTAGAAGGATGTGTCCCAATTAATAGGCGCTGTCGGAACCGAGGAATTGCGATCAAAAACGCCCAAAGCAAAAGTCATGATAGAGGCAATAAGCAATGAGACATCATATACCGCTAAAGGAGCTGCTATTTGCAGAGGTGCTGCGAACGCAACCAAGTGCCCCCAAATGAAACCTGCAATTACTGTGAGGTTTGCAAACCATAACCACCTTCGCAGACGGGATATCCCAAAGCTGCCCAAGCTGATAGCCAGACCATAGAATGTCAAAACCCATGGTGCAGGGTCTGAGGATTCGATTAGAAATGGCACGACATAACTGGCCAGCAGTCCTGTGGAAGCAAGGATTGGACCTTGAAGAAGCGACAAGGCCAGTGTCGCAACAGCGATAATGGCCATCAGAGTGAATGCCGTTCCCGGCCCAATTAATCCATACAGGACATGCGAGGAATATATTGCAGCAAAGGCTGTCGTTGTACCAGCAAGCGTCAGGATGCCTGGAATATAGGTGCTTTGGGCAAGGTTGCCGAGTGCTGCAAAATCTGGGCGCCGACGAAGGGTTTCTGCGGCAACAAAGAGCGACAAGGCGAAGAGGCTGGCGATTGTAACGCGCTGAACAGGTCCAAGAAGACCAGACTCAATTGAATAATGAACAAGGAAGATGCCGCCCAACACCAGAGCAATACCACCTACCCAAACAGACCACCGAGAGCCGATCTTGTCTTCAAAGCTGGTGCCGGAAGTTGTGGGAGAGGGGGAGGAAGGTTGTTCATTCGTGTCGGAAGTTAGGGCCGGTTCCTGTGTATCTTCCGAAATGGCAGATGCATCGTCGGTGGCCAACGTGGAACTATTACTCGAACCTTTGGTTTCTGCCTCTCCTTCGGATAAATCCGATGGCGCACGGGGTTCGAAATGTTCAGTCTCGTTCTCTTCGGGGATCGATGCAGACTGAACAGCTTTCAGAGCTTTTAGTTCGCGTTCCAGAACTGAAAGGCGTTTGAACAGCTTGCTGTTCTGGGCAAATGCAATAATGCCAAGAATAGCACCGATTATCATTGCCGGCCCGAGAAAGTAGGATGTCAAAAAAGACATAACGTCCCCATTCTGTGATTGCGATGGTTGGACGTATGTCTGCTCAAGGCGCGCTACAGCCAACCTGTTGATCTAGCTCGAGTATCGATGCGATCTTAGGTTGAGGACTTTAGTTTGGTTTCTTTTTTCGCGCAATATAAAGGGATTGGGGAGAGTTTCGCCAACGTGGCTTTCAGGCCACCATCGCGTCATATTCTTCCTGCTTGTCGAGCCATTTCTGTTCGACCATGGCGAGTTCGTTTTCGATCTGGCCGAGTTCCTTTTGGATGTCGGCCAGCTTTTGGGCGTTGGCGTCTTCGTAAAGGGTCGGGTCGGCCATTTTTTCTTCGATGCCGGCTTTGCGTTCGGAAAGCTTTTCCATCTGCTTTTCGAGCTTTTCGACTTCGCGCTTGATCGGTGCGGCCACTTTGCGTTTTTCAGCCGCCTGCTGGCGTTCGGCCTTGCGGTCGCGTTTGGCGGGTTTGCCGTTGCCGTTTCCTGGGCCGTTACCGTCTTCGCCGCCGTTTTTGTTGGCACGGCGTTCCATACGCGCACGATCGAGAAGATACTGGCGGTATTCGGCAACGTCGCCGTCAAACGATGTGACCGTGCCATCCGCCACCAGAACCAGACGATCCGCACAGGCTTCGATCAGATAGGGATCGTGGCTGATGATGATGACGGCACCTTCGTAGGCATTGAGCGCATGGTTCAGCGCATCGCGGCTGTCGATATCAAGGTGGTTGGTCGGCTCGTCGAGGATGAGCATATGCGGGGCATCAAGCGTCATGAGCGCGAACAGCAAACGTGCCTTTTCCCCACCCGAGAGGTCCTTGACCTTGGTGTCGCCCTTCGCACCCTCGAAGGCAAAGCGGCCGAGCTGTGCACGGACCTTGTGTTCGATGACATCAGGCATCAGGGATGCCATATGCTGATAGGGTGTTTCATCGCCGCGCAGCTCGTCTGTCTGGTGCTGGGCGAAATAGCCTATGCGCAGTTTGTTCGACGCATGCTTTTCGCCTGACATCAGCTGCAGGCGATCGGCCAGAAGCTTTGCCAGGGTCGATTTACCGTTACCATTGGCACCCAGAAGGGCAATGCGGTCATCCATATCAATGCGCAGGCTGATATTGCGCAGGATCGGTTTGCCTTCTTCGTAGCCGACATCACCATCATGGATGTTGATCAGCGGCGGTGGCAGTTCCTTGGGGCTTGGGAAGTCAAAGGAAATGCCGCGATCCTCGACCACCGGGATGGCCGGGCCCATTTTTTCAAGCATTTTGACACGGCTTTGCGCCTGTTTGGCCTTGCTGGCCTTGGCACGGAAGCGGTCAATGAAGGATTGCAGATGCTTTTGCTGGGCGATCTGCTGTTCATAATGCTTGGAGGCCAGTTCCATCTGTTCGCGGCGTGTCTTGGCGAATTTGTCGTAGTTGCCGCCATAAAGGGTGACGGTGCCGTCATGCAGATGGGCAATCGATTTGACCACCCGGTTGAGGAGATCGCGATCGTGACTGATCAGGATGATCGTGCCGGGATAGTTGATCAGATAGTTTTCAAGCCAGATGGTGGCTTCAAGATCAAGGTGGTTGGTCGGCTCGTCAAGCAGCAGCAGATCGGGGCGCAGGAAAAGGGTGGCGGCCAAGGCCACACGCATGCGCCAGCCACCCGAGAAATCATCACAGGGGCGTTGCTGGGCATCCCCGTCAAAACCAAGGCCCGACAGAATGGCGGCAGCCCTGGCCTCGGCGGTATGGGCGTCGATGTCGGCCAGGCGTGTATGGACCTCGGCAATGCGGTGCGGGTCGGTGGTGGTTTCGGCCTCTGCCAGCAAATCGGCGCGTTCGGTATCAGCCGCCAGCACGGTTTCAAGCAGGGATCGCGAACCCGCCGGGGCTTCTTGCGATACCACACCCATGCGGGCCCGCTTGGACAGGACAATATCGCCGCCATCGCCGGGCAGGTCGCCCGAGATCAGTTTGAGAAGGGTCGATTTCCCAGCACCATTGCGCCCGATCAGGCCGACCTTGTGGCCATCGGGAATGGTCGCCGATACCCGGTCAAGAATCACTCGTCCGCCAATGCGATAGGTGAGGTCGGTAATTTGCAGCATTTTTGGTTGGTCTCTTGAACTGGTTTGCGGGCGCCTTGGGCGCAGTTTAGGGGGAATCGCAAGGATTTCTGTGCTTTCAATAGGGCAGGAGGGGCTTTGACGCAAGGATTCTTCAAATTGTCATCGCCAATGTGATTTTGATGACAGGACGGGGTGAAAACCGCCCGAAATCGCAGTTTCATGCCTTTTGGGGGTGTTTTGCGGGCGAAACAGGTGAATGCAACGGCTGCAGGTCTGCTTTGCAGCGGTAGAACTATGTGTTGCGTTGCGATCCAACCCCGTTTATATAGCGCCAACCTTCGGGTCTGTGGATGATAAGGGCGGTCTTTGGTGCCGCCTTTGTCTTCCGCAGGCCCTTTGTTCTCGGGGGGCTCATGGGGGTCCTCTTTGGGGGTAACGAATTTTTACAAAGCTTAGGTGAAACCAATGGCTGTCGAACGCACTCTTTCGATCATCAAGCCGGACGCAACGCGCCGCAACCTGACCGGCAAAATCAACGCCGTCATCGAAGAAGCTGGCCTGCGCATCGTCGCACAGAAGCGTGTCGCTCTGACCCGCGCTCAGGCTGAAGGTTTCTATGCAGTTCACAAAGAACGTTCGTTCTTTGGCGAGCTGGTAGACTTCATGGTCTCTGGCCCGGTTGTTGTTCAGGTTCTCGAAGGCGAAGATGCCGTCGTGAAATACCGCGAAGTCATGGGCGCAACCAACCCGGCAAATGCCGAGGAAGGCACCATCCGCAAACAGTTTGCAGAATCCATCGAAGCGAACTCGGTCCACGGTTCGGACTCGCTCGAAAACGCTGCAATCGAAATTGCATATTTCTTCGCTCAGACCGAAATCGTCGGCTAAGCCTGGAATACAGTTTTCCGGTTCTTCCGGATGCAAAAACGCCCCGCAGATTGCGGGGCGTTTTTTGTTTGGCTCTGTTGATTGCGCGCAAAGGTCAATCGATCAGGAATGCGGCCATCAGCAGCAAGAGAACCCCGATCGAGATCACGCTCCAGAGCATGAATTTTGTCCAGTGGTGCCAGCCTTCCTCGTGGTGGTGCACCAGGCCTTCGTCATAATCACTTCCTTGCATGGGTTTCCTCCCTGATTGCGGATCATGATCTTCCGGGCCGGTTATCTGTTTGGTTTTTCGCCCGGATATCGCGCAAGGCGATCTGAAAATCATACCGCCAAATAACCCAAGGGTGAATAATATTTATGAACTTATCTGATTGTGCGTCGCGGCATGCTGGACAAGCGGTGAGCCGCGTGCCATGGTTGGAGTATGAAAAACGTTGTGACCCAGCATCTGGTGCGAATTTTTACCGCCTCTCATAGAGTGGCGGGGTAGCGACGTTTTGACCAATTGAGACCCACCC
>NZ_LPVZ01000003.1 GCF_001613795.1 Thalassospira sp. MCCC 1A01148
TGGTTGCGGGGGCACTCATTGTTGCCCAATTCTCATGATCGAGACACAGACGTTGTCTGCACCTTCGACATAGAATTGAGACCATACATTTCCGATCCTTGTCAAGTGGTTAACAGCTACGATGAGGAACGCGCGAATGCCAGCAGCATGGGGGCAGGCGAAGATCGAAATCCTTGCTTTGCGAGATGAAATTCTCGGCAAGATTGAGCAAGGCGTTCTGGTCCGAACAATCTATGAAGAACTGAGTGCTTCGGGACGTATCACGATGTCCCGCCGGTCATTCTATGACCGGGTTAAACAACTGCGTTCTGAGCGCACCACACCCAAAACCCGGGTGCCTGCGAAAACACCCAGCCAGTCCTCTGCCACCAACACTCCCACCCTACCGCCAATCGACATTCAACCCGCCAGTTATTTGCCAACACTCAAGGCCAAAGAACAGGCTGCGCTGGATCACCTATGGGGCGGGAATGGGACTGCAGACGATGCCTCTGATCAGACGGAGGAAACTTCGTGAGCTCCTGGCAATCGGACTACCTCACCCTTCACACCCGCCTGCGGCAAGCCCGCGAGAGCCAACACCTCACCCAAGCCGATGCCGGGGCCTGTATTGGTGTGTCAGAGCGCACCTTTAGAGACTTCGAATCAGGGAAGATCGACCGGCCAGCCGCCGAAGTCTTCCGCCTCGCCCATCTGCTGGGCATCAAAATTATCATTTCAGATGGAGTTATCGCCGATGGCGTTGATTAATCTCACCCTTCAGGGCAAGGGCGGGGTCGGCAAGTCGTTTGTCGCCAGCCTTCTCGCGCAGCATTACCTTAACCGCGACACCCCGCTTCATTGCTATGACACCGATCCGGTCAACCAGACCTTTGCCGGATATAAAGCCTTCCCCGTCGAGACCATTCGCCTGGGCGAACGTCCCGACGAGATTAACCCCCGCTATTTCGATGCGCTGATCGAACAGATCATGACCGGCCCGGAAGACGGGGTTGTCGTCATTGATAACGGGGCCAGCACCTTTCTGCCGCTGCTTGGTTACATGGTCGAAGCACAGGCCCTACAGATGCTGGCCGATGCCGGTCATGAAGTCCGGCTTCACACGGTCCTGACAGGCGGCCAAGCATTGAACGACACCATGCAGGGCCTGCATCAGGTTTTGCAAAGCGTTCCCGATATTCCGGTCGTCGTTTGGCTCAATGAGTATTTCGGGCGGATTGAACGCAAGAACGCATCCGGCGAGATCGAGAGCTTCGAGCATTCAGGTCTCTACAAGAAAAACAAGAACCGCATTCACGCGCTGGTGCGTCTGCCCGAGGTCCGCAAAGAAACCTTTGGCCACGACATTGAACAGATGATGCGTGCCCGCCTGACCTTTGATGAAGCAGGCAGTCATGCAGACTTTCCCCTGATGTCGCGCCAGCGCCTGATGATGACCTGGCGCAGCATTGGGTCAGCCATGGAACAGGCGGTGCTGTAATGGCCAGCGTTCTTGACGAAGCTCCGCCGCCGCCCCTGACCATGGACAGCATCGAAGAGCTGCGCACGTATCTGTGGAAGGTCCATCAGGTCACTGTCGAGGACGGTGATCCGGTCCTGATGATCTACACCATCCACAAGGTCGTGCTCGACGAGCATCGCCGCCTGATCGATCAGCATAACCGAACCCTTTCCGGGATCATTCAGGCACAGGCGGACGCCTTCACCAATGATGTCACCGCCGCCATCGAGGACTTCAAGAATGAAGCTCTGACCGATGCCGTGCGTGAACGTCTGTCTGCCATGCAGGAAGCCGCCCGCCTTGCCGATACGGCACAGGACCGCTTTCGCAAGATGGTCAAGCTGATCTCCATCCTCACCGCCCTCAATCTGGTCGCCGTCGTCTTCACGCTGGGCGTCCTCACCGTTTTGACGATTTGACGACAAGGAAAACGCACCATGGATAAACGTAATCTTCTCAAAATCGCTGTCATCGCAGGCCTTGCCACACTGGCCATGACCGAACCGGCCTTTGCCCAGGAAACCGCAAGTGGCAACTGGTGGGATCCTGTTGTTTCCTTCCTCGAACTGCTGGCCGAAGGCTTTGGCAAGATCTTTGCCATCGCATTGGGTCTTGGTCTGGTCGTTTACGGCGGCTGGGCGGCCTTTACCGGTCGGCTTGATCCGCAGCGCGGCATCATGATGGTGATCGGCGGCATTCTGGTCACCGCAGGCCCGGCCATTGCCTCTGGTCTTCTGGGGGTTCTCAAATGAAAGCCACCAGTGCTGTTCTTATTCAGGCCCAACGCCAAATGACCCTGATCGGTCTACCGATCCCACTTCTGCTTGTTGCCGGACTTGCTGGCGTTCTGGGTTTTGTCCTGCCCGTCGTATTCGACTTTCCGGTTCTGGTCATTCCAGGCGGGATCGTCGGGTTTGTCGTCGCATGGATCTATCTCGTCAAACATCAGCGGATCAATCCGAACCATGACCGCGAGTTGCTGGTAGCCCCGATGTTCTGGGGCAGTCGCAAGGGCGCGCGCCTTCTGACCACAGGAGGGCGCAAATGATCTGGACCGATGTGATCACAACGGGCCTTGTGTCCGGAATGGCTGGCGGCTTGGTCGTTCCGGCAGGCCGCCGCCTGTTGCTTGGCGACATTACCCAAGACTGGCTCCAGGACGAGTTGGAGCTCGACGGAATTGATCCGGTTGATGGTGTCACTGTCCGTGGCAAGGATGGATCGCTTTCGCGTGTCTGGCACCTGCAGGGCACGAGTTATGACGCAAGGATCGAAACCGAGCAACAGAGCTTGCTGCTGGGCCGTCAATCGCTGCTGCAGGAACTTGGCAAACGCAACATCGCCGTGCGGCTGTTTGCGATTAAACGCCGACGCGAGATTGCCGCAGATGCCACCTGGCCGAATGCTGTTCTTGACGAAATCGGCACCGCAGAAGCACAGCAATATAAATCAAGCTACTTCATCGACTGGCATCTGATGGCAACCGCTCAGGCGATGCAGCCCCTGCTGGATGCCGAAGAGAAGATCCCGGCCATTCTTTCGGAATACCGCCCCGAGTTGCTTGCCCGTTCTGACGACGATCAACCGTGTCTTCTGACCGGGTTCTTGAATGGGCTGGTGAGCGGTGAGTATCGCCGTGATCTCCCTGCCATAAGCCGCAATCTGTCGGCAAACCTGCCCGCCTCAGACCTTCACTGCAACAAGGTGAATGGCACCATCACCACCCAAGTCCCGGCACAGCAGTTTCAGAAGGTCATCACGGTTACCCTGTGGCCAGAAACAGTCTCCGGCCATCTGATCGGCGAGATCCTCGCCCTGCAGGGTGATATCGAGATTTGCCAGATCTGTGATCCATGGGGCAGTGACCAGGCAATGCTGGTCAATAAGCGCCGCATGGCCGGTGAATCAAACTCATGGTTTGGCAATCCGGCAGCAGCGGCAGAAGTCTCGACCCTGCTTGACCTTTTGGCCGAAGGTAAAACCGCGCTCTTCGCCACCCAGTTCCAGATTATTCCGCGTGCGGAGACCGAAGACAAACTCAATACCCTGATCCGTGAGATCACCGAGATCCTTGGCAACAAGCGGATTGGCTATGCCCTGCAAACACGCGGCGCACCGGTTTGCTGGTTTAACCGTCTGCCTATCGTCTCCAAACGCAAGATCAGACTGCCGGGCAGTCAGTTCATGGCCCCGCTGGATCTGCGCGATCAGAACATTGCCGCCCTTTGGGCTTTGCCGCATTCCGCCACCGGCCTGTTGGCCAGCCAGTTTGGCCCGGCACCGGTGCGCTGGTTCAAAACCCCAACCGGCCAATCCTACGCGTTTCAGTTCCAAGTGGTGAACAAGCCGTTTTCACTGGGCAACTTCCTTGTCTTCGCGCCTTCAGGTGTCGGTAAGTCCACGCTGATCATGCATCTGATGGGCGGCCTTGCGAAGTTCGAGAATATCCGCTCCTACATCTTTGATTCCAAGGAAGGTACGCGCTTCATGGTCGAAGCCATGGGCGGTCTTTACCAAGCCTATGACGGGCTCTCGCTTAATCCGCTTGATGTTGGCGACGACACGCCCAAGAACCGCGAACGTGTGTATGCGATCTTAAAATCGTTGGCCGGGATCGATCTCGAAGATGCCGATATCGACGCGCTTAATCATGCCGTCGATCTGGCGTTTCAAATTGAACCGCCACACCGCACGCTCAATGCGATCTATCCCTTTGCCTTTGCCCGCCGTTCAACACTCCGGCGTGCCTTTGCGCAATGGGTTGCGGACGACAAGGGCAATACAGGCCTTCGCAGCCATATATTCAACGCTCCCCATGACAGCCTCGGCGGCCTTTTGAACCAATCACACATGGTTGGGATCAATATGAACGAGGCGCTGGCCGATCCTGCGCTGGGTGCGCCTGTCGTTGGTCATATCTCTGAGGCGATCAGTAAATCGGTTGCCGGGCGCAACGGCGGCTTTGTCATCTTCATTGATGAAGCCGCCAAACTGCTCTCCAACCCCGGCTTCCGCGATCTGGGGGCCGAGATGTACCGCGAATACCGCAAACTTGGCGGTGCCGTCGGCATGGCGTTTCAGGATCCGGCAGGCCTTGGCAAAACCGGGGCGGCGGAGGCCATCATCGAAAACACCGCAACGATGATCTTCTTCCCGAACTCCAAGGTCACGGAAGAAAGTCTCAAGCCGTTCAATCTCAACGAAGAGCAAAAGCTGTTTGTTCAGGGTCGCACCCGTTCGCGCAAAAAGAATGATCGGCGGGTTCTGATCATTAAGCGCGATGAAGCCAGCGGTTTTGAGGAAAGCGCCATTCTTGATGTCGACCTGACACCGCTTGGCGATGCGGTCCGCTTCTATCGTTCCGGACCGGATGCCAACAACGATCTGGCCACCATCCAAACCAAATGGGGGGACGCATGGCAGAGCCATCTGTAACCCATATCGAGCATCCAGAAATGACAAAGCAGTCTTTGGTCATGATCGCCATCACCAGCCTCGTGGGGTCGATTGGCCTGATTGGCATGTTGAACTGGCCGATCACGACCAGTGCGGTCCTGATCTTTTTGCTTGTCGTCATTCTCCGCAAAGGGGGAGCGTCATGAACAGGCGTCTTCGTACTGTCGCACTTGCCTTTGGTATTGTTCTCGCAACGCCTGCCATTGCCTATGCCACCTATCCAGTGATCGATGTGTCGGCCATCGCCAAACTGGGTGAGCAGCTGAGCAAAATGCAAAAGCAGATTGATCAGCTCAAGCAGCATACCGAATGGCTAACCAAACTCAGTGCCCAGGCACAGGGCACGATTGATGCCATCGGGGCTGCCGGACAAATCGCGCTGCCGATCCTCAATATGCAAAAGCTCACCAGCCGGATCATGCGTGACATTCAATGTCTGACGCCGGATCTGTCGGGTCTGATGCCCGGCATCAATCTTGATGATCTTGATTTCTTTAGCATCTGCGAAGGCCGCAGCATTTACCGCAAATCACTTTGGTTTGATCCGAATGATCCTGCGACCTGGACGTTCCCGGAAGGTAGCGAGTTTGAAGGAACCAACAGTGGCGCTGGTTCGGGCAGTGGTGTCTGGGCTGATCCGGATCACCCGGTCAACAAGGCCAAATGGCAGGCGCAGCAACAAGCCCGTGCGATGGTCGAAGCCAGACGCGAAGAGCTGGCCAAAGATGCCGTCACAACCGGGCTCGCACAAAGCGACTTGACCGTTCAAAGCACCGAAGAGATCCAGCAGGCGATTGAAGAGCTCGAAGCGGCCACCAACGGTGCGGCGGATATGAAGCGGCTTTTGATGGCAATTGCCAAATGGATGGCGATGTCAAACCGCCAGCAGGTTCAACAACAGCAGCTTACGGCGCAACTGGTCAAAATCCAGTCGACCATGTTGCTGCAATACCTGCCGCCTCAGCAACGCGATAGTGGGGAGGGGGAGGAATGAGTGTTTCAGTTTCCTGCCAAAAACGCATCGTCTCGTTTCACATCATTCTTGGTACGCCAATCAGGAAGATCGCGACACGAGTGCGTGAAAACATTTCGCTGTTCCATCGTCCAGCAAGACCCACCGGATTTCCACTCGTTCCAGGCGAGGGCTTTGTCCTTGTTCGTAACGGCGCGATAGACGTGTTTCCAGACTTGATAGACCCGGTCCAAGTCATGCCCGCGTTTAATCAGATCAGCTTCAGGATGACTTGCCAAACGCTCCAGAGCTTCATCGCGCGAGCCAGAGAAAAGCGCTTTGTTTGCTTCGTAGGCAGGCATGACCTGAGCCCATTCCTCGTCGAACTCACTTCCCGTCTGAATCTCAGTCCAAACGGAC
The DNA here is from genome assembly GCF_001613795.1 of Thalassospira sp. MCCC 1A01148. Lineage (GTDB taxonomy): Bacteria > Pseudomonadota > Alphaproteobacteria > Rhodospirillales > Thalassospiraceae > Thalassospira. The sequence goes on from NZ_LPVZ01000003.1 coordinate 6,330, forward strand.
ACCGCGTAATCCCAGTCCAAGTAATCGCTTTGCTGCGCATAAATCTGCGCAGTTACCGGCGTGTTGAACAGAAAGACAAATAGCATGAGCAACACCGGACGAACCGATGACATAACCTGCATGACCTGCGAGGTAGTGACGGAGTATGTCGATCTGGCAAACAGCTTCACGCAAAACCTGAGCAGTGTGCTGCTCGACCCCATGTGGTTCATCTATCTCTCCGTCGTTGGTCTGTGGATCGTCATTCATGGCGGCAAGATGATCATGGGAAAGGGCGATCTGATTGGATTCGCTCATGAATTCGCGTTCATCACTATAGCCGGTCTGCTGCTCGGCGGGCAAGGGCCCACTCTCGTAAACTCCATCTATCAGATGGCTTTATCAACGATGGGTAGTGCTGCCGGTGTTGTGCTGTCTGCCGGGATGGAAGGTGGCATTGCAACGGCCAAGATCCCGAGCGAGGCCTCTTCGCTGGGCGGCATGGCCCAACTGGTTTATGTCGCCGAACGCGGCTTGATGGTTGTCTTACGGATTGCCTTTGAAATCTGGGCGTCGATCTCGCTGGGCAATCTGATGGCCGGTGTTTACGGCGTGCTGCTGGCCCTGCCCTATATCATCCTGATCATTGTCTATTTCAGTCAGGTGGTGGTCAGCATTTTCCGCGTGATGATGTTCTCGGCCCTCTCCCCAATCCTGATGCTCGCCCTCGGGTTTGGCTGGGGACGTGGCATGGCGATTACCGGTATTCGAACCGTCTTTGCGGCCTTCATGGTTCTGTTTGGGTCAACGCTTGCCTTGGCATTGTGCCTCTATGGTGCGGCCTCGCTTGATATCCAGAACACAGAAAACGTTCGCGAGATTACCTCAATCGACAATCCCGGCCTGTGGGTCGCCATCGTCCTTGGCTGGATGGGCACGGCCTTCATGGCCGAAGCCACTGGCATGGCCAACTCGATTGCCGGATCGCAACTGACCAATCAGGCGGCTGCAGTCATTACCGCAGGCATGACCGCGACCGGTCTTTCCCTTGTTAATGCGGCCAAGAAACATGCGCCCGGCGGCGCGTCCGCCGCACTTGATGCCGTTCTCTATGGCGCAGGTGCTGCGCGCAATCCGATGGGTGCAGCGGGTGCTGCCAAAGACAGCATTGTTACCGCCAAAAATGCCGTCATGGAACGTCTTAAAACCCCGAGCTTTGATCGGGGAGACAAGTCATGAGCCGTTTCAAACAGTTCTTGCGTAATGCTTTCCTGATGATCCTCGCCCTTCCGATGGTGCTGCTGTGGCTTGCCATCCTCACAGGCATGTTTGCACCGGAAAGCCTGATTGTCTTTGTCATGGCGCTTCGCGAAGTCGATGCCGCCCAGCTTGCCGGTTTGATGCGCAGTGCCGTCCATATCTGGATCGCTCTTTCCATCACTCTTGCCCTTGCCAGACTTGTCTTTGGCTTGGGCAAAACCTCCTCCCAAACCGCCCAGAACCCGAAAGGATCGCAGCCATGCGCCTGATCCAACCACGTCTCTTTCCGATGCTTTGCCTTGTCGTTCTTCTGTCGGGCTGTGTCACCGCTTCAAAAGACCGAGAGATCCCCAAAGACGGCACCGGCACCGATGAAATGAAACTCAGCCCATGCGTTTGCGATCCGGTTGAGTTCAACAGTGAGGGCTTCTCATGGCTTGGCTAGGACGGATCGGCAAACGCGATCATGATCGCACGTCGGTTTTGGCTCCGGCATCTCCGCATGCCCAGACGGTCGCAGCAGATCCATACAGCTTTCAGGCAAGTCATCGCCGGTTGGCCTGGATGCTGCGGCTGTCTGCCGGAACCAACATCGTGCTGGGGGCCGGGGTGGTCGTTCTGGCACAAACCATTGGCCATCTCGTTCCGCTCAAAGAAACCGAGATTGCCCTGGTTCGGACCTATGGCCCGGATGATCGCACCTATGTCGTTGAACCGGTCAGCAAGAAAGTCGGTGGTTTTGAGGTGTTTCTTGAAGCTCAGGCCAAACGCTTTGTTCTGATCACAAACGAGATCGATCCGGTCACCCAGGAAGAACGCCAGCGCGAAGCATCGCGGTTATCCGATGCCCGTTTCTGGGAACGTTTTAAGCGCGAACGGATCGATAGCGGCCTGATCACTGAAGCCCTTGAAAAAGGCATCGAACGTGAAGTGCGGATTGTCTCCATCGATCCCATCGCCACCCTGTCATCGGACCATAAATATGCGGTCGATTTTATCCAGATCGATCACCGTCGCGGCAAAGAGATCTCGCGCAAAGCCTTGCGCGCCTACCTGACGCTGGCCACCCGCCCGCAGAATGTCTCCGAAGCCGACAAATACACAAATCCCTTTGGCGTCACCGTGCTCGACATGGTGCTGAGAGAAAGAGGCGCGTCATGAAACGCCTGAGTAATCTTGTTTTCCATCTTGTTCTGGGCAGCCTGATTTTAGCTGTCCTCGTGCTTGGCTATCAACGCGCCAATGCGCAAACAGCCGCTCGTCCCCCAATGCCAGGACAATCACAACAGCCGTTTTCGGGTGCGCCTAGTTCCCCACAACACTCCGCCCCGGCCATGCCGGTCCCTGACAGTGTGGTCGATCAGGCACGCGAGCAGAATGAAGGGTATTTCCCGGCCATGCGCCGACCGCGCACCAGCGGACAGGTTCAGGATGTCTGGGATCGAGCCGAACCTGATGATGCGGTTTATGCCACCGATCTGTGTAGTGACTGCACTTACAAGATCCGCACCCGCGAGTTTATGGTCACGGTGGTTGAACTGCCACGCGGCGAGATCATCGAAGCTGTCGATCTCGGCGATGATGGCGGGTTCTCGGTCAAACCACGTGGCCAACGCCGTCTTGCTGTGCGTCCAAGTGGCTATGGCTACGACACCTCACTGGTCGTCTATGGCAAGTCCGGTGCGGTCTATCCGTTCTATCTGCGGGCAGAGAGTTTCAACTCAGTCAATGTCCCCGATCTCGTTGTCCGCATCGAAGGATCGGTGCAAATCGATAGCGATCCGGCGGTCCCTGGCTTTGCCGGTGTTTTGGACGACACAGGGAAACCAGCCCTTCCAGCGATGTCTGTTCCAGGGCATGGCAATAAGTCTGCTGCCATCGACACTGCGATTGCCGGACTGAGTGACACCAATCCCGGCACGCCTGACGGTGACTTTGTTGCCCAATCGCCGTTTGACCCAAATGCGCTGCGCGGCTGGGGAGAATATGATCTTTGGGGCGATGAAACGCTCCGCCCTGAAACCGTCTTCCGTGATGATCACTTCACCTATATCCGCTTTGGAAAACGCTGGAAGGACGTCGAACTGCCAACCGCCTATGTGGTGGTTGATGGCATTGATGAGTTGGTCAATACCCGTGTGCAGGGTGAGACCTACATCATCGAAAGCACGCGCCCGCTGATCACACTCAAAAGCGGTCAAAGCTTCCTCTGTGTTGAATATACCGGGGACGCCGCATGAGTGCATTTTGTGATGTCGCCCTGGTGCTTGGTTTGACCTTTGGTGGCGTGTGTGCGGAACCGGTGGTCAATCAACCACCAACCCTGCCTGCCGATGATCCATCGGTCTGGGCACTTCCGGCCCCACCTCCTCCAGCGCCCCCTGCTCTCGCACCTTCCATGCCGCCGATCATCATCAAGGACGCCAAACCAGAACCGCAACCAGAGCCTGTTCTCAAAGTCGAGCCGGAACCTGAGGTCACGCCTGAACCGCCTGCACCGGATCCATACCGCACAGCCTTGGAGGCTGCTTGGCAACAGCCTGTTTCCATGTCGTCTGGCTGGGGCGCTCCGGCGTGGCAGTCTGGCGATATGGACGGATTGTCGGGCAAAGCCGCCCTGTCCGGTATGAACGCACCAGCAGCGATGGATCCGCTTGATCTGCCGGTCGGCGAAAACGACAAGGCCGATTATGAAGGCCCGCGTCGCACCTCGACCCTGCCGGTCGATAACAGCCGGATCATTACCGCAGATCGTTACATCACCGTCATTCTTGAAACTGGCATCAACAGCCAGGTTGGCGGTGACGCAACCGGCACCGTGATCGTCCAGTCAGCGCGTGATGTTTATGGCTATCACGGGCGCAATGTCCTGATCCCCAAAGGATCGCGGCTGATCTGCAATTACGATCCGCCCAAGGATATGGGCAGTTCGCGCCTGTCGATTGCCTGTGAACGGATCCTGATCGCCGGGCATCGGGCCGAGATCCGCCAGTTGGCCTCCCCCATCGGAGACATTCAGGGCCGACAAGGCGTTGCTGGCGAAGTGGATCGCCGTTTCTGGGAACGCTATGGCACGGCCTTCATGCTGACCGGCATCTCAACGGCTGTGCGTTATGCCGCGGCCTCAACAAAATCAGAAGAAAGCGACGGCGAAGTCGCAACTGCGGCTGCTGAGAAAGCCGCCGAAGAACTCTCGACCCGCTTTGGCGAGATCAGCGCCAGCGTCCTTGAAGAGACGCTCTCGCTGCAACCCATCATCACCATCCCCCAAGGCACCCGCCTTCAGATCCGTCCGGCAACGGACTGGCACATCGCAAATGTGGAGTAAAAGCATGAACAAACGAACCCTTTGGTGTTTGCTCCTGTCATCCTGCCTGGTCTCTCCAGCACTGGCTCAAATACAAGGAACAACTGGCACAACATCCTCACAGGCTGTACCCGGCATCGAGGAAATGGTGCGCAAGGTGAATATCGTCACCCGCGCAAAAACCCGCACCGCCGTCTCGGAAAACGAACCAATGGCCATTGATCTTGGCTTGGTCGATGTGCCCGGTGCGCCTGCCAAACTGACCGAAGGTGTCACCGCCAAGGCGTATGCCCGCTATGTCACCTTTGAGGACAATTTGATCGCCCAATTGGTGCTGACCGGCGTTGAAAAAGATGGCAAATCCGAACCACTCGATTCCAATGATTTTGTCGCCCAGTTCAATATGGAGAGCCCCGAGCTCGATCCGGCGTCACCCGTCACCATCGAGGGCAATCAGGAAACGCTGCTTGCAGCTCTGCAGCGCTTGAATAATGTCGAAGAAGAGGACGACAAGGAAGAAAAGGAAACCGAAAGCGCTGAAGCTGATACCGGTGCCTCAAACAATGTCGGATCAAATGCATCAAAGAATGCCGATGCGGCGGGCTATTCGACACCATCAGCTCTTGATGTTGAGGAAGATACCAGCTCGCCGACCGTGCGTGTCACGACCGAAGGCTGCAACATTCGCGTTGATCTAGCACAGCTCGTCGCTGTCCAGCAAAGCCGGGTTGAAACCACCGAAGACGGCAATGTGAGCGCGGGAACCTGTGAGGATGGCGCAGATCGCTATCCACTGGATCGCAGTTATTCAGTTTGTGGCGATACCATCGATATGGAGACGCGCCAGGCAACTGCACAGTATCTGCTGTATTACACCGATGGTGGTGGCAACCGTCAGGAAGTTACTGACTGCCTGAAGGATGAAGACAAGGTCTTTGACATCACCGAGAAGACCTCAGCCTGCTCGGTCTATCTTGACTATAACGAGATGATGGCCGTCCCGCAGGCATCCCTTGTCTATGTCAATGCGAGCAACAATGAAGTCCAGGTCAGAAGTTGCGAACCATCAGAGGAGCTGGCGTCTGTTCCCCTCGTCTCGGTAACCGATGGCTGCTCAATCCGGCATGATTTTGCCGCTAGTCGCTCTTATCAAACCGGACGCCATATCTATGAGCTGAACGGCACCACCTGGCAGGCCGATGCCTGCTCGGACAATGGCACCGAATACCCCCACGAAACCGTTTATAAAAGTGCCGCAGGTCAGGAAGTTTGCGCACCGATCATTAATCAGGCGGCTGGCACCGTCACCCGCCAAAGCCGCAAACAGATTGTGGTCAACGGGGTTGAGCAATTCATCACTGAATGCAAACCCGACAGCGCCAATATTGCCATCCAGTCAACTATTGATGGCTGTGACAATCCTTCACTCTGGAACCACGATCTGGCGGCTGGCACAAGTTATGGTCGCGAGCGGTTTTACTATCTGCTCGATGGCGTCCCGCAATATGTCACCGAATGCCAAGATAGCGAGGTTGCCTATCCGCATCATGTCGAGACCACCGGCTGGCAAAACCATGATGACCAGTTGTTCTCCTATCGCCTGACCACGGTCTATATCGAAGGCACGCCAAAAGGTCGTTACAACATCAAGACCAGTGAAGTTCTGCCGGGTGAACCACAGACCGCCTATGTCTATGATGGTCAAGGCCCAAAGGCCAATGGCGACATCTGGTATGAGGACTGCACCCGGTTTGAGGGGCGTGATCTTGTAAATACCTATGAGCGTCCAGACAGTACGACGTATGGGCTTAAGGTCGATGATGCGACCCCGGCCAATCTTGGGAATGTCTGCAATGCGACAGTGCAATGGGCTGACCCAACGCATTCCAGTTGGACTTCTCCTCAAAGTCATACAGGTGGGCCGTGCGGCAATGCGTCGGGCACCGTCACTGTCCGTGTTGGCGGTTCTGATGGCTATAACGAAAACCGCACGGTCTATAACTCGAACCACTGCAACTATTCGGCAGCAGTCGGCACCCGAACGACCGTTCGCGAAGATGGCGAAATCATTGGTGAGCCAAGCAGCAAAACGTGCTCCACCCTCTCAGCCCAAAGCTCAATCCACCAAAAGCGTTCTGGCAACGACTATTGGACCCTCTATGAGCCGAACAAATACAACTATCCTGCGCATACCGACAGCATCAAGAGCGGTTGCATGGGCAGTTGGGGGTGGTGGTAATGAATGCCCTTTCCCCAAATCCGCTGTTTGAGAAGATCCTCGGCCCTCTGGCCAGCTATTACGGCGATCTCTCTACCGTCGAAATCCGCATGAACCGCCCGCACCGCGTCGTTACCGAACGGCGCGGGGAAGGTAAGCGTGAGATCGAGGATCCTGCGCTCACTCTTGCTGCCATCGAACGGATCGCCATCAGTCTCGCCAACCAGCGCGGCCTGAAGTTCAATCCTGATGACACTCCGAAACTCTCCTGCGTCCTGCCGGGCAACCATCGCTGCGAGATCCTCGTCGGTGCATCAGTGCGATCACACCTGAGCCTTGCGATCCGCTGCAAGCATCCTTTCACTCCGAGCTGGGAACAGGCCGGGGTGACACCAAACATCCGCGATTATCTGATCGATAAGGTTGGCAGTGACGCCAACATGATCATTAGCGGGGCAACCAATACCGGCAAGACCACCCTGCTCAACATGCTTCTGGCCACCGTCGATCCTGCGCGGCGTGTGCTGGCCATCGAGGACACGCCAGAGCTTCATATCGAGCAGTTTTGGGATGGCAATGGCCTGATTGCGGCCCGTGAGGCCGGAACCGGCAGCGGCATGGTTGGCTGGCGCGAGATCTATGATCACCTGATGCGGATCACGCCGGACCATATCCTGTTTGGCGAGATCAGCACCCAAAACGCTTTTGCTGCCCTTGCTGCGCTGAACTCCGGTGTGACCGGCTTTATGTGCACCATCCATGCTGAAAGCCCATGGCAGGCCATTCACCGCAAGTTCGATCAAAATATCGCCTGGGCGGGCGAAACCATGCCGCGTGTGCCGGAGTTTCTCGCGGAGCTGGTTGATGTTGTCGTTCAGATCAAACGCAACGCCGATGGCTGGCGACGCATCACCGATATCTGGGAACCACGCAATGATCGCTATGTGCTGAAAGACGGCAAGGAGATGTTGGTATGACCGCTCTTTATCGAATGTCTCTGCCGGTCATTCTGATTGCGATGATCACTGCCATTCTCTGGCAATGGCATCTCGCTGTCGGCTTTGATGCCCTTGATCTGCGCTGGTGGCAATGGTCTCTTGAAGCCGCCACCCATTCGGCGGGCCTTCCCAATGAAATGCTTTATCCAGCGCTTTGGACCGGCATTGCCGGGCTGCTTTCGATGTTTGGTGTTCTGGCATTGGCATCTCGTGCCAATAACAGCACGCTTAGGGGCAACCGTCAGCGCGACGAACTGCATGGCTCAGCCCGCTGGGCCAAGCTGCGTGATCTCAAGAAAGCCCGGCTGTTTCGTAAAGACGGTGTGGTTGTCGGTGGCTGGCCATCTTGGTTTGGCCGGATCAGCGAATTGCGCCATGACGGGCCGGAGCATGTTCTGGTCTGGGCCCCGACCCGTACCGGCAAAGGCGTGAGCCTGATCCTCTCAACTCTGCTCAGCTGGCGCGAAAGTATTCTCTGTCTTGATATCAAGGGCGAGAACTTTGCCAAGACCGGTGGGTGGCTGGCCAGCATCGGCCATAAAGTCTTGCGGTTTGAACCTGCGGCAACGTCTGGCTCGGCACGCTTCAATCCGCTGGCCGAAGTGCGGATTGATAGCGAACGCGACATTGCCGATTGCCAGAACATTGCCGCGATGATCATTGATCCGGACGGCAAAGGCATGTCGGGCAGTTATTGGCGTGAGGAAGGCTGGGGCTGGCTCTCTGTTGTGCTGCTCCATGTCATCTATCGCGTTCGATCTGAGCAAGGGCGCATGGCCTGCTTTGATGATGTGAACATCTTCCTTTCGGGCATCACTGGCCAGCCCAGTGAAGACGGCCCCGGTGGAAATCAAAACCGCGAACAGGCGGACGATAATTTCGAGCATATTCTTGCTGAAATGGCCGCCTTTGATCATGGCAAAGCGCACGTAAACAAGGAAGTCCGGCGCGGGGCCAACAGCATGATGATCAAAGCTCCGCAGGAACGCTCCGGCGTGCATTCGACCGCCAAAACGCAGCTCACCGTCTTTGCTGATCCGATCATTGCGCGGAATACCGCCACAAGCGATTTTCGTCTGCATGATCTGATGAATGGAGATGCGCCGATGGCATTGTTCCTTGTCGTGTCCCCTGCTGACAAGGACCGCTTGCGGCCCTTGCTGCGCATCATCCTCAATCTGTTCATGCGGCGTATGACCGAACGCATGGAGTTTGGATCTGGTCAAACGGTCGCCGGATACAAACACCGCCTGCTTCTCATGCTCGATGAGTTCACATCCATTGGCAAGCTGGAGATCTTTGAGGAATCGCTGGCCTTCATGGCCGGATACGGCCTCAAGGCGATGATTATCGTTCAGAACACCGAACAGCTGTTCAAGCATTACGGTCGTGATGAGTCGATCATGGCCAATTGCAAAATCCGGATCGCCTTTACGCCGAACAAGCTCGAAACCGCCAAGCTGCTCTCGGATATGACCGGCAAAGCAACCATCGTGCAAAAGCGCCGCTCGCACTCCGGGCGGATGGGTGATCTTGGATCCGTCTCGGACAATCTGGCCGAAACCTCCCGCCCGCTACTCACCCCTGATGAATGCATGCGCCTGCAGATCATTGATACCGATGGCCGCAAACCAATCCCCGGCGATGCCCTGATCTTTGTTGCCGGTCTGCCGCCAATTCTCGGCCGCCAAAAGCTCTATTTCCTTGATCGCAAGCTATCCCGCCGTTCGCAAATGACGCCACCCCAAATGGCGATCTCTTCCATGCCTGCAGCCTCTCTCAAAGGACCCAAATCATGAAAACACCTAATACACCTGACAAAGGCACGCCTGCGTCTGCAGCCCTGAATGACCAGGACTATCTCAGCCTCGCCTCTTCCATGATCAATGTCCAGAGCATAGACGGCCCGGTGCCTGTTGACCCGGACATTGCCGAGGCCATGGGCGCTTTTACCGACGACGCACTTTCCGCTGATGACGCGCTCGACAGTCACTTTGATGGCATTGATCCAACTGCAGATGCGGAGGCCTCAAACAATGGCTGAGAAGAAAAGCTATCGCGATCAGGTGGTCGAAGAACTGCTGGGCCATATCGAAGCGGGCACCGCCCCCTGGCAAAAACCGTGGGAGCCGGGAAAGGTCCGAATGGCCCCGTTCAATCCGGTCTCAAACAAGGACTATCGCGGCATTAATGCGCTCTGGCTTGAAATGCGCGCGCACTCCGATCCGCGTTGGATGACCTATCGCCAGGCGGCTGCCCAGGACGCGCAAGTTCGCAAGGGTGAGAAAGGCACCATGATCGAGTACTGGAAATGGTCCGAGCGCGAGAAGGTTCTGGATGACACTGGCAAGCCAATCCTCGACGACAAGGGTGTTGCCAAAACCCGCGATGAGCGGCTTGACCGGCCAAGCGTGTTTCATGCTGTCGTGTTTAATGCTGAACAGATCGATGGCCTTGCCCCTTACATCGCGCCGGAACCGACCTTCAGTCCGGTCGAACGGGCCGAACAGATCCTCAAACAGGGCAATGTACAGATCTTCCATGATCAGAATGACCGGGCCTTTTATCGGTCCTCAACTGATCAGATCCACATGCCCCATCAGGCGGCTTTCAAAGGACAGTATGAATATTACGCCACCGCCCTGCATGAGCTTGGCCACGCGACTGGACATCAATCACGCATGGCCCGCGAGTTCGGGCCGTTTGGCTCGGAAGTTTACGCCAAGGAAGAACTGCGGGCCGAGATCGCAAGCTACATGCTGACCACAGAGCTTGGCCTTGGCCATTATCCGGAACGCCATGCAGCCTATGTTGACTCCTGGATGAAAGCCATCAAAGAAGACCGCAATGCGCTGTTTGCGTCTGCACGCGATGCGGAGAATATTCGCACATGGATCATGGAACCCGAGAAGCGCCAAAGCCTGATCCCGGTGAAATCCAAAGAAGCAACCAAAACCATCGCCCAAACCCCGGCTGTTGAACGACATAAGGAAAAAGCCATGAGTGATGAAATGTCACAGGCTCCTAATCAGGACACCAACACCGAACGCAAGCGCATTTATCTCAATGTGCCCTTCAGTGAAAAGGATGAGGCCAAGGCGCTCGGTGCAAAGTGGGATCGCCGCGCTAAAGCCTGGTATGCCCGCGATGATATGGAACTTGAGCCGTTTAAACGCTGGCAGGAGCCCAAAACCAAAGCCCCGGAACCAAAGATCAATCCTGAAGACGAGTTTGCCCAAGCACTAAAAGAAAACGGTCTGATCCTCGACGGACCGCCAACCATGGATGGCAAATGGCACCGGGTTGCCGTCGAAGGAGATCGCAAGGGCCAGAAAAGCGGATCGTATCGCGGGTTCATTGAAGGTCTTCCGGCAGGCAACATCACCAATTACAAGTCCGGACAGGATCCCGTCAAATGGGTGGCGACCGGCACCAAGGTTGATCCGAAGGAACTGGAACAGTCCAGAGCCGAAGCCGCTGCGCGCAAGGCAGCCCAGGAACAGGAAATGCGAGCACAATATCGGGCAGTGGCCAAGCGGGCCTACGGGATTTTCCAAAACGCCGAACCCGCATCAGGCAATCACCCCTATTTACAAAGCAAACAGGTGCCTGCCGGGGATCTGCGCATTGATCAATCGGGCAACCTTCTGATGCCGATGGCCAATGACAAAGGCTTTATCGAGAACGTACAGACCATCCATCCCGATGGCACCAAGATGTATCTCAAGGACGGGAAGAAGCGTGGTCTGATGCATGTGATCGAAGGTGATCCCAAAGGCCCGATGATCGTGACTGAAGGCTATTCCACCGGCCAAAGCCTGCATATGGCCAGCGGGCTGACGGTGGTGGTTGCGCTTGATTCCGGCAATCTGGCGCCGGTGACGGAAGCGCTTCACAAGAAGCACCCGGATCGGCCACTGGTGATTGCGGCTGATGATGACCATACCAAGCAGGTTAATGCCGGGTTCAAAGGGGCCGAGCGGGCATCTGAACTCACCGGGGCAAAAATCCTGCGTCCGGATCTGACGGATGACGAAAAATCCAAAGGCCTCACCGATTTTAACGACATTCATAGGGAGCGCGGGCTTGAGGCGCTGAAACGCCTTGTCACCGAACAGCTTGGCCTTGCCAAGCCAAAAGCCAAAACCAGAACACGGGGACGCGAGCAGCAGGCTGCCAGCTTGGCGATCTGATCCCCGCAAGCCGGTGGCACACTGAATGCCACCGGCACCTTTTTATCGATACTGGAACCATGCCATGGCCACCGACCGCCACGTCATCAAAACCTATCTGAACGACGAAGAGAAAGCGCGCATCGATCAGCTTGCCCATCAGATGCGGCTCTCGCGTTCGGAACTCCTCAAACGCCTTCTTATGAATACCAAGCTGCCGAGTGCCAGCGACTTTGCCGCATGGCAGAGCATTCGTGAGCTGCTTAAGGTCAATGCCGATCAGGCGAGATTGGGCAACCTGTTTAAGCTCGCCCTTGATGAACCGCTTTCAGCAGATCTGCTCAAGAAATTTGACGGCCTGGTCCGTGACATTGAAACAACCCAAGCAGACCTGAAGGCTGCCATTGGCGAGATCCGCGACCAGCTTCAACCTGGCAAACGCAAACAGGCCAAATCATGATCGCCACCAAGATCGGCAAGAAGTCAGGGGTGCCGGATAATTACACCCGACTTGGCGAATACATCGCAACAGCCGAGGAGAAAGGCGAGAAACTCCATCAGTTCTGGATCCGCAACTGCAATGCCGGCACAAATATCGAGGATCTCGATCTGGCTCTTCTGGAAATCGAAGCCGTTCGTCGTCAAAAGCCCGATATTGCGGACAAAACCTATCATTTTGTCGTTTCCTTCCGCCCCGGTGAACAGGACAAGCTCAGCAAAGATGATCTGATGGCAATCGAGGCCGAATATGCCAAGGCGCTTGGCTACGCTGATCACCAGCGCGTGGCTGGTACGCATATCAACACCGATAATTTCCATATGCACGTCGCCTTTAACAAAGTGCACCCAGAAACGCTCAAGGTCGTCACACCACATCGGGATTTTAAGATCCTCGCCAAGGTCTCACGTGAGATCGAGCAGAAATACGGCCTCGCAATTGATCCCGGTATGACCGATGGCAAGGAACGTGATCCAAACAAGCTTTCGCCTGCAGCAAGGAACTATGAAGCCCATACCTGGCAGGAATCATTCCAGCGGCATGTGTTGAAGCATCGTGGGGAAATTCTGAAGAGTTTGGGGAAAGCAAAAACTTGGCAGGAAGCGCATAAGGTTCTGGCGGGATATGACATCAGCTTGAAGCTACGTGGCAATGGTATGGTCCTGATGGGCCCGGATGGGCAGGCGATGAAGGCCAGCCAGTTAGGTCGCTCGTGTAGTAAAAACAAGCTCGAAGAACGGTTTGGAGTGTTTGAAGCGCAGCAAGTCAAACCACGCAAAAAAGGTGAACATCTAACCAGAACGAAACGATACTACAGACCCCGACCGCTTATTCGGCATCGCAACACATCTGCTCTTTGGCGTCGTTATCTCAGCACCCGGAAAGTCATGCCCCGCCAACCCAGCCTGACGGCACGGGCCTTACGAAACTGGAAAATGTTTTTGCTGATGGAAGCCCATCAAGATCCGCTCGCCGTGGTCTTGATCATGGCTCATCGCGAATTGCTCCGTAGCCTGTCACCAGCACCAACCATAAACAAAGCGCAAACTCCAAAACAACGAAACATCCAAGTAGACCCATCAAATTAGCAGTCATTTATAAGATCACACTGTATAGCTGAAAAGGCGTTGAACTGCACGGCCTGATACTTATATCTGAGACCCAAGCCCTGAACTGGACGCGCATATTCTTTTGCTCAGGCTTTAAAAAATTCAAAAAGGGATTTCATCGTCGACATCGCTATCTCCCAAAGGCGTATCTGAATGATCTGCTTCGGCTGCGATACCAGCAGGATTTCTTTCGTTCGTTATCCCCCAATTTTCAATAACGCTCATTAGTGGGAAGGCATTGCCACCAGACCAATCTACAAACGGTGCGGCTGTAGCGCTCCATGGCTCATATTTTGGCCTTTTGATTTGAACTCGGGTTGGGATATGAACAGCACTCCCAAAAACAATAGCTTCCCCTGAGGCAAGCACAGTCACTTGATCCAAAAGACGCTGGGCCTGTCTCGGTATAATGCGCTTGAAGTGATCAATGTCATCCGGGTTTTGAAGACGGTGTGAGAAAAAGTTTGCACACTGACTAATTATTGTTGGACTGATTTCGCTTGGTCTTTGGCTGGCGACTATCAAGGACAAACCGAACTTGCGCCCCTCTTTTGCAACCCTTTCAAAGGCTTTTCGTGAAAGCGCCTGCCCCCGGTCTTCGCCCTGCCTGACAGGTCGCGCGTAATTATGTGCCTCTTCGAGAACAAGAACCCAAGGGTTGGAGTAGCGCTGACTGGCAGGAAGCTTTTCTCTAGCTTCCAATAACACCCTCCCGACTACTGAACATATGAAAGGTAGTACCTCATGGGACAACATCGACAGATCCAAGATCGACACCCTTGAACCTCCCACAACAAATCCAAGGCTTTCAAACCATGCTCGTGTTGAAGTTATTCCCACTTGATCGTAGTTCGTAAAAACTGACCAGCGTCGATCAGCAAGCCTCGTCTTCAAACGCATGCGCAAAGTGGTTAGATGCTGATCTATCTGAGACGCTTCTTCATGCGAGGCAGCCGATGCAAGCGTAGCCGTATTGCTCAACAAACCTCTCGAAAAATACGAGGGCGTGTCCCCACTGTGCACTGTCTGCTCGTCTGTTGCGATTGCCGATATTCTTTTCTCAATTTCGGAGATCAATGGTCGAAGAGCTGCATCAATCTCCATTGGATTAGTTACTGTTTCAGCATAAAAATTTTTTTCCTGTCCTTTCTCGTCCTTAACAAAATAGGCACGTATAGCTTCCCTCAGCGTATCCAAATCTATATCTGTGGACGAAAGAAAACTTTTGACGGCAAGACATCTTGCTCGAACCATATTCTTGGTTAGCTGACTCAATGGATACATTTGCTGTATCGATGCGAGCGCTTCCCCTAGAAAGTCGAGTTCAGTAGGACTGCCTTGCTCTGAACGGCCTTTTAGAAAGGCCCACCAAGCCTTTAACACCGGTTGCTGTGTCTGCTCTGAAGCACTCAACCACTCGCACACCTCCTCAGAATTCATCAACCAAATTGGGACTGCAAGCTTTCTGCCGTTAATGTAAGCTTCATTCGGTTCCCGAATATAATTTCGCGCGTCTTCATCCAAAAACGCATTTGCGTATTCGCCATTTATATCAAGTATGAAAATATGTGGCCCATTCTCATCCACAATACTGACATGTTCATTTTCAACGACGCTGCGAAGTAAGCTGGCAACCGTGTATGACTTTCCGGAACCTGTGTTCCCAACGATTGCAAGTGGTCGCGAGAACAAGTCATTAAACGACGCACTTATCCTGGTGTTTTCGTCACCAGTCTGATGCCCCAACTCCAGAGCAAAATCGAATTCACCATCTGCCCATTTTTGAGGACGATTTCTAAGGGGGGGATGTTCAAAAACACCTGCGAGTATATCTGGGTTAGCAACTTCGGCTGGCGTATCGAGCGTTGGTAATACCGTGATCCCAGTATCGAACTTCCATTTCCCATTTCCTGATTGTCGCACGGTGCCAAGCAACTGAACCGAAGCAATACGACGTGGCTTCATCAATTCCAGCGAAAGCTCATTGTCGCGGGTCGGATCATAACTTTCCCGCGCTTCTAGGTCAGAAAGGCTCCCGATTGCATGGGTACCAGCACCGAGATCGAACGTCAGAAATGAGTTGATTGCCACAGCTCGCTGAACCCCGTCAGGCGTGGCACGCGACGACGACTTGGAATCAGGTGATAGTTCGACCTTCAGCCTGAAGCCACTGACAGCTACAACATGGCCTATAACGCGCGGTTGCTCCATCAGGTAGCGCCTTTCGACACTTCTGGTTCCTTGTCTTCCACTTTACGAATTTGCTCCTCAAAGGACCGAAGACGTTTGTAATCGTCCAGCCATTTCACATCGGGCATGATATTTTGCGCGAAATCGGCAAAAGTTGCGACCTTGTACGAGCAGGCTTCCCCATCTCCAAGGCGTTCAGTCAGAACAAATGCCCTTTGTCCAAGGCTCTGATACCGGCGAATTCTATCGACGATTTTACTCTGTGGGTTCGGCTCCACAACCAGCATGACCAAGGACGGGTTCATCAATGCAGTCTCGATGATCCGTGTGACGTGGTCATCACCAAAGCCATAGCCAACCACAAGCAGAAAAGTTTGCGGCTGGTTTAGGCGAGCATGGAATAACCGGAACAAATGCGCATAGGGCATATCCAACGTTTGAGTGAACTTCTGCGAAGTCGGCAATATGCCGAAGGAACTGATCGAAGAATATTCGTTGGACTGAAGCTGTTCTGCTTTCTTTTCCAGCGCTTGTTTCCTGTAATTACCGGCAAAAGAAAGGTCGCGATGACGAGCTCGATAGACTCCGTCAGAATCAACATACCAATGGAGCGAACCATGAAGTTTATAAAATTGGAGGAATTTATCAAAACGGCGCACCCGCCCTTCGGCCACATCGCCAGGATAGTAGATATCCAGACCATATACCGCCGGGTCAAACCGAGAACTGGCCTTACCGGAAAAGCCGTCAAAATACTGAATTCCTAGCTCCTCCAGCGCCTGCTCGAACAGGGTGTCATAATTCAGTGTAAAGAGATGCGTACGGCCAAGATTGGTATCACGGGCAACGAGCTTCGCGAGGAAAGGAATATGTCCCGAGGACTTGTCGCTGGCCTCTCCCGAAAGTTCTCCATGATCAATCTGAAGCGCGCATTCGGCAAAAATTGCCTTCTCAATCAGACCTTTCAATGCGAGTATATGATCTGCGGGAACTGTTAGAGGTGCAACTTCTCCCTCTGGCAAATTACCTTTCCATACCACCGCTTCAACGGGTGACTTGTCCGACTTTGTTAGACCTGACGCATTGAACAGGTAGCTCAACCAATCCTCGAACCCAATAGGCCCCTCGTTTTCTTCGGCAGACCATTGGGACTTACGATGCTTGAGGATTGCATCCGCTCGTTTCGGTAAAACACACTTCTCAACGGCATCAAGGACAAGGCACTCAAGATTGTTGCTTTTCGGGCCAGCCATCAGTCTGCCGCCAGCACCAGAGGAACATCCGGCTGCCGTCAGCACGACTACGTTCTCCATCCGCAACCAATCTGCAAGAAGCGCCTGGGTTCTTCTAAGCCCATCTTCCGGCGATTTGTTAGCCAACAAGTCGGAACTCTCGCCTGCGGAAACCGGCGACAACAACTGATACTTACAAACGCCTGTCATTTAGCACCCCCTCCTCCCGGGAGGTCGCCAGCACACAGCGTCCACGATGAATCTGAAATATTTTCAGGCGTATTTCGCCCGTGTTCATGCAGCCTCCCCTCCCACAATATCCATCAGTTTAGCGTAGTCGGTTACGACGTCGTACTTCACGCGCTCTCCGACGGAGCCTTCACTGATTTCATCGAAGAACTTTCGAGCACATTCAATCTTTGTGCGCTCTATTTCCCGGAGCTTCATGGACGACAGGGAACCCTTTGTTTCCGCAACAAAGTAGATGTGCTTAACACTGCCTTCCTTAAACGAGATTGCCCAATCCGGGTTGTAGTCCCCAACCGGCGTTGGGATGAGAAAGCCCCTCGGTAGCTTAGCGTACACGACTACTTCACTGCTGGTGTCCAGCTCTTTAACAAAACGTCTCTCGACGTCAGAATCGGTGACCACATAGTCATGGACATGGTTTTTCATACGCATGGCGCGGGAGAAATCCTGACCGGTCTGGTTCGCCGTGAAAATATCCGCCCCGTAACGGTCTGTGACGGCGTCATAGTCCAAGCGCTCGATAATCATCGTCGCCTTTTGCTCAGCAATCAGGCGGGTGGCCTCGGCAATGAAATGTTCCGGGTTTTGTTTGAATTGCCCGAATACACTGGCCTCGATACCCGTCAGAATGGCCGCTGTGGTCGCCCGTGTGAGGCGAGCATTTTCTGCGACTTTTCCGATAAGGTCATATTTGACCAGCGAATGGACTGAACCTCCCTGCTTGGTCGCCGTGGAGGTAACCTTGAAGCCGTCGCCCGTCTTGAGCTGGTCATCAGTCAAGTCGTCGAGCTGCTCACCAACCTGCACGGTGTACTGCAAGGGAGTAACACTAAGCTGGCGATCAAGGGCACTGATACATTTCCGGACAAGCTCGTCAGAGTCAAAATCGACCCGATAGACGGCCTTCTGGTTGATCCGCGCCCAAAGCTCCTGAAACTCCTTCTTCTCGAAATTTGCGTTCAAGGGGTTGGTTTTGGGCTTGCGACCATCCTCGACTTTTGGCAACTGCGCATCACTGAAGACGCTGTCGATCAGCTGGTAAATCTGTTCCGCATGAGGTTTTAGGTCTTCCGGCAGATCGGCAAGCGTTCCGGCCTCTTTGGCCTCATGATAGGACGCAGCTATCTGGTCAGCTTTGTCGGTATAGTCGTACTTTACCAGATAACGATAAAGCTGCTTTGCCATGGCTGATGTAACCTTGATAGGACCAGTGTCCGTGACGACCGTCTTGCCAGTAAAATAGGCTTCTGTGGCCTGCCGAGGTCGGGCAGAAAGCGTCTCCGAGATTTCTTTCTGCAAGCCGCTGACGAAGTCGCGATAGCTCTCGCTCGCCACGACGGTCAGAATATTGATGTCATGCACCACGGCAGGATTATCCATACGGTCACCATGACGATCAACAGAGAGGCGAAGCCCACGCCCTACTTCCTGACGACGGGAGATAGTGTTGTCGCTGTGCTTCAACATGCACATGACGAAAACATTGGGATTGTCCCAACCTTCACGAAGGGCAGAATGGGAAAAAATGAACCTGATTGGTTCGTCAAACGAGAGAAGTCGCTCCTTGTCCTTGAGGATCAAATCATAGGCGTCGACATCATCCGATAGTCCCGCACTCTCCCCCCGTGCAATGGCTTTCGGGTCTTTCAAGCGATTGTTTTTCTTGTCTATGGAGAAATAACCGTTGTGGGTCTTGCCCACATCAATACCTTCAAGATGCTTACGATAGGCTTCATTGTCGATTGCCTGCTCGGAAAGGTATTCGTCTTTCAGAAGGGCATATTCTTCCTCGAACACCCGCGCATATTCGCCTTTCTCGTCAGCCTGATCGTAGTCGCGATATTTGACCACCTCGTCGATGAAGAAGAGCGATAACACCTTGATACCTTCGGCGAAGAGCTGCTTTTCCTTATCGAGATGCGCCTTGATCGTCTCACGAATCTGGATGCGACGAATGTCCCGCTCGGACACGTCGCCCATTGCTTCCCCGGCCTTCAGTACCATGCCGTTGGTGAACTCCACGGTGTCGTGGTTGTAGTCGATCTGCGAGATGGTGAACCCGTCACGGTATTGGTCCAGATCGCCAGACTCCACGAACAGGTCGTCGCGGAACTCCAACCGACGGAGCTGGCGCTTGATTTCACCGGATTTCAGCTTCACCTCCAGCTCGATCCGCGCCACGGGCGCCTTCTTCGAAATGTCGATCCCTTCGAGATAGAGATAGGCATTCGTCCCGGCTAGGCCGCGCGTATGGATACCACGCACGGCAATCTTCTTCACCAGCTTCTGGTTATAGGCGTCAAGCGCATCAAGACGGTGGATCTTATTGTGCTGCGTTTTGTGGGTTGCCGAATACCGCAGGATCATCAACGGCTTGAACTTCGGCAGGGCCTCCATGGTGGCCTTGCCTTCCATTTTCTGTGGTTCATCCAAAATGAGGATAGGGCGGTTGCTGGCGATCACGTCGATGGGACGGCGTGACTGGAAATCATCCAGTTCGTCATAGATGCGCTTGTTGTCTGTTCCCCGAGAAGCAAACGCTTGGATGTTGATCACCATGACGTTGATGCCAGAGTCCGACGAAAAGCTCTCCAGTTCGTGCAGGCGCTTGGAATTGTATATAAAGAACCGCGCCTTACTACCATATGTCTCTGCGAAGTGATCGGCAGTGACTTGAAGGGATTTATAGACCCCCTCTCGGATAGCGATACTCGGCACCATCACGATGAACTTCGACCAACCGTAGCGATTGTTCATTTCGAACATGGTCTTAATATAGCAATAGGTCTTGCCGGTCCCGGTTTCCATCTCGACGTCGAAGTGATAGCGGCTCGCGGCCAGCGCATCGCGGGTGTATGTCGCAGGCGCCATTGTCCGCTCTCCACGCGCGTTGACGACGGTGAAGTCGGTAAGGCTTTGACTTATCTGAAGGTTCTGACGACGCTGTACATCTTGGATGTTTGCTAAAACCTGTTTATCGCTAAGAGCAATATCGGCGTTCTTGAAGCCTTCTTCGAACGCGCTGGTCTGCGCCTTGCTGCCCGGGTCGATCCGATAGTTGAGACCACTGGCCATCAATTGACCGGAAAAACAATCCACAACGGAATCGACAGCGCATGTCTGATAGGGCTGGACCTTAAATTTGAGCTTCATCTTTCCCGCAATCTCCCTCATTTTGGATATCTCTTCGAAAGCAGGTAGTCAAAGAACTCATCGGCGCTCTTATGCTCGTCAGAATGTTCTGAAAATTCAACATAATGCTCAATTGAGCCTCGAATTTCCTTCTCAGACGGCCTGTAGTCAGTTTCTGGATTTGGTCTAATGAAAATGAGTTTTTCAGATGGCTGGCTGTAATGAAGGCAGACCCACACATCTTCTGCTGGATGTTTCTGTGCGTAACTTAATTTGTCTGGACGCACCCAATAACTATTGCCGCGCATAAATTCCGTGCCTGACACCTCAAGCATGCAGTATTTTCGACCAGTGTCTCGCCCCTCTATCAAAAGGTCGGGCTTTCCAGAATCATCTGGATGTTCTGCCAAGAACTCGTTCGAATCAGCCCCAAAACCAATGACAGACACTTTAAGTCTTGGAAACTTGGTTTCGATAATGTTCGTCACACGATCAATTCGAATTTTCTCCTTCTCCCAAGCTTGCTCACCATATTTGTGTTTCCAATGAAACTTCTCAAGCTCGATAACTTTATCGCAAGAAATCTCTTTCCCAACCGATAGTCCTAGCGCTGGAAAAGTTCTAGCTCTTACGCTAGTGCAGTATTGGCCGTCCACATAGATCGCATAGCGTTCAGACCTAACGACATGTCGAATTTCCGTGATTAATGGCATTTAGATCGCCTTTACTTCTGTCGTGACAGAAATTTGACGAAAGATTTGTTCGACGTTGACCTTCACCGCGTCCGATACGAAGCCGTTATCACGGAACACGACGCGCAGCGGTTCATGCCGGGCCAATTCCTTGACCAAGTCCTCGTTGATGCCAGTGTCAAAGCACGCGACCAGCGCATTGTCATCTACAAAGAAAACAGTTTTGCCCTGCATAGTCTCGCGACGGATGGGAAGTGTCAGGTCGACACCCCAATCCCCGAGCACCTGGAATAGCAGGTCTTCAGCCGTGCGGTCTGGCTTGACGTTGTCGACAGCGGTGAGTAGGTCAGCCTGTTTGACCTCGTCAGGACGATAATAAATGTCCCGCATGTTCGACGTATCAATCTTTAGGACGCGGAAGCCAACATCCTTATTCCAGCTGGGATGGCATTCACCTTCAAGAACCATTG
This sequence comes from Thalassospira sp. MCCC 1A01148, assembly GCF_001613795.1. Lineage (GTDB taxonomy): Bacteria > Pseudomonadota > Alphaproteobacteria > Rhodospirillales > Thalassospiraceae > Thalassospira. The sequence continues at coordinate 27,837 of NZ_LPVZ01000003.1, forward strand.
CACCAGCTCTACGTATACGTTCTTTAGAAAGGTCTGCAATGTTCTCATAGCCTTCTTTAAATGCTTCTGTATCGTCGTGAATTGGCTCGGGCAACTGAACCAGAATACATCGACGGTTCCCACCATCAGCTGCATTACATTCGAAAACTGCTTGAGCAGTGGTTCCTGAGCCTGCAAAGAAGTCCAAAATCAGTGCGTCTTTCGCTGCCCCTTGCTCTATAAGTGCTTTTAATAATTCAACCGGCTTAGGAAATGAAAATAGCTTACTCCCGAAAAGATTCTTCAACGCTGTAGTTGCAGAACTATTCATTGGAGAAACGATTGTGCTTTGCCCCCCCCCGCCAGTGGGGCGCTCAATCCAAGACGATACCGGTATCGTGGGTTTCATTGCCTCAGACGCGAAGCGCTTCAGCATCGGAGTGCCGGTCTGGCTTTTTGGAAATATGACGCGGCCTTCGCGAATTTTTTGTGCCATGGTTTGGCGACTATAAGGCCAGTATCTTCCCTTTGGAGGAAGGAACTCGTTTCCAGTGTCTGGGTCTGTTATCGAATAGTATGTATCACCCCCTGGCTTTCCTGCACTGAGGTTGTCTGAAATCCAAGGGCCCCGAGAATCCTTGTCCGGATTCTTATACTTCTCAAATGTTCTCTCAACACCTTTAAGGGTGGCTTGTGCCTTAGAGTAGACCAAAACGTACTCATGATCTTCACTGAGGTTGGTCACAGCATCCATCGCGCCACTACGACGCTTCCAAACAAAACAGCCCAAAAAATTGCTGGCTCCAAAGACCTCTTCACAAAGCTTCTGTAGGTTTGCGCGCTCATTGTCATCAATTGAAATAAAAATAAGCCCACGATCAGAGAGGAGTTGGCGGGCTACTCGTAGCCGAGGATACATCATCGATAGCCAGTCAGAATGAAAGCGACCGTTGGTTTGAGAATTCGCTACCAGCTTACCTCCCATTCCATCAACCTGCCCCGATCTTTCGAGATACTCGTCCGCACCCAACTTATATTGATCGTTGTAAATTAGGTCACTTCCCGTGTTGTATGGGGGATCAATATAAATCATATCAACTTTCCCCAGATAGCTCTCACGGATCAACTTTAGCGCGTCTAAGTTATCCCCTTCGATGAACAGGTTCTTAGTGCTCTGGAAATACAAACTATCGTCTTCGGATGGACGAACGGCTTTTTCCAAAGATGTATTGGCTTCAATGAGTGCCGCGGCTTTTCCGGGCCAATTGAGATGGTACCGCTCTCGTATACCTTCTGTTACTTGTCCATCAAGGAGCTGCTTCAGTAGATCAAAATCAATAGCTTGTTCAATTTCGCCACTCTCGTTCCTGACTTCCGTCACAAGTTCTGGCACTAACTTGGCAAGTTGAGTTGTAATATCCCGAGACAGCTCAGAGGTTCTCAATTCAAGTTTTTTTATCGTCACTTTTTACCCTCAGTTTGCTTTCCGTGGTCAGTGTTTTAGTTTTCGCCAAGCCGATATCCAGCCTTAACGAGCGACCAGAAGAAGTCTTTATCATTCGTTCTATAACGCCAGCGCTTTCGATAGGGCCTCGCCCCCTTCTCGACGTATACTCCGAGAGATTTGAAATCATCGAGCATGTTTACAGCAGTATTGAAATACACCCGAACTTCTTCGCCCCATTTATTCGGTTGATGCTGGTACCCCGTGCCAATCTTGGGGCTAGAACCAGTTATTTTTTTATATCGGGCCTCGAATTGCCCCGCTTTCTCAGATTTTACTTCGACCTCTAGTACTACGTCGGTTGCTTTGGCAAAGAAATCTATTTTCATAAGAGCATTCCTTGTTCATGATACTTTATCGTTCCAACCGTATTATAATTCGGCCAATTCCCGTTTGGCCTTGCGCAACTTGGCATTTATAACCACGCGCTTGTTGTATTGTTTTTCTTGCATAAGCCGGGTCTTGATCTACTCAAGCTCCCGCGTTTTGACACGGATTGCCCCCAGCCGGTCCACCCGTGTCTGAATGTCTTCACCTCTTTGCGCACGCGGCCCGCCGCTTCGGTCGGCACAAAAGTCGGAGTGGTAAAAATGAACTGTAGACTCTCGATCTTTGACAATTCTGATTTCAGCGCCTCGAAAGCATAAATCGAGAAACAGGACGCGGCGATCTTCAGACGAGATCCTTGATCGATGGTTCCTTTTACATCGTCACCAAGAAGCTCGGTTGTGTTGTCAATAATCTTCATTCCACCTCGCCGTCGACATAACCCTGCAAGTCTCCGATTTCTAACGAATGGGCGTCCTCACCAGATTCGCTTCATAGGTGTATTCTATTCCCACGCCCACAATCCTCAATACACGGGAGAGAACTTAACTATGGTTCGTTGAGCATGGCACCGCCATGCGAATAAGCAGGAAGCCCGTTTGGGCTGTTTGGTGGGCCCACCAAACCTATCCTGCCCCCAGCACGACAGGTGAAAGTTGTGCCATCTCGTGCACCATCATGCAATCTTTTGCATTCTCGTGCAATCTTGTGCACTTTTATGCATTCCCATGCAATGCACTGTTATCGCTACATTTTTCATAAAACCTATTCTTCCGAGAGGATGCGTTTTTATCCTTGCGCAGCAGTAACCCGGTCGAGTAATCAAAAGAATCCAGATGCGTTTCTACAACCACAGCGGAAAACGTATCATCGACAGAAAAGGGTCAAAAATGAGCGAAATCATTACCTTTAACTTCGATAACGTCGATTTTCGTGCCATCGAAATTGCTGGTCAGATTTGGGCTGTAGGCACAGATGTCTGTAAAGCACTTGGTTATAGGGATGCAGAAAACGGTTTGCGAAATCTGGATGAAGACGAAAAGGGTACACACATTGTGGGGACCGCTGGCGGTGATCAGAATTTGCTGATCATCAATGAAAGCGGGCTTTATTCACTGATCCTTCGAAGCAGGAAGCCTGAAGCAAAGCGGTTCAAAAAGTGGGTAACATCCGAAGTCCTGCCATCCATCCGAAAAACCGGCGCATATCATGCTGAGACGACACTGTCAGCACAAGGCACCGACCAGCAGGAACTGATCGAAGCTCTTCGTGACAAAATCAGCCTGCTCGAAGAAAACCGTTCATTGGTTAAAGGCCGAATAACCCACGACAAGTTCCAGGGCGTTGCCCGCCAGCTTTTCGAAAAAACCGATTTCAATGACGAAATCATTGCCGAGATCCTTGCTCCAGGTATCGGCACCTTCATGCCGGAATGGGTCAGTTGGCAGAGACGACGGCATTGAGGCCGTTCCCCCGTCCTTCCTTCCTGAACCGACCTGTTCACCGATCATAAAAACATAACCAGAATACGAGGCTTCCTTGAGAGCTGGAATTTACGCTCGTCACTCGACAGACAAACAAGGGACGAGCTCAGAAGATCAAATCCGTCGCTGTCAGGAATTTTGCCGTTTCAAGGGATATGATGTTGTTGAGGTATATCGCGACGAGGCCCTGTCCGGAGCTCACATCGAAAACCGCCCCGGCATCAATGCCTTGCTGATTGGCGCGCTTGACGGTCGGTTTGATGTTGTCATCGCAGAAGATTTAAGCCGTATCAGCCGTGATCAGGCAGATACGGCCAATTTCTTCAAGAAAATGATCTTCCTCGGTGTCCCGGTTGAAACTGTCAGCGAAGGGCTGATCAACGAGCTCCATATTGGCCTGAAAAGCACAATGAATGCGCTCTACCTCAAGGATCTGGCCGAAAAAACCCACAGAGGCGTTATTGCCGCCGTCCTGCGTGGCGGCGTACCTGGCGGGAAGCTCTATGGCTATGATCTGGTGCACGCACTTGACGAAGCAGGCGAGCCTATACGCGGCAAGCGAACGATCAATCCGCAACAAGCCGCAATCGTCCGCGATATCTTCGCTGCATATGCTTCCGGCCAGAAACTCAAACATATCTGTGAAGACCTCAATCGACGAGGTATTGATGCACCAAACGGCGGGAAATGGGCCCCGACAACGCTTGTCGGTTCTTTTGTCCGCCAGACCGGCCTGCTGCGTCAGACGCTATATAACGGCACCATAACGTTCAATAAGATGCAGTATCGCAAACACCCGGAAACCGGCAACCGAGTCTCTATCATGCGTCCGGAAAGCGAATGGGTAACAGTGCCGATACCCGAACTGGCCATTGTCGATGAAAACCTGTTTGCCAACGTACAACGAGCCCTTGATCAACGTTCGTCCAGGCAACGGGAACGCAAGCTGACCCCGAAAGTCACGACAGAAGAGGAGAAGCGCAAAGTCTCCATTAACCGTTCCCGGGAATGGCGACGAAACCAGGCCATCACCGGCAAACGCGCAAATGCGGTCTTTGGCGGCAAGCTCTATTGCGGCAAGCATGGCGAACAGATTGTCGCGACCTATGCACGACACTACTCTTGCAAAACGAAAGGTTGCCCCAACCGGAGCCTCAATTATGACGAGGTTATCGCAATGGTGATCAAGGCAATCAGCACGCTTGACCAGGACATGATCATGGCGCATTTCGACAATGCAGACATGGTAAAGAGGCGGTCCAAACTTGAACTCGAGATCAAACGACTGAGAAAAGAGCTTGAGGATATACGTACAGGCCTGAACAAGGTAATTGATGCCTTGGGTCCTGATGCCAGGTCTCACGAAATCCGCGCATTTTTCGACGACAAATCAGAACAGATTCACCGCTTGAAACTCGACATTTCGCGATGTGAACGGGATCTTGCAGAGACATCGCTCCCCAAAAGCATCGCCCGCATTCTAGGTCGTCACAATAAACTGATAGCAAAGTTACAGACGTGGTCGCGCGATCCGGAGGCCGTCATCCCTCTGCGCCAGATCATCGACAGGCTGACAATTCACGCCGTCTGGAATTATATCGAGGAGTGCTGGGATGGAAGATGCGAGGTGACGTTCGATTTTCCAGCGATCATCGCAGCCGACAAACGGCTTTCTTCCTGACCGCCACCCCGTTTGAGAGTCAAATTTCCAACGTCATAAGACAGATTTTAGCTTCCTACCGAAATAATTCGCTACGGTCAAACGACCAAAAAGACTCATTCAGCAGTTTTGTTTCTCATTGTCAGCATTGACTGAGAACTAAGACGTCCAAGCACAATTTTGTTCAGCGGTCGAAACGCCGACCAACTATCTCTGACTGCTGATGATTTAGCCGGAACGGCACTAATCAACGATTTAGCGTAGAGATATCGGTGCCACCTTCGGTCACCAAAGCGGCATTCTCCAACAACCGACGTGAAGCCTTGTCATTCAGATCGGCATCAACCATCGTGCCTCCAACCAATAATTTCACCCCGTCAACGATGATATCGACCTCGACGCAACCGCCTGAACCCAGATGCTCCTTGAACAGAGCGTTGACACGAATGTTAGTTTTCTGAGACGGCCCTGGAGTCCTGTAGTGCTGGAAGCGGCGACGTAACCCGGCTGTCTCCCCGATATAGTGATGGGCGTCGTCGTTATCCATCAACCGAAACCGATAAAGGCCAGGTACAGTCGGTGCGGAAGGAAACACGACATCGCCATTCGCATCTAGCGTCAATGGGCCGAGATAGCGCCACTTCATCTCAACCGAGACCTGGACGGACATGGGCAAGTCATTTGATGAACTCGGTACTGACTGCATCTGGGGGCGCGTTGCGGTCTTGTCTCGCTCCTGCTTCCGGTCAGCGGATTGCTTATGCCCTATCTGGCGGAACGATACACTCTGTCCGGCCACGTCGAGATTCTCTGTTTTCCATCCGACAGAAAGCCAAGAGTGAGATTGCCTGCCGGGAATTGGATTGTTGGCCCACCACTCTTGATACTTGTATGCGCTGCTTGGTAATGAAAATCCAAGCAGATCCTCCAATTCACGAAACGTCATCTTCAACGTGCAAATGTTCCGACTACTAAGAAAAGTGGAAAGTTCATCATACCGGCTCATTTGTTCTTCCAAAAAATTTTTCGTTCAGCGGATTAAAGAGTTGCGGTCAATCTTTTAAGAACCGCTGTTACCCAAAATCGGGTGTCTTGCGAACAATTCTGGATGAGATCCGGCAAAATCCTGCCGGTCCGTCTCATCGCTAGCATTGCACATAACCAAGCTTGGTAAAACGTCTTGCACACGTTCCATAAAGACATTCTTTGCTTTGGTCGCACTCCACGGCAACATATAATCCGGGTAGGGCTCCACAATATCCCTGGCGGATAACCTGACCAGCGACAGGTCGACACAATCGCGATATTCGGTTGCCTTGAGCCTCTGGTCTATCTCGTGGATTTCCCCGATCACGCCTTCCGGCCATGGCCATTTCAGACCAGCCAGTAACGTGAACCGTCGCCTGATAGGCAAGACAATCTCGCACTCAAAGCGCTGCCAGATGCCAAGCGAACGCATGGTATTCTTGACCGGCGTAGTGATATCGCCGGTATCAAACTCCTCGATATCGTGGATCAGGGCGTAACCGGCGGCCTCCGGGGACGCCAGATCGCAAGCCTGAACGCAATGCTGGGCAACGCTCACATCACAGGCACCGTTCCAGCGTCGGATGCGCGACAAGCCAGCCGCCTGATGACGAAACACCTCAAGCCGGACTTCAAACGACGCTGGAAAATGATCAGAGGACGCTATCAGCTCACGCATGACACAGCTCCGATCTGCAAACCCCGACGTTCAGCAACGGGCTCAATGACCGCCATTAAATGATGACGGGTCATATCCTGTACGCATCGGTTCCGGGCTTTTAAGTCGATTGTGTTGCCCGTCAGCACCGCCCGGATCTGCGACAGCCAGATACGCGGATTGCGACAACCGGGAATATCTGCCTGAGCGACAACCTGGCTTATCTCGTGCCATTCCGGTGGATCAGTGGGATCACAGATAGCCGGGGAAACGTTCTCAACAGCCCACACAGACGCTTCAGGAACCAACCCATCGAGAATATCCAGCACGCCAAGCCGTGAGGGCCTTTTTCCGCGTCGTTTAACATCTTCCAATGCTTTCCGGACGCCATCAAACCCGACACGCTCAATGGCCTCATTTACGCGCAAACAGGCATTGGCCAGCGTCCAGGGATCAGCACAAAGGCGCTGCCACTCCCTTGCTAGGATCAGACATTGATCATCGACGGAAGGCAGGATGACAGCCCCCGTGCCGGTTGTGGCATGGGCATGGGCATGGACCTGTTCCTTCTCATCCGTGTTATCATCTTTATCCGTGTTCTTCTTAGAACCGGCACCTGCTGCCGGTTTAATACCGGAATCTGATGCCGGTTTGATGGAACCAGATGCCGGTTTGGCTCCCAGTCCGACCAGCTGATAGGCGTTGCGATTGCGCAACCGTCCGGCACACCGCACCAGGCGTCGGATCAGACCAAGCTGTTCAAGACGCGCAAGGGCTTGGCGCACCTTGCGCTCTGACAACCCGGCCTCGCGGGCGATGGTTTCAATTCTCGGGAAGCAGTCCTGGCTCCGGTCATTGACATGGGATGCCAAGACAACGGCAACGCAGATCTCCGATGTGCTGAGATCCTCGTGATCGAATATCTCGTTCTGCACCCATTGCCAGCGGGCAACTGCAGATGTTCCGACAGGTGCGGACTGTGCTGCAACCTTGCGAATTTGCGTGTGTATCTGAAGGGATGTCATGTTTGGTATCGGCGGAGTTTTGCTCTCGCATTTGCACTTGACAAAGCGATCCCGTTACCTAAACTGGAACTCAGATTTGTCGACTGAGGCAGTTTAAGCCTTCTCAAGAACCCGCTGCGCCAACAGCGGGTTTTTTGTTGTCTAAATTCTTGAAAAGTCAGGAAAAATTAAAACTCGGAAATGCCGTCTCCTCTTTTTGAGGAGTGTCCCCGAACTTTTTCTCTTGTTTCGCGAATCCGTCGAGTCTATATCTCAAAACTCAACGGATCGGAAAGAGTGGTTGCGGGGGCA
>NZ_LPVZ01000004.1 GCF_001613795.1 Thalassospira sp. MCCC 1A01148
CACTGACGCGGGGTGGAGCAGCCCGGTAGCTCGTCAGGCTCATAACCTGAAGGTCGCAGGTTCAAATCCTGCCCCCGCAACCAACATTAATAAAGCTCGCCCTTGTGGCGGGCTTTTTTAATGTTTGATTGCCGGGTGCATACGGATGGGAACATCGCAAACAGGCCAAAGCCTGTTTGCAGGTTCTTTGCGAAGGCCAAAGGCCGGAGCTGAGCGAGCAAAGCGAGCGCTAATCCTGGCCCCGTAACTTTATCCCAGTCCAAATTCCCGCTCTAATGAGTCCAATTCACTATTCCAAGACAAACCAGTGGGCTAATCACTGTTGCAGATTTTCGCTACGGTCATCTACTAAAGGTGACAACGTATTTTAGGACGTCACAGCTAAGATACAGTTTGTCATTGAACCTGTGATTTGGAAACACGACCCTTTCGGGATCACGTTTGAACCGAGCTACAAAGCGGGATGAGCATAAAATGAGGACATCGAGAATAAATCCACCCAGCCTGTTTGACAGTCGCGCATTAGGATTTTCCCAGGTCGTCGTGAAAAAAGGCAGCGGAAAATCCATCCACGTGTCAGGACAAGTGGCATGGAACGCGGACAGGGAAATTACTGGCGAGGGCGACCTCTATAAACAAGTTCTTCAGAGCTTGAGGAACCTTGAAACTGCTCTGCAACATGCGTCTGCGGCTCTGACTGACGTTGTGGCACTCCGAATTTATATCAAGGAAAGCCACATTGATGACAGCGCTGCCATAAGTCGGGGCCTGATCGAGGTCTTTGGTGAGGAGCTACCGTGTGCAACCTGGATAGGTGTGCCGAGATTGGCACGTGAGGAGTTTCTCGTCGAGATTGAACCGACGGTCGTTGTCGCAGAATGATCGCGATTTACCGAAAGGTTAGCGATTGTTCCTGTTAGGTCACCAACACAACAACCCCGCAAATGGCGGGGTTGTTGTGTTTTAAGTATCTGACCAACTGTGGCGCCTTAGCTGCGTGGCTTGAGGTTTTCCGGGTCGTAGATCGGTTTGTAGCCGATGCCATAGACTTCGACCGGGTAAATCTCGTCCATATAGGACACAGTCAGTTTGCGACCTTCCTGACAGTAGTCCCATGGCAGGTAAGCAAGGGCGATGTTTTTGCCAACACTCGGGCCAAAGGCGATCGAGGTGGTGTAGGAACGACGCCCCAGCTCATCAATCAGGGTCTTGCCCGTTTCCGGATCCATCACCGGCAGGCTTCCGACCGGGTAGCGGGCGACACCGTTGGCATCGACATTGTCGGTCATGATAAGCGTGCAGAGCATTGCCGGTTGATGATCGCGTTCGCGGTATTCAACATGCTTTGCCTTGCCGCGGAAGTCGGCTTCCTTGACCTTCGGGCGGGCCAAATCGGCTTCCAACAGGTTGTACTGGGTGTGCAGATCAGCGTTCTGCAGGCGCAGTGACTTTTCCAGTCGGCGCGAGTTGGCATAGGTTTCAACACCAACCGCCAAAACGCCGATACCCCGCAGCGCATCCCAGACAGCAAGGCCGTCTTCGTAGCGCATGTGAAGTTCCCAGCCCTGTTCGCCGACATAGGAAATGCGGAAGGCCGAAACGGTCTTGCCGGCAATCTTGATCTGACGGATGGCGGCAAACGGGAAGTTTTCAAGGTTCAGAGCTTCTGGATCTTCGACAACCTTTTTGAGGTTCTCACGCGCGTTCGGCCCCCAGATACCGATGGTGGTGTAGTCTTCGGTCACATCGGTGATCGTGACGTCCCAGCCTTTATCCTGAGCCATGCGGCGCATATAGGTCAGGTCGCGCGGGCCGGCATCGGCACCATTGACCAGACGGCAGCGGTCTTCCATGCGGAAGACGGTGAAGTCAGCACGGACCATGCCTTCGTCATCAAGCATATGGGTATAGATACCCTTGCCGATATTGGCATCACCACCGATCTTGGCGGCACAAAGCCATTCCATCAGTTCGACATGGTCGGGGCCTGAAATGTCGGTCATGTGGAAGTGCGACAGGTTGATGATGCCGCAATCGTCACTCATGGCCAGCTGTTCGGCGTTCGACACACGCCAGAAGTGGCGGTTGTCCCATTCATTTTCACGAACGGGCACACGATCTGCGTATTTTTCCAGAAGGTGCTCGTTGGCGGCATAGCCATGGGCACGTTCCCAGCCGCCGAGCTCCATGAAGTAGCCGCCCAGTTCGACTTCGCGATCGTAGAACGGTGAACGGCGAATGCCACGGGCATTGGCGAACGGCTCGCGCGGGTGGACCGGCGGGTTGTAGATCTTTTTCGCCGTCTCATAGCAACGGTCATGGATATACTGTTCGTTCAGCTGGAACTTGTTAAAGCGCGAGAAATCGACGGATGCATGGTCAACATGGGTGCGGCCATGGGTCATCCAGTCAGCAATCAGTTTGCCCATGCCCGGGCCGTCTTTGATCCAGATGCCAACAGCGTACCAAAGGCCGCGCAGGTTCTGGCTTTCCCCCATGGACGGACCCCCGTCAGCAGAGGACTGCAACAGGCCGTTGAACGAGTGGCTTTCGTTAAAGCCAAGCTCGGTCAGGATCGGGGTCAGTTGCATGGCGCGCTCAAGCGGCTCGATCACGTCTTCGAGCTCGAGGTCGCGCTGGGACGGGGACAGGCGCGCCTGATCCTTTTCAAGGATGTCGCGCGGATGGACCAGACGCGGGTTTTCCTCATAGTAGTAACCCCATTCGATCTGGCCGCCCTCGGTGCTTTTGGGATCGCCCGTGTCGCGCATATAGGCCGAGTTGCCCTGATCACGGAGCAACGGGTAACCGATTTCAACACCCGTGCCTTCGAACTCGTTATACGGTCCGAAGAATGTCAGCGGATGGTCGACCGGCATTACGGGAAGGTCTTCACCCGCCATTTCAGCAATCAAACGGCCCCACAGACCGGCACAGACAACAACATAGTCCGCATGGACCGTGCCGCGTTCGGTGACGACACCCTTGATGCGGCCATCTTCGGTGATGAGCTCCAGGGCGGAGGTGTTGGCAAAGATCTTGAGCTTGCCGGTTGCTTCGGCCTGATCGATCAATTTGCCGGCAACGGTCTGGGAGCGCGGGGTGACGAGACCGGCATCCGGGTCCCACATCGCACCCTGGATCTGGTCTTCTTCGAGAAGCGGGAATTTTTCCTTGGCCTCGGCTGCCGAGATCATTTTGACGTTGGTGCCAAATGCCTTGCCGGAATCAACGCGGCGCTTGAGTTCGCCCATGCGTTCGTCATCACCGACACGTGCAACTTCCAGACCGCCGATGCGCGCGTAATGGCCCATCTTTTCATAGAAGTCCATGGAATACATGGTGGTCCAAGTGGTCAGCAGGTCGTGGCTGGTGGCATAGCAGAAGTCCGATGCGTGTGCGGTCGAGCCGATATCAGTCGGGATGCCCGATTTATCGATGCCGACAATATCATCCCAGCCATTTTCAATCAGGTGATGTGCCACCGAGGAGCCAACAATACCGCCGAGACCGACGATGACAACTTTGGCCTTGCTTGGAAATGTGCTCATTTCTCTCAATCCTTCTTTCCGAGATGTTTGTCAGTGCTCGGCATGGCGAAAACGCGTCAGGGACCGGTCAAAGCCGGCCCCCTTGCAGGAGTTTACTATAAAGTGAAGACAACCGTTCGGTGATCGTTGAGCATCACCCGGCCTTCAAGATGGTATTTGACCGCGCGGGCGAGAACCCTTGATTCGATATCGCGGCCCGCCGCGACGAAGTCTTCCGCCGACATGGCGTGGTTCACGCGTTCGGTTTCCTGTTCAATGATCGGGCCTTCATCCAGATCCGGTGTGACATAGTGTGCGGTCGCACCGATCAGTTTTACGCCACGCTCATAAGCCTGATGATACGGCTTTGCCCCCTTAAAGGATGGCAGGAACGAGTGGTGAATGTTGATGATCATGCCATAGAACTGGCTGGAAAGCTCGTTGGTCAGGACCTGCATGTAACGGGCAAGGACCACCAGTTCTGACTTGGTTTCCTTGATCAGGTCCGCAAGCTTGGCTTCCTGTTCAGCCTTGTTTTCCTTGTTCACCGGCCAGTGATAGAATGGGATGCCTTCCTGATCGGCAACTTTGCGGGCGTCTTCGTGGTTGGAAACGATGGCCGCAACTTCGGCATCGAGCCAGCCCACCTTGATTTGGTAAAGAAGGTGCAGCATCGCATGGTCGAATTTCGAAACCATGATGATGATTCTCGGACGGCGTGCAACTTCATCAATCTTGAGCTTCAGGTTAAAGCGATCAACAGCCGGGTTCAGCGACAGGGCAATGGATTCCTTGTCGATATCTGACGGTGTGATGACCGCAACACGCAGGAAGAATTTGTTGGTGTGGCGGTCCCAGAACTGGTTGGACTCGGCGATATTGGCGCCGCGCGTGGCCAGAGCAGAGGTAACGGTCGCAACGATGCCCGGCTGATCGTCGCAGGCAATACGCAGGATATATGAGGTATCGTTCACTGGTTTGGTTCCGTTTCGATTTCTCTGGTGAGCTTAAAGCTGGTTTTCCAGCTGCGGCAGAATGTCAAACAGATCACCGACAATGCCATAATCCGCGACCTGGAAGATTGGTGCTTCTTCATCTGTATTGATGGCAACGATGATCTTGGAATCCTTCATGCCTGCCAGATGCTGGATCGCACCGGAAATGCCACATGCGATATATAGGTCCGGGGCAACAACTTTACCCGTTTGACCGACCTGAAGATCATTTGGCGCGTAGCCGGCATCAACAGCTGCGCGCGACGCCCCCACAGCCGCACCAAGCTTGTCAGCCAGCGGCGTGATGACGGATTTGAACTTTTCTTCCGACCCAAGCGCACGACCACCGGAAACAATAATCTTGGCGGAACCGAGTTCCGGACGATCATTTTCCGACAGAATGTTTTCAAGGAAGGAAGATTTCCCGTTATTGGTGCTTCCGGCATCAATCGATTTGATTTCGGCAACGCTGTCGCCTGCTTCGACCGCGCCGAAGCTTGAGGTACGGATGGTCAAGACTTTCTTCGCATCGGTGCTTTGAACAACTTCGATGGCGTTACCGGCATAGATCGGGCGTTTGAAGGTATCGGCATCGACAACTTCCATCACCTCGGAAACCTGCATGACATCGAGCAGGGCGGCAACGCGCGGCAGGATGTTCTTGCCGTTTGCGGTTGCAGCAGCAACGATGGTGTCATAATCGCCGGCAAGCGAGACGATCAGGTTTGCAGCATTTTCAGCAAGATGGTTTGCCAGTGCGTCGTCTTCGGCAACCAGAACACCACGAACACCCGGAAGCTTGGATGCCTGTTCGGCAACGGCACTAACACCGGCACCTGCGACCAGAATATCAACATCACCGCCGATCTGGGCGGCAGCACTCAGGGCCTTTGCAGTCTGTTCAGACAGAGTGGCATTATCGTGTTCGGCAAAAAGAAGAATAGCCATGTTTTCAATCTCCGCCTGGGTCAGATGACGCCAGCTTCATTCTTGAGTTTGTCGGTAAGTTCAGCAACGTCGGCAACCCTGATGCCCGCCTGTCGTTGTGCGGGTTCTTCAACCCGGATCACACGCAAACGCGAAGCAACGGTTACGCCGAAGTCGGCGGCGGTTTTGGTATCAAGCGGCTTTTTCTTGGCTTTCATGATGTTTGGAAGCGACGCATAGCGCGGTTCATTCAAACGCAAATCGGCCGTGACAATTGCCGGCAGACTGACGCTGAGGGCCTGAAGGCCGCCATCCACCTCGCGGGTGACTTTTGCATGGTCTGCCGAGAGTTCGAGCTTGGAGGCAAAGGTTGCCTGTGACCATCCGAGCAGGGCCGAGAGCATCTGGCCGGTCTGGTTGGCGTCATCATCAATTGCCTGTTTGCCAAGAATGACAAGGCCGGGTTCCTCGGCTTCAACAACGCCCTTGAGGATTTTTGCGACATCAAGCGGTTCTACCGGACCATCGACCGTGATCAGGATGGCGCGATCTGCACCCATGGCAAGGGCGGTACGCAAGGTTTCCTGTGCCTGTGCCGGGCCAATCGAGACAGCGACGATTTCGTCAGCCTGACCTGCTTCCTTAAGACGGATAGCTTCCTCGACAGCGATTTCGTCGAAGGGGTTCATCGACATTTTGACATTGGCAAGGTCAACACCGGAACCATCCGCCTTGACGCGGATTTTCACGTTGTAGTCGACGACCCGTTTAACAGGTACGAGAACCTTCATCATTTCCCTCTCTGACGAAATCCGGATCAGATTTGGCTGGTCCGGGGTGGTCGCTGGCAAAAGCGACCCGATTTAAGTTTCAAAGACTGGAAGCGTTACGTGATGTGACACTACCGGAGGCGACATTTAACTTGGTGCAATTCGGGATGCCGATTTCCGGGAACGGGACAATTGCTACACATTTTCGGACAACCTTCGGGGCGCGAATGTACTGTTTGCCGATTTTGGCATCTTCATCGCAATCCGATTGTTGATTCTTCCCAGACCCTGTGTTTCTCTTGCTTCCCCGATATACCCTTCGGTATCATGAAAATTAATCTGGCGACTTTTTGCGCCAAAAAATAGAATGTTTGCGTCAAAGTGAGATTACCGCTACGACAAACCTGACAACCTTGCCTGTATCGGAGGAACCGATGCTCAAGAAGACTGATTCCCGTGCCCAGCCCGCACCGCGTTTGAACGTCGGTTTTATCCTTGCAAAGCGCTTTACGCTGTGTGCTTTTGCGAACTTTGTCGATGTCTTGCGGCTTGCCGCGGATGAGGGTGATCGAAGTCGTCCGATCTTGTGCAAATGGACGGTTCTGTCCGATACGATGGACCCGATCACATCAAGTAGTGGTATTGCGGTACATCCGAAGGAACGGTTGGGAGATCCGCGGCGCTTTAATTATATCGTGGTTGTCGGCGGTCTGATGGATGACGCTGAAAAGCTCAACCCCGCCTACCAGAAATTTTTGCATGAAGCCGCCGCCGCCGGGGTGCCGCTTGTCGGTGTTTGCACCGGGGTTTTCATGTTGCATGAGGCGGGTCTGCTTGACGGATATCGCTGCTGTGTCAGCTGGTTCCACCATTCCGAAGTCGTCGAGCAATTCGAAGGACTTGATCCGGTTACCGAGCAAATTTTTGTCGTGGACCGTGACCGGTTGACCTGTTCGGGCGGGGTGAGTTCGGCGCATCTGGCAGCCTATTTGGTCGACAAGCATGTTGGCCGGGCACAGGCCAATAAAAGCCTGCATATCATGATCATCGATGATGCGCTTCAGGCCGAAAAGCCGCAGCCGGGGATTCCACTGGATCTGAAGACCCAGGACCAGATTGTGCAGCGTGCGCTTTTGATCATGCAGCAGAATATCGACATGCCGATTTCGGTTCAGGAAATTGCCCGCCGCATGGGCAACAGCAAGCGCCAAATCGAACGGCATTTCAGGTTGGCGCTTGATACGTCGCCACAGGTGGCGTTCCTGAATATCCGCCTTGATCTGGCCCAGCACCTGATCGAGAAAAGCGACAAGTCCGTCGCCCAGATTGCGGTTGATTGCGGCTTTTGCGATTCGTCACATCTTAGCCGTATGTTCCGGCGTCGCTATGGCTGCACGCCACAGGCCTTGCGGCGACCGATCCCTGATTCGCTTGCGACCAGTGCCATGGTCGAAGAAGCGCCTCAACTTGACGCCCCCGCATAAAGAAAAGCCCCGCTCACATTTGATCGTGAGCAGGGCTTTTAAAATCTTGTCGCGATTTCAGGCGAACCTAGAGTTCGACCTCGACATCAGACAGCGGGGTCGAGCAGCAAATCAGGATCTTGCCCTGGTCGATTTCGCGTTGGCGAATGCCGCCGCCATGTTGCATGTCAACTTCGCCCGAATTCAGTTTGGACTTGCAGGTGCCGCAAATGCCGCGCTGACAGGATGACATCGGCAGCAGGCCAGCTTCTTTGGCGGCTGACAGGATGGTCATCCCCGGATTGCATTCAACAACATGGCCGCTTTTAATAAAGCTGACCCGGAATTTCTGGTCGCTGATTTCCGGTGCAACGGATTCATGTTCTTCGAGGGTGCCAGCGGTTTCGGCGCCGAAATCGAAGCTTTCCTCGTAGTATTTTTCCATGTCAAAGCCAGCTTCGCAAAGCATGTTGCGCACGCCCTCCATGAAGCGGGCCGGGCCACAACAGAAGACCTTGCGGTCCTTGAAGTCAGGCGACATCAGCGACAGCATCGGCAGGCTCAGACGACCAGTGTAACCGGTCCAGCGATGACTTGCCGACGTGCTGTCACAGGTCATTGAAACCTTAAGTCCCGGATTCTGCGACGCCAGCAATGCCAGTTCATCGCGGAAGATCAGGTCGGACGGGGTCCGTGCCGCATGCACGAAATGCAGGTCGGTTGGTTCCGACAGGTCACAGGCCGTCCGCGTCATCGACATCATCGGCGTGATGCCGCTGCCTGCGGAAATGAACAGCAATTTCTGATCTGCTGTTGCATCGGTCGTGAAGTCACCGGCAGGTCCGGTCACATTCACTTCTTTGCCCGGGACCATATAGTCATGCAGCCAGTTTGAGCCCGGTCCGCCCGGAACACGTTTGACCGTGATTTCCACGCGGTATGGGCGTGCTGCCGATGCCGAGATCGTATAGCTGCGCGTGACCATGCCTTCGACCGGTAGTTCGAAGGTCATGAATTGACCAGGGTAGAAGCGGAATGCACGCGGCTCACGCGCGGAAAACACAAAGGTTTTCACGTCGTGGGTTTCCTGACGAACTTGCCGACAAACAAGGACATCGTCATGCTCCGGGTCCCACAAGGGGACCCGGTTGACTTCGGTCACGATTTCTTCGACGGGCTGGTCTTTACCCTTCGCGTCCTCGTTCGGGTTCTTCTCATTCATTCTGCGGCAATCCCGGCTTTAGTCGTTGCGTAGTGGTCTTCCAGGCGTTTGATGTACCAGTCACAGAACGCCTCAACATGCGGTTCGGTGAACTGGGAGTACGGGCCCGGTTCGTATGCAGGCTGCTCACTGCCAATCTGGGCCAAGCGCACAAGATCGGCGTCCTGCTGATTGGTCATGTTCCACACATGGGTGAGGTTATCAAGGTTGTAGTCCTCGTTCTCATGCGCGTCCTTGTGAACCAGCCATGTGGTCCGGACCAGCGTTCTGGTCGGCGACAGCGGCAGAACGCTGAAGGTCACGATATGGTCGGCCATGAAGTGGTGCCAGGAGTTCGGGTGCGTCCAGAAACTCAGACCGCCAAGTTTGGCATCGGTGAAGTTGCCCAGCAGTTTCTTTGATGCCGATTTCGTATCAAGTGTGTGTGACTCACCTTCGCGCATCAGCGGCAGGCGCATGGTGCGGAAACCGGTGATGTTTGAAAGGTGATCCTGTTCGGCAGATGGCAGGCCGCAGGCTTCCCAACGGGCATGATCGTTGGCGATGGTGTCTGAATATTTTGCAACGTCTTCGGAACGACGTTGATCCAGTTCATCGGGCGAGAAGCCAAAACCGAATTCCGAAAGTGGCACGGTCAGTTGCGGGTGGTTGCCTTCGCAGTGATAGCACTCGCGGTTGTTTTCCATGGTCAGCTTCCAGTTTCCTTCCTCGATCAGTTCGGAAACATGGGCGACCTTGCAGTTCGCGATGTCATGCGGCGCAAGATAGGGTTCCATTATCTTGGCCATTTCCTCGATATCAGCCGGGGCCTCCTTGGCCAGGCAGATAAAGATCAGGCCCGCGATGGAACGGACGTGAACGGTCTTGAGGCCATGACAGCTTTTGTCAAAGCCCGATCCCATGTGTTCGGCAAGGATGAGGTCGCCATCCTCGTTATAGGTCCAACCATGATAGCGGCAGACGATGTTGCCAATCGTCGTCTGGCGTTCGTCAATCAGCTTGGCGCCGCGATGACGGCAAACGTTATGGAATGCACGGATGCCCATGTCGTCGCCACGCAGGATCAGGATGGATGCACCGCCAATCTCGACTGTGATGCAATCGCCCGGCTCGGGAAGTTCCGGTTCAACACCAACAAAGATCCAGTTCTGCCCAAAAATGACATCAAGATCGAGATCCAGAATTTCCTGGGCACTATAGAAGGGTGCTTCGAGACTTTTGAATTTCTCGCGGCGGGCAACAAGTTTTTGTATGTCAGAAGAATGCATGGTCGGATACCTCGGCTTCTCTCAATGGTATCTGGATGGAATCCTGTGCAGGGCTAGCCGTTTGCATCAGGGCGTAAGCATATCACCGAACGTAATGGTCGGTGTACAAACATTTGAAACCGGTTGTTTCCGGTTTCTGGCTTATTTCCTGGACGTCTTCGGTGGATATCTGCGCGCGAGAGAGTTGGTATAGCCGAGGTAGCTGGCAGTTTTGCGTCCGTATTTGCGTCCGTACATCACGCGATGACGTCAAACGCAGCAATCCAGTTCCCGCAACGCGATGGTTGCCGTCACGATTGGTATTCGCATCCAAAAGCGAATACGAACAGTGGTTCACGTACGATGTACGTGCTGGATGGCGGGCTGTCAGTTGCACCCAAAGTCTCCCTCTTCTCCGCCGGCAGGTAACCTGCTCTTTGGCACGCCCACGGCATAGAGTGAGCGATCAGAAAATCTATTTCGGAATGTGGGTGCTAAGGGAGAAAAGTTAAGTCAATTGGGCAGTAGTTTTGCGACGTAGCGATATTGTGACCGCTTTCAAAGGCGTATCTGTACCGGGGAATCTATAAATTCGTGCAAAATCAGAGAAAATATCATGCTTGTCGGTGGCAGATGACAAGCCCGAAACATGACGGAACACATGCGCCCGAGCCAGAGGACGAATCAAAATCAACGGGCAAGGATGCCCACCCGCCCGTTGACTGTTTCCACATCACTGTACCCAGGGGAATTTCAGGTTCACAGCTTTGAGATATCCGCGAACACAAGATAGTCAGCGATCAGGTTGTCCCTGAAAACAAGTGTTGTTGAAAAAACAGCTGAATGTTCACTGCCATCAAGGCGGACATAGTGCACAGAGCCGTTGCAAATGGTCGCGTTCCCGTCAGTGTAAACAGTATCAATCTGGTGGGACATGCTGGCGATACCGTCAAAAAAAGACTGGTTGGCAGAAAGAACGTTGTCCTTGCCGATGACAGGCGCATGATTGCCGATGCGAAAGCGGATATCATCTGCAAGGTGGCGGCCTAGCTCGGTCACGTCTTTTTGGTCAACGGCATTGCGGTAAAGGTCTCTTACAAAGGTCTCGCCGGTCATTTTCCTGTCCTCCTTAAGTGCGGTACCAACACGGACAATGCCCGAGGTTTCGCCGCCATACATGTTCCGCTCCGATACGTCGTCGCTGAAATATTCGATGAACTCGAATTCAAACCCGGCGGGGTCGGTGAAATAGATGGTTTTCCGATGAGGATGATCGGCGCCGATTGTTCCGATGACATAGCCCTTTTCCGTCAAACGGCGGGTAATCCCATCCACATCGTCAACAGAAAACCCAAGATGCGCGAGGCCGGGATTGTTACTTGTCAGGTCGCGGTTGGGTGCGTCATCGCCGCTGTTCAGGGTGATGTATTGGCCATCCGTACCAACATGCAGCCATTTGCGTTTCTGACCGTACCAGTCGCCTTCTCCTTCGCCGCGTACCTTCCAGTCGGGAAATGCGGTTTGAATGAAGTCGAGTGTCGCATTGATGTCTTTGACGACCAGGTTGACGTGTTCCAGATAAAACATTGCGTATGTCCTGTTCCATTTACGGGATGACGATACGGTATGCTGTTTCCCAAATTTCGATAATCATGTTATTTAGAAAGTAATTGTTGAGATAAACTCAACATGATGAGGGGTGATGAAGGACATAAACGCGACATCCATCTTTGCGGCAGTGGTTGAAGTCGGAAGCTTTTCCGGGGCTGCCGAAAGACTTGGTGTGACCAAATCGGCGGTTAGCAAACGCGTTACTGCGCTTGAATCCCGTCTTGGGGTTAAGTTGCTTAGCCGAACCACGCGCAAACTAAGCCTGACAGAGGCCGGACAGCGATATTTTGTTCATGTTCAGGAAGCTTTGCGCGCAATTGATGACGCGGAATTTGCCGCGACAGAGCTGCAGCAAGTTCCGCAAGGAACGCTTCGGGTCAGTGCACCAATGTCTTTTGGTCGATTGCATGTTGCGCCTGTCATTCCGGAGTTTCTGGCGACATACCCCCAGATCAAGGTGCAAATGGATTTGAGTGACCTGTCACACGACATTGTCGCAGGGGGATATGATATTGCCCTGAAAACCGGGGAGCTCCGCGAGACGTCACTTGTCGCCCGAAAGCTGGCACCGCTAAACAGCGTTCTGTGTGCATCTCCTGCATATATCGAGCAATACGGCGCGCCATTATCGCCAGACGAACTGACACGTCATAACTGCCTGCTCTACAGCTATCACACCACGGTGAATGAATGGGTGTTCATAAAGGACGGTGATGAAACCCGGATTGAGGTTTCCGGCAGCTATCAAGTCAATAACAGTGAAGCGCTGCGCGAAGCCATCGTCCAAGGTGCCGGTATCGGTCGGATACCAACATTCATTGCAGGAGAGGATATCAAGGCTGGTCGACTTGTGCCGGTTTTGTCCGGTTATAAAATGCCGATAAAGGAAATATATGCGGTGTTCCCGGAACGCAGATATCTGCCCATGAAGGTGCGTGTCTTTATCGATTTTGTTGTCGATCATTTTGGCGGAAGCACACCGTATTGGGATCGTTACTAACCAATTTTTTGTCCTGTGCATGTCGCTTTTGGACTGCTTGATCCCGATTGCAATACAGCTGACATTGCCTTCCGCTCCTTTGACGTGACTTCCCCCGGATGGCATCATTTTGACGATCAAGCTCACAGAACGGATTTGCGGATCATGAAAGTCGGAATTGTTGGCGCCGGAATGGTAGGAAGTTCGGCGGGGTATGCGCTGGCTGTCATGGGACTGGCAAGTTCCGTGGTTCTCGTCGACCAGAACCACGATCTGGCTGTGGCACAGGCCGAAGATATCGCCCATGCGGTTCCGTTCATGTCATCCACCATTGTCGAGGCGGCCGACTATGGCGGGCTGGCCGGTGCATCAGTGATCATTCTTGCCGCCGGGGTAAGTCAAAAGCCCTGGGAAACCCGGCTGGCGTTGCTTGAACGAAACGCCGCCGTTTTCAAGGATGTGGTCGGCAAAGTTCTTTCGGTTGCGCCCGACGCAATCCTTCTGATTGCGTCCAATCCGGTCGATATCATGACCCAGATTACCCAGCGTATTTCGGGTCTGCCTGCAAATCGGGTGATTGGTTCGGGCACTATTCTTGATACCGCACGTTTCCGAAGCCTTTTGGGGCGGCATCTTGGGATATCACCACAATCGGTGCATGCCTATGTGCTTGGAGAACACGGCGATAGCGAGGTTCTTGCCTGGTCGAATGCCAAGGTCGGGTCGTTGTCGCTGGCTGAAATTGCTGCACAGGTCAGTGCGCCGATTACAGAGCATGTTCGGGCAACCATTGATGATGGTGTGCGCAATGCCGCTTACAAAATCATCAAGGGCAAGGGCGCGACCTATTACGGGATCGGGGCTGGACTGGCGCGGATCGTCAAGGCCATCGGCCAGGATCAGCATGACGTTCTGACCGTATCCTGCGTGACACCCGAAATCGTTGGCGTCGATGATGTGGCGCTTTCAATTCCGCGTGTGGTCGGCGCACAGGGGATTGAAACCGACCTGATGCCCGACCTGATCACGTCCGAGCGGGAAGGACTTGAAAAAAGCGCCCGGCTTTTGAAAGACAGCGTGGAATCGATCCGGTTATAGCTTGTCCTGATCAGGATGGTGTTGGCTTTGCCTGCCGTTTGCTGCGCATGGCACGCAAAGTGGTGCCAAAAGCCTGCACGTATGCCCGGCTAAGTGCTGCGTGGCTTTTGAACCCGGTTTGAAGGGCGATATCAGCCAGTTTCAAATCGGTTGACCGGGCCAGATCGCGCGCCCGGCCAAGTCGCAGCATCTGATAATACTTCCCTGGTGCCATTTGCAGATTGTCCTGAAAGGCACGATCAAGACTGCGCAATGAACATCCTGCATGTGCTGCGATGCTCTTGAGGGCAACCGGTGTTTCGATTGATGCGATCATTTCGACAACGGCCCGCCGGACATGTTCGGCACCGGGGCCATGCAAACGATCCGCCCCGCGCGCCGTGCGATCGGGATCAAGATGTGCCTGATGGCGGGCGTCATAAACAAACAGGTTGCTGACATCAAAGGCGACAGCAGGCCCGAATTGCCGGGCAAGAAGATGAAGCATCAGTTCCATCACGGTGGCGGCCCCGCCTGATGTGATCATTTTGCCATCTTCAACAAACCGGTCGGTCAAGACACTGACATCGGGGAATTGTTCGCGGAACTGATCAAGTTCCTGCCAGTGAATGGTTGCCGATTTTCCCGCCAGCATATTGCACGCTGCCAACAACCATGCCGCCGTATCCACACCAATTACAGCGCGCGCATGTTGCGCAGCATTTTGCAGGCGGGCACGGGTGCGCGAGGACAAATGATTGCGCATGCCATAGCCCGATATAACGACAAGATAATCAATTCGCGTGGCATCCGCGATGGCATTGAGTGCCGCCTTTGGGGTTATGACAAGATCACTTGAACTTGTCGCCGGGGAGCCGTCGATTGTGCAGATGTCCCAGCTGATTTCCGGCCCGTTGGGCAGACCCGCGGCCGCACGCAACGGTTCCAGCGCACTGGCCAGAACCAGATTGGAAAAGCCATCAAACAGGACAAAGACAAATCGTTGGGGTGTGCTTGGCATGATCAGAAAAGTAAATGACGGGATATGTAAAATCAATATCTTCAATCCGGATATTCTGACGGCAGAGAATGATTGCAAAAACAACGAGGCCATCATGCCGCTTTCGATGAACAAGGAAGTCTTTATCACCGCCGCCGTGACCGGATCGGGCGGCACACAGGATAAATCGCCGCACGTGCCGAGATCTCCGGAACAGATCGCAAACAGCGCGATTGACGCCGCCAAGGCCGGGGCGGCCGTGGTGCATTGCCATGTGCGTGATCCTGAAACCGGCGCACCGTCGCGCGATGGGAAACATTATCGCGAGCTGACCGAACGGGTGCGGGCAGCCGATGTCGATGTTGTCCTTAACCTGACCGCTGGCATGGGTGGTGATATCGTCTTTGGCTCTACCGAGGCACCGCTTCCGGTCAATGAAGCTGCAACCGACATGATCGGTGCGTCCGAGCGCATGGCGCATATCGCCGATTGCCTGCCCGAGATTTGCACCCTTGATTGCGGCACCATGAACTTCGCCGAGGCCGATTATGTCATGACCAATACGCCGGGCATGCTGCGCGCCATGGGGCAGATGATGACCGATCTTGGTGTCAAACCCGAGATCGAGGCATTTGATACCGGCCACTTGTGGTTTGCCAAACAATTGGTGGAAGAAGGTATTCTGAAAAGCCCGGCACTCGTTCAGCTTTGCATGGGCATTCCCTGGGGGGCGCCAAATGATCTCAATACCTTTATGGCAATGGTCAATAATGTGCCGTCTGACTGGGAATGGTCGGCCTTCTCCATCGGGCGGGATCAGATGCCCTATGTTGCGGCATCGGTTCTGGCCGGGGGCAATGTCCGGGTAGGTCTGGAAGACAATATCTATCTGTCGAAGGGCGTGCTTGCCACCAATGCCCAGCTGGTTGAACGCGCGGTTGGTATTGTTGAGGGCATGGGGGCCACGGTGATCGGCCCGGATGCAGTCCGCAAGAAACTTGGCCTGACCAAGCGGGAGCCGCGCTGATGGCTGATGCAATCAACAAAAAAGCTGCCATCATTGGCGGTGGTGTCATTGGTGGTGGCTGGGCTGCGCGGTTCTTGCTGAATGGCTGGGATGTTGCGGTTTTCGATCCAGATCCACAGGCGGAGCGCAAAATCAACGAGGTGCTGGCAAACGCACGTCGCAGTCTGCCAGCCCTTTATGATCGGGCCCTGCCAGAAGAAGGCACACTTACTTTCCATGACGATATGACAAAGGCTGTTGCCGAGGCGCAGTGGATTCAGGAAAGTGTCCCTGAACAGCTGGCGCTTAAGCACAAAATTCTTGCACAAATTCAGGCGCATGCACCCAAGGATTGCCTGATCGGGTCTTCGACATCGGGTTTCAAACCAAGCGAGCTACAGCAAGGCTCGATCAACCCCGGTCAGATCGTTGTCGCCCATCCGTTCAACCCGGTCTATTTGTTGCCGTTGATCGAAGTGGTGCCGTCAGTGGCAACTGACGCAGCGACGCTTGAAGCAGGTTGTGACGTGTTGCGGTCTGTCGGGCTGAAGCCACTTGTGGTCCGCAAGGAAATTGATGCGCATATTGCCGACCGTCTGCTTGAAGCGGTTTGGCGCGAGGGGCTGTGGCTTGTCCATGACGAGGTCGCCACGACCGAGGAAATTGATGACGCCATCCGGTATGGCTTTGGCCTGCGCTGGGCGCAGATGGGGTTGTTTGAGACCTATCGCATTGCGGGCGGTGAAGCCGGGATGGAGCATTTCATCGGCCAGTTCGGACCGGCCCTTAAATGGCCGTGGACGAAGCTGATGGATGTGCCGGAACTGACCCCGGAGCTGACCGCGCGTATTGCGCAGCAATCAGATGATCAGTCCGGTCATATGAGCATTCGTGACCTTGAACGTCTGCGCGATTACAACCTTGTTGGCATGATGCGCGCGCTTAAGAAATCGGGCAGTGGTGCAGGGGGCACGATCAATGATCATGAAGGGTCTTTGCCCGACCCGGCCCCGCTTGATGATCTTCCCGTGACCGGGGATCGCCAGATCCCGCAAAGCTGGACGGATTATAACGGGCATATGAACGAAGCCCATTATGTCGAGGTGAGTTCACAGGCAAGCGACCGCTTCATGGAAATGGTTGGCGCCGATGCCGACTACATCGCCAAGGGGGGCAGCTATTTCACGGTTGAAACCCATGTTTGCTATTTGCAGGAAGTCAGTGCCGGGGATCATATCCGCGTTACGACACAGCTGGTCAATGGCGCTGGCAAGAAGCTTCATCTTTTCCATCGTCTGATCAATGATGAGGGTGCGGTTGCGGCAACCATTGAGACCATGTTGCTGCATGTGGACCTTAAAACCCGTCGCACATCCGAACCTGGTGGCGTGGTGGCAATCAATCTTGCGGAAATGGCAAAACGCCATGAAGGCCTGCCGAAACCAGATCAGCTCGGCCGCGCAATCGGTTAGACGGAACACCTGATCTGGTTTCGGCGGAACCAGATCACAATAACCGTGCGGTACGCCCCTGCAGTCTTTAACTGCGGGGGCATCCGCGTTAGGCTGCACCATCACGTCTTTGACCAAGGATCCGTTGATGGCCAATTCCGATCAGGTTTCTTCCGAAGTAACCTATGACCCGATGCCAGATGAAGAAGGCATTCGCGCCTTTATCGCCAAATGCGACGGGTTCTATCCGCCCGACGCGGTGGCGGCCTCAATCGAACAGCAACGCAGCTGGTACGATGCGCTTTGTGCCGAGTTTGCCTTTCCGCATCCGGACGGCATGCAGGTCGAGGATGACGTGATTGCCGATGTGCCGGTGCGCCATTATTGCCCGGTCGATTGCACATCTAACCACAAGATCGTCTATATGCATGGCGGTGGCTTTGTGGTCGGATCGCGCGACAGCCACGATGCGATTTGTGCGGAAATATCCGAGGCGGCAAAAGCCGAACTGATCGCAATTGATTACCGTTTGGCGCCTGAGCATATCTGGCCGGCCCAGCACGAAGATTGCCATCGGGTGACCCAAAGTATCCTGGCATCGGGCAAGAAGATTGTGTTGGTGGGCGACAGTGCGGGTGGCATGCTGGCCGCCGGGATTGCCGTTCGGGCCCGCGAAGAGGGCTTTGGTGACCGCGTTTTGGGGCAGGCATTGATCTATCCGGCCCTTGGCGGTGACTTGAACTGGCCAAGCTATGGGCAGATGGCCAATGCGCCGGGGCTCAGTACTGACGATGTGATTTACTACCGTGATGTGCTGAAGGCACCGATGGATGATCCGTTTGCCCATGCGCTGTCGGTTGATGATCTGCGTGGGCTTCCGCCGACTTTTATTACTGCAGCCCATTTTGATCCGCTGCGCGATGACGGGCGCGAATATACCGCCCGCCTTGCCCGTGCGGGCATTTCCGTTCAATACCGTGAAGAACCCCAAATGATCCATGGCTGGCTGCGTGCCCGGCATATGAGCCCGGGGGCCAAAACCGCGTTCGGGCATCTGTGTGATGCCATCAGCGCGATGGTCGATCAAAAATAAGAAAAGGGCCGGATGACCGGCCCTTTTTCGTTTCTGCAGATGCCTACATGAAGTCTCGCGGGATTGTCTTTTCCCACTTCTTTTCAAACACCTGTTCACTGCCCTCATAGCCGATCACCCAGGCGGACACATACCAGTTGTCGCGATCACATTTGAGTTCCACATGGCAATCGGTGCGCACCGACCAGTCATCGCGTTCAAGATCGCAGGTCCAGGCGGCCTCGCCCGTGACCGATGTCGGATCAAGCGGGTTGATCGTCCAGGTTTCGCTGCGCACTTGGCGGGTCGACAGGCGCGAGTCAGGATGTTCAAACAGCCCGGTATCTTCATAGATGCGATAACGGGTTTCGTTCTGCGTGAGATTGCGTTGAACACTCCGTTCCGTCCGGCCCGGTTTGTGTTCGATATATTTGGGCAGCGGATCGGGATTGTCCGGTTCCTTGACCTCAATCTTCTCGTGCGCGCCGAGCAACGGCAGATCAAAAGCAATAGAAGATGGTGATACAGTCAGTCCCGCGTCAAAGGGTGCTGGCAGGATCATTGGCCAATAGGATGTCGACAGTGCAAGCCGCATGCGGTGACCCGGCTTGAAACGATAGCCGCAGGCATCAAGAACAAGTGTGATGGTCACCTTCTTGCCGCGCGGCATCGGTTTGGGATCGTTATAATTGGCTTCAAGATCACGATGGGCAAGGTTCAGAACCCCGAACGACACACGGGTCGCGGTACCATCAGGGTGCACATCGACCAGACGTGCACAAAGGTTCGACCAATCCGCATCGCATTCCAGATCAACGCGCAAAACCGGACGCCCCAGAAGGTCAATCTCGGCCTCAAGCGGTGCGGTTTCAAAGACCAGCGATCCGGCGTCATCCGGACGCTGATCAATGGCCATTTCGGCATCTGGTTTCAGCGTGAAATATTCGCCCGATGCAGTGCCGGTATCGAGCGGTGATTTCAGGTAAATGTCGGCAGCAGGGGTACTTTCGTCACCTGCCTCGAAGGCGAGCTTGCCGTCATTGACATAAAGGGTTTGGGTTTCGGGTTCCGACCATGTGTCCTTGGCGATCCAGAAGCCCGGATCAAAGTCACGCCGAGCGGCCGGTTTGGGGCCATCGAGGATATAGGCGCGCATCTGGGGCAGGTCATCCATACCGTTATCATCATCCCGCAGCCATTTGTTCCACCATTTGATGGCTTCGCCCGTGAAGTCGGCACGCGGCTTTGGCCAGGCGAAATGCGGGTATTTATGCACCCACGGGCCGATGAGGGCCTTGGACCTGTCTGGCATACCTTCAATCGCGCGCATTGGCGTGTTGCGATAGCCATCCGCCCACCCGGCAAGAACCATCGACGGGATTTTGACGGCATCGAAATCCTCGCAGATCGAGGCATGCTTCCAGAATTCATCGCGGGTCTGGTGTTGAAGCCATTCTTCCAAAAAGAGCGGCTCTTCCTTCAGGCGGTGCAGCCACATCGCGCGCCAGTCATCACCAACCAAGGCCGGGTCAGGTGAGCGTGACTGATAGGCCAGCATTGTGCCTGCCCATGACAGTTGTGCCGAGAGATGACAGCCATTTTTATAGTGAATGTCGTCGTTATAGCGGTCCACCGTTGATGCGATGGAAATCACCGCCTTGAGCGCAGGCGGGTTCAGGGCAGCAACCTGCAGGCAGTTAAATCCGCCCCAGGAAATCCCCATCATGCCGACCGATCCGTTGCACCACGGTTGATCGGCGATCCATGCAATCAGTTCACATGCATTGGCCAGTTCAAGTTCGGTATATTCGCCGTCAATCACACCGTCTGATTCACCCGATCCGCGAATATCAATCCGCACGCCGGCAATGCCGGCCTTGGCAAATTCGGGATAGGTCGACTCATCGCGCGCACAGGTACCATCGCCCTTGCGATAGGGCAGAAACTCAAACACCGCAGGAACCGGGTCGTTTTCAGCATTTTCGGGCATCCACATGCGGGCAGCCAATCGGGTGCCGTCTGCGATGGTGATAAAGGTGTTTTCAATAACAGTGAAATTTCTGTCGGACATATTGGGGCGTGGTCCTTTGGAGTGGTTATGTGGGGCTTATTCAAAAAGGCGGCCCATGATCCGGGCCGCCTTTTTTTGTTTTTGCACGGCTTTTTAGTGACCGGCACTTTCCATTTTGCGCGTGGCCAGAACTTTTTCCAGCCAGCCCAGTTCCATTTCCGGCACCGATTTCAAAAGAAGGTCGGTGTAATCGTCAAATGGCGGGTTCAGGACTTCGGACCGCGGGCCGAAATCGACCAGCTTGCCCTGCAGCATCACCGCAACAGAATCGGCAATTGCACGCACAATTGCGATGTCATGGGTGATGAA
The DNA here is from genome assembly GCF_001613795.1 of Thalassospira sp. MCCC 1A01148. Lineage (GTDB taxonomy): Bacteria > Pseudomonadota > Alphaproteobacteria > Rhodospirillales > Thalassospiraceae > Thalassospira. The sequence goes on from NZ_LPVZ01000004.1 coordinate 20,731, forward strand.
CAGGTAGGACACCTGACGTTCCTTTTGCAGACGCAGCAAAAGATCAAGGATGCCTTCGGCCACCAGCGGATCAAGGGCCGAGGTCGGCTCGTCACACAGGATCAATTCCGGTTTTGCGGCCAGGGCACGTGCGATGGCCACACGTTGCTTTTGCCCGCCGGAAAGTTCGGCCGGATAGCGGTCATAGAAAGCTTCGCCCATCTCGATTTCATCAAGAAGTTTGATGACTTCTTTTCTGCGCTCAGCACCACGCATGCCGAAATAGAACTGCAACGGACGACCAATGATCTGGCCGACGGTCTGGCGCGGGTTCATCGCGGTATCAGCCATTTGATAGATCAGCTGAATACGGCGTAAATGATCGCGTGACCTGTCTTTTTGTGCGTTGGACAGTTCGTCATCACCAAATTTGACACTGCCCTTGAAGGGCGGCAGCAACCCGGTGATCACACGCGCCAATGTGGATTTGCCCGAACCGGATTCGCCCACCACAGCCAGTGTCTGACCGCGAGGCACATGCAGCGATACGTCATGAAGAACCTGCACCCCGTTGCCATAGGCAGCCGAGATGTTTTCAACCTTCAGCAAAGCGTCCGTCTGGTCGCGGGCTTCGGTCTGTTTGGTCTGACGCACATTGACCAGCGCCTTGGTGTATTCCTGACGCGGGTTTTCAATGATCTGCTGAACTGGACCATATTCGACGGTGTCGCCGTTGCGCAGCACCATGATGTCATCCGAAATCTGGGCCACAACGGCCAGATCATGGGTGATGTAAAGGGCTGCTGTCCCGGTCATTTCAATCGCATTCTTGATCGCGGCCAGAACGTCGATCTGGGTTGTCACGTCAAGGGCTGTGGTTGGTTCGTCAAAGACGATCAATTCCGGTTTGGAACACAGTGCCATGGCGGTCATGGCACGTTGCAGCTGTCCACCCGATACCTGATGGGGGAAACGGTTCCCGAAATTCTTTGGGTCTGGAAGACCCAGAATTTCAAACAGATAGTCGGCGCGTTTGCGGGCCTCATCGCGGCTCATCAGGCCGTGTTCGACCGTGGCTTCAATCACCTGATCACCCAGTTTGTGCGCCGGGTTAAACGATGCCGCAGCCGATTGAGCAACGTAACAAACACGGGCCCCGCGAATTTTGCGGATACCCTTTTTATCCAGCGGAAGGATGTCCTCGCCATCAAGCAGGACTTCGCCACCGGTGATGCGTACACCACCCCGGCCATAGGCCAAGGCTGCAAGGCCGATGGTGGATTTACCCGCACCGGATTCCCCGATCAGGCCAAGGACCTTGCCCTTTTGCAGATCAAAGGACACACCATGGACGATCTCGATATCCTGCGGTGCTTCACCCGGTGGGAAGATGGTCGCGCCAATGCGCAGATCGCGTACCGATAAAAGATCAGACATCGCCGCGGCCTCCTTTCAGGCTGGAAGTACGTTTCAGCAACCAGTCGACAACCATGTTTACGCAGATGGCAAGGGCCGCAATCGCGCCACCCGGAATAAGGGCGGCTTGAATGCCAAAGATGATGCCATCCTTGTTGTCCTTGACCATGCCGCCCCAGTCGGCAGCCGGCGGCTGAATGCCAAGACCCAGGAACGAAAGGGTCGACAGGAACAGGATCGAAAAGGCGAAACGCAGCCCGAATTCGGCCAGAAGCGGCGAAAGCGTGTTGGGCAGAATTTCACGGAAGATGATCCACATCCGGCCTTCACCACGCAGTTTGGCAGCCTCGACAAACTCCATCACCGCAACATCAAGCGCAACTGCCCGGCCCAGACGATAGACGCGCGTTGAGTCAAGAATGGCCATCACGGCAATCAGGATAAAGATGTTCTGCGGCAGAACAGCCAGAACGACCAGCGCGAAAATCAGGGTCGGGATCGACATCATCAAATCGTTCAGACGCGACAGTCCCTGATCAATCGGACCACCGGAAACAGCGGCCGTGAAGCTCAGGAAAATGCCGATGGAAAACGACAGGATCGATGCTGCAAGCGACACAAACAGGGTTGTCTGCGCACCGTAAATCAGGCGTGAAAGCAGATCACGGCCCAGGTTGTCGGTGCCCAGAAGATAAAGATCACTGGCCGGTTCCCAAACACCCGCAACAATTTCGCGTTCCCCATAGGGCGCGATGAGCGGGGCAAGGACGGCACAGCCAAAAGCAAACAGAATGCCCAGAATACCGATCCAGGCGGTCAGCGGGATTTCACGTAATCTCATCGCGGATGCCTCAGTCTCGGATTGGCGACAATGGCGACGATATCGGCCACCATATTGAGCAGGATATACACCGCCGCAAAGATCAGGCCGCAGGCCTGCACGACAGGCATGTCACGTACTGTTACGGCATCAACCATATACTGGCCCATGCCGGGATAGACGAAGACAACCTCGACCACGACAACACCCACAACCAGATAGGCCAGGTTCAGGGCAACAACGTTGACAATCGGGGCAATGGCATTCGGAGCCGCGTGTTTGACGATGGCCTTGAATGCGCCAAGACCCTTGAGTTCGGCGGTTTCCATGTAGGCCGATGACATCACACTGATGATGGCTGCACGGGTCATGCGCATCATGTGTGCGAGCACCACCATCACCAGCGTTGCCGTCGGCAGGGCAATTGCGCCCAGTCGTTCCGACCAGCCCATATTGTCATAGACGGTGGACGGGAAAGTCGCGACGCCCATCTGCACGGCAAAGAACACGATCAGGATATAACCGATAAAGAATTCCGGCAGCGAGATCGCGGCAAGCGACAGAACGTTAATCACGCGATCAGGAATACGGTTGCGATAATGAACTGCAACCATGCCAAGACCAACTGCAAGCGGCACCGAAATTGCCGCAGCAAAGAACGCCAGGAACAAAGAGTTCCCAAGACGCTTGGTGATTTGTTCACTTACCGGCGCACCACTGGCCCAGCTATTGCCGAAATCGCCTTGAACAACACCGCCAAGCCATTCGAAATAGCGGGTCGTAATCGGACGATCCAGACCAAGGTCTTCGCGGATATTGGCAATTGCCTGCGGTGTCGCAGACTGCCCAAGATAGGTTTCGGCGAAATCGCCCGGAAGGGCTTCTACGCCAGCAAAAATCAGGACTGAAACAGCCCAAAGCAACAACACACTCAAGCCCAGTCGTTCGGCAATCAGTACCGATAACGGATGGGTTTCTTTTAGTCTGTGTCGCGCGGCTCGCACGCCGGCCAAGGGATTGGCCATGAACACATACTCCCCCTTAGTGGCCTGAACGGAAATTCAAGACGGGTGGGACGGCAAAGGATAATTTGCCTCCATCTGGAAATTTCGATCAGACCGTGACTTAAACAAACAGGCGAACAACAAGACGGGGACCACGACCAATAAGGTCGTGATCCCGCATATCTTCAGTCATCGGGATGCAGGGCATCCCAACTGATTAGCTGTTGATCCACAGACGCGAAGCAACAAAACCGTTCGACATGTCGTTGCCGATGTCATCGACAAAGCCGGAAACGTTTGTCGTGGTTGCGTTCACGAAGTCATTGAACATCGGCAGGATCAGACCACCGGTGTCACGGACCATCAGCGCCATGTCGTGGTACATTTCCTTACGCTTGGCCTGGTCGAGTTCCGCACGTGCTTCAAGAAGGATCTTGTCGAACTCGGTATTGAAGAAGCGGGTATCGTTCCAGTCAGCGCTCGACAGATAGGCGGTCGAGTACATCTGGTCCTGGGTCGGACGACCACCCCAGTAAGAGGTCGAGAACGGCTGAACGTTCCAGACGTTCGACCAGTAACCGTCGCCCGGCTCGCGCTTGATTTCGATGTCGATGCCGGCCTTTTTGGCGGTTTCCTGATACAGGACTGCGGCATCAACTGCACCCGGGAAGGCAACATCGGACGTACGCAGCAGAACCGAACCGTCATGGCCGGACTTCTTGAAGTGGAAGGCCGCCTTGTCCGGATCGTAGGTGCGCTGTTCGATGCTTTCCGGGAACAGGGCATAGGTTTCGTTGATCGGGAAGTCGTTACCGACCTTGCCGTAACCACCAAGGATCTTCTCGACCATGGTTTCACGGTCCATCGCGTATTTCAGCGCCAGACGCAGGTCGTTATTGTCGAACGGCGCGGTGTTGCAATGCATGATGAAGACATAGTGGCCGCGGCCCGAAGTGGTCTGAATTTCGACATTCGGTGCACGTTTGAGAAGGCCAACGGTCTTCGGATCAACACGGTTGATGAAGTGAACCTGACCCGATGACAGGGCTGCCATACGTGCGGTCGCATCGTTCATCACGATCATTTCGACGGAATCAACAAAGCCGCGATCGGTGCGCCAGTCATTTTCGTTTTTCACAAACGTTGCGCGCACGCCAGCTTCGAAGTTGTCGATCTTGAACGGACCGGTACCGATGCCGGCATTCGGGTTGTCATACCCACCACCCGGCTGAATCACGAGGTGATAGTCACTTAGCAGCAGCGGAAGGTCAGCGTTGCCTTCGGACAGGGTCAGGACAAGATCGCCGCCCTTGTTTTCGATACCCTTGATCGAGCCCAGAACACCCAGTGCGCCGGATTCCGACTTTTCGTCGGTGTGGCGGTTCAGGGTTTTGACAACATCATCGATGGTCAGTTCGGAGCCATCGTGGAATTCGACACCTTTGCGGATTTTGAATGTCCAGACCGATGCATCCGCATTCGGTTCCCAGGACTCTGCAAGGGACGGGACGGCAAGGCCACTGGACGGATGTGATTCAACCAGGGTGTCACCCCAGTTACGGTTCATGGCAAAGGTGAATTGCGAAGACGATTTCGCCGGATCAATTACGTCCGTCGAAGAACCGCCCTGAAGGCCAAGTTTCAGATGACCGCCGCGTTTGGGTTCCTGTGCCATGGCTGCCTTGCCGTAAAGGCTGGTGGCAGCTGCAAGGGTCAGGCCGGCGGCCATCGAACGGCCGATAAACTCGCGGCGGTTCATTTCATGAGCGGTGACGCGTGACGCAAAATGCTTGATAGGGTCAGTCATCCCTGTTCCTTCTCTGATGCTTTTGATCTTGCTGAATTATTTAATTGGTGTGGCAGTTTCCACCCGCGATTTGGTTTTGATTGGTAGAGCAGGTTTGGGTGTCGTTCGGACACAAACGGGCATGCAGCGTGAAGATGCGCTGTTGTGCCATGTCACCGCTTTTGCGCAGCTATTGAACTCCCCCGTTGGCCACAATAATTTCCCCTTTCGGGTATGTGCACGGCCATGGATGTTGGCCTTTTGCAAGGCGCATCCAGCAAATATGTTCAGACAGGACCTATGATGTCCTGAGCTGAAAGCACATGTGTGTGGGACAGACAGTGCACAAATCGAGCATATCGTGACACGAGTACGGTGCCTTCATCAAGCCGACAGCACACAGGTCTGCCAACATCCGGCATCCTTGAATAGATTTTTATGGTTAAAAATTCTCTGGAAAATAGAATAGATTTCCGATGGATTTTTCCAAGAAATGCCTTGCCCGATAAGGGGTTTACGACCGGCTCGGTCGTTTGAATTCGCCCGCATTATTGTATACGAAAAAAATTTTAAAATTTTCAGGTTCGAACATCGAAAATTGGTACAAAAAGGTCCTGAAATCGGTATTTGAATTCGAAAAATATTCAATAAGCGATTCGGGATTTGGCGCAGAATTCCAATGCCAATTCGGCAGGTTTCATAAGCAAGTATTGTCAAACTTGTGCACCGATTTGTGCGCACAATACTGCAGCAATGTTTATGTGAGATTTCGAAAGTCGGTTTTTGATTTTGAACACGGTCAGTGTTAGGCTTTTGCCGCTACCCTGATATTTCGTGAAATCATGGACTTCGGGGGTGGTGCACATAACGGAGGAATGAATGTATCAGAAGATGCTCGTGCCTGTCGATTTGGCCCACGTTGAAAAATTGGATAAAGCAATTAAAACGGCGGTCGATCTAGCCAAGCATTACAAGGCCGAGATAAGCCTTCTCGGTGTCGGTACCAATACGCCGTCATCGGTTGCGCATACACCAAAGGAATTTGAACAGAAACTTCAGGCCTTCGCCGAAGATCTGGCGTCCAAGCATGGTGTAAGCACCAAGGCAATCGCCCACATTTCGCATGATCCTGCGGTGGATCTCAGCAAGGAACTTGTCGCCAAGGCCGACGAACTTGGTGTTGACGTGATCGTCATGGCATCGCACGTCCCCGGCGTTGCCGACCATATCTTTGCATCGCATGGCGGATATGTGGCGTCTCACTCGGATCTTTCTGTGTTCCTGGTGCGTTAAGGAATGCGGAAGAACTCTTACGGCTAGGGGTAGCTGTATATTCATTTAACCTAGGGAGTTTCAAATGGGGTCTGAAACTGATACGGGCATTGAAAGCCCGGACGGTGCTGCGAACCCGATTGATACAGAATATGAAATCGGGCAAGACAATATCCAGGCAGAGATCGGGCCGTTTGGACTAGATGTCCACAACCCGGTCTTTTTGATTTCGGGTCTTGCGATTGTTGCATTCGTCTTTCTTACCCTGGCCTTTCAGGAAAGTGTCGGGCCGATGTTCAACGACCTGCGTGGTTGGCTGACATCGACGTTCGACTGGTTCTTCCTGTCTGCTGCCAACGTGTTCGTCGTGTTGTGTCTGTTCCTTATTGTTTCACCGCTGGGCCGTGTGCGTCTCGGTGGCGCGGACGCAACACCGGATTATTCCTATTCTGGCTGGTTTGCCATGCTGTTTGCTGCAGGCATGGGCATCGGTCTTATGTTCTATGGCGTGTCTGAGCCGATTTCACATTTCTCAAGCTCGATGGGAGGAATTGCTGTTGGTGAAGATGGCCTTCGTTCGGACTGGGCGCCGCTCGGTGCTGCAGCTGGCGATGCCGATGCTGCCTTTGATCTTGGCATGGCTGCGACCATTTTCCACTGGGGTCTTCACCCGTGGGCGATCTATGCCACGGTGGCTCTTGCACTGGCACTGTTTTCCTTTAACAAGGGCCTGCCGCTGACCATTCGTTCGATTTTCTATCCGATCTTTGGCGAGCGTGTCTGGGGCTGGACCGGCCACTTCATCGATATTCTGGCTGTTTTCGCAACCCTGTTTGGTCTTGCGACCTCGCTTGGGTTCGGGGCCGAACAGGCCAATGCCGGGCTTGATTACCTGTTTGGCATTTCGGTTTCCGATACCTCGAAGGTCTTCCTGATCGTCGGGATTACCGGTGTCGCGCTGATTTCGGTGCTGGCCGGTCTGGATGCCGGGGTCAAACGCCTGTCGGAAATCAACATGGTGCTGGCAGCGTTGCTGTTGCTGTTTGTGGTGCTGGTTGGTCCGACGATGGACATCATCACCGGCTTCTTCACCAGCCTGGTTGCCTATGTTGAATACCTGCCTGCGCTGTCGAACCCGGTCGGTCGCGAAGATGCCAACTTCAGCCAGGGTTGGACGTCCTTCTATTGGGCGTGGTGGATTTCCTGGTCACCGTTCGTCGGCATGTTCATCGCACGTGTTTCGCGTGGCCGTACGGTCCGTGAATTCATCACCTGCGTTCTGATCATTCCGTCTCTGGTTTGCGTTCTGTGGATGACTGCCTTTGGCGGTACCGCGGTTCACATGGTCAGCGAGGGTGTCTCGGCGATTGCCGAAGCAGGTCTTCCGATTAAGCTGTTCACCATGCTTGACCAGTTGCCCATGCAGGCAATCACATCCTTTATCGGGATTGTCTTGGTGATTGTCTTCTTCGTGACGTCTTCGGACTCTGGTTCGCTTGTGATTGATACCATCACCGCAGGCGGCAAGGTCGATGCACCTGTTCCCCAGCGTGTGTTCTGGTGCACCTTCGAAGGTCTGGTTGCGATTGCATTGTTGCTGGGCGGTGGTCTTGGATCATTGCAGGCCATGGCCGTCTCGACGGGCTTCCCGTTCGCGATCGTGCTGTTGTTGGCCTGTTATTCGATCATTCAGGGCCTGCGTTCCGAACCCAAGGCGGTCGGGGCAGGTGCAGAAGCATCTAACAGCAAGGACTAGAAAACAGACTTGTATGTGTCGCGGCCATTCATAGGCCGCGACACATCCCAAAAACAAAAGGGGCACCAAACGGTGCCCCTTTTGTTTTGTCAGATCTTGCAAAGTGTTGGGAATGCTCAGGGATTGCCGGGCGCAAATTCGATCACGGCCTTGCCGTCAACGTCCCGAAGAACAAGGTGCCCGTCCGTCACATCCCAACTGTCAACGAGAACGAAAGCACCACTTAGGGCGTTCTCGATCTGCATGGCTTCTTCTGCGATACACATTTTCCGCGTCATTGCCAGTTGCGCGACGCCAAGTGACGATCCGGATTGTGTGTAGCCGCCGGAATACTGATTGCACCCGGCATTGCCTGATACCATGCCATCGTCGGAAAATGTTGCGGTTGCCGTGACTGGCGGTGTTGGCGAAAGGGTGCTGTTGCCTTCCGTCACATTGACCAATTGCCACTCCTGACCGGTGACAGTCGACCAGTCAGCGGACATATTGCCATTTGACGTCGCGCTGCACGCTCCAAGCGATACCAAAGCCGCGACGGCCAAAGTGGAAACGAACCTGTACTTTACACGATACATGCGTGGAATCCTGTGTTGCTTGCCCGATCATACCCGGCCTTACTGCCGATGGTTGCAATTCAGCCTATCATATTTTCAAAGACCTGTGCGCCATACAGATGGAGCTCGCCTTGAAAACGTCTTTGCGCTGGGCGATGGCTTATGGCTATGTTGTAAAGCCCTTTGGCGCATGATCCTTGCGTCTTTTCCCGTTTTTAGAATCAAGGCCCACCACCGATGAAGATTTCGCTTAAAGATGCCCACACGCTTGTGTGTGAAACCCTGATGCGTTGCAACGTAATCGCCGAAAATGCCGCATCGGTGGCAACCGCACTGGTGGCGGCGGAGGCATCCGGACAAGGCGGGCACGGATTTCGTCGCGTGCCGGCTTATGCGGCGCAGGCAAAAGCCGGCAAAGTTGATGGTACGGTTCGGCCGGTTTTTGAAAAGCCGTCTCCCGGCGTGCTGCGGATTGACGCGCAGCATGGATTTGCCTATCCGGCGCTTGATTTGATGATGGGTCACTTGCCAGAAATGGCCCGCACTCAGGGTATTGCGATTGCCTCAATCCACAGATCACATCACGCGGGCGTCATGGGCCTGACGGTTGAACGTCTTGCAGAACAGGGGCTAGCGGCAATGATGTTTGCCAATGCGCCGGCGGCAATGGCAGCGTGGGGCGGGCGCCGTCCGATGTTTGGGACAAACCCGATTGCCTTCGGTGTGCCGGTGGGCGATGCCGGTGATCCGATCATCATTGACCTTGCCCTGTCAAAAGTTGCGCGCGGCAAAATCATGGCTGCAAAGCAGAAAGGTGCGGAAATTCCCGACGACTGGGCACTGGATGTGGATGGCAACCCGACCACTGATGCCCAGAAAGCCCTTGATGGTACGATGATCCCGGCTGGTGGGGTCAAAGGGGCGGCACTTGCCATGATGGTGGAACTGCTTGCGGCTGGACTTACCGGCGCACAGTTCGGTCACCAGTCTTCGTCACTTTTTGATGACAAAGGCGCACCACCTGCGCTTGGACAACTGATCATTGCCATTGACCCCAAGGCAACCGGCGGCGTGGGCGTAATGGATCACCTTGCCTATATTGCAAACGAGATTGCCGCAGAAGAAGGCGTGCGTCTGCCGGGGCGTCGCGGCAAGCAGGCACGTGCGCTTGCCGAAGATGAGGGTCTTGAGATCGAAGACGACGTCATGGAAGCCATCGGTCAAATTAAATAAATTTCCCAGTGTATGTGTCTGTATTTATGCCAAAATTGTCGATGCAGAATGTTTGACTGTCTTATAGATTTAAGATGGGGCATTCATCAGATAAATTTCTGCTGAGAAAGTCGGGACTGTTACAGAAATAATGTGGGAATTACAGGAAAATACTTCGATGAATTCTTGATGTATAGACAAGTTTAATTGTTGTCGGGGCGATATGCTCTGCGTAATCATCGAACTGTAACATCAGTGTCACCGTAGAGTCGCCGTTTGTGCGTAGCTTCTTCATCCAGCGAAACACATTCAGGCGACTTTTTGATGCTGGTTGTAGATATCTCTGGACTGAACAAAAGCTTTACCCGTGACAAGCGCGCACTCAGCGATGTCAAACTGCAAGTGCGGGAAGGCGAGATGGTGGCGCTGATTGGCGCATCGGGTTCGGGAAAATCCACATTGATCCGTCACATTGCCGGTTTGCTGCGCGGGGATCGCGACGGCGGCAAGATCGCGGTGTTTGGCGAGATCATTCAGGAAAACGGCAAAATATCCCGCGGTGCGCGCAAGGTGCGCACTGAAATCGGTGTTGTTTTCCAGCAGTTCAATCTGGTCAGCCGCCTGTCGGTTCTGACAAACGTATTGATGGGGCTTTTGGGCCGTGTTCCGGCATGGCGCGGATCGCTTGGCCTGTTCACCAAGGCTGAAAAACGGCGCGCCATGAGCGCGCTTTCGCGTGTTGGTATTGATGCCCATGCTTCCAAGAAAGCGCGTAACCTTTCAGGTGGTCAGCAGCAGCGCGCGGCCATTGCGCGCACCATTACCCAGGGCGCCCGACTTATTCTTGCTGACGAGCCGATTGCATCGCTTGATCCGGCATCGTCGCGCAAGGTGATGAACACGCTTGATCGCGTGAACCGCGAAGACAACGTCACCGTCATCGTATCGCTTCATCAGGTTGATTACGCAAAAGACTACTGCAAACGCACCATCGCCATGCGCGATGGTGAAGTCGTTTTTGACGGACCGTCAAGCGAACTGACGCCGCAATTCCTTCAGGAACTTTACGGCGAACATTCTTCCGAACTTTTTGCCGATGGTGCGGCACAGGCTGCCGAGCCTGTTGTAAAGCCCATCGCAGAAAAGGACCTGGCTGTCGCAACAAGCTAGCCGGGCCAGTTGTCATGACTGCCTTACCTTCTCGAAACATGTCCAAATCTATTCTGACAGGGGACTTCTTATGAACGTTAAGACAATCGCATCCGCAGCATTTGCGGCCACGATGCTGGCATCCGTTGTTGCCAAGGCCGATGTTGAATTCAAGCCGCTCGAACAGGATCCGGAAACCATCGTTTTTGGTATCATTTCGACCGAATCTACCTCTAACCTCAAAGCTCAGTGGCAGCCGCTGATCGATGACATGGAAGAAGCACTTGGCAAAGACGTCGAGGCATTCTTTGCCCCCGATTATGCAGGCATCATCGAAGGCATGCGCTTTGGCAAGGTTCATGTTGGCTGGTTTGGGAACAAGTCGGCAATGGAAGCCGTTGACCGCGCTGGTGGTGAAGTTTTCGTTCAGACGTCGAAATCCGATGGGTCGAACGGCTACTATTCCCACATCATCACCCAGGCTGACAACGACAAGGTCAAAACCCTTGAAGACATGCTGAAATGTGACGGTTCGCTGAACTTCGGGATCGGTGATCCGAACTCGACCTCGGGCTTCCTGGTTCCGTCCTATTATGTGTTTGCGAAAAACGGCGTTGACCCGAAAGAGTGCTTCAAGACCGTTCGTAACGCCAACCACGAAACCAACCTGATGGCGACTGCCAACAAACAGGTTGATGTTGCTGCCAACAACTCCGAGCAGCTTGGCCGTACCCAGATGAACAAGCCGGAAATCACCGACAAGGTCAAAGTCATCTGGACCTCGCCCCTGATCCCGTCTGACCCGATGGTTTACCGTAAGGACCTGTCGCGCGAAATGAAATCCGAAATCAAGGCATTCTTCCTTGGTTACGGTCGTTTCGGTGATGTTGAAAGTGCCAAGGAAGTTCTTGCCAACAACTCCGATGGCATGGGTCTTTTCATGGAAAGCTCCAACGCGCAGCTTTACCCGATCCGTCAGCTGGCCCTGTTCAAGGACAAGCTGAAAATCCAGAACACCGAAGAGCTTTCTGCTGAAGAAAAAGCAGAACGTGTTGCCGAGATCGACAAGAAACTTGCTGAACTCGACATCCTGGTTGCCTACCAGTAACCGACTTTTCGACAGGGAGTGCGCCAAGGGTGCGCTCCCTGTTTGCTTTTAATTCCGGGATTTGAACGATGAACAGCAGCATTTCTTCGACATCATCTGTCGCAACGGAGCTTCCGCCGCGTGACCTTAAACGGTCTGCATCAAGCTTCCTGCTTTGGGCGATCATCCTTGGACTTCTGGCCATGTCGTGGGAGGGGGCAGATATGCGCCCGATGGCGCTGTTTGAAAACAGCGGCAACATGGTCGACTTTGCCGAGGGCTTCTTCCCGCCCGATTTCCTGATGTGGAAGATGTATGTCGAAGAAATGTGGATCACCATCCAGATTGCGATCTGGGGCACAGCGCTTTCCATCGTTTGTTCGATCCCGTTCGGTATTCTTTCTTCTGAAAATATCGTTCCTGTCTGGGTCTATCAGCCGGTCCGTCGCCTGATGGATTCCTTCCGCGCGATCAACGAAATGGTCTTTGCCATGCTGTTCGTCGTTGCGGTCGGCCTGGGCCCATTTGCCGGTGTCCTGGCCCTTTGGATTCACACCACGGGCGTTCTGGCCAAACTGTTTTCCGAGGCTGTTGAGGCGATTGATCCCGAACCGGTCGAAGGCATTCGTGCAACGGGCGCCAATGCGCTTCAGGAAGTCATCTTTGGCGTGATCCCGCAGGTCTTGCCACTTTGGATTTCCTATTCGCTGTATCGCTTTGAATCCAATGTGCGGTCGGCGACGGTGCTGGGCATTGTTGGGGCCGGCGGCATCGGCATGGTGCTGTGGGAATATATCCGTGGCTTCTATTACGCGGAAACAGCGGCGGTCATGATCATCATCATCATTTCGGTCAGTTTGCTGGATATGGTGTCCCAGCGTCTTCGCAAACTGGTGACTTGATCGATGGGCTTTAAGATCACGCAGGCCAAACCGGCAATGAAGGCATTGTCGGAACGGCCCACGATTGACGATAGTGCGATTGTCGTTGATTGCGAAATGGGGATCTGGACCGAAGTCGGTGCACGAACCTCGATGCGCGAAACGAAAATGGATGATTATTCCTATGTCGTGAATGACAGCGAGATCATCTATTCCGATATCGGCAAGTTCGTAAATATCGCTGCCCATACACGCATCAACCCGGGACAACATCCGATGGACCGGGCCTCGATGCATCATTTCCAATATCGCTCCAGCGCTTATGAACTGGGTGAAGATGATCCGGCCTTCTTTGACTGGCGTCGTGAGAAGCGCGTGCGACTTGAACACGATGTCTGGATCGGGCACGGGGCAATTGTCCAGGGTGGAGTGACCATTGGCATCGGTTCTGTCGTGGGATCGGGTGCGGTGGTGACCAAGGATGTCCCGCCCTACACGATTGTGACGGGTATTCCGGCAGCACCGCTGCGTCCGCGGTTTGAGGCCGATATTATCGAGTCATTGTTACGCATTCGCTGGTGGGACTGGTCGCACGAAATGCTGCGCGAAAGATTGCAGGATTTCCGAACGCTTCCGGTGCGGGACTTTTGCCTGCGATACGATACGGTCTAAGGGGGCTGACTTTCCCAGTGATAAGATCGGCGTCGGAGGTTAATCTAATCGCTCCGGCGCTTCTTGTTTTCTCATCTGCTTTTGTTTACAGAGTTCATTCATGACTGAACAATACCAACGCTATGGCATTTACTTCGCGCCAGAACCGCAAAGCGCGCTGGGGCAGTTTGGGAATGCCTGGTTGGGGCGGGATCCCGAAACCGGGAATGTTTTACATCGCCCCGAGGTCACTGGCTTATCCGAAGCTGACATCGTCGCAGCAACCACATCGCCAACCCGCTATGGGTTTCACGGAACGCTAAAACCGCCATTTTCTTTGGCTGGTGGTATGGATCTTTCTGATCTTGAATTGGCCATCGCCGATTTGTGCGATGTAACGGCGCCGGTGGTTTGCGGTCCGTTGATGCTAAAGCCGCTTGGGCGGTTTCTGGCGCTTGTTCCAACCGAACCCGTCGCAGATTTGGCGGAGCTTGCGGCGTCGTTCGTGCGCAAACTGGATGACTTCCGGCAGCCCGAAGACGAAGCGGCGATGAACAAGCGTCGGGCGGCAGGTTTAAGTGATCGTCAGGAAGAAAATCTTGTGCGTTGGGGCTACCCCTATGTCATGGATGAATTCCGCTTCCACCTGACATTGACCAACAAGCTCGCGGATGATCAGGTCACGTTCATGAGGGATGCATTATCGGGTCAGGTCGTACCGCTTTGCGAGGCACCATTTACCGTGCGTGAGGTCTGTCTTTTTGGTGATCCGGGCGATCAGAAGCCGTTCAGATTGCTCAAACGCTTCTCGTTGAATGGATAAAATGCTGCACTTTAAGGGTGCAGCATTTTTGTTTGCCGGTGCCAGTGCCAGTCCTATGCCCGATTTGCGATGGGTTGTGGCAGTTCAAGTGCCCGAATGAAGCGCAGGATACCTGTTTCAAGGTCGGCGTCATTATCGACATGCACAACATAATCGCCGTCTACCTGATAGGCCGATGCTCGCGCAAGGCGGCGTTCGATATCAAGGGCGTCTTCACGGCCCCGTGCTTCAAGACGTTTGCGCAGGGCCTCAGCGCTGGCGCGTATATTCACGACCCGGACATTTTTCCGACCGACAAGCTCGCAGGCATCCTCGATCACGCTGCGTGACACATTGACGATGACGGTTTTGCCCGCCTCGACTTCCTCAAGAACATGGCGCGGGATGCCATACCCCAGATCATGTGCCTTCCAGCTCAGAAGGAAGGCGCCTTGGCGCGCCATCTGCCCGAAATCTTCGGGGCGAACGGGAATGTGGATTTCGCCAACTGTTCCGGCCGGTCGGGTGATGCAGCGTCGCGGGAAACAGAATTGCTTGTCTTGGGCAAGTCTGTCCCGGGCTGCATCAAGAAGGGTGTCCTTGCCAACGCCACTGGGGCCGACGACAAGGACCAGAAGTCCGTATCCGGTCGGGCCATTATGGTCATGGCCCCCGGTCATGATACCCGCACACCTTCACGCCAGACACCGCGCACAATCGGATGGTGCGGGGAATGGTGTACGCGGATCAGGTCGCCGCGCTTGCCAAGTGCGATTTCACCGCGATCATCAAGCCCGACCTGGGTCGCCGGGTTAAGCGACACGGTGCGAATGGCACGCGGCAGGTCGTAGCCTTCGAACTCGTCAAACAGCTTCATCGCGCCGTGCAAAAGACTGTGCGGCACATAGTCGCTTGAAATGATGTCGAGGTAACCCTGCTTTGCCAGATCACCGGCAGCAACATTGCCGCTATGTGATCCGCCGCGTACAAGGTTCGGCCCGCCCATCATGACACCAAGCCCACCTTCATGCGATGCCTTGGCAGCCTTAAGCGTGGTGGGGAATTCGGCCACTGTCATTTTATCTGCGACGGCCTCGGCCACATGGGCCTCGGTGGCGTCATCGTGGCTGGCGAGGGCCAGACCCTTGGCATGGGCCTGTTCGACCACATGACGGCGATGCTTCTCGGAATAAAGCTCGGCATCGCGACGGCGGGTGGCGATGAATTTGCGCATTTCCTCGTCGTTCAGGCCATATTTTCCCTGATAGTAGGTGTAATAAGCATCAAGACTGACGAACTGGCGCTGACCCGGTGTGTGGTCCATTACCGAAAGCATGCTGACCAGTGGCAGATCAATCAGTTGACCAAGGGCCTCGACCATGCCGGGGAAGGATGTTTCGCAACGCAGATGGAGCTTGTGATCAGCGCGCAGCAACTCATTTTCCAGCGCGTGTTCAAGTGCGGAGACCGATTCAATCAATCGTACAATGCGTTCAGACCCTTCGTTGACATCGCCGATGGATACCGCATCAAATACGGTGGTGATCCCGGCACTGGCGACCTGATTGTCATGGGCGACAACGGCGGCTGTGGCCGGCCAGCGGGTCTTGGGTCGCGGCGTCAGATGTTTGTCGAGATTGTCGGTATGCAGCTCGACCAGGCCCGGCATCAGATAATCGCCACCCATGTCCTCGGCACCCGGGATGTTGGACGGTCGATCAGAAACATCGCTGATCTTTCCGTCCTTGACCTGCACGGCGCCCTCAATGACTTCGTTTGCCAGAACCAGTTTGGCGTTGGTAAAAATCTGTTCAGTCATTGGCCCCAACTTTAAAGGAAGTCACATCAAACGACCCGGTGCAGACTGCATCACGGGTTTCATGGTCGTGGAAAATACCGGCAATTGCCGCACCACGGCTTTTGGCTTCTTCAATCAGCGCCAGAACTGTGGCGCGATTTTGGGCGTCAAGCGATGCGGTCGGTTCATCAAGTAGCATGATCGGATAGTCGGCAATAAAACCACGCGCAATATTTACGCGTTGCTGTTCCCCGCCCGAAAAGGTCAGCGGCGAAAGCTGCCAAAGACGTTCGGGGATGCGCAGTCGGGTCAAAAGGTCGCGTGCCTTTTCGGTTGCAGTTTCCCGATCCGTGCCAAGGGCCACCAGCGGTTCGGCAACGATATCAAGGGTTGGCACCCGCGGGATCACGCGCAGGAACTGCGACACATAGCCAAGCGTGCGCTTGCGGATTTCCAGTACCGAATGCGGGCTGGCGGTGGTGATATCAAGCCAGTCGTCATCATGGAACACCTTGATGGACCCCTGAGAGCATGTGTAATTGGCATAAAGCATGCGCATGAAGGTACTTTTCCCCGAACCGGATTCACCGGTCAGCGCGATGCAATCGCCAGCCGAAAGCATGAATTCAATACCTTCAAAAACCGGGATGGTCACGCTGCCCTGAGTGTGGAGGGTAAAGCTTTTGGCGACGTTTTGAGCATGAAGCATTTCAGACATTTTCTTCGCCCCGGTCAGTTTTGCAGAATGGAAGAAACAAGCAGCTGCGTATAGGGATGCTGCGGGTCGTCAAGAACCTGATCGGTCAGGCCATGTTCAATGACCTTGCCCTGTTGCATCACCATCAGCCGGTGCGAAAGAAGTCGGGCGACTGCCAAATCGTGGGTGACGATGATCACCGCAAGATTAAGATCGTGAACCAGCCCGCGCAGCAGATCGAGCAATCTGGCCTGAACGGAAACATCAAGCCCACCCGTGGGTTCGTCCATAAAGACGAGGCGCGGGCTGGTTACGAGGTTGCGGGCAATCTGCAAACGTTGCTGCATGCCGCCCGAAAAGGTCGATGGCAGGTCATCAAGGCGCTCTGACGCGATTTCAACCTTGCCAAGCCAGCTGTTCGCATTGCTGCGGATGTTGCCGTAATGACGGTCACCAATCGCCATCAGTCGTTCGCCAATATTGGCCCCGGCACTAACATTCATGCGCAAACCATCACGCGGGTTCTGATGCACAAAGGCCCAATCGGTGCGCATCAAAAGGCGACGCTGGGCTTCGGACATCTGATAGACATCGCGCACGCCATCAATGCGGGTCTGGTATTCAACCTTGCCTTTGGTCGGCTCCTGCTGGGCGGAAATGCTGCGCAACAAAGTGGACTTGCCTGATCCGGATTCGCCAACAATGCCAAGCACTTCACCGGGGCGGAGTTCAAAGCTGACATCCTTGCAGCCAACCCGATCGCCATACATCATGGTCAGGTCTTCAACGCGCAGAAGCGGTTCGTTCATCTGGGTCATTATTCTGCTGCCTTTCCGCGATCTGCGCTACCTAGGGGTTGGTCGTGATGTTGCGGGCCGCGATGGCCTGCTTCCTGTCGTTCCGCGCAGTAATCGGTGTCTGAGCAGACAAACATCCGGTTGCCCTGATCATCGAGGATGACTTCATCAAGGTAACTGTCGCGGGCACCGCACATGCCGCATTTGTCTTCCCAGGTCTGGACTTCGAAAGGATGGTCCTCGAAATCGAGGCTTTTGACCTTGGTGTAGGGCGGCAGGGCATAGATGCGCTTTTCGCGACCAGCCCCGAAAAGCTGAAGGGCGGCCATATTGTTCATTTTCGGATTGTCGAACTTTGGTGTTGGCGACGGATCCATCACATAGCGATCATCGACCATCACCGGATAGGCATAGGTGGTCGCGATATGGCCATGACGTGAGATATCTTCATAAAGCTTCACATGCATCAGGCCGTATTCTTCAAGCGCATGCATCTTGCGCGTTTCGGTTTCGCGCGGCACAAGGAAGCGAAGCGGTTCCGGGATTGGCACCTGATAGACAAGAACCTGATCTTCGCGCAGTTCCTTTTCCGGAATGCGGTGGCGGGTCTGAATGATCGATGCCTCGGCGGTTTTTTCCGTGGTGGCGACCTGTGCGGTCTTGGCAAAGAACTGACGGATGGAAACCGCGTTGGTGGTGTCATCCGCCCCCTGGTCAATGACTTTCAGCGTATCATTCGGGCCGATTACGGCGGCTGTTACCTGAACGCCGCCTGTGCCCCAGCCATAAGGCATTGGCATTTCGCGCCCGGCAAACGGCACCTGATACCCCGGGATCGCAACGGCCTTAAGCAGGGCGCGCCGTATCATGCGTTTGGTCTGTTCATCAAGATAGGCAAAATTATAGTCCGGTGCCCCGTCGGCCGGATTTTTGACAGTCTGTTCCATGGGGTTACTCCGCGGCCTCGGGTTGGGATGTGCCATTTTCGGCGTCGGACTTTGCCAGACGTTCCTCGACCTCGGCGCGCATGCGGCGCACCAGCTCAAGTTCGCCCTGGAAATCGACATAGTGTGGCAGCTTGATATGTTCGACAAAGCCGGTGGACTGGACATTGTCGCTATGTTCCATCACGAACTCGCTGTCCTGTGCCGGGCCCATGATCTGTTCGCCCATTTCATTGGCGCGCATGGCACGATCCACCAGGGCCATCGAAATGGCCTTGCGTTCGTTCTGACCAAACACAAGACCATAGCCACGGGTGAATTGCGGCAGCTTGGTTTTTGATCCCTTGAACTTGTTGACCGTCTCGCACTCTGTCAGTTCGATGTCACCGATATCAATTGCAAAGCCGAGTTCCTCGGGCTCGATCTCGACCGAAACGGTGCCATAGCGGATTTCACCGACAAAGGCGTGACTGTTGGCGTAACCGCGCTGGGTGGAATAGCCGAGTGCGAGAACAAATCCTTCATCGCCGCGCGACAGGTTCTGCAAACGCAGATCACGACCAGCCGGGAATTTAACCGGCTCGCGGGTCAGGTCGGCGACCGGGGCGTTTTCATCAACCGGAACCGGTTCATCCTGAATAAGACCTTCATAGTTCAGGATGTCATCGAGAACGCGAGGCATATTTTCATCGACCGGCTGTGCACCACTTGGTGCCTCGGTCGGTGCTTCACCATTGGCCATCAGGGTGAAATCCAGCAGACGGTGCGTGTAATCAAAGGTCGGGCCCAGGATCTGTCCGCCGGGCAAGTCCTTGAAGGTTGCCGAAATGCGACGTGAAACATCCATCTCGGCGGTTTTGATCGGTTTGGAAAAGGCAAAACGCGGCAGCGTCGTGCGATAGGCCCGCATCAAAAAGATCGCCTCGATCAGGTCGCCACGGGCCTGCTTGATGGCAAGGGCGGCCAGATCGCGATCATAAAGCGATCCTTCGGCCATGACGCGGGTGACGGACAGCGACAGTTGCTGTTCGATCTGATCAGTTTCGATTTCGGCAATATCCGTATCGCCCCGGCGCTGCTCGGCCAGAAGCTTGTGCGCATTGTTGATGGCGCGTTCGCCACCTTTTACTGCAACATACATGATTAGTTGACCTCGATCCGGGTGGTGCGCGACAGGGCGGCGATCTGGGTTTCGCTTGCGAAAATCACATCAACGCCGCACGGAAACAGGTGATGGTTCTCTGCCCGCCATGCGTGAAAGCTTTCGGGAAGCCCCTTGACCGCAAGGCTGTGCGTATCCTTGATGCCCGGACCCTTAAGGGTCATGGACGGTTGATCGGAAATCTCATCGACCATCAGGATCAGGGTTGCCGATTGATCCGGATATTCCGCATTTCCAATGGCAAGGTCTGTGACGAAGGACAGATCATCGGAAATGCGCGCAATTGCAAAGTCAGCCTGTTTGACATCCGTGCTGATCGGGCAGCCGCAATGGAATTTCAAATGATCGCCGGCGGCCTTGGTCACGCAACTTGGCGATAGCCAGATGGTCGTATCCATATCGGCCATGGCAAGAAGCGTTGCAGTGGCGGCTTTGTTCAGGCCATCGGGGGCGGATACGGCGACCGGCAAATCATAAATGCGACCCGGACGCGACATGGCATCAAGCAGGGCGCGAAAAACAGCGTTTGAATCAAAGGCCGTATGATCAAAACCGGGCAGCAAGTCACTTGTCTGGGCGCTGGTTGATTGGGGTTGGGGCGTCATTCGTCTTCTCCGCGGACAAGGGTGAAGAAATCAACTTTGGTGGCGGCAACCTTGCGGGCATGATCGCGTTTGGCGGCGGCCTGTTCGGCAGCTAGCGTATCGATAAAGTCGCTTGCCGATCCGTCGCGCAGCATGACCGCATCAAACAGGGCGGCATATTGTGCCTGAATACGATCACGTCCCTTGACGTAGGAATGCCCGACCGTGCCGTCAGCCAGCGTCACCGCACAGCGTGTCACGGTCATTTCACCAAGGTTGAAACGCTGCCCGGCGCCACCGGCACGGCCGCGTACCATCACCATGCCAATTTGCGGTTCGCGCAGGTGGGTCCAGCTTTCGCTGCTGTGATTTTCCGACCACTGGGTTTCAAGCCGGGCGCGCGATGTGCGCGCCAGAACCGCCATCCATTTCTGCCGCGCAGCGATTTGCGGATCGGTGTGGGTGTCTGCGTTCCGGTTCTGATCGGTCCGGGCATTCTGGGCGGGGTGCGCCGTCATCAAACTGATCCCTTTTTATCTTATGTCGACAAATCTAAAATTTGTCTAGACGTCTATACCTATTGACGTTATAAGGCGATCCAGCACCTTTGGCAAAGGTCTTGCGGTGAAAGTTTTATGAACGGGAAATGCAATGGATTGGGAACCGGGGCTATCCATCTGGAAGCAAATAGAAAAGCAGCTTCTGGCTGACATCTCTGATGGTGTCTTTGCACCCGGCGACAAGATGCCGACCGAGATGGAACTGGTCCGGCGTTTTGGCGTTAATCGTCATACGGTGCGCCGCGCCATGGCCGCATTGGTCGATTCCAATGTGGTCCGTGTCGAACAGGGACGCGGCGCATTTGTTCAGGAACAGATCCTTGATTATCCGCTGGGCTCAAAAACCCGCTTTTCACAAATTGTATCGGGCCGTCATCGCTTGCCCGACAAACGCCTTGTTTCGTCAGAAGTTCTCAAGGCCACTGCGACAGTTGCACAGTTTCTGGACGTCAAACCTGGTACGCGGGTGATTGAGCTGTTCTCGGTTTCAGAGGCCGACGGTGTGCCACTTGCGGTGGCAACAAGTTATCTGCCAGCTGCAAGGTTTGACGGGATTGTCGAGATATTTGTCGAGACCAAGTCACTGACCGAGGCCTTTAAACGCTTCGGGATTGATGATTACAGCCGCAAGACCACCCGCATTTCCGCGACCCTGCCCTCATCGCG
This sequence comes from Thalassospira sp. MCCC 1A01148, assembly GCF_001613795.1. GTDB lineage: Bacteria > Pseudomonadota > Alphaproteobacteria > Rhodospirillales > Thalassospiraceae > Thalassospira. The sequence continues at coordinate 42,308 of NZ_LPVZ01000004.1, forward strand.
GGTTGCAAACCTGCTTAAGCAGGCGCGCAACCGACCGGTGATTTCGACCGAAAGTGTAGACGTCGATTCTGCTGGCGTGCCGATTGAATACGGTGTCACCGCCTTTTCAAGCGACCGGGTTCAACTGATCGTCGAATAGGTCGTCGACAGATTAATGGCCTTCTAGTATTCACGTCCCGGACGGGTTTTGTAGACTGGGAAACGCAGTCCGAACTTGATCGCACTTGCCCGCATCACGAAGGCTGCGAAAAAGCCGATGACGGCAATTGGCCCGCGCGGCAATTCAAGGATCGCAGTGCCGACAACATAAATAGCCGCCCCGACCAGGGCGCAAGTGATATAGATTTCTGGGCGCAGGATCAGCGGGATTTCATTACACACCACGTCACGTACCATGCCGCCGAAGGTGGCGGTGATCATACCCAGAATGACCGCGACCAGGGGCGATACACCCAGGTTAAGGCCAATGGCTGCCCCGGTAACCCCGAACATCGCCAGCCCCAGCGCATCCAGCCACAGCAAGGCGACATAGCGTCGTTCGACCAGATGGGCGGTGAAATATGTGATCACGGCAGCCCCGACACAGGTCACAAGCCAGGTGGTGTCACGGATCCAGAACACCGGTGTTTCCCCGGTAATGACATCGCGCACTGTGCCGCCGCCAATACCGGTAAAGGTCGCGATCAGGATGAACCCCACCATGTCCATCTGACGACGGGATGCCTCAAGTGCGCCGGTGATTGCAAAAACAGCAACCCCTGCCAGTTCAAGCCAATAGATGATCTCGGTAATCGTCATGACGTCCTTTGCGGGGCTCGCCCCTAAGGTTGTGAAACAGGTTCTTTGGTTGGCATGCGCAGCCGGGTTGCGGCGACATCTTCAAGTTGATCGCGTAACCAGCGATGTGATGGGTCATGCTGATAGCGTTGGTGCCAACACATGAAAATCGGTAAATCAAGCGTACCTTCTTTAAGCTCTGTCACCGGCATCGGGGCGCGGGCAAAATCGCGCAGGGCATGCTTTTGCAGAAGGCTGGGCAAGGTTGCGATCATTTTGCTTCCGCGCAGGAATTCGGCAATGGCCGTAAAGTTTGGCACCCGCAAAACGATGTTGCGTTCAATGCCCTGTTTTTCAAGCATATCATCAAATTCAAGCGTGCGGTTGTTGCCATAGCGCACCGTGACATGACGTGCGTCAAGATAGTCATCACCGCTTTGCGGCGCGTCGCGCATGTCCGGATCATAAAACACCATGTAATGATCGGTCAGCAGGCGCTTTTGCACAATATCGACGCCTTCGGGCGGACGCGGCGAAATCAGAAGGTCACAGTGATTTTCGCGCAGCAGGGCGGGTCCGGGCAGAAGTGATGGCACCACCGTCATCCGGATACTGGCAAGCGCACCTTCCAGATTGCGAAACAGGGTCGGCAGCAAAAGATCACGCTGCAGATCGTTGGCAGCAATTGTCAGGCTCATGGATGCGCCATCGGGCTCAAAATCTGCACCGCTGGCAAACGCTTGCATCTGATCAAGCAGAAACCGCGCTTGCTCGGCCAGGTTTTGTGCGTGCGCCGTGGCCACGATCCCGCGCCCGGATTTGGTGAAAAGCGGATCGCGCATGATCCGGCGTAATTTGGTCAGGTTATGGCTGACCGCAGATTGCGTCACGCCAAGCCGTTCGGCCGCAGCCGTGACCGACCCCTCTTCAAGAACGGCCAGAAACAGACGCAGCGCATGGCCGTCCAGTTCCAAATGATCAAAATTACTCATGAATAAGATGATAAATGATGCATTTATTTTATGCAATTGGCCACGCAGGATGGCCTTAACGCGGACACTGAACTGTCCGGAGCATCATCTGCGGAGGAAACATCATGGAATTTTATCAGCGTGACAGAACGCTGCAGCCAGCAGGCTACACCCCGATTTACAAGACGTCGGTCGCGCGGTCACCGCGCCAGTCGCTTTTGTCCCTTCAGGGATCCCTGTCTGAAATCACGGGTCCGGTCTTTGGTCAGAACGAACTGGGGCCGCTTGATAACGACCTGATCCGCAATTACGCCAAGGATGGCGATCCGATTGGCGAACGCATCATCGTGCACGGACGGGTTCTCGATGAAAACAACCGTCCGGTCCCCGACACGCTGGTCGAATTCTGGCAGGCCAATGCCGGTGGGCGCTATCGCCACAAAAAAGATACCTACCTTGCACCAATTGACCCGAACTTTGGCGGCTGCGGTCGGGCGCTCACCGATGAAAACGGATATTACTTCTTTCGCACCATCAAGCCGGGCCCGTATCCGTGGCGCAATTACGTCAATAGCTGGCGTCCGGCACACATCCATTTCTCGGTATTCGGATCCGGTTTCGCCCAGCGTCTGATCACCCAGATGTATTTCGAAGGCGACCCGCTGATCAAGGAATGCCCGATTGTGCATGTCATCCCGGACGAAGATGCGATTAACCGCCTGATAGCGCCGATTGATCTGAAGGGCTCCGTGCCGCTCGACACCATTGCCTACAAGTTCGACATCGTGCTGCGCGGCCGTCGTTCGACCCTGTTTGAAAACCGTCTGGAAGGAAACTGATCCATGGTGCAAAGCCTTGATTATCTCAAAGAAACAGCCTCCCAGACGGCGGGCCCATACGTGCATATCGGGCTTATTCCCAAGCAGGCCGGATTTGACATCTTTGAAACCAACTTCACCAACATTCTGGCCGATGAAAACACCTGCGGGGAGAGGATCATTATCGAAGGCAGGGTGATTGATGGCACGGGAACGCCACTTCGTGATGCGCTGCTTGAAATATGGCAGGCCAATGCGGACGGGCGCTATAACCACGAACTTGATCGTCAGAAATCAGGCAAGGTCGATGAGGGTTTCCGCGGTTGGGGCCGGACGGGAACGGATTTCGATACGGCGCTTTATCGCTTTGAAACCATCAAGCCAGGTCGGGTTTCGGGCCGCAATGGTATGGATATGGCGCCACACATCAACTTCTGGATCGTCGCTCGCGGGATCAATATCGGGCTGAATACCCGGATGTATTTTTCCGACGAACAAGATGCAAACGCCATAGATCCGGTTCTGAATCTGATCGAACAGCAACCCCGTCGAAAAACGCTGATCGCCAATCGTGATGATACCGGACCGATACCGGTTTACCGGTTTGACATTGTGTTGCAGGGCGATGGCGAAACCGTGTTTTTCGACATTTAGCCACACGCAAAACTGTACTGGGAATGCGGCAGCTGCCTTTGCGGTTGCCGCGTTTTTTGTTGGATCAACTACTTAAAAAGACGTGTCTTGATTCTTATATTCACGATCATAAAGGCGGTGTGGTAAAACAACCGCTGCTGAGGGTTTCAAAAACAAAAAAAGACCCCAGTATTGAGAGTGAGAGGATCAGCCTTGAACAAGTTGTTACAGGTCGGAATCCGCGTGCAAGTAGCGCTGGCCACAGCGCTTCTGCTGGTCGGGCTGACTGTGCTGATGAGCTTTGTCGTCGGAAAGCGATCCGGTGCTGATCTGCAAAAGCAGATTGGGTTGGGGGTTTCTGATATTGCCCGTCAGATGGCTGATGAGCTTGACCGTATCATGTGGACCCACCGTGGCGAGGTGTCGGTTCTAAGCACGCTCTCTGTTCTGCGGGAACTCAAAGATACCGAACAGATTTCCAGTATCGTCAATCGCCTTAGCCGCGAAATCCCGATCTTTACCTGGATCGGTGTGCTTGATCGTGAAGGCACGATCGTTGCTTCGACGAATGACTTGTTGCTCGGCGCCAATATTGCGCAGCGCCCGGTTTTTCAGTTTGGCAAGAACGGACAGTTCATCGGTGATGTTCACGATGCGAAATTGCTGGCTGAAAAGTTCCCGCGCTACAAAGGGGAACCGATCCAGTTTGTCGATATCGCTGTTCCGCTATTTAACAACAACGATCAGTTCACGGGTGTGCTTGCCACTCATCTGAGTTGGGAATGGGCCGATAATGTCCGCAGAACCCTTTTTGCCGGGCAGGGGATCCATCACGATGTCGATATATTCGTCATATCAGCCGATGGCACAGTCCTTTTGGGGGCTGATGGAACGCTGGTCGGATCATCGCTTGAACTTGATGCACTTCAGCAGGCGCAGCGCAACAATATTGGATGGAAGATCAGTACCTGGCCGGATGGTGAAGAGTATCTGACGGGTTATGCCCCGGCCGACGGTCACCTGGATTATGCTGGCCTGAACTGGTCAATTCTGGTGCGCCAGCCTGTCGAAGAAGCGCTGGACCCGGTGTATGACCTGCGCCGTGACATTATGGCATGGGGGTTGGCGTTAAGTATCATATCCAGCATGATTGCATGGTGGGGGGCTGGTTTCTTTGTCGGGCCGATCGGCAGGATGGCGCATTCGATTGAGGCCATGAAACGTGGTGAGATCGAACGCCTTCCCGATATTGACGGCGCAAGAGAAATCAAGATCCTGTCAAACAGTCTGAACGCGTTGCTTGCCAAGCTGACGGAAAAGGACGCAGCCCTCGGCCAGATGGAACACATTGCCCATCACGATAACCTGACCGGACTTGGCAACCGTTTGGCGCTTGATGTCTATTTCGAACATGCACTTGCCCATGCCGACCGCCACAAGACCCAACTTGCGGTCATGATGCTTGATCTTGATGACTTTAAACCGATCAATGACGAGTTTGGTCACGCGGCCGGGGATGATGTCCTGTGTGAGGTCGCAAAACGGTTGCGTCGCTGTGTGCGCGGTGGTGATCTGGTCGTGCGTCTGGGCGGTGACGAGATGGTGGTGGTGTGTCATGTCGGAAACAATGGCGAGAGCGAAGCCGCAATGCTGGCCGAGCGGATTTTGAATGACATCCAGATGCCCTTCATTACTGGCGGCAATCGCGTTTCCATTCATATGAGCATCGGCATTGCCCTTTGTCCGGTGCATGGCAAAACCATCGAAGTCCTTCTCGATAAGGCTGATGACGCCCTTTATGCTGCAAAGGCACGCGGCAAGAACTGTTATGTGCTTGTCTCTGATGATGATGTGCAGCCCGGCGGCAGGTCGTCACTGGCATGAGGCGCGGGTTTTCTTGACTTTGGTCCGGTCCATCGCAATAAGCATTTCATGACAGTTTCATCAGAAAAAGAACTCGAACATCTGCGCAAGATCGGACGCATTTGCGCCCGTGCACGCGATGTGATGGGGGCAGCTGCCGTTCCCGGGATCACCACGGCCGAGCTTGATCAGATCGGCCGTAAGATTCTTGAAGATGCAGGCGCAGTTTCAGCCCCGGAAAGCGAATATAAATTCCCCGGTGCGACCTGTATCAGTGTCAATGAAGCCGTAGCTCACGGCATTCCCGGCGATCAGGTTCTGGCCGATGGAGACTTGGTCAATATCGACGTGTCTGCGTCACTTGACGGGTATTTTTCTGACACCGGTGCCAGCTTTATTTGCGGCACAGCAAGACCCGAAATCGCCAAACTGTGCGAAGATGGCAAGAAAGCCATGTGGGCAGGTATCAAGGTCGTGCGCGACAAGGCCCCGATCCGCGAGATTGGCCTTAAAATCGAAACGTTCGCCCGCAAGGGTGGTTATACCCTGATCCGCAACCTTGCCAGCCACGGTATTGGCAAGTCGCTGCATGAACATCCCCATACCATCCCGACCTGGGATGACCCCAAGGAACGCCGGGCGCTCAAGAAAGGGCAGGTCATCACCATCGAACCGTTCCTGTCGCGCGGGGCGAAATGGGCGCTTGATAGCGAGGATGGCTGGACACTGTATGCCGATACCGGTGATGCGACGGTGCAATACGAACACACCCTTGTTGTGACCGACAAGGGTTATGAGATCATGACGCTGGGCAGTTAATGATCTCGTTCTTGGCAGGGGGGGCTGATGCGGAAAGGAAAAATTCTGACAGCCGAGAATTGGAACGCAATGGATGAGCGTTCTTCTTTTATAGAGTTTCAGAATCGGTTTGACGGAAGCCAATACTGCCTAACAGGTTCAGGCTGGGCAGAGCGGTTGCTCAGATACCCACTCAAGGCTAGTGTCCCTGACGAGATCGTAGAGCTTCAAGAAGTAGCAATTGCGGTTATGTGTTATGGATTTAACTTCTATCCTCTCTACACGCTAGGTCAGGAACAGATTACTAGAGTGCTGGAAGCTGCCATTTCTCATGCTTATCGTGCCCTTAAAGGTCCGAGTAAAAAGACTAGATATGTCGACAGGCTTGATTGGGTAGCTGCGAAGTTGAAGTTTTCAGATGATCGTTTAAAGCAGTGGCATGCTAGCCGTGCTATTCGCAACTCAGCATCTCATGCAACAAAGCAAAGCCTGTTTGGTTCGAGTGACGCTCTTAATTTTGTCCGAATCTCAAGTATATTAATCAATGAGTTGTTCGAGCAAATCGATAGTCTCCCAGACTGAGAATGCTGCATTTTATGCTGCAGCATAAAGTGCAACATAAAAGCCGCCCGAACATGTCGGGCGGCTTTTGTTTTAGCTTGGCTCAGGTGCGTGATATCGCGATCACGAACCGTATTTTGCCTTGGCTTCGCGGCGGCGCGCATGCAGAACAGGTTCGGTGTAACCGTTCGGCTGTTCGCGGCCCTTGAAGACCAGATCACAGGCCGCGGCAAATGCGACGCTGTCATCAAAGTCCGGGGCCATGTTGCGATAGGTCGGGTCATCGGCATTCTGTTTGTCGACGACGGCGGCCATGCGCTTCATGGTTTCCATTACCTGCTCTTCGGTGCACAGGCCATGATGGAGCCAGTTGGCGATATGCTGGCTTGAAATACGCAGCGTTGCGCGGTCTTCCATCAGGCCGACATCATTGATGTCAGGCACCTTGGAACAGCCAATGCCGCTGTCAATCCAGCGCACGACATAGCCCAGAATGCCCTGGGCATTGTTATCAAGCTCTTCCTGGATTTCGCTTGGCATCGGTTTGATGTCGCCCAGACGCGGGATCGACAGGATGTCGTCAAGGCTTGCACGTTCGCGTTTGCCAATTTCGTCCTGAACGGCGCGGACATCAACCTGATGATAGTGGATGGCATGCAGGGTTGCCGCGGTTGGCGATGGGACCCAGGCACATTTTGCACCGGCCTTGGGATGGCTGATCTTGGCTTCCATCATTTCGGCCATGCGATCCGGTTTGGCCCACATGCCCTTACCGATTTGGGCAACGCCCTTCATGCCGCATTCAAGACCGATATCGACGTTCCAGTTTTCATAGGCCGCGATCCAGTACTGGTCTTTCATCGCTTCCTTGCGGACCATCGGGCCTGCTTCCATGCTGGTATGGATTTCGTCACCAGTACGATCAAGGAAGCCGGTATTGATGAAGACCACGCGATCTTTTGCCGCGCGGATGCATTCCTTGAGGTTCACCGTTGTGCGGCGTTCCTCGTCCATAATGCCGACCTTAATGGTGTGCTCGGGCAGATCAATCGCCTGTTCGACAAAGCCAAACAGATCGTTGGTCAGCTCGACCTCTTCGGGGCCATGCATCTTTGGTTTTACGATATAGATGCTGCCATGGCGCGAATTCGAAAGTTCGTTATTGCCGATCACGTCGTGCTTGGCGATCAGACTGGTGACCATGGCATCAAGGAAACCTTCCGGGACTTCGTTGCCGTTGGCATCAAGAACCGCATCAGTCGTCATCAGATGACCGACATTGCGGATCAACATCAGACTGCGGCCGGGCAGGACGACTTCATGTCCATCGACACCATGATAGGTGCGGTCCGGGTTGAGACGACGTGTGATCGTCTTGCCGCCCTTTTCGAACTTTTCTTCAAGCGTGCCTTTCATCAGGCCAAGCCAGTTGCGATAGGCAAGAGTCTTGTCCTCTGCATCGACGGCGGCGATTGAATCTTCGCAATCCTGAATAGTGCTGACAGCCGATTCCATGATCACGTCGCACACGCCTGCGGCATGTTCCTTGCCGATCGGGTGGGTCGGATCAATATGGATTTCGATATGCAGGCTATGACGGCGCAGCAGAATATCGGTAAGAACACCGCCCTTTTCGTTGTAGCCGATGAACTGCGACGGCAATTCAAGTGCCGTTTCGCTGCCATCTGCCAGGGTCACAACCAGCGTCCACCAGCCAGACCCGTCTTCGCGAACTTCGTATTTGGTGGCATCGGCATGTTTGCCGCTCGCAAGCGGGGCGGCTTCATCAAGGAATTCGGCTGCATAGGCAACAACCGCAGCACCGCGTTTCGGGTTAAATGCCTTGGTCTTTTCCTTGCCATCTTCTTCGTCGATGACGTCCGTGCCATACAGCGCATCATAAAGGCTGCCCCAGCGCGCATTGGCAGCGTTAAGGGCATAGCGCGCATTCATGACCGGCACGACAAGCTGCGGGCCAGCAACCCGGCCGATTTCCGGGTCGACATGGGTGGTCGAGACATAGAGATCATCACCCTCGGGCAGAAGATAGCCGATCTCGGTCAGGAATTCCTTGTATGCTGCCGGATCGCGCGCCTGATCCTGACGGGAAAGATGCCACTCATCGATTTTGGCCTGCAATTCGTCGCGCTTTGCCAGCAGCGCCTTGTTGCGGGGTCCAAGTTCGGTGACGAGCTTTTCAAATGATGCCCAGAATTGATCAGAACTGATCCCTGTTCCCGGAATGACTTCATTGGCCACCAGATCGTGCAGAACTTTTGCAATCTGAAGACCACCTTCTTGGATGCGTTGGGTCATGTTTTCTCTCACCAGACTTGGAACTGTTGCGGGCTATCAAGGTGCTTTGCCGATTATCAAAGCATGCGTGGCAAAACCCACCCGCCTATCGTTGGTTCACAACATATGGGGTGAAACCGGGGTGGGTCCACAGCCTGTTTCAAATTTGTGGGATGTTTTCCGCATTATGGAAGCTCGCCCGGTGGGTGCCGGGCGGATGCAGTTCAGGTTTTCTTTTCGGTATCGGTGCCCGGTTGATCAGTATCACCGTCATCGTTGTCTGTTGCGGGGACCTGCCCGATATCGTCAGGATGGGCGGTTCCATCCGGCGTTAGCGTGTCTTCAACGTCATGCGGATCAAAAGGGTGTGCCTCTTCATCCTGCGCAGTGTCGGTTCCGTCATCATCATCGTCGTCTGTGGTGATGATTTCATCGGTAATTGGGGAAAGCTCGAATGCCATGGGCGTTGTACGCGGAACGGCAACGAACTGACCTTGTTCCTCGATCGAGATACGGCGACCAAAGCCTGCGCGATACATCGCAAAGCTGGCAACAGAAACGCCGATAATGGAAAACAGAACCGGCAATGCCCACGGGCCGAAATACCCGATGGCACTTGATCCCAGAAGCGGGCCACTGGCCGCCGATCCGCCATAAATGATCAAAAGACCGCCGGACGCCGGGACAATGTCCTCGGGTTCCAAATAGTCATTCACATAGGCCACAGCCAGGCCATAAACCGGCATGATGAACACACCCGTGATCCCGCCCCAGACAGACAGGTTGTCACGCACAAGGTCGGGTGCGATCAGCGGGAAAACACCACAAAGTGCCAGTCCGACCAGAACGGCAATCATGACATACTGGCGCGGTACGCTGTCTGAAAGCTTGCCAATCGGGAACTGCATGATCATGCCGCCCAGAATGACAAAGAACATGAAATAGGCGACGTCATTGGTCGCAAGTCCAAGGTCGGCCGCAAAGACCGGCCCAACGCCGTAGACTGCGCCGGAAAGCACCCCCGCACCCGATGCAGCAACAAAGCCAAGCGGCGAAATCTTATAAAGACGCCGAAATGTCATGCGGTCGCCGCTGACCGCAGAGGGTGGGGGCTGACGGGTAAGGGCAAGTGGTACGAGCGACAGGGACAGCAAGACAGAGGCAACCGTAAACAGCTCAAAGCTGCTGACCGGTGCGCCATTCAGCAACAGCTGACCAATTGCCAGCCCGCCAAGCGATACAGTCATGTAAATGGCAATGGTGCTGCCGCGCGACGTGTTATCAGCCTGTGCGTTCAGCCAGCTTTCAACAACCAGATACAGCCCCGACAGGCAAAGCCCCGTCATTGCACGAAACAGCGACCAGGTGATCGGGTCGACAAACACCGCATGCAACAGGGTGATGGCCGAGCCGGTTGATGCCAGTGCTGCAAACGTGCGGATATGGCCAACACGGTTCACAAGGCTTGCGCCCCAGACAATCCCGGCGACAAACCCGATATAGTAAGATGCCATGATGATACCGGTATAGACCGGTGCAAACCCCTCGGCAGAGGCACGCAGTGCCAGCAAGGATGATTGCAGGGATGAACCACTGTTCAGGGCAAAGGCGGCAAACAGTGTTGCAGACAATGCAATGATCAGGGCGACCGGCGAACGCGGCATGGCTTCCTCGTTTAAACGTCGTCAGGGCGGGCACCCTGCGGCAAGGGGGCGAAACCTGTCAATCCTTACAACCTATTGGCAGATAAGGGTAACAGTACAATTTAGTCTTAACTCGGCGACGGACAAGAAGTTCCTGTCAAATTTGTCCGCTTCCTTTAAGCCAGCTTGACGCACGCGCACAATGCCGGTTTTGCGCAACTGCCATGTGTTAAAGGACCATAGTTCCGGCCTGAAATCCCTTTTGATTTGTGAAAATCGCACAAGCTGCTTGACCTTGGGGGGATTGATGCTTTCTATGGACCGAAATCAGGCGCAATTTGCCAAAATCCTTGCGAAACGGGGTTGGTTTTTGCGCTTCGCCACCAGACTTTCGGTTCATCGGCAATAATCGGCATCAAAGCCCGACGATGAACCCACCATACAAGGGGAGGAAACCTTGAAAATGATGCGTACGCTCGGCGTGATTGCCGCCGGTATGATGGCCCTGTCCGTGGCAAATGCCGCGCAGGCCGAAACCCGCGTTACCCTTAAATCGGCAAAGGCAGCTTCATCCTACTATCAGATGGCCGCCCAGTTCGCCGAAGCAATGAAAACCGGCACGGATGGTGACATCATCGTCACGGTCGAGGAAAGCCAGGGTTCGGTTCAGAACGTCATGGAAGCCATGGTGCGTTCGGGCAATTATGTCTTTACCTCCCCGCCCGGCCTTGTTGGTCTGGCCCAAAAGGGCAAAGGTCCGTTCGAAGGACGTCCGACCGAAAAGTTTGACGAAGTCCGTGCCCTGTTCCCGATTCCGTCCCTGACCATGCATTTCGTTATGCGTGCTGATTCGGGTGCGACCAGCTTTGCCGACCTTGAAGGCAAAACCGTTTTGCTGGGCAAGGGGTCCTTTGGCGCGCGCGAAGGGGAAAAATACCTCAAGCTGTTTGGTCTTGAAGGCAAGGTTGATCTGGCGGACGCCGAACTGTCAAACGCTGTATCTGCCCTTAAGAACGGTCAGATCGATGGCTTTGTCACTGCGGGTTCCTGGCCCGCCCCGAACGTGATCGAAGCCGCGGCTGGAACCGATGTGAATGTGCTTTCGCTTTCCGATGATCAGCTTGCAGAAACCAAGCGTGACAAAACGGTGATCCCGGCTGGCACCTATAACGGTCAGGATAGCGACATCACCACGGCTTCGCTGTCGGTCGTGGCATTCTCCACCACGCAGATGGATGCCGATACAGCCTATGAACTCACCAAAACCTTCTGGCAGCAGAAGGCAAAAATGGGTGAAAGTTCATCCTGGTGGAACGGTGTGACCCCGGAAATGCTGTCCAACATCAATGGCAAAATGCATCCGGGTGCGCTGCGTTATTATGACGAAGTCGGCTTTGCCGTTCGTGATGATCAGCGCTAGTCGCTGATTGCATCAAACATTCAGGGCCCGGCAGTTTTGCCGGGCCATTTCTTGTCAAGCAAGCCATTTACGATATGTCAGCCTCCACTCGCCCCTTCTGGATCGCCCTTGGCGCCGTTTCGATTGCTTTTCACCTGTGGCTGATTTTCTCAGGATTGGTTCCCAATCTGGTCAGTCGGCCGGTTCATATGGCGCTGGCCCTGCCCTGGGCGCTGATCTTTGTCGCCAAAACCCGTGCCCAGAAAATCTCGGGTATTATTCTGACCATCATTGGGTTGATTGGTTGCGGCTGGATCGTCGCAAACCATCAGACCCTTGGGGATCAATACGGCTTCTTGATCGGTAATAGTCAGATTCTTCTGGCCGGGTCTTTGCTTGTGATCGTGCTTGAAATGGCACGGCGCGCCATTGGCTGGCCCTTGCCGACGGTAGCAGCGATTGCCTTGCTTTATGCATTGTTTGGGCAACACATCCCCGGCGAGTTCGGCCATGCAGGCCTGCCGGTTGAAAGCATGCTGGGCACTCTGACAATTGCCGAAGGCGGCCTGTGGGGGAGCCTGACCGGTGTCTCGGTCAATATTGTTGCGATCTTTGTGATTTTTGGTGCTGTTCTGAATGGCGGTGAAGCCGGTCAGGGCTTTATGAATGTTGCCGGTGCGGCTGCCGGTCGGCTCAAGGGCGGGGCGGCAAAAGTTTCGGTCGTATCATCTGCATTGTTTGGGTCTATATCGGGTTCGGCATCTGCCAATGTCGCCTCGACCGGGGCGATCACCCTGCCCGCAATGACCAAGCTTGGCTATCCCAAGCGCCTTGCCGCGGCGGTTGAGGCCGTGGCATCCAGCGGCGGTCAGATCATGCCACCTTTGATGGGGGCGGGGGCCTTTGTCATGGTGGAGCTCACCGGCAAGCCCTATGCCGAGATTATGGTTGCGGCGATTTTGCCAGCGGTTCTTTATTTCCTGGCCGTCTGGGTTGGCATCAATGCCTTTGCCTTGCGCTTTGACTTGCCGGGCGTGCCAAAGGAAGACCGACCAAACATGCGTGCAGTCCTGATCACGTCAGGCTTCTTCCTTGTGCCATTTACCATATTGCTCTGGGGAATGTTTGGCGGTGGCTACACGCCGCAATATGCCGCCTGTCTGGCACTTTTGGCCGGGGCGGTATTGTTGTTGCTTGATGCCGATCTGACGGTTGATCTTGCGCGCAGCAAGGAACGTTTCACCAATGTGTGCCTGAATGCCGGACGTCAGGTGGCGATGATTGGCTCGATCATTCTTTGTGCGTCGATTGTGATCGGCGTTCTTGGGCTGACCGGGCTTGGCGTCAAGATTACCTCGCTTCTGATTTCCGGATCAGGCGGCATGTTGTGGCCGGCCCTTTTGTTGACTGCCCTGGCTTGTCTGATCCTTGGCATGGAAGTGCCGACCACAGCAGCCTATGTCATTTGTGTTTCGGTTGCTGGCCCGGCCTTGATTGAATTGGGACTGGAGCCGCTTCAGGCGCATTTGTTTGTTTTCTGGTTTGCTCTGCTGTCGACGATCACACCGCCGGTTTGCGGGGCTGTGTTCATTGCCGCCGGCATGGTTGAGGAAAACTGGCTTAAGGTCGCCGGATCTGCCATGGCGCTTGGCATTGGGCTTTATATTGTGCCCTTGGCCATGATCGCGAACAGTACCCTTATTGATCTTGGAAATGACCCGCTTTGGGCGGTACTTGCCGGGTTGAAGGTCGCGGTTGGTCTGACAGCCATTTCATTTGGCCTGATTGCCCCACGGCCTTTCTGGATGCGGATCGTGATGATCGGTGTTGGTGCGGCGGTGATTTTTGCCGTCGGGATTTAGCAGGGATTGCGACGTATAAAAAAAAGGCCGACAGTTTCCTGTCGGCCTTTTCGTCATTAGGTAAGGGGCGTCTGGCCTTAAGCGGTCGCGCGGCCACTGCGCGGTCCGGCTAAGAACCAGATAATAAGGCCAAGCACTGGCAGAATAACAACAAGTACAGTCCAAAGGACTTTTGAACCGGTGCTGGCACCACTGCCCATGATATTCACGATGGCCCAGATGTCGGCAATCAGGACAAGAAGTCCAATAATCCCACCATATTCAAACATGTTCCAACCTCACATTCGTTGCAGCGGTATTCGCACCGCGCTTACAACTTAAACGGTTGGATGTCGCTGTTGTTCCCGGCGCCATAAACCGGGTTGCAGACGCAAGTGGGTAAAAGTTGTTCTAAACCACCTGTCCGGCCGACCAGCCCGACGACCACGCCCATTGGAAATTGAATCCACCAAGGTGGCCGGTGACGTCCACCACTTCACCGATGAAATAAAGACCGGGCACGTCGCGGGTTTCCATTGTTTTTGATGACAGGGCTTTGGTATCAACACCGCCGATTGTAACCTCGGCGGTGCGGTATCCCTCTGTCCCGCTTGGTGTCAGGGCCCACTGATTGACATCCATGGCAAGTTTGCGCAGTGCCTTGTCGCCGGTTTCGCCAATCGGGCGATCAAGGCCGTGGGTGGCGGTGATCATCTGGGCAAGGCGGTTGGGCAGGATGCGTGACAGAACCGTATGTACCGCCTGTTTCGGATTTTCGCCCTTGGCGGCTTTCAATATTTCAAAGGCGTCTTCTTCCGGGTTCAGGTTCACCGTAATGGCATCACCTTCGTTCCAGTAAGACGAAATTTGCAAGATCGATGGCCCGGAAAGACCGCGATGGGTAAACAACAAACCTTCGCGGAATTGCTTCTTGTTGCATTGCACGATTGCATCGACCGAGATACCTGAAAGCTCGCCTGTGCGCGCACGCAGGTCGGGATCAAATACAAACGGGACAAGGGCCGCGCGAGTTGGAATGACATTGATGCCAAACTGGCGTGCAATCTGATATCCAAAGCCGGTTGCACCGATTTTCGGGATCGACAGGCCGCCGCATGCGACCACAAGGGATTCACAGGTCCATTGCGCACCAGTGCGTGTGGTGACGTCAAAGCCGCCATCCTCGCGCTTGATGATATTCGAGATCTCGGTATTGAGCTTGATCGTCACATCGGCGGCATCGCATTCATCAAGTAACATGTCGATGATCTGAAACGACGACTCATCACAAAAAAGCTGGCCCAAGGTTTTTTCATGCCAACTGATGTTGTGACGATTTACCAGATCAAGAAAGTCATGCTGCGTATAGCGTTTTAAGGCTGACACACAGAAACGCTTGTTCTCGGAGATAAAGTTTTCCGGGCTGGTATGGATATTGGTGAAGTTACAGCGTCCACCGCCGGAAATGCGGATTTTCTGCGCCGGTTTGGCAGAATGATCAACCACCACAACGGATCGCCCGCGTTTTCCTGCTTCAATCGCACACATCAGGCCGGCCGCACCCGCCCCGATGACAAGAACATCAATCTTTTTCAAGCCCGTCAGATCCATTCATATGAGTTTCGGGCCTGCTTATACGTGGAAATCTTGCTGTTGTCAGTGCCAGCGGCGCAAATAGCTATTGGGCCGGAATGGCCTGCGTGTCGCGACTGTCCAGTCCCTGCGTTTCTGACCCAACGTCGTTGCCTTCCAGTTGCTGTTCGCCAACCACCAGATTTCGACCGTTTTCCTTGGCAAGATAAAGGGCCTTGTCCGCGCGTTCGATCAGCTTTGCTACAGGTTCTCCGGGGCGAAATTCTGCCACACCGAACGATGCCGTAACCTTGCCGATGGTGGTGTTGCCACTTTTGCTGACGACCTTGTGGCTTTCAATGTAACGGCGCAGCTGATCTCCAAACATGACGGCATTGCCAAGCTGGGTGTTTGGCAGAATGATGGCAAATTCCTCGCCGCCAAAGCGTGCTGCCGTGTCCTGGCCTTTGACATTGCGTTTAAGGGATTCTGCCATCAGGCGGATGACCTGATCGCCAATCAGATGGCCGTAGGTGTCATTGAATTTCTTGAAGTGATCGATATCAAGCAAAACCAGGCTAAGCGGTTTTCCGTCTTCCATGGCGTTCATCATGGCGTCGCGCAATTGCATGTCGAATGCCTTGCGATTGGCAATGCCGGTCAAGCCATCGGTCAGGGCTTCGCGTTTCAGGTTTTCCATATCCTCGCGCAGACGGGTGATTTCCGAAGAACTGTTGGTCAATCTGCTTTCGAGAGTACGGTTGACACCTTCCATTTCACGCGTGGCGCCTAGCAACGTGTGCAACGCTTGTTCAAGATTGCCGAGATCGCGGTCCTTGTCCCCGACATATGAACAAAAATGATCAAGAGCCTTGTTATATTTCCGCGTATCAATGCCGACCTTGTGAACGGTATTAAGGATGTTACCCAACTGTTCACGCAGGTCATTTGAAATGCGTTCGATGATTTCGCGTTCGCGCTGATCGCTAAAGAACCGGACATGAAGTTCTTCGCACTGGGCCTCATCGAACTCGCGATGGTTGCTGCGCAGAATATCTATGGTGCGGCACAGGTCGGTATTGGTCTTTGCAACATAGGTATAGAATGTCTGGAAGTTGCTCGGTTGCGAAATCACGCCGAGTTCCGCCATCAGCTTGAGTGCGGCGTCGGTATGTTGTTGTACTCTTTTGTGATTAAGGCCGTAAGCAGTCATCGAATTCCGGCAGTAGAATTACGTCGCTGAAAGTTGCGGCGATATCCTATGCAAGCGGATCCGGGAAAGTTTTGATATGGATCAGCAGTCGGTCGGGAATTCGTTGATTTTAACGCATAACGACAAATTGGTTCGGCCAGGCGTCATTTTGCTCAGGCGTTTGCTGCTCGCTTGACCGGCTCGTCTTGCAGGTCGTTCTGGTTCATGACGCAGTTTCGACCGCTTTCTTTGGCAAGATACAATGCCTGGTCAGCGCGTTCGATGACGCGGGTCAGGGGTTCGCCAAGCTGATAGGTCGCGACACCAATCGATGCGGTGATTTGGCCAAGGTCCTCGTTGCGGTTAACGCTTTTAAGGTGCAGGGATTCAATGGATGCGCGAATATTTTCGGCAACACGCATGGCGTCCGTCATGGTTGTGGCCGGAAGGATCACGGCAAATTCTTCGCCACCATAACGGGCCGTGGTGTCACGTCCCTTGACGTTCTCCTGCAGTGACTTGGCCAAGGTTCGGATGACCTGGTCACCTGCCTGATGCCCATGCCTGTCGTTGATCCGTTTGAAGTGATCAATATCAATCAAAAGGATGCTGAGGCATTCACCACCTTCCATTGTTGCCATCGCAGCATCGCGCAGGCTTTCATCAAAGGCCTTGCGGTTGGCGATGCCTGTCAGCCCGTCGGTGTGGGCTTCGCGCTTCATTTCCTCAAGATCAAGGAGCAACTGTGTAACTTCGGCCGGGGGCTGCTCTGCATTGTTGCCAGCCGTCTTGCCGTGTTGTGTGGTTGACGGTTTGCCAATGCTCAAAAGGTCGCTGGTTGCTTGACGCAAATCGGCGGTGCTGATCTGTTCTTTGCCCGCACACAGACGATTCACAAGATCGGATACCTGTTGGTGCACATCGCTTGTGACAGTCTCGCGCAGAAGCTCGATCCGGTCCGGCTCGATAAACCGCAGATACAGTTCATGGCATTTCAGATCGTCCAGCGCGCGCTTGTTCGTACGCAAAATATCAATCAGCGCAACAAGATCGTCGTTCGATTTTTCGAAATAGGCAAAGAGTACAGCGAAATTGATCGGGTTTGCGCTTAAGCCCAACTCATGGATCAATTCCAGTGCTTGACGCGACAGCGCATATGAACGCTGACGGTATTGTTCTTGCTGCGGCATTCCGGGAAACCTGAAGGAGCATAATCGTAGGGACGTAGGCACTTCTTTAAGTCTTGAACGCGTATTTTGCACCTGCGTTATATCAGTCTTGCCATATGCGCGTACAGAGTGCGCAGGTTGTAATTTTATTGGTTTGTTCAAGCATGTTCGATAGGTTCAATAATGAGGAAACTGTCTGAAATCGGACAAGAAAAAGCGGGAAGACAATATGCGGAAACATCTGGCTTTGGTTGCTGCGCTGACAGTGGTGTTGGGGTTTGTCCTGTATGGTGGCACCGCAGTCGCGCAAAGCAGCGATTCGTCTGAGCAGACATCGGTAAATGGTCAGGTCACCGACAGCACGACCAATAACCCGGCAATCGATTACCGCCCGCTATCTGCCGAAGAACGCTCCAACATGCCGCCCTTGATGGAACGTTATGTTCTTGATGAATTGAAAAATCTCCGCACTGAAATGCAAGGCATGCGTGCCGAATTGCTGCGTGAGGTGGTCAACCGTCAGCTGGAGGCCATCGACAAGGCGATTTCCTATTCTTCAAACACCGTGACTTATTTTTTCTATTTCGTGGCGGCGGTCGGTGCGCTTTTGACCATGCTGGGGTGGCAGTCCCTGCGTGAGTTGAAATCAAGTGTGCGCAATCTGGCCAATACGGAACTGCAACGTCTGTCACAGGAATTCGAAGGACGCTTGACGTCACTTGAAAACGAACTTCTGCTGAAGTCCAAGCTGATCAATGAACACCAGCACGAGATCGAGCGAACCCAAACCATTCATGCCCTTTGGCTACAAGCCAACCAGCTTAGTAATCCGCGCGCAAAGATTGAAACTTATGACAAGATTCTTGAACTGGCCCCGGGCGATCCGGAAGTCATGGCTTACAAGGCCGATGCGGCGTTGCAGCTTGGGGACCGGGACTGGGCATTAAGTCTTTGCAACCGATTGCTCGCAGAGGAACCCGAAAGCGCCAATGGCCATTACCAACGGGCCTGTGCCAATGCCGGTCTTGGTTTCAAAGAGGCAGCACTGGCGGATCTCAGCCGTGCGGTCGAACTTTCTGATTCCATGCGCCAACCGGCCTGGAACGAGGAAGAGTTCGAACCCCTCCGCGATATGCCGGAATTCACCGAAATCCTTGGCAGCAAGGAAGACTTGCCACCAGCAGAGTAACGTCGGAACGGTTCAAACCCGCGATGCAAAAAAGCCCTGCAACATTGCTGCAGGGCTTTTCCAATGCAGGATGATAGCTTTGCTTAGCTGCTTGGCAGTTCGTTCCACAGCGGATGGATCGGCGCGACATCTTCTTCGATTTCGGTAAAGCGTGCATCGCAATCAAAGAAATAGTTGTCGGTCAGATCGTCATTGACCTGCGAAACTTCACCAACGATCACCGGACCTTTGCCCTCTTCACCATAGAAGCGATGCACAAGGGTACGCGGCAGGGTCACGCTTTGACCCGGCTCCAGAACAACCTTGCCACCGGCTGGCAGGATATTGAGTTTGCCATCGGTGCGGACACGGACGTCGTTTTCGCGGTCCATCTGGCCATCTTCGGTCAGGTTGCAAAGTTCGATCACAAGGTTGCCGCCACCGCGCACGATGATGTCTTCCATTTTGACCTTGTGGTAATGCCACGGGCATTCCTGATTTTCGCCAACGATCATGATTTTTTCAGCATAGGGCACTTCGCCCGGCTGGCGCAGAATACCATTGCGCAGGCAAAACAGGATCAGGCCACGCTTGTCGAAATTGCCTTCGCCGTAATCGGTGACGTCCCAGCCCATCTGATGGTCGCGGCACCATTTGGCCAGATCGGGTTCGGCTTCCCACTGCGCCGGGCTGTAATGGGCCCATTCCGGCAGTTTGAACGCGATGGATGCGTAAAGTTCCTTGGCATGCTCGATACAGGCATTGATTTCAGAACGCAGCATGGGTGACCTCTTGTGGCATTGTGGGTGGTGCTTGGCACGAATGATTTAGCCGGGTTTTACCACGCCCGGATAGTGAATGCGACAGTTTTTGAATGCATTCAAATGATTTTGATTTTTGCCGCTTTTGCCTAAGGACGCCCGCACAAATTGCCCTGCAATCGCCGTTTTTCCCATCAATAGAATGCAGATTAAGTGAAAGTCGCAGCGTGCGAACTTATATCTGGCTTATCGCCTGAAACCTGACAGGGAACTCTACCATGGCGCAATCATCGGGATTTGCAAACGTCGTTGCGGCAACTGTTGTTGCCGTCGGGCTGGCGGCATCTGGTTGGCTGGTCGGGACCGGCATTGAAAATATGCGCGCGCTGGATCGTTATGTCACGGTCAAGGGATTGGCTGAACGCGATGTGAGGGCCGACAAGGCCGTCTGGCCGATTACTTATGTTGCGACCGATGATGTCCTGCAAAATGCACAGGCCAAGATTGATGCCGATACCAACACGTTGTTTGAGTTCCTCGCAAGCCACGGCATTGGTCGCGAAGCCACAGAGCTGCAAAACCTGCAGGTAACCGATCAGCTTGCCCAATCCTATCGGTCCGGGCCGATTGAAAGCCGCTATATCGTCAATCAGACCATTCAGGTCCGCACCGATAATGTCGATGCAGTGGTTGCCGCGTCACAGGATATCGGCAAACTTTTGCAGGGCGGTGTGGTTCTGGGCGGGCAGGGCTATAACCCCGGGCCGAGTTATCTGTTCACCGGCCTTAATGAGATCAAGCCGGAAATGATTGCGGCTGCAACTGCCAATGCCCGCGAAGCAGCCCAGCAATTTGCCACCGATTCCGGCGGTGAACTGGGCGGTATCCGGCGCGCGACACAAGGCCTGTTTCAGATACTGGCCGCCGATGGCGCCCCCAACATGATGGAGGTCAACCAGATCAACAAGACCGTGCGGGTGGTCACCACCATGGAATATCTCATCCGCGAATAGGGGCTGAACTGAGTTGACAGCCTCGTCAAAGCTGGTTTTATGCGCGCCATGGCGCAACTGATCCTGTTTAACAAACCCTATGGCGTTTTGACGCAGTTCACCGACCGTGAAAATGGTCGGGCGACCTTGGCTGACTATATCGATCTGCCCGGTGTCTATGCTGCAGGGCGTCTTGATCGCGACAGCGAGGGTTTGTTGCTTCTGACCGATAACGGGCCGCTCAATGCCCAGATCGCCCATCCGAAATTCAAGAAACCCAAAACCTATCTGGTGCAGGTTGACGGCGAACCCACCGATGAGGCGCTTGAAGCCCTGCGGGCTGGGGTTGAGCTTAAAGACGGTATGACCCTGCCTGCCAAGGCCCGGCGCATTGATGAACCGGACGGGCTTTGGGAACGCGATCCACCGGTGCGCTATCGCAAGGCCATACCGACAAGCTGGATCGAACTGACGATCACCGAGGGCAAGAACCGGCAGGTGCGTCGCATGACGGCAGCGGTTGGCTTCCCGACCTTGCGTCTGATCCGGCATGCCATCGGGGACTGGACGCTGGATGGTTTGGCTCCTGGTGAATGGAAGGTGATCGAGGTTGATGCACCGCCCGCCACCCATCGCAAGCTATCCCCCGGATCGGCCAAGCCGCCGCGCCGCAATCAGTTGCCTGATATTACCAGTGCGCCCAATGCCGACAGCAAAGCCACTGACAAGCATGATGGTGCAAAACCCGGCAAAGTCCGACGCAAGGGGGGATATAAATCGGCGCGCCAACGCAATGCGCCGGGCGATCCTGCGCACAATGTTTCGGGTACTGGTAAACGCACACCGGATCGCTCAAAACCGGCGCGCCACCGTTCGCGCCCGAAGAAAGGATAAGCCGCAATGCTCAGTTACCTGCACGGCTTTCACGCCGGGAATTTTGCCGACATGCACAAGCATGCTGCCCTTTGGCTGATCCTTGAACACTTGCGCAAAAAGAAAAAGCCGTTCTGCGTGATTGATACCCATGCTGGGTCGGGCTGGTATGATCTTGGCAGTGAACAGGCCGCCAAAACCGGCGAGTGGAAAGATGGTTATGCGCGCGCCAAGGAAGCCGCCAAGGCGCCCGAAATGCTGCAGCAATTCTTAACCTACGTCGCGGGCTTTGATCCTTTGGCAAAGGGCCGCGATTATGGCGTGCGCGAAGGCGATGACTATCACGGACCCTTTTATCCCGGATCACCATTTATTGTGCGCGATATGTTGCGCGATGATGATGAATTGATCCTGATGGAACTGCATCCGCGCGAACATGAAACGCTGCATCATCGGGTCAAGCGTGACAGCCGCATTCATCTGCACAAACGCGATGGCTATGAAGGTGTGGTCGGCATGATGCCACCGGCCATTCGGCGTGGACTGGTTCTGATGGACCCAAGCTATGATGTGAAACAGGATTATCAAAAGGCCGCCAAAGCCGTGCGCGAAGCCTGGGAGAAATGGCCAACGGCGACCTTCATGTTGTGGTACCCGATCCTCGAAGACGGATTTGATGCCGAGCTTCGTGCTTCATTTGGCGCGATCAGGGCATCGGGCGGTGTGCTATGCGCTGAGCTTGCCACCGATCAGGGTGGGGCAAAGGGACGCATGCGCGGGACGGGGCTTCTGGTTGTTAATCCGCCCTGGCAATTTGACCATCAGCTTGGCGAAATCGGTGACTGGCTTGCGAAAACTTGCAAGCTGCCCGGACCTGCAAACCATCAGATGCGCTGGCTGGTTGCCGCCGCATAGAAAAAGGCCCCGAAGGCGCGATGCCGACGGGGCCTTAGTGCGTTGGGACGCTTGGGGAGGAGGTATCAGATGCCAAAGAATGGCTGTAGTAATTTAGGCAACAGGCGATTGAACTTCATCGGGGCGTCGGTTGCGATCAGGCAGATGCATTCCTCTGCCGTATCGGCAATCGGTTGATGATCGACATCATCATCAAGGTCAGCAACATCACCCGCCCGGAAACGGCCGATTTCATCGATGTAAGATCCCTTGATCAGCAGCGTCATTTCATGGCCATGATGCCCGTGATCGGGGATCGACACACCCGGTGCGATCTTCATCAGGCGCACGGTGCCCTTGCTTTCGATTGATTTCAGCTGGAAATGCTTCACACCGGGTGCCAGCGTCTTCCAGGGGATGTCTTCAAGCGACATCACGTCGTCTGGCAGCAAATCGGCAAGCGGACGGGGAAGTGCGCTCATGGCGCTGCCCGTGATACTTTCGCCGACCGCGACCCGGCGCAGTGATGGCAGTTCCTGTGTCACGATGTTTTCGTTGGCCGTTTCACGTTCAAGCATCGCCATGACGTGATCAAGAGAATGATCTGCCATTGCCATGCTGTTCGTGGTTTCCAGTGCCGCACCGCCCATGGTTTCAAAGCCATCGACCTTGTCACGGCAGTGTGGGCACACGGTCATGTGGGTTGCGACCAGCAGTTCCATCGCTTGCGACAGGGTACCACTGGCATAGTCCATCAGTGTCTGATCGGTTGGATGATGCTTGATGTTCATGCGACACCTTCCAGTCCGCCACGCAGCTTGCCAAGCGCAAGCCGCAATCGCGACTTCACAGTCCCTAGCGGGATATCCAGACGCTCTGCAATTTCGCTGTGTGAGCAATCTTCGAAAAACGACAATTCTACGACCACCTTCTGATCGGCTGGTAATTCCGCCATCGCGGCTTTGACAAGGACGGCCTCTTGGTCACGATTTACAACATCGTCTGCCAGCGGGTCTTCGTCGACAATCAAAGTCGGGTCGGAATCATCAACCTCGATATGTTTGCGTTGCCGGAACCGGTCAATGCGAAGGTTCCTGGCGATGGTAAATATCCACGTACTGGCCGCTGCCTTTGAAGGGTCAAACAGGTGCGCCTTGCGCCAGACCTGCATCATTGCTTCCTGTGCCATTTCCTCGGCGGTTTCGGAATTGCCGCCAAACCGGAACATGTAGGCCTTCACGCGTGGGGCAAAGTGCGCAAACAGTTGCGCAAATGCTTCCCGGTCGCGTGACGCTGCGACGGAAACAATCCAATCGGCACATCTTTTTGCCTCGACCGGATCTGCTGGTCCGGTGCGTCGTGATGTGGTGCCGCTCATTTTGGTTTCAGGTCCCCTTTGGGGCCGCGCCAGGATCGTGTTCATCATGCACTTCCTACGCCGGCCGCATTTGTTTGGATCACATAAAAATGTATGTTTTCGACCAGATACTTACAATCGTGCCGCACAAATAATTCACAGTGATCTGCATGGTTTCGCCATGCGTACTCATATGTAGATTAACACTTTAACTGCAAGCAGGCCGGGCCGATATGAACATTGTCACCTCGGGGAAACTCAATATCGCTGTGGTCGGGTCCGGTATATCCGGCCTGTCGGCGGCCTGGCTGCTCAGCCAATCGCACAATGTAACGCTTTACGAAAAAGATGACCGCCCGGGCGGTCATTCCAATACGGTCGATGCGGGCCAAACCCCCGTCGATACAGGTTTCATTGTTTACAACACGCGATGCTACCCAAACCTGTGTGCGCTATTTGATCACCTCAACGTCGAAACGACGGCAACAGATATGTCGTTTGCCGCCTCCATGGATGAGGGCGGGCTGGAATATGGTGGCGGTGATCTTTCCGCCCTGTTTGCGCAAAAACGCAATCTGTTCCGGCCGCGCTTCTGGAAGATGGTGCGCGATATCCTGCGCTTTTACCGCGAAGCGCCCGCCGCCCTTGAAGACGGCACGGCCGAGCATATCAGCCTGGGGGACTACCTGCGCGACAAGCGGTATTCCAAATCCTTTATCAATGATCACCTGCTGCCGATGGGGGCTGCCATCTGGTCCACGCCAGTCGATACCATGATGGCTTATCCCTTGGCAGCATTCGTGCGGTTTTGTCAGAATCACGGGCTTTTGCAGATCAAGGACCGCCCGCAATGGCGCACTGTGGTTGGCGGATCGCGTGAGTATGTAAAGCGGATGACAGCTGGTATTTCCGGTGGTGTGGTTCTGGATCGTGCCATTTCCAAGGTCGGCAAAACGCCGTCTGGCAAGGCCTTTGTCGAGGACCGCTATGGCAAGCGCGAAGAATTTGATCACGTCGTGCTGGCATGTCATGGTGATCAGGCGCTGGCCTTGCAGGAAGCGCCTGATGCCCGTGTTTCGGAATTGCTGTCGGCCTTTAAATATGAACGCAACCTTGCGATCCTGCACAATGATGCCAGCCTGATGCCAAAGAACCACAAGGTTTGGTCAAGCTGGAACTACCTTGCCGAAGATCATGACGGCGAACAAAAAGTCTGTGTCACCTATTGGATGAACCGTCTTCAGCATCTTGATCAGAACAACCCCCTGTTTGTGACCCTGAACCCGCCGCGTCACCCCGAAGAGGGCAGCGTGATCAGATCGTTTTTATATGATCATCCGCTATTTGATGCCGGGGCGATGGCAGCACAAAAGGAACTCTGGTCGATACAGGGTGTCGATAACATCTGGTATTGCGGCAGTTACTTTGGCTATGGCTTCCATGAAGACGGCATTCAGTCTGGCCTTGCCGTGGCCGAGGCGCTTGGCAATGTGCGTCGTCCGTGGAATGTCGAAAATGAAAGTGGCCGCATCCATGTGGGCGATACTGCGCGCCCGCGATCGAGCGAGGCCGCATGAACAGCCCTTCTCCGATAAAACCGGCATCTGCCCTGTTTGAAGGCGTGGTCACGCATCATCGACTGCGCCCAAAAGAGCACAAGCTGCGCTATCGGGTGTTTTCCTTCTTGCTTGATCTTGATGAAATCGATGGTCTTGCAGCAAAGCTGAAACTGTTCAGTCGCAACCGCTTTAACCTGTTTTCATTCCATGATCGTGATCATGCCGATGGCGGTCCCGCCGATTTGCGCACCCGGTTGGAGGCAATACTCAGCGATCACGGGTTGGCTGATTGCGCGCACAAAATCCTGTTGCTGTGCTACCCGCGTTTGCTTGGTTTTGTTTTCAATCCGCTGTCGGTCTATTTCTGCCATCGGGCGGACGGATCGGTTGGCGCTGTTCTGTATGAAGTCTCAAATACCTTCGGGGATCGACACAGTTATCTGATTCCGGTGGCCGATGGTTCACTTGATGACAACAACGTGCTGCGCCAGTCCTGTGCGAAAGGGTTTTATGTCTCGCCGTTTATCGACATGGTTGCAGATTATCATTTCCGTATTCGGATGCCCGATCAAAACGTTGCGGTCGCCATTCGTGAAACCGACGACAAAGGCGCATTTCTGAATGCGGCCTTTGTCGGTGATCGAACCGAGCTTTCCGACCGTAAACTTCTAGGAGCGTTCATTCGTTACCCGCTTATGACGTTAAAGGTCGTCGCAGGCATCCATTGGGAAGCACTCCATCTTTGGCGCAAGGGTATGACGTTCCACAAACGACCAGCACCGCCAAAGCAGGCGGTAACCTATGTGCTGGAAACCGGGACAGCAGCGGCCCAAGCAGGAAAGAGATAAAAACAATGCCAAACCGCAATCGTAATGCATCCGCCGACGCGCTTCCGCTGCGTGACCGCATCTTGCCGATGCTGGGCAGCGTAACGGGCAGCCGCAGCCTTTTGAAAGCCATGCTCAAGCGGGTTTTGGCGCATTTGCATTACGGACGTTTGACCATTGTCCTGCCCGACGACGACACCCTGCATTTCACAGGTGATCAGGAAACCGACCTGCGGGCTGCCATCCACATCCATGACTGGCAGGCGATCCGCAAACTCGCCACCGGTGGTGACGTTGCCTTTGCCGAGGCCTATATGGATGGCAGTTGGAGCAGCCCTGATCTGACCCATCTGATGCACTTTGCCATGCGCAATGAAACCATCGTGCGCGCCCGTCTGGCTGCCGGGTTTCTGGCCCGTACGGTTGCGCGGATCGGACATCTGCGCAATGCCAATACGCTCGAAGGATCAAAGCGCAACATTGCCTACCACTATGATCTTGGCAACGCTTTCTATCGTGCATGGCTTGACCCCAGCATGACTTACTCCTCGGGCTTGTATCAATCACCAGACATGTCACTTGATGCGGCCCAATCGGCCAAGTACGAACGCATTTGTGAATTGGCTGATCTCAGTCCGGGTGAAAAGGTCCTTGAGGTCGGATGCGGCTGGGGCGGTTTCGCCGAACTGGCTGCGGGCAAGTATCGCTGCAACGTCACCGGTTTGACCCTTTCGAACGAACAGCATGCCTATGCACGGGAACGCCTGTTGCTGCAGGGACTGCATGACCGGACTGATATCGTTCTGCGCGACTATCGTCACGAAGAAGGCCAGTACGACAAGATCGTCTCGATCGAGATGTTCGAGGCCGTCGGCGAAGAACATTGGCCGACCTATTTCGACATGATCCGCAAGCGTCTGAAGCCGGGCGGCAAGGCCGTTCTGCAGATCATCACGATTGATGATGACCGCTTTGAAACCTATCGTCGCGGGGCGGATTTCATTCAGCGCTACATTTTCCCGGGTGGGATGTTGCCATCCCCGACCGCATTGTCAGCAGCGGTCAGCAGAGCCGGGCTTGATCTGCGGCATTCGGAATTTTTCGGCAAATCCTATGCCCGGACTCTGGCCGAATGGCAGCGCAGTTTCCAGCATGCCTGGGATGGTATTACAAAACAGGGCTTTGACATGCGCTTCAAGCGCATGTGGGAATACTACCTTGCCTATTGCGAAACCGGGTTTGATCAGGGCTCGATTGATGTTGGCCTCTTTGTGATCGAACATCGCGAAAATGCGTCCGTCTGAATACCCCACCCGAACGTCCGTTTTCTACGCGCTTCCGGCGATGGCGGCCGCCGTGCCAACCATCCCGGCCTATGTGTTGTTGCCCAGTTACTATGGCGATGACCTTGGCCTTGGTTTGGCGGTGACCGGCATTGTCCTGTTGCTGGTGCGTGTGATCGATATGCTGACCGACCCGGTGGTCGGCTGGTTGTCAGACAAAACGGGCAATCGCAAGCTGTGGACCGGGCTTGGGGCGGTGATTGCCGGGATTGGGCTTTGGTATTTGTTCAGCCCGCCAGCACAGCCAAGTGCGCTTTATCTTCTTATCTGGGCCAGTGTGCTGTTTCTCGGCTGGACGATGTTTCAGGTGCCTTACCTTGCCTGGGGGGCGGATCTTTCAGGCGATTATAAAAAACGCACATCTCTGACGGCCCTGCGCGAAGGTGCGGGGCTGATCGGGATTGTGCTGGCGGGTGCCATTCCGGTTCTGATTAACGCGCCAGATCGGGCCGCCGAAATTCAAACCCTGGCCATCGTGACGCTGACGTTGGGGGCTGTCTTCGTGGCTCTTTTGATCTGGCAGGTGCCCGATCCGGTAGCGCAGCATAAACGCACAAAATCAAGCGCAGCGGGAATGGGATCAGGCAACCTTCTGGTCACTTTGCGCCTTGGCATCCGCAGCCTGCGCGACAATCGCCTGTTCATGCGCCTGCTGGCGGCATGGATGATCAATGGACTGGCGGCTGGCTTGCCGGCGGTCTGCTTTCCGCTTTTTGTCCGCTATTACCTTGAGCTGGGTCAGGATAGCGAGAATATCCTGATCCTGCTTTATTTCGCGGCTGCCATCATCGCCATTCCGCTTTGGGTGTTCATGGCAGGCCGGATTGGCAAGCATCGTGTGTGGTGTCTGGCCATGGTGATGGCGATCATTGCCTTTGTCTTTGTCCCGCTTCTGGATGCCGGTGATTTTGGCGCTTTTGCCGTCATATGCCTTGTCACCGGCGCGGCATTGGGGGCGGATCTTGCCCTGCCGCCTGCCATTCAGGCCGATGTGGATGATTGGGATCGATACCGGTTTGGGGTACGGCGCACCGCCCTTTTGTTTGCCCTTTGGAACATGACCAACAAGCTTGCCATGGCCCTGGCGGCCGGGATTGCGCTTCCGATATTGGGGGCCTTTGGCCTGACCGAGGGCGGGGATGAAAAAACCGGCGCATTGGTTGTGCTGGTTTTGATCTATGCCGTAATCCCCATCGTACTGAAA
Source organism: Thalassospira sp. MCCC 1A01148 (assembly GCF_001613795.1). Taxonomy (GTDB): domain Bacteria; phylum Pseudomonadota; class Alphaproteobacteria; order Rhodospirillales; family Thalassospiraceae; genus Thalassospira. Next base: position 70,818 of record NZ_LPVZ01000004.1, read on the forward strand.
GCAGGAGCAATCGGGATGATGTGGCGTTTTCCATTGGACAGCACGCATCAGGTTGCCATTCGTCGGCGCCTTTCACGCCGCACCGTTTGATCTTGGGATGTCAGGACAGGAGAAAATCGATGCTGCGAAATACCTTGGCGCTGTGTTTTTTGGTGCTTTTAGTCGGATGTGGGTCAATGAAACCGCAGGATTTTGCGCAAAAGGAACCCCGCTTCGATGTGTTTGATTACTTCGAAGGCAACAGCCGGGCTTGGGGAATTTTCGAAGACCGGTTCGGGACGCTGCGCCGTCAGTTCACCGTTGAAATAACGGGAACGGTCGAGGACGGTGTTTTGACACTTGAAGAAGATTTTATCTATGACGATGGCGAAACAGACCGCCGTGTGTGGGAGATCACCAAAACCGGTGAGCACTCCTATGAAGGGCGCGCTGATGACATTGTCGGGACCGCGATTGGCAGCCAGTATGGCAATGCGCTGAACTGGTCCTATGACATGGATCTCAAGGTCGGTGATGGCGCCTGGCGCGTCGGTTTCAATGACTGGATGTTCCTGCAGCCAGACGGTGTGTTGGTTAACCGGGCACGCGTGAAAAAGTGGGGCTTTGAGATCGGCGAAGTGACGCTGTTCTTTACGAAGGAGCAACCCGTCGTGCAAGCCGCTGAATGAACCAGCGCAGCACGGGAATCTTGGCATAAAAGTTTTGACCGGAATCCCAATGGTCAAAATGCGATGTCAGGCGCGAACCGTCCTGGTTAAAGGTGACTTCCGACATGCCGGTGAATTCCCAATCACCAATAACCTTTACCCGCGCACTGAATTGCCAACGCAAAAAACCGCGATCACCGTCAATCGCGCGATGGGTGACCACAAATCGCGGATGATCCGCATCGGTAAAGGCCTTTGCCAGATAGGCACAGACATTCTTTGGTCCCTGCACCGTGGTGAACGGATCGCAAAACACGAAATCCTCTGTCACCAGACCGTTTAGCTGATCGATCGTTTCGAGCGACAGGGTCGCGTAATAGTCTGCATATGCCGCCAGCAACTGGCGTTTGTTGTCGGAGATTTCGTTCATGCTCGGATCAGTTTGCGCATCAGTTTGAAGAAAAGTGGATAGGGCAAAATTCGGGTCAGCTTCAATTGCCGCACGAAGGGCGGTGGGAAGGCAATCTCGAATTTGTCACTGCCGCTTAGTCCGCGATAGATGAAATCCGCTGCTTGTTCCGGTTCAAGCAAATAGGGCATCTCAAAATCGTTTTTGTCGGTCAGTCGCGTTTTAACAAAACCCGGATTGATCACACGCAGCAACACACCACTACCGCTAAGTTCAGTATGGAGTGATTCACACAAGTTGATCAAAGCGGCCTTTGTCGGGCCATAGGCCGATGCATTGGGCAGGCCGCGATAGCCCGCGACCGATGCCATTACGGCAATCTCGCCGGATTTGCGTGCCCGCATCTTGGCCAAAAGCGGCTCAAGGCAATTGACGATACCGACATAGTTGGTCTCGACATGGCTTCGGATGGTTTCGGCCGAAAATGCGCTTAACTTCATTGGTGAATAGATACCAGCAGCCAAAATCACCAGATCGGGCAGGCCAAACTTGTCTTCAACCGTGCCAAAGGCGGCATTAACCGCATTTGGATCGGTGATATCGAGTGCTACCGGGGTTAAATCGGGCATTTCTGTCGCAAGTTCGTTCAGTTTGTCAGCATTTCGTGCCGAAATGATGATTTTCTGGTCCGGGGATGTCGGGTTTTCATGGAATTTGCGGGCCACTGCCGCGCCGATACCCGACGATGCTCCGATAATCCAGATGGTCTGGAAGTTCTTGCTCATTCCTCATCCTTTTGCGCGGTTTGTGTCGCGCAACTCATACAGCGATAGGTGATTTTCGATCCATCACGCGCATCGAACGCCAGACCGACCCAACGGCCATCAGCATCATACCATGCGGTGGTTTCAAGTTCGCCGTCATAGGTGAACCTTGTCGCCCGCAACGTTCCGTCCGTTGTGCGCAGCATTTCAGTCTCGTTTGCGCGGATATCAACTGTGTTTGCTTTGCCGGTGATGGTGTTAAGGACCGCATTGCTGTCCAGTACGCCGCAATGCCAGTGATCGGTTGGGAAAATGTCCCTTGGCAAAGCCCGCTCACCATCCGGCCCATTGACGACAAGTGTTCCCTGATCATCAGCCTTGGCGACAACTTCTGTTTGGTCACCATCGTCATCAACCCGCACAGACAGCACAGCCAGTTGGTTATTTTGCCACAGGCTTTCGGACCGATAGGCAAAGCTATAGGCGTTAAAGCCCAAAAAGCTGATATCGATGTTACTTTGTGCAACCACCTGCAGTCCATCGCGGCCCTGATTGAACTGGACAACGTGGCTTCCGACCGGGGCGTCGTTGCGCCGGATCTGAAAACGAAGCTCGTTACCATACCGCTGGATCGGATCAAATTTGCGGCAGGTATCAGTACCTTCGAAGGCCTGAGACAGTCTTGCTTGCTCTATGGGCGCGTTATCGCCTTGCGTTGCGGTTTGCGCGTTGGCTGCAAACGCAGTCAAAGAAACAACAATGCCGCCCACAAGGGTGCATCCGCCAAGCAGGGATGTTACCGGAGTTGCGCTATATGTCTTCATGATCATGACCAAATCCGGGTTGCAAAAGATATGCGTGCTTCTTGTTACGGATTGCACTGATCTGCGGATCAAACATCATGATCATTGCCCGCTATCGTTCGATGGGGTAAGCAGGGGCTCAACGGGCCCGCCCCGAAATGAAAGGCCACGCCATGCTCCATCCGATTGCAGAAGACCTGATTGCGCATGTCCTGCACCGCGATTCCAACATCATTGTGCTGAACAAGCCGCCGGGACTGGCATCGCATGGCGGGCCAAAGACCTATTTTCACGTTGATGCCTATCTGCCCGATCTGAAGTTTGGCATTCAGCCCGAACCGACGCTGGCGCATCGGCTCGACCGCGATACTGCCGGCTGCCTGTTGCTGTGCCGTCACCCGAAATCATCGAAAAAGATCACCCGCCTGTTCACCGAAAAGAAAATCGGCAAAACTTATTGGGCGGTGGTGCATGGCGCGATGGAAGAGGATCATGGTTTCATTGATGCGCCGATTGGCAAGGTCAATGATGAAAGCGGCTGGACCATGCTGGTCCACGAGGATGGGCAGCCGTCAAAAACCGAATACACCGTGCTGGGCCGTGGCAAGGACGCAGATGGTAATGATATCACCTGGCTTGAGCTTGTCCCCCATACCGGGCGGACACACCAGCTGCGTGTGCATCTTGATCATATCGGACATCCAGTGATTGGCGATCCGTTCTATGGCCGTGGTGATGAGCCGCCGATCTTTGGCGCGCCACCGACCCTGATGCTGCTATCGCGTCAGATTGTCGTGCCGTTCCATGCTGACCGTGATCCGGTAATTGTTGACGCACCGCCCCCCGAATTGATGCGTCCGGGGCTCGAAGCCTGCGGCTATGACGGCGACTACGCCGCGCATGCAAGCTCAATTGATGCTCAATACACCGGCGATGATAGCGACGCTGAAGGCGGAGAGTAAGGTTTCCAGCGTGATGATCGATGCCATCGCCTCGGCATCGCCATTGAGTTGGCGCGCCAGGATATAGGCATTGCCCGCACACGGCATCCCGGCATACAGAACCCCCATCGCCAGAACCATGCCCTCGACACCAGCAAGGTACAGGCAGACACCGGTAATAACCGGCAGCACTGCAAGCTTGATGGTGGTCGAAAGCGCAATCGCGCCAAGCGCCTTTTTGTCCATGATAAAGCGAAGCCCGGCCCCGACCGAAAGCAGGCTCAGCGGCAGGGCTGCGGTCTTGAACAGGGCAGCCGTATTTTCGATGGGCAGTGGAACGTGAATATTACTCACATTCAGGATCGCACCGGCTCCGGCGGCAATAATGATCGGGTTTTTGACAATCCCGCCCATGATGCGCTTAAGGTTGCTTTTCCCGCTGCTGAACGCGCTTAGGACAACCACACCAAGCATGTTGGTGGCAATCACCATTACCGCAACAAAGATGATGGCAAGGGCAAGCCCCGCTGCCCCGTAAAGCGCATCGGCAACGGCGAGCAAGACATAGCTGTTGTAGCGAACCGACCCCTGAAAGATTGATGTGAAAAGCGGCGTGTCACGCGTAATCAGCGGTCGCAGCAAAAGCAGCGCAGCTGATAAACCAAGCGTTGCGGCCAAGGTAACGCCAACCGCAGTCCCGGCATCGCCACTGGAAAAATCTGCACGGTAAATCTCGACGATCAGAAGCGATGGCAACAACAGATAATAGGTCAGCCGGTCGATCCCGGCCCAGATATCTGCCGCCTTGATCAGATATCGTTTCAGCGCCGCGCCGACCAGAATGGCGGCAAAGATCGGAAAGATCGCGGCGATGACATCATAAGCGAGCTGCATGGTGGGTGGGGCGCTCCGGTGGCGAGAATCTCTGGCCGTGCTGTTTGGCGACTAGACCTGTCGGTTGCTGTAATCGGCAAAGACCTGTTCCGGGGAATGATCGCGATATTGTTCGCAGATTTCCTCGAACCTGGGATTGCTGATCAAAAGGTCCGCCGTGCTTTGATTGCACGCGATCGGCACTTCATACATGTTGGCCAGCCGGATCAGGGCACGGACATCAACATCGTGCGGCTGGGGTGTCATCGGGTCGGTGAAAAAGAACATGGCCTGCAATTCGCCGTGCGCAATCATCGAACCCAATTGCTGATCGCCGCCAAACGGGCCGCTTTTAAGCGGCTGGACATCGAGTTCGGTGAAGCGTTCCTGCAAAACCCGCCCGGTGGTGCCGGTGGCAAAGATGCGCATATTGGCAAACACATCCTTGTGTTTTTCAAGCCAGTCAGCCATTTCGCGTTTGCGACGGTCGTGGGCAACCACGCCAACAGACAGCACCATTTTCGTTCTCCGGGCCAGTAAACAGGATTTGTCATACTAATCTGCAATCGTGCCCAGCGTCACCTGCCAAAAGTCCGACAATTACGCAAACCAGATAGAACTGAAAGGCTTAGCGGTCTCATGCCGTCACCACAAAACAAAAAGGCCGCCTCAGTCGAGGCGGCCTTTTGCAGATCAGGAAACTGATCGATTACATGTGGATCGCGCGTTTGTCCGCGTCCAGCGCTGCTTCCTTGACGGACTCGCCAAGGGCAGGGTGGGCATGGCAGGTGCGTGCGATGTCTTCGGCAGACGCGCCGTATTCCATCGCCAGAACCACTTCGGCAATCAGATCGCCCGCAGCCGGGCCGACAATATGCGCGCCGACAACACGGTGCGTTTTCTTGTCTTCGATGATTTTGACAAAGCCTTCGGTGCTTTCCATTGCCTTGGCGCGACCGTTTGCGGTGAAGGGGAATTTGCCGACTTTGTAGTCTGCGCCTTCTTCCTTCAGCTGCTCTTCGGTTTTGCCAACAGCGGCAACTTCCGGCCAAGTGTAAACAACACCCGGGACCTTGCCGTAATCGACATGGCCTTCTTCGCCGGCAAGCATTTCTGCCAGGGCAACGCCATCTTCCTCGGCCTTGTGGGCCAGCATCGGACCAACGATGGTATCGCCAATCGCAAAGATGCCGCCAACATTGGTCTGGAAGTGTTCGTCGGTTTTGACACGACCACGGTCGTCAAGTTCAACACCGACATTATCCAGGCCAAGGCCATTGGTGTAGGGACGGCGACCGATGGCCACCAGAACCACGTCGGCTTTGAGTTCCTCTGCATCGCCGCCCTTGGACGGTTCAACAGTCAGGGTCACGCCGGACTTGGTGGTTTTGGCACCGGTAACCTTGTGGCCGAGTTTGAATTCAAGGCCCTGCTTGGCGAAGATGCGCTGGGTCTGCTTGACCAGATCGCCATCCATGCCCGGCAGAATACGGTCAAGATATTCAACAACGGTAACTTCGGCACCCAGACGGCGCCACACGGAACCAAGCTCCAGACCGATCACGCCAGCGCCAATCACGACCATCTTCTTCGGCACTTTCGGAAGAACCAGGGCGCCGGTCGAGGAGACGATTTTCTCTTCGTCGATCTCGACACCCGGCAGCGGGGTAACTTCCGAACCCGTCGCGATGACGATGTTCTTGGCATTCAGGGTTTCTTCGCCACCATCAAGAAGGGCAACCTTGACCGAGGTCGGCGAGGTGATTTCGCCAGCACCTTTGACATAGGTAATCTTGTTCTTTTTGAACAGGAATTCGATGCCCTTGACATTGCTGTCAACGACCTTGTCCTTGCGCGCCATCATCTTTTCGATGTTGACCTTCGGCTTGGAGACTTCGATGCCGTGGGTATCGAAATGCTCGGTCGCTTCTTCGAACAGGTGCGAGGAATGCAGCAGGGCCTTGGACGGAATGCAGCCAATATTGAGGCAGGTGCCGCCAAGTGTGCCGCGTTTCTCAACGCAGGCAACCTTAAGGCCAAGCTGTGCGGCGCGGATGGCGCATACGTAACCGCCAGGACCGCCACCGATCACGACAACGTCGTAGTTCTCACTCATGAGTTCTTTGATCCTTTTGTCTGATCAGATGTCGAGCAGAATGCGTTCCGGGTTCTCGATGCATTCCTTGACGCGTACCAGGAAGGAAACGGCTTCGCGGCCGTCAATGATACGGTGGTCATAGGAAAGCGCGAGATACATCATCGGGCGAATTTCGACTTTGCCGTCGATTGCGACCGGGCGCATCTGGGTCTTGTGCATGCCAAGAATACCGGACTGCGGTGCATTCAGGATCGGCGATGACAGCAGCGAGCCAAAGACACCACCGTTCGAGATGGTGAAGGAACCGCCGGTCATTTCATCCATGCCAAGTTTGCCGTCACGGGCACGCTTGCCGAAATCGACAATGGTGCTTTCCAGATCAGCAAAGGTTTTTTCCTCTGCCGAACGGATAACCGGAACGACCAGACCCTGCGGGGTACCAACGGCAACGCCGATATCGCAGTAGTTCTTGTAGATGAAGCTGTTGCCGTCGATCTCGGCGTTAACAGCCGGCCATTCTTTCAGCGCCGTGGTGCAGGCCTTGATGAAGAAGGACATGAAGCCAAGCTTCACACCGTGTTTCTTCTCGAACCCGTCCTTGTACTTGTTACGGCAAGCCAGAAGGTTGGTCATGTCCACTTCGTTATAAGTGGTCAGCATGGCCGCAGTGTTCTGGGCTTCTTTCAGGCGGCGCGCGATGGTCTGGCGCAGCTTGGACATCTTGACGCGCTCTTCGCCGTCACGCAGTTCGCGTTCCGGTTTCGGAGCCGCCGGTGCGCTCGGTGCCGGTGCTGCAGCGCGGGACGCCGATCCGCCACCTTCAAGGAAGTTCAGAACGTCGCCCTTGGTCAGGCGGCCGTCTTTGCCCGTTGCCGGGATTTTCGACGGGTCAAGGTTCTTGTCTTCGACGAGTTTGCGAACCGCCGGTGCCAGCGGATGATCGCTGTTGGTGGTGGCTGCTTCTGCCGATGCGGCAGCCGGGGCTGCTTTCGGCTCTTCTTTTTTCTCGGCTTTTTTCGCAGCCGGGGCTTCTTCTGCCTTGGCTTCGGATTTTTCTTCAGCCGGTGCTTCGGCGGAGCCTTCGGCACCTTCGTCGATGTGCGCGATCAGTGCGCCAACTTCAACTTCGTCGCCTTCTTCAACAACCAGTTCGGCGATCGCACCCGCGACCGGGGCGTTGACTTCGACGGTGACCTTGTCGGTTTCAAGTTCGACAATCGGTTCATCGGCAGCAACAGCTTCGCCGACTTTTTTGTACCATTTGGCCACCGTGGCTTCGGTAACAGACTCGCCCAGTGCGGGAACTTTAACTTCAGTCGCCATTTTTTCCTCGACCGTTTTTTCAATCAGGCAGTGTGGGTCTGCCAAGATACGAATGAATTCTAAATGAACGGATCGAACGGGCGATTTCTCGCCCGTTCGATGAAAGTGTTAGACGCTCAGTGCCTTGTCGACCAATTCGGCCTGCTCACGCAGGTGAGCCTTCAGAAGGCCCGTCGCCGGCGAAGCAGATGCTGCGCGACCGACATAAACAGGACGACCCGTCTTGTGCTTGATGCTGGCAAGCGTTGCCTCGATCCGGCGATCAACAAAGTACCAGGAACCCATGTTCTCTGATTCTTCCTGACACCAGACGACATCAGCATTCGGGTATTTGGCCAGTTCAGCAGCCAGTTCTTGTTCCGGCCACGGATAAAGCTGTTCAACACGCACAAGCGCAACATCTTCGATGCCACGGTTTTCGCGTTCGGCAAGCAGATCATAATAGACCTTGCCCGACGACAGAACGACGCGCTTGACCTTTTTGTCGTCCACCAGCTTGCCGGTTTCGCCGATCACCGTCAGGAATTTGGTTCCTGATGCAAAGTCGGACAGGTTCGACACACACTGTTTGTGACGCAGAAGCGATTTCGGCGTCATCAGGATCAGTGGCTTACGGAACGAACGACGGATCTGACGGCGCAGGATGTGGTAATAGTTTGCCGGCGTCGTGCAGTTCGCCACCTGCATGTTGTTTTCACCACAAAGCTGCAGGTAACGTTCCAGACGCGCGGAACTGTGTTCCGGACCCTGGCCTTCGTAACCGTGCGGCAACAGCATCACCAGACCGGACATACGCAGCCATTTGGCTTCGCCCGAGCTGATGAACTGGTCAATAATGACCTGTGCACCGTTGGCAAAATCACCGAACTGAGCTTCCCAGAGAACCAGCGAATGCGGTTCTGCAAGGGTGATGCCGTATTCAAAGCCAAGAACACCAGCTTCGGACAGTGGCGAGTTGAGAACCTCAAGCTCGGCCTGACCGGTACGGATGTTATTGAGCGGGGTGTATTTTGCCTCGTTGGTCTGATCGATCAGTTTGGCATGACGCTGCGAGAAGGTACCGCGCTGGCAGTCCTGACCCGACAGACGCACCGGTGTGCCTTCGCACATCAGGGTCCCGAAGGCCAAAGCTTCTGCTGTGGCCCAATCAATGCCTTCGCCGGTTTCAAACATCTTCGCCTTGGCCTTCAGCTGACGAAGGATCTTGCGGTTGATGTCAAAGTCACTCGGCGGGGTTGAAAGGGCGCGACCAACTTCCTGAAGAAGGTTTTCTTCAACACCCGTCTGGCCGATCCAGTCAGCATCTTCGCCATGCGAGGATGCCAGACCCGACCATTTGCCCTCAAGCCAGTCAGCCTTGTTCGGACGGTAGTTTTCGGACGCCTTGAACTCTTCATCAAGGTAATCCTGGAACGACTTGTCCAGTTCCTTGATGCGTTCTTCGCTCAGAAGACCTTCCTTGACCAGCTGTTGTGCATAGATGTCCTTGGTGGTCGGGTGTTTGCCGATCACGTCATACATCTTGGGCTGGGTGAATGCCGGCTCGTCGCTTTCGTTGTGGCCAAAGCGGCGATAGCAGAACATGTCGATCACAACGTCCTGCTTGAACTCCTGACGGAATTCGGTCGCGATGCGCGCAGCGTGAACGACAGCTTCGGGATCGTCACCATTGACGTGCAGGATCGGGGCCTGAACGACTTTGGCAATGTCCGAGCAATACGGCGAAGAACGGGAATCGGTCGGCTTGGTCGTGAAACCGATCTGGTTGTTGACCACAAAGTGGATCGTACCACCGGTACGGTACCCCTTGAGGTGCGACAGATCGAAGGTTTCCGCCACAAGACCCTGACCGGCAAAGGCCGCATCACCGTGCAGGAGGATACCCATAACCTGCTCGCGATTGGTGTCTTTGCGCTGGGCCTGCTTGGCGCGGACCTTACCAAGAACAACCGTGTTCACTGCTTCAAGGTGCGACGGGTTTGCCGTCAGCGACAGGTGAACAACATTACCGTCAAATTCACGGTCGGCGGAGGTGCCAAGGTGATACTTAACGTCACCAGAGCCCATCACGTCGTCCGGTTTGGACGGGTTGCCCATGAATTCCGAGAAGATCGCCTGGAACGGCTTGCTCATGACGTTGGCAAGAACGTTCAGACGGCCACGGTGCGGCATGCCGAACACAACCTCGCGGATGCCAAGCTGGCTACCGCGTTTAAGGATCTGTTCAAGTGCCGGCATCAGGGCTTCGCCACCATCAATACCGAAACGCTTGGTACCGACATATTTGGTGTGAAGATAGTTTTCGAAACCTTCGGCTTCGATCAGGCGCTCAAGGATTGCTTCCTTGCCACGGGTGGTGAACTGCGTCTGGTTGCCGATGCTTTCGATACGCTGCTGAATCCAGGATTTCTGTTCCGGTTCCTGAATGTGCATGAACTCGATGCCGATCGATCCGCAATAGGTCTTGCGTGCCAGCGAGACGATCTGACGGATGGTCGCGGTTTCAAGGCCAAGAACATTGGCAATGAAGATCGGACGATCCATGTCGGCTTCGGTAAAGCCATAGGTTTTCGGATCAAGTTCCGGATGCGGTTCACGCGGCGCAAGGCCCAGCGGATCCAGATTCGCTTCAAGATGGCCGCGTACCCGGAAGGAGCGGATCAGCATCAGCGCGCGAATGGAATCATTGGCTGCAGCACGGATGGCGTCGGAATTTACCTGACCTGCCGTGGGTGCTGCGTGGGGTGCCGGTGCGTAGCCCGCCATCGGAGCCGGGCGTTCGGCGTGCCCCTGTGAGACGTCGTATCCCTCCATGCCGCCAACAACCTTGGTTTCCCGTGGCTGCCAGCTCGGCCCACGCATTTCTGCGAGGAGTTCGGAGGCGTCGTCCTGCAACCCGTCAAAAAACTCAGCCCAGCTCTGGTCAACCGCAGACGGGCTTTCCAGATACCGGGCGTAAAGTTCAGCGATGTAGGTTGCGTTCGACTCGTTCAGAATCGTGTCGAGATCTTGAGGTTTCATTTGTGGTCTTGGAAGGCATGGTCCCCAAGAAGGACCACGCCCCCCCTTGCCTTTCCTCTGACTACCCAGATTAGCCCTTCAAAGCCTTCAGCATGGTCGAGCCGAGGCTTGCCGGGGAATCGGCAACAAGAACGCCAGCGCTGCGCATGGCTTCCATTTTGGCATCCGCGGTACCTTTACCACCGGAGATGATCGCACCGGCATGGCCCATGCGTTTACCCGGAGGTGCGGTTACACCGGCGATGAAGCCAGCAACCGGTTTCTTGACCGAGGAAGCCTGCAGGAATTCACATGCTTCTTCTTCTGCCGAACCACCGATTTCACCGATCATGATGATGCCTTCGGTTTCCGGATCCTTCAGGAACAGGTCGAGGCAGTCGATGAAGTTGGTGCCGTTGACCGGGTCACCACCGATACCGATACAGGTCGACTGACCCAGGCCAGCGGCCGTGGTCTGTGCAACTGCTTCGTAGGTGAGCGTACCGGAACGTGAAACGATACCGATTTTACCGCGGCGGTGAATGTGACCCGGCATGATGCCGATCTTGCATTCGTCCGGGGTAATGATACCCGGGCAGTTCGGGCCGATCAGGCGGGTCGACGAACCGTCGAGCGCGCGCTTGACGCGGACCATGTCAGCAACCGGAATACCTTCGGTGATGCAGACAGCCAGCTCGACTTTGGCGTCGATGGCTTCAAGGATTGCGTCTGCTGCGAAGGGCGGCGGAACATAGATGACCGAGGCATTCGCGCCGGTCGCGTGAACCGCTTCGTCAACAGTGTTGAAAACCGGCAGGTCAAGGTGCTTGGAGCCGCCTTTGCCCGGGGTTACACCGCCAACCATCTTGGTGCCGTATGCCAGTGCCTGTTCGCTGTGGAACGTGCCCTGCGAACCAGTGAAACCCTGGCAGATAACTTTGGTGTTTTTATCGACGAGAACAGCCATAGTTACGCGGCCTCCTTCACAGCTTTGACCACCTTCTCGGCGGCATCGGCAAGGTTGTCAGCCGAGACAATCGGCAGACCCGATTCTTCGAGGATCTTCTTGCCAAGTTCGACATTGGTACCTTCAAGGCGAACGACCAGCGGGACGTTCAGGCTGACTTCGCGGGCTGCTGCCACAACGCCGTCTGCAATCACGTCACAACGCATGATACCGCCAAAGATGTTGACCAGGATGCCTTCAACATTCGGATCCGACAGGATCAGTTTGAAAGCAGTGGTCACACGTTCTTTGGTCGCGCCGCCACCAACGTCAAGGAAGTTAGCCGGTTCGCCACCATACAGCTTGATGATGTCCATGGTTGCCATGGCAAGGCCTGCGCCGTTGACCATGCAGCCGATGGTGCCATCGAGCTTGATGTAGTTGAGGCTGTGTTTTGCAGCTTCGAGTTCGGCCGGGTTTTCTTCGTCTTCGTCACGCAGCTCTTCGATGTCCGCATGGCGGAACAGGGCGTTGTCGTCGAAGTTCATTTTGCAATCAAGCGCGATGATGTCGCCTTCGCCGGTCACAACGAGCGGGTTGATTTCAACCATGGCTGCGTCGGTGTCGAGGAAGCACTGGTACATTGCCGACATGAATTTGACAGCTTTGGAAACCTGCTTGCCTTCGAGGCCAAGGGCAAATGCCAGCTTGCGACCGTGGAAGCCCGAGAAGCCAGCAGCCGGATCGATGTCAACGGTGACGATCTTTTCCGGGGTTGCTTCGGCAACTTCTTCGATGTCCATGCCGCCTTCGGTCGACGCCATGAAGATCACACGCGAAGATGCGCGATCAACGAGAACCGACAGATACAGTTCGCGTGCGATGTCGCAGCCTTCTTCGATATAAACGCGTTTGACTTCTTTGCCGTCCGGGCCGGTCTGGTGGGTGACCAGGGTGGAGCCGAGCATCTGTTCAGCGTTTTCGCCGACTTCTTCCGGGCTCTTGACGACGCGAACGCCGCCTTTGTCACCTGCTTTGGCTTCCTTGAAGGTGCCTTTACCGCGGCCACCTGCATGGATCTGGGATTTTACCACGTAAACCGGGCCAGCCTGGGACTGGGCAGCTTCGATGGCTTCCTGAGCGGTATATGCAACCTTGCCGTTCGGCACGGTCACACCGTATTTGCGAAGAATTTCTTTCGCTTGGTACTCATGAATATTCATGTTCGGTCGCTTTCTTGCCTTCCGTACGATTTCCGGTGGGTCAGAAATCTGGATTTCAATGTCCCTTAACGAGCGGGAGGGACTTTGTTAAGAGGCCCGCGATCATTGAAGTTTGAAAAACAACAATGATTGAAAAACGGGCCGGTCGATGACCAGCCCGTTCCGCGTTCTTTAGAGCATGCCCTTGGCAGCATCGACAAGGCCGCGAACTGCATTCACGGAATTATCGAAGTTTGCCTTTTCGGACTCGTCAAGATTGATCTCGACGATGCGTTCTACACCGTTGGCACCCAGAACAACCGGGACACCAACATAAAGACCGTCAACACCGTATTCACCGCTCAGGTAAGCAGCAACCGGCATGACGCGCTTCTGGTCTTTGAGGTAGCTTTCCGCCATCGAGATTGCCGAAGCAGCCGGGGCGTAGAAAGCAGAACCGTTTTTCAGCAGGCCGACGATCTCTGCGCCACCGTCACGGGTGCGCTGAACGATCTGGTCGATTTTTTCCTGCGTGGTCCAGCCCATTTTGATCAGATCCGGAACCGGGATACCGGCAACGGTCGAATAGCGGATGGACGGGACCATGGTGTCGCCGTGGCCGCCAAGGACAAAGGCGGTAACGTCTTTGACCGAGACGTCGAATTCTTCTGCAAGGAAGTAACGGAAACGTGCGGAGTCCAGAACGCCTGCCATGCCGACAACTTTCTTCGGATCGAAGCCGGTTGCCTGCTGCATTACCCAGACCATCGCATCAAGCGGGTTGGTAATGACGATGACGAAAGCGTCAGGAGCATGTTCCTTGATGCCCTGACCAACCTGGGTCATGACTTTGGTGTTGATACCAATCAGATCATCGCGGCTCATGCCCGGCTTGCGAGCAACACCAGCGGTGACGATGACGACATCCGCGCCTGCGATGTCTTTGTAGTCACTGGTACCCTTGAGGTCGGCATCAAACATGTCGACGGGGGAGGATTCAGCAATGTCAAGCGACTTGCCCTGTGGCATGCCATCAACGATGTCGAAAAGGACGACGTCGCCAAGCTCTTTCAGGCCGACGAGGTGAGCAAGCGTGCCACCAATATTGCCGGCGCCGACGAGCGCGATCTTGTTGCGGGCCATTCCGTTACCTTCTTCCCTATTGCGCTTCCTGGGGGTCGAAACTCAACTTGGGAGCGCTATTGAAAATTTAAACCTGCGAACGCGAAATAATCGTTCGTAAACATCGAGTGTCGTAAACTGAATCGCCACGAATGACAAGGGGAAACCCCACTGTTTTTACGAGGAAAACCGCCGCTTCGGGGTTTATTGCAACTAACGTCTAAACGCTTAAAAACCATTCACGCTGCAACTGCGAAGACAGGCAAATGTCCAGCAAAACCAAAGCTGGTTTACGATTGAGGCCTGCCTAAATGAAAGGCAGTCTGCGCCTTTGCTGCGAATTCGGGCGTATGAACCGGATTACACCAACGCAGCAATGCGCAAAACAGCTATCAGCCATGCGATCCGCTCGGGGGCGAGAAAACTTCTAATATGACGGATTTTGCGTGAATGAGCGTTTCCCCTGCGTTAAACGCAAGATTCAAGTGAAGATAAGCACCCATATGGCGAATAATTGCGGCGGATTCAAAATCGCCGTATCGGAGTCGTTGCGCATGGGTCAGTCTTTGACTTCCCATCCATCTTCGAAAGCGGCAATTCCCGCCGATTGATCGGAAATAGCCATTCCCCGACCTTCACCATCAGGTCAGATGCGCCATATCGAGATATTCCTGACTGCGCATCTCGGTCATGCGCGACACCGTGCGCTGGAATTCGAACGAATAGTCGCCATCGGTGTAGATCTCGGCAGGGTCGCATTCAATCGCACAGATCAGCTTGGTTTTATGCTCATACATCGCATCAACCAGTGTGCCGAACCGCTTTGCCCAGTCCCGGCGTGAGTCGGGCAGTTTGGGGATGAATTCAATCACGATTGTATGGAAATGCGTCGCCAGCGCGATGTAGTCCCCCGGTCCCAGTGGTCGGGTACAGAGTTCTTCAAAGCTGAATTTAGCAACCCCGGCACCCGCTGCGGCGATTTCGATCTTGCGGCCCTTGATGCTCAGACTGTCCGGGGCGACGCGCGCGCCTTCGGTCAGGGTGGCAAACATCTCGGTAATGCGCGGGGATGCTTCCTCAGGCGTGGTCGGGTACAGGAAGACTTCGGCAGCGGTCAGATTGCGCATGCGATAATCGGTCGGGCTTGCCAGTTCCAGCACGTCGAGCTTCTGCTTGATCATGTCAATGAAGGGGAGAAAGTTCTGGCGTTGCAGGCCATCCTTGTACAGGTCATCGGGCACGCGGTTTGATGTCGTCACAATCACCACCCCATGATCAAACAGCTGTTCGAACAGGCGGCCAAGGATCATGGCATCGGTAATGTCTGTGACCTGCATCTCGTCAAAGCACAGCAACCATGCGTCTTCGGCAAGGTCCTTGGCAATTGGCGGGATCGGATCGGCATCGTCTTTTTTCTTGGTCTGACGATAACGGTGCATGCGTTCATGCACGTCCTGCATGAAATCATGGAAATGAACGCGACGCTTTTTTTCAATGTCGATGGTTTCATAAAACAGATCCATCAACATTGATTTGCCACGCCCGACTTCGCCGTAAATATAAAGCCCGAGCGGCGGGGTGGGTTCATCGCGTCGCCGGGTCAGGCCAAACCGTTCGCGCCAACCGCCG
>NZ_LPVZ01000005.1 GCF_001613795.1 Thalassospira sp. MCCC 1A01148
CCCATGCCCGCCATTATGGCGGGGCATTTATCATCTCGCCCGAAGCCAGCTTGACCGAAAACAGCCTTGATGTGGTCATGATGCCCGGTAACGGGATCGGTGCCCTGTCGCGTTATGGCTTGGCGCTGACCTTGAACCGCTTGCATGTACAAAGTGATGTTTCGGTGGTCCGGGCTGAGCGCATCACGATCAACAGTCATTGCGGACCGGCACCACTGCAGATTGATGGGGAAAGTGCGGGTAAACTACCCTGTGAAATCAGTCTGTCACCCTATCCGGTACGGTTGATGGTGCCGCCAGCATATGCGGCGCTTGCATCCGGATCGGATGATGTTCCGCAGGATTTGCTGCGCATTGCCGCAGACTAGCAGACGCCCCGACTGGGCAGTTCAGACACTACCGGCGCGGCGTGTTGCGAGCATGGCTTAGCAATAAAATTCAACCACCTTGTATGGCGGAAATCGACGCCTGTGGATCAATGTGCCTCATCATCTGGTCAATAATTGATCCGGTTGAACTTCTTTTTGTGATGAAAGAAGAATGTCTCCTTGAAGTTGCATTTCCTTTCCCCACTTTCATTTCAGGGCGGTACGTATGCCTGGTTATTCCCCGTCCTCGTTTGAGGATAGTGGGGTCGTTGCGCGTTGCATTAGTCTGAGCTGGCGAAATTGATAACGGTCTTCGCCCTCTATGGAGAATGACAATGGTTTCGGGGTCCTCTGCTTTGGTTCTTAACTCAGGTGGGTTGGCTAATATGCGGATAAAATCAAAAATTCTTGCTGGTTTCGCGGTGGTGTTGGCAATTTTGATTGCCGCGCTGGGATTTGCCTATTTTACCTTCGTGGCGGTGTCGCATGATGTCGATGAATACGCACATTATGTCGAAGAAGCAGCCCTGATCAGCGAGATCGAAACACAGTTCCTGCGCTTTAACAGCCATGCACGTGAATTTGCCAATACCGCAGACCCGGCAGATGCCGAAGCAGTGATTACTTATGCCAAACAGCTTGAGCTGATGCTTGAAGATGCACACGAGCAGTTTGTCGGCGAAGAGCACCGGAGCCGCATCAAGCATATCGGTCAGGAGCTTGACGTTTATCTTGCAAGCTTTGCTTCGGCCAAAAGCCTCAGTGACGAGTATCATTCCCTGATCCTTGATCGCCTGGAACCAGACGGGATCAAGATCGTTGCCGATCTGGACAAGCTGGTGGCACATGCCGAGGATACCGGCGATATCGAGCTGCTTAAACGCAGCGTGGCCGCGCGCGAGCATGCCCTTCTGGCGCGGCTTTACGCCAATATCCTGATTGGTCGTCAGGATGACAGTTTCGGTGCCAAATCTGCCGACGAATTTGCCAAACTTGAAGCCGCACTGGGCCGCATCGGGGATCAACCATTGTCTGGTGAACTTGTCGCCGTCCTCAACGAAGCCAAGGAACTGTTCGCTGATTACCGGCAGGTGTTTGACAAGATCCGGGCTGATGAACTGGAAATTGTCGCGACCGTTCATGGCACCATGCGCGAAGCGTCCGAGGGCATCATCGCCGATGCCGAGGCGCTGAAACAAGAACTGGTGGTGGCAGAAAAGAACATCTTTGAAAAAGTCGTCGGCGAAATCATTCTGGCCGAAACCGAAATCCTGATCGCATCAATCAGTGGTGCGGTTCTTGGCATGATCCTGGCCTGGGTTATGGGCGACCGTTTATCGCGTCCGATCATTGCCATCACGGCCATCATGCGCAGACTTGCCGATCATGATCTGGGCGTTGAAATCCCCGGACAGTCCCGCAAGGACGAGATCGGCCAGATGGCACAGGCGGTTCAGGTGTTTAAAACCAATGCCATTCGCAATGACGAACTCGAAGCCGAAGCCCGCGCGCAGGAAGAACGTGCAAAGGAAGAGCAACGCCGGTTTATGAACCAGACTGCGGACAGCTTTACGAACAGTGTCGGCAGCATTATCGAGGCGGTGGCTGCTGCTGCTGTTGAATTGCAGGCAACCGCAACAGGCATGTCCCAGATTGCCAGAACTGCGTCCGAGCAAACCACAGCTGTTGCTTCGGCCAGTGAAGAGGCAAGTGGAAATGTTGGTTCTGTTGCATCTGCGACAGAAGAGCTTAACAGCTCAATCGAGGAAATTAATCGACAGGTTGTCTTTTCGACAGAAATTGCCAAAAAGGCGGTCGATCAGGCCCGTGAAACCATGCGCGGTATTCAGGAACTCGTCGAGGCTTCCAACAATATTGATGAGGTTCTGAAACTGATTTCCGATATTTCGGATCAGACCAACATGCTGGCCCTGAACGCGACGATCGAGGCATCTCGTGCCGGTGATGCAGGCAAAGGCTTTGCGGTTGTCGCCAACGAGGTCAAGACCCTGTCGGCACAGACAGCCAAAGCGACAGAAGAAATTCGCGCGCAGGTCAACAGCCTTCAGGGCCGCACAGGCTTTGCGGCCAGCCAGATTGAACTGATCAGCAAAACCATCAGCGAAATGGACGGAGTTGTCGCGACGATATCCTCGGCGGTGGAGGAACAGTCGGCAGCGACCCGCGAGATTGCCTTTAACATCGAACAAGCCGCAACCGGGACAACGGTTGTAAGTTCCAACATCGTTACGGTTTCACAGGCCGTAAACGAGGCGGGTACGGCGTCCAGTGACGTTCTGACCGCGGTTAGCACCTTGTCCGAGAATTTCAATACCCTGAAAGGTGCCACAGACAGCTTTGTCAGTACCATTCGTGCTGCCTGAGCCCCCGGATACCCAAGGTACCCAAGAAGTACCCAAACTTAAAACGCCCGGCCAAATGGACCGGGCGTTTTTTTCGGGTGGTTGCCATGGCTGGTGGGTTTTACTGTCCGGCCAGGGTCATGCCATCGATGCGAAGCGTCGGGGCATTGGTGCCGTATTTAAACGTCAGGTCATTGGCCGGTTCGACAGAACGGAACATGTCCTTGAGGTTCCCGGCGACCGTTATCTCCGAAACCGGATAGGCCAGCACGCCATTTTCAATCCAGTAGCCCGATGCCCCGCGCGAATAATCGCCCGTTACACCGTTGACACTGCTGCCGATCATCTCGGTGATATACAGGCCCGATTTAATGTCCTTGATCATGTCTTCGGGCGAAGTTGTGCCCGGTTCCATATAAAGGTTGGTGGTTGACGGGCTGGGCAGGCTTCCGGCGCCGCGTGATGCGTTGCCGGTCGATTTCAGACCCAGTTGACGGGCTGAACGCAGATCCATGATCCAGGTTTTCAGAACCCCGTTTTCGATCAGGTGGCGCTTCTGGTTTGCCACCCCTTCGGCATCAAACGGTTTGGACCGCAGGCCGCGTTTGCGATGCGGATCATCAATGATGTTGATATGCGGCGCGAAGATTTCGCTGCCCATCGCATCAAGCAGGAAGCTCGTGCCACGTGCAATACCCGATCCGTTAATGGCAGACGACAGGTGCCCGACGATAGATGCCGAAACGCGCGGATCATAGATCACCGGGACCTGTGCGCTTTTGACCTTGCGCGGGTTCAGGCGCCGCAGGGTTTTTTCGGCTGCTTTTTTGCCGATATCAACCGGATCGCGCAGATCGGTCGAAAAGACTGCACTGTCGTAATCGTAATCGCGTTCCATGCCTGTGCCGGTCCCGGCCAACACTGACACCGAAATATGGCTGCCCGACCCGGCATAGGAATTGGCAAAGCCGTTGGTGGCTGCCAGCGTGATCTGGTGGCGCCCCCAGCCGGCTTCTGATCCTTCGGAGTTGGTGATGCCCTCGACGGAGCGCGCTGCTTCTTCACAGGCGCTGGCCCATTCGATCAGTTTGTCCTGATCAACCTCGCCCGGCTCGCAAAGCTCAAGCGCTTCGACATTGAAGGTTTCGGCAAGTTCACTTGGGTCGGCAATCCCGCAATAAGGATCTTCCGGGGCATTTTTGGCCATCGCAACCGCACGTTCGACCAACTCGCCAAGCGCTGCGTCGCTGGTGTCAGATGACGATACAACTGCCTGTTTTTTGCCAATCAGGACCCGCAGGCCAAGATCAGCCCCCTCGGAACGTTCAAGCTTTTCCATTTTGCCCAGACGTTGGGCAACCGAAAGCGATGTGCCTTCGACATAAACGGCATCTGCATCGTCTGCACCGGCCTTTTTTGCCTGTGCCAGTAGGTCATTGATGCGATCAAGTGTCATGTCGGTTTTGGGCATGGAGGCTCCCTTGTATCGGAATGTGTTTCTTACGTTATAGGGGGCACGAACGTTTTCGCATAGACCCGAAACAAAAAGCTGGTTTTGGTCTTGAATTCCTGCCTTGTTTCAGAGTTGGCAGGACGAAGGCCGAATGGCAAGGCTCGGTCAATTACAGATTTCAAACGGCTTTCTGTTATACTCAAATAAACAAGTCCTGATGATGCCAGATAAACGGGAACGCGATGAACAAGCAGAGAATTCTTTCCGGGCTTAGTGTGGTCTGCCTGATCGGATTGGCCAGTCCTGCATTTGCGGATGACAGCAAGACTGTGATGGAAGGCTGGGATGAAAATGGCTTATGGGAGCTGAATGCGAATGGCGAAACCGATCCGGTTTCAAGCGCGCAGTTCTATTCCGAAATGCGCTGGCAGGGCGGGAAATACGCCCGAAATTATCGCCATCAGATGCTGACCGGTGATTTTACCTGTGACGGCGTCCTTGATCGCATTGCCGGATGGGTTGACCTTGATAACCCTGACGGTCCGTTTTTCGCAATGTTGTTTGTCACCAACCATGGTGCCAAAGATCGCAGTGAAATCCGGTACATTCCGTTCCAGCAGTCCGAGCAGTTTGCCCTTTGTGTCTTTGATGAAACGGCACCGCCGGTGTTGAGCTGGCAGGAAAACAGCACTGAATACATGGCCGAGGTTATGGGCGATGCGGATATGTGCAATTTCGCCATCCGCGTTGATGATTTCATGTGTGATGCGCCGCAGTTTTTCTATTCCGAGAAGCCGGATGAAAATGGTGATCACTGGATGTTCTTTAGGAACTAGTCAAAACATTCAGGTCAAAAGAAAAGGCGGGTTTGAAACCCGCCTTTGTTATTCAGTCCCGCCAGATTTTCTTGCCTGATCCGGGCAGGCCATAGCGTTCCCATTTCTGATCCACACGGTCGATGATGTCATCTTCCATATAGATCTTTTCGCCCCATTCGCGGTTGGTTTCGCCGGGCAGCTTGTTGGTGGCATCAAGCCCCAGCTTGCCACCAAGTCCCGAAACAGGGGACGCGAAATCAAGGTAATCAATCGGCGTGTCTGTCACCGTGGTGATATCGCGCACCGGATCCATCCGGGTCGAGATGGCCCACATGACATCTTTCCAGTCGCGGACATCAATATCGTCATCCACGACAATGACGAATTTGGTGTACATGAACTGCCGCAGGAATGACCAGACGCCCATCATCACGCGCTTGGCGTGGCCGGCATAGGCCTTCTTCATTGAAACAACCGCGATGCGATAGCTGCATCCCTCTGGCGGCAGCCAGAAATCAACGATTTCCGGAAACTGTTGCTGCAGAAGGGGTACGAACACGTCGTTCAGTGCTTCACCCAGAACCGACGGCTCATCTGGCGGACGGCCGGTGAAGGTCGACAGATAGATCGGGTTCTTGCGCATGGTGATGGCGGTTACCGTAAAGACCGGGAAGTCTTCGACCGAGTTGTAATAACCGGTGTGATCGCCATACGGCCCCTCGGGCGCATATTCATCAAGCGAGACATAGCCTTCCAGCACAATCTCGGCCGTGGCCGGCACCTTGAGCGGGACGGTTTTGCAATCGACCAGTTCGACTTTTTCGCCGCGCAGAAGACCGGCAAACTGATATTCCGACAGGGTATCAGGGACCGGGGTGACGGCGGCAAGGATCGTGCCCGGATCCGCACCCAACACGATGGCTGCGGGAAGCGGATCACGCTTTTCCTGTTTCCAGCGCGCATGATGCTGCGCGCCACCGCGATGTTTCAGCCAGCGCATGATGGTTTTGTTTTTGCCCAACACCTGCATGCGATAGATGCCAAGGTTGAACACGTCGCGCTTGTCACCGCCCTTGGCACCAGCACTTGGCCCCTGAGTCACGACCAGCGGCCACGTAATAAGTGGCGCCGGTTCGCCGGGCCAGCAGGACTGAACCGGTATTTTCGATAAATCGATATCATCGCCTTCGAGCACGATTTCCTGACACGGTGCCTTGGAAACCGTTTTGGGCTTCATTGCCATGACGGTCTTGGCAAGCGGCAGCATCGAAAAGGCTTCGCGGATGCTGGCGGGCGGTTCGGGCTGTTTAAGGAACGCCAGTGTTTCACCAACTTCACGGAGTTCTTCGGGCTTTCGGTTCATGCCCGCCGCCACGCGGTCGACGGTGCCAAACAGGTTGACTAGAACCGGCATGTCGTATTTTTTGCCGTCATCGCCCACCACATTTTCAAACAGAACTGCCGGGCCACCTTCGGCCAGAAGGCGTGTCTGGATTTCTGTCATTTCAAGGTTGGGGGATACCGGTTCGGTGACGCGGACAAGGCGGCCGGACTTTTCCAGCGCTTCCATGAAGTCACGAAGGGATTGATAGGGCATGGCACCTGTCATCTAAAGCTTTGAAACCTGATTGTCTTCATACGCCGCGGAGCGGAACGGGACAACCTTGCTGTTATCAAATACGTCATTTGTAACCGGTTCGATCCATCCCTACATGATCTGACATTGCTGCGTTGCAGGGCGATGCATAATTTTGCGGTTTTGGTCAGCGCATCATTTGGTTATACATGGGCAAGGAAAAGGGTCGCGTGACCCACAGCACGCGACCTGGCAACTCACCAAAAGCATGAAGGACGCACAGATGGCCAAGTACTGGGTTATCGGGGGCACCTATCAGGATACCGGTTTCGACAAGCCGATCGGCGAAGAAACCAAGATTGGTCCGTTTGGCAGCTTCGAAGAAGCCGAACAGCAATGGTCAAAAATGGCCTGGCAGTCGGTTGATGACGCAAATTCGCGTTACCGCATTGAACGACTTGAAGAATACTGGGTTGTCGGTGGCGAGTACGAAAGCACCGACTTTGAAAACCCGGTTGGTGGCGAAGAAGAGCGCCATGGCCCGTTCGCGACATTTGGCGATGCTGAAAAAGCATGGTCGAAACTGGCCTGGCAGCATGTTGATGACTGCAACTACCGCTATCGCGTCGTAGAAGGTTAAGCCGGGCGACCAACATGTTTTCGTTATCTGATGCGCACATGATCACGGATTCCGTGTTGCGCGAGCAGGTCGAACAGCATCCACGCGCGCAGGAACTCCTGCGCGCGTTTTTGTATCCTTACCCCGCGCCAGACCACGATTTTGTGTTTCGCGGCGGAGAAGTGATACCGATGTCTGACGGTGATATCGGCCCGATTACAAGCGGACGGACACCGGTTCTGGCTGTCGGGTCAAATCGCGCGCCCTTGCAGCTCAGTCGGAAATTTACCCATCAAAACCTGTCTGACGAAATTCCGGTGACGCATGGCTGGATGATGCATCACGACATAGTCTATTCGACCCATTTAACTGGTTATGGATCCGTTCCGGCAACATTGGCACCATCGCCCGGAACGCGTGTGCGGGTGTCTGTTACCTGGCTGACCCCGCAGCAGCTTGCCCACATGCATGTCACAGAGTCCGTTCCGGCCCACTACAGCTATCAGCAACTCCAGGGCCGCGATCTAGAGCTTGATTGCGGCGTGCGCCCGGATCACATCGGGATATACCAATCCGTGCGCGGGCATGTTTTTGAACGAGGCGCGGTTTATGCCCTGTCTGCGATTGAAGCCAGGGATCGCCGTTTCAAATCCCTTGAGCAATGGGAGATGATCGAACATTTCGCCAAACGCGCCGGACATCGCCATGGTCCCGGTTTTGTTTTGCGGGTGATTGACGATGTCGAGTTTCGCAGGTCGGTTGTTGATGTCGGCTAATTTCGGTCCGGCAAGAGCTGCCAGATCCGGGTGAACTTGTTGTCGGTGTCCTCGACCGCGACATCAACCGGAACGTCGTAGGTTTCAAGTTCGTCAATGTTATGGGTGGGCGCATAGGTCCGGCCGGGGTCGGCCAGGATGACCTTGGTGCCAAGGCGTGCCTCAGTCATCAGCCATTGCAGAACGGCGTTCGCCATATCTTGCTGATAGCAAACGTCGCCGGCAAAAATCACATCCCAGCGCCTTTCCGGGGCCGAGGTGCCAACAAGGTTTTCGGTCGTGGTCGGGACTTCAACGCCATTATGTTTGGCGTTCAGGCGGGTCGCGGTGATCGCCACCGGATCAATGTCGTTGGCAAGGATCTCGGCAGCCTCGGCCTGCACACAGGCAATTGCCTGCATGCCACCACCACAGGCGAAATCAAGGACCCGCTTGCCGCGCACCAGTTCCGGGTGATCAAGGATATAGCGCGTGATCGCCTGTCCGCCCGGCCAGGCAAAGGCCCAATAGGGTGGCGGGATATCCAGTACACCCAGCATATCTTCGGTCGCCTGCCAAAGCGGGGTGATATGGGTCGCCAGATACATTTCGATTTCCGGTGCCAGCGGCACACGGGCGGGTACGGTAAAGGTTTCGATCAGATCGGCAAATTGCGGATCATCGACATCGGGCACCAGTGCGTCGGCAAAGACATTGTCGCTCATTCAGCGGCTTACCTTAAAAAAGGGGGAATTGGTCACGCGTTCGCAATCAGATGTGAAATCACAATTGCCAAGAGCACCAGCAATCCGTAATCGCGGTTGGATTTAAAGCGTTTCAGGCAATTGGCTGCGTCATCAAGTTTGACGGTGGCAACCTGCCATCCAAGATGAATGCCAGCAAGCCCCAGCAAGACAAAATAAGACCAGTGCAGATCTGCCAGCATGCCCGAAACGCCCAGCAGAAGGGTGGTCATGGTATAGAACCCCTTCGCCCATTTCGGCGTCGCATCGCCCAGACGCAGTGCCAGGGATTTCAGGCCGATCTTGGCATCATCATCCTTGTCCTGATGGGCATAAATGGTGTCATAGCCAAGTGTCCAGAAAAAGCCTGCCGCATACATGGCAATGGCGGCGGGTTCGACGGTGCCGGTCACCGCCGCCCACCCGACCAGGGCCCCCCAGTTAAAGGCAAGGCCAAGGCAGGCCTGCGGCCAATAGGTGACGCGCTTCATGAACGGATAGGTGATGATAATCGGGATCGAAAAGATGCCGACAATGATTGCCTCGATGCGGAATTGCACCAGAATGCCAAGTCCAAGCAACATCATGAAGCCAAGGAACAGCAAAGCCTGCCAGACCTTGACCTGACCACTTGGCAGGGGGCGGGTGGTGGTGCGTTCGACCTGGCCATCAAAATTGCGATCCGCCAGATCGTTGATCACGCAACCGGCCCCGCGCATGATCACGGCCCCCACCCCGAACAGGGCCATCATGATGACGATTTGTTTGGTGGTGACGGCATCAGTTAACCCGCCTGCCATGGCGGTAGACCACCAACAGGGCAGCAACAACAGCCATGTGCCAATCGGGCGATCAAGGCGCAGAAGTTTCAGATAGGGCCGCACAGCTTCGGGCATGAAACGATCTATCCACCCGTCCTGTGGCATATCGTTTTTGCTATTCTGTATTGGCTGGTTGACCTGTGTCATAATTGGCCTATCTGATGAAAAACTTTTGCAAAACGCCGTAAAACGGCTTTGGGGACCTTTATGACCGCAGATGCCACGCGTGCCCGCCAACGCCTTTTCGTTCGTGATCCTATCACGGCTGATAGTGAAATCGAACTTGCGCCCGAACAGTCTCATTACCTCGAACATGTCATGCGCCTCAAGCCCGGAACGCCGGTAAAAATTTTTAACGGTCTGGATGGTGAGTGGCTTGGCACGATCAACGAGCTCCGCAAAAAGAAAGGCAGCGTTACAGCCGAACGACGATTGCGTGAGCAGGGCAACGAGGTCGGACCGACTCTTGTCTTTGCACCGATCAAAAAACAACGTCTTGATTTCCTGATTGAAAAGTCGGTCGAGCTTGGGGTTGAAAGATTGCAGCCTGTCATCACCCAGCATGGCATCACCGACAAGGTTCGCCTTGATCGGTTGCAGTCACAGGTTATCGAGGCCGCAGAGCAATGCGAACGCCTGACTGTGCCTGAGGTTTGCGAACCTGTGCGCCTTCTCGACTGGGTCGCAAATGTGCCGGAAAATCACCATCTGCTATTTTGTGATGAAACAGGATCGGGGTCACCAATTGGTGAAGTGCTAAGTCAGCTATTGGCAAAGGGCGCTGGCTCGGTTATCGACAATATCAATGTTGTTAACCATGCAATCGTGATTGGACCCGAGGGCGGCTTTAGCGCCGACGAACTTGAACGTATCCGCAAACAGCCTTTTGCAACGCCTGTAAGTCTCGGTCCGCGTATCCTGCGTGCCGAAACGGCCGCAATCGCAGCTTTGACCGTATTTCAGGATCGTATCGGCGATTGGTCGCATCGACCCGTTGCGAGAGATTAGGGGAAGCCCTTATGACTGTCAGCGCCTCCACTGGTGACAGCCCGGTAATTGAAAGCCGGCGCCAGCTTGTCGAATGGTTCGAGTCCGGCTCTACGCCAAAAAAAGACTGGGCCATCGGCACCGAACACGAAAAATTCGCCTATACCCGCGATGATCTTCGCCCCATTCCCTATGAAGGGGAACGCAGCGTCAAAACCCTTCTTACCGCCTTGGCCGAACATTATGACTGGGAGCCGATCGTTGAGAACGGCAATGTCATTGCGCTTACCAAGGACAAATGTTCCGTATCGCTTGAACCGGGCGGCCAGATCGAGCTTTCCGGTGCGCCACTGAAAAACATTCACCAGACTTGTGGCGAAGTGCATACGCATCTGCACGAAGTGCGCGAAATTTGTGACGGCATTGGCATTGATATGCTCGGCGTTGGTCACAATCCGAAATGGAAGCGTGACGACATTCCGTGGATGCCCAAGGGGCGCTACGGCATCATGAAAAACTACATGCCCAAGGTCGGAAACCTTGGTCTGGACATGATGCTTCGGACCTCGACCATTCAGGTCAATCTGGATTTCAGCTCAGAAGCCGACATGGTCAAGAAGTTCAAGACGTCGCTTGCCCTTCAGCCGGTGGCAACTGCCCTGTTTGCGGCATCCCCGTTTGTTGATGGCAAACCAAGTGGCTTCCTGTCGGCGCGTTCGAACGTCTGGACGGATACTGACCCGGATCGCTGCGGCATGCTGCCCTTTGTGTTCGAAGACGGTTTTGGGTTTGAACGTTATGTCGACTACATGCTCGATGTGCCGATGTATTTCGTCTATCGCGACGGCAAGTACATTGATGCAGCCGGAAAGTCGTTCCGTGATTTCATGGATGGCAAACTGGATGTCTTGCCGGGCGAACGTCCGACCATGAATGACTGGTCAGATCACATGACCACGGCCTTCCCGGAAGTGCGTCTTAAGAAGTTTCTTGAAATGCGTGGTGCCGATGGTGGCCCGTGGAAACGCATCTGTGCGCTGCCTGCCCTTTGGGTTGGTTTGCTTTATGATGATGCCGCCCTTGATGCCGCGTGGGATCTGGTAAAGGACCTGTCAGTGGCCGAGCGCGAAACGCTGCGCAATGAAGTTCCGCGCACCGCCCTTGCCACCCCGTTCAAGAACGGCACGGTTCAGGACCTGTCCAAGGAAGTTCTGGCCATTGCCCGTCAGGGGCTGCAAAACCGTGGCCGCATGGATGGCTATGGCGATGACGAAAGCCACTTCCTTGATAGCCTTGACGACGTTGCCGAAAGTGGCCGTACGCTGGCTGAGGAATTCCTTGATAAGTATGAAACCGAATGGAACGGATCGGTTGATCCGTTGTTCAAGGAATATGCCTATTAGGGCGTTGGCCATATCAATATCAAGGGCAGTGTTCGCACTGCCCTTTTTTGTGCGTGAATTTGAATGAAAGAAGGTTCTGGACGATGACCGTTAAAGCCAATCACTGTGAGACCATGACCGATGTTCGCGCCAATGTGGACAGGATTGACAGGCTTCTGGTGGCATTGATGGCCGAACGGCTCAATTACATAGAACAGGCTGCACGCATCAAGCAGTCCCGCGATGCCGTGCGTGATGAGGACCGTATCGAAGACGTGATTGCCAAAGTAAAGGCACAATGCCGGATTGATGGCTTTGACGAGGACATGGCCGAACGCATGTGGCGCGCGATGATGGAAGACTTCATTGCCCATGAATTCGTGAAATGGGATGGCCTGCGCAGCTAGGCCGCGCAGGTTCCACCTCCAACATCACTGTGCAGCCTGACCAAGCCGGGCTTGGGCGGCAAACCATTGTTCGATGGCTTTGACCTGATCAGGCTGCATCCCAAGGCCAAGTTTGGTTCTGCGCCACAGAACATCTTCTGCGCAACACACCCATTCCTTGGCCCTCAGATAGTAAAGTTCGGCTTCATACAGGTTCGGGGCGATCTCTGTGCCCAGATCGCGCAGCGACCTGGCCGCACCGATAATCGTTGAAATCGCTGTGCCGTAGCTTCGCGCCAGACGATAAAGCAACGTGTCTGGCAACCAGTCATAGGTTGCCTTGGCCGTGGCAAGGAATGCATCGAAATCACCGTCTGGCATATCGCCGCCGGGAAGGATGGCATTTGCCGTCCAGTCCTTGGCATCGTTGCCCAGAACCGGGGCCAGTTTTTGCATCGCATGTTCGGCCAGTCTGCGATAGGTGGTGATCTTGCCGCCATAGATCGACAGGATCGGGGCGGAACTTTCGGTATCGCCGGTATCAAGATCAAACACGTAATCGCGGGTTACCGCCGACGCATTGTCGTTCTTGTCATCATAAAGCGGGCGCACACCGGAATAGTCCCAGACCACGTCGTTGCGGTTGAGTGGTTTGGCCAGATAGCCATTCACCAGATCAAGCAGATAGTCGATTTCCTGATCGCTGATTTCGACCTGTGCCGGATCGCCGGTATAGGCAACATCGGTCGTGCCGATCAGGGTGTAGTCCTGCTGATAGGGGATGGCAAAGGCAATGCGGCCATCGCTGTTTTGGAAGATATAGCAATGGTCATGGTCATGAATGCGCGGCACGACAATGTGGCTGCCCTTGACCAGTCGAAGACCAGCGGCCTTTTTGCCAAGTCCGGCATTTTCGACCATTTCGGTCACCCACGGGCCTGCGGCATTGACCACCGCTTTGGCTTGAACCGATTGCCGGGAACCATCGGGCCCGATCAACTCGGCATTCCAGTGATCGTGATGGCGCATCAGTGACGCGCATTTGGTCCGGGTTTGGATTTCCGCGCCACGGGCCTGTGCGTCTTGGGCGTTCAGCACAACAAGCCTGGCATCATCCACCCAGCAATCGGAATAGGAAAAGCCGCCAGCGTAATCGGATTTCAACGGTTCGCCTTCGGGCGTGCCCTTGAAGGAAACGGCACGTGATCCGGGCAGGCGTTTGCGCCTTGCCAGATGATCATAAAGGAACAACCCTGCGCGCAGCATCCATTTCGGACGCAAACCCCTGTGATGGGGCAGGACAAAGGTCAAAGGCCAGATGATATGTGGGGCAGCAGCCAACAGAACTTCGCGTTCCTGAAGTGCTTCACGCACCAGACGGAACTCGTAATGTTCAAGATATCGAAGGCCGCCATGGATGAGTTTGGTCGAGGAAGAAGAGGTGGACGAGGCAAGGTCGCGCTGTTCGACCAAAAGAACAGAAAGCCCGCGACCGGCGGCATCACGGGCAATACCAGCCCCGTTGATGCCGCCGCCAACGACCAGAAGGTCGTATGTTTTGGTCACGTCAGATCACCTTTTTGCGCAGGTAAGCTGAAATGGCTTCGCCAATAATGACCAGACCAATGATTGCAAGAAGGATCGTGGCAACCGTTTGCCATGCAAAGGTATCAATCGCGCCCTGAAGGATGATGCCGATACCGCCAGCACCGACCAGCCCCAGAACCGTACTTTCACGCAGGTTGATGTCCCAGCGCAGGATGGATACGGCAAAGAAGGTCGGCATGACTTGCGGAATGACGCCATAGACCAGAATCTTGAAACGCGATGCGCCAACAGATTCCAGTGCCTCGATCGGGGCTCGGTCGATTTCCTCGATTGCTTCGCCCAGCAATTTGCCAAGGAAGCCCAAGGACCGGAAAACAATTGCCAGAATACCGGCCAGAACACCCGGTCCGAACACGGCAACAAACAGCAGCGCCCAGATAATGGTGTTGACCGAACGCGACGACACCAGAATGAACCGGCCAAGCCACAGGGTTGCGCGGTTCGGCGTGGTGTTTTGTGCCGCGATCAGGGCAATCGGCAGTGACATGAACACTGCAAAGAAGGTCGCAATCGTTGCGATATTGACGGTTTCCAGAAGCGTCCAGGCGATATCCTGCCAGCCTTCAAGCGATGGCGGGAACATGCGGGCAAACAGATCGCCCATCTGTTCCGGGGCATCCCAAAGCCACGGCCAGATGATGTTGATCGTGGACAAGGACCAGACAACAGCGAGTGCGACCAGTGCGGTCAGGCCATAGCGCCGCCAGCGTTCCTTGGTGGTATAGCGGGACCATTCGCGGTTGGCGATTGCTTCCGGTCCGGTAGGTTGGGTGGTGGCTACCATAGGTTCCTCCTGATCCGGCCGCTGATGGCCTCGCTGACAAGGATTACACCGATGATGCAAAGGGTAATCGCCAGCGCAAAGTCATAGTCATAACGCCCAAAGGCATTAAGAAGGGTCGATCCGATACCGCCTGCACCAACGATGCCCACAATGGCAGAGGCGCGCAGGTTGCTATCAAGCTGATAGATGGAAAGACCGATCTGACGGGGCATGATTTGCGGGATCACGGCATACAGAAGGGTGACAAATGTCGCCCCGCCGGCAGCGCGGATCGCCTCGACCTGACCCCAGTCGATTTCCTCGATCCGTTCGGCCAGCATTTTGGCAACGAAACCGATGGAATAGACCGTCAGCGTCAGAATGCCCGCGAGCGGGCCAAAGCCGACAGCTTTGACAAACAGGATCGCGACAATGACCGGATGGAAGGAACGGGCAACAATGATGACACCACGCCCGATGGTATAAAGCCATTTTGGCGCGATGTTCGATGCCGATGCAAAGGCAATCGGAACGCTTAACGCCAGACCAAGCAGGGTGGAAACGATGGCGATCTTGATGCTTTCCATGAAGCCGTCAAACAACAACTCGCCGCGGATGAAGCTGGGCGGGAAGGCGCCCTTGAAGATACGGATCGCACGCGGGACACCATCCTGAATGCGCTCCCAGTCGAATGGCAGGGATGTTAATGCCCACCATACATAGGCCGCAACCGCCACCAGAATCCCCCAGCGCAACACAGGGTTTGCGATGAAGGGGGGCTTCTTCCAGGTGCGGCCCGTTGGTTGAACGGTGCTGCTCATCGTGCCGCGACCTCGCGCAGGTGGTTGCTGCTTTCGGCGCCGCCGCGTTCCTCGGCCGGGACACCGGCATAAATTTCATCCATCGCGTCATTGTTCAGGTCGACCGGCTCGCCGTCGAAAATGATGCGGCCAAAGCGCATGCCAACGATCCGCTGGGTGTATTCCTTGGCTTCGTTGACGTTATGAATGTTGATCAGAACCGGCAGGTGCAGCTCGGATGCGAGCGCGCGCAGCAGATCCATGATCTGACGTGATGTTTTCGGATCAAGCGATGCGGTTGGTTCATCTGCCAGCAGGATTTCAGGTTCCTGCATCAGGGCGCGGACCACACCAACACGCTGGCGTTCACCACCGGAAAGTTCATCAGCACGTTTGTCGGCATAATGGGCGATACCGACGCGTTCCATCAAATGAAAGGCGCGATCAATGTCTTCCTGCGGGTATTTGCGCGTCACAGCGCGCCATGCCGGAAGATAGCCCAGACGACCGGACTGGACGTTTTCCATCACCGTCAAACGGTCAATCAGGTTAAAGCCCTGAAACACCATACCAATGCGGCGACGTGCCAAACGCAGCGCCTTGCCTTCAAGCTTGGTCAATTCAGTGCCATTAAGTTCGATAGAGCCCGAAGACGGTTCCACAAGGCGGTTGATGCAGCGCAGCAGGGTACTTTTACCCGCGCCTGACGCACCAATGATGGAAACAACACTTTCGCCCGGGACTTCAAGGTTCAGGTTCTTCAACACTGCCTTTTCGTCGCCATAGCGTTTTACAAGTTCTTTGATACGCAGCATTGCGTTACCCCGAATAAAATGGGTGGCACAGGGCCTGCAAAAGCAGGCCCTGCATCGTTCGGTTCGATTGAATGGTCGGGAATTACTTCAGGTTGTCCGGGGTGTATTTCACACCGTTGGCAGCCTGAATTTCGCGAATAACCGCCCAGTCATCCTTGTAGGTGATCGGCAGGAACTTCGAGACACCCTTGAACTCTTCACCAAGGGCGGTGCCCTTCATGTCGAAGGTAAAGAAGGCTTCCTTGATCTTTTCGACCAGTTCCGGCTTCAGGTTGTGGGCATAGTTGAACGAAGTGGTCGGGAAAGGCTTGCTTTCGTAGATGATTTTGACTTCGTTCGGATCATAAAGATCGCGCTGGGCCATACGTTCGACAACTTCAGACGCGACCGGGGCTGCGTCATAGTCACCGGCAACAACGCCCAGGATCGACTGATCGTGGGAGCCGGAATAGACAACTTCGTAATCCTGTTCCGGAACGATGCCCTGACCCGGAAGCAGTGCACGCGGTGCAAGGTTGCCCGAGTTCGAGGTCGGCGAGGTATGGGCAACGCGTTTGCCTTTGAGGTCCTCAACCGTGTCGATGCCGCTGTCGGTGCGGGTGTAAAGCTGAAGCGTGTAACCAAAGCGGCCATCATCCGCACCCATCAGCGCGAACGGAACTGCACCGGCAAGGTTAACAGCAAACGGGGTCGGGCCGGTCGAGAAGCCCGCAACGTGCAGACGGCCTGAGCGCATGGCTTCGACTTCTGCCGAGTTCGACTGAACAGCAAAGAAGTGAACGTCTTTGCCGGTAACGTCTTCAAGATGCTGCAGGAACGGGTCCCAGATGTCGGCATAAACAGCCGGGTCTTCGACCGGGGTATATGCAAAGACAAGGGTGTCCGGGTCAACGAGCTGATCCGCTGC
Organism: Thalassospira sp. MCCC 1A01148; assembly: GCF_001613795.1. Lineage (GTDB taxonomy): Bacteria > Pseudomonadota > Alphaproteobacteria > Rhodospirillales > Thalassospiraceae > Thalassospira. The sequence continues at coordinate 17,165 of NZ_LPVZ01000005.1, forward strand.
CGGGGCATCGGCAACAAGGTCGCCGTCCATGTCGCAATACATCGGATCAAGATCGCCGCGCGCGATGCAGTCATCTGCGGCGGCCGCCGGGGTGGAAGCCATGCCGACCATGCCGATTGCGGCAAGGAGGGTGCTAAGCTTTAAACTTTCGGTTTTTTTCGGAATTGAAAACACTGTTTTCGGACCTTTCTTCCCTGTGAATAACGGCTTTCCGCCGTTTTGAGTGTGGTTTTGTTGTTTTTATTGTTGCTTTAACCAACAGTATGAATTTGAAAAAGTTGGAAAATCAACACAAAACTGTAACAAAACGTATCGATCAGGGTTGCTAAGATGGCCCTCGTCGGCACAAAACCGGCCTTAATTGAGGGGGATGTGGCTTTGCGTTTAGGAAAAAAAGAACGCCAACAACGAATTCTGCAAGAGTTACAGGTTCACCCTCATGTGAGAGTTGCCACACTGGCAGAACGATTCGACGTTGCGACCGAAACCATCCGTCGCGACCTTGATGCACTGAGCAGTGATGGCTTGATCAATCGCGAGTTTGGCGGCGCTTCGGCGCGGCCGATGGGCCATCAGCCCGATCTTGCACAACGCCAGCTATCAGCCGTCGCCGGGTTTGAGCGGATCGGCATGCTGGCGGCGGATATGGTGCGGTCCGGCGATGTTGCGATGATTGATGCCGGATCAACGGTGGCCCAGATTGCACCGTTTCTGGCAGCGCGGACAACGAAGCTGCCGCGCACATTTCTGACCAATTGCTATGCGGTGGTGCATGGCATGGCCGAGCTTGCCGACCATGAAGATGTTTTGATGTGCCCGGGGCAGTTCAATCGCCGGGAGAACGCGGTCTATGGCAATGATACCATTGAATATTTGCGTCGCTTTCATGCCAATATCGCCTTTATCGGGGCATCGGGTATTTCCCGGCAGGGCTTTAGCGATGTCAATCGCCGGGCGGTTGCCGTCAAACGCGCGATGATGGAGCGATCAGACGAAACCTGGTTGATGGTTGACCATACGAAGTTCGATCAACGCTATCTGGAAAATGTCGCCCCGCTTGAGGAACTAACCGGCATTATCACCGACCGCCAGCCCGAACCGGAATTTGCATCACAGCTTGAACGCGCCGGCATACGACTGTTGGCATGGCGGGAAGACACCCACTAGGGCGCTTGCCCGGATATGGCCCCATGAAAATAAGATTTGTTCGCAATGGGATTTGCGTTCACCCTGATTTCAAACCATATTCCCGGTTGCTGCACATGAATGTGCAGTACGCCGGGTTCCCGCCCCGGTCAGTTTGTTTCTGACACGGAGGATTTTGATCGTGACCAATCCAGTGACCACCCGTACCGAACAGGACACCATGGGCGAAATTGATGTGCCCGCCGACCGGTATTGGGGGGCGCAAACCCAGCGATCCAGACAGAACTTCCGCATTGGCGGGGAACGGATGCCTGATGCCCTGATCAAGGCGTTCGGGGTTCAGAAACTGGCGGCGGCACGCGCCAACGCCGCGCTTGGCAATCTTGATCCGGAACTGTCCAAGGCGATTGAGGTAGCGGCATCAGAAGTGGCCGAGGGCAAGCTTCTGGATCACTTCCCGCTGGTTGTCTGGCAGACCGGATCGGGTACCCAGACCAACATGAACACCAATGAAGTGATTGCCAACCGGGCCTGCGAGATCCTTGGCAAACCGATGGGCAAGCGCGAACCGGTCCATCCCAACGATCACGTAAATCGCGGCCAGTCATCCAATGACAGCTTCCCGGCGGCGATGCATATCGCTGCTGTTGTCGAGATCGAGGAGAAGCTCAAACCCGCCCTTGGTCATCTGCGCAAGACCCTTGAAGCCAAGGTCGAGGCATTTGGTGATATCGTCAAAATTGGCCGCACACATATGCAGGATGCCGTGCCCCTGACCCTTGGGCAGGAGTTTTCCGGTTATGCTGCGCAAATTACACTTGGACTGGACCGCATCGAGGATGCCCTTAAACGTCTGAGTAAACTGGCACAGGGCGGTACGGCACTTGGCACCGGGTTAAATGCGCCGGACGGCTTTGATGTCGAGTTTGCCAAACAGGTTTCCGCGATTACCGGGCTTGAGTTTCAAACAGCCGAAAACAAGTTCGAAGCACTGGCGGCCCATGATGCCTGCGTTGAAATGTCGGGTGTTATGAATGTGCTGGCGACGTCCCTAATGAAGATCGGTAACGATATTCGCCTGCTTGGCTCCGGGCCGCGTTGTGGTCTGGGTGAACTTGTCCTGCCCGCCAACGAGCCGGGGTCATCGATCATGCCGGGCAAGGTCAACCCGACCCAGGCAGAGGCATTGACCATGGTTTGCGCACAGGTGATGGGCAATCATGTTGCGGTGACGGTGGGTGGATCAAACGGGCATCTGGACCTTAATGTGTTCAAACCGGTGATCATTTATAACCTGCTGCAATCGGTGCGCCTGATTGCCGATGCGTCAGTCAGCTTTGCCGATAACTGCATTGCCGGGCTTGAGGCCGATCAGGAAAAGATCGACCAGTATGTCGAACAAAGCCTGATGCTGGTGACGGCATTGGCACCGCATATTGGCTATGACAATGCAGCGGCCGTGGCCAAAAAGGCGCACAAGGAACGCAGCAGCCTTAAGGAAGCCTGCACGGCATTGGGGTTCCTTGATGCGGATCGTTTTGACGAACTGGTGCAGGCGCGCGATATGATCTGATCGTTTGATGTTTCTTGCGCAAGGGGCCGGGTACGTAAAATGTATCCGGCCCTTTTGCGTTAGTGCCCGTAGGCCGCGTTTAGCATGGCTGGCACAATGCGGTTGTGAAACGGCATCACAGCGGCAAGATAGGCCCGGCCCAAGGCATTATTGCGCCGAACAAGTGTGATACTGCGCACCAGCGTGCGATGGGCGTCAATTGCCTCTGTCTCAAACACAATGCGGAAATTTAGATGGTGGTCATCAAGACCAAGTATGACCGACTGGTCGGTTTCGCTGGTGATCGGGAAGGGACCGATGGTACCAGCCCCGGTGTCGGCCAGATCAGCGTCAGTCTTAAGGCCAAAGGGCTTTACCAGAAGGTTCCGAAGCGCCAGCAGGCGATGATACCATCGGGGTGCCGAATTGATCACCTGCCGCGCGGCTTGTTTCGCCGATAAGGCGGGTTGGTCGACAGTAATGACAAATGAGTCCCCCCAATCGGCATCGGGCAGTCCCGGATGAGGTAGTTTGACAGCAGATCCGGTGGCACGCTTTGACATTCTTTTGGGTTCCGCATTGTGGAATTCACGCGGACATTAGTGCGAAATTGGTCGAATGCAATGATCAATATCATTGCGGGTGCTGTTTGAATCATGCATATCCAGTCCATGTTCACGCGCAAACGCCATAATCGCCGGGTAGGCGGCCTGTCGCAGCGCCGTGTCGTTCAGACATGGCTGATGGCGTTGGTTGTTTTGTTTGCTGGAGTGACCCAATCCGGTCTTGTCCCGGCACTCCTAAGCGGGCAGGCAAGTGGCATATCCACCGCATCGGCAACCGAAATCGCACCGGGTGGTGATTATCTTCTGATTTGTACGCCTGCGGGCATCGAACTGGTTTCGGTTGATGCGCTTGTCGGTGTTGTAACCTCCGATGCATCCGGTCAATCCGACGAAATGCCCGCCCATGCGTTTTGCCCGCTTTGTGCAAATCATCACGGGGCAATGGCGGCCATTGAACTGCCCGATGTGGCACCGGTTTCCGTTACCCATCATGTGAGCTACGCCGAGGCGACTGTGTTGGCTGCGGGAAACGATGTTCCGCGCATTCGGCATTCCCGGGCGCCGCCCATTTCCATCTGATTTCAAAGACCAATCAAGACACGATTATTGAAATCGCAGACCTGCAGATGCAGGCTGCCCGAAGGATGGACTATCATGAAAAAGCTTTTTGCAATTGTTGCGACTGTTGCGTCGCTGTTTATCGTCACCAACGCCTTTGCAGCTGATATCGAAGTCAAGGACGCGTGGGCCAAGGCATCCAAGGGTATGGTGCGCAATGGCGCGGCCTTCTTTGATGTTGTGAATAGCGGTGCCGCTGATCGCCTTGTTGGTGTACGCAGTGATCTTGCCGACCGTACTGAACTTCACAGCCACATCATGGAAAACAATGTCATGAAGATGCGCCAAGTGCAGGGTGGTGTTGAAGTGCCGATGCATGGTTCGGTGCATTTCAAACCGGGCAGCTATCACGTCATGTTCATCGGCCTGAATGAGGCGCTTGAAGAAGGCCAGAAGGTCGACATTACACTGGAATTTGAAAAGGCTGGTGACGTGCCGGTGACCATTGATGTGCTTAATACCATGTCCATGGGGCCGAAAGGCAAGGCTGGCACGGGGCATGGCCATGGCAGCATGAAAATGAACAGCAACTAAGACTTGCTGTTTTGGGATATCCAAAGGGGGATGGTTTGCGCCGTCCCCCTTTTTTCGTCATGATGGGTAAAACAATCCGGTCGGTTACAGGGAGCCCATCATGTCAGACGACATCACCATCGACGATTTGATCGCCAAGCTTGACCTGCAACCACACCCGGAGGGGGGCTATTATGCGGAAACATTTCGCGCGTTTGAAACCTGTAACCCCGGCAACCGGTATCTTGGCGTGCGCAGCACGGGGACCGCGATCTATTATCTTCTGACCCCTGATACCTTTTCGGGGATGCATATCCTGACCAGTGACGAGATTTTCCATCACTATATCGGCGATGCGGTCGAACAGCTCCAACTGTTCGAAGACGGCACCCACAAGCATGTCGAGATCGGCAAGGATCTGATGGCCGGGCAAAAACCGCAAATGGTGGTGGCGAAAAATGTCTGGCAGGGCGCGCGCCTCAAACCTGGTGGCAAGTTTGCGCTTCTGGGCTGTACCGTTGCGCCGGGCTTTGATTTTGCCGATTTCTCCATGGGTAAACGTGCGGCATTGACGGCAAAGTGGCCGGCAGCATCCGAGATGATTACGGCATTGACGCGTGATTGATTTTCGGGCGATATCGTTGTGACACCAACCGAGAGTTGGCATTGCCAATTCTTGTGCCACCACGAAATACAGGATTAGCCCCATGCAGTTCGATACCTGGCTTCTGTTTGCCGGGGCGGCAATCGCATTGGCGATGGCGCCCGGCCCCAATAACCTTCTCGCGATCTTTAATGGTGCGCGTTATGGCGTGTCGTCTGCGGCAGTGGGCGGTATTGGCCGTATCGTGGCGTTTATCCTGATGATTTCAGTCACGGCTGCCGGGCTTGGTGTTGTCCTCGCCGCCAGCGAAACGGCCTTTTTCGTGATCAAATGGGGCGGGGCGGTGTATCTGGTCTGGCTTGGCATCAAAAGCTGGTTTGCCAAAGTCAATGAGGATGGGGATAGCACCGGTCAGATGGCCCTTATGGAAAATCCGGGCCCATTCAAGCTTGCCAAGACCGAATTCCTGACCGCGATTGGCAATCCCAAGGCGATCCTGATCTTTACAGCCTTCTTCCCGCAATTCCTTGATCCGGCGGTGGCATATGGGCCGCAATTCACCGTCATGGGCGTGACATTCATTGCCATGGAAACTAGCGTTTTGCTGGCCTATGGATTGTTGGGCGGGCAGGTCAAGGGACTTATCAAGTCAGCCCGCCATATGCGTGTGCTTAACCGTGTTTCGGGCACGCTTCTGGTCGGGGCAGGTGTTTTGCTTGCACTCACCGACCGGTCACGTACGACGGCCTAATTCAGGCAAGATATCCTCAGAAATGCGCAGGGGCGCAGCTTTGTTAAAAGCGCGCCCCCTTGCTCCCTTGTCTACCTGGATAGCTGTTAGGCTTTCCGGGCGATCGCCTGTTGTCAGGCGATTTCTTCGACCCGATGGCACGCCACTTCGCGGCCCTCGAAATTGCGCAGTTCCGGGCGAACTTTCGCGCATTCCTCGGTCGCGAACGGGCAGCGTTTATGGAACGCACAGCCCGATGGCGGGTTGATCGGTGATGGCAGCTCGCCGGTCAGCGGTTCTGTCTTCACACGTTGTGTCGGATCGATCTTTGGTGCCGACGCCAGAAGCGCCCGTGTATAGGGGTGCAGCGGCTTGGCGAAGATCTCTTCGGTTGGTCCTTTTTCAGCGACGCGACCGAGATACATCACCATGACGTCATCTGCAATATGTCTGACGACAGAAAGATCATGCGAGATGAAAACATAAGCAACATTCATCTCTTCTTGCAGGTCCATCATCAGGTTCAGAACCTGTGCCTGCACCGACACATCAAGGGCTGAAACCGGCTCGTCCGCGACGATGACTTTCGGTTCAAGGATCAGGGCCCGGGCAATCGCGATACGCTGACGCTGACCACCGGAAAACATATGCGGATAACGCTGATAGAATTCCGGACGCAGGCCAACCTTTGCCATGGTGGCGCGCACGCGTTCTTCACGCTCCTTGCGGCCAAGACTATCCATGTTCAAAAGAACCGGCTCTGCCAGGATCTGCCCGACCTTCTTGCGCGGGTTCAGTGACCCATAAGGGTTCTGGAAGATCATCTGAACCGTGCGGCGGAACTGCTTTGCTTCCTTGTCGGTCAGATCGCCAACTTCGGTGCCATTGAGTTTAAGCGCGCCCGAGGTCGGCTTTTCAATCAGGGTCAGCTGACGGCCAAGGGTCGATTTACCACAACCTGACTCGCCAACAACCGCAAGGGTCTTTTGCGTTTCAAGCGCAAAGGAAACGCCATCAAGCGCCTTGACGGTCGCACCGGGTTTGCCAATGCCACGGTTAACATCGTAGTGACGGACAAGATCATCGGATTCCAGAAGCGGAACACCGGGTTTGGCATCCAGAAAACTCATTACACAGTCTCCCCGGTGGCCATGCCGGTTGGCTGGCCCTGATCATTAAGCGGATAGAAGCAGCGCACATCACGGCCGTTGAAGTCGGAAACTTCCGGGCGCGCTTTCACGCAGTTTTCATTGGCATAACGGCAACGCGGTGCCAGCAGGCAGCCTGCCGGGCGGTCATACTGACCGGGAACCACGCCGGGGATGGTCCGAAGACGGTCATGGCCTTCGGAACGTTCCGGCAGTGCTTCGAGCAATGCCTGCGTGTAAGGATGGCGAGGTGCGGCAAAGATGCTGTCGGCCGGGCCACTTTCAAACAGCTGACCGGCATACATGACCTGAATGCGATTGGCTGCCTCGGACACCAGTGCCAGATCATGGGTGATCAGCAAAAGACCCATGTCGCTGTCTTCCTGCAATTTCAAAAGCAGGTCGATGATCTGGGCCTGAATGGTCACATCAAGGGCCGTGGTCGGTTCATCGGCAATCAGAAGGCGCGGGTTGCACGCAATCGCCATGGCAATGACGATACGCTGGCTCATGCCACCAGAAAGCTGGTGCGGATAGGCGGTCATGCGAGACTTTGGATCGGGAATGCCCACCTGATTAAGTAGATCAAGCGTGCGTTCGCGGCGCTGCTTTTTGTTGCCGCCCTCATGGACCTTAAGGGCCTCCATGATCTGGGCTTCGACGGTGAAGCACGGATTGAGGGCCGACATCGGATCCTGAAAGATCATGGCAATGTCTTTGCCGGTGATCTGACGGCGACGTTTTGCGGGCATGGTCAGAAGATCCTGACCATCAAAGGTCAGGGCATCTGCGGTCACGCGACCGGGAAAATCGATCAGGCCCATGACGGCAAGTGATGAGACCGACTTGCCTGAGCCTGATTCACCGACGATGCCAAGGACTTCGCCGCGATCAACGGAATAGCTTACGGAATCAACAGCACGAAACGGCTTGTCTTCGGAGCCGAACTCGACTGTCAGGTTTTTTACTTCGAGAAGAGCCATGACTTACCGTTTCATCTTGGGATCAAGGGCATCGCGCAGGCCGTCACCCATCAGGTTGAAGGCAAGCACGGTGACAAGGATGCAAAGGCCGGGGAAGGTGATTACCCACCAAGCGGAGCCCACAAATTCACGGGCTTCGGACAGCATGGTGCCCCATTCCGGCAGCGGCGGCTGCGCACCAAGACCAAGGAAGCCAAGGGCGGCAGCATCAAGGATCGCACTTGAAATACCAAGCGTGCCCTGAACGATCAGCGGTGCCATGCAGTTCGGCAGGATATTGACGAACATCTGGCGGACATGACCGGCACCGGCAATCTGCGATGCGATGACATATTCCTTGTTGAGCTCGGATACGACAGACGCACGGGTCAGGCGCACATAATGCGGCAACTGCACGATCGCGATGGCCAGCATGGCGTTCTCAAGGCCCGGGCCGAGAATGGCAACAATCGCCAGTGCCATGATCAGGCTGGGCAGCGACAGCATGATATCCATCAGACGCATGACTGCGACTTCGATCCAGCCGCGGAAGTAACCCGCAACCATTCCAAGCACGATGCCGGCAATCATCGACAGGATGACAACTGCCACACCAATCGAAACCGACAACTGCGCGCCATGGATCAGGCGCGACAGGATGTCACGTCCAACCGCATCGGTGCCAAGGATGTAACGCGGATCAGCACCTTCCATCCAGATCGGCGGTTTGAGGAACGCGGTACGGTCTTGGGCGATTGGGTCGAATGGCGCGATCCAGTGTGCCGTCAAAGCAAGGAACAGAATGAAGCCAATAACGATCAGGCCCGTGAAAGCACCACGGTTGGTTTTAAAATATGCCCAGGTCTCACGCAGCGGGCTTGGCGGTGCGCCAACGGGTTCAACAACTTCTTGGGCAACGTTAGATGCCGGGGCTGCGGACGGGGTTGTGTTCTCGGTCATGTTTCGCAGCTCCCGTTAACGCTTGTGCCGGATACGGGGATTAACAACCCCGTAAAGAAGATCAACGATCAGGTTCATTGTCATCACAACGAAGGCAATCATCAGAATTCCACCCTGAATGGTTGGGTAGTCTCGACGGTTCATTGCCTCGATGATCCATTTGCCAATACCCGGCCAGGAGAAAATCGTTTCGGTCAGGATCGCGCCGCCCAAAAGAACACCGACCTGAAGGCCAATGACCGTAATCACAGGGATCAGCGCATTGCGCAAGGCGTGAACCATGATGACGCGGAAAGGTGCCAAACCCTTGGCCCGGGCAACACGGATATATTCCTCGCCCAGGACTTCAAGCATGGAGGAACGCGTCATACGTGCGATCACCGCCATCGGGATTGTGCCCAAGGCAATGGTCGGCAGTATCAGGTGACTGACTGCGCTGGAAAAAGCGCCTTTCTCGCCGCTCAGAAGGCTGTCGATCAGCATGAAACCGGTGACCGGTTCAAAGAAGTACATGACTGACAGGCGCCCGGAAACCGGCGTCCAGCCCAAGGTGGTCGAAAAGAACATGATCAAAAGCAGGGCCCACCAGAAAATCGGCATCGAATAGCCCGTAAGGGAAATCGACATCGTCAGGTGGTCAATCCATTTGCCACGGTTGATCGCGGCAAGGACGCCGAGCGGCACACCAATGAACACCGCAAACAGGATGCCCATCAGGGCCAGTTCGACTGTTGCGGGGAACAGGGTCAGGAATTCGTCGATAACAGGCTTTTTGGTGACAAAGGACTTGCCAAGATCGCCCTGGAATACGCCCACCAAATAATCGAAATACTGGACAATAATCGGCTGGTCAAAGCCGTATTGTGCCTGAAGTTCTGCGTATCGTTCCGCATCAACGCCACGTTCACCGGCCAACATCAAAATTGGATCGCCGGGAATAAGGCGGATCAGGAAAAATACCAGAAGGGTGACACCGAAGAAGGTCGGGATGATGTCCCCCAAACGGCGAAACAGGAATCCTAGCATGCCATCGGGCCTTTTTATCTCCGGGCGGTTTGTCCGTCCGGATGTCTCTCTCTTTTACGAAATTGCAAAGAGGCCCGGAAATCCGGGCCTCTCTGACTAAATTTTGGTGCGCTTACTCAGCGAGATCCACACCATAGAAGATGTGACCACCGAACGGATCGATTTTGTAGTCAACAACTTCGTTGCGGACCGGCTCGAAAACGATCGAGTGTGCGATGGTTGCCCACGGTGCTTCACGTTTGAAGACAACCTGAGCTTCTTCGTACAGACGGGTACGCTCGAGAACGTCCGAAGTGGTTTTTGCCTGCTGAATCAGGTTGTCGAACTCTTCGTTGCACCACTGTGCACGGTTCGAACCACCAACTGCGTCACAACCCAGAAGGACTGCGAGGAAGTTGTCGGGGTCGCCGTTATCACCGGTCCAACCGAGCATGAAGGTACCCTGTTCACCTTTTTTGGTGCGCTCAAGGTATTCGCCCCACTCGTAGGAAACGATTTCGGCATTCACACCAATTGCAGCCCAGTCAGCCTGAACGAGTTCGGCCATACGGCGTGCGTTCGGGTTGTAAGGACGCTGAACCGGCATGGCCCAGATATCGGTGGTGAAGCCGTCCGGATAACCAGCTTCTGCCAGCATGGCTTTGGCTGCTTCCGGATCATACGGATCATCAACGGTGTCGTTGTTATAAGACCAGATGGTCGGCGGGATCGGGTTTTTCGCCGCAGAACCGGCACCCTGATAAACACCTTCGATGATGGCGTCTTTGTTGATCGCCATGTTCAGTGCTTTACGAACCTTCGGATCGGTGAACGGTTCTTTTGCGGTGTTGTAACCGAGGTAACCAACGTTCAGACCTTCCTGGCTCAGCAGGTTGATGTCAGCGTCTGCATCCATTGCTTCCAGATCAGCCGGGTTCGGGTACGGCATGACATGGCATTCGCCAGCCTGAAGCTTCTGGTAACGAACAGTGCTGTCCGGGGTGATGGCGAAGATCAGGTTATCGATGGCTGCCGGGCCTTCCCAGTATTCCGGGAATGCCTTGTAACGGATAACCGCATCTTTCTGATAGGTAACCAGCTGGAACGGACCGGTGCCGACCGGGTTCAGGTCAACGGCTTCCGGGGTGCCTGCTTCCATCATGACGTCTGCGTATTCAGCCGACAGAACCGATGCGAAGTCCATAGCCATGTTGGCAATGAACGGAGCTTCCGGACGATTGAGGACGAATTTCACGGTGTAGTCGTCAACCTTGACGATGTCCTTGATCAGGTCCGGCATCGACATGGCGTTGAAGTACTCGTAAGAGCCGCCGGAAACACCATGATACGGGTGTTCCTTGTCGAACTGACGCATGAAGGTGAAGATTACGTCGTCAGCGTTGAATTCACGGGTCGGGGTGAATTCATCGGTGCTGTGGAACTTGACGCCTTTACGAAGGTTAAAGGTGTATTCCAGACCATCGGCCGAAACATCCCAGCTGGTCGCAAGACCCGGAACGATGGTGGTGGTGCCGCGCTTGAACTGTACCAGGCGGTTAAAGACCTGACGCGAAGACGCATCAAAGGTCGTGCCTGAGGTGTAGAGCGACGGGTTGAACCCTTCCGGGCTACCTTCCGAGCAATATACCAGGGTTTTTGCCGAAGCGGCGGTCGGAGCAGCAAGTGCGGTGGCTGCTAGCAGGCCTGCACCAAGTGCCACTTTGACGAAATTCGCTTTCATTAAATGCCTCCCTCAAGGCTGGTCCGAACAAATTAATGCTGTCTGCGTGACATTGATCCGGTCACGTTTGACAATGCTTCTTGCAACGGACGAGGTTTACCCGATCCAACAGATGTGAATGTTGGCAATCGACGATGGAAAGTAATCAGGGTTTCTACGTATCGTCAACGGTTCCTGCGGGATTTTACGTAGTCCGAGGTCAGGCTTGAATGATGAATTTAAGTCAAGTGTTTGTTATTTTTATGAAATTCACTGTTCAAATTTGTCGGGGCAGCAGTGCATTTTTTTCAAGGCTCGGCGGGTGAAATCTGTAAATCACGTGTTTGAAATGTGCTTTTAAACGATTCATATCTTATTGAATCATAATGATTCGTTTGATTTCACCCGGCGCTTTAGCGTGGATTTCTACTCTAAGGTGGTCTTGAGTTCGGTGATTTGCACGATATCCGTGTTCCAGGCCGCAACAAATCGATAAACATCCGCGCCAAGTGATGGCCAGCCATGGAACATCAGGCCAGCATTGCGCAGCTTGTCGGCCAATTCCGGGGACATTTTGACAAACAGCTCGTTGCCCTCTGCCGGATGGGCAAGTTCCCCACCTTGTGATTTAAGTACCTCGGCAAGGGTTTGTGCCGCTTCATTTGCGTGGCGGGCATTCTTGAGCCAGACATCGTCCGTGATATAGGCCAGAAGCTGTGTCGCCAGATAGCGATGCTTGGAATGCAAGTGACCACTGCGCTTGCGGGCCTGCTCGACCCGAGACTTCAGGCTGCTATCAAACAGCACAATTGCGTCGACGGCCATCGCACCGTTCTTGGTCGCGCCAAAGCTGATGGCATCGACCCCGGCCTTCCAGGTCACATCGGCCGGATGACACTTCAGATGGGCCATCGCATTGGCAAAGCGCGCGCCATCCATGAACAGGCGCAGGTCATGTTTGCGGCAGACCTCGCCAATCGCCTTGACCTCGTCAATGCTGTATACCGCACCAAGTTCGGTGGCCTGCGTAATTGCCACGCATTCCGGTGATACCGAATGCACGCCGCGATCAACCCGGTCTGCGATAAAGGCATCAAGGTCGCTTGCATCCAGCTTGGCGGCCGGGCCATCCATCGGCAAAAGTTTTGCGCCGCCCGTGAAAAAGGCAACGCCAGTGCTTTCATCTTCATTTATGTGGGCTTCGTGATGGCAAACCACGCCACCATATGGCGACACAAGTGCAGACAGGCTAATGCAATTTGCCGCAGTGCCTGTTGCCACCGGGATCACGGCAACCTCTTTGCCAAACAGTTCTGAGAAAGCCGCGTCAAGTTTCTGGCTGATCTCATCGCCCCCATAGGCCGGGGCATTGGCAGAAGCCTCTTTTGTCAGGGCTTCGAGAACTTCCGGGCAAAAGGGCGATACGTTGTCCGAGGCAAAATTCATCTTGTATCTCGTGCTTGTGGGTGGCGTCAGGGGTGGTGGTATCACACGCAACGGGGCGATATGACAAGCGCGTGCTATTGATCAATGGTTTCCGGCAGGGCCTTGATCATCTCGATCGGGCTGTTCCATGCACAGACAAAACGATAGGCATCCGGACCAAGCGACGGCCACGGGCGGAAGACAATACCCGCCGCGCGGAGCTTCTCGGCCAGGACATTGGTCATGTGGATAAACAACTCGTTGCCCTGGGGAACAAAGGCGGGCTTTGCCCCCATGGTCGAAAGGGATTTGGCGAGTGCCTGTGCGGCCGCGTTGGCATGGCGGGCATTGCGAAGCCACAGGTCATCTTCAAGATAAGCCAGAAGCTGTGCAGCAAGATAGCGGTGCTTGGAAAACAGATGACCACCACGCTTGCGGTTCTGTTCTGTTTTACGCCGAAGTTCCGGATCAAACAGTATGATCGCATCAACAGCCAATGCACCGTTTTTGGTTGCTCCGAAACTCAAGACGTCAACACCGGCTTTCCAGGTTATCTCGGACGGATGGCAATCAAGGGCTGCAGCCGCATTGGCAAAGCGCGCCCCATCCATGAAAAGCCGCATATCGTGTTTTTGGCAAACCGACCCAATCGCCTGAATTTCGTCGACGCTGTATATGGTTCCGAACTCGGTGCTTTGCGTGATCGCAACACATTCAGGGTCCACGGAATGCATGCCGTTCGAAACATGTTTGTTCAAATAGGCATCAAGCGCGTCGGCTTCTATCTTTGCCGATGGCCCATCCATGCCAAGTAGTTTCGCCCCGCCGCCATAAAACGCAACGCCTGTTGATTCCGTTACATTAATATGGGCGTGGTGATGACAAACCACGCCACCAAACGGGGACACCAGCCCCGAAAGCCCGATCACATTTGCTGCGGTTCCGGTTGCGACCGGCACAACACAAACATCTATGCCAAACAGTGTTGAAAACGCTTCGTCAAGCTGGCGGCTTTTGTCATCAGCCCCGTAGGGCAGGGCATCGGCATCGCTTTCAGCGGCAATGGCGGCAAGGATTTCCGGACAGATTGGTGTGATGTTGTCAGACGAAAAGTTCATTGGGGCCTCAATGGGATCGGGCAAAAGCGCTTTGTCACTTGGTGGTTGACCAAGATTGTTTGGATTTTGCCGTCTTGGCAAGTCGGCTATTTGCTGGTGGCGATAAATACACCATCCCAATCGGTCGGTGGTGGCGTTGTGCAGAACAGTGCAATCCGTTCAGCATAGAGATCATAAAGACCATCAAGTGATGCAAGCTCATGCGCGGTGTCGCGGCACTGTGCGATCAGTCCCTCGGCATCTTCCCAGCGCTGACTTCGATAGGCTTCAATCATTGCAGCGTGCAAATCCGCAAAGGTTCTGAATTGCGCGGTTGACGCCATGCCGGCGTCGCCAAGAAGGGCATAAATATGGACGGCTTCGCTTTTGCCTTTGACTGCGATCAGGTCGAGTTCGATGATCGCAAAGTCGTCGCCAACCCGTTTGGCGACATCCTCGCCCAAGACAACATCGACACCGTAATTCTTTGACTGTCCTTCAAGGCGGGATGCAAGGTTAACCGCATCACCCAGCACGGAATAGTCAAAGCGCTGATCGGACCCCATATTGCCGACAAGGCACTCGCCGCAATTGATCCCGATGCCGACATTAAGTGGCAGGAAGGTTTCATTGGCTTGGGCCGCTTCCTGTTCCCGGTTGGTGTTGAGCTCCTTAAGTGCGCTTCGCATCGCAAGGGAGCTGTCACACGCATTATGGGTGTGGTTTTCTACATCCAGTGGTGCGTTCCAAAAGGCCATGATGCAGTCACCCATATATTTATCAATCGTGCCTTCACGATTAAGGATGCATCCGGTCAGCGGGGTCAGAAGCCGGTTGATCAGGCGGGTCAGGCCCTGCGGGTTTGATTTGAAGCCCTCCGAGATTGCTGTAAATCCCCGGACATCACAGAACATCAACGTCATGTCACGGGTTTCCCCGCCCAATTTCAGACGTTCGGGATGTTCGGCCAGTTGTGCCACCAGTGCCGGTGACAGATAGTTGGCAAAGGCAGCCCGCACCTGACGGCGTTCGCCCTCTGTGCGCATGAAACCAAGCGAACTGGTGGCAAGATACACAGCTGCCAACCCGACAATCGGATAAAGCGGATCAATCAGAACAAGTTCCTGTGTATAGGCCCACCAGGAAATACCAACCGCGCTTCCGCCTATTGCAAGGCCAATGACGGCGGGCCAAACAGCGCCCAGGCGCGGAACGCCTACAATAAAGAACATCCCGACAATCAGAAGAACGAGCATTTCGACCTCTGCCAACCAATAAGGGCGGGTCAGGAAGTGTTCAAGCAGCATCTGTTCAAGCATTTCAGCGTGGATTTCGACGCCCGGGATGACCCGGTCAAGTGGGGTGGAGCGCAGATCAAGCAACCCTGCAGCACTTGTTCCCAGCAAAACCATCTTGTTCTGCAGGGTCTCTGGCCCAACTGCGCCGTCAAGAATATCAGTCGCTGACAGATATCGGTCTTTCTGATGTCCGGTAAAATGCACCCACATATACCCGGCGTGATCCGTCGGGATGGTCAGTGCACCGACCCTTACAGATGCGATGCCTTCGGAGTTGGTCCAGCGCGTGCTGCCGCTTGCGCCGGACATGCGCACCAGCATGGTCTTCGGGGCGTTCTGCAATACGCGCAGCATCTCAAGGCTGAGTGTCGGATAGACCGGCTTGCCAATCCCGGGCTGATCATGATCGATCGCTGCCATCAATGGTACGCGCCGTACAATCCCGTCTTGCCCCGGCGACACGTTGACCAATGCGTTGCCGGTCGCTGCCGCTTCGATGATTTCAAGGTTCCTTGCGGCAGTTGGCAAGACCGGAACAAAGTCCGAAAGTTTGCGGCCTGCTTCACCAGCGGCACTGAAATTCCCGACCTGACGGGGCAGGGTGTCAAGATCACCATTGCGAAGCTGAACAGCAGTAACGACGTTGCCGGTGCCCTTGATGAATTGGGCAAACAGTTGATCGTGATCGGGCAAAGTCTTTGCCATTTCCGCGATGCGATCACGTTCGGGACTTTGCGGCCAGTCATCGATCACCCGTGATGGCGATGTGCGATCTGGCTCGGCAAAAACCATATCAAAGCCGACAACACTCGCCCCGCTGGCGCGCAGGCGATACAGCAATTCCGAAAGCTTGGTGCGCGGCCAAGGCCATTGGCCTTCTTCTTGTAAGCTGCGCTCATCGATATCAACAATACGGACCCCGGCATCTTCGTAGGTGCGTGGTGCAATTTGTTGGTAAAAGTCGAAAACAGTTAAACGCAGCTGATCAATTACCGGCACATTTTGCCAGCGGATAAAGATGCAGGTGATCAGTATGATCAAAGGAATCAGATAGTGCTGAAAACGCAGCACGCTGTTTTTAGTCATGAGCATTTTTCAATAACTGCCCAGACAAAGTTAATTGAGCGTTGCTGAACCAGATGCACCAGCACTTACTGCCGTCGTTGTTAGTTTAAAATCAACGTTTGAGGCATCAGTGAAAGTTGCCGTGGCATTGCATCCTCCGTTGGTGCAGTTCGTGTCAGGAGTAAAGTCACTGCCAGAGAACTTAACTTCGCCGCTCAAACCAGAAAAATCGACAGTGTTTGTTTTCATTTCCCCTTGAGCGACAGAAGTGAGTGACGCGCTGCCGTCTTCAACGTTTTGGAATGTCACAGATAACTGTCTGGTCGCAAAATTTACCGAGGTGATAAAATTGTAGGACAAACTACCGCTGTTAACTGCGACTGTGCCTGTTGTCGTAGTGCCACTGCTTACCTCACGAAGGCCGTCATAGGTAAATGCGTCCGACGAATTTGATGACGTGCTTTGCGTATTGTTGTTCAGGATCACCGTGGTTTCAGTGACGTTTGTGGCGCTGTTGACCGTTCCCATTTGTGCCATGGCAACGTTGATCGCCTGTGCGCCCGCTGCGCCGGTTTGAGTCTGGGCCTGTCCGCTTTGCTGTTGGCTTAAAACTGTTTGCTGGCTACCAGACGATCCCGATGATGAACCGTTGCTGCTTCCCGCAGCGGAACCATCGCCATCGCGTGATGCCGTGCGTATGACATTCGTTGAAAAGTCAAACGTTGCCGCACTTGTCGGGAACCGTGTGGGCGTGGTGACGTTGCTGTCTGAGACAAAGACACCAAAGTTCTCGCCGGTTACGTTTTGCGAACCACCACTCTGATCAAAGGCGGCAAAGGCGCCCGGGCGCGATGTTGTGTCATTGCGCGACAGGCCGGGTCCCTGATTGACCGCCATGAAGACCAACTGGTTTGCGGTATTTGCATCCGTGGTGTCAAAACTGCCCGGTACGATCTGGTTTGCCTGATCTGCGGTCATGGAGCGGATCAGTCCAATGGTGCCGCGAATACCGATTGAGCCAACCGGCAGGTTCACATCCATGCTAGATGGATTGTTAAGCGGAATTTTGCCGGTGACAAAGCGCATGACGCCCTTGGCCATATCGGCAACGATGCGCCCGTCGCCAGTAGCCGGGTCGTAGACGAACTCGTCAATCGCGACGTCGCTGTTAGGGCCAATGGTAAAGACCGTTTCATCAAGCAACAACACCTGCATGCCCGCGTTGGCCGAGGTGATGATCCGATCCCCCAGATAAACCGGCATGCCACTTTCAACCAGAATACCGACTTCGCCGGTGACTTTGGAAAGTGTGATTTCACCAGTAACAGCGGCTGACACGCCGGCCATTTCGGCTTCAAGCTCTGCCTTTGCAGGTGTGGGTGCACTTAACATGGTTGCGGTAACCAGCGGCGCACAGAGAAGCGTTGCGATGGCAAGTCGACGGATCGCAGTGGTTGGCGTCAGGGGCGAAATTTTGGCCTTTTGCATCACTAGAACTCCCAGCGGCGTGTCAGAAATACCTGTGCACGTGCGTTATGGTATTCATAGTTGGGAATGTTTGAATCTGTATTCAGATACTCGCCGGTAATCGACCAGTTGATTGGTGCGAGAAAGCCAAGTATCTGATTTGCCGTTGCGCTATCCCCAAACAAATCGGTCGGCAATATCGTTGACAGCGGGGCACCGTATGTCAGGCGTGTCCGTATTGTGCGATCCGTCCGGTGTTGTGGTGAGTTGCCGGTCGTTAGAAAGTCCGGATCGCGGTACTGGTCCTTGCCATAACGGATGCTTCCGCTGATGTAACTTCCCCCACCGAACAGATAAGCATGGATTAGCTCGCCGCTCAAGCTATCGTAGCTGTAATAGTTTCTGGCGGCTTCTTTTTTTCCGGCAGTCAGGTTGATCGTCGTGCGGTTGTTTGGCGACCACGTGTAGTTGCCGCCAATGCGCGCGCCATACCGTTGGCCAGAGTGCAGCCGAAGCGCAGTTGATTCCGACGTGTTCTGGTAGCGTTCATCAGAATAGTTGACATCCCCGTTCAGGTTAAAGAAGGGGCGCACATTCCAATCCAGCCTCAGACGACCTGTTCGTGCAGTAAGGTACTTTTCGCGTGAAAGCGACTGCGCGGTTTGGCTTAGTGTCGGGGTCAGCATCCAGTATCCGCCGCGAATGCGTGCGCCAAGATCAACCGAAAACGACCCGATATCAAGTGCATCAAGCTGGACCTGATCACTGCCATAGCCCGTTACGCTGGCAAAGACTTCGTGACCTTCCTGATAGCCCAGATCGTAACTGACGTCATAGCGCAGGGCACCGACATAGGCGATGTCGTTGTTGGGCTTGTCCGCGCTTGAAGTTATGGCTGTAGGTGTGCCGGTCAGAAGCTGGATCTTGTCGTTCGGGGCCGCGTTCCGGTTGCTGTCAATCTGGCTGCCCAATGTCATGGTCAGGCTTTGGGCCAAACGTTTCCGACGGCGTTCGATCTCGCTGATATATTGCCGAATGTTGCGTTCGACCTCGGGCGAGATGTTCATTTGCAACAGGCGGTCGAACTGGCTGCGGGCCTCGTCAAGGCTGTCAAGGCGATACAGAACGATTGCGTAGTAGAGGCGTACAGGGGCAAGATCAGGATCAAGGACAAGAATGCGTTCAAGCGTCGCCGATGCCCCGCGGACTTCGCCGCGCGCCAGCTGCGCCTTCGCCCATCGGAAATTCAGGACGATGTCATCCGGATTGGCAAGGATGTCGGCATAGGTAATGTCGCCACCGTCGTCGGCTCGCATCAGGATATTGGCCCGGGCGGTGACATCCGTCAGTCGTTCGAAATCTTCGGAAAATTGCCGTGCTTCATCCGTGCGCACATCAATACTTTGTTGCGCCTGAACTTTGGGGATGCCGATTGAAAGTGACACCAATACAGCTGTCGCAAGTGCCGTGACGTACTGCCATCTAGCGATATTCAAGGTACTTTCCCATCGTTGGCAAGTCATGGCAGTCGTTCGGTGCAATCAATGCCGTCACTGGCAGAGGATGGCGACGCAACCGAAAAGACGACCATAACCTGTTTGGAACATATCCAATCAGATTATGGTCTTTGTGCTGGCAGGGATAGCCATTCGGCAGGTTGGTATCACGACTCGTCGGAGGATAGTGTTTATGATCGTGCGTATAGATAATTTATCACAAAGTAGTATGTGCCATATCCAAAGGGCACTTACGGTTATACCACGAAGGTTATACCGCAGTGCCGCCGACGGTCAGGCCGTCAATACGCAGGGTTGGTTGCCCGACACCAACGGGGACACCTTGCCCGTCCTTGCCACAGGTACCGATGCCGTTATCAAGTGCCATATCATTGCCGACCATTGAAACCTTCGTCAGGCTGTCCGGGCCATTGCCGATCAGGGTCGCACCCTTTACCGGCGCACCAAGTTTACCGTCTTCAATCAAATAGGCTTCCGAGGCCGAGAAGACGAACTTGCCCGATGTGATGTCGACCTGACCACCGCCAAAGTTCACGGCATAAATACCTTTTTTGACCGAGGCCAGAATTTCATCGGGATCCTTGTCACCACCAAGCATATAGGTGTTGGTCATGCGCGGCATCGGCGCGTGGGCATATGACTGGCGACGCCCGTTACCCGTGGATTTGACCCCGGTGAGGCGTGCATTGAGGCGATCCTGCATAAATCCTTTCAGGATACCGTCTTCGATCAGGACGGTTTGCTGGGTCGGGGTGCCTTCATCATCAATTGAAAGCGATCCACGGCGATCATGGATGGTGCCATCATCAACAACCGTCACACCCGGCGATGCTATCCGCTGTCCCAAAAGCCCGGCAAAGGCCGAGGTGCCCTTGCGGTTAAAATCACCCTCAAGGCCGTGACCGATGGCTTCATGCAGCAAAATGCCCGGCCAACCCGGACCAAGCACCACGGTCATTTCGCCTGCTGGTGCGGCCACTGAGTCAAGGTTCACAACCGCCTGACGGAGCGATTCATCAACCGCCTTTTTCCAGGTTTTTTCATCAAAGAACCCGTCATAGCCAATGCGTCCGCCTTCGCCATGTGATCCGGTTTCCATGCGATCGCCCTGTTTGACAACAACCGAAACATTGAAACGCACCAGCGGTCGGATGTCGCCAATGCGCTGACCACCTGAACGCCAGATCTGGACAGCCTGCCAGTTGCCTGAAATAGATGCCGAAACCTGTACCACGCGCGGATCGCGCGACCGGGCATAGGCATCAATCTGTGCAAGCAGATCAACCTTGGCTTCAAACGTGGCCTCGCCCAGCGGGTTCACATCAGAGTAAAGCGATATATTCGTCCCGATGGATCCCAGATCAACCTTGCCGGAACGTCCAGATCCAACAGCCTTAACGGTTTCGGCCGCACGGCCGACTGCGTCATTGGAAAGCTCGTTGGAGTGCGAAAAGGCTGTGGCTTCATCGGCAACAGCCCGCAGGCCAAATCCTTGTGCGGTGTCAAAGTTTGCACTGCGCAGGCGGCCATCATCCCAGACAAGGCTTTCGGATTGACGATATTCAAGGAAAAGTTCACCGTCTTCAGCAGTGCCCAGCGCATCATTGACCTGTGTTTCAAGCCGGTCGCGATCAAGATCACCCTTGGCGAAAAACAGACTGTCGGTGGTGCGAAGATCGGTCATGGAGCCTCCTTGGAGCCGGGATTGTTCGGCCAGAGAAAATGATTTTCCCCAAAAGATAAAAGGACCTGTGACGGTATTTTCCCTTACGTTTTAGGGGCTTTCTGTCACATTGAACTTTCGTCTATACAGGTACTGTCAGGGATCAGTCAAAACCGTCCCCGAACGCTTTATATAGACCGCAATGGCCAATTATGAAAGCCCGTGGCAATGTTTGTTGAACATCCCCAGCGTGTCGCCCTTCATAACGAAATTCATGCCCGTCCGTTTGGCGGTGTTTCCAGCCCAACGAGATGTTCCTGTATTGCCTTTCATGCTGGCGAGGAGCTTGATGATAACGTTCGCGAACATTTCATCGCCTTTTGCGAGCGGTTCAGTCTGACACCACCGGCACCGGATCAGAAATATTTTGAAGCGACCTGTGACGGGTTTTCCGTGATCTGGGAACGCCATGCGGAATTCACCGTATATGTGTTCAAGCGCATGGAGCCGTTTGATAACCCGTTCGATGATCCGGTGATCAACCTTGTACCACAGGACTGGCTCTCGGAAACGCCGGGGCAATTGATGGTCGGGTTGCATATCGTGGTCGAGAAAACCGACCGAACCGAAGATGAAATTTCCCGGTTGTTTGATCACAATGGCCTGACCGGCAGTCGGGTTCTGGGCGGGACAGCGCAAGTCTGGACCGACTTTCGCCTGCATGGGGACGGCTTTGGCCGCATGCTGGTCAAGGATCAAGGGATGGAACAGCTGCAGGCGGGCCGTCTTGTGCAGCGTTTAAAGGAAATCGAAGTTTATCGCATGATGGCGCTTTTGGCTTTTCCCATGGCCCATTGCGCAACCCCGAAGGTTTCCGAGATTGATACACGTCTGTCGGAAATTACAGCCGAGATGGCCAGCAAGACCCAGGCGGATGACGAAGAAACGCTTTCAAAATTGACCGACTTGGCCGCCCAGACCGAGGAAATGGCAGCGTCCCTTAATTACCGCTTTAGTGCTGCGCGGGCCTATTACCGCATCGTGCAGGCCCGCCTGATCGAGCTTCGTGAAGAACGCATTGAAGGGGTTCAGACCATTACCGAGTTTATGGAACGTCGTTTGGCGCCAGCCATGCGGACATGTCAGAACATCGGGGATCGGTTGGAAGTGCTGTCAAAACGCGTGGCACGCGCCAACAACCTGTTGCGCACCCGCGTCGATATCCTGCTTGAGGCGCAAAACCGCGACCTTCTGGCCAGCATGGATCGCCGCGTGAAATTGCAGCTTCGCCTGCAACAAACGGTCGAAGGCCTGTCTGTTGCGGCGATTACCTATTATGCGGTTGGGCTTCTGGGCTATTTGTTTAAGGCGATCAAGGACACAGGTGCGCCAATCAATGACCGCGTTGCAACGGGGATTGCCGTTCCGCTTGTGCTTGGCGCTATCTGGTTTTCGATGCACCGTATCCGCAAGGCACTGCACCGGGCAGACGACTAGTGTCGCAGCGTGTAGGCCGCATAGGTTGCTGTGCCGACCAGAACAACTGCACCGGCCTGATGGGCAACACCAAGAGGCAACCACACAACGCTCAGAAGCGTTGAAATGCCCAGAGTGACCTGAAGGCAAGCTGCTGCCAGCACCAGATGGGTGGCAAAGCGTTGCTTGGCATCAAGCCCCCATTTTCCTGCGCACCACCAGAAGACCAGCACCATCACGAATGTCAGCTTTGCCAGCCAGCGATGGTCCCACTGCACGGTCATGTGGTCCTCAAACGGTGCCAGCCAGACCGGGTCAAAGACATAAAGGCCTTCCGGGATCAACTGTCCGTCCATCAGCGGGAAGGTGTTGTAGATGTGCCCGGCATTCAGCCCGGCGACAAAGCCACCCGATAGTGCGGTAAACACAATAAGCCACAGCAACTGCCAGGCACGTTTTGACGAAATCGTTGATGTGGTGCGCGGACCAAGCTGCTGCAGGGCGACCCATAGAAGGGCGATGAAAATCAACAGCGCCAGTCCGAAATGCGCGGTCAGGCGGTATTGGCTGACGTCTGGTCGATCAACCAGGCCGCTCATGACCATGTACCAGCCCATCAGGCCCTGCAGACCGCCAAGGATGAAAAGCCCCCAAAGCTTCCACTTGGTTGCGCGATCAATCGATTTCTTGGCGAGGAACCACACGAACGGGATGAAGAACACGATCCCGATCAAGCGTCCCCACAGGCGATGGATGAATTCCAGCCAGAAGATCGATTTGAAATCCTCGACCGACATCCAGGCGTTGATTTTCTGGAACTCGGGATACTGGCTGTATTTTTCATAAAGCGTTTGCCAGTCGGCTTCATTCATCGGCGGGATGATGCCGGTGAAGGGGCGCCATTCCACAATCGAAAGCCCTGATTCAGTCAGGCGCGTCAAGCCGCCGATCACCACCATGATGAACACCATCGCCGCGCAGGAAAACAGCCAGATGGCGACGTTTTTGTTGGCTTGTGGTTGCGCAAGGCTGACTTCGGACAGGGCAGGGGAGGCACTGCTGGACATCTGGACGCTCTCTTGACGGTATCTTCTGGCGGACGGGTTTTGAAATTTGGCCCAATATAGGGCGGTTTTGCAAGAATTGGAGGAAAAGCTTTACGGAAAAATCGGGGCCGGTGGATCAGTCAGCTTGCAACTATTAAATACCAATATTTAGTGTTGTTTATATATAAAACACATAAAAAATGTATTGAATGATTCGCTATCCACACTCATAGTCATGGGCAATAGAGAGAAACCCGCATTAGAGGATCGACGATGTTTCCCATCAATCTGGACCTGACGCGACTTTCGGTCGCTTTGGTCGGCAACGGTCAGGCCACCCTGAACCGTTTGCGCCAGTTTGACGGTGATGGGGCAAAATACGTCACCGTCTATTCCGAAGACCCGATACCCGAACTGGCCGAACAGGCCGGTGACCGGTTGCAGCGCTATTTGCCAAACTCGGCGGATGTAAACGCGGCCTCCATCATGTTTATCATCGACCTTGATCTTAAAAAGGCTGCCGAGCTGGCCTCTATTGCCAAGGCCGTTGGCACGATTGCCAATGTCGAGGACGTCAAACAATATTGTGATTTTTCGTCGCCAGCGCGCATTCAGCGTGGTGATCTGATGATCACGGTTTCGACCAATGGTAAAAGTCCAAGGCTTGCAGGACGCATTCGTCGTGCTATAGAACACTGGCTTGATCCAAAATGGTCTGAACGTCTGTCCATTCTCTCTGCCGAGCGAGAGAAGTGGAAGGCCGAAGGTGCAGATATGAAGCAGTTACTTGAGAAAACCGACGACTTTATTGATCGTCGTAGGTGGTTGCCATGAATGTATTGCGTGAAGAAGACATTGTGACCGGTGGCTCCATGTCTGTAGAGGAGGCAACTGACCGGGCCGCTGAGCTGCTAAGCCGCTATGGGGATCTGCAAGGCGTCGCTTTGATCGAACCCATGGTGCATGAGGAATTCAACGGTCGCATCACCATGACCTCGTCCTTCGGGACAGAGGCCGCGGCCCTTCTTGCGCTGGTCGCAGAAGTTGATCGTGACTTGCCGGTGATTTTCCTTGATACCCGCAAGCTGTTTGGTGAAACGCACACCTACCGTGAAAAGCTTGTTGATCATTTGGGCCTGACCAATATCAAGATCATGCGTCCGGACGAGGAAAAGCTCAAGGCAGATGATCCGAACGGGATGTTGTTTGCCTCGGACACCGCGAAATGCTGCTATTTGCGCAAGGTGGAGCCGCTTCAGCGTGCACTCGAAGGCTATGACGCGTGGCTGACCGGCCGCAAACGTTTCCACGGTGGTGAACGCGATGCGTTGCCGGTTGTCGAACCGGCAGGATCGCGGATCAAGATCAATCCGCTGGCAGGGTACAAGCGCGAGGATATCGAAGACATCTTTGAACATCGCGCCCTTCCGCGTCATCCGCTTGAGGCCGAAGGCTTCCTGTCGATTGGTTGCATGCCTTGCACTGAGCGTGTTGACCCGAATTCGACCGATGTCCGTGCCGGACGCTGGGCCGGGCAGGACAAGACCGAATGCGGCATTCACTACATCATCTAAGCCTGATCAGGCTTCCATGAAAAACCCGGCCATCTGGCCGGGTTTTTTGTTAGATGGTGATGCCCTGAAGCTTCCTGAACAGTGTGACCGCATAGCGATCCGTCATGCCGGAAATGTAATCCATCACCCGCATCAGGCGGCTGTAAAGGTCGGGAGCGGCCATCAGCTTGCCCGATAACAGCTTGTCGATCCGGTCGGCCTGCGGTGGCAGACGTTTGCCGTGATTTTTGTGCTCGTCAATGTCGATGGCGGCACGAACAAAGCTTTCAAGCAGGCCATTTATGACCTCGAACCCGGCCATCTCGATCGGCAGGACATGTGGTGCGTTATAGATCTTCTGTACAGCCAGTTTCTTGCACGCCTTGGCATGGGGGCCCAACGGTGTGTTAGCAAGAAGATCGCCTTCAATCGTGCCCGCAAGAAGCGCGTCTTCATGTTCAATGAAGGCGTCAACTGCGGCCTTGACCAGATTGCCAATCGCCTTGCCGCGCAGGAAGCCGATTCGGTCGTTTTCCGACTTCTCGGCATACCAGCCCTCAGCGCGCAGGTCTTTCCAGCGCTGTTCGGCATCGCCGTCATATTTTTCCGGGTGGCGGGCAATCGGGGCAAGCGCACGTTCGACTTCCTCGAAGCTGACACAGCCCAGTTCCCAGCCATCTTCAAGATCGACCACGGAATAACAGATGTCGTCGGCGGCCTCGACCAGATACACCAGCGGATGACGCCGCCATGCGCCGTCAAATCCTTCAAGCGGGGACAGGCCGCAAACCTTTGCAATCGCCTGCGCAATGTTTCGTTCGGCCTGATAATAGCCGGGCTTTTTAAGGCCGGTATATTCCTTGCGGCGTGCATCGGGCACCGACGTGCTGCGCGGATATTTGATGAAACTGCCAAGCGTGCCGTAGGTCAGGTTAAGCCCACCGTCAAAGCGCTTCATTTCAAGCTGGCTGATAATGCGTAACCCTTGGGCGTTGCCCTCAAAATGACGCAGGTCTTCAAGCTCCGGCCCCGAAAGGCGTGATGTCAGCTCGTCCTTGGCAAGGCGCGATGTTGTGAACCATTCATTGATGGCGTCCTCGCCGGAATGCCCGAATGGCGGGTTGCCGATATCGTGCGCAAGACATGCTGCCTGCACCATGTAACCGATATCGGCCAGGGTGGTTTCCAATCCCTTGGGCAGGTTTTTGACGATATGCGCGCCTGCCATCAGGCCAAGCGATTGCCCGACCGAGCCGACCTCGATCGTGTGGGTCAGGCGGGTATGGACATGATCGTTTTCGGATAGGGGGTGGACCTGCGTCTTGTTTTGCAGACGCCGGAACGAGGACGAGAAGATTACCCGGTCGACATCGATCTGAAACGGGCTTCGGCCATCCGGTGTCGGATAAGGGGCACCTTCGGGCAGGCGAATTTTGCCATCCTTGAATTCAAGCCGATGAGAAGAAAGAAGATCTTCCCAGCGCATTTTATCGCCAGACCCTTGCGCAGACGACGCCACTTTTAAACCCCTGTCCGTATCGAATGTTCTTTGCAGATGTTGTTCGTTGGCAACTTTAACGGGCCGGGGAGTCCGGTGCAATCGGACAAACAGTCTTTGACCCAATTGCACCGCATTTATGGGTGATCAGCCAAAGAACCAGCTTTGCGGGTTATCAATCGGGCGGCCGTTCAATGCGCGCAGAAGGCCGATCACATTGCGCCCGATAAACCAGGCGGTGGTGTAAAGCGCCATCAACCCGACAATAGCCCAGCCCAGAAGCGGGATCCAACCAATCACGAAGGTAAAGAAACCAAGGATGATGGCATACAGGATGCTGATCCAGAATGTGCGGATGACGAAGGTGTAGTGACTGTTGGTCCAGTGATTGTCGTCTTCGCGTGCGATATAGGAAACGATCAGCGCAATCAGACCTGTGGCAAACGCCGTAAACAGGGTTGCGATCATAAGCCCGTAACAGACAAGGGCGGTATTTCCGCCGCGCTCGTCGGTATAGCCCGGTGCATTGTCAAAAGACGCATCCTGACCGTGGATATGGTCGTTCATGGATAAAATCCTATCAAAGTTGTCGCAATCCCCATCGCGTCTTTGCCATCATATAGCGCGAAAGTTTATAAAAGCTATCCCACAACAGCATCTTGCACCTTTGCAGACGCTTTCCGTTCATTTCACGTGGATTTTACGCCCGGTTTACCGTGTTTGGTCTCGACTCTTGGCAAATTCGCCCTACATTTGGCGCCAAGTTGTCTCATTGAGCAAAAAACAGGAATTTCCGCATGTCGGACTATGATTTTGATTTGTTTGTTGTCGGTGCCGGTTCAGGAGGCGTGCGCGCCGCCCGCGTGGCATCGGGATATGGTGCAAAGGTCGCCATCGCCGAGGAAAGCCAGGTCGGTGGCACCTGTGTGATTCGTGGCTGTGTGCCGAAAAAGCTTCTGGTTTACGGTGCACACTTTGCTGAGGATTTCGAAGACGCATCCGCTTATGGCTGGACCCTTCCGGGCGAGCCGAGCTTTAGCTGGAAAACCCTGATCGCCAACAAGGATGCCGAGATTGAACGTCTTAATGGCATCTATAAAAGCCTTCTGAAGGGGTCGAATGTCGAACTGTTTGAAAGCCGTGCGGTTCTGAAGGATGCCCACACGCTCGAGGTCGGCGACAAAACGGTGACCGCCGAACGCATTCTGATTGCGGTGGGCGGCACACCGGTCATGCCCGATATTCCAGGCATCGAACATGCGATTTCATCCAATCAGGCCTTCCACCTAGAAGACTTGCCCGAACGCATCGCGGTTGTTGGTGGCGGTTACATTGCTGTCGAGTTTGCCGGTATCTTTGCCGGGCTTGGCGCAAACGTGACCCAGTTCTATCGCGGTGACCAGATTCTGCGTGGCTTTGACAATGACATCCGCAACCATCTGGCCGAAGAGATCGTCAAAAAGGGCATTGATCTGCGCTTGCACACCAATGTCACGGCGATTGCCAAGAATGATGACGGCTCACTGAAGCTGACCCTGACGGGTGGTGACCATCAGGATGTTGATGCCATCATGTTTGCCACAGGTCGCGAGCCGAAAACCCATGGTCTGGGTCTTGAACAAGCCGGTGTTGAGCTGAACGACAGAAGTGCGATCATCACCAATGCGGGCCTGCAAACCAGCGTTCCGAACATCTATGCTGTGGGCGATGTCCGTGATCACGTGCAACTGACCCCGGTGGCCATCAAGGAAGGCATGGCGTTTGCCGATACAGTCTATGGCGGCAAACCGTGGTCAATGTCCTATCAGGCCATCCCGACCGCCGTTTTCAGCCAGCCACCGGTTGGCACGGTTGGCCTGTCCGAGGAAGAGGCACGCGCCAAGGGACTTGATGTCGCAATTTATAAATCGACCTTCAAACCGATGCGCCACACCCTTTCGGGACGGGATGAAAAAACGCTGATGAAGCTGATTGTCGATAAAACCACCGATGTGGTGCTTGGTGCCCATATGGTCGGCCCGGATGCGGCTGAAATCATTCAGGGCATCGGGATTGCTGTCCGCATGGGCGCGACCAAGGCCCAGTTCGACCAGACCGTCGCGGTCCATCCGTCCGCGGCCGAGGAATTCGTGACCATGCGCTTCCCGGTCTCGGACTAGGCATTCAGTTTTAAAAACAAAAGGCGGGACCAATATTGGTCCCGCCTTTTTTCGTTTCGTTCTTGGTTTTCGGTCTTAGCCCCCGGCAAGGCCCGGGAAGATGATCAGAAGTGCGACGGCCAAAATCTGCAGGCAGATAAAGGGCAGAAGCGACTTGAAGATATCGCCAAGGGATATGTCGGGGGGCGCCACCGATTTAAGATAAAACGCAGCTGGCCCAAATGGCGGGGACAGGAAGCTGACCTGCATGTTCATGGCAAACAGCACACCGAACCAGACCGGATCAAAGCCAAGCTCGCGGACAATCGGGACAAAGATCGGCATGGTCAGAAGCGCGATGCCCACCCAGTCAAGGAACATGCCCAAGACAAACAGGATCAGCATCATGAACAGAATGATCACGGTTGGATCATCGGAAATGCCGGTAATCAGACTTGAAACGAACTTGATCCCGCCCATCAGGTTAAACACCCCGACAAGGGCGGAAGCCCCGATGCCGATCCAGACAATCATGCCGCAGGTCGACAGTGTTTGAAGCGCCGCCGCCTTAAGCATGGAAAGCGAGAATTCGCGCCGAAAAACGGTTGAAAGGATCACACCGGCCACACCAACCGCCGATGCCTCTGTCACGGATGCGATGCCGCCATAGATCGAACCCAGCACACAGAAAACAACCGAGATCGGCAAGAACAGACCTTTGAGAAGGCGCATCTTTTCGGCATGCGGGATCTTTTCAGTCTGCGGGGGCGGGGCAATATTTTTGCCGGTATATGATCGAAACAGCACATAGGCGACATAGAAGCCTGCCAGCATGAAGCCCGGCAAGAAGGCCGATGTAAACAGATCGCCAATCGAAACGTTTGCGGTCAGGCCGTAAATGATCAAAACAATCGATGGCGGCACCATCGTGCCAAGCGAGCCACCGGCACAGACAACACCGATGGCGAGGTTCTTGTCATAGCCCTGACGGAGCATCTGGGGCAGGGCAATTAGGCCAAGCAAGACAATCTCGCCGCCGATAATGCCGCTCATGGCAGCAAGGATCACGGCGACAAAAATGGTCTGAACGGCAACGCCGCCTTTAAGTCTGCCGCCAAAAAGACGCATGGCATCAAACAAGTCCCGCGCAATCCCGGATCGGTCAAGGATCGCTGCCATCAGCACGAACATCGGCACCGAGACAAAAACAAAGGATGAAACAAATGAATACACCCTGCTGGTAATCAGTGGCACCGCCATCGGACCAAACCAGCCAAGGGTAAAAATAAGGGCGATCAATAGGGTCACGAACGCAAGCGGCATGCCGGTCAAAAGAAAACCAAGCAGCAAAACGAACATGGCGAGCGTGCCGTATTCAATGCCAAGGGACTGTAATTCAAACATATGGATCTATCCTGTCTCGCCGCTCGCCTTGATTAAGCGTGAGATCGAAAATGGGATCAGGGGCCAACGGGCCAAACATCGTTTATCGGGTGCGGTGTTGCACGAAGCGCGCAGCAAATCCGCAAGATCAATCACTAAGGGTATGTGAGGCCGGCATAATCGGTGCCTTGCGGGCATAGTTGATTGCCTGCACCAGAAACTGCACGGTCAAAACAATCAGAGTGAGGAACAAGAAAACCTTGAGAACGCCGGGATAGGGTGCATTGAAAGCGCTGCCGGTGGTTTCAAGGTGAATATCACCGGTAGGCGTGAAAGCCGCACGCTCGACCATCAGCCAGGCCGCCCATGCAAAGAAGCCAGACGAAATCATGCAAACGACGGATATGAAAACATCCAGTGTCTTGCGCATTTTCGGGCCAACGATGTCATAGAGGATGACCACGCGAATATGCTTGTCACGGGCGGCGCAAAAAAGACCGCCAAATACAAAGCCAATGGCACAGATGAACGTCGTTGTTTCATGCGCCCAGAGTGTTGGGCTGTTGAATACATGACGCATCACGATTTCATAAATCAACGTTGCCATCGACAACAGAAAGCCAAGGGCAAATACGTTTGAAGTTTTTGTGATCAAGCGGCCAAGGAGGCCAGAAACGACAAGCGGCTGTTCCTGAACTTCTTCTGGTTCGGGCAGCGGCAAGTGCTGAGGAGTTTCGGACATGTCGAATATTCCTTGTGACAAGGTACAATACAACCCGGCGACGGGGAGGCCGCCACCCCGAAAACGTCTCAGAAATCGGGGCTTGCCGGATTGTATTGCATCACATTGCCGACAGCGCGGGAATATCGCGCTGTCGGTCAGAGATGATCTGACTTAGATCAGGCCCTGGGATTTCAGATACTCGACAAGGGTATCATAAACGCGCTGAGCGTCTTCTGAACGTGCCGCAACTTTTTCCCACTGGCTGGTGGCAATCTGACGGAACTTCGCACGTTCCTCAGCCGACCAGTTGTGGATGGTGACGCCACCTTGTGAACGGGCCTGCGCCACAGCTTCCATGTCTTTCATTGCCAGGCGTGCATCCATGTCATGGGCCAGATCGCGGACCGACATTTCAAGAATTGCCTGGATGTCTTCTGGCATCGAGTCCCATTTGGTCTTGTTGATCGAGACTTCGAGCATCGGCATGGAATGGAAGCCCGGATAGACCGGATGTTTTGCAACATCATGCAGGCCCATTGCCTGGTTGGTCGAGAACACGGTGGCATCCGCAGCATCGATGACTTTCTTATCAAGCGAGGTAAAAACTTCGGACTGCGGAATGTTTACCGGGGCTGCACCAGCAGCGGCAAATACCTGCTGAACCATGCCTTCCGGTGCGCGCATCTTCAGGCCTTCGAGGTCGGCAACGCCATCAAGCGGGACCGAGGAAACAAATGCTTCGAGGCCGGGGGTTACGGCACCGATGAACTGCAAACCACGCGGGTTAAGCAGGCTGTTCATCAGCTCCTTGCCGCCACCATATTCAACAAAGCGCAGCATTTCGGACGGTGCCGACCATGCGCCAACCGGGTTGGCGATCAGGCCGAATGCCGGGTCCTTGCCGGTAAAGTAGCTGGTATCGGTGATGTGACCGTCCAGAATGCCTGCGGCAATCGCATCCTGGGTTTCGTTGTGCTCAACGATAGAGTTGACCGGCAGCATTTCCACGTCAACGCGGCCACCCGTCATGGTTTCAACGCGCTCAGCCCATTCCTGCTCCAGTTCAAAGTTCGGCACGCCTGCGGCGTCACTTGACTGGATCTTGAGGGTGAATTCCTGCGCATTGGCGGCAAAAGGCGCCGCTGCGATCAGGGTCGCAATAAAGGTTGCTCCTGCGAGCGATTTAAGAGACTTGGTCATTTGTCTTCTCCCTGGAGTTCCGGTTTTCCGGCGGTGTTATCTTTTACAGTGGAAGAGCCGCTGTTTTCATGGGCTGCGAGGTTATCGATTGCCATGGCAACAACGGTGTCGATCGGGGCATCAATCGAGACAGTCACACAGTTCTCGTCCGGCCCCGGCGGTTCAAGATCTGCAAGCTGACTGTCTAGCAAGGCGGACGGCATGAAATGTCCGACACGGCGTTCGAGCCGCGTCTGGATCACATCACGTGTACCGTCCAGAAACACAAACGTTACCGGATCAAGTTTCCGGCATAGAAAATCGCGATAGCGCCGTTTGAGCGCGGAACAAGCGATAAACACTTTTTGCGCACCATCCGTGCGCGCATCAGCGGTGTCATCGATGCTTGATCTGGTATGGGCACCATCCGCAACCGCACTTAGCCATGGCCAGCGCATGTCATCATTAAGCGGCTGCCCGCGGCGCATATGTTCGACATTTTCAACAGGATGGTAATCATCTGCATCAAGCCAGCAGTCGCCGGTCGCCTCGGCAATGCGGCGCGCGACTTCGGTTTTCCCCGAACCAGCGACGCCCATGATCACGACATAATGAGCTTGTCGATGCATTTAGATATTTCCACCCGGTTACTTTTTTGCAGGGCTAATTGTTGCTTTGGTTTGCCCTGTTGTGCGTAATGTTAGCGCTAACATAATGTTAGCGCTAACATTGAGTCAACAGCCTAATCTTCAAGGCTCTTGTCGATGTATAAAAGACGTAATAAATGTAGGGGTATGAGGAAACGCAAAGGGGCCGGGCGGCCAACTATTTCTGACGTTGCCGAGAAGGCAGGGGTCAGTACCATTACGGTCTCACGTGCATTGCGCGACCCGTCAAAGGTGTCAGATCACCTAAGGCGCAAAATCAACAATGCGGTGAAAAAGCTCAATTACGTGCCGCATTCCCATGCAAGCGCACTGGCATCGACACGTTCGAATATTGTTGGTGTGATTGTTCCGTCCCTGACCAACAACGTGTTTGCCGACACGCTGCGCGCCATCTATGACGAACTCGATGACGGCGTGTTTCAGGTCCAGCTCGGCAATTCGCGCTATGTGGCGAAGGATGAAGAACGCTTGGTGCGGACGTTTCTGGGGCAGGGACCGTCGGCAATGATTGTCGCCGGGACAGATCAGACTGCGGCAACCCGTGAACTTTTGCAAAATGCCAGCTGCCCGGTGGTGCAGATCATGGAAACCGGAGATGACCCGATCGATATGATGGTCGGGTTTTCGCATTTTGAAGGCGGGCGTGCGGCGGGAACACATCTGGTGCAAAAACGCTATAAGCGCATCGGGTTCCTTGGCGCACGTATGGATCCGCGATCTTACCGCCGTTTGGAAGGTTTCAAGGAAGCCATGCGTTCGGGCGGGCGTTATGATCCCGACCTGATCGTGACAACCACCGCGTCCTCAAGTGTGTCACTTGGGGCGGAACTCATCGGGCAATTGCGCAAACGTCGCCCGGACCTTGATGCCGTATTCTGCAACAATGATGACATGGCGCTTGGCGCGCTGTTTGGCTGTCAGAAGGCGGGTATATCGGTCCCTGATGAGATGGGGATCATCGGCTTCAACGACCTTGAAATGATGGCGGCAAGCTATCCGTCTCTGACGTCCATCCGAACCGACCGCTATCAGATCGGCAAACGGGCCGTGCAGATGATCAAAAGCGTGCTGGACGGCGAAACCCCCGAACAAAAAATCATCGATCTCGGTTTCGAGCTTCAGTGCCGCGAAAGCACCACGCGTGAAAAAAAATAAGCAGCTTGGAGGTCCGAGGATTATCTCAAAAAACACACTTATTGTCGGGTTGTTGGCATTGCTTGCGGCTTGCCAGCACACGACGGTCGAAAAATCTGATGATATTGTTGGGTTGCAATCGCCCTACGCTTGGTATTGGGAGGCTAAAGTGAAGGGGGACGGTGTTGTGTCTGACTCCGTTGAGGCTATCACTTTCTCAGGCCGCGATTTTGTGACAATCCGTCATCGGCACATTCCATTGAATGAGCCGTTGCCTGAGGATGTTGTAGCATTGGCCGATAAATATTGTGGCCGACTTGGCAAGTTCTCAATTTTGCGAGACATTTCTCCTCGATATTCGAACTCAGCGGCTTTCCTCTGTCTGACCGAGGAGGAATTGAAAAACTTCGTTCCTATGAAGACGCCGCAAGCAGGAAGTTAAGCTTGCCGCTTTAGGGAAGTGGAAAACGTTCACTCAGCTCTGCCAGGCGTTCACGTGGTCCGGTGATCTTGATGCGTGTTCCGTCGGTATCAAACTGTCGATCAAGGATGGTAATGCCATCCTCTGCGCAGGCTTGTTCCAGCGTTCCGGCATCGGAAAATCCGGCAAACAGTTCTGTCTCTCCCTGCGGGACATACTCGATGATCTCGGCAACATCGCAAACTGCATTAGCCGCCCCGCTATAGGCGCGCACCAACCCGCCGGTTCCCAGTTTTGTTCCGCCAAAATAGCGCGTCACAATCACCGCAACATTGATCAGATCGCGCCCCTGAAGCACCTTGAGGCACGGGATGCCCGATGTGCCCGATGGTTCCCCGTCATCCTTGCCATGTTCAATCAGCTGGCCTTCGTCATTAAGGTAACGATAGGCATTCACATGATGATTGGCCTTGGGGTGGAGTGCGCGCAATTCATCAATCCGCTTGGCCAGATCGTCATGAAAAACGAGTTCGGCCAGAAAACGGGATTTCTTTTCCTCGGTCTCAGCAAAGGCAGGGCGGGCAATGGTTTTCATGGCGATTGTGCTATCAGAAACGACCTGATTGTGCCAGATGGCATCTGATGTCCTGACGGGAGTCCGTCATCCTGTTGTAAACAGTTTGCCGACCAGAATGACGCCAAAAATGATCAACATGATCAGAACGACCTTGCGGAAGGTTTCGGCATCCATGCGATCACGCACAATGGTTCCGAGTTTGGTGCCAAGATAAACCGGTACCAACCCGGCCAGTGAAATCCACAGCGTTTCGAGGGTGAACAGGCCCAGCCGCGCCAGACCAAGCGCCATGATAATGCTTGAAAGGCTAAACGAGATATTGATTGCCGTCAGGAAGCGTTTGGGCTCAAGCCGCAAGGATAAAAGAAAAGGCAAAACCGGCATGACCTGTGATCCGGTAATGCCGTTGATCAAACCGGTGGCAAGGCCCGATACCGGGGCAATACGCCGCGCAACATTGTCAGAAAGAGGCTTGCCGGGGCGAAAAATGGTAATTGCCCCGTAACTCATCAGAACAAGTCCAAGAACCGCCCCGGCCAGAATGCTGTCGACCAGTTCAAGAACTGCCAGCCCAATGAGAATTCCCGGGATAGTGGCCAGAAACATCGGCCAGAACCGGCTTATGGTTGCGCGAAAATAGCCCGCTTGCGCCATGATGATCGAATTGCTGACAAGCGACGGGATAATCACCAGCGGCATCCCGGCCTTGAGTCCCAGTCCAAGGGCCAGAATCGGCAATGCGGATGTCGAAAATCCAAGCCCGGTTGCCCCTTTGACAAATGCCGCCACGAAATAGGCGAAGGCGATAATGGCAATTGTTTCAGGGGGCATGGGGCGATCCACGGAGTTTACGGTGACGTGCGCAATGTGCTCACAAATCACAGTTCGCGTAAATGGTGTGATGAATAGGGTGGCGGATTCGCAAACGGTAATCACCTATGATCATACGGTTATTGAACCCATGCTTATGAAGCGGCTTCGTTATGGGTGGAATTTTGCGCCTAATTTTGACGGTTTGGTAAAAAATTGCGGAAAAATCACCCGTGCATGACGAGAAGGGGTGGAAATGCGTTTGTAAAACCCGTATCAAGTCTGGCCCGGTAAAATGACGGGTCAAGCGGGCGGGATTCCGCCAGATAACCGAATATGTGATATAATGGCGGCATGATGATGAACATGCCGGATTGAGAGGAAGCAAATGAGCAAGAGCTGGAGCATTGAAAGCTGGCGCAACCTGCCGATCAAGCAGGTGCCGACTTATCCTGATGCACAGGCCCTCGAGGCCGTAGAGCAAGAGCTCGGCAGCTATCCTCCTTTGGTGTTTGCTGGCGAGGCGCGTGCGCTCAAGGAAAAGCTTGGTGAAGTCGCAGAAGGCAACGCCTTCCTGCTGCAGGGCGGTGACTGTGCCGAAAGCTTCAAGGAATTCCATCCGAACAACATTCGCGACACCTTCAAGGTGATGCTGCAGATGGCGGTTGTCCTGACCTTT
Source organism: Thalassospira sp. MCCC 1A01148 (assembly GCF_001613795.1). Lineage (GTDB taxonomy): Bacteria > Pseudomonadota > Alphaproteobacteria > Rhodospirillales > Thalassospiraceae > Thalassospira. The sequence continues at coordinate 53,507 of NZ_LPVZ01000005.1, forward strand.
GGTGCGTCCTGCCCGGTGGTCAAGGTGGGTCGTATGGCCGGCCAGTTTGCCAAGCCGCGCTCAAGCGATACCGAAACCATCAATGGTGTTGAATTGCCAAGCTATCGCGGCGACGTGGTCAATGGCATCGAGTTCACCGAAGAAGCCCGCATCCCTGATCCGCAGCGCCAGATCCGCGCCTATAACCAGTCGGCAGCGACGCTGAACCTGCTGCGTGCATTCGCGCAGGGCGGTTTTGCTGATCTGACCAAGATCCATCGCTGGAACCTTTCGTTCGTTGATGGCAGCCCGGCGGCAGAACGCTATCGCAAGCTGACCACGCAGATTGACGAGGCGGTTGCCTTTATGGAAGCGTGCGGCATCACGGCAGATAGTGCGCCGCAGCTGCGCGAGACGGATTTCTATACCTCGCACGAGGCCCTCTTGCTCGGTTATGAGCAGGCGCTGACCCGTCAGGACAGCCTGACCGGCGAATGGTATGATTGTTCGTCACATATGCTGTGGATCGGTGATCGTACCCGTCAGGCCGATCATGCCCATGTTGAATTCTTGCGCGGGGTTAAAAACCCGATTGGCATGAAATGCGGCCCGACCATGGATGAGGATGACCTGATCCGCCTGATCGATATCCTCAACCCGGAAAACGAGGCCGGTCGCCTGACCCTGATCGCACGCATGGGCGCGGACAAGGTGTTTGATAACCTGCCGCGTCTGGTCAAACGCGTTAAGGCCGAGGGCCGCAAGGTCGTCTGGTCCTGTGATCCGATGCATGGCAACACGATCAAGGCATCGACGGGTTATAAAACCCGTCCGTTTGACGCGATTCTGGCAGAAGTCAAAAACTTCTTTGATGTGCACAAGGCCGAAGGCACCCATGCCGGTGGCGTTCATTTCGAAATGACCGGCACCGACGTGACCGAGTGTATCGGTGGTGCACGCGAAGTGACCGAAGACGCCCTTTCGGATCGCTACCACACCCATTGCGACCCGCGCCTTAATGGCGGGCAGGCCCTTGAGCTGGCCTTCCTGATCGCGGAAATGATCAAAAAGGAACGTGACAGCATCCGAGCCGAACAGATGGCTGCTTCTGCTTGATCCCCTTGAATGGGAAATACAGTGATCGAAAAGGTGTCCGGGCAATTGCCGGGCACCTTTTCTTTTTTTCGGTATTTCCTGCCATTTGGTGCGTTCAAGTGGGGCTTGCGCGCGATTTGTTGCACAATCAGTATGAATTCGTGAAAAAACATCTACCAATGGGCAGTAAATATTCTTAAGTATGGGTAATTACAGGGTGTTCCTGAGAAACGGTTTGGGGAAGAGGTCGCAACGGGTATGGTGGACGACGCTGAGTTCAGCGCATGGCAAAAGAAGGTAGAGGGAACCAATATTTCCTCGACCACGCTTTTGGCGACCGATTATCTGAACCATTTCAACGAGATCGTCATGCTGCTCGAAATGGTGCCGGATATGCCCGACATGATTGAGGACTGCAAGGAATGGGCGCCGAAAAGCTATCAGGAGCATTTCCGCGAAAGTGCCTTTTCGGACAGGGAACTGGCCATTGAGGCTTATGAGCACGTGCCGCCCAAATTCCGCCAGCCGTTCGAAGAGACCATCGAACATCTTAATACCATTGTCAGCCATGCAGTTTCGCAGCTTGAAACCATTATCGAGACCGGTGATGACGAGCTGTTGCGGGTGACCGCCGGTGCTGTGACCACATCGCTTCAGAAATTCATGGATGTCGCCAGTGGCATTATCCACGGTTCGGCCAAAACCATGAGCCAGGACGAGATCGACGCCGCCCTGGCTCTTTGATCGTTTCTGCTGGCGTTATTTTCCCGGAAATTTGCGTGCAAAAGGCTGCATTGCCCATTCGGCAATTGACAGCGCGCGGGGGCGATCCTATTCCAACATCATGACAAAGAAGCTTGCCATTGCGATCGCCCAGCTTAACCCGATTGTCGGTGATGTCACCGGGAACCGGGACAAGGTTGTGGCTGCCTGGGAAACTGCGGCAGAAAAGGGCGCGGAAATCGTCCTTTATTCTGAGCTGGTTCTGTCTGGATATCCGCCAGAAGATCTGGTGATGAAGCCTGCCTTCATGCGCCATCTGCATGACGCTGTTCAGTTTATTTGCGAACATACCGCCAAGCGCACCGATGGCCCGGCATTGCTGTTGACCACGCCGTGGGAAGTTGATGGCATCCGCCATAATGCGGTTTTGCTGATTGATCAGGGCAAGATCGTTGATGTGCGTGCCAAGAATGATTTGCCCAATTATGGCGTGTTTGATGAAAAGCGCGTCTTTGCCGCGGGTCCGATGCCAACCCCGATCTCATTCAAGGGTATCAAGCTTGGTGTGCCGATCTGCGAAGATGTCTGGACGCCGCATGTTGTCGCCCATCTGGGCGATGCAGGGGCGGAAATCTTCCTTGTGCCGAATGGTTCACCCTTTGAAGCCGATAAAAGTGGCCTGCGCCGCAAGCTGATCGAGGATCGCGTGCGTGAAAGCCGTGTGCCGATGATCTATTGCAACGAAGTCGGTGGTCAGGACGAGTTGGTCTTTGATGGCGGATCATTTGGCCTGAACGGTGATGGATCTCTTGCGGTGGCTTTGGCGGCCTTTGCCGAGGATGTGGTGGTGACCACCTGGCAACAGGCAGAAAGCGGTAAATGGCGTTGCGCGGGTGACGCGCCAAAGGTTGCCTATCCCACCGGGCTGGATGCAATTTATCAGGCGCTGGTACTGGGCCTGCGCGACTATGTGAACAAGAACGGTTTCCCCGGTGTCGTCATCGGCATGTCGGGCGGGATCGACAGTGCTCTTTCGGCCGCGGTTGCGGTGGATGCGCTGGGTTCTGACCGCGTGCGTCTGGTGATGATGCCATCGCCCTACACCTCGGCCGAGAGCCTTGAGGATGCAGAGCTTTGCGCAGGCATGCTCAAGACCGGGATTGAAAGCATCAATATTGGCCCGGCCATGGCCGCGTTCGACGAAATGCTGGCACCTGCATTTGCTGGCCGCGATGTTGATATTACCGAGGAAAACATTCAGGCCCGTTCGCGCGGGATTATCCTGATGGGGCTTTCAAACAAGTTTGGTCACATGGTGCTGACCACCGGCAACAAGTCGGAAATGTCGGTCGGCTATGCCACGCTTTACGGCGACATGTGTGGTGGCTATTCGGTTCTGAAAGACCTTTATAAAACGACCGTGTTCAATCTGTGCCACTGGCGCAATGAGCATAAACCGGACGGGGCGATGGGCCCGGATGGCATGGTAATCCCCGAGCGGATTATCACCAAGCCGCCATCGGCCGAGCTTCGCCCGGATCAGAAAGACGAAGATAGTCTGCCGCCTTATGATGTTTTGGATGATATCCTGCATCAGATGATTGAAGGTGAGCGGTCTGTTCGCGATATCGTGGATAGCGGACACGATGAGGCAACAGTACGCCGGGTCTGGCGATTGCTGGATCGGGCGGAATACAAACGCCGTCAGGCACCCCCGGGGGTCAAGATCACCCCGCGCGCCTTTGGCCGTGACCGTCGCTATCCGATTACCAATGGTTTCACGAACCTTGTTACGTGATTGAAAAGTTTGAAATGACAAAACCTGTTCTGCGATTTGCCCCCAGCCCGACCGGGCTTCTTCACGTCGGTAACGCCCGTGTGGCGCTGATGAACTGGCTTTATGCCCGGAAATCAGGCGGGAAATTCATCCTGCGCTTTGACGATACCGATCCGGCGCGCTCAAAGGACGAATATGTCGACGCGATCCGTGAAGACCTTGCATGGCTTGGTATCGACTGGGATCAGGAAGAACGTCAAAGTTTGCGTCTGGACAAATATGACGCAGCGATTGACGACCTGAAAAAGCGTGAACTGCTTTATCCGTGCTACGAGACGGAAGGTGAGCTGAACTGGAAACGCAAGGCGGCCCGCCAGCGTCACCAGCCGTTCATCTATGACCGCAAGGCATTGACGCTTAGCGATGAAGAAATTGCCGCCCTTGAGGCCGAAGGCCGCAAGCCGCATTGGCGTTTCCTTCTGACCGATGGTTTGGTTGAGTGGGACGACCTGACACGCGGGATCTGCTCGTTTGATACCGAACATGTGTCCGACCCGGTCCTGATCCGTGAAGATGGCTCGTTGCTTTATATGCTGGGCTCGGTGGTTGATGACCTTGAAATGGGGGTTACCCACATCATCCGCGGCGAAGACCACGTGACCAATACCGTGTCGCAGATCTTGCTGTATCTCGCCCTTGGTGGAAAGCCGGGCGCGCTTGAGTTCGCTCATATGCCGCTTTTGGCGGGGCCGGGTGGTTCGCAGCTTTCAAAACGTCTGGGCAGTCTTTCACTGCGTGAGCTGCGTAACGACGGGTTCGAGGTCGAGGCGCTTGTTGGCCTTCTGACCGGCCTTGGTGCATCCGACAAGATCGAGCCGGCGAACCTTTCGCAGGTGCTAGAGAAATTCGATCTGGATCATTATGGCCGTTCGACGCCGAAATTTGATCCGGCCGAACTGGCAAGCCTTAATGAAAAAGTCATTCACGACATGTCGTTTGAGGCCGCCAAGCCAAAGCTTGAAGCCGCAGGCATGGCAGATGCTGACGAGATGTTCTGGAATGCGGTGCGCGGCAATTGCTGGCGCGTGGCAGAGGCACTGGAATGGTGGGATGTGATCCACAAAAACGTCATTCCGGAAATTGATGCCGAGGATGCCGAGTTCCTGAAAAAGGCCGCCGATATGCTGCCGGAAGGCGAGCTTGATGGCACCAGCTGGAAAACCTGGACCACAGCACTTAAGGAAGAAACCGGGCGCAAGGGCAAGCAGCTTTTCATGCCGCTGCGCAAGGCGCTGACGGCGCGCGAACATGGTCCGGAAATGTCGACGATGCTGGTTCTGATCGGGTCTGAAAAGGCGCGTGACCGGTTGTGTGGGAAGGCGGTCTAAGCATCTGCTTTGATCGCCGAAAAATGCACGCATTTGACCCGATACCACAGCCAAACGGACGTTTGAAATGACCAAAACCCTTCGCATCTTTGATACGCTCACCCGCGAAAAACAGGTGTTCGAGCCGATTGATCCCGATCACGTGCGCCTCTATGTCTGCGGCCCGACGGTCTATGACTATGCCCATGTCGGCAATGCGCGCCCTGTGGTGGTGTTTGATACGCTGGTGCGTGTTCTGCGCCATATTTATCCCAAGGTGACCTATGTGCGGAATGTCACGGACGTGGATGACAAGATCAACGCGCGTGCCAAGGAAAGCGGCGAGCCGATTTCCGAAATCACCAAACGCACCCATCAGGCCTATCTGGAAGATATGGGCGCGCTGAATGCCGCCAAGCCCGATATCGAACCGCGTGCGACCGAACATATCGCTGAGATGATCGCCATGTGCGAAAGCCTGATCGAGCAGGGCTTTGCCTATGCCGCCGAGGGCCATGTGCTGTTTTCGGTCGAGGCGTTTGATGACTATGGCAAGCTGTCGCGTCGTGATCGCAAGGAAATGATCGCCGGTGCGCGGGTGGAAGTCGCCCCCTATAAAAAGGATCCGGCAGATTTCGTCCTGTGGAAACCGTCCAGTGATGATATTCCGGGTTGGGATAGCCCGTGGGGCCGTGGTCGTCCGGGCTGGCATATTGAATGCTCGGCTATGTCGACGCGTTATCTGGGTGAAAACTTTGACATCCATGGCGGTGGCTCGGATCTGGTGTTCCCGCACCATGAAAACGAACTGGCGCAGAGCTGCTGCGCGAACAAGGGTTCCAGCTACGCCAAATACTGGATGCATAACGGCCATCTGATGGTCGAAGGCGAAAAGATGTCCAAGTCATTGGGCAACTTCGTCACCGTGCATGAGCTGCTTGAAAAATGGCCGGGTGAGGCGATCCGTCTGGCGATGATGGGAACGCATTACCATCAGCCGATCAACTGGACCGAAGAAAACCTGCGCCAGGCCAAAGAGGCACTTGATCGGTTCTATACTGCGCTTCGTCAGAGTTCTGACGTGACCCCGGAAAATATGCCGGTGCCGCGTGCGGTGCTTGATGCGCTGTGTGATGACCTCAATACGCCGCTGGCGATTTCGGAATTCCATAACCTTGTGACCAAGTTCAACAAGGCGGAAAAGAAGTTCGAACGCTCTGAGGCGAAGGGTGAAATCCTTGCCGCCGCAAAACTTCTGGGTATTCTTCAAGGTGACCCCGAAGCCTGGTTCACCGGATCAGCCGATGAAGACGAGGCTGCCGAGATCGAAGGGCTGATTGCCCAACGTGCGGACGCCAAGAAGAACAAGGATTTCGCAACGGCGGACAAAATCCGAGATGACCTTCTGGCACGCGGCATCATCCTTGAGGATTTCAAGGAAGGCACAAGCTGGAAGCGTGTGTAAGCGCGATTTTCCGAGAAATCAGGAAGGGCCGCAGTTTGAAACTGCGGCCCTTTTTGTTTGCTTGATCTCACAGGGTCTTAATCTTGCCGTGCATCCAGTTCGTCAAATACTTCGCGTGCGGCATTGAGGCCATTTATCGCGGCAGGCAGTCCGCCATAGACAGCCATTTGCCAGATGGCTTCGATGACTTCGCTGCGCGCGGCACCCGCAGACAGGGTGTGATGAATATTGATTTTAAGCTGTGGGGATGTCTGGCCACCAAGAACCGTCAGGGCAGAAATCGTGCAGAGTTGACGGGTTTTAAGATCAAGACCCGGCCGAGCGTAATGGCGTCCATAAGCCCACTCAACCAGGCTTTCGGCAAAATCCGGCACAAGGTCATCGTACTTTTCGGCAAGCTTCCCTTCGAGCGGTGGGTTAAGGCGCGCAACGATATCGCGGCCTTTTTCAAGGGCGCTGGTATTGTCTGTGGCGTTGTGGGCAGAACTGTTCATCGGGATGCTCCGTTACATTTGGCGACCGTATCGTAAGTGGCGATTTTGGCATCAAGCACATCCAGTGTTTCGCTTAGACTGACGACACGTTTGGCCAGATCGTCGCGATAGGTCCGAAGCAATTCCTGACGTTCGGAAATCGTACTGTCGCCAAGTGCGCGCAGTTCGGCATATCGCACCCGATCACGGATCGGCATGCCGATTTGTTTCAGGCGTTCGACAAATTCCAGCCAGACCAGAACGTCCGGGCCATACACGCGTCGCCCACCGGCATCACGCAAGGCTTCCGGCAACAAACCGATCTTTTCGTAATATCGAAGCGTATGAACACTAAAGCCCGTCTTTTCAGCCACTTCACCAATCATCATGACGGCCACCATCGTTTGAAAGGGGTATGCAGTCCCGTGTGAAGCTAGGTGATAGAGTGCACTCCAGGTCAAGCATTAATCGGTCATGCGTTTCGAGATGTCGGGATATGGAGTGGTCAGCAAATTGCATTGCCGAAATTAGCTGGGCAGATTTTTGCCAGATTTCTGTTTGAGTATGGTGGCCAACCACAAGGATAGAGCGAACCATGTCAGATTTTGATCGTCGGAAGTTCCTGAAATCGACCGGGGCGGTTGCCGCCCTTGGGGGCCTTGGTGTGTTCGGTTTGGGGACAAACAGGCACGCATTCGCGCAATCGGATGCGGCAACTGACCAGCCCGAGGTGATACAGAAAACGATCCCTTCGACGGGCGAGACAATTCCCGCGGTCGGGCTGGGCAGCTGGATTACGTTTAACGTCGGCAATGACATTGAATTACGTAAACAGTGTGCAGATGTGATGTCGGCCTTTTTCAGGTCCGGCGGGCGTATGATCGACAGTTCCCCGATGTATGGTTCTGCGCAGGACGTTATCGGATATGGGCTTGATGCACTGGGTGCACACAACAAGGTGTTTTCGACCGACAAGGTTTGGACATCGGGTGATGGCGCCAGCCAAATCAAAGAAACATCCGAACGCTGGAAGGTGCAGCAGTTTGACCTGTTGCAGGTCCATAACCTGCTTGGCATTAACGAGAACTTGCCGCTTCTGTTTCGCATGAAGGATGCGGGGCAATTGCGTTACGTGGGTGTCACGACGTCGCACGGTCGGCGTACCGAAGATCTGATTGCCGTGATGAAGAACGAGCGCCTTGATTTCGTGCAGGTGACCTATAACCCGGTAGATCGCAAGGTCGAGGACTACCTGTTGCCGCTGGCCTATGATCGTGGCATTGCCGTGATCATTAATCGCCCGTTTCGCGGCGGGAGCTTGCCCGAACGACTGAAAGGCGAACCCTTGCCCGAGTTCGCCCGTGAACTTGGAGTCAAAAGCTGGGCGCAACTGATCCTGAAATACCTTATCTCCCATCCAGCGGTGACCTGTCCGATTCCGGCCACCACCAAACCGGCCCATGCGATGGAAAACATGGCGGCTGCAACCGGGGCGCTGCCAGATGAAAAGATGCGTGAACAAATCGCGGCCGTGATCGGCGTTCTGGTTTGAGCAAGGCAAGTGTGGGGCAAACGGCATGAGTGAATGGTGGGATTACGGACTGGCAGATTTGCTGTTGTTTTCGCCGCGGGTGTATTACCGGCTGTTTGAGATCATGAATACGACCTGGTGGCTGGTGGTTGTCAGTGCGCTGGTTGCCGGGGTGATTGCTTCGGGTCTGGCACTTCGGCATGGATTTCGTGGCAACCGGGTTATTTTGGTTTTGCTGGCACTGGTCTGGGCATGGTGCGGTTATGGGTTCCTGTGGCAATATTACAGGCCGATCAACTGGGCCATCCCGTATCTGTTGCCGGGCTTTGCCCTGCAAGTCGTTTTGTTTGCCATCTTTGCCGCACGTCCTTTGCCGCTTCGGTTTGGTTGGCGGGGTGACTTTTCAAGCTATGTCGGTCTGACGTTGGTCGCCTTTGCGCTAATTGCCTTTCCGTTTGTTGGCCTGATTGAGGGGCGCGATCTGTTGCAGGCCGAACTGTTTGGTAGTGCGGCTGATCCGACAGCACTTGGCACACTGGGCTTTGTGCTTTTGTCGCGCGGTACGTGGCGCTGGGCGTTGTTGCCCGTACCGTTGCTGTGGTGCGTGATATCGGCGGGCACGCTTTGGGTGATGGATCAACAAGTGGCATTCGTGATGCTGGTAGCGGTCTGGGTCACCGTTTTCTGCGGTTGGCTGGACCTTAAAAACGGTGTCACCACCAAGCGCCTGACAGAGGCAGAAATCAAAGACCCGGCATCCTGAAGTAAAAAAATCACTTCGCGCAGAAAAAAGTCTGGAAACCGCCGTCAATCGGTGGTTTCGTAACTTTTGCTGAAACAAGTCGTTTGTCTGGATCACCCTGCATCAGACCAATGCGCGGTAAGCAAATTCAGAAATGACTTTTCGGTAATCCCCAAGCGTGAAAGGGCGAGCCATGATCCAGGTTTTAACCAGTGTCTGGGCACTTCTTATTGGCGTTGTCCTGATTATGCTGGGCAATGGCATGCATTTTACCCTGATTGGCCTGCGTGGCGGGATCGAGGGGTTTTCCTCGGCCGAGCTTGCAATTGTGACATCGGGTTACTTCGCCGGGTTCCTTGCGGGCGCACGTATTACACCAAGAATGATCAAACGCGTTGGTCATGTGCGCGTCTTTGCCGCGTTGGGTAGCTTTACCTCTGCCGGTTTGATTGCATTGCCGTTGATTGCAGAACCCTGGGCATGGACCCTGTTGCGCGTGCTTCTGGGTTTTTGTATGTCGGGGATTTACGTCACCGCGGAAAGCTGGCTGAATGATTCGTCGACCAACGAAACACGTGGCAAGGTTCTGTCGGCCTATATGATTGCCCAGACGCTGGGCATTATCGGTGCGCAGGGCCTTTTGACGTTTGGGGATGCAGCAAATTCCGCCCTGTTTATTGTGGCATCGATTCTGGTTTCGATTTCCTTTGCACCGATCCTGCTTTCGGCAACCTCGGTTCCAATGACCGAAGCAGCCCGACCGATGGGGCTTAAGGAGCTTTTCTCCGGATCACCCCTGAGTACGGTGGGTATCTTCCTTCTGGGGTGCGTCTATGCAATCCAAACCGGTATGGCGGCGGTTTTCGGGACCCAGATTGACATGACGGCCGGCCAAATCGCGACTTTTGTTGCGATGCTGTTTGCCGGTGCGTTGCTATTTCAGTACCCGATTGGCTGGCTGTCGGACCGTATGGATCGACGCAAGCTGATCTTTGGGGCGTCCATGGTGGCGATGGCAGCCTGTATTCTGGGCTGGGTATCAGGAGATAATCTTGTCTTCATGCTGTGCGCAGCCTTTGTGGCCGGTGGCATGACGACGCCGCTTTATGCGCTGTTTCTGGCCTACACCAACGACTTCCTGCCGCTTGAAGATATGCCGGCAGCGTCAGGCGGTCTGGTACTGACATTCGGGGTCGGCGCGATCCTGGGGCCGCTTCTGGCCGGTTGGTCGATGGAGCATCTTGGTCCAAGGACTTTTTGGCTGGTGCTTGCCGGGACCTTTGCGGTGATTGCGGTTTATGCGCTTTATCGCATGACGCGCCGTGAAGCCCTGCCGGTCGAAGAAACGGAAAGCTATGTCAGCGTCCTGCCGACGGCATCGCCCATGGCGGTTGAAACCGCCGGTGTCTGGGCAGCAGAACAGGCAGAAGCCGAGGCGGAGGCCGCCGCAGAAGAAGCAGAGGCCGAGGCTGCAGCTGAAGCAAAAGAAAAAGCGGATACCGCAGAGGATGAACCGCCCAAGGTTTAAGCCTTGGGTGGTTGCCCTAGCGGTTAAACAGCAATCTGATCCCGACAGCGGCAAAGAACACGCCAAGCAATCCATTGATCCAGCTTGCCGCTCGACGATAAATCGAAATGGCCGGGGCCGTGGACAACGCCGTTGCATAAAGCAGGTGTGTGCTCGTGGAAATCAGGCCGCAGCCAATGACAATTGCAGCCCCGACCCAAAGCGGGGCGCCTTCCTGAAAGCCGATGGAAATGATGGCGATCCAGGTCAGGATGGCCTTCGGATTTGTAAGGTGCAGACCCAAGCCACGGAAGTAATATCCACGACCAGAGATTTGAGCAGCGTCAAGGGCTGCAGCGGATGTTTGTGCGCCTGGAGCGTTGCGAAAAGCCGTGCGAAACGCGCGGTAAGACATCCAAAGCAAATAAAGCCCGCCAAAAATCCGGATGGCCGTCATGGCATCGGCATATGTCGCCAAAACAGCCGACAAACCGGTCAGGGTCAGCAGGCCGATGGAAAAGGAACCGGTTCCGATGCCAAGGGCAAAATGCTGTCCGGCACGGCGACCCTGATCAAGGGAAACGCCCATCAAACCCAAAAGGGCGGGGCCGGGGCTGATGAGACCGACCAGCAAGGCGGCATAAGACAGCAATATTCCGGGCAGATATTGCCCGATTTCGGCAAAACTGATCATGGGGCGTTTCCTTTGGTGGTGGCAGGATCAGCCAAGGGTCCAAACTCATTCAAATGACCGTTCCGGTCTCCTGGATTTGTGCGGATATGCGAAGCAAAATTGCAGGAAGATGCACATCTTTCAAGATTTTGCGACAACGTAGCCCGTGCAAATCCG
>NZ_LPVZ01000006.1 GCF_001613795.1 Thalassospira sp. MCCC 1A01148
GGCGGGACCAGCAATTGGGCATCAATTCTGGCTGACCCAACATTGACCCGCCAATCCAGATGCGGACCGGTTGACCGGCCCGATGATCCAACCTTGGCGATCACATCGCCCTGCCGCACGACATCACCGACCTGCACATTCATCTCCGACAGATGTAAAAAGGCCGACACAACGCCAAGTCCGTGGTCGACAAATAATGTCGCACCGGAAAAATACATATCGGGATGCGCCAGCGTCACAATACCATCCGCTGGCGCAATGACGGGCGTGCCTGCCGGCACCGCAATATCTATGCCCCAATGCGGCGCGCGCGGCTCACCATTCAGAATGCGTTGCGATCCGTAAACACCGCTTATCGGACCAATAGCAGGCCAGACAAAGCCGCTTTGCAGGAAATCCTCGGCAAAACGTTCGGTTCGCGCTTCGCGCGCCTGGCGCGAATCATCCTGAATGCGGCTGATGACTTCCGGGTCGGGGGTGACCATTTTGGGTGCCAGCCCGTCAATACGCTGAATATTGAATTCACGATCAGCAATGTCATAACTGAACGACTCAACGCTGCCGTCGGCATGGCGGACACTGACCCGTGCCGGGCCTTCGTAATCACGCGGGAACCCTAAAACGAACCGGCCATCCGATGCGATAGTGTCAATCGCCACATCATCAAGCAACACCTTGGATCCCGCGTCGGTTTGCCCAAAAACAATCCCGCCCTGTACAAACTGGCCTTCATAGGTTGGCTCGGCCGCCTCGGCAGACAATCCAGCCATCAGAAGGCCAGCTGCGGCCAGCATGCCGGAAATGGTCATACGCATCACAAGAGGCTCCCTTGCCTGTCATCGTCCTTGGGACTTGGATTTTTCTTCTTTGCCGGTTTTGGCCTGGCTGGCTTTTCGGCCTTCGCGGTCGTTGGCTCTGAGGATGTCTCTGTGTTGGCAGCATCCCCAGTTCCGCCTGTGTCAGAAGCGGGTTTGACATTGACACCCGCGCCTGCCGTCACCCGTGTCACGCCATCGCCCATTTCAAGATCATATCCCTCACCCGCAATGATATCAGCCGACTTGCCAATCAGATTTCCTGCGCTGTCACGCACCACGGCGAAACCGCGTTTCAGCACATTGCGATAGGAATAACTCTCCAACAGCCGGTCGTAGCGGGCAAGTCCCTCTGCCTCGCGGTTAAGCGTATTGCGAACCGCACCCTGCAAACGCGTGCCAAGATCAATGATCTGTTTGTCGGCCCGGGCAATGTCGCGCTTGGCATCACTTGGTCGCAGGCCCGCAGTTGCCCGATCAAGGCGCGACTGCTGCATCTGCAGGGCGGATTTCATCGCCCCGTCCAGACGAAGCGCCGCATTGTCCAGACGCCCGCGTTTTTCCGAAAGCTGTTCACGCGGGCTAACCAATCGTGCACTCGCCTCGTTCAACCGTGCGCGTGCCTGCTGGGTGACATTTACCGCTGCACGCGGCAACCGATCCGCCCAGTTATCAAGGGTCTGACTGCGTTCCTCGAGCATGCGCTTGGGATCGCCCAAACCACGCGCCAGACTTTCAAGCGCCGTTTTCTTTTCAACACCCAAACGCCGCACGGCTTGGGCCAGACGCAGGCCATCTTCCTCGACCTGACCGATCAGCTCGCCGCGCACCGGCACGGCCTTTTCCGCCGCCCCGGTCGGGGTGGGCGCGCGCAGATCGGACACAAAATCAATCAGGGTGGTATCGGTTTCATGACCGACGGCCGAAATCACCGGAATATCGGACTCGGCCACCGCACGGGCAACGACTTCTTCGTTAAATGACCACAGATCTTCAAGCGATCCACCACCGCGCGCAACAATCAGCACATCCGGGCGCGGGATCTGACCATAAGGCAAAAGATCATTAAAACCGCGCACGGCTTCGGCCACCTGATCGGCTGCCCCCTGGCCTTGCACAAGGACCGGCCACAGCAAAACCCGGCGTGGGAAACGATCGCGCAGGCGATGCATGATATCGCGGATCACAGCACCCGTGGGCGATGTGACAATCCCGATGACATCGGGCAGGAACGGGATCGGCTTTTTGCGTTCGGGCTCAAAAAGCCCCTCGGCGGCCAGTTTCTTTTTGCGTTCTTCCAGAAGCTTTAAAAGCGCGCCTTCGCCCGCGACTTCCATCGTCTCGATGACGATCTGGTATTTCGATCGGCCCGGAAAAGTCGTCAGGCGCCCGGTAACGATGACTTCCATGCCGTCTTCGGGCACAAGGCCAAGCTTGCCCGCCTGCCCGCGCCAGCACACACCATCAAGCACCGCCTTGTCGTCTTTCAGCGCAAGATACATATGCCCACTGGCCGCGCGCTTGAACCCGGAAATTTCGCCGCGCACCCGAACAAAGGAAAAGGCATCCTCCACGGTCCGCTTCAACGCGTTTGACAGGTCGGAAACCGAAAATTCGGGCGCATTTCCTGTTTTCACAGGCGTTTCAGGAACCGGGGCATAAGGGTCGAACAAATCTTGCGTCATCAAGGGTACTTTATGCTAAAAGCCCGCATAATTTGTTAAGCGGGGTGGGTTTGGCACAAGCCTAGTTCATCGCGCATGGACCATCAAGCAATCGGACAAGTCGAAGGATAAAGTCATGAAGGTTCTGGTCGTTGGCGGCGGCGGACGTGAACACGCACTGTGCTGGGCGATTGCGCGCAGCCCGCGCATTTCCAAACTGTGGTGTGCACCGGGCAATGCCGGGATTGCAGACAGCGCCGAATGCGTTGCGATTTCCGATAGCGACATTGAAGGTCTGGTAAATTTTGCCTCGGACAACGCGGTTGATCTGGTCGTTGTTGGCCCCGAAGCCCCGCTGGTTGCAGGCCTTGTTGATGCACTGGATGCCAAAGGCATTAAATCATTCGGCTGTTCCAAGGCAGCCGCTCAGCTTGAAGGCTCCAAGGGCTTCATGAAGGACATGGTGGCAAAGTTCGGTGTGCCGACCGCCGCCTATGGCCGTTTCACCGATCCCAAGGACGCCAAGGCGTTTGTCGAAAAACAGGGCGCACCGATTGTGGTCAAAACCGATGGTCTGGCCGCGGGCAAGGGTGTGACCATTTGTATGACAAATGACGAAGCCTTTGCCGCGATTGAAGAATGCATGGTTGGCGGCAAGTTTGGCGATGCCGGTGCGGAAATCGTGATCGAGGAATTCCTCAAAGGTGAGGAAGCCTCATTTTTTGCTGTTTGTGATGGCGAAAACGTCATTCCGCTGGTCGCAGCCCAGGATCACAAGGCCGTTGGCGAAGGTGATACCGGCCCCAATACGGGCGGCATGGGGGCCTATTCCCCGGCACCGGTCTTTACCGATGCGGTCGAAGCCAAGGTCATGGATCAGATCATCATCCCGACCGTCAAGGGCATGGCCGCAGAAGGCCATCCGTTCAAGGGTGTTTTGTTTGCCGGTCTGATGATTGATGAAGCAGGCAATCCGAAACTGATCGAATACAACATTCGGTTTGGCGACCCGGAATGTCAGGTGCTGATGACGCGTCTGAAATCAGACGTGCTTGATATCCTTGACGGGGCGGCCACCGGCACGCTCGATAAAGTCAAACCCGAATGGCACGATGAAACCGCGATGGTGGTTGTTATGGCGGCGAAGGGCTATCCGGGGTCCTACGAAAAAGGGACCGAGATCAAAAACGTTCCGGCGGCAGACGCCATCGACAAGGTCAAGGTCCTGCATGCCGGCACCAAGATGGATGGCGACAAGCTGGTTGCGACCGGTGGCCGCGTTCTTGGTGTGACCGCACGCGGTGCGACGGTAACCGAAACACAGAAACGCGCCTATGAGGCGGTTGATGCAATTGATTGGGATGGTGGTTTTTGCCGCCGCGATATCGGCTGGCGCGCGGTTGCCCGCGAACAGGGCTAAGCATCAAGCAGCCCCAGATGCTGAAATCAAAAGACCGGGTTACGCAACCTGGTCTTTTTTATGGCCAAAGATTTCTGGTTTCCGGCGTGATAACGGATATGGCAGCGGCCCTGATCATCAATCTCGATATCAGCGGCAACCCCGAAAACATCGCGAAGGTTTTGCGATGTCAAAATCTGTTCGGGCGTACCAAGCGCGATCAGCTTGCCACCATCCATCATCGCAACCCGGTCACAAAACATCGCCGCATGGTTTAGATCATGCAGGGCGGCCACCACGGTGACCGGCAGTGCGCGCACCAGTTCAAGCAGGCCCAGCTGATGATGGATATCAAGATGGTTGGTCGGTTCATCAAGCAACAGGAAATCGGGCTGCTGGGTCAAGGCACGGGCGATGTGAACGCGCTGCTTTTCGCCCCCCGAAAGCGTATGCCACATCCGGTCGGCAAAGGGCCCCATTTCAACACTGGCAAGGGCTTCGCACACGATGGCGTCGTCGTGCCCTGACCATGGTGACAGCAAACTAAGGTACGGCGTTCGACCAAGCGCAACGGCATCACGCACGGTAATACGGTCGATGGTGTCGGCCTGTTGTTCGACAAAGCCGATATGACGGGCAAGGTTGCGCCGACCGATTTTCTTCATCGGCTGATCCCCCAGCAATGCCTGCCCGGTCGAAGGGGCACGAATACCGCCCAGAACCGACATCATGCTGGTTTTGCCCGACCCGTTTGGCCCGATCACGCCAAGAAACTCGCCACGTGTCACGCGAAGCGACACGTCGCTGATGATCTTTTTGAATCCGGCATTCCAGCCGACATTGCGTAATTCGAGGCTCATCGCAACACCCGCCCATGACACAGGATGATCGCAAAGGCCGGTGCCCCGATAAGTGCCGTGATCACCCCGATGGGCAGGACCTGACCATCAAGGATGATGCGCGATACAATATCGGCCGCCACAAGGAACACCGCCCCGATCAGGGCCGATGCCGGCAACAGAAATCCGTGCCGTGTTCCAACAAAGAACCGCGCGGCATGGGGAATAACCAGTCCGACAAAGCCGATGGCCCCGACAATACTGACCATCACCGCGGTCATCGAGGCGGCGATGGCAATCAACACCACATAAACCCGTCGCACCGGCACACCAAGGGATGCTGCCGATTCCACGCCAAAGGTAAAGGCATCAAGCGCACGGGAATACCAAAGGCAGACCAACAAGCCGATAACGGCCACCGGAAGCGCAAGATAGACATCCGGCCACCGCACGCCGCTTAGATTGCCAAGCAACCAAAACATCACCCCACGGGCCTCGTCCGCCGTGGCGGCCTTGGTCACGATAAATGACGTCAATGCGTTAAACAGTTGCGATCCGGCAACCCCGGCCAGAATGATGGCACCTGCTCCGCGCCCGGCCGGAATGGCCAAAAGCGCCACAAACCCGAACGCCACCAACGCGCCGACAAAGGCCCCAAGCGACAGGGAAACCATCCCCGCGCCGAACCCCAGAATGGCGACACTGACCGCACCGGTCGATGCCCCGGCCGAAATGCCCAGTAAGTAGGGATCCGCCAGACTATTGCGCAAAAGCGCCTGCAAAACAGCGCCCGATAGCGCAAGGGATGCGCCGCAGGCCGCCGCCACCATCGCACGCGATATCCGGTAATTCCAGATGATCCCGGCATCAATCGGATCAACGTCATAGCCCGCCTGCCAAAGATGATTGGCAATGGTCTGAAGCACGGTGCCAAGGGGAATGTGTGTTTCCCCCTTGGCTGCCGCCATCGCGATGACGCCAACAAGCAAAACCAAAGCACCAATACTGACACCGGCCCGCACAAGATATGCCCGACCCGCCAGCGATTGCCCGGGTGGCTGAACCGGCTGCTGAACTGGCGATGTTTCAAACATTGAATTCTCCGGGCATATCAGGCGCCTTTGGCAGTGCAGGTCAGTTCGAAGCACTTAGTCGTTCGACGGCTTCGGCAAGTGTTTCAATACCATTGATCAGGCGAATGGTCGGATCCATCGACTGGGCGTCCATCACCACGATATTACCATTGCGCACCGCCTTCATCTGACTTGCGACCGGATCAGTTTTCAGGAAGTCCATCTTGACCTGCCAGTCATCGGCCGGAAAACGCCGACGTCCCATTTTACCAATCACGATGATATCAGGGTTGGCGCGCGCGATGGTTTCCCAGCCAACGGTCGGCCATTCTTCATTGCTGTCAATGATGTTACGAACACCAAGTTTGCCCGCGATATAGCCCGCCGCGCCGTTTTTGCCCGCCACATAGGGATCACTGTTGATTTCGGGGCTGGAAAACCAGAAGACGGCAGAAACATTGTCATGGCCGCTTGCCGTCACACGTTCCAATGAGTTCGCCTGACGTTCCTTCAAGGTGGCAATCAGTTCTTCACCGCGATCTTCGACATCAAAAATCTGCGCCAGATCGGCAATCTCGCGATAAATCAGATCCATGGTGAATCCTTCGTGACGCACCCCGTCACCGCCACCGGCATTGTCCTTGCCCACACAATCGGCAGGTGCTGTGTAGACGGGAATGGACAGTTCGTTGAACTGTTCGGTGGTGCCGACGGTGCCCTTGGGCCCGACATGCCACTGATACTGGGTGGCAACCAGTTGCGGCTTTTGCGCGACAACGGTTTCGAACCCCGGATCATTGTCGGCCAGGCGCGGCACAGATGCGTTGACGTCCTTGAATTCATCCATCACCGGGCCGAACCAGACACCGGTACCCTTGACCTTATCGGCCAGGCCCAGCGAATAAAGAATTTCGGTCGTGCTTTGGCCCAGCGACACCACGCGTTCCGGGGCCGCGTCAAATTGCAGCACAGTCCCGCAGTTCTCGATACTGAGCGGATATTCGGTTGCGGACGCAAATGAAACAGATGAAATAAGACCAGCGGCAAACACCCCGACCGCCAGTACACGTTTATCGTGATTGATCACTTTGACTTCCCTCTTGCTGATGCGCTGATCCGGGACCGTTTTGGATGATCCGGTTTCAACGCACCGTCACGTGTTATGTTATAACATAACACCACTTTTGCTGCTGTCAATGGACCGGCAAAAGTGTCAGGAGAAGACGGAAGATGTCAGGCTTAAAGCTTAGGAAACTGCGCTAAACTGTTGGGCCAAGACACGTACCGACATTCTCCGGGGCACCCCGCCCGGTCCGTCGTCTTCGTGTCGGCAGGTCTCCTGGCTTGCGGGTCAATGCATTTTCCCTGGCCTTCCCGGGTTGATCCCAGTGGCATTGGTCAGAAAAATGCTCTCCGCCTACAGTTGCGGGGGCAGCTTCGGTTAATGAGCCCATATTCGGCCCACCTCGAATTCCCTTTATCCGAAATCGGATACCGACACGTCACGGTTAGATTAAACCAAAAACACGGTCAAGGAAATTGGCAGACCACCAGCGGCATTAACGCTGCGCCTCCATGCATAAATTGCAGTTGATACGACCTTGAATTTGCCATGTTTCATCCCGATTACCTCCACACTGCCGGGTATGCTTTCCCGACAGCTTAAACCACTGGAATGTGATGAACATGACGACTTCTGTTGAACGCAGACGCTTTTTGAAATCCATCGCGGCAGCCGGACTTATCCTGCCGGGAATGTCGATCTATCAGCATGCTTTGGCAGATGTCGAAGGCCTTGATCTGGGTTCAGCACAGCCGTTTGATTTTGCCGGTCTGATTGCACGCGCCAAATCCATGGCCTCATCGGCCTATGAGCCGCCCGTTGCACCAAATCCGGAAATTGTCGGCAAGATCGATTACGACACCCATGGCAAGCTGCATTACAAACGCGATCATTCGCCGTTTTCTGATGGGTCGGGCACCTATCCCCTGACCTTTTTCCATCTGGGTATGTATTTCGCCAAACCGGTGCATATGTATCTTCTGGAAAACGGGCAGGCACGCGAAGTGATCTACAAGCCCGATTACTTTGACATGCCCGAAGACAGCATCGCCCGCCAGTTGCCTGCCAATAGCGGCTTTGCCGGTTTTCGCCTTCACGAAAATCAGGCGCGCGATGACTGGAAAACCCAGGACTGGGCGGCATTTCTTGGTGCATCATATTTCCGCGCCATTGGCGATGAAGGCCAATATGGCCTGTCGGCGCGCGGCATTGCGGTCAATACCGCGACCTCTGTTCCCGAAGAATTCCCCGATTTCCGCCAATTCTTTATCGAACCGGCCAAAAACCCCGAAGACCCGGTGACGGTCTATGCCCTGCTGGATGGCCCCAGCATCACCGGGGCTTATAAATTCCTGCTGTATCGCGGCGAAGGGGTGACGATGGATGTCGAGAAGCATCTGTTTGTCCGCCGTGACATCGAACGCCTTGGCATCGCACCGCTGACCAGCATGTTCTGGTATTCCGAACAGAACAAATCGTTCCGCTTTGACTGGCGCCCGGAAGTGCATGACAGCGACGGGCTGGAGCTTTGGACCGGCGGCGGCGAACGCATCTGGCGACAGCTCAATAACCCGGAAACCATCCGTGCTTCGGCATTTGGTGATAACAACCCGCGTGGTTTTGGCCTGATGCAGCGTGATCGCGATGTGAAGAACTATCTGGATGGTGTGCGTTATCACCGCCGTCCCAGCCTGTGGGTCGAACCGCAAGGCGACTGGCATGACGGCGCGGTTCAGTTGATCGAAATTCCAACCGACGATGAAATCCACGATAACATTGCTGCCTTCTGGGTGCCGAATGGCGAAGCCAAGGCAGGCAACAGCTATCAGTTCAAATACCGGCTTTACTGGCAGGCCCATAACCCGTTCCCGGTCAAGGAACTGGCACGCGCCACCGCAACCCGCATGGGCCGTGGTGGCGAACCGGGCACCAACCGGCCCAAGGACGAAATCAAGTTTTCCGTCGAGTTCGAGGGCGAGGTTCTGGGAACGCTTGCATACGGCGAATTCCCCGAAGTCGTTGTCACATCCTCACGCGGCGAGATTGTCCGCACCAAGATCGAACCGATCATGGATACCCGCATCTGGCGCGCGGCCTTTGATCTTAAGGCGGCGGGCACCGATCCGGTTGACCTGCGCATGTATTTGAAACGCGGTGATAGCCCGCTCAGTGAAACTTGGATGTTCCAGCATTTGCCGGCACTGGGTAATCAGCAACAGGGGTGACCACCCCGCAGGACGACCGGAAACTGGTTCCCGTAAATTAGAACCGGCTGCCGGGTATACTGCCCTGGGACACTGTATTTGCTGGCTGACCCAGGATTGCGGTGATGTCACGCATGGGCGGCGCACCAAACATGCGGGCATATTCGCGACTGAACTGTGATGTGCTTTCGTAGCCAACGGCATAGGCCGCACTTGCCGCATCCTTCATTTCCGCCAGCATGATCTGGCGCGCCGTCGTCAGGCGCAGGCGTTTTTGATACTGAAGCGGGCTCATCGCCGTGACCTGCTTGAAATGATGATGGAAGGAAGACGGGCTCATATTGGCATGTTGCGCCAGCTCATCAACGCGAAGCGGCTTGTCAAAATTGTCTTTCATCAAACGCAGGACGGCCGAGATGCGCTGCATGTTGCTGCCCCCCATCGCAAGGCGCGCAATAAACACCCCCTGCCCGGTGCATAACAGCCGATAATGCACTTCACGCATCAAAAGCGGCAGCATGACCGGTATCTCGTCAGGACGATCAAGCAAATCCACAACGCGCAAAACCGCATCTACCAGTGACTGGGTGGTTTGTTCAACGAACAAGCCCCGTGTACTGTCGCCATCCACGCCAATGTCCAGATCCATGTTGGTGACAAGCTCGCTCAGGATCTGGCCGTCAAGGTCAAGCGACAGACTACGGTATGGCGCGTCTTCACTGGCATTGGTCACATGCCCGACCAGCGGCAAATCAACCGATGCTGCCAAAAGTTGCCCCGGCTCATAACGATAGACTTCCTGACCAAGCGTGACTTCCTTTGTCCCCGAAATAATCAGGCACAGGCAAGGTCTGTAGATCGTAGGCACCTTCAGCGTCGGATTGGTCGCACGATACATCCACACCGGATCAATCGCGGTCCGTACTGCACCATCGACCTCACAGTATTTATCAATCAACTCGCAGAGCCGCTGGTAACTATCCATGCGCAGAATCCTTTATTTCCGGTATGCGCAGTATACATCCCGGAACCCAAGGTAAAAGACCGCAAAGACGGATTTGGAGGAATAGGCAATCGGTTTCGAGTTCTGTGTATTCAGAATTCACCGTTCTGACGACAGGTTATGGGCCATGGCACAAACATACGGAGGATGTCATGTCGAACCCCATCAATCATGTCGAAAACAAAACCGTTATCATCACCGGCGCAAGCAGCGGCATTGGCGAGGCCACTGCACGGCTTCTGGCCGAGCGCGGTGCAAATGTGGTTCTTGCTGCACGTCGCACCGAACGCCTTAACGAGATTGCAGCAGAGATCGAAGCCGCAGGCGGATCCGCAATGACCCGTTCCGTGGATGTCACCGACGCCGATAGTGTTGATGCCCTTGTCTATCATGCCAACAACCTGTTTGGCCGGGTCGACGCAATTTTCAACAATGCCGGTGTGATGCCGCTTGCGCCCATGTCGGAACTCAAAACCGGCGAATGGGACAACATGATCAATGTCAACATTCGCGGCGTTCTGAACGGGATTGCTGCCGTCCTGCCCCTGTTCAGGGAACAAGGTGGCGGCCATGTCATCAACACGGCCTCCATTGGCGCACATGTCGTTGTGCCAAGTGGTGTGGTCTATTGCGCGACCAAATATGCCGTCTGGGCCATTTCCGAAGGCCTGCGTCAGGAAAGCACTGATGTGCGCGTCACGACGATTTCGCCCGGTGTGGTCGAGACAGAGCTGGGTCATGACATCACCGACCCGACCAGCAAGGAACTGCTCACCCAGTTCCGCCAACTCGCCCTTAAGCCGGATGCGATTGCGCGGGCGGTTCTTTATGCACTCGATCAGCCCGCTGATGTCGACATCAACGAGGTGATCGTGCGTCCAACAGCATCGGCATTCTGATGAAAATCAGTTTGTATTCGCTATGTTTTCTAACCTTGCTGGTGGTGTTCGCACCACCAGCGAATGCCCAACAGGACACAGAGATGAACAGCAACGCCCCCCATCCTTATGTCGGCATGTGGGTCACCAGGGACGGTTATGTCCGTCAGGAACTGCGTGCCGACGGCCGCTATGACGAGGCCCGTGGCGAACGCCAGTCGGCCTATCAGGGCGACTATCAGATATCGGGGAACGACATCACCTATCAGGATGACACCGGCTTTACCGCCGATGGCTATTTTGAAAATGATGTCCTGTATCACGGTGGCATGGTGATGTTTCGTGAAACAGCGAAAGACTAATCAACTTTGCAATCGGGCAAAGCAAATCGGGCGGGCACACAAAACCCGCCCGATTTTTGTTTCGTCAGAGACGCTCAAGGGCAATGACGGTATCGATGACTGATCCCCTCTCTCCCTTTGGTCCGGTTGCCATTCTTTCGAAATTATCGACTGCGATCTGACGCCAACAGGTGTGATCAAGTGACAGTGCATCAAGGGCTTCTTGCGGACTTGGAAACACCGTATCTTCTGGCGCCCACGACCATGAAGGCCGTGATCCATGGCTGGTAATGAGGAACAAACCACCCGTTGCGATCATTGCCGCAGCCCGGTTCAGCACCGCTTCGCGGGCAAATTCAACCGGCGACTGCAAGAATTGCGCGGTCACCAGATCATACAAACCGTCTGGCAGGCTTTTGGTCAGGTCATGCGCCTCGAACGTGATCTTGTTTTCGACGTCATGGCGCTCGGCATTGGCGCGCGCATACTCCAAGGCCGTCTCGGAAATATCAACGGCGGTTACTGTCCAGCCCTGCCGCGCGAGCCAGACGGCGTCATCACCCTTGCCGCAGCCAAGTTCAAGCGCGTGACCAACCGGCCTGTCTTTGGCGAAGCGTTCAAGGATAGCAGACGGACGGCCGCTGGTTTGTGGCGATGCCTTTTCGTAGATTTCTTCCCAAAACGTCCTTGGGTCCATTTTCGGATCGATATTCATGTCTTGTCTTCCGGGCTTGTTGCAGAGGCGTGCTCGCGAATCACGTAACATTAAAAGTTACATGATTCGGCAACCCTGTCAATTTCATGTATCTTTGAAAGTTACATATGTTAAAAATGACCAGAAAACCGATAGGCAGACAGGACCATACCCATGCGTCAGGACAACCGCCTTCCGCGGGTTTTACATGCGCTATTACATCTTGATGGCATGAAAGACCCGGCCACATCCGATCAATTGGCCGAGATGCTCAACACCAATGCGGCCGTGGTCCGCCGCACCATGGCAGGCCTGCGTGATCAGGGAATCCTGACGTCAATCAAGGGGCATGGCGGCGGCTGGCAACTGGCAAGACCACTGGACGAAATCACACTGGCCGAGATTTACAAGGCGCTGGGTGCGCCGACTCTTTTTGCCTTGGGCTGCGGGGATGAAGACTCTCAATGTCTGATGGAAAAAGCTGCCAACACCGCGACTGCGCGCGCATTGGAAATGGCATCCCAGACCTTTATACAGGTGCTGTCGTCCGTCACCATGGCCGACCTGGCCGATGATTTTGAGTTGCGCATGAAAGAGCTTGGTTTAACCCCGGAAGACTTTGCCTATGAAGGCACAGGCCAACACTGACCTAGCGCAGCGATCCGAAGAAATCCTTCAAAAGCTTGGCGGCCTCTACCTCGCCGATGCCGCCATAGACTTCCGGGCGGTGATGGCAGCTTGTGCTTTCAAACACGCGCGGGCCGTGATCGACCCCGCCGCCCTTCGGATCATAAGCCCCGAAATAAACCCGGCGCAGACGGGCAAATGAAATGGCGGTTGCGCACATTGGGCAAGGTTCAAGCGTGACATACAGATCGCAATTGGGAAGTCTGGGTTCGCCCTTGGCCCCGGCTGCGGCCCGGATCACGAGGATTTCGGCGTGCGCCGTCGGGTCGTTCATTTCCTCGGTCAGATTTCCGGCACGTGCCAAAACCTCGCCGGTATCGGCATCGACCAGAACGGAACCCACAGGCACTTCGCCCCGGCGCGCAGCTGCGCGGGCTTCTTCAAGCGCCATATCCATATAGCTTTCTGCACTCATGATCTTTCCATCCCGCTTGTGCCATCTGACAAATCACGTTGTTTGTCAGGGCTGTTCTTGTTTTTACTTCGTTTTAGGGCGTTGGGCTCCAGAGTGCTACCACGCAGATAATCGGTCAAGCGATCATCTGTTAACTGTCGTTCGGTGTGCAGGCGCTTCCTGCCTGCATAGAACGCATAGACTATCAGCGTGAATTGCCGTTGCCCTTACGGGGTTACACAGGTAGTTTCCGCCTGAGTTTCCGTCACCAGCATCAAGGCTATTTTGATCATGACCACGCGCAAGCCGATCATTGGTATCACACTCGATTCCGAAGAACCCGGGGGCTATTCCAAATTCCCGTGGTATGCGCTGCGTGAAAACTATGCCGGTGCCGTGACCGAGGCGGGCGGCATTCCGATGCCCCTGCCCCACGAGGTTGAACTGGTTCCCGATCTGCTTGATCTGATTGACGGTCTGGTGGTTACGGGCGGTGCATTTGACGTTGACCCGACCCTGTTTGGTGCGACGGAAACCCATGATACGGTTGTTACCAAGGACCGGCGCACCAAATTTGAATGGGCGATGGCCGAAGGCGCGCTTGAGCGCGACATGCCGGTTCTGGGCATTTGCGGTGGTCAACAGCTTTTGAATGTTATTCTGGGCGGGTCGCTGATCCAGCATATCCCGGACGCGATCGAAAACTGCCTACCGCACGAGCAACCCAATCCGCGCAACGAGCCGGGCCATGATGTGACGGTTGAACCGAATACGCTTCTGGCCAAAATCGTTGGCGATGTGAAAACACTGTCGGTCAATTCCGCCCACCATCAGGCGGCTGAGGGGGTTGGCCCGGATGTGATCATCAATTCCTATGCGCCCGATGGCGTGATCGAGGGGATTGAGCATCCGAAATATCGTTATTGTCTCGGGGTCCAGTGGCATCCCGAATTCCATATCAGTTCGGGCGATGCGAAGATTTTCGACGCCCTGATTTCCGAGGCCCGCAAATGAGCGACAAGAACACCACACCAGACGACAACAAACCCGAACGCATTGCCAAGCGCATTGCGCGATCCGGGGTTTGTTCGCGGCGTGATGCCGAACGCATGATCGCCGAGGGGCTCGTGCGACTGAATGGCAAGAAGCTTGATACCCCGGCGGTCACCGTGACCGACGAAGACGAAATCATTGTCGATGGCAAGCCGTTGCCGGAAAAGGAAAAGCCGCGTCTTTGGCGCCTGTTCAAAAAACGCGGTCTGGTCACCAGCCACCGCGACGAACAGGGCCGCGATACGGTGTTTGAACATCTGCCAAGCTATGTGCCGCGCGTGATTTCGGTCGGGCGACTTGATCTCAACTCCGAAGGGTTGCTGTTGCTGACCAATGACGGCGAGCTTGCCCGTTATCTTGAGCTGCCGGCCACCGGCTGGGCGCGGCGCTATCGCGTGCGCGTGCATGGCCAGATCGACGAGGCAAAGCTTAAACAGCTTGAAGACGGTGTGACAGTCGACGGAATCAATTACGGCTCCATCCACGCCGAGGTCGATGTTCAGAAAGGCACCAATGCCTGGATGACGGTGACGCTCCGCGAAGGCAAGAACCGCGAAATTCGCCGTGTCATGGAACATCTTGGCTGGCCTGTCACGCGCCTGATGCGTGTATCCTATGGCCCGTTCCAGCTTGGCAATCTGGCCCCGGGCGAGTGCGAGGAAGTGACCGGCAAGGTCATGAAAGAACAGCTCGCAGCATTCTTCAAGGGCGACTATTCCAGGGTTTCCGAAAAGAAATCGGTTGCCCGTGGCGGTACATCGCGCCCGAAGGCCCCACGCACCGTGTTTGGCCAACCGGCACAGCGCAAACGCCCGCAAGGTGGCCCGAACGCCGCACCCCAGAATGCAGAAGCCGAAGAACAGCGTGAAACCCGCGAACGCCCGTCTGGCGGTGCTGCACGGAAAGGCCCGCGCATCGGCGCCGCCCCGCGTGCCGGTGGACGTGGCAAACCGGCCACCGGTGGTGGTGGGCGCCAGGAACGTGACATGCGCGAAGAACGCGGATCATCACGCCCGACCAACAAGGGCCGTGGCCGTTACAGTGCCGAGGGCAAAGCAGCCGGTGGACGTGATGGCGGTCGCGACGGCGGTCGTGATGGCGGACGGGGCACTGGTGGCCGCGAAGGTAAACCGGGCTTCATCGAAGGACGCGGTCGAGGAAAGCCAAACGGAAAACCATCGGGAAAACCTGCTGGTCGTTCCGGCGATACCACACATAGTGCGCCCGGCCGCAAGCCGTCCGGCAACCGTCCGCGCGGCAAGAAGGACTAAGCTGAATGCGGATTGTTGGCGGGACACATCGTGGCAGGCTTCTAAACGCACCTGAGGGACGCGACACACGCCCGACCCTTGATCGGGTCCGCGAAGCGCTTTTCAGCATCCTGTCACACGCATCGCGCTGGTATGAGGATGACTTCAACCCGCTGTTTGATGGCGTGATCCTTGATGCCTTTGCCGGGTCCGGTGCGCTTGGGCTTGAAGCCATTTCGCGTGGCGCCGACCAAGCCGTATTCTTTGACAACGATCGCAAGGCGGTTGCGATCATCGAACAGAATATCGACGCCCTTCGCATTGCCGATCAGGCCAGTGCACGGCGTGCCGACGCCACCAAACCACCGCGTGCAAGTCGACCTGCCAGCATGGTGTTTTTGGACCCGCCCTATGGCAAAGACCTGATCGAGCCCAGCATCACAGCCCTTGCCAAGGCCGGGTGGATTGATGGCAACACCCTGATCGTTGCCGAACGCGACCCGCGCGATCCGGAAATCGCGCTTGAAGATTTTTATCTGTGCGACAGTCGCAAATATGGTCGCTGCCGGATTGATATCGGGCGCTTTATCGCCTGATTGCGGCATTGCTGCCGATACCCGGACGATGTGATAGATTTGGACATGCTCAAAACCGGTTGATCGTCATGAAGCCCATGGATGAGACTGCACCAGACAAGGAATTTGGTCGCCTTTTGCGCCAGTGGCGACGCACAAGCGACATCAAGCAATCCCGTCTGGCCGATATTCTGGGCGTGACACAGGCAACCGTATCGCGTTGGGAAAGCGGGGCGCAAAGCCCGGCCTCGCTGCAATATGACCTCATCCATCAAATGATGACGCGCAAGCGCAACTTCCGCCTTGATCACGCGGTCAAACGGCTGGTCATGCACTCGTCACAACGCGTACACCTGATCGAGGATCGTTCACACCGCCTGCTATGTGCATCGCGCCCGCGCGAAAACGAATGGCAACGCGATTGCACGCCCCTGCTTGGCACATCGCTCTGGCGGTTTGCCACACCGGAAATCGCATCGGCGGAGAAAAGCCTGCATGACCTTGGCTGGCACGAAGACCAGACCGATCACCTGACGTTCGAAACGTCCCGCCGGGATGGCGACCCAATGCGCATCATCGATACCTACATCCTGTGGGAACGGTTTTTCCTGTCTGATGGCACGGCTGTGCGCCTGACCACCGGGTTTGATCAGAAGCCCGCGCATATTTAGTCACCCGACCAACGCATATTTAATACGTGGCAATCATTGTGGTAAATCGGGTATCAGTTTTCTGATGCATACGAACACGCCACACTGATCTCCCCCCACGGAACCGACCCATGCCGCCCATCGTCACCGTTATTATTCTTTACGGACTTGGACTGACCGCCTCAATGCAGGTCGGTCTTATCGGTCCGATTGCGCCTGATTTGCGCGCAAGCTTCGGGCTTAGTCAGGCAGAATTCGGGTTGGTGGCCTCCCTGATCACTGCTGCCGGTGCGTTGTGCGCCATTCCCGCCGGTGTGTGGGCCGCCCGGGCGGGTTTGCGAAAATCGCTGGTGCTTGGCTGCGTCATGATGATCACGGGCGCGCTGATCTTTGCCACGGCAAGTGTCAGCAGCCTTTTGTATGTTGGGCGGCTCGTCACCAGCGTCGGATATCTGTTGATCGTTGTTGGCGCGCCAAGCTGGATGGCCGGGTTTCGAAACCCGAAACTGGTCGCCATGGCCATGAGCATCTGGGGCACGTTCATCCCGGTTGGCATTGCACTGGGCAACTGGATCAGTGCCGCCGTTGTCACCTGGATTGACTGGCGGCTTGCGGTTGGTGCCTGCACGCTGCCTGTTTTGATCTTGCTGCCGCTTCTCGCATTGATGGACAAACCAGAAACCGGCAGTGCACGACGATCCCTGCTTCTGGGGGTGATCGGTGTCTTGAAATCGCGCGCAGCTCTTCAGGTCGCAATGACCTTTGCCGCCTTTGCCGGGGGGACCTCAGCGGCCTTGGCCTTTATGCCCGCGATGCTGGCCGACAACCTTGATATCGGTATCGCCCTTTCGGCCGGTATCATCGGCACGACTGCGATTGCCGGCAACGTGGTTGGCAGTGTGGCTGCTGGCGCCTTGCTGGGCCGCAGCATTCCGGGCAGAGCCATTTTGATCGTGTTTCTGCCAATCATGGCCGTTGCCATTTCAACCCTGTTTGTCAGCACATCGGTTCCGTTTAGCATTTCGATGCTGATTGTTTTCAATATCTGTCAGGGTGCTGTTGCAGGAACGTGCTTTGCCCTTTTGCCAAAGATCGCAACAGAAGGTCTTTCCATGCCCGCCCTGCAAGGGATGCTCGCCCAGTTTGCCGAGATATTTGTCGTGATCGTGCCGCCCTTTGCCGGGGCGATGATTGATCGCGACGGCTGGGCCGGTGCAGCCGCAGTTTTGGGCGGTTTTTACTTTGTTGGCTTCCTGATTTCGCTACGCAAGCCGGGTGCATCAGCACCCATTAGACAAAAATCATAATAAAACTATACGATACGATGGCTTGACCTATTCTTCGAAGCAAGCGACCCTTTCCGTCCCCAACAAATTCAAAAATATTCAGGGAAATGGAATGCAGTGGATCAAGGCCATCTTTATCGGACTGATATTGATCGGCCTGTCTGTTCTTGCTGTTTTCTTTATCTGGCTTGCCCCTGTTGGCGCGGCCTATAGCGCAAAGGTCATGTGTTCCGCCATTTTCGTTAATGGCCTGACATCCACGCGCGCCCGTGAAATCGATGTTCTTGCCGACAATAACCCGCTGTTGTCGCTGATTACGACGAACGTCGATCTGCGAAACCAAGCCGTCAGCGCGCACGCCTTTGGTTTTCGCAAGCGATTTGCAATCTACCGCCCAAATCTTGGCTGCACATTGGCCGACAGTCCGGAACATATCGCACAGTTGCGCAACTCAACCCCGGTCATGACCCCGGTTGAACCGCGCCCGCTTTTGACCACGTCACTTCCGGCCGATGTCGACCGCCGGGCGCTGAACAGCATTCTGTTTGATGCCATGGATGAGCCGGGATTACGCCCCGAACGCCGTACGCGCGCTGTCGTCATCCTGCATGACGGCAAAGTTGTCGCCGAACGCTATGCCGCGGGCATCACAGCCCAAACACCCCTGCCGGGCTGGTCCATGACCAAAAGTGTTTTCAACGCCATCCTTGGTCGGATGCGGTTTGAAGGCATGATTTCCGATCTGCAGGAACCTGTTTTGATCAATGAATGGCAGGCAGAGCCCGGCGATCCACGCGCAACCATCAACTATGATGAATTGCTTCGCATGCGAAGCGGGCTTGAGTTTGACGAAAGTTATGCCAACCCGCTATCTGATGTCGTGCAAATGCTGTTTATCGAGCCCGCCGCAGCCGGATTTGCCGTTTCCAAACCCCTTGAAAATACGCCAGGCAGTGAATTTTCCTATAATTCCGGGGCAAGCAACATCCTTTCGGCTGCGATCCGCAACCTTAGCGGTTCGCGTTCGACCTATCTGAGCCGCCCGACAGAACTTCTGTTCCGCCCCCTTGGCATGAGCAGTGCTGTGATCGAAACAGACCCGGACGGCTATTTTGTCGCTTCAAGCTTCATGCATGCGTCTGCGCGCGACTGGGCCAAGATCGGCCAACTGTTCCTGCAAGACGGGGTATGGAATGGGGAGCGCCTCTTGCCCGAAGGCTGGGTCGGATATTCCACCAGCCCCGCCGCAGAAGACCCGAACGGCCTTTACGGTGCCCATTGGTGGATTGATCTGCCCGGCAGCCGGAACGAGGATGGCAGCCCGCGTACTGACGTGCCGCCCCTGCCCGACGACGCCTTTTTCGCACTTGGTCATGACGGTCAATCGCTTACGGTCATTCCGTCACGAGATGTTGTTGTTGTCCGTTTCGGGGTGACACGCAATCGCGATGCCTTTGATCTGCGAAAATTCATCGCTGATCTGAGTGCTGTTTTCCCGGAGAAGTCAGATCGCCAAGCCAGCCCGGCAGAAAGCTCTGGGAACACGACCGCCGAAGTGAATGGCGGCTAGCCCGGACCTATTGGCTGATCAGAAAAAGCCCACCAGATAGCCGACAACGGCCCCCAAACCGACAACGGCCCAAACTGGGACAATCCGCCATTGCAATATGGCAAAGACCAGAATCACGCAGCCGATATCAAAGATGTCCAGATTT
This sequence comes from Thalassospira sp. MCCC 1A01148, assembly GCF_001613795.1. Classification (GTDB taxonomy): domain Bacteria; phylum Pseudomonadota; class Alphaproteobacteria; order Rhodospirillales; family Thalassospiraceae; genus Thalassospira. Next base: position 19,584 of record NZ_LPVZ01000006.1, read on the forward strand.
GCCCCGGTCCAGATCGGGTCATACAAAACAGCGGCAAGCAACCCGACAACCGCCGCATTCACCCCCATCAATCCGGCCCGCATAGACGGGATATGGCGCACCCGGTCCCAGAATGGCAAAAGCCCGACCACCAATAACCACGCGGGTAAAAAGATCGCTACCAGCGTCACCAACGCTGTCAGCGCACTGACAACAATCCCGCTGCCACCTGCGCCCGTATGCAGGGCTGCGCCCAAATAGGCCGCAAACGTAAAGATGGGCCCGGGGACCGCCTGCGTTGCGCCGTAACCGGCAAGAAATGTCTCGGTGTCGATCCATCCCGGTGTCACAACGGCATTTTGCAGCAAGGGCAAAACCACATGCCCACCACCAAACACCAGTGCGCCACTGCGATAGAAACCGTCAATGACAGCGAACAGACCGGTCGGATCAAGCCTGGCAAGAACCGGCAAAACGACAAGCAGCGCAAAAAACGCCCCCAGGGCGACAATCGCGCCTGTGGCCGAACGTGGTGCAGAACCGCGATCAGCATCGTCCGCGACCTTGTTTTTCAAAAGCAACAAGCCCGCAACCATGCCACCAAGGATCACAGCGAACTGGGCCAGTACCGTATCGCTGGCAATCATGAGCCCGGCAGCCAGAACCGCAAGAATGGCGCGGGGAATATCGGGGCACAGGCTTCGTGCCATACCAAGAAGGGCATGAATAACCACCCCGACGGCAACAAGCTTAAGGCCGCGAATGACGCCATCGATACTGCCAAGATCAATTCCGACAAACGCCATACCAAGTGCCGCCAGAACAATTGCCGATGGCATTGTAAAACCAAGCCACGCGACCAATGATCCGCGTAGTCCACCCAGCGCCATGCCAATCCCCATGCCAACCTGCGAACTGGCCGGGCCCGGCACAAACTGGCACAGCGCAACCAGATCTGCATACCCGGCGTCACTAAGCCACTTGCGTCGCGCGACAAACTCTTCGCGGAAATAGCCGATATGCGCCACCGGCCCACCGAAACTGGTCAGGCCAAGTCGCAGAAAAATCAGAAAAATCTGCCAAAGACCCACGCCATCAGCTGGCATGGCCGGCGTGTGGTTCTTGTTCTGATCTTCTGCGGCATCACCCTTTGGTGTCATGTCTGGCATTTTGATATTCCTGCCCTAACCCCTGATTTTGCCTGACCATACGCAATCACCCGAAGCTGGCAAAGCCAAAACCGAAAGCCTGACCATTCGTAATATATCCATAACAAAACCCCGCCTGCGGCAGGACCACAGGCGGGGTTTTAAACGTAACACCAAGGTGTGTAAGCCGACTATCCTGTTAGCGGAAGGCTGGCTCGTCGAGTGAACGCAGTTTGCGGGAATGGAGCTGATTAACATCCTGACGAAGCGTATCAATCGTATCCAGACCAACCTGCAAGTGCTGACCAATGCGCTGGCGATAGAAATTATTGGCCATGCCCGGCAGCTTCAGTTCACCATGAACCGGTTTGTCCGATACGCATAACAGCGTGCCATACGGCACACGGAACCGGAAACCGTTGGCAGCAATGGTCGCACTTTCCATATCGACCGCAATGGCGCGTGACTGGTTCAGGCGCACAAACAATTCGCTGTAACGCAGTTCCCAGTTGCGGTTATCGGTGGTGGCCACCGTACCGGTGCGCATGCGCGCCTTCATTTCACGGCCTTTCAGTCCGGTGATTTTGGTCACCGAATTTGCCAGTGCCACTTGCACCTCGGCGATGGGCGGCACCGGAATCCAAAGCGGCAGGTCCGAATCAAGCACATGATCGTCACGAACATAACCATGGGCCAGAACATAATCACCCAGAAGCTGACTGCGCCGTAATCCGGCACAGTGCCCCAGCATCAACCAGCAATGCGGGCGCAGAACGGCGATATGGTCGGTTGCCGTTTTGGCGTTCGACGGGCCAACACCGATATTGACCAGTGTGACACCAAGACCGTCTTCGCGAACCAAGTGATAGGACGGCATCTGCGGAAGCTGTTTGACCGCTTCACCCGTTTCCACCCAGCCCTTCGGCGCGTTCTTGCGCACGCTGACTTTTGGCCCCGGTTCGACAAAGGCGACATAGGGGCTTTTCGGATCTTCGAGCTGCTCTTTGGCGAATTCGATGAATTCATCGACATAGCGCTGATAGTTGGTGAACAGAACGAACTTCTGGAAATGTTCCGGCGCAGTCGCCGTATAGTGGCGCAAACGTGCCAGCGAATAATCCACACGTTCGCCAGAAAACAGCGATAGCGGCTTGGACCCCGGTGCGGCATTCGCGCCATAATGAACACCGTTGGCGATGTCATCATCGGTACGCGCCAGATCCGGCATATCAAAAATCAGCTGCATCGGGCGGATGTCATTCGGTCCGATACTGTCCGTTGCGGTTTCAACCAGAAACGGCAAAGGGATCGGACGGTCCGAGACACCGACCACGACAGGAACGTCGTGGTTTTTCAGCAGAAGTTCGATCTGTTCACGGTAATATTCTTCAAACAGGTCAGGACGCGTCAGCGTCGTGCCATAAACCCCCGGATCGCGTGGCGCACCAAATGACAGGGTGCTTTCGACATGCAGTTTTTCCGGTGGCACTTCGATGCCAAGATACGGGTAATAGGCACGTACCGGGGAAGATTGCTGGCCTTGACCGAAACGGTTAAAGGCCTCCTGGACGGCGTTGGCACCGGTCGCATAAATGTCCTTGATGCGCGCAAGTGCCCTGTCGGCGTCGGTAAATTCAAACAGATCGCGTACCGATCCGTGTACTTCAGAAACCATATTGGATGCTCCTTTTTGTTATTGTTGTTTGGGTTCTTCTATCAGATCCGGATGCGCAAAATCGCGCCCGATCAATGACAAAAGCCCTTGGAGCGAGAGATTTATCACCGCTCGCCCGCCTTCTGACAACCGAAAACTTTGCCAACCTTTTCAATCCAGACGACAAAACGTCCGTTCTGCGGCAATCGCCATGATGCAAAAAATCATCTTTCCCGGCATTTACAAAAGGTTATGCAATATATGTCGGGTTTATTTTCAAGAATTCCAAATGACAGTTTTGATTCGATCATCATAACCGATTGCTGCCGCCCTGTTGGCGTGTCAGCCCTTTTCAGGTGCCCCTTGCGAAATCGGCAAAAAAAATGCCGAAACCGGGGGACGGTTTCGGCAATTTCAGGGAAGGGCCTTAGACGTTGAGGGAAAAGACGATCAACCCTGATATGGATTATTTATATGACCATTGGTCAGTTGAGTCAATTCCATTAAACGCATGGCAGATATCCTGATCACGCACTCAGACCATTATACCAGCCTGAGTCGCAATATTCTGCAGTTTTTCAAGCCGCCTACGCACGGAATCATCAACTGTCCCTTGGTCATCAATGTCGACTTCACTGAGTTTACGGACAATCTTGGCTGCGCGTGGGTCACTTTCGACCAGACTTTCGATATCCTGTTTTTCTTCGTCGTCTTCAAGCGTCCCGCGTACATAGCCAAGAATGTGATCTTTGCCATATATCGCAAGAACCGGGCTCATATCATGCTGCCTCCGCGACATAACGTGATGCATGTTCACGTGCTTCGATTCGACCCACCGATGCGCGCAGCTTGCGACGTGCGCGGCCAACACGTGATTTGACTGTGCCGATTTCGACCGACATCTGGTCGGCTGCATCCTGATAGGAAACATCATCGACTGCGGTCAGCATTATGGCCTCACGCTCCTGCTCGGGCAGGTCTTCAAGAACCCGGTCCGCGTCGCGCAACTGGAGACGGGCCATCTGGTTGCTGCCATGACCATAGACATCACCAAGATCATCCCAGTCGACCTGCGGGCCGCGTGTCTTTTCACGACGTTTTCCGGAAATGAAAGTGTTGAACAGAATTCTGTGCAACCAGGCCTTCAGGCTTGTGCCCTCTTCGAACTGGTCTTTTTTGCTGATGGCTTTCAACAGCGTGTCCTGGACCAGATCCTGCGCAAGATCGGTGCTGCCGGTCAGGCGGTACGCATGACGGCGCAGTGCAGGGACATGGTCTTCGATTTCGTTCATCACTTGTTCAGACATCACAACCTCCTTGTTCGGATGCACTGACCCTAACAAAGAAAAATAGAATTTAAAGTAAAATCGTATGTTTAACTTATGCAATACAATGAACACACATACTATACGCAACAACATCAATAGACTTACTTTACATACAGTAGTTATATTGATGATATTACCTTCATTACGTTCTATAATTACTTTACATTGCTTACATCACATATCGAACTGACCGATACTGAGCAAGATGGTTGTGTTATGGAGGAAACAGCGGTAACGTAACTTACTCCAAAATTTGTGAACGCATTGATTTTCAATGACTTCAGGCGGGAATCATAGCCGCCGAAACTGACAGGAAACCCTACGTGTCGACGTCAAAAAGAACAGAAAAGCTCCAAATCATGCTTGATGACGAGGAGCTTAAGGTCATTGATGACTGGCGCTTTGAACACCGGATGCCAACCCGCGCAGCTGCGATACGCGAACTTATTCGCCGCGGACTGGTCACTGACGACCTCGAAGAACCAGATACCGAAGGCAAAAGCACAAGCGATTTCCGTATTGAATCGGAATAAATTGTGATCCCGCCACGTAAAAAAGGCCCGGCAAATTGCCGGGCCTTTTTGTGTTTCGGTACTTTTTGACGTCATTTCAGCCGGTATTACGCTTCAGATCGGGCTTTCGCCCTTCAAATATACGCGCGATTCCAGCACCAAACGCCAGAACAAGCATCCACAATCCGTAATATCGGATCGCACGTGAGGCCGTAATCGCAATCACGAACAGCCAGATCGGATAAGATGCGGCGCCTGCAGCCAAAGCTGCGATCTGCATCGGTGCCGGGGTAATGCTGATGGCAAAGACAATCCAGAAGCCGCCTTCCCTGAACTGGGCTTCAAGCTCGTCAAATTCCTGTTGCCCGCCAGCCATATCAATAAGGGGCTGGGCAAACTCGTCAAACAAAACCCACGCCAGCAAATAAAGCACCAGCGCGCCAAGCACACTGCCTGCCAATGTCACGGTTGCGACAATAAAGCCGCGCTTTCGCGATGCTGCCATGATCGGGGCGACGATGACTTCAATCGGGATCGGGATAATCGTTGTTTCAAGAAACGATGCCACGGAAATACCGCCAAGACCCTTTCTTCCCTCTGCAAGCCTTGCGAGGCGGCTTTTTGCATAGCCTGCCATTGCTTTGATCTGTTGCCCGGGTCGTTTTCTCTCATTCGACATCGTTGGTTTTGTTCCTTTTTGCGCCATGTTGCCCAAAGTCCTGCCCAAACAAGAGCAGCCCGCCCCAAATCGGGCGGGCTGCGGTCCCCGGACGTCAGGCGCCGAGTTCAGGTTGTGACGTCTTATTCAGCGGTCTGATTGCCCGAGATGGCCTTCTGCGCGCCTTCAAGCGCACTAACCGTATTGGCCTTTACATCTTCCCAGGTGTCCGCAGATGCATCTTTGGCATCTTCAAGAGCATTGCTCAACTCGTCGCTTGCGCTATCCCAAGCTTCTGCCAGTTCTTCAACCGCTTCCTCACTGTCTTTTTCGACCTCTGCGGAAACGTCGTTATACTGTTCGCCGAGCTGCTCGGACTTGTTATCGACCCAGGTAAGAAAATCTTCTTTCTGTTCGAACGTGAAGTCCTTGGCTTCTTCATACTGGGCAGCAATTTCATTGCCCAGCTTGTTGACATCGGACTCCACGGCATCGTCGGTTGCCATCGTGTTTGATGCGTCGGATTCTGCATAGGCCGGGGCAACTACCGAAACAGACATAAGTACTGTACCGACCATCAACATATTCTTGCTCAACATCACAACCTCCTTGTTTAACAATAACAGCACAATTACTTGCGCGCTGCTTACCCTCCACAACGGATGGAGCGAAAGGATGTTCCGATTGTGTTGATTTTATTTCATGGAACCTTTCGCCGAAATCGACGTTTCAACTGCAAGCGCCCAACAACGAACCGGGGTACAGCGCAGTGTTGATGCGCAATCCGATTTAACGGGCGCGCGATAAACAAAAGGAGTCTTAGTTATGGCACATAGCAGTATGCAGACCGTTGCGAAGGAATTCCCCGTCGAAACTGGCGTGGATCGCAAGGATCGTCACGAACTGGCGAAAATGCTGACGCAGATCGTCGGATCGTCGCATGTACTGTATGCCAAAATTCGTGGCGTTCACTGGAACGTCGTGGGCCCGGCCTTCTATTCGCTCCACAAGATGACCGAGGAGCAATATGAAGACCTCAATACAGCGATTGACGATATGGCAGAGCGCATTCGTGCAATCGGCTTTTCCGCCCCGACCGGTCTGAGCGCAATGATGGAGAATTCAGCAATCAAGGATCAGACCAAACTTCTTTCGACCGATGACATGGTCAAGGAACTGGTCGAGGATCACGAAAAAATGGCCCGACTGATCCGCGATGGTGTCGCAGCGGCCGAAGACGTTGATGACGTCAAGACCGCCGATATGCTGACCGAGCGGATCGGGGTGCACGAAGAAGCAGCCTGGATGCTGCGTGCAACGATCTCCTGATCGTAGCGAAACGATGTGATACGATATAGACTGGTGCCTTCGGGCACCGGTCGTTTTTTTTGTCCAAAAACAATGTTGCAACACCATGAAAAGCTCTGATCTGACTGGCAAGGTTCACCTACTGCTGTCGAAGGCAAAACTGCCCGAAGACTGGCGCGAAAATGGTGCGCAGCCGCTCCGCGATGTGTTCGATGATGCCGGTTACCAGACAGAGCTGACCCTTTGCGACGGTCCCGAGGCTATCAACAAACAAATCAACTTCTCCTGCCAGCCGGGGGATATCGTTGCGGTTGGCGGCGGTGACGGAACCATTAATGCGGTTCTTGATACGATCATTGCCAACAAGGTGGTGCTGATCCCCGTCCCGCTTGGCACCGCAAATGATTTTGCCCGCACCCTGACCCTGCCAGATGACTTGATTGATGCTGCCCGTGCATCCATTCATGGACAAATCCGGATGCTTGATATCGGCAGCGTGAACAACAAAAGCTTTGTGAATGCTGCCAGCATTGGTGTACCCGCCGATGCCCGCAAGCGCATCAATCCCGACCTGAAACGCACATTGGGCGCCATCAGCTATGCGGTTGCCAACTGGCAAAGCTGGCATGAAATGGAACCGCTCGATTTGACCATCACGTGTGGCGACGAAGCACCGCAGAATATGAAACTGCGCCAGATTACCATCACCAATGGCCGTTACTTCGGGGGCGGCTTACGACCAAGTGAAACCAAAAGTCCCGAAGACGGATATCTGCATATGTTCGCCATTCGCGACAGTGTCGACACACTGAGCGGCCTTGATGTCGCGGCCGAGCTGTTGTTTGGCTCTGTTGATGACAGCAGCTATGCCACCACCATGCAATGCGCCACCATCAAGGTAGAAGGCGCAGACGGCGCGCCTGTTCTGGCCGATGGTGAAATCATTGCCGAACTGCCCGCCAGCTTCACCATTCGCGCCAGCGTACTGCCGGTTTTCGCGCCAAACAGCTTTGTCGATCAAATCGAAGACACCCCCGCGCTGGAAAACAAATCCCTGCCGCAGCAAAATGAAATCAATGACGTCATGCGCGATACCGTCGATTTTGCCTTGCGCCTGGAGGCCATCTATCCGGTGGCACAAAACAGCGATCTGAAGGCACTTTGTCATGATAGTGCAGGCAAATTCCGCGACATCGCGCGGCAACTCGAACTGGGATTGCGCCCCTATGGTATCAATCCGGCGTCGCCCGACCCGGACCTTCAGAATCTTGAGGAGCTCCGCGACAAGGTCATGGGCTGGTTGCTGGGCAATGCCGACAGCCGTCTGTCAAACGGCCTGAAAGCACGTGCGGAACTGCTTATGCGCGAAACTGCAGCAATATCAATCGCCGACCAGCCAACCGATGTCGCAAAGGCGCTTGATACCCTGGCAAGCGAAGTCGACAGTTTCACCGGCAATCTCGGCGACATCATCAAAAGCCTGTAAAACGAAAAAAGACCGCCAGATGGCGGTCTTTCATTTTGCATCCTTGCAAGCGACCCTGATCAGTCTTCAAGCCCGGCAAGACTTCTGGCAAAGGATTTGGCCTCGAACGGGCGCAGGTCTTCGGCAGTCTCACCCACACCAATCGCATGGACAGGTTTGCCGAACTTCTCGGCAAGGGCGACCACAACACCGCCCTTTGCCGTACCATCAAGCTTGGTTACGATCAGGCCTGATACATTGGTCGCCTCGCCAAAGGTTTCGACCTGTGAATGGGCGTTCTGACCAGTTGTCGCATCGAGCACCAGAAGCGTGTCATGCGGCGCACTCTCGTCGCGTTTTTTGATCACGCGGACGATCTTTTTAAGTTCGTCCATCAGGTGTGCCTTGTTCTGCAGACGACCGGCCGTATCAATCAGCAAAAGGTCATATCCTTCGCGCTGGGCCTGTTCGATCGCATCAAAGGCAAGGCCTGCGGCATCGGCACCCGTGTCACGCGCAATCACCGGACAGTCGGTGCGTTCGCCCCAGACTTTAAGCTGCTCGACCGCAGCCGCACGGAACGTATCGCCCGCGGCCATCATGACCTTGAGACCCTGATCCTTGTATGTCTTGGCAAGCTTGCCGATGGTCGTGGTTTTGCCCGATCCGTTAACACCAACCACCAGCACCACATGTGGTTTCTTGTTGGCATCAATCACCAGCGGCTGTGCCACCGGCTCAAGGATTTTGGCAACTTCTTCGGCAATGAATTCCTGAATTTCGGCGGAATCGACTTCCTTGTCAAACCGGGTCTTGGACAGTTCCGCGCTCAGTTTCGCGGCGGTCGTCACGCCAAGGTCGGAAGTAATCAGAAGGTCTTCGAATTCTTCGAGCGCATCATCATCAAGACGGCGCTTCGTGAAGATATCCGTAATCCCGGTAGTCAGCTTCGAGGAGGACCGCTTCAACCCGTCTTTCAGGCGGCTAAACCAGCTTTTCTTCCCCTCTTCACTCATTCCGCAAGCTCCGCAATCAATTTTCCATTTTCAAGGCCGGTGACCTTGGCCTTTGCTATCGTGCCCGCTTCTATCACGCGATCAAGCAGAACGGGAGCAAAATGCTCCGTATGGCCGGTATTTTCCTTTTCCACCAACACATTCTCCATCATGCCGATGCGCGATTGCAGGAACTTGTTCAGCTGCACCTCGCCCGCTTCGCGAAGCGCGCTTGCGCGTTCCTTGCGAAGATCCTTGGGCACCTGGGGCATCTTGGCCGCTGGTGTCCCCGGACGTGATGAATACGGGAAAACATGCAGGTAAATCAGACCGCATTCATCAACAAGACGCAGGGTATTTTCGGCCATTTCATCGGTTTCGGTCGGGAAACCGGCAATGATATCGGCGCCAAACGTCACATCCGGGCGCAGATCGCGGACCTTTTTGCAGAAATCGACAACGTCTTGGCGCAGATGGCGACGCTTCATGCGCTTAAGCACCATGTCATCGCCGGCCTGCAGGCTGATATGCATGTGCGGCATCAAACGTGGTTCGGTTTCGATCAGGCGAAACAGGTCTTCATCCACCTCGACCGGGTCAATCGATGAAATACGCAGACGCGGCAGCTCAGGCACCTGTGCCAGCAGGCGGCGCGACATCTGCCCCAGGGTCGGCTGCCCCGGCAGATCATGGCCGTAGGATGTAATATCAACCCCGGTCAGAACAACCTCGCCATAACCATTGGCGACCAGTTCACGGACCTGGGTGACGATTTCGCCCATTGGCACACTGCGCGAATTGCCACGGCCAAATGGGATGATGCAAAACGTGCAACGATGATCACACCCGTTCTGCACCTGCACAAAGGCGCGCGCACGCCCCTCGAAACCGGAAACAAGGTGGCTTGCCGTTTCGTCGACCGACATGATGTCATTGACGACAACACGTTCATGATCGGGCATGGCAAACGTTTCGGCCTTCATCTTGGCGTCGTTGCCAAAGATGCGATCAATTTCGCCCATATTGGCGAACTTGTCGGGATTGACCTGAACGGCACAGCCGGTGACAAAAATCTTGGCCTCGGGGTTTTCGCGCCGCAGGCGACGAATGCTTTGACGCGCCTGGCGTTCTGCTTCGGTCGTCACCGCACAGGTATTGATGATAATCGCATCATCAAGTCCCGCATTTTTGGCATGGTCGCGCATCACCTCTGACTCATAGGTGTTAAGGCGGCAACCAAATGTGACGACGCGCGGCTCTTTCATGGTCGGACTTCTGTCATCCAGTTCTGCTTGGAATTTTTCCACCTGCACAATCAAAACACTGGTGCAAGTGCGGAACGCCCGGCAAGGCTCAATGACCTTGCCGGGCGCTGGTTACATACGCTTTTGAACACTTCAATGCAAGCCCGGCACCTGTCATGGCACACATGCAGCAAGCGCGCAATTCAATGGCAACAATTCAAACCAGGGGTTGGATTGCGCCCGTTAGGCCGCGCAGTTCCGATTACGACCTTCTTTCTTCGCCCGATACAATGCCCGGTCGGCGCGGTCGATCAGTTTCGTGCTGCCTTCTTTGGAAACATATTCTGCCACACCGACAGATATGGTCATCTGACCAAATGAAATGCCCGACTGCTTTGCCTTGATTTCGCGTGCGGCGATACGTTTGCTCATATCGCTGGCCAGAACCATGGCATCAGCCAGAGGTGTCTGGGGCAGCAGAATGGCAAACTCGTCACCGCCATAGCGCGCCACAACGTCACGACCCTTGATATTGGCTTTAAGCATTGAGGCAATCAGAACCAGAATTTCATCGCCGATACGATGTCCGAACCGGTCATTGACCGCCTTGAATTGGTCAAGGTCGATAATCATCACACAGAACGGATCCGGCCGTTTCGATGAGTCGTGCTCTTCAATTGTCTGATTAAGCTGCTCTTCGAAATACATACGGTTTGAAACGCGCGTCAAACCGTCGGTATAGGATCGTTCGCGGGTTTCTTCCAGTTCGCGCTGGAGCCGTTCGACCTTGCCCAGATAACGATCAAGGCGCTGATGCAGGCCTTTGACCGTCCTTTGCATCTGGTCGGTCTGTTCGATCACCTCGCTCAGAACCGGGCTGACCTGCTCATGGTCCTTGAGTGTTTCAAGCGACCGTCCAAGCAACGCCCCGTAATCCTGCAATCCGCTGCGGGCTGTCGTCAGGCAATCATCGCTATTTTCAACGAGTTCCGAGAAATCTTCCATCCCGCGCTGCAGGAAGTCTGCAGCCTGGCGGTCAAAGATATAGCGATAATAAAGCTGAAGGAGCGTATCCTCGGCCAAATCGTCACCACTGGCCCTTACCGCATCGATGACCCGCAGAATCTCCGGGTTTTCTTCGGCAAAATAGACGAACCAGACATGGTACAATTCGGGCGTCGGGCGCAGGCCGCGTTCGCGCAGCGCCTTTAAGGTCTCATCAGCATAATCCCAATGGCGGGAAAGTTCTTTTTCCGCTGTGGTCACAACGGGTGCTCCGGCTCGTGTTTTCATCATCAAAGTCAATGTGTTATGCGTTTTGGACATAACGATTGGGCTCAAGATACCCTACCTTAACAGCCGGAACCAGCTATACGTCGAAATTAACTACCCGAAAGGGTCAGTCAGACTTCGACCTTTAGTTGCCCCTGATCATGGTGCCCGCACCGCGTTCGGTGAAGAGTTCCAGCAGAACAGCATGTGGCGCGCGTCCGTCCACAATGACTGCGGCCTCAACACCGTTTTCGACTGCATCCATGCAAGTCTCGGTTTTTGGGATCATGCCCCCCTGAATGGTGCCATCCGCGATCATGGCATTGATGTGGGCAGTGTCAGCATCGCGTACAAGGTTTTTGTCCTGATCAAGGATACCTTTTACATCGGTCAGCATGTAAAGACGGCTTGCACCAACGGCCTTCGCAATCGCACCGGCGGCCGTATCCGCATTGATATTATAGGTTTGCCCGTCCGCCCCAACGCCAATCGGCGAAATGACCGGAATGATGTCTGTATCAACAAAGCAATCAAGAACGTGCGGATTGATTTTTTCCGGCTCACCCACAAAACCCAGATCAAGAACTTTCTCGATATTGCTTTCGGGGTCGCGTTTGGTTCGCGTCAATTTACGTGCCGTGATCAGGTTGGCATCCTTGCCGCACAGACCGACACCAACACCGCCAGCGGCATTGATATTGGAAACGATTTCCTTGTTGATCTTGCCGGCCAGAACCATTTCAACAACATCGATGGTCTGCTGGTCGGTCACCCGCAAGCCGTCAATGAATTCCGACTGAATATTAAGCTGCTTGAGCATCTGGCCGATCTGCGGCCCACCGCCATGCACAACAATCGGGTTCATGCCGACCTGTTTAAGCAACACCATGTCCTGGGCGAACAGACGGGCAAGCTCCGGGTCCCCCATAGCATGGCCGCCATACTTGACGACAATTTTTTGCCCGTTAAAGCGTCGCATAAAGGGAAGAGCCTCGGACAGCACTTTGGCACGTGCCAGCATCCGGTATGCGCTGGCTTCCGATTGGTCTTCTTCAGAACGGATTTCTTCGTTCATGTCACTTCCCCATATTATCGCGCTATGCGGCTGCCGGTATCAAAGCAGGGTTGAAATCTCTGCTCGCAGTTCGGCAAGGCCGGTATTTTTCTCGCTTGAAGTCGCAAAAATCTGCGGCAGGGCAGCGGGGTGTTTGACCAGCCCGTCGACCACTTCCTTGATCCGCTTTTCAAGCTGACCTTTTTTTAGCTTGTCTGCCTTGGTCAGCACAACCTGATACGGCACAGCGGCCTCATCAAGCAGCTTCATCATATCAAGGTCAGCCTTTTTGAAGCCATGTCTGGAATCAATCAGAACAAACACACGGCGGAGCGTGACGCGCCCGCGCAGATACTGTTTGATCAACGCATGCCACGTATCGACGATATCCTTGGGGGCCTGGGCAAAGCCATAGCCCGGCAGATCCACGATATGGCACGCACCATCAAGATCGAAATAGTTCAGCTGTTGCGTACGACCGGGGGTGTTCGACGTCCGGGCGATATCCTTACGGCCGGTGATCGCATTGATCAGGCTGGACTTGCCCACGTTCGAACGGCCCGCAAAACAGATCTCTGTTTTGTCTTCAGGCGGAAGCTGTTCAAGCTGTGCTACGCCAAGAACGAAGTTAACCGGGCGGCTAAAAAGCTTCCGCCCGGCTTCGATCACTGAGTCTTCGTGCGTCGGAATGGCAGTTGCCGACGGCAGGTTTTCTTGTGTCATCATCTTTCCTTCCCCGATTGATCGGGGATGCTCCCCGAAGGGAAGTTCAACCCGTGAAGGGGTAGATGGGGATTAGATCCCCATCTTGTACATGATGTAGCGCTGCTGTGCGATGGACAGCAGGTTGTTCCATGCCCAGTAAATCACCAGACCAGCCGGGAAACTTGCCAGCATGAAGGTGAAGATGAATGGCAGGAACATCATGATCTTTGCCTGGGTCGGATCGGCCGGCGCCGGGTTCAGTTTCTGCTGCAGATACATGGTAAGACCCATGATCAACGGCCAGATACCGATCATCAGCATTTGCGGCGGATCCCACGGGATCAGACCAAACAGGTTGAACAGCGAAGTCGGATCCGGTGCCGACAAATCCTGAATCCAGCCAAAGAACGGCGCATGGCGCATTTCGATGCTGACGAACAGAACTTTATACAGCGCAAAGAAGACCGGGATCTGCACGATAATCGGCAAACAGCCAGAGGCCGGGTTGATCTTCTCTCGCTTGTAAAGCGCCATCATTTCCTGCTGCTGGCGCTGGCGATCATCCTTGAACTTCTCGCGCATCTCGGTGATCTGCGGCTGCAGCTTCTTCATCGCACTCATGGATTTGTACGACTTGTTGGCCAGCGGGAACATGATCGCCTTGATGATCACGGTAATGATCAGGATCGAGACGCCAAAGTTGCCAACCAGGTGATAGAGATACTGCAGGAACAGGAAGAACGGCTTGGTCAGGAAGTAGAACCAGCCAAAGTCGATCGCGAGATCGAAGTTGGTGATCCCGTAATCCTCGGCATAGGTATCAAGCAGTGCAACTTCCTTGGCACCGGCAAACAGGCGCGTTTCAGCAGCACCTTCGCTACCGGCCGCAATCGTGCGCGGGGCACCAAGGTAATCGGTCTGATACTTGTCGGCGTTTTCCGCTACATGGTGGCTAAAGCGGGTGGTCATTTCCTCGTCCGAAGACGGGGCAAGTGCGACCAGCCAGTACTTGTCGGTAATACCAAGCCAGCCACCAGTGGTTTTCTGTTCAACAGCACCATCATCGGCCAGATCGTCATAGTCGATCTCGGTGAGCGTACCGTCGATCACGCCAAGCGGACCTTCGTGCAGGATATAGAAGCCGGCGGTCTGCGGCTTGTTCTTGCGCGAAATCAGGCCATAGGGATACAGAACGACATCGCCGCCGGTATTGTTGACGACCGACTGGTTGACGGTGAACAGATAGTTCTCGTCAATCGCGATTTCACGTTTGAAGGTCAGGCCTTCACCATTGTCCCAGGTCAGGGTGACCGGGCTGTCTGGCGTCAGCAATTCTTTATCTGCGGTCCACTGGGTGTCGCTGCTTGGCAGCGCCATACCGTTTTTCGCACCGACCCAGCCGAACTCTGCAAAATAGGCGTCATTGCTGCCGGTCGGGTTCAGAACATGGATCAGCGGGCTGTCGTCTTCTTCGGTCTCGCGATAATCCTGAAGCTGGATATCGTCGATAACACCGCCGACGAGACGAATCGAACCTTCGACACGCGGGGTATCAATCTTGATCCGAGGCGATTCGGCCAGCGCGTCTTCACGCTTGACGGCCGGAACGGCGGGCTGGCCACCGGGTACGGCCGGGCCAGATACCTGTGGGGTGTTGGTGCCGTCCGCATTCAGCTGTTCGCGAACCTGCGCTTCACGAACCTGAGGATCAGGCTCCGGCGCAAAGAAGAATTGCCACCCGATAAGAATCACAACCGCCGATGCAATTGCTACCCACAGGTTACGTTGTTCGTTCATCGCCTCTTTCCGCTTTTTTCAGCCAGCGTGCGCCGACCGCATATTCTATTTACATGACGAAAGCGCCGGGGAACGGTTTTCACCATCCGACGACGCTTTGTTTTGTTCGCAGCCACATCCGGGCACGGGATCATAACCATGTCCACCCCATGGATGGCAACGCATTATCCGTTTAAATCCCATCCAGCCGCCTTTTAATGCACCATGACGGGCCAATGCTTCGAGCATGAAAGCCGAACAGGTCGGCTGATAACGGCACGACCACCCGATATAAGGCGATAAAAACAGCTGATAGCCGCGAACTGCGACTTGAAGAAGACGGGCAAAAAAACCGGGAGCACGCATAAAGGTCATTTTCCCGTGTCTCCTGCCTTCGTCGAACCGTCTGGCTTGCTGTTGGCGCGCCCCTTGCGGGGACGGCGGGCATCAGGCGCAGACGGCTTGGCGTCAGGAACCCGGCGCAGGGCAAAGCGCATATCTTCAATCAGCTTGTCAAACGGCCGATCAATAGTTTGCGCACGACCGATCACAACATAGTCCCACCCGGGCAATGCGTGTTCGCTCATCAATTGCTCTGCCACAGCACGCAAACGCCGCCGAACGCGATTGCGGACGACGGCCTTTCCCACCTTTTTGGTGACGGTAAACCCGACTCGTGCGAGTCGGTCTTCACCGGCGTATTCTGTGTCCGGTTTGATCCCCGGCCGCGGTGCGCCCTGCAGGATCAATCCCTGTGTAACCCATTTCCGGCGGGTGCCCGCAACGCGGAGAAACTCCGCCCGCTTTTTAAGGCGTTCCACCGAAACGGTCACAACATTAGGCCGACAGACGCTTGCGGCCCTTGGCGCGGCGTGCGGTCAGCACACGGCGGCCACCGACGGTCGCGCTGCGGGAACGGAAGCCGTGGCGGCGTTTCCGTACGAGTTTGCTTGGCTGGTAGGTGCGCTTCACTGCACTTACTCCGTTCTAAATAAGGTAATCCGATAAAATTCGAGGTCCGCTGTATAGGGCTTCACACCAAAGCTGTCAACTCGTGACAGGGCATTTACCCCCAGAAAACCGGCAATGCCGCCGGGATTTCGTCCCGACGGCATCCGAAATGTGAATTCGTCACCACTCGATACGTTCGACATTGGAAAATGTCAACTCGGAACCGTCGGAAAATACGATTGTTCCCGACGAATCGGTGCTCAGTTCAAGGGAGTGCCCCTTGCTTTTGGTAATCTCGCCCTCATCAAGGACAAGGGTCCAGTCGTTCGAGTCGATATTGCCGCCGCCGGAACCATGCAATTCGATGGTATCGGTGGTCCAGCCATTGGCACCGCCATCCACATGGTCGCTGCCATCGCCCATATTGAAGATGAACAGATCAGATCCGCCGCCGCCATACAGGCTGTCGTCCCCTATGCCGCCAATCAGCGTATCGTCGCCATCGCCACCCAACAGCATATCGTTGCCAGCACCGCCAATCAGCATGTCGTCGCCAGCACCCCCCAAGATGCTGTCATCGCCGGTACCACCATCCAGGCTGTCGTCATCACCACCGCCATCAAGATAGTCGTTACCCGCCCCGCCATAGAACGTATCTTCGCCCCAACCTGCGCTCAGGGTGTCATCACCGGCACCGCCATCAAATTCGTTGTCGCCCCCATCGGCGCTAAGGATGTCATTGCCATCCCCGCCATAGAAGGTGTCATCCCCCCAGGCACCGTGGATCGAATCATCGCCACCACCGCCCCAGACAGTGTTATGCCCGTCACCGGCGTCAATATTGTCATTACCGTCACCTGCGGAAATGGTGTCCTTGTCGCTGCCCGTCGTGATGGTGTCGTCGCCGCTGCCGGTATTGATGGTGTTGCGGCCCTCACCGCCCGTGACGGTGTTGTTGCCATCACCGGCATCAATCACGTCATCACTTGATCCGGTTATGACGGTGTCATCACCGGCACCTGAGGTGATGGTATTCTTGCCTTCACCGACATTGATATAGTTGTCGCCGTCGCCGGCACTGATGGTGTCATTGCCACTCCCGGCCAGAATGCTGTCATCCCCGGATCCGGTCGTGATGTCGTTACGGCCTTCCCCCGCACTGACATAGTTATCGCCATCACCGCCCAGAATGGTGTCATCACCACTTCCGGCATAGAGGCTGTCATTCCCCGCACCGGTTTCGATATAGTTTTGGCCTTCGCTGGCATAAACAATGTTGTCACCGGCACTCGACCTGATCGTGTCACGATCGCTGCCGCCCGTAATATAGTCATTGCCCGTGCCGCCATCGATGGTGTTGCGGCCTTCGCCCCCGTGCAGGGTATCGTTGCCACCACCGCCATAGATCGTATCGTTACCACCATCACCGGTGACGCTGTCATCGCCATCGCCGGCATAGACCACATCATCACCGTTGCCAGCCCAGATCGTATCGTTCCCGGCATTGGTGCTGATGGTGTCATCACCATCATTCCCGCCGACCGTATCGCTGCCGGATCCGGTTTCAATCACGCCATCCTCGTTCGGATCCCAGATGACTTCATCTTCGTCCTCAACGGGATCAAAGGTAACTTCAAGGATGGCTGTGGTGGTTGCAGTATCCTCCCCATCGCGTGACTGGACCGACACGGTCAGTTCGAACGTGCCAGCATAATCGCTGGCCGCCGAAATGGTCAGCCCCGACAATTGCGCAGATGTCAGGGTCCAGGTGCCGTCGCCATTGTTGGTGCCCGCCGACAAGCTTGCACCCTCTGGCACGCCACTGACGGTAACCGTCAGCGTTTCACTGCTGTCGGTAACGGCGGCGTCGATATCAAGTGCAACGCTATTGCCTTCCTCACCACTTGCGTCACTGACCTCAAGTGTTGGTGTATCGGCAACACCGGCAACATCCACCGTGATGGTTTCGCTGACACTTGCGGTGTCATCCCCATCGGTCGAAGTCACGGTCACATTCAGATCAAACGAACCGGAATAGTCATCGGCTGGCGTGATCGTCAGACCGTCAAGATCCTCCGCGCCAAGTGTCCACGTACCATCGCCGTTATCCGTCCCGGCAGACAGGGTCGCACCATCCGGCACACCACCAATCGTGACCGACAGAACTTCGGAACCGTCAGACAGGCCTGCATCAATATCCAGACTGATCGCCGTATCTTCATTTCCGGATGCGTCCGACACGTCAAGGCTCGGTGTATCGGCAACACCGGCAACATCCACCGTGATGGTTTCGCTGACACTTGCGGTGTCGTCCCCATCGGTTGAAGTCACAGTTACATTCAGATCAAACGAACCGGAATAGTCATCGGCTGGCGTGATCGTCAGACCGTCAAGGTCGTCCGCGCCAAGTGTCCATGTACCATCGCCATTGTTCGTCCCGGCAGACAGGGTCGCACCATCCGGCACACCACCAATCGTGACCGACAACACCTCGGACGCATCACTCAAAGCGGCATCAATGCTCAGCTCAATGGCACTTTCTTCACTCCCGGATGCATCTGCCACATCCAGTGTCGGTAAATCAGCATCTCCGATGACATTGACCATTACGGTGTCGGTCACACTGGCAATATCAACCCCATCTTGGGTACTTGCCGTGATCTCCAGATCAAAACTACCGCTATAGTCCTCCGGCGGAACGATGGCGAGCCCGTCCAAATCATCGGATGTAAGCGACCACGTACCGTCACCATTATCGGTACCAGCAGATAGCGTTGCACCATCCGGCACACCACTTATCGTGACTGTGAGAGTTTCAGAGCTGTCCGTCAGACCTGCATCAATGTCGAGGGCAATAGCACTGTCTTCG
>NZ_LPVZ01000007.1 GCF_001613795.1 Thalassospira sp. MCCC 1A01148
TTGGTAGCGGAGGAACGCTACCGCCGAAACAGTCCTAAACGCGCCCTGATCACGATCGCCTGCTAGGCCCTCAGATCAGGGTTTTCTGACCGCCAACGAGCGCCGTCTCCACATTTGAGATCAACAGCTCGCCAACGGGCTTCGCCTCCCCGCCCTGCACCGTGTATTTGGTCTTCACCTCAAGCATGGCAAAGTCCGAGAATATCTCGCGGATCTCTGGCACATCGTTGATCGACAGAATGAACGTGCCGGCCAAACCGGAAAGACGCTTGGCCAGGTCAACAAACCGCGACCGGGAAAACAGCGATTTCCCGTAATCCCCCTCACCACCGTAATAAGGCGGATCGAGGTAAACCAACGTTCGACCAGCGTCGTACCGGTCAATAACCTCGATGAAATCCAAGCTCTCGATGATCACATGTGACAGGCGCTTGCGGATGCGCTCGATATTGGCTTCGATCTTCTCGATCGAGAAACGAGATCCTCGATCGCGGTCAACACCGAAATTCTGCCCCGACGGCTTGCCACCGAATGCCTGATGCTGCAGATACAGGAAACGCACCGCCCGCTCGATCTCTGTCATGAGATCCGGACGCTGCGACTTGAACCGCTCGAACTCTTCACGCGAGCACAGAAGGAATCGAGCTTCATCCAGAACGACCGAATGATGACGACGCAACTGCCGGAACAGGTTTGAGACCTCGCCATTATAGTCGTTGATCACTTCGCACTTTACCGATCGGCGACGACGAAAAAACACGCCGCCCATACCGATAAAAGGCTCTAGATAAAGGTCATGGTCGACACCATCGATCAAATCGACGATCCGGTCAGCCAGACGACTTTTACCGCCGAGCCAAGGAGCCGGCGGTTCGCACTTGATTACATCTTCCATTTGTTAACGATTTACCTGTACTGTCCCGCCCGCCGTCGACGGCAGCGCGGGGCGGCTTAGCCGTGGGATGTTTGCCCATCCCGGTTTGGGTCGCTGGTACGACCCAACCCCCGCCGAAACGGGGTTGCGATATTGGCGCCAAAGGCCATATCCACACCGATCGACAACGGAAGATGCGTGATGGCTATCGATTGGGATGGATACATTTCGCTGCATGAAGCGGCACGGCAAAACGATCATTGTGTGGTTCATTGCATCAATGATCGGTGCCAGCATTCCAGCAGGCTTGACTTCGAACCCTTGCTAGAACGGTTCGACAAATCGACCAGCCTTGGAAAGATCCTGAAGCGGCTTCGCTGTCAGGCCTGCAAAGGACTTGGCGCGACACCGATCATGCAGGCCGGGTCAAAGCAAAAACCGCCCACGCCACTTTTCTGCCCGATCGAAGGACGGCAGGATCACCGTTGCGACAAAAAAAAGGCGTGCCAAACCGGATGCAGGTTTGACACGCTCTGAAAATCACGGCCCGGGATTGAGATCCGGACCAAACAACTCGCCGATCTTGCGGTTCTTCCCAAAGCAATCATCGTGCGCTGAGAGCAGATCGACGATAAACCGACCAACCTTTTTATCGGTAATCGGCGGGCTCGGATCATTCGGGCGGGGCGCGCACGATGTCAGCTCCCCCGGAACCTCCACCTCGATCACTTCCGTCACCTGAATCGGCTCCGACACCATTGTCCCGCATGCTGTCAAAAAGACCGCGCACAGCAGGACCGACACAGCCATCGTCTGGTGCATCATTCACCCCCTCGATAAAAGATTTGTACCTGGCTTCTGATCGCGAACGCCGATCCCGCTCTTCTGTCAGCGCGACCTCGATCCGGGATCGGGCACGGCGGAGGCGATCAATCGTTTCCATGTTCTGAATATTCGCATCCCGCCAGCGCGCGATCCGGACATCAGCAACCTCGACCCGCGCCATTGCCGCATCAAGGCGAACGGTTTGCACGCCCGCGAAGGCAAACAAACCAACACCCACAGCACCGATCAGCCACCAAAGCGTGCTGCCCGAGAAAAACCCGCCAACCAGCTTTAAAACACCGCCCATTATCCACCCCCGATCATTTGCCCGTACCAACCCCAGATCCGATCGACATAAGTGATCGTCTCGCGAGAATGATGACCGGTCACATCAGGCAAACACGAAACGATATCCCGATACAGAACAGGACCGCCGCACACCTTTTGCGCCTTGAGAAGACTGCCAAGTCCGGCGTTGTAACTGCCAAGCGCAAGACTGTGACGATCCCATTCCGGGCGCGGCGAAGACCACTGCCCCCGGAGCCCAGCCATATAAAAAGCCGCAGCCCGGATTGAGAGCTGCGGCATGAAAGCCGACGCATTCGCCGGCAGATCAATCTGCCCGGAAACCTGTCGCCACGTCCCGGGCATGAATTGGCATAACCCCTGCGCGCCGACAGGTGAAACCGCCCTGGGCTTCAACAAGCTTTCCTGATAACACTGCGCTTTCAAAAGCCGCCAATCAAGCCCAGGCAGATAGCGCGCCGAATGCTGGCGGAATTCTGCGTCAAAGCGATCCGGAAACGATAAGGCCCAGCAAGTGACAGACGGCAAGAATCCGAGCAGACACGTAAATAGAAACAGGCAAATCTTCCGCATTTGATATCCACCTCTTGAAATCAAAACCGGTACGCTTGTCCAAGCCTTTCAGCATCCAGCGCGCGACCAGAAACGCGATCAGCGCAAGTACGATCTGGATACAGGCCGAGACCACGGCAGGCGGAAGGACGTACGCAATCTGAGCGAGAACCGACAGAACTTCCGCCGGCAAGAACTTCAAAATTTGATCCATTTCAGACCCCTTTCCAGCGACCGAGCAAAATGGCCTGTATGCCTTTCGGGCCAAGCCAACCGATGAAGGTCGCAACCCCACAGGCCCCCTCGATGCTCATTTTGAAATAATCGACAACCCCCATGGAAATCGCGAAACACAACACCGCTGTGCCCAATTCCCACCAGAGTTCCCGCCCCCAGAACCGCCGCGAACCCTTGGCAACAAGATTCCGATGCCAGAGAACGCGAGCAAACAAAGTCAGGCCAACGACCGGCCACCAGAATTTCAACGCCGTGAGCCACTCAGGCTCGATATCATGCGGCGGCTTGTCCATGCCGGCACCCCTCCACCAAGCAAGCATTAAAAAAGCCGCCGATCGGCGACTGAGAGAGGGCGCGTTGGGGCAACAAAGATTAAGCCAGGTCAGGAACAGCCGGGAAACCTGTCGAACAATCGAACGCAATACAAGCATCGAGATCCGGCAACGCCTCGATCAAAGCCCAGACGTCATCAAGGTTTTCGATACAATCATCACGCAGAATGGCAACCGTGTCGGCAATCTGGACCATTTCTGCCGGGGTGATTTTCGGTGTCGAGTTATCGGCCATCCGGAACGGGATCAGCGTAGCATCCGACGCAGCAACCCGCCGATCGGCAAGACGACCTTTCTCAGCGATATTCGCACGGCTCATTTCATCGGTTTGCACAAGGTAGCTCTCACCCTCCGCGCGATCCCAGATCCAACCGCTAAACATCGCCATCTTGCAGCAATGCACAGCTTTCTTGCGCAGCTTCGCTTTGGCCGCATCGATATTGATTGGCGAAGTAGACCAAACCAGCGCCGCCGTCTGGTTCTCGCCTTCACCCTCGATCAAAACATCCGGCGAGGAGGCCACACTCTGCCATTCGGTTGAGGGCTTGCTTGTCTGAGCAATCGGCTTGACAAAATGCTCCGCCAGATGGCCGATCGAATGATCCGTCGCCGGCTTGAACTGGCGTCCGGTCACTGAGGTGAAATTCACCCCTTTCTCGTAGCGATTGACCGACCAGTCTTCGTTGAAAATCACATAAAGTGGATAACCCATTTGGTTAGCTCCTAAACAGCATTTGCAAATTTGACCGGCGTCTTGGCGACAGCAAAGCCAGCATATAAACCGCTATCGTTGGTTGATTGCGATGCGTCAAACCACTTCACACCGTTGCCGTAAAAGTCCATGCCCCATGTATCTACGCCAGGTGAAGATATGGAATTCAGAAACTGATTCTGGACATTTGGATTAGATCCAAGGTTGTCTTTGACGAAATAATTACTGCCCCCGGAAAGCTTGCGCCCCATAAACAAATCAGCCTCGAAATCGAGCTGGGCAAACGCACCGTCTGCCGCATCGTCATTCCCTTCGTAAACATACGATTTGGAAAACTGAGGGACGGATCTCTTAATCCAAACACGATAAGTGCCACTCGGCAGGGAGCCATCGACGGTGAATTGATTGACCGTATTACCGGTGATGAAACCGGGATCAGATGTAAATTCAATTCCGTTCAAGCGTCGATAGCCATCGCCACCCTGTGAGCGCAAATATTCGCGACGATCCCCACCCGAAACCGGGAAAAATGTCGCCTCATCCGCGACGCCACCCGCCGAATGATTGACGACAGTCGGAACACCGTTGACATGGTTAATTGTGACCAAAGACATGCCCGATTGGGACGTGCACCTGAATGCACGGTCGATACGCGTCCCTTGATAGCTCACATCAGCACCGACCGCCGCACCGCCAGAGTTAAACGTAAACCCGTCCTCTCCGACGATTTCGCCCGAATTGTCCGCTGTATCGAATGGGTTAACCTGCACGCCACCAATAATCATATTAACGCGCCATTCTTCGGCACTGTCTGTGCGGTTGGTGAGAACCAACGTATCGTCGACAAGAGGATTCCAGTTGGTGGAGAGATCACCACCACCAATGATCTGTTCACGCTGGTAGTATTCGGACGGGTCGAGTATCTGCGGGCAAGAAACCGAACCTGTACTGAGCGCCGCATTGGTGGGCGGTGCAAACCCCCACGGGTTTTGCCCGAAATTGACCTCTACGGTTGGAGAATTCCCATCATCGGAGAAAAAACCGAAATAGAAAGGCGTTTCGCCAAACAACTCAGGCGCAGATATCGCGCCTTGCGGGACCCCATCAATAAAGAACTCGATGGTTTCTGCCGCAGGGTCGGTGTATGCACCAACTTCTTCTGTCGTAAAGCCAGAGCTGTACGACGAGACCACTTCGAAGACTGACAGGGTGCCGTCATCTTCAAGCCAGATTGAACTTTCAGTGGCTACAATTCGATCAGAAAGATCGCTCGAGACACCCAGCACAAGTCTCGATCCGAAAACATCTACTTTGACGGTGAAATATGACGGCTTGTCCCTGTGAATGGGCAGCGTGGCGAAGCCAGAGGCATTCAAGGATAGATAAACCCCTGATGACCTCAAGTTTCCATGGCTGTAATTTCCATCCTTTGGACCATAGGGCAACGCCGCATTAAGGGTCGCGAAGTTGTTCTCGGGAACATCTACGGTCTGCTCGACAGATCCAACAACAGTAAGATCAGCGCCAGCCAAGTTTAGCCCCATGTTCAGAGCATCCGAAAACGGGGCATTAATGACCGCTGGGCCGGAGTAGTTTTTATTGACCCAATGGCCGTCATTGTTGAACCGACCGAAATCCTCCCGCGCTGGCGTCAAGCTGTCCGAATAGACAAAACGGCTAATGTACTGATCTTTGCCCTGCCCCGGTGAACTACTACCACCCCAAGAGCCGATATAATAATCGGTTGTCGTACCAAGATGCGGCATGTCGTAATCAAGGGCAGGGAATGTCCCTGTCAGAAGCATTCTGACCCCGTTAAGCCAAAACTGCACGCGGTCTGAATTGACAAGCGCCCCGGTATTAATGCGAATATGCGGGTTCTTATGAGCAGCCCCGCCGCGCACCTTCCCAACCGTTGCCACACTAAAACCGCCGCCTGAAGTAGGAGCGTTCTGAATCAGAAACTGGTCAGTAACGCCAGGTCCTGCATAGAAGTAATTCGCTCCGCTGAACGGAGTAGGCCCGCAGCAAAAGTGCTGCCGGTTAGCCCCCGGCGCGGTGTCCTTATACCAATAATCAATAACCGCTTCTCGCTGACTTGACGGGGAAAAATTCCCCACCAAGTAATTGCCGCCCTCAGGGAACAGCGACGAAAAATTTTCTGGATCACCCGGATCTCCACAGCCGATCTTGGCATATGCATTTTCCATCATCAGCGACATATCAGACCTCCGAGCGCTGAATGGTGACAACATCAATCACATCGTCGTCAGCGTCGTATTCGAGCATGCAACGGTTGACCGCGCCTGCGTCGTTAACAGGCGCGCTTTTTACACGGTACTTTGTTCCCCAAGTGATGCCGTGACCACCAACACCATCAATGGTCAGTTTGATTTGCGCAGGGCCTGCATCAGGGATCGTTGCCGGGTTGGAAATGTGCAACGCGCCATCCACAACATGCTTGAAGCGGTTACCCGTGGCCGGATCGAACGTTGCGACACCAGCATTGACGATCAGATCAACCGGCGTGGTGTGGAAACCCGCCCCAAGAGTTGCCGGCACAGTGCGCTGTAATGCATCCACCATGCCATCAATTACGGCCTGCGAAATTGCCTTGCGCAATTGCTGCAGATCCGCCTCATCCGCAGGGAGCGGCGTTTCGACGGTGCCAAGGAAATAATTGATCGCATGCTCGATCTCGCGCATCGGATGCTCGATCGCCTCGGCAGGCGGGATTGACCCCTCTACGCCGTTTTCCGGCACCGGGTTAACGTACTGGCGGTCCGGATCTTGGGTATCCCCATTAACTGGCGGCTGATACTGC
The DNA here is from genome assembly GCF_001613795.1 of Thalassospira sp. MCCC 1A01148. Taxonomy (GTDB): domain Bacteria; phylum Pseudomonadota; class Alphaproteobacteria; order Rhodospirillales; family Thalassospiraceae; genus Thalassospira. The sequence continues at coordinate 6,663 of NZ_LPVZ01000007.1, forward strand.
ATCACTCACCCTCATATGACATGGTCAAAAAAGAATGGGCCGGCTGATGCCGACCCAAGAGACATTCCAAATCTTCGGCACGCGATATTCGCGCAAGCGGGTCCTGACCCAATGTCGAGACCCCGACCTTGAACCACGTCACGCGCGGACCCAAAACCCGAACACGCCACCACGCACGCTTGTCGGCAGTCGCGCCAAGCATGTCGTATCGCGTGCTGTAATCATTGCCAGACGTGTTCGCTCCGCCAACTTGGCTTACACCGACCATGAACGGACGATATTCGACGATTTCGACCTCATATCCGAGCGTCTCCGCCAAACTGACAAAGTAACGCGGACGCTGACCGCCCGTCGCACGCAAGCGCGTCAACACGGCGGCACGCCGTTCCTCGATCGGCAGGCCGGTCGTCTGAAAACAGCAATCCGGCAGGCCGACTTGGCGTTCATGATCGGCAAGCATTTCGACTGCCCGGGCCGGTTGGCTTTCGATAATCAGGCGCTCTGCCGTGATATCGACATCGACCCATGTCGCCACCTTCCCGATCAGGAATGCATGGCCGACACCATCGTAATCACGAAAACCCTGCCATGCCGCCCCGGGCGGAAATGCCCCGGCGATCACATCGGCATATGCTTCAAGACGCTCACGCGACATAGGACACCGCCCCGATTACCGGAATTTCGCCAATCTCACAGACCACATCACCAGCAGGCACCGTCATCTTGTGCCGGTCTTCGCCCGCTGCGATCGCAACAGCCTCAATCAGCCAGCTTTTGCTGACAGTGACACCGGGCTCGCCACGCCGGTAAAGCATGTCGCGAATTTCCGCCTCGATTGCCGATCGCGTTTCCGGTGTATCCGGGTCCAGACCGGAGATCGTGACATTGATCGGCTTGGCAATTGGCACAACAACGAACAAATCGCCAGTAACCGGGCGCTCCGCATTAATATGCGCCGCGACAAGGTCCACATCCGCCGCAGTCGGGATGCCTTCGGAATCTGCCCGAAGCTTATCCATCATGAAGCGGACGGTTACGGTACCAAGCCCCATTTCGCGCGGCGATGGCCAGACACGAGAAACCCCGGAAACTTCCTTGGCCCACTTGACATAGTCATCCTGATTGCCGCCGTGCGGCGGCGTTCTGATCCGGTCAAGGATGCGTCCGCGATAGTGCTCACTAATACCCTTTCGACCGTCAAGCTCCGTGTCCGAACCACCTGAAAAGCCCGCAGATGAAACAACAAGAACCGGGTCAACACCCTCGACCGGCGAGGTCAATGTCAGCTTTGCGCCCGCTTCGAGGTTTCCCGCTGCACCGGGATCCACAGCAACAAATGAAGCGCTAGCCTCGCCGGAACCATCAAGAACAACACCCTCGACCAACCGAAACTCGGTGCCAGACTTGTCGCGTGCAGTCTGCGGAACAGGGAAAGATGCCCCAGCAAGACCCGTGGCACTCACAGAACCGCCGCCACGGGTCGCCTGATTGCGCTTTACACCCCAAGTGTAGCCATGGGCATCAAGGTTTTCTTCCGTCGCATACAACACCATCGTCTGAGCGGCGACATGATCGATGTATCCGTAAGCCCCCTTCGCGAGAAGGCCATCAACATAGGGCATGGCAGGAACAGGACCCTGCCCGACCGTAACACCCTGACCAAGCTCCCCCTCATAGTGTGCCTTGGATGTGGCGCGCAATTCAGCGAAATCCGGCGTCTGGAAACCTGTCAGTTTGCTCATGAGTTGCTATCCATCCATTTCCAGATATCAGAGTAACGGCGCTCAAAAACGGGCAGGTTTGGCCGCTCAATCAGCGCCCGACCCGAAATCACCCACCGGCCAGCATCGCGGTCGCGGGACGCCTCGAAGGTTGCCGAACTTGCAAACCCCTGATCGACGATCCACTGCAAAGCTTCCGTCCCGTATTCGCGCACGCGCGTGACCGTTTCCGGGGTGATGATCGCGCGATTTAAAAGCCAGAAACGAGACCCGACTTTCATGCCCGGGATCGCGGGCCAGGTATCCCCCCAGAAGCCGCGACGACCCTTTCCATCTGGCAATTCGTCATCATCACGGGCGCGCTGGTCGGTAAACAAGGACACCGTGACGGCGGTTTCCAGACCGTGATCCGTATCAAGACCACCAGAACCGTCACCCAAAAGCTGCAAATCAAAACGCCCCGCCTCGTTATCGAAGCGGAGCGACATGTCGGTAATCAAATTTGGCATTGATCACATTTCCTGATTGGGGGATCCCGTCGGGCCACCATTGTCGTTTTCAGGGTGGTTATGCCCGTTGTGGACTGACCGCATGCCGGCCACGGTCCGCGTGTTTCCATCATTCGTTTGGTCGGTAATGTCTTGAGCGACCTCCAAATTCCCACCAATCTTGACGTTTTGGGTGAACTCCCCCTCGGGGGTTTCGAAGATGATTTTCTCGGTCGCGACAACCCGCAAGACCTTGGTTGTCAGAACAGCCTCCTCTCCGCGTTTAAAGGTGAAAGTCTGCCCCTGATCGTCATACAACCCAACCTCACCCGGGACAGACACACCGCTCTTTGACCGGTGCCGCCGGTCCATCGGCGGCAAGCCGACGACCAAGTTGCGCTCTAGCTGTAGCGCCAACATCTCAGCGCCCCGCCCATTTGCATCCACCGGCAGAGGATATTGATCAAACCCGTAATGGTGCATGATCAACACATCATCCGGCGTCTCGCCGGCACGGCCCGAGGCTTGCGCGATCATCGCACCACTGCCCTCGGTCAGACGGCAACGACGGATGACCGCCCGAAAAAGCATATTCTCGACGCGGCGAGACAAACGATTGAGAATATCCTCAAACATCAAGAACCCCCACTGACCGCAGCTCGCAACGCGGCATATTGAGCATCGCCTTCCGCCTCTTTGAAAACGGGCTTCGGAGCCCAAGCAGATAACGGCTCAAGCGACAATGACGTCCGGTAACCGCCAGCATCCTCATCAAGCATCAAAGAGACCGACACGATCAGCATGTCGGAGCTGATCTTGTTTTTCTCATCCTCGACAGGGACGACGATACCTGGCTTCCAAAACGAGCCGCCCGATGTTTGCCGCCAGCCTTCAAGCTGGTAGCTGACACCGGTCGAAAGACCGATACGGCGGGACGCCTCCCATTCCACACGCGCCTTTAGCTGCGCGGAAGTTCCGGCACCATCTGAGGTCAGGATCGCGGGGCGGTAACGTTTGACCGCCTCGTCAATCGCAACCGCCTCAGACTGGGCAGCGGAAAGACCAAAATCCATGTCCGACGTTGCCGCCTGAGACCGCATGATCAGCCGGCTAAATCGACCGGACATATCGAAAGATCCGCTCAGCTCGACGATGTTATTGTCCAGCCGCAACTGACCCGTTTCGGTATATCGGTATCGAAGCACGGCCTCCGATCGCGCAAAACCGGGACGCCCGATCACGACACCACCATCGGTACCGGCCCACGCATTAAACCCGCGCTCTCGACAAATCCGGTCAATAACTTGCGAAACGGTTTCACCTTGCTCGACCTTGATCCGGTCAAACCTGTCGCCTGTTTGATCAACCGCAGACACGCCGACACCGAACGGACGACACAATTCCCGGCAAGCATCCAGCAACGAAACATTGCGCAGCTCTCCGCCTTGGACGATCGCAGCGCAATCGACCAAATCCCCGGACTTTGAACGCCCACTGATCCGTGTCCCTTCCCGATCGGGAACCGTCGACGTGTCGACACGGTCAAGCCAGCCCGTGAGAAGATCCTCATCACCGCAACGGACCTTGACCGACATATCCCCCACATCTTCGGGCGAGAAATCATCAACCGTCAGGGCAAAGCTGCCGGCGATATCCTTGATCGACATATTGAGGGAGCATTTCTGCCAACCATCATAAATCCGGCCATTCAGCTCGACCTCTGGAACATCACTCATCAAGAACCTCGACCGGAGCCCATGACGGCACCAAATTCGGATGCGCCAGATCATTGCGGCGAACGATCTCGCCTGCCCGGGAAGCATCCCCATAGAGACGATAAGCAGTCACCTCGGACGGCTCAGTAAGCCACGGCAGATCTTCGACGACGTTCGCCTTGCCAGCACCAGCTTCGCGCGTGAAATCAAAAACCGCCGATCGGACCGATGAAAGGGCGGCAAACACACCACCATCCCCCTCGCCAGCAACATCACTGCCAGCGCGGTCAATTTCGGCATCGATCACGTTAACGAAACCCTCGGTGATAGTCTGAGCCTGATTGTAGGAGAGGAAGGTATATTTCGGCAGAAGCTCTGTCGCCATTGAGATCGATGTTCGACGCACGAACGAACCAAGTGCAGACCTGTTGATCGCCTCAATACCCCGCGTTGCCGTCGAGATCGGGACGTCGATCCCAGACGCCTCGAACGCCCCCAGAGACAAGAACCCGCTAACACCGTCGTCAATAGATGGAACGGCGGCAGACAAAGCGGAAAATCCAGCCGACAATCCGGTCGCGATATCCAAACCACCACCGGTTAAAGCGGTAAGACCAACCGCACCGATTTCCGAGATCGCATCCTGCATGGTCGAGCTGACACCGAGCGCAGTGAAGACCTGACCACCAACCTGATCGGTTAGCGCCCCGATAACATCCCCACCAGCTTGACGAACGAACCCCGGAACGCCATCGGTAACATACGAGTTAACGAAAGCGTTCTGGGCAGCCAAACCAAGAGCGGACGATTTTTCAGTAAGCTGGAAGGCAGAAGAAATGCGACCAGCAGTAAAACCGCGCTCGGTGTTTTCGCCAACCTCTTCGAAATTGATCGTGAAGCTGGCGACGCATTCTGCATCGAAACTCTCATCAAGGTCATAGGTCACAACCTTGACCCGGCGCTCGGCAAAGCGGCCACCAAACGGGTCGACAAACGTACCTGGCCCCGCAGCATCTAGAGCCGCGACAAGCCGGTCCTTTGCCTCAAACCCGTCAGACGTCAAGACAAAGGCCGGCACACTGAATGAGCGAACCTTTCGCCCTAGATCCTGTGCCTCGGCCTGATCGCGGTTTGGGCGCTCAATTGTCGGGCCACGACGACCAGACGTTAGCTTGCGCGATTTGGTATGGAACGGAACACCGCGAAAACTGCCTTGACGCAAAAGATCCTCAAACGCCATATCAAACCCCCGGCAACCCGCGCGCCACTTGCGACAATTGATCGAGCGTACTACCGCCTGAAAGCGAACCTCCACCCGGAATTCCGGGCATTGCCGGGACAGGCTTTGTGGCGATCAGATGCTCGATAAACATACTTTTCTTAGGACCCGATCGGGAGGTTTTGAGTGCATCACGCATTTCACGCGCGAAATACGCCGCCATACGCCCCTCGACCACCCCGCTCATTGTCTTCTCAAACCGCCAGCGCGGCCTGATCCTTCGGGAATCCTGAATAACCCAAAGGAGCGACAGCGGGGTGCGCTTGCCCTTCTTTTGACGGACAAAAACGCCGCGCTTGCCGCGACCAAGATCAACAACAAACGGCTTTTGCTTGGCATACCCTTGCTTATTACGCTTGGAGCGCCGCGCTCCGGGGTATGTCCTGTTAGCCTTGAGATCCTGCCGAACCTTCTGCTTGGTAAATCGCCGCGCAACACGACCCTCTTTGGATTTCCGGGTCCTTGCCCCCAAACCCGGAATCCACGACCCCTCGCCCGATTTGCCGCGACGGGTACCGCCGACCTCTTGGTCCTCAAGAAACCAAAACGGCGTCCCGATCTCGGACTGGATCACGGGCTGAGACTTGTTGCTCGGCTTGACCCAAAGAGCCCTGCGCCCGCCGCCAGAGGCCTTGAGGGACTTTTCTCGAATGGTGAAACGACGCGGAAGTTGGTCAATTACAACATCCCGCCCCTCGTAAGTCAGACGGTTGATCGTGCGCGAGAGCGCATAAGGAACATGCTTTTTCTCCAATTCCGTCAAACGATCGATCACATCATCGATGTTGGTCGCGTAATCGAGATCAAGCATGTCACCCTCAAATCTTAGCCCGCACCGAGCCCCGCCAAACTCGGACCAGTTTTCAGATTGGTTTCAAGACCAATCCCACGAGACGCTGACCGGACAACCCGAGCCTCTTGGGCACCACCACCGACCAGCTCGATCGTTATCTTGCCCTCGGGAGCCTCCGGCACCGTCACGACGTTGCGGGTTTCAACCCGCGCATTCGCCACACGCTGCGCTGTTTGAGCGATAGACGGATCAGAAACCGGACCAGATTCCTCACCAGCGCCCGTGTCCGCCACTGCAGCATCGCCTTGCGAGATCCCCAACCGGTCGACAACCCAATCAGGGAGAACAGAAACCATCGACCGGATCTTGCCTTCGATAATAGATGCCAGGTCAAATCCGGTGATGTATTCAACCAGCCCCGTGAAGCCATCATACAAGAGGGAAAACGGGTTAAATTCGGCCATATAGGCCATTATTCCGTCGATAAAACCGTTTTTAAAAGCACCGCGGACTGCTTCGATCTTGCCCGTAAAGAAGGACACGATCCCATCCCAATTGTCATAGATCGCGTAAACCGCGCCCGCAATCAGACCCGCCGCCAGAACGATCGGGTTTGATGCAAGGACCCACCCGAGATTGGCAAAGGCCGTGCCAACGCTCAGAAGCGATGCGATGAACGGGCCAGCCATCAAGGCCGCAAAACCCAGCGCCGCATTCTGCCAGCCGCCAAGAAAATCAACGATACTTGCGCCATATCCGATCATGCTCTCGATCGAGGAAATGAAGCTCATAATCGCCTGACCTGCAGGCGTCGTGCCATCCTTCGCTACCGTGAACCACTGCGACATGGTAGCCGACACACCTATAATCGCCGCGCTAAGGCTCTCGACGATTTGCGGACGCATCGAGATAACGAACTCTTTCATCTTGGCAACCAATGGCGTCAGGACGGGAAACAAAGCCCCCATCAAACCGTTCCGCACACCGGTAACCGACTTACCGAAACTATCCATCGCGTCGTTGTAAGCTTCGGTGTCTTTGGCTGCCTGCCCGCTGATCATGCCGAGATCGGTCATTTCATCGAACAAACGCTCCAGTTCGGCCTGCGGCTGAGACAGTAGCTGAGCCATCGCTATACCACTCTCGCCGAAAAGCTTCATCGCGGCTGAGGTTTTCAGCGAAGGATCTTCGATCTTGCTGAATGCAGCCTGAAGCTCTGGCAGCAACTCATTGAACCCCCGAACCTCTCCACTTCCGTCACGGAGAGATATCCCCATAGCGTCAAAAATGGGCTTAGCCCTACCGATCCCGTTAGCCGCATCACCAACATTCTTTGACAAATCGCGGAAGCTTTTCATCAAATCCGCATTCGTCATGCCTGCGGCCTGATTTGCTGCATGCTGCCATTGCTGCAACTGCTCGGTGGTCAGCCCAACACGACGGCCAAACTTGGCCAGAACGTCCGCATCATCCGCCCCGCCATGTATCCACGCCAGCAATCCGCCACCGAGCCCGATACCGGCCAACCCCAAAAGCCCAGCTCCAACCCCGGAAATATGCCGACTGAGGCCGACAAACGACGTCCCGAGACGGCGGAAGCCATCGGTGATCTTATGGAACCCAAGACTGCGGGAAACCGCTGCAGCACGGGCGCGGATAACGGCAAGCATACCTTGCACACGGCGCATTGGCCCTGCGACCCGTTCCCGGGCATTCAGGATCATGCTAACGACGAAATTCTTACCCATTGTTCAGACCTTCCACAGCGGAAACCTGGCGCTGTGCATCTTCTTCATAGGCCTCGATGCACAGCGCAATGTCATCAAGTGTCATGTCGCGTATTTCCTCAGGCTTCCACCCGAACCGCGCGACAAACACCTTGATTACTGAGCGGATGTCTTCCGGGACGGCTTTGGGAAAAAACTGAAAGCGATCGCCATAGAACGCAGGGAATCCGCCGCGTCCAGATCCCCCAGCTTCACCAAGCTAATCCGGTCATCACCAAAAATCAGAGGATGAACAAATTCCCGGGTTGCCGAGAAGACCTTGCTTGTGCCTTCGATTTTTTCCAAACGGTCCAAATCTCGCCCAACCGGGCGACGATACTCGATGTGAGTGATTTCCTCGGTCCGCTTGCCAGAGCTATCCTCGACCGTAACCGTGAGCGGGTACTCGAGCGTTTGGACCTTACGCCCAAAATCACTAGGCTCAACCCACCCCTCAAGGTCGATGTCTTCTGGATTAAAGTCATCACTGGTTTTCATGACACCGCCCGCGCACTATTGCCTTCAAAACGAACCGTGAGGCTGTTTTCCGAGGCATCGTTATCAGCCGAACCCACTTCATCACCAGAATTCATCACGATCGTGCGGTCAGCACACTCGAGTTGAATTTCTTGGGACGTAGCATTCGTCACATCGTCCGACGACTGGCCCTCATCGAGGTAAATCTTCACCTCAATGAAGGCCGGACGAGCCTTCTCACTATAACCTGCCCGCTTTCCACCACCCATGATGGATTCACGCTGCTTGCCGCCCAAGTTGTACGTCGCTGTCTCTGCGGTCGTGTACGACACACCCGCAACCTTAAGGGATCGAACCCCTGCTACCGTTGGCATAATTCAATCCCCCATCAATAGTTGCGGAAATCTAGAGAGAACGCGATCTTCGACGCGAGGACATAGAGTGGATTCGTAAGATCCGGCTCATAAATCACGTTCGCACGGAATGCGTCATTCGGCGATTTGGACACCGTCAGACGTTTTTCAAACTCCTCAATGCTCTCGACCAGACCAAAGCCCTGCAGGTACTCATAGTGCGACACCAAAGTCCCTTTGATTTGACGCGGCGATACGTGCGGCACCGCATCATCAATGGCGGTGCCGTCATTGACCAGAATCGGGCGCAAAGACATGATGCGCGAATTCACCACACTGCGCATCTCATCACGAAGACGACCGAGCTGCGCGACAGTGTTCAGCAGAAGATAAGCCGCCGATTCATCGCCAAATTCGTTTGTCTGATACATCGTGATCGGCATATTCAGACGAACTTTGCCGTCCGCCCCAACGTCCGTGACCGTGATACCAGCGAACATCAGAGTGTTCTTATCCGAGAAGGTGAACAGGCTGCTTTTCGGCGGGGCCATTTCACCGATAAGCTCAACCCCATAAAGCGGTCGAGCGGGATGATTAAACAGCTTCGCCGAAGCCTGCCCCATATAACGTGCAGCCTTCAACCAGACCGGACCTGGCGCATCAAAACTCTCGACCGTCGTAACAAAACGATCATTACGAGGAGAACCATATGTGACCAGCTCGCTAAGCGTACCACGGCGACCGGTGAAGCCCTTGACGTCAACCTCGGAACCGGCAGATTGCTGTCCTTCGAGCCATCCGGTCGCGGCATCAAGCGTCGCACTATCCGCCCAAGGGAAACCGATATAGTTGAACTTGTCATCACCGATGACCGCCAACGCGCCGGCAATATCCGGATTGCCAGACCCGCCAGTCAGGAAACCGGCATCAGAAACCGCAATCGAGACACCATCCGGCACCTTCTCGCCATTCAGAATGCCACGCAGCGCAACCTGAATGCGCACATCGTTACCAACTTCACCAGCGTTCTTCGCGGTAAATGTCACAACACCAGCCGCTGCAGCCGCAGTTACCGGAAGGTCGGGCTTTGCTGACACAGCCGCCACAATAGAAGCAGCAATATCTTCGTTGGTGTCATCCACCGAAACCCCGACAAACACGCGCTCAGCCGCCACATAGACAGCCAGAGCGCGGCTCTCGGTTGCAGTGCCGGTAACGGTCAGAGTACCGGACGCCTTAACGCCTGCAACAAGATCCGCCATCGGCAGCGCATACAAGGTCATCGTGTCGTTGTTTTCGCGAAACGCCTTGACCATGAGCGCTAGGTTCGAACCCTTGCCAAACAGGTCACCAGAGGAATCGCCGGTGCCGGGAACAATGACAAGCTCATCATTATCCGCAGTACCCGTCGCAAGGCTCTGACCGATCAGCAGCGCAACATGGTTGGCCGTGAAGCCATCAGCGCGCGAACCATCAATCTCGAAGTAGGACCCCGCAACACGCGTGTTGATCGGGATCTCGTTAAAGACTTCATTTGGGATCGCCATGGTTTACCCTTTTTTCTCTGCCTTAGCGGCACCCTTCACAGGGACCAGATCACCGAACTTGCCACCGGGAATACCACCAGCACTGACAGGCGGCAGCAACCGGATCACGCTCGGATTGCGCAAATCCTTGTCGGAGAGTTCGAACTCGCCGTCGGGATAGAAACCACCCTTGACCGGGTTAACCACCCGGAGCGGCATGCCATCGACCTCTCGGTCGGGATTAATCCGCACCTTCATTACTCACTCGCTCCTTGCTGAATATCGACACCCTGCAGCTCACCCGCAGAGATCGAAACGACACGCGGGCGAGTTAGCTCACCCGACATTGAAATGATTTCACCAACCAGCGGACCGCCGTCGCGATGCACGAACTGCTTGATCTCGACCTCCGGCGGCCTCTTCCACAGCTTGCGGAAATCACCATCGGCAAACAGGGCTTGGATGATCGAGGTCGTTTCTGCCTCCGCGACAGCACACCAATTATTCAAATCACGAACATGAACCTCGATCGAAAGACTGACCGAGGGCATGAACTGCCACGCCGATCCGATCGGCGACATACCGTCGGCAGGCGCGTAGATGCTGACCGCCTTTTCCTGATCATCCGGAATTTCAGTGACGCGCCCGATAACCGCGGCAGGACTGTCAGGCCGCGCTTCGATCTTGGTTTTGACGAAGGCCATCAAGTCTGATCGGGCATAATATTCAGACATTGCCAACCTCACCCTTGATTAAACCGACCTCGATCCAACCAGTATCATCCGGGTCGATCTGATCGATCGTGAAAGACCCATCGGGGAGATCCACATAATCCCCCTGCTTAACGTTTGGAGCCTCCGACAATCGAAATGCGCCTGAGTATTCGTAGGCCTGATATTCGGCCTCGCCACCCCCAGATTCCGGACCTGCAGTGTGCCGATAATCAAATTCGGACACCGTAGACGTTCCACCGGCACGATGACGAATAGTCACCTGCTGACCGAGAACCTTGGAAACCGGCTCATTCAACAATCGATCAAAATTGATCATGAAAAATCACCAAACAAAAAGCACCCGCCCCGAAGGGCGAGTGCCGATAGCCAGGTCAAATCAATGGACCGTCAGGACTACTTGCCCGCCGCATTCTCAGCAGCAACAAACTTTTCCCAAGCCGCGTCACGGCGCTTTGCCGTAACCTCAAGACCGGTGAGTTTTTCCAGCGCTTCGACCTTCGGACGACCATCAGCCGTGAAATCTTCCTCGGCGACATTTTCCATCACCGCAAAGATCTGATCGACTGTGGCAATATCCGGATCAGGCTCCACAACCGGGGCAGACGGTTGCGCAGAAACTTCCAAATCGGAAGCCGCAACAGCCTGCTTTTTGTCGATCAGATCCTTGGCTTCAGAAGCCAGAACCTCGACCGACTTTCCCGCAAGGTAGACAAAACGCTCGCCCTTCTTGTCGCGACCTTCAAGGGTGATTGTAGGCACAATGCTCTGCTTTTTTGTAGCCATCACCACCTCCTTACAAGACCGTCGCGCGGAGCGACGCGTTGACATTACCCGGGACAATCAGCGGACGCGATTGCGTCAGCACAGATTCGATCGACGGGTTGTCTTCCTCAATGATTTTCGGGAAGTATTCCATCGGCATGTAGCCGGCACCCTTGTCCAGAATCGCACCGTGCGCTTGCACACCCTGAATGCCGGCACCGACAATAACGACCTCGTCAGCGCCGAGATACGGAACCTCGTTACCGTCATCATCTTCATAGGTTTCCGCGTAGACGAAGATGTTCAGATCGCCAAGTGTTCCGGCAAAACGAACCGAGTTAACCGAGATCGGCCCGATCTCGATCGAGCTTGACGTGCCACGACGGTTATCAAGCAGCTTCATGAACGCTTCATTCTTGCGCATCGCCGACCAAACAGTCGGGGAGACGAAGACATCAAGCGCAACAACACCAGATTTGTTCTGAATGTCAGCGACCCAAGCTTCAAGGTCACCAATAATATCCGCGCCGGCTTCTGACCAGAGATTTGCCGGGATCAGAGCCTTGGTCAGCAGAGGGTCGCGGTTAAAATCAACCGTCCGAGACGGATATTCAGGACCTTCCACAACAACCTGACCCGTGCGAAGAATCTGCCAGCCCATCCAGAGCTTGCGACGCATGATTTCATTGCGGTGATCCATCAGAATTGACGCAACCTGCGCATCACGCCGCTGATCGGGCGACATGCTACCTGCGCCGAGAGCCTCACCTGGCATACGCGTAAGCAAGCGCTCAGGGTCGACAACGTCCATCGGCTTGAGGGTTGCAGGTTTGAAGCTCGTAGTCGTGAAACCTTCGCGAATTCCCGCCTTGGCCTTTGCCGTATCCATGACAAACGGGGCGAGTTTTTTGCCTTTGATAACTTCATCAAGAGCGATCGCCGATTTGTCAGACAGCATCAGCGCGCCGAAATAGCGATCAAGGACGAACATGTCCGGCGCCGAGAAACGCGTCAGGACGCCGAGAAGATCGGTAGTGCTATAGGTATCCATCGGACCCCCCGTTTAAACAGCGAACAGCGGGGCCAGGTCGAGCTTGGCGCGGAGGGACGCCTTTGTCCAACCAGAACCAACCTGCAGTCCGCTGTAATGGAAAATGCCGGTTTTATAAACCGGGGCTTCGATATCGCCGCCGCTGGTATCAAGAGCGGACGTCAGAACCGCAATCGGGGTTTCGCTGCCATCGGAAGCACCCGACGCAGAGAGAGCCAGCTTCCCAGACGCGGTGACACGGCCCAGAAGCGCGCCTTTTGCCAGATTCTGACCGGAAGCAATCACTTCCGGTTCGGTCACCAGCGGATAATCGCCAGCGATGAGGTTTGGCGGAGTATAAGTTTCCGTGGTCATGGCTTAGCCTTTCGCCTTGCAACCCGTGGCCGCAGCATAGTTTGCGGCGATGGTTTCTGCTTTCGAGGGACGGTTTTCTTTACCGTCATCGCCGCCGTCATCACCGATGACATCGTTCGGCTCATTGTTCATGGCAGCACCGAGGGGATCGGCAACAGCAACAGGAGCCTTTGACAGCGCTGCAACTGCGGCCTCGACCGACATGTCGGTCTCGTAAGCGAAGTGTTCCGCAAGTTCCTTGCGGCCTTCCGCTTCCTTGCTGCTCATAATGCCGGCAATGCGCTTGCGCTCACCACCGATCGCCTCTTTGGCGTCGACACCTTTCGGAGCCTCGGCACTGGTATCATCCGGATTGATATCGCCCGGACGGTTACCGTCGTTCGGTTCATCCATTTCAGAAGCATCCTTGCTTTGAATAGGTCCAATGACTGTCCGTCCGGACAGCTTCTCAACAAAGTCGGACATCGCCGACTTACTGGACTGCACCGCGTCGGCGAGCCCAATCTCGACCGCCTCTTCGGCGGAATAGCACTGCGCTTCGGTCGCCAAGACATCCTCAACGGATAGCCCGGAACGACCTTTGACGACTTCCTCGGCAAACAACTGTCGGGTAGCCTCGACATCCGCCGCGACACGGGCGCGAACATCTTCGGGCAATGGCTCAAACGGGTTGCCGTCTGCCTTGTGGGTACCTGCAGCAATGATTGTGACCTTGACACCGCTTTCATCGAGGCGCTTGGAGAGATCAGCATGCATCGTGATCACGCCGATCGAACCAACACCGCCTGTCTTCGGAACCATCAACCGGTCGGCTTGGCTACCAATCCAGTAAGCGGCGCTATAGGCTTTTTCGTCTGCGACTGCCCATACCGGCTTTTTTTCCCGAGCTGCCCGGATAGTCTCGCCAAGCTCAAGAACGCCGGACACCTCGCCGCCCGGACTGTCGATGTCAAGCATGATCCCCTTGACCGCGCCGTCAGCAACCGCCCGATCAATCTTCAATGCGATGCCGTCATATCCGGTCATGCCGCAGTGGGGGTGAAGCCCCAACCGGTGAACCAAAGTATCGCGTACGGGGATCACCGCCACACCATCCATCACACGATAATAGTTATCGTACTGATCCGACCGCGCTTTGACGCTGGTAACGCCAGCCATCAAGTCGGTCACAGAATGGACAGTGTTTTCATCGACGATGAAACCGTTCGACATATTCGACCGGGTCATCAGATACGCTGTCAGGTCACGCGCACACTCAGGCGTAACAAGAAGGGGACGGCTTGTTAGCCGCCCCCATAGGTTTGCAAAGACAGGATTCATTCTACGTTCCCCGCAACTGAGCCCGCCGCCCGATATCCTCAAGCCGCGAGACATGCGCGTTTACAGTGTCGCCATTCTGATCTTCGACATAGACAACCTCGGTCTGACCAGACCCGGGGTAGACCAAGCCACGCTCTTCGAATTCGTCTTTCTCGCGCGCCCGTTGATCAAGGATCTCGCGATAGTCCGATCCCTGCTCCGCCGCCTCGGTCTGCAAGGTCGACAGATTGTTTTCCATCCGGATCTGGGAAGCGTTTGCTTCCTTGACCGGATCAACCCAACCGCGACCTGGCCCGATCCAGTTACCACGACACCAAGCCGCAGGGTTTTCCCAGAAGCGCGGCGTGCCGGGCGGGATATCGATGTTGCCTTGGCTGATATGCTCCTCAAGCCAAAGCGCGAAGATCGGTGTTGCAAACCCGTTAGCAAAGTGACCACGGCGCGTTGTCAGGAATTTCCAAGACTTGAGCATCGCAGCCCGGGCCGAGGAATAGTTGGTCCCCGACCAGTCGTTGGCGAACTCCTCGTATGACTGCCCCAGAGCCGTTGCCGCGTGGCGCAGAGCATTCTGGATGAACACCTGAAACGCTGCGTTGTCGCGATTTCCGTGATTGAAGTTGAAAGATTCGCCTGCGAACAAACGATGCACCTTGGACCCACCGAACAACACGGGGTTCGCCTCGGCAAATGCGGATCTCTCAGTTTGATATTGCGAGATCGCGCCTTCGTCTTCGCTGACCTCATCCATGATCGTCTTGTCGAACGGGCTCTCAATGAAGGCTGCAAAGATCGCATTGATCAGCGCTGCCTCTTGCTCCGAACGCTCGTAGTCATCGGCGACCTTGAGCTTTTCGATCGCGGGACCAAGCAATCCCCGCCCGCGCGTCTGCCCAGCCTGTTCAACCTCAAAGAAATGAATGACACGGGACCGGCCCCACTTGGTGCGCGCCTTCACACGCTGCCAAGTCTGGTTATTCAGCGACCAAGGGTCGTTCGGATGTCGAGACCGGAAATGGTACGCGATCGGCGCACCGTATCCATTGATCTCGATACCGTTCCGCAACCCCTCCCCATTGAACTTGCCATAAGGATTAGACAGCCGATCAGGATCGACAACCTGCACAGCAGTCGCATAGGCAGAGGATCGCTTGGGGAACCAGTGCGCCAGACAGATGGCGTCCCCCTCGCCCATACGATGGCGAAAGCCGAGGCCAAGAATGCCGGCAAGGCTCAACCGACCGCCTGCATCAAGCGGTCGACGAGGGTCGTTTGCATAGTTGTGGAATGCGCTCTCGGTAGCCGCGACAAACTCTTTCGCCCAATCTCGATCGAGACCGAGTGCCTTGAGGTCAGGATTCCAATTGAAGCGGAAGCTCGCACCGATTGCCTCATCGACTTGGCGCTGCACGGCACCGGACAGCCAACCGTTTCGATCGACAAGATCCCGAACACGGGCCACCATCCGATCACGACCAGACGATATGCGATCGTCGGCAGAGCGAAGGCGCGGAGACCAGCCAGCAAGCGAACCACCAACCGAACCACCCCCACCAGAACGAGGGACAGCAAAGGTTGAGGCCGACTTTTTCATTGGCAAACCGTCAGCACCAAGGATTGTGACAGGATTAGTCATCGGCGACCTACCAGATACCCGCGCCGAAACTGCCCCAAAGCAAGTTTCAGCTCTTGAATTCGACGATCAATGAGATCGATCTGCTTGGCCCGGTCCCCATATTGAACCGAACGACCGTTGGACCCGACACCCGACACCCACTCGTCGGTAATGATGGCCTTCTTTCTGGCCTCAAGGCCCGCAAGTTCGGCCTGCATTTCTGCTTTTGTCGCCATCGATCAGCTCGCATATTGTCGAGCGCGACGCATGGCCGGTGAAAGTTCCGGCTCTTTTTTCGTCGGCAGCTCTTTGTTCTGATTAACCAGCACCGGGGGCGCTGGCGGCTTTAGAAGCAGATCCTCAAGATCCATTTGCCCGGTGTCCGGGCGAGTTTCTCGCTCGCTGGTCATCCGATCCCAAGTCTCGGGCGGCATATCCCGCCACCCTTTGGTGATCGCTGCTGCCTCGCCGTAAATCGCCGTATCAAGGACCTCGTTTCGGACCCCATCACCCTTGACCCACACATATTCAGGCGGGGCACCAAGGGTTTTTGACTTTTTCGCGACGCGCTTTTCCGAGGTGTACTGCTCGAACCATTCGTCATCAAAGCCGCTGGCCAGAGCAACGTAACCACGCTGCAACGGGTCGGTTTTTTCCAAGTTCCGGTAGAGCGACAGCTTGAACTTACTGACACACAGGTTATAGAACGGACGCCCACGGCGCTTTTTCTTGCGCCCTTTCCGGTCGCGCTCTTCCTTTACCTGCGCAATGAGCGGCGCTGTTTCCCCACGGCGACCACGGATAACCATGACCTTCGTGCGGGAATGCGATTTCGCCCAATCAAACACGTCCTCGGTGTAAGCGTTGCCGTCGATCGCCATCATATCAACGGCGATTTTGTTGCCGGCTGCATTAGGCCAGGTCGATTTGATCAGATCATCAAGACGCTTCTGGGTTTCTTCTTCTCCGATGAAACCATCGATTGTACCGTATTCAACCGTCGCCTTCCGCAAGTCAGGACCAAACGCCTGCAGGTGCCATTCAAGGCGATCGCCCTGCACGTCGACACCCAACGTCAGAAGCGGGAAGCCCCAAGGAATAATGCCCCGGCGATGCCCCGTTTCATCAGCACGCTTTTTCAGCTCGTCAAATGGCGGCGCTTCGCCTTGGACCTCGTAAGGCAGACCAAGAACGTCGTTGTAGAAGGTTTTCTCCGAATCTGGATCACCTTCTGACCTGATTGCTTCCTCAGCAATTCGCTGCCACGACATCAATGGCGCATAGGCCGACCAAACGTAGAAGCTTCTGTGCGAAGCTTTAAGTTCGGGCCGTTCTGCAACCCAACGCCCTCGCTTCATCATGTTTTGACGATGGCGCTGTTCGATCACGCAGCCATTGTCCGGACAGACAAAATGCGATTTCGCGGGGTTGTCACGATCGACAGCGAAGTTTTCCCATTCGAGCGAATGATAGACGCCACAAGACGGGCAAGGAACGTGGAACCGCTCCTGAGATCCGGCTCGATAGTTTCTCGTAATCCGACACCCGGGCCAAACCAACGGCGTCGAGTTCTTGAATATCTTGCCTTCCTCAAACGCCTGAGATCGCGAGTTCGCCAAAACCTCGGGATCACCCGCGACAGGATCGTTCACCCATTTCGCCAAGTCGTCCTGCACCTGGCGCTTCATCGAGATCATGGACAGGCTTGCTGGAGACGATGCCCCGGAAACCTGAATACCGCCCCGCATATCTCGGCGCTCGATGTAGTCCCATGTCCCTTCGTTGCGGCCATAGGAAAATGCGCTCAATGCGGCGGGCATCTTCATAATCATGGGGCGAAGCTTTGTCTTTGCCCAGCGGATAGCGTTCCCTTCGGTTGGGTGAACGTACAAAAAGAACCCGGGATCTTGCAGAGAGGTCCCGAGCATGAAAGCCTGCGCCAAGATCGTTCCACCGATCTGCGCTGATTTCTTCAATGTCACGATGCGGCACGGATCTTCCGGACCGAGCGCTTTTAGAATTTCCGCAAAAAACGGGAAAAGGTCGCCGTTCCATGGTCCCGGAAACTGACTGTCCGAACCAAACGACACATTGTCGGTCGCCCATTTATTCAGATCGACTGGTGCCGGCGGCTCAAGAATGCCCGCAAGGCTGTCAACGACAAGATGATCCGGGTTTCGCAAAAGAATGGACATCGCGTTTCCTATCAGGCCGCGCTGCTGTCATCCCCGCTGTCGATCGCTTCCTCATCATGCTCGGGAAGATCGTTGACCAGATCACGGCTATGCCGCGCCAGCTTTTCGCGTGTGCCTCGAAACAGTTTTCTCAAACTGAGCTTGATCTCTTTAACCGAACCACCTGTCTCGGCAGATAGTTCCTCGGCCCAATGACCGAGATCGGCCTCAAACCCGTCAATCATGTTGGCAACGTGGCGAATGACCGTCGAGCGCATCGCATCAGCACGAACATAAACCCCGTTCTTTTCCCGGCGGCGCTCCTCAAGATCCTCGTTTTCACGCTGGATCTTGCGCAACCGCTCTTGCTTGTAGAGATCTTCCGTTGTTGGTTCGCGTGGCGCTGTATCGATCGGCGATGTGACAGGATGGTCCTGCCCTTGGTTAGCAACAGCAAGATCCGCAGTGCCATTCGCAGCACGCTGATCAAGGTCAAGGCCCGCACTAAGTTGCTGCTTGGCAATCCCGACCACGATCTTTGCCGACCGCCCATCACCCTGAATTGCAGGACCGTGGATCTTGCCCTCGCTGATCAACTGTGAAACACGGGGTTTCGACACACCGATGATCTGGGCAAATGCCGACTTCGAAACGACGTCAGAAGATGCTGCCATTTCGCCACCAAATTACGATATGAACGCGACCAGTTAACCGGGGATGATGCTAGTTAACCCCCTGAGTTAAGGTGGTTGTTAAGTTGTTAAGGCTCTCAAAACACGACAAAAAGAGCGAACACATGCGGGGCGCTTTACCCGTTTGGCGTTACTTCCCGGGAAGGACCCGTGCGGTTTTCTGTCAGTCGAGACAGGCCCACCAGTCCGAAAGCCAGGTCAGAAACCGATCAATCGAGAACATCGCGCACCTATTCGTGAACGTGGCGGGTCCACTGCGTTCCGCAGCACCCGCAATACATCCGGTAGCGCCTTGGCCGAACCTGTTCGCCAAGGCGGACCGCCATCAAGGTCGCCGCATCATCGTTGCCGCATTGGCAACACGCCGCACCCTCGGCCCCATCCGGGTCAGACGCCTCCGCGTCAGCAGGATCAATCTGCATGGCTCACCCTTTCGATGCTGACGAGGACGGCGGTTCGCCGGTTGCCCCAGATACCAGCCACGCCCAACCGGTAAGCGGCGCTCCGCCGTCCACGTCAACACCCAAAAAGAACAGCCCGCCGCGATGGATGCGAACGGGCTGTCAGGTGCAAATCAGGGAGGGAGACAAAAACATCGTTACATGGGTCCAACCTTTCGAACAGAGGTCCGCCTTGCTTCGTCCAACTACCGCCAGCACTTCCCGGGCTGGCACCCGATTCTGAAACGAGAACGCCCCGCCAAAGTGAGGCAGGGCGCGCGCAACAGAATTCGGGGCAAGAAAAAACGCCTGCCGGAAAGTTCCGATCAGGCGTTCTTTGGTTCGCTGCTAGGTTGTCAAATCCGCCTGCGTAAGTCAAGCCACTTTCTGATAGGCCAGCCCATTTCCATAACCCGAGATCACCCACGGATCTTTCGGCGGCATTTCCGTGGTCAGCTTCCATCGGGCCAAACCACCCTGTGCGGCCTCAACATCAAGCACCAATTGCTGCAGGAAATGAAGCGCCGCCCACCAGACCCGGTATTCACCGCGCGCCACCCGGACAATCTCGGGCAGCTTACCCACCCGCTTGATCCGGCAGCTTTCCTTCACAAGGTTGCGGTGCTGATCCCGGGCAGGCTTTGGCTTGCCGGTGACCGGATCAACATCGGCAACAAACCGCAACACGCCGTCGACGACCCAATCCGGGCGATATCCCGCCTCGCCATAAGACCGGATCAAACACGCCCCCTCCGGGCTGGCGGCGCGAACCTCAAGCCAAGCGCCATAAACGATCGCGGCATCATCATGCATATCATACCCGCCCGAAAAGGCCGACCCGCCGCCAACCCGCTCGCCATAGCTGACCGTGGTGCGCTGCAATTGCGACAGGATCGCGCCAATCCCCCGGTCACGCCCCGCCATGAGTGCGGCCTTTTGCTCCTCAAACGCCCAATTTACAAGCCCTTCGATCCCGATCGGTGTTCGCTGGTTTTTCTGATCCATTGCCTGCCTGCCTTTTGCTGCCGTCTTGCTGTCCTATGTTGTCCCCCGTAAATCTTCCCTGCGGGGGACAGGGATTTGATTATTTTATTGTTTAATTTCAGTAACTTATTTGTTTTGTCCTTAGTGTCCCTAGTGTCCTATGTAAATATTCCCGTGCAATAGGCGCGCCCGCGCACGTACACGGGGGATTTGCCCGGGACACTAGGGACACTAGGGACACCCTTAGAGAACCGGCGCGTCGCGCTGTCCCCCGTTGCCGATTTTCACGGGGGACAACCCGGGACAAAGCCCCGGACGGACCACCGGTGCGGGCAAAAATCGGGAATGATTTCAGGGAAAGATCACAGGTCATCCGGGCCGATCTCCTCATCAAATTCGACCTCGGACCAATCGATCGGCGTGCGGATCATTTCCGCGAATGCCTCGCGGCACGCCTCAAGCTTGGGCATGTGATAGACGTATTTGCGATTGCCGCTGATCCGCTTGCGCCCCTTCTCGACCCCCGGGACCAGCTTGTTGATCGTGCGACCAAACATTTCCTCGGTCAGCGGGAAGCGACGACCGCGCGCCGTGACCCATGCCAGATAGTTCGCATAGGCATCCTCGACCGCGACATAGTCCGACCACATGGCCGAACCGCCGCCCTCGCTGTTGTATTGAACAAACCCGCGCCGCAGGCAGTTGAGCCACCACGACTCCTCTGGCGACAAACTGGCCAGCTTCTGATCGGCCAACGCCGCCGTTTTCGGGATGTCATTCAGGTTGACGCTATCGAGGTCGAAACTGAGCAAATAGCCAAGCAGCGCCTCATATCCGCCCGCCTCAAGCTGGTCGTGCATATCGGCAAAATACTGGCGGTTTTGCTGCGCTGCGTTCTGGACATCAAAGACCGCGAACCGGCGCTCGTCATGGCCTGCCGGCACAACCCATTCGTTGTTGGATGTCACCAGCAGATGGACATAGTTCTTGACCCGGAAGGGATCGACGCCCTTGCGCTCGATCATGTGATAGTCGGATGTCACAAGCCCCTTGAGCCGCCCCTCGGAGTGCTTGTCACCAGCCCAGAAACCTTCATCGGCCTGCAGCAACAATGTCGAGGCCAGGTGCGCGTTAAAGTTCCCGACCACATAGCGCGGATCATCGACCAGCGCATAGTGATCCTCGATCAGCTTGCCGATCGTCTTGCCGAAAACAGTCTTGCCGCTGCCCTGCCCGCCGCGCAACACGATCGCGATTCCGATACGGTCCGTCGGCTTCTGGAGCATATGCGCCGCCCACCCCATGATGAACTTGAAATGCGCCTCATCCCCGCCTGCGATATTGGTCCGGACATGATCAAGAAAGATCGAACATTTCTGTTCGCTATCCTCATAATCCGCGACCATGCTGAAACCGCGCCAAAGGTTATAATAGCCCGATGGCGGCATGCCGCCCGGGGCAAATGACACCCCGCGATACTGGCGACGGATCGGGTCCTTGAACCAGATTTTCGACCACGAAACGCTCTTGTCGCTTGCAAGCCGCTGCTCTTGGTTGGCAAACCACGCGTGGAAAGCATCAACCGGCATGAAGTTGAGCCGCTCCTCGACCGGACAATCGCCGCGCTTGAAGTTTTCCTCAAGGATCAGCGGACGCCCGCCCATCATCACCAGCGCGTAATATTCGTTCATCGCATCGGCGTCATAGGCAACGTCCCCCGGATCGACGCGCTGGCCATCCATCCCGAATATTTCGGCCCCTTCGATAAGCTGCTTGGCGGCGTGAAACCCTGCCAGATCGGCCTGCGGGTCGTTGTTCTCGTTCTCAGCCATCGCTACAACAGTTTCCCCTGTTTTGGTTTACGCTGATCGGCGGGCAACGGGCCGATCGGTTCAATTTCTTGCTCTTGGCCTGCAGCAATCCGCTTGTAGCGGAAGAACTCAGGCGGGATATGTGTCCGGCACCAGCGCCCGTGATTGACCATGATGTGCGTCCCGGCGCGCTTGCAGCCTTTGTGATCACATGGCATTACGCTTGAAGGTTGCATTATGCTAACCTCCGCAATGTCTTGGGGGTTTCGGGAGTTAAAGTACCGTGAGCGACAAACCGGTTTACATCATCGCCGCAATGGGGGCTGGTAGTGCGGTCGGGTTTCCATTTGGGCTCATCGCGGCAACATACGTATTGCCAATAGCCGTCGGTGATGGATGGGCAACCATTGTCGGTGCACTTCTTGGCGCGGCCATGACATCCGCTGCGGCACTTTATGTTGTCCACAGGCAAGACAAACTTAGTCGTAAAGCCAAGCGCGAAGAACAATTCCACAACATTCTTGATGCTATCGAATGGCTTGAAGACATCTTCACCGATTACGAAGAGGTTCATTCCACTGATTACTGGCAGAATCTTTCTCAAACAGATGGAATTATGAGAGATGGCAGCAAAGAACTGCTTGGCTACGCGAGCAAATGCAAACGCCAAATCCAATATCTGGCCATAGACCTGAGCAGTGTTCTGGAGGAGCTCACGGAACTCACGTTGCCAGATAGCATTCCAATAACTATTCGCCGGATCTTCAAAGACAGCCTCAAACCGGTTCGCTTGATAATCAACGACTGGGAGACCCTTAAACCGCTCACGCTCGTCAAAGAGGAAAGCTACCATAGATTTTTCAACACGACGTACGATATTGCGGTTTCGATCATCCCGGCTGAGATTTGGGAATTCAGAATGCAGACCAAGTTTCTGCGAGCGGAAATACTTCGATTGATTGAGCAATCCCCACTGGAACCAACCTCCCGCCCCAGGTCGTAGCGACGCTGATTTCCGTTTACGCATTTCCACGCCCTTCCATCGTTGTGGTGAAGGAAGGAGCCTTGCACGGACGACAAAGGGCAATGTGCCGATACATGCGAAAATTTCGCTTAAACGCGCACGTTCGCCGATTTCTTTTGACCCAAGCACAACCCCAAAGGCATGATCGACAAAAGCACACAACCAGAGAAATGACCCTTGAGATACCTCAGCATAAGGAAGGCAATCATTGGCGCGAGCATCGCATTTTTCGCAGGACCATTCATCTTTATGATGATCGACAGTGCATGCAGCCCCGTCAGCAATGAGATTTGCCGACAGTGGCTCGCGTTTAGCTGGGAAACGGTTCTGGCGGGCGGATTGGGACTTGTCGGCGGTTGGCTTGCCTTCAAAGGCGCTACAATCGACGGGCGCGTTCACAGGGAAGGCACAAGAATCCTTTTCCGTGAGCAAACACTGACCGAGTGCAGTTTTTTCGTGCCCACGGACAAGGATGGAGAACCATCCGAAACAGGAACAAGCATATACGAAAGTAAAGCTCTCGACG
Source organism: Thalassospira sp. MCCC 1A01148 (assembly GCF_001613795.1). Classification (GTDB taxonomy): domain Bacteria; phylum Pseudomonadota; class Alphaproteobacteria; order Rhodospirillales; family Thalassospiraceae; genus Thalassospira. The sequence goes on from NZ_LPVZ01000007.1 coordinate 30,265, forward strand.
ACAACTTCGATGACAGTGTGAAGTATTGCGCCGACTTGTTGACAATATCCCTCCCCGATATCCCGCCCGAAATCGCGAACAAAGAACTCGCAAAGTATCGCGCGGCAGTGATTGAATCTGCCCTCGCAGTTTCGGGGGATGCAGCGGAAAACAAGATCACCGAAGCGAATATGAGAACGCTCAAAGGACGTATCCTTGGATACTTGGAGACCATTGACAACTTGAAGGACCCGCTCGGACATTAGAGTAAGCTCTCCTGACTTGCGGCTTGCGCAACCAGCGTCGACTGATCGGTTGGCGTCACGCGCTCGGGCACAAACAGGTCAAGGTTATCCAACTTTGGCTTGGACAGTGTGTCCCAGATCGTGCGGCCATTGAAATCGCGCTCGAACCCAAACCATGCGCAATTGAGCGCAGGGCTTCCAAGGCCTAGGCTATCGATGCGCCATGACAGTTCGAGCTTGTATTTCGGGCGAATGCGCTGCTTGAAACCGGTGCGGCTGGCAGCTTGGTAATAATCGGTTTTCAGCAGCATCCAGACTTCTTCCAGATGCAGGCGCATGGCGTGTTCGATAAACGCCTGCGCCAGCGTGAAAGGCGGGTTGGTGACAGCCTTCGCCGCGCGACGACGGTGCGTGGCGAGAAAATCAACCCCACCCTCGCCATAGCCGCGATCAATCAGATCCGTGCCAATAACTTTGCAGCCGTGATGCTCAAGAACCCGGGCCAAGCGACCATCGCCGCAAGCACATTCCCAGATTTTCTGCCCTGCAAGGTGCGGCATGGCGCGAATAAGGGCCTCGGTTGCTTCTGGCGGCGTTGGGTAAAACTGGTTTTCGTCAGGGCGCTCCCAATCAACCTCGCCAGAACGCCCGCCGAGCATCATCGCGCCTTTGTTGGTCTTGCGGTTTGCCACCATCACGCTACCCCCTTGAGATAGGTTGACGTTATCAGGCACCCCACCAACAATGCCCCGATCAGGGAAGCATGGGGAATTGAGAAATGCGCAAGTTTGAAGACTGGTTCAATAGCATTCCGCTGACAGGAACGGTTGCAACAGCCTTTCTTACGGGCACGCTCTATGGGCGCGAGTTTGACATCAGTTGGGAAACGCTTGCCGCTGGATTCCTTGGCCTTACCGGTGGCTGGCTCGCCTATAAAGCCGCGACAGACCACAGAAGAGCGACCGAGAACCGAAACGAGTATATCTTCAGAGCAAGGCACCTCCCCGATCTCCACCGAGCAAGAGAACTGCTGGAGCGACACAGACCTCTTGGCCAAAATTTCCCAATGCTGGTGATTGGGGACTACAACCCCAATGGAATCATCGAACTCCTTGACGGGGCAGCATGCTTTGACAAGCCACTTCCAGCGAGACTTGCAAACGAAATTGAAAGTTTGTGCCTTGCTCTCCCAGCATTCAAAACCAGTCTGGATGGCACTTCGACTAAACCTCACAACTCCGGGGCCACAAGCGTAGAGATCAAGGATACCGCTTCTATGGTTCGCTCTTTCTGGCGCCTCAAGGGAGCGACAGACGAGCTCATTCAAAACATAACGTTTGACGCATTGCGCTAACCTTGACATCACGCCGCCCCCAAAATCATCGAGTTGAAATCAGTACCTGGCTTTGACATGGCGATGCGGCCAACCCGGCCCTCCGCCGCAGCACGGCGGCAACCGCGCTCAAGCTTCGCCTTGAGCATATGGATGTCTTTGGTGTCGCCATCGCCCAGAAAGATCCGCTCATGGCATTCGCGCGGCCAGATCATGCCCGGGCGGGCCATATCGGGCACCACCGTCGGCAGCTTTTTGCGACCATCAAGCGGATGATATTCGCCCTTGGCGTCCATCAGACCGGCACCAACAAGGTTATCAAGCGAATAGGAACACCAGCCAGAAAGGCCGGACGCCATCATGCCGGAATAGGTCGTTTCCAACCCCTCCCCGCCGACCATCTTGAAGGCAGGCTTTCCAAGGCGGATCGCCGCCTTGGACGGATCGCCCATCACGCGTTTGGTGTTGAGTTCCCGGCTATCATCGGGCGCATAAAGCTTGAGCCGCCCCTTGGGCCGGTTAAGGTCGATGCAGGTCACATGACAGGCGGCAAAGCGATCATCGCTATATTGCATCACGCTCAGCAATGCCGGACCGGTCCAGATCGCCTCGGATTTCTTGGCATCGCGGGCGCGGTACCAGAACTCATAATCAGGCACGAACCGATGCACCCCGTTATGCAGGAAGAGATCGCGATCAATCCCGCGATAATTCGCAAGGTATTCCTCGGCCTCGGTATCCGCGATTGGAAGCCCCCGCTGCCAAAGCGCATGACCGCGCTTGCGACGCTTTTCGGTTTCCGAGACACGGTCCTTTTCATCGGCCCGACTGGCGATCTTGGGCTTGGGCTTGTGCGCAGGCTTTTCGGCCCGCCCGACATATTCGGTCAGGTCAATACCGGCCTTCCATGCCAGATCCTTGAGCGCCTCGATAAATGTCTGGCCATAGACGCGCATCTGATAGCCGATCGGCTTTTCATGCGCGCCGCAGCCAAAGCAATGCGCGAACCCCTTGTCAGGGCGAACCGTAAAGGATGGCGTGCGCTCGGAATGGAACGGACAAAGCCCCATCCATTCACGCCCCGACTTCGCCAGCTTGACACCGGATTTATCGACCAGCTCGACCAGATCGGTTCGCGCGTTAACATCATCGATCGCTGATTGCGGGATTGGGTTGCGATGGGTCATGATAGCCCCACCAGCTCAACAGGTTGCCAAAGCCAGAAAGACAACGATAGATAGAACGGCTGATCAATTAAGAGGGGGCCTACAAAATGGCACACACCAACCACAGGGTCGCGGAAGATAGAGTATCGTTGTTCATTTGCGCCATTGTCGCCGGGTTCTGTGGAGCGGCCCTTTGCTTTATCTTGCTGGTTATCTCCGGCACAAAGTTCGTAGCAGCGACACCAGATTCCTTCGCTGGTTTCTTTAAAACCGCTTTCGAGTGGCAGGCACTGATCGGTGGGCTGCTTACATTTGCAGCAGCAATGATCGCTGTCTGGCTTACGCATCGGCACTTCAACACCACCCGGATCTCTGCCCGCGCCAAAGCGAGAGCAGAGGCCCTGATCGGACTCTCCGAGGCTTTTGAGACAATGGGCAGCTTCATACACAGCGTAGAGGAAAACACCGGACCAAAAGGACCGAGAGAAGACGACTGGCCGGGCACCGATGGCTACAAAATTGATCTGGAGAAGCTCAGAAGATTTAGACCCGATGACATCATCAAAGTGACGCCATTGATCGAGTATGAGCGAAACCCCGACACCAGACGCATCCTTGAGGAATTCACCAAAAGTTACGCCATAACAGTGAACAGACTTAATGACTTCAAGATCAGCTACCGTAACGGAAAAAATAACACCAACATCGAAAATGCCGTCTCCTCGGCTGTAGAAACTTACGCACTGGCAAGCAAAATCATCGCAGCGCTTCAAGGTGATATCGGGAGCTCCATCACCAACGACGACATCAGTCGATATGCTGCCCCAGCAGGCGTTGGCACGGCTTCCAAAGTAGAAAAAATGCTCTACAGGGCAATGAACCCGACCAAAAGATAAACCAATCATGCCGCCACCTTCCGGGCAGCGCGCCCTTGGTAATAGCCGCGCATTTCAAGCTTTTGCGCCAGCTTGATCGCGTTCTTGCGGCCCGAGTTATAGGCGCCATCGACCAGATCGTCATATTCCGAGATCCGATCAATCAGGCAGGTTGCCGCCTGATCAAAATCAGACCCTTCGATAAGGGTCAGCGTGCCATCCTCAAGCGCGTCACGCAGCCAGATCACCACCATCAGGAAAACCGTGATCACCGGGCGATCTTCATATTCACGAAGCAGCTCACCCTGCAGGGCCATCACGCGGTTGCGCAGCTTGTCGGCTTTGGCCTTGGGCAGATCCGAAAACGGTTCATCACAAGCCCGATCAAGGCATTCAAGCACTTCGGCATGGCCTTCTTTAACACCTGGCTCCAGTATCACGCCCGCAACCCGCTGCATCAAAACGGCGGGAATGGCGAACTCGCAGCGATGGCGATCGGAAAGGTACGTCATGCCGCCACCCCGTAAAGACGCGGTTGCGGTTCAAGAGCTGCCGTCATCCGGTCCGCTGCCTCGCGAAGCAGGCTGGCGATTGATCGGATCAGGGCGCGCATACCGGCACGTTCGGCGTCAAACCCGCCAAGCACCCCGGCCTTGTGAAGCTGTGCGGCGTAACTTTCAAAATGCGGACAACCGGCCCCGGCGCGCGCCGCGGCGATATCCGCATCAACCGCGGCTTGCATGTTGATCACATCACCGCGCATCGGATTGGCGCATTGACGCAGGCGGGAATAGGAAACCCCGCAGGCATCCGCCAGAACCTCACCACCCACGGCGTGCATGGCCTTGGTGGTCGCATCGGCGAAACTGTTTTCTGATCGCAAATAAGGCATGACTATCAAACCTCCCCGGTTTGGGAGTTGCCGCCCGATCCATCGACTGAGATAAATCGGGACAGCAACAGGGCAACATAATTGAAGCCAGTCACGAGGCAGCTTTGACAGTCACGAAACCATAGAAGTCATTTGGCGTGACAGCCCCGCCGGTTTCCGCCCAAACACGATGGGCAGTCTCGACATTGGGCATCAGACTTCCATCGCACAAACGGGTGACAGTCGAAGGGCTGACACCGATTTGGTCGGCAAAAACTGATTTTTTGGTTTTCGTGGCTTTAAGCCATTCACTGAGCTTCATGCACCTAGATTTGCAGGATCAGCGAATTTTGACAACCGAAAAATTCGCTAATTCAGATAATTTCGCAAAAAACGGCAAAGACCGAATTACAGTTTTCTGCAAAATTCCGAGAAACCCCCGGAGCAAGAAGATGACAATGGACGAACGCACCAAACGCAAAAAGGCACTTGAGGCAGTTACAGAAGACGCCCGAGACATTGCGAACGAGATCGCCACCAAGATTGACCGTGGCGAGATCGAAAACGCGGACGACCGCGACGAGCTGGAGAGCTACGTCAGCAAGTTTGCAGCGAACAACATTCGCAAACTGCGTAAAAAACGGGGATGGTCGCAGGGCGAGCTGGCGGAAAAAGCCAATAGCACCACCAGTCAGATATCACGCCTTGAACGCGGCGACCTGCAGCTCACGGTTCGATGGCTAGAGCTGATTGCCAACGCGCTGAACTGCAAACCCTATCAACTGATCGCAAACATCCGCGAAACCGTGCGCGTCCCTGTGATCGGCTGGGTATCGGCAGGCCATTTCACCAATGCAGAATCCGTGGCAATACCGGATATCGACCGTTACGACATGATCGAATGCGCTGGGGTGAACCCCGCCACCTGCTTTGCGTTGCGCATTGAGGGCGATTCCATGAACCTGATCGCCCCGGAAGGATCGACGATCATTGTGGACGTCAGCAACAAGGAACCCATGGACAAGAAATTCTATGTGGTTGCCAACAACGGCGGCGAAGCGACGTTCAAGCAGTTCAAAAACAGCCCTCCCCGTCTGGAGCCATGTTCAACCAACCCGGCCCACGAAACGATTTTCCCCAAGGGAGAGATCCACGTTGTCGGGCGCGTTATTCAGGTCATCCACGACCTTTGAGACCCCTGAAGATCAAAGACGACCGGGTTCGGCGGACACCTCCAGAACCATTTCAGGGTCTGTCGAAAACGTGCAGACATAAATAACATTCTGCCAAGCCCCGAACCCGTTCTGCATCTTGAGCTTGTCACCAATAAAATCGACAATCCCGGCTTCTTTGTCCTTCCAACGGTAATGACTGAATTTCATTTCAAGCATACCGTCAGTCCATTCATGATCCCATTTCGCCAGACGCTCAATCTGGTCGGGGCAATAGACAGACGCCGAAGCAATATATTTATCGCCATAGCATGATACCGACTGGCGGCATGCAACCGCTTCGGCCTCGGCTTTTTCACGCGCGGCGACCTCGGCCTCGGCCAGTGCCTTGGCTGCAGCATCCGCAGCCGCTTGTGCCCCTGCCTCTGCCTTTGCTTTTTGATCAGCAAGATGATCGCGGTACGCCAAAGGGTCGGTAAAGCCGGCATTCTTAGCGGCGTTCATTTCGTCCTTGCCCGCAAACCCGGCCTCAATAGCACTCTCGTTCATGTCGGCGTCGGCAAAGTAACCACCAGCCACAAGCAGAACGAACATAGCCAGGAACGCTAAGCCCGTGCGTTTTGAATATTTCGTGCGCTGATCCTTGCGAATCAGCGACAAAACCAACCAAACGACCGCCAGCACTAGGGAAACGAGCGCCAGACAGAACGATATCAACCCAAGTGCCGTGTACATGTCTCCCCCATTGGTAGATGTCGTTTTAATGTTTACAATCAGCACGATAACACAACGAGGCGAGCAAAACTCTTATCCCATAAGGGTAGGAAATCAACCACGAGGACGTGTAAAAATTTGCAGGTTTTGGACAATTTCAGGACAGGCAAAAATCACAAATTCGCAAAATTAGCGAATTTTTCTTTGACAGAAATTTGCAAATTCTGCAAAGTTGGCGCATTCCGAAAAAGGAGAACGCGCCCATGTCTCTCTCAAATCCGACGTTTAACGCCCTTGCGGCGACCGCACCCGACCCGTCCGATCTGATCGCCGATTTCGGCCATCCGCATTTTCCGGGCTGGATGCTTATCATGGCCTTGCTGTTGATCCTGATCACGGCACACAGCGTCATGCCATCATCAAACATCGCGCTCCGCCTCCGCCCTGCGCGGACCTCTGTCACGCGGCTTGTCCGTCGCGGTGAAGACGGGAGCTTTTGATATGGCCATCACCCGTCACACATTGCGCCGCTGGCGCGACCATATCGACGCTTTCCTGCGTGCGATCTGGGATGACCACGACGCGACCACCCACACCAAGGGAGGCCGCTGATATGGCCATGATGATTTGCATCCACACCGACAGCGAAATGGTCGTGACCGAAATGCTCAGTGACGGCGCCAACGGCATGAGCGGCATTATCTCCGCCCGCTTTGGCGATCTCTCGCTGCAGCTAGACGAAAAAACCGCCGAGCAACTCGAAACCGCGATTGCCGCCAGCCGCGAAAAACTCCGCGTGGCCCGCGCCAAACGCACAGAACGGAGGGTTGCGGCATGACAACAGAAACCGAAACCCCGGCAGCGCGTTGGCGAGAACAAGGCGATCAAGATCCGCACGCAGGAAAGTACGACTGCGAGAGAAGCGAACTCGCTTATGGCGATTTCACTGATGATGAACTCGCTAACGCAGTTTACCTCTGCGACCACCGGACCAGCTTCCGCAGCATTGGGCTGATTGAAGCCGCGAAGCAGCGCATTCGCTGGCTATCACGCCAGAACGAAGCCAAGGCGGCGCGGATCAATGAACTCGAACAGGCTGCGTCTGACCTGATCGAACGGTGGTCCGCATCCGGTGCATTGATCCTCGAAAACCCGGAAGACAAGTCAGCAATGCGCAAGTTTCGCGACGCCCTGACCAAAGCAAAGGAGACCGCACAATGACCGCCTCCATCACTCCATTTCCGAGCCCGACCAAGATTGTCCGGATGCAGCAGCATGTTGCCAACCTGGCCGTTTTGCCCGCACCGGGATCAAGCCTGATCTTCATGAGCGATCGCAAGTTGGGGGCTGGCACCGTGATTGTCGCCCTGCCCAACAACCAGATCATGATCAAGGTTGAGGACAACACCCGCCACCCGAAGGCCGGTCAGAAGATCTGGATTGCACGCAACCAGATCCGCACCCACGCGATCTTCACCCCACCCAACAACGAACTGATCGAACCGCCAACCGAGCCCGACGGATTCCCGCCGGCTGCGGCCTGACCACAACACCCGATAGGAGGCATTCCAATGTCGAACAGCAACGGCGAACTCAAAAGCTTTGGCACGCTCATTCAATCGCTTGAAGAAGGACAGTTTCACAGCGACCTGACCGACGAAATCACGGCGATTACCAAGGCCCTGCAAAACCACGTCATCAACCATGGCGGTTCCCCGAAAGGGAAGCTGGACCTGTCCTTGAAGTTCCAGCTCAAGAGCGGCGTCATCACGATCAGCACCACCACCAGTACCAGCCTGCCGGTTGCGCCGCGCAGCCAGTCGATCCTTTGGGCCGACGACAAAGGCAACCTGTGCCGCCAGAACCCACGACAGCGCGACATGTTCACCGACGTGAACGCCGAAGAGGCCGAAACCCGCGCCGTCTAGGCGCAACCAACCAACCCGAGACAACGGAACATCACAATGACCACCGATGCAAAACCACTTTTCCAGACCGAGACCGAGGCGGCGCACAAGCTGACCGCGAAGTTCAGCGACCACAAGGTCGTTGACCTGAAACACGACGGACACAACGTCCCGGTTCTAATCCTGCCGGATGGCCGCAATGCAGCCAGCATCCAGCACTTTATCGACGAGATCCGCGAACATCCGAAGCGCCGCAAAGGCACAAGCGCGATGCAGGATCTCGACAGCTTTGTCGCCATGACCAACCGCTTCAAAGGTGATTTCAGTGCTGTTTTCGGTACCTGCAACGCGGAAAGCGCCGATCTGTCACTGACCACCGTGTTTGACTACCACGACCCGTCCGAAAACAAGGACGGCATCCCGCGCTTTATGGACCACAAATGCATTTACCGCTTCCCGGTCTCCGATGAATGGAAAGCTTGGATGTCGATGAACGACAACTGGCTTGATCAGAACCAGTTTGCCGAGTTCCTCGAAGAACACATTATCGATGTCGCGGCACCACCCGCCTTTGACAGCAAACCGGACATGACCGAGTTCGACAAGCATCTGCTTAATCTGGTTTCGACGCTTGAAAGCAAGTTCACCGGGCCGAGCGGCATCCTTGAGCTTTCCCGGGGGCTGATCATCCGGACCGAGGAAAAATTCGAATCCCGCCAGAAGCTCGCGACCGGCGAACTTGCTATCACGTTCAGCAACGAACACCGGGACGAGCAAGGCGGCAAACTCAAGGTGCCGGACCTTTTCCTGATCAACATCCCGGTCTTCAAGAACGGCGCCAACTACCTGATCCCGGTACGCCTGCGCTTCCGCAAGGACGGCGCAAATCTTGTTTGGAAGTTCCTGCTGCACCGGACCGAGCTGATCGTGAACCACGCCTTCGAGGAAGGCTGCGCAAAGGTCAAAGACGAAACCAATCTCCCCCTGTTTATCGGCTACCCCGAGTAAGCCAGGTCAACATTCCCCGGCGGCACCGCGCCGCCGGGACACCCGAAAGGACCTATCATGAACACCCTTGTCCTAACCGTACATGGCCGCAAAATCGACCTTCTGGCACCGCGCCCGGAAGACATCTATTGGCCCGATGTCTGTTTTTCGCTTGCCAACATCAACCGGTTTACCGGGCACACCACAATCCCGGTCGCACAGCATTCCGTCATTGTTTGCGATCTGGTCGCTGACTTCGCCAAGCCGCACGCGCTTATCCATGACGCCAAGGAATACGCCAAAGGCGATGACAGCACCCCCAAGCAGGACGCAGAGAAGATCGCGTTCTTTGAGCAATTCCCGCCCGATGTGCGCGACATGCTTATGAAGTCCTACCCCAACCTCAAAATGGGCCGCGAGATCATCGAGGAACGGGTCGACGCTGCTATCCATGCTGCCGCCGGTCTGGAATGGCCAGTGCCGCCCCAGATTGTTGCCGAGATCAAGCGCGCCGATCTGATTTCGCTCGCGACCGAAAGCCGCGACAACCTGCCCGAACAAGTTGGCGACCAGACGATCCGCCCGATCACCCCGACGATCAAACCGATGCCACCGACCGAGGCGCAACACCTGTTTGCCAACCGCCTGCAGATCATGCTGCCGGCACTGAATGACGGCATCGCGGCATGACCGATCAAAGCAAACACATGCGCGGCGACGAGATCCTGCTTTTAGCCGAGATCAAAGCCGCCACTGCCATGCGCGAAGCGTTCGAAAGCCTTGAGGCCTATATCGAACGATTTCCCGGCGCGCCCATCAATCGCGACGAATTTATCCGACGGGTTGGCCTTCGGGCCACCAATCAGGACGACGCGGCCTAGCGCCGCCTCGTTCCGCAGGACGGCGGCACGCCGGTTTCCCCACCGGCATCCCTCAACCCAAAACCCGCCAGTGCCGCCGTCCTACGCGACGAGAACGAAAGGAAACAGAACCATGCCCGATATCTTTGAAAACAACGCACTCGCCTATGAAGACGCCAAGCGCACCGTTGCCGAGTTCGAAGGCACCACGATCGCCGATGACTTCAAGATCCGTGCCGTCGAACACCTGATCAAAACCGATCCACTCGCGGCACTCTATGACGCGCTCGACGCCGCCGACCTTGCCAGCCATGAACCGGGACCTGGCTTTCTTGATCAGCTCGAAACCTTCTGCAAGCTGGCGACAAAGGTCACCATTGCCGATGACGGCGAACAAACCTCACGCCTTGTCCGGTTTCTGGTCTCGATCGCAAGCGATCTTTACCACACTGCCCGGGTTGCCCGCCCGGAAACGGGCATCAATCCCGACCGGTACCGCAAACCGCTTGAACGGCTCGCAAACGAGATCTGGGGCAACGAGCTTCTGTTTGCCCATCGCCTGCAGGACGGAAGCGACTACAAGATTGCGTTTCAAGCTGGCGAAATCAGCAAAAACGGGATGTATCCGATCCAATACAACTATCAGGACGATAGCAGACCGCAGGACACAAGCATCCTGATCAACCCGCGTCAAACCAGCACCGAAGCCCGAAGGCTCGCAAACGCCATGAACCGGTGCCTCAAACTCACACCGATGCAGGTCGAGGCAATCACCACAGGCGAAACCCGAAACAGCGAGGCCGCATAATGAAAGCGATAACCATCTGGCAACCATACGCGTCGCTTGTCGCCGAAAATTTCAAGAAAATTGAAACACGGGGATGGCAAACCCACTACCGGGGACAAATCGCCATTCACGCCGCGAAGAAACCCTTCAAGGAAGTAGATTTCCTAGACAACCTTCTTGAGCTGCAATCCGCATCCAACCAGAAGCCAGACGAGGCACAGGCCGTTATCGATTGGTATCATTGCAATCGAAAATCCGGATTTCAGACCAGCGCCATTATCGCGGTCGCATATCTGGAAGCTGTAATACCGACCGAGGACCTGACCGACGAGGGCCTTCTGTGCCCTGTAGAATACGCACTTGGCGGGTACGGACCAGAGCGATTTGGCTGGTGCTTTTCAAATATCAAAAAACTGGAAAATCCAGTCATAACGAACGGCAAACAAGGGATTTGGAACCTAAGCCCATCGCTGACTGTCGAAACCCTAAAGCAGCTACTGAGCCGCGATGCTCAGATCGTTGCCCAATCACTTTTCGGCCTCGGGAAAAACAGCAGCGTCACTTTCCAGACGCCTTCAAGAATAACTCCCCGAACATCGATCGCGATCAATGAACTGATCAATGCCGGCATGGTCGTGCGCGACATGGATTGGCATGAAAGCATCAGAGTTTTCAAGGGAACCGAGAACATCGGAAACCCGCGCCGCGACTTCAAACCCGTCGAAGAGAACGAAGACTTCGCTATCGTCAAGGGAGACGCAGCATGAAATACCTATCGGTCTGCGCAGGCATAGAAGCCGCCAGCGTGGCATGGCATGACCTTGGCTGGGAGCCGGTCCTTTTGAGCGAGATAGAGAATTTCCCGCGCAAAGTTCTTGCCCATCGCCAGAACGCCATTGACGCCCGCAAGACCGGGGCTGCGGCGCGCGGTGTGCCACTTTGGGGTGATTTCACGGCCATGAGGCCACGCTTTATGAAAAGGTTGGGGATTGATGGAACAATTGAACTTGTTGTCGGCGGCACCCCCTGTCAGGACTTCTCGGTCGCAGGAAAGCGCGCAGGACTGGATGGCGCGCGTGGTAACCTTACCCTCGAATTTGCCCACCTTCTGCGCCGAACAAAGCCCCGCTGGTTCGTTTGGGAAAATGTCCCAGGCGCATTCTCTCTTAACAGTGGAAAAGATTTCGCAGCCGTCCTTGCACGATTTGCAGGGCATGCCCCCGGATCTGCCTTTGCAGTGCCAAAGGAAGGATGGCGAAATTCCGGCGTCGTCCCGCCTGCTGGTCCCGGATGTTACGGGCTTGCCTGGCGCGTGCTGGACGCTCAATACGTGCGCATGGACAGCGCCCCCGGAGCAGTGCCACATCAGCGAAAACGTCTGTTCATTGTCGGATATCTTGGAGACTGGCGACCTGCCGCCGCGGTACTTCTTGAGCGCGAAAGCATGTGCGGGAATCCTCCGCCGCGCCGCAAGCCGGGGCAAGGCGCTACCCACGATATTGCACCGAGCCTTACGGCGAGTGGCCGGGGCGTTGAACGCAACGGCGAAAGCCGCGGACAAGATCCGGTAGTTGTTCACGGCTTTGGCGGCGGAAACACCAACGGCCCGATCGATGCCGCGGCCTGCCTGACTGCCAAGGGACAGCGCATCGACTTCGAAATCGAAACCTTTGTTGTCTCTCCTCAGGAAGAAAACGACAACATCCCGCTAGCCTTCGATTGCAAGGCGTCAGGACGCAACGGCTTTGCAGTCGGGGACGTTGCGCCAACGTTACGCGCGATGGGAGCACTACACAGCCACCAGAATGCAGGCGGCCAAGTTGCCGTTGTAAACCGCGGTGAAGTGCGCCGCTTGACCCCCATGGAATGCGAACGCCTGCAAAACTTCCCCGATAATTACACCCTGATCCCGATGAATCGCCGCCGCCCGATCAGCTTTGAAGAAGCCAAATACTACTGGCGTCAGGCAGAACCCGGCATCAAGTGCTGGTGCGAAAACCGCAAATGGTACACCAACGCCGCCCCGGACGGCCCGCGCTACAAGGCGCTCGGCAACAGCATGGCTACCAACGTTATGCGCTGGATCGGCAAACGCATCGAAATGGTTGAACAGATCATCAATGAAAGGATCGCAGCATGACGGCGCGCAAGACCATTGCGCCAATCAATGCCACGTTTCTTCATCAAGGAATAGAGGTTGAGAACGAGAAATCATGAGCATCATCAACACGGATTTCCAGATCGACCGATCACAAATGAGCACAGAGCGCCAGATCATCCATCTGGCGGAGTGCCTTGCGCGTGCGCTCGCAGTGGCGCATCATAACGAAGAATTGGCGGACAAGACCAAAACGTCAGAACCGCAGGATTAAGACACGCCCATGAAAATCGCTGTTTACGCCCGATATTCGTCTGAGCTTCAAGACGAAAGGTCGATCGAAGACCAGATATCACTTTGCAATGATCACGCCGCGCGCCGCCTTGGAGGTGCCGTCACCAAGGTCTATGCCGACTACGCCATTTCCGGCGCGCATATCGCAAACAGACCGGAAGTGAACCAGTTACTTGAAGATGCTGCAGCTCGCAAATTTGACGTGGTTCTCGCCGAGGATCTCGATCGAATTTCGCGCGACCAAGAACATATCGCCAGCATATTCAAGCGACTGACTTTTGCCGGTGTCCGGATACATACGGTAGCCGATGGCGATATCAATGAAATGCATATCGGGCTCAAAGGCACCATGAGCGCGCTTTTCCTCAAAAACTTGGCGCTCAAGGTCAAGCGCGGCCTGACAGGACGCGTCAAGGAAGGAAGACACCCGGGCGGTCGAACCTACGGTTACGATATCACCAACCAAATCGCACCCGATGGCAGCGTCATCCGGGGGAAACGGCGCATCAACCCCGAGCAGGCAGAAGTCATCAAGCGGATTTTCCGAGAATACAACGCCGGTCGCTCCACCAGACAGATCGCCCGCGACCTGAACAAGGACAAGATCCCGGGACCTACTGGCAAAGAATGGACGGCCAGTACAATCAATGGCAATCGCCAGCGCCGACACGGGTTTCTATACACCGAGCTTTATGCAGGATTCTTGATCTATAACCGCGTGCATATGGTCAAAGATCCTGCCACGGGCAGAAGGCTGAGCCGGCCAAACCCGCCCGAGGAATGGATCGTAACCGAGGTCCCCGACCTGGCTATCATTGACCGCGCTGAATGGGACGCAGCTCAAGCACGGAAAGAAGCCAACAATCAGCACTGCCAGCTAAACAGAACGCACCGGCCCAAGCACCCGCTTAGCGGGTTGGTGAAGTGCGGAATTTGCGGCGGATCTTATACCATCGTATCCAAGGACGCGATGGCCTGCTCTGCAGCGCGCGAGCGTGGAACCTGCCACAACAAACACCGCATCAAGATGCCAGACCTGCAGAAGCGGGTCTTTGACGGCATCACCGGCAAGCTGATATCACCAGACGCACTCGAAGCCGCAATGACGGCATACCATCAGGAACGAACGCGCCTGCGTAAGATCGCCCGCTCGAATCTAAAAGCCCTGACCAAACGCAGGACCGAGATTTCTCACTCGATCAACAACATCGTGAATGCGATCGCATCTGGCCACGCGCCCGAATCCCTTACCGGCAAACTGATCGAACTCGAAGGGGAACTAAAATCGATTGAGGCGGAGCTGAATGTCATCGACAGCGAAGATAATGTCGTCGAAATTCACCCGAACGCCGTGCGGGAATACAAGCGGATGGTGAAGGACCTTACCTCAGCCCTCCGATCCGCAGCGGAACCGCACCGATCGGAAGCTATCGAGATCATTCGCGGATTGATCGACCACATCGAAGTATTCCCCACTGACAAACCGCGCGTAACCGACGTGCAGGTCTACGGAATCCTCGATGAAATAAAAAACCTCGCCGGACTTGCGTCGGGCGAGGTCTCAGTCCAAAGGACTGTCTCGTTGGTAGCGGAGGA
>NZ_LPVZ01000008.1 GCF_001613795.1 Thalassospira sp. MCCC 1A01148
CGTTGAGGGCCCGTAGCTCAGTTGGTAGAGCAACTGACTTTTAATCAGTTGGCCACAGGTTCGAATCCTGTCGGGCTCACCAATTCAAAGCCCCTGGAACCCAGAAGTTCCGGGGGTTTTGCATGTCCGGGCTTTGGCACGCATTTCCCGGCAAAGATCACCAATACCCAACATGGCTTGTTTTGCCTCAATGGCTGATGCCCGAACGGGAAATCAGGGCAAAAAACGTTGTGGTCACTTTGTTGCGATTGCATCGCAATTCTATTTGCTGTAAAGAATGCAAATCAGTTTCAAACGCACCAGAGCCGGACGTCTGGTGATGATCAATTTTGTGATCGGGAAAGTTACATGTCTGACCCAGTAAATTCATCTGCAGCATCCGTGGATGCGCAATCCCCGCTTTCTTCCGACGGCGCACAGGCAGATGGTGCCGCTGCGACCGGAACGCTCAATGCGGACGGCACTGTTATGGTCGATCCCGATACCGGACTTGCCATTGATGCGACAGCGACAACCCAGTCCAATGGTCTTTTGGGGGATTTCACCAGTCTTCCGGTGATTGAACAAGTTGACCGGGCCGGTGTGGTCGGTTGGGTGCTGGCGGCGATGGCGCTGATCGGGCTTGTGGTGTTCTTCTACAAGCTTGTCGGTTTCTTGCGTCGTGGTGTGTTTGCCGATGGCTTCGTAAAGGATGTCGAAAATCATCTGTCATCCGGGAATGAGGCAAAGGCAGCCGAACTTCTGGCGCGTCGTCGTCATCCGGCGGCCCGCATCGGCCTGTCTGGCATGACCTTGCCGGTCAACTCGGCCCAGGATCGCGAAGCGGCATCTGATTTGATTGCCGCCCGTGCGCGCAAAGAGATCGATGGTCTCAATGGTGGTCTGCGCATCATGTCCGCCATTGCCGTGCTGAGCCCGCTTTTGGGGCTGCTGGGCACGGTTATGGGCATGATCGAGGCGTTCCAGCGTATGGAAGGGGCAGGCAGCCGTATTGATCCCTCTGTGCTGTCTGGTGGTATCTGGCTTGCGCTTCTGACGACCGCTATTGGCCTTGTCGTCGCGATTCCGGCAACCGCATTCCATATGTGGATGCAGGGCGTGATTGGCCGGGCAGCGGCGACCATGGAAGATGTCTGCACCTTGGTGGTCAATCGCGGTGAGCTGGCCCAGAAGTCGCTCAGCCGCGTATCGAACCTTACCGAACTGCGTCACGCCGCCGAATAAACACCGTCTCCGG
Organism: Thalassospira sp. MCCC 1A01148; assembly: GCF_001613795.1. Classification (GTDB taxonomy): domain Bacteria; phylum Pseudomonadota; class Alphaproteobacteria; order Rhodospirillales; family Thalassospiraceae; genus Thalassospira. The sequence continues at coordinate 1,238 of NZ_LPVZ01000008.1, forward strand.
AAGTCGACCCATGCAGTTGCGCGAACGTAACAGCGGTACATCGCCGATGATCGGTCTGACCCCGCTGATTGATGTTGTCTTTATCCTGTTGATCTTTTTCATGCTGGCCTCAAGCTTCCTTGACTGGAAGGGCTTCGAGATGTCGGTCAGCATCATTGAAGGCAGATCCACCAGTCAAAGCGACACCCGCCCGATCACGGTCGAGGTTGATGTCAATGGTGGCCTGTCGATCAATGGCGATGCTGTTGCGCTGTCCAATCTTGCGCCCACGCTTTTGCGCGATCATGAAGGATCGCCAGTGCGGCTGCGCCCGGTGAACGGTGCCAGTCTGCAACGATTGGTCGAGGTTATGGATACGCTGGGCCGGGGTGGTGTCACGGATGTGGAGTTCATTGAATGAAGCGCCGCATCCATATTGCTGAAGATGGCCCGGTTCAGGAACCGATGTTGCCCTTGATCAACATCGTCTTTCTGCTTTTGATCTTTTTCATGATTGCCGGAAGCCTGCAAAAGCTGGGCCCGTTCGAAGTTGATCCACCGGCCAGCCAGACCGCCGAAGGCCAGCCCGAAGACACCATTGTCCTGTGGTTTGGTAGCAATGGTGAAATTGGCATTGATGATCTGACGGGCGGACTTGATCGCCTGTCGTCAATGTTGCCAGCCGATTACATCGGTCGTCCGGTTGAAATCCGTGCAGACCGTGAAGTTGAGGGTGCCAGGGTCGTACACCTTCTGGCACGCCTTCAGGAACTTGGGATCGAAAAGGTCCAGTTGATGACGGCCATGCAGTCGGGACAGGAATAGGATGTCCAAGCGTGTTGACCTTTTGATTGCAACCGGTTTGACCGGCCTTGTCCTGACCGGCGGGATCGTGCTTGCGATGCCCGACCCGGAGCCATCCGGCTGGGGCGGGGCAGGGGCCGTCCAGAGCATCAGCATTTCGCTTGGCGCAGGGACGGCCGAGACTGGCGAGGCCGAGACCGATACAGAAAGTGCCAATGCGGTCGATAGCACTGCCGCCGACGTTCCCGAAGAAATCGTCGAGCCTGAACAAGAACAGGAACCTGAGCCGGAAGTTGCGCCGGAACCGGTTCCCGAGAAAGTGGTTGAGCCTGAATCTGAACCAGAAGTGATCCCGGAGCCCGAGCCTGAGCCTGAGCCGGAATTCGTTGAAGAACAATCCGAGCCAATACCAGAGCCAGAGCCAGAGCCGGAACCCGAACCCGAGATTGTCGAGGAACTGCCAGAGCCGGAACCGGTTGTTGAAGAAGTGGTCGAACCGGAGCCCGAGCCAGTCGTCGAACAACAACTGGCAGAGGTGCTGCCTGTCCGCAGGAAGCCGAAACCACCTGTCGAGCAGCCTGTGACGCCGGAACCGGTCAAAATGCCTGAGCCGGTCGAAAAGGCCGCCCAGCCAACGCCGCAGCCCTCCGGGCTCACCAACTCCGTCAAGTCGGACGGCACGACGGGTGAAACCAGCCAAAATCAGGCGGCAAGCTCTTCAACCGGGAGCGGCGGTGGTGCTGCAAGTCAGGCAATGATGGTTGACTATCAGGCATCGGTTCTGGAGATGTTGGCGCGCTATCGCGAGTATCCGGAACGCGCCCAACGCCGGCGGATCGAGGGGGAAAACCGCATTCGTCTTGTCATTGCACGCGACGGTACCGTGCTTGAGGCGAGCATGATCAGTTCAAGCGGATCAAGCATTCTGGATCGGGAAACCGAACGCCTTATTGAACGTGTGCGGAAATTCCCGCCATTCCCTGACGAGATGACCGAAGAGCAGGTTATCTGGACTGTTCCGGTGAACTATCAGCTTCGGTAAAAATGAAACCGCCAGCTTTTCCAGGCTGGCGGTTCTTGTGTTCCCTGTCGTCCCTTAGTCCGGGATTTCATCATCTTGCCAGTGATATTCCAGCGGTGCTTCACGCCATGCGAATTTGTCCAGATGGACGATGATGATGCCCTTCATCTTTTCAATGCCTTCAGCCGTGTGTGACTGGCCTGTAAAGGTCAGACAATCGTCTTTGGCGGTGATGATGCAAAGCCCCATGGGAAAGGCGACATCTCCTGTGGTTTCGCGCAAATCGACATCAACCTTGTGGGCGAAATGCTTGCAGAGCTGCACAAGATACTTGGCAGCCTTATCGGTCTTGACCGATCCTTTTGTGGTGAACATCTGACGATCTCTCGGTTTGTTTTTGCGCGAATTACTGCGATGAAGCGGCGTTCAGGCCCACCCAGTACACACCGTTGAGGTCGACGGCCTGAAACTGCTCGAAAAAGGTCGCAAGGGCCGCATCGGGATCAAGGTCAGCATAGATGTCTGGATGCATCCACTTTGCCATGGCCTGCAGGGCAAAGACATTGATCGGATTGTTATAAACGTGATGCCACACGGAATAGACCTGTTTGCTTTTCACCGCACTCAGAAGCGGCAGGCCGGTGCGTTCCATGCTGTGTGCCAGGGATGCGCGCCCCTGATCGGCACTTGTGTTGGCACCCAGTACAATACGCCTTGAATTGGCCTCTGCATCCAGCCCGGCTGATCCGATGGCGGTGGTGATATAAATGTCCGGATCGGTATAGATCACCTGTTCGGCAGAGACCTGACTGATCACGCCGGGAATGATGTCAGCAAAGATGTTCTCGCCACCGGCAAGGGTGACGAATTTACCAATCATCTCATTGCCCATGGCCTCACAGCAATTCTCGGCAAGGCCAACCCGGCTTTCCAGAAAGACACCTGGCTTCTTGGTGATTTGCGCTGTGCGTGAGGTGACCTTCGAGAGGTTTTCCTCATAGAATTTCACAAAGGCTTCTGCCTGTTCTTCCTTGCCCATCAGCTTGCCAAGAAGGCGGATGCTTTTGGGCGTATTTTCAAACGGTTTGGCCCGGAAATCGATCATTACGACCGGAATGTCTGCCGCGCCCATGACAGACAGGACTTCATGGCTGGTCGATCCCGGTCCGTGACCACCCGACATACCAAAAATTGCCACATCGGGTTCGACCGTGACGGCCTTTTCGACAGAGAAGGTTTCTTCGTTGCGGCGACCCACCAGCGGGATGTCATCAATCTCGGGGAATTTTTTGCGATACTGTTCGAAAGAAGCCGGATCAAGCGATTTGAATTCGCCCATCATCCCGGCAATCCAGCGTACCGGGTTTTTCGGGTCCAGAATGCCGATAGAGGGCAGAAAACGCCCCTCGCCAAGTATCATGTGTTTGACCGGGACCTCAACGGTCACTTCGCGTCCCGAAACATCGGTCAGTGTCACGGTTTCACCGGCAGATGCACCCATCGCGCACATCATGCTCGCTGCGGCAAGGCTCAGAAGGTTTCGAAATTTCATGTCAGGCAATCCTGATCGGTTGTCATGCAGTGTGCTTTAAACGCCAAAACGGGCAGCACGCCCTGTGCTACCCATTTCGGTTGGATGTCTTTGCTGCGCGAACGCCCTAGAAATCAACTTTCGCCGACAGCAAGAAGGTACGACCCGGTTCGTGGAACGGCTCGCTAATGCGTGAGCTGTCATAGCCGGTCGTCGCGCGGTCGATATAGTCGCGATCAAAGATGTTCAGCGCATCCACACGCAGGGTTACGGCATCGTTCAGTACTGCCGGAACCCATTCGGCATAAAGGTTGGCGACGACATAGCTATCAAGCTTTTCATTGCCGCTGTCTTCCGGGCGGTCATCGGAAAGCGCGAACTCGGAGCTACCACCAACACGCAGGCCATACTCATCAAAGCTATGCCCGGCATCAAAGTTGAAGATGTCGCCCATGATTACACCCTGATAGGACGCCTCTGTACTTAGCGGCACACCACCATCGGTTTTCACAGTGGTGTGCGAGTAGGTCAGGCGCGCAAAGCCCGGACCATAGTTGTACTGTGCGGACAGATTGACACCCCGGGTGTCGAGATCGACGGTCGAATTACGCGTCGCACTCGACAGATCGTGAGATTCATCAATCAGGTTGTAGAAAAGGTTCCCGTCCAGCGTCCAGTCATCAAGCACCACGCGCGAACCGATCTTGGTGTTATAGGATCGTGACGGCGCAAAGCCGGTATAATCCCAGTTGTCGCTGAAGTTATAAATTGCAGACTCACCGAGCGGCAAACCACCAAACGTCGTACCGGCACCACCATAAACCATAACCTGATCGGTCACGTCGAATTCGGTATTTGCATTGCCGCTCAAGCCGAATTCAGAGAAATCTTCGCCAGTCAGGGCGTCAAACCACTGCTGATCAGCACGACCGCCAAACGATACACGCCACCGATCTGTCAGCGACAGGCGGGCTTGTGAAAACGCGCCAATATCGGTGGATGTTTCCGAATACGTCCCGTTGCGTGGTGAACGGTTGTGATAGCCGGTTGCTTCATCGCGATAAAAATCAATGCCGGCCGTGATCACACCATCATCAACTTCGAAATTGTTGGCGGCCTTGCCGTTGATCGACTGAATGTCGGATTTGACATGATAGAAATTCGGGCCGCCCTGAAGTGCCGGAATGTTCAGGACCGTGCGGCTATAGGCAAGGCTGAGTTCCGGGGCAAGATTGCCGCTCGGCATTTCATCGACATAACTCACGCCAACCGACGTATCGCGATAGGACAACCATTGCGGCGAGGCACCGTTTGCAAGAACCGCAAAGTTCGGTCGGGAAGGGCGGACACCTTCGTCTTCCAGATGGCTCGCAAAGGCTTCGAAACGGCCACCGTCATTACCGGTAAAGGCAAACTTTCCCAAGCCGCTCTCGCTGCCATCTGCGGTGCCAATGGCTTCGTCGCCATCGCCGTCCTTGTAGTTGCCCTGGTTGCTGTTCTTGAGATACGCCAGTGCCTCATAACCACCTGATTGACCGGCAACGGTCAGCCATTCGGCAAAGCCCTTGGTGTTTGAGTTGTACTGCACCTTGCCCCAGCCGCCGAATGTCTCATTTGCATCCAGAACGTCGCGGGCATCGCGGGTTTCATAGGACATCGACCCGCCCAGCGCGTGCGGACCGGCGTCTGCCGGGGCGACACCGGATTCCACATCAACCGACTTGAGCATCGCCGGGTCAATGATCGCCGTGCCGATATGATGGAAGCTTGAATCCACCTGGCGCGCGCCGTCGATCTGAACATTGAGTTTGGTGTTCTCAATCCCCTGAACATAGACCTTCTGGACAATGGCGGTCGGCCCGCCAACTTCCACAGATGCATCAGATGAAAATACATCTTTGATGGTCTGCGGATTTTTACGGTCCAGCTCTCCCTGACCAATCGAAACCCCACCCGGAAGGCTTTGCGCCGAACTGGCCGATGCCGTGACTTCTACTGTCGGGGTCACGGTTTCGGTTTCATCGGTGTTTGCATCCTGGGCATGGGTGACTGTCGGCAGAACCGGCAGGGCAAGACCAGCAAGGATGGTCGTACGCAAAAGGGCGCTGATCCGGAGTGTTGAGATTTGCGCGGGTAACTGAGGCATGTTCATTCCCTGAGAAATATAATTGCAAATGCGAATGATTGTGAATATTATTTTCGCAGGCGGGAGCGCAACAGGAATGATGTTTGCCAAATCGCCGGACATGTTTGCGAAATCGCCAGCATGTTTGCGCAACGGCCCTATTTGGTCGTTTACATATGTTCGGGGATGCTTTGTGAATTCAAAACACAGGAGAGGTTTGTGGGGGGTAACAGTGCACCGACAGATAACGCGGCGTGACTCTATTACCAGCCGACAATTGGAAGAACTGGGCACCCGGATCAAGGCGACTGAGGGTTCAACGACCGATAGTGGCTCCTTGATGAGTGGACGTATGTCTTTCAGCAACTCGCCGTCCTTTTTGAATATTCACACGTCGGATACGGTCGATATGAAGGACGCCATCGCCAAGTATGAGGTGAAGGCAGCCGTCAAGGTCGCGATTATTCTGAAAGGCCGTCTTCAGGCGGAGTTTGACGGTGTGCCCATAGATCTTGATGCGCGCGACCATCCGGTCGGTTTCATCTGGGCTGTGCCCAAGCCGTCCTCGGTTCGGCGCTTTATTCACAAGGGCAGTGAACTGAGCAAGGTGATGATTTCGGCGCGGTATGACTGGGTGGTGGGGCAGCTACTTGGCAAGTCGCCGGAGCGTTATCAAAAAATAACCGGGTTTTTCAAAAACGGCATATCTGTGCGCAGCTGGAAGCCATCACGTAGGGTGCTTGCCCTTGCTGACCAGCTGATTTATCCGCATGCGACGGATCCAATCGTGCGCGAGCTTTATAAAGAAAGCCGGGGGTTGGAAATTCTGGCCGAGGCGATTTCGGCTATTCAGAACGGCACAGAAGGTGCCGCCACGCATGTTCAAAGCGCGGAGCCTGATGCTCTGGATCGCCATCAGCGCGCACAGGAAATCCGTGATTATATTCTCTCAAGCGATCCCGACGCGCAAACCCTGCCGATAATTGCCGCAGCCATTGGGATAAGCGTGACAAGCATGCAGCGTATATTCAAGGATGCCTACGGCATGACTGTCAAAGATTTCATCCGCGAAAGTCGCCTTGTTGCTGCACGTGACGCGATGGAAAAGGATGGTTTGACCATTGCGCAGGCAGCGTGGATCGCCGGATATAAAAGTCCGGCCAATTTCGCAACTGCGTTTAAACGCGTGTTTGGCATAACACCGTCCGAGGCGCGCGATCGCTAGCCAGCAACGCCCCGGACCGGAAGCATTTTACGATGTTAGTCTGGTGATGAAGGCATCAACATCGGAGCGGAGTTGTTCCGAGTTCTGTTTAAGTTTCCGCGATACTTCCGAAACGTTTGAGGCAACCGAGTTCGTCCGGGCGGCTGTGTCATTGACGGACTCGAGGCTGTTGTTTACGTCGCGGTTGGCCGATGACACGGCATTGATATTCCCGCTGATTTCGGTGGTTGCTGCAGCTTGTTGTTCGACTGCAGCCGAAATCGCCGTGACCGCCTCAACAATGTTACCGATTTGGCCAGCAACGCCATGAATGGCTGTAACAGCGGCAACCGTGCTTTGCTGTACATTATTGATTTGGTCTGTGATATCGCCGGTTGCCTTGGCTGTCTGGTTGGCAAGGTTTTTGACCTCACTTGCGACAACGGCAAAGCCTTTGCCGGCTTCGCCCGCGCGGGCAGCCTCGATGGTGGCGTTTAGCGCAAGCAGATTGGTCTGGCTGGCGATCTTGTCGATGAGCTCAACCACAGTGCCAATCTGTTCGGCAGCGGTGTTCAGCGCCTCAATCGTTTCTGATGTCTGCTGAACGGAGTTTTCGACATCGTTGGAGATGGTCGATGCGCGTGAAACCTGGCTTGAGATTTCGCGGATCGAACTATCAAGTTCTTCCGCGGCACCCGCCACAGTCGTCGCGTTATCAGCTGATAGCTCTGCCGCATTTTTTGCCTTTTCAACCTCGCCTTGGGTTTCGCCCATGCTTGCGATAAGGCTTTCCGAGGCGTGCGACATATCCTGTGCCGAGCTTGAAACAGCGGAAACAACCGTTCCGATGGTTTTTTCAAACTCGTCTGACATGTCCTGAAGTTTGTTGAAGTAGGTTGTCTGGGTTTCTTCGTAATAGACCGTAATGGCCATTTCGACATCGACCAGCAATGCATTGGTACTGGCGATCAATATGGTTGGAAGCTGCGAATCACGGGCGAAGTTCTTGCAGAGAACAGCGGTGATTTCACCGAGCATGAAGTTATAGGCCGAAACATATGATTCCGGGGTCAGGCCGATCCGTTCATGGGCTTTGCCGATCCGCCGGACATCATCATAAAACGATTGATCGAAGTCCCCCTCAAACAGCTTCGCCCAGTGTTTCCTTTGGGCATTCTTGAGGCGCTCAATATTGGATGGATCGCCAATAATCTTGGCCAAACCTGCGTCACTCATCACACGTCGATAGAATTCTTCAAGCATGACCGGAAGGTTTTTTTCGATAGCAGGCCACGCACGCTTGAGCTGTTTGATTTTGGTTTCATCAAGCCCAATGAAGTCGAGACGTCGTTTTAGTTCAGGATGTGTCACTTTCTGTACCCCCTCAAAACCGGCAAGCATTTCGAATATTCAAAATGACCTGATTAACTTTAGGTTGGGGCGAGAGGGTTTAGTTGAACTGTACGAAAGCTTAGGTTTATGTGATTTATTTCACATAGAACTAGATAATAATGCATCGAAACACACGCATAAGGAGAAAGTAGAGAAAAAATTTCTCATTTCCTGATCTGTCGCGTCATAGAGCTGTTTATACCTTTGGCTAAATGGAGGCTTCTATGCCAATCAATGCCACGCAGCTCCGTACGCTTGTCGTCAAACCGGTTCTCGCAGAGCTGGGACTGTCAGCACCAGATGTTGCTGAGAACCTGATCATGGGAACCGCTGCCCATGAAAGTCATCTGGGGGATTACATCGCGCAGGTTGGTGGTGGCCCGGCTCTGGGCATTTTCCAGATGGAACCGGCAACACTGCATGATTGTTATGAAAACTATCTCGATTACCGGGCGGATCTGAAAGCCAAGGTCGATGGTTTTCTGGCAGCACAGCCGGCAAACCCCGATGGGACCCCTGACAAGGACGCCCAATTGGCGACCAATCTGGCCTTTGCCACAGCATTGTGTCGCATCCGCTATTATCGCGCACCGGCGGCAATGCCATCCGATCCAAATGACGTTAACGGACTGGCGGCCTATTGGAAGCAATATTACAACACGCCACAGGGGGCCGGTACGGTTGAACAGTTTGTCGCGGATTACAATCGTTACCTTGGATCGTGAAAACTCCGGCATCGGGCAAACGCCAGCTTTCCGTAGCGTAATGAAAAAATATTTCCTGATTTCGGCAAAAATAGTGGAAAACAACAGCTGTTTTGGCCAAAATCCCCCTCCGTAGGCTGGTGGTTACGCAAAAAACCACCAAAATAGAATAATCCAGGGGGATCGAAATGAAGCGTCGTCAGTTCCTTAAAGGGGCCGGACTGGGTGCAGGTGCGGTTGCTGCTTCGGTTGCAGCGCCGGCTGTTGTATCTGCGCAGGAAACGCTGAATTGGCGTATGGTGATGCCATGGCCAAAAGGTACGCCGGGCCTTGGCACCAATGCCGAGAAATTCGCCAGCATGGTCAAAGAGATGTCGGGTGGTCGCCTGAACATCACCATTTATGGTGCGGGCGAACTGGTTCCGCCGTTCGAATGCATGGATGCGGTCGAACAGGGCGTGGTCGAAATGGCCCACGGAACTCCTTATTACTGGCAGGGTAAAAATCCGGCACTCAACTTCTTCTCGACCATTCCCTTCGGTCTGACCGCATGGGAGCTTTCAAGCTGGATCCGCTTTGGCGATGGCCAGAAGCTGTGGGAAGAAGCATACGCCGAATTTAATGTCGTGCCGTTCTATGCCGGTAACTCGGGCATGCAGGCCGGTGGCTGGTTCAACAAGGAAATCAATTCCCTTGATGATCTGCAGGGCCTGAAAATGCGCTATGCCGGTCTTGGCGGCGAAGCCATGCGCCGTGCCGGTGCCAACGCCACCATGATCCCCCCGGGCGAAATCCTGCCGGCGATGCAGTCGGGCGCGATTGATGCGGCCGAGTGGGTTGGTCCGTGGAATGATATGGCGTTTGGCCTGTATCAGGTTGCCAAATACTACTACACCCCGGCCTTCCATGAACCGGGCCCGGGCCTTGAAATCTTTGTTGGCAAAGACAAGTTTGACGCGCTCACGCCGGATCTGCAGGCGATCATTCGCTTTGCTGCACAGGCGATTGCCGAAAACACCCTGGCCGACTTTACCTTCAACAACATCCAGTCATATCAGCCACTGATCGACAAGGGTGTTGAAGTCCGTCAGTTCCCCGATGAAGTCATCATGGCGCTGGCCGAACATTCCAAGGCCGCAGTTGATGAAATCGCAGGCCAGAACGATCTCGCGGGCCGGATTGCGACCAGCTACCTTGATCTCGTCAAGAAAGCGGCGCGCTATGGCAAGGAGTTCGAGGCCACTGGCCTTATGCATCGCGCAAAGGTCTGGGGCTACTAAGTCCGGTCTATAAATACGCTTGAGCCGAAAGGTTCGAACCCATTCAGGGGCTGTCATTTGGACAGCCCCTGTTTTTTTTGAGCTTATGGTTGAAGATTTGTTGATAAAATGTCGATGTCATGCGCCGAGTGCGATGCAGCATCCCGCAAACATGAATTGTTGCGAACGGCAAAAAACGTAACTTTGGAGCCTATCAAGGTTACGAAATTATCTTCGTGAACGTTTTACGCAAAATTTTACCAATATTGGGAGCCCCACAATGAAACGTCGCGCGTTTCTGGGCGGTGCAGGCGTTGCCGCAGGTGCATTTGCCGCCACCGCTGCCGCACCGGCCATCGTCAAAGCCGATGAAACCATCAACTGGCGCATGGTTATGCCCTGGCCGAAAGGGACGCCGGGCCTTGGTGCGAACGGGGAACTGTTTGCCGAGCGTGTCAACAAGATGTCGGGTGGTCGCCTGAACATCACCGTTTATGGTGCAGGTGAACTTGTTCCGGCCCTTGAATGCATGGATGCGGTCGAGCAGGGCGTTGCCGATCTGGCGCATGCCACCCCGTATTACTGGTTTGGCAAGGACCCGGCTGTTTCGTTCTTTACCACCATTCCGTTTGGTCTGATGGCGTGGGAACTGTCCGGCTGGCTGCGTTTTGGCGGTGGTCAGGCACTGTGGGACGAGCTTTATGCACAGTTCAACGTCAAGCCTTTCCTGGCAGGTAACACCGGGCTTCAGGCCGGTGGCTGGTTCAACAAGGAAATCAATTCCGTTGATGACCTGCAGGGCCTGAAAGTCCGTTATGCCGGGATCGGTGGCGAAGCCATGCGTCGTCTGGGGGCGACCCCGTCGCTTCTGCCGGCCGCAGACATTCTACCTAGCTTGCAGTCCGGCGCAATTGACGCGGCCGAGTGGGTTGGTCCGTGGAACGACTATGCCTTTGGTCTCGCATCTGTTGCCAAATACTACTACACGCCGGCATTTGCAGAGCCGGGCTCTGGCATTGAGGTCTTCATCAACAAGGACAAGTTCGCCGAACTGCCCGAAGACTTGCAGGAAATCGTTGCCGTTGCCGCACAGGCCAATGTCGACCAGACCCTGTCGGACTTCACGTTCAACAACGTCCAGTCCTATCAGGCGATCCTTGATAAAGGTACCGAGATCCGTCACTTCAATGATGACCTGATCAATGCCTTTGCCGGTGCAGCCAAGGAAGCGGTTGAAGAAATCGCAGGCAAGAGTGACCTTAACGGCCGCATCTATGCGTCGCTGATGGACTTTGCCAAGAAAGCCGCCCCGTACGGCAAGGAGTTCGAGGCAACCGCGCTGAACCAGCGCGCCAATGTCTTTGCCAACGGCACTTACTAAGCATTCCAGCCGTCAGGCGACTGGACTTAAAAGGCCGGCTCCTTCGGGGGCCGGCCTTTGGTGTTTCGGGTATCTGTACTAAACAGGTACTAGTCCAAATCCATATGCGGAACGTCCAACGGAAAGAACGAACGGAAGGGCCGGCCATCATCGATACAACGCGCAAAGGACGGGCGTGCCATCAGACGATTGCGGTAGGCATGAAGATGTTGATGGCTTTTATCAATCGGGTGGCACCAGTGCGCGTAAAACAGGTGTGGACCTGCCGCGCAATCGGCGAGCGTAAATTCATCGCCAATTGCCCATAGACGATCCTTCATCCTCTCATCAAGCCAAGCATAGGACGTGTCGAGCATGGCCCGCGCTTTGGTGACACCATATGGATCTTTGTCGTTGGTCGATCGCATGGCATCAATCACAAACTTGATCTGCGGGGTTTAGACATAATTGTCGAAAAATCGGTCCATGAAACGGGTATCAAGCGCACTATCGGCATCCTGCGGGACCAGACGACTATCACCGTGATACTTCTCATCGACATACTCGACGATGATGCTGCTTTCGATCACTGATCGCCCCTGATCGACGATCACCGGCATCTTCTTGATCGGCCAAAGGGCGCCGAGTTCCTGCATGATCTCTTCATTCTGAAAATCAATTTCGCGGAATGTGAAATCCAGCTCGTGCTCATAAAACGCTATCAGCGCTTTCTGACAATATGACGAGAAGTGATGGCCATAGAATGTGATCGACATTTTCGCCTCGCACGGTGGTGGATATAACTGATTGCATAATGCAACTGGTTGTCTTCTATCAAAACCGATCCTATTTTGCAACCAGTGCAAAGCAGGAAGGCAAAAAATGGATCAGCACCGCTCGGGTTGCCCGATTAATCTGACACTTGAAATTCTGGGCGACCGTTGGAGCCTGATCGTTATTCGCGATGTGATGTTTGGCAATCGCCGCCATTTTCGCGAATTGCTGGGCGATTCCGAGGAAGGCATTGCTTCAAATATTCTCTCGGCAAGGCTCAAGCGTCTTGTGGCGGAGGGGCTTTTGTCAAAGTCGTCCGATCCAAGCCATTCACAGAAATCTATTTACAGTCTGACAGAACCTGCAATCGCTTTGGTTCCGCTATTGGTGCAAATGGGGGCGTGGGGGCGGCGCTATATGCCGGTTTCAAAGGAGCTGTCCATTCGCGCTCAATTGCTTGAAGAGGGCGGACCAGCCATGTGGCAAGGTTTTATGGATGAATTGCGCCATATCCACCTTGGCGCGCCTGCGCCTGACAAATCAGTTCTTGAAGAACTTCAGGCAGCCTACCAGCGTGTGGTCGCCGAGGAAGCCGCATCGACCTGAGACCGGGCAAAAGAAAAGGGGGCCGCAGCCCCCTTGTCAAACGTCTTAAAATTGTTCTTTGCCACCCGGTCAATGCACCGTTGGCGCATTCGGGGCGGCGGGCAGGTCAAAGGTGAACCTGTCCTGATCTTTAAGCTCTTCATTCGCGGCACGTTTGACCAGTTCGGCGGCCAGAACCAGGGATGTTTCAATCGTCCATTTAAGTTGTTCGACCGCACCCTCGTTCCCGGCATTCAGGGCCTCGGGCAGGATGCGTTCCTGCAGGAATTTGGCAACACCGGCAAAGGCGCGTGCGGCACTTTCGCAATTGTTGCGTTCGACCATGAAGCGGCCGCTTTGTTCGATCGCATCGGAAATCCCGGCCAGATGGCCCATCATGATGCGGATTTCCGGATCTTCGGTCTCGGTTTTCTTGGCAACAAACCGCAGGATGCCAGCGTAAAAGCCATAATCAGAAGCCATCTTGCCCACGCTTTCCTTGATCTTTGGTCTCAAATCGATTTGCGCCGTTTTAGACAATAACGCCGCCGTGGTATAGTCCCCGATCAGAGTTTATCCTAACCGCCTGATTTGGCGGCCGGATTGAAAACCGGTTACAGAACGACACACAGGGCTACGCGCGGATGATTCAGGGCGGACTGATATTTATTGTTGCCATGACCTATATCGGGTTGCTGTTTGCCATTGCCCATTATGGCGACAAATATGCCGATAAATGGCGCGCATCCCGGCTGAAGCCAACGGTCTATGCCCTGTCATTGGCGGTTTATTGCACAAGCTGGACGTTCTTTGGTTCTGTCGGGTCGGCGGCGACAGGCGGCTGGGCGTTCTTGCCAATCTATATCGGCCCGATTGTGGTGATGGTTGTCGGTTTTGGCATCATGACCAAGATCGCGCGTGTCTGTCACAAGCAAAACATCACCTCGATTGCCGATTTCCTTGGTTCGCGCTATGGCAAAAGCCAAAGTCTGGCAGCCCTTGTTGCGCTGATCGCGGTGGTTGGCGTTCTGGCCTATATTTCGCTGCAGCTCAAAGCGGTTTCGATGTCCTTTGATGTGCTGATTGGCGATCTGGGCGAACAGGTCGTGCGCCATTCCGAAGGCCACTTTTCCAAGGATACGGCCTTTTACGTCACCATTTTGATGGCTGTTTTCTCAATCCTGTTTGGTGTGCGCTATATCCATGCGTCCGAACACCATGACGGCCTTATTCTGGCGGTGGCATTCGAAAGCCTGATCAAGCTCGCCGCCCTTTTGATGGTGGGCTTCTTTGTCGTTTACGGCATGTTTGACGGGTTTGTTGATATCAACAGACGTGCACTGGCCGATCCCGACATCCGGCAAATGTTCATCCCCGATACATGGATGACGTCGAACTTCTTTATCGCCACCATGCTGGCGGGTTTTGCCATTTTCTGTCTGCCTCGCCAATTCCATGTCACCTTTGTCGAAAATGATGACAGCCGCAACCTGACCAGCGCGCGCTGGCTGTTCCCGGCCTATCTGATTGCGATCAATATCTTTGTTGTGCCGATTGCGATTGCCGGTCTTTACATGTTTGGCGATGACCCGACGGTCAATCCCGATACCTTTGTTCTGACACTGCCGTTGCTGGGCGGGCAGAACTGGCTGGCGGTGGTCGCCTTTATCGGCGGGCTATCGGCCAGTACCGGCATGGTGATTGTGTCCTGTGTCGCAGTGTCGACCATGGTCTGTAACGATCTGGTCATGCCGCTTTTGCTGCGCTCCGAACGTCTTCAGAAACGCATGTCCGGCGATGTCAGTCAGGTGCTTTTGAAAATCCGCCGCGCGGCCGTGATCGGGCTTTTGTTCCTTGCCTATGGCTTTTATCGCTTCCTTGCAGAAAACTATGCGCTGGCCGATATCGGGATGCTGTCCTTTGCCGCCATGGCGCAGTTCGGCCCGGCGGTTCTGGCGGCGATCTATCTTAAAAACATCAACCGGACGGGGGTGCGGCTTGGCCTGATGTCAGGCTTTGTGCTTTGGGCCTATACCCTGTTGATCCCGGCCTTTGTGCAGGGCGGGTTGTTGCCATCCTCGATCCTGACAGACGGGCCCTTTGGCATTGGTATCCTGAACCCGCAGGCCCTTTTGGGTGTCGGTATTGAAGACCATCTGACACACGGTGTTGTCTGGTCGCTTGGTGTGAACTTCGTTTTGATGTTTGTCGGCTCTGCCGTTGGTGTGCAAGGGGTGACCCAACGTCGTCAGGCACAGGTCTTTGTTGATGTCTGGCGCAAGGATACCAAGGCACGTAACGATACCTGGCCGGGTCGGGTGACGCTGGGCGACCTCGAAGATTTGGCCGCACGCTTTTTGGGGAAACACTGGGCACAGCGCGCCTTTCGCAATTACCTGCAAGCGCGCGAAGGGACGACAAAGCGGTCTGATATTGCCGATGTTGATGCCGCGAACTTTACCGAGCATTTGCTGTCTGGTGCCGTCGGGGCCGCATCATCGCGCGTGGTGATGGCGCTGCTTCTGCCCGACAAGGCCGTTTCGCGTCGCGATGCAATGGAACTGCTTGATGAGGCGTCCGAGGCCATCAAGTTCAACCGCGATCTTTTGCTCAATACGCTTGAAAACATCTCGCAAGGGGTGGGGGTGTTTGACCAGAACCTTCGGCTTGCGACATGGAACCACCGTTTCATTGATCTGCTTGGCATTTCGACCAGCGACATTCAGGTGACATTGCCACTGTCCGAGCTTGTCCATATCTGCCGCGATAACGGCAACCGGGCGGTGGATATTGATGTGCTGCTGGGCCGCAATGCCGCGCCACAGATGCGCCGTTTGCCCCACACCTATGAGCGCAAGCGTGCTGATGGCATGGTGCTTGAGGTTCGCACCAACCCGATGCCCGATGGCGGCTTTGTCGCGACCATTGCCGATATCACCGCACGTGTGCGCACCGAAGAAGCCCTTCGGGACAGCGAACGCAACATCCGGATCTATACCGATAATATACCGGTGATGATTGCGTACGCCGATAAGAACCAGCGCCTGCGCTTTACCAACCGCCCGTATGAACGGATGTTTGGTCTGCGCCGGGTCGAGGCACACGGCATGTCGGTCCGTGAAGCGGTGGGCGAGGAACGCTATGTCCATCTCGCCCCGATGATCGATCTTGTTTTGCAGGGCTATCGCCAAAGTTTCGAGATCGAATTCCCCGCCATCACGCGCAACCGCAATGATGAACGCGCCACCCTGGGCGTGCGCGAAGGCCGCTATGCCGAAGGCACCTATATCCCGCACTTTGATGAAACCGGCGAAGTGCTGGGCTATTTCTGCATCTATCACGATATTACCGAACGCAAGACCGCCGAACAGGCGCTCAAAGAAGCCAACGAAGGCCTTGAAGCCCGCGTGACCGAACGAACGCACGCGCTTGAGGTGCTCAACTCCGAACTTTCGGACGCCAAGGAACAGGCCGAAACGGCGAATGATACCAAAACCCGCTTCTTTGCCGCCGCCAGCCACGACCTGCTTCAGCCACTGAATGCCGCGCGCCTGTTTACAGTCGCCCTTGGTGGCAAGCAGGGGCTGGCCGATGACGTGCTTGATCTGGTCGGCAAGGTGGATCTGTCGCTCAAGGGGGTTGAAGAACTCCTCAACGAGCTTCTTGATATCTGCAAGCTTGATGCCGGCGCGATGCAGCCGACCGTGCGTGACTTTGCGATCAATGATGTGCTGGGCGCGCTTGAAACCGAATTCGGTCCGATTGCCGAAAATGCGGGGCTGAGTTTCAAGGTTTACAAGCGTGATCTGTGGGTGCGCAGTGACAGTCGTCTGCTGCGGCGTATCTTGCAGAACTTCATTTCCAACGCCATGCGCTATACCCGCACCGGCGGGGCGGTCGTCGGCTGCCGCGTGCGTGGTGACACGCTCAAACTCGAAGTCTGGGATAGCGGGCCGGGCATCCCCGAAGACAAACTGAAAATCATCTTCCGCGAATTCCATCGCCTCGAAGGACCGGAAACAACAGATGTGAAGGGGCTTGGCCTTGGTCTTGCCATCGTCGACCGCCTTGGCAAATCGCTTGGCCATCCGGTTTCGGTGCGTTCACGCCCCGGTCGCGGCACGGTCTTCTCGGTCGAAGTGCCACTGGGTGTTGCCGATACCGCCGCCACACCCAAGCCCAAACGCCGCATGGCGGGCGAGTTGGGCGGTTTGCGGGTGCTGTGTCTGGATAACGAACCGGCGATCCTTGATGGCATGCGCGCCATGCTGGAAAACTGGGATTGTGTCGTGGTGACGGCCCAATCCGGTACGGCTGCCGAAAACCTGCTGACCCAAGAAATTGACGGCAAACAACCGTTCTCGCCGGACATCATCCTTGCCGATTACCATCTTGATTCCGGCCAGACCGGCCTTGATGTCCTGATCCGGCTTCGCGATGTTCACGGCGTTAACGTGCCCGGCGTCATCATCACTGCCGACCGCTCAGCTGATACCGCCGACCTGATCGCCGATCAAGGGTTCTCGCTCCTCAACAAACCGCTCCGCCCGGCCAAACTGCGCGCCCTGATGACACGTGCGCTCAACCGGCTGGGGAGTGATGCGGCGGAGTAGGAGTCTTGTATTTGAGAGCAACGGAATGGAAATATGCAGGAACTGATAGAACTGTCTTGGCAAACACAAGTAGTCATTGTTGGGGGATACTTATCCTACGTTCTCGCATACGCTGGAATGAGGTCAGACCATAAGGCAATTGATTCCGTTAGCATTATTTTGTGCTTCGGGGGAGTTGGTTTAGTCGCAATTCAAACTCTTGAGCAGCTCGTTGCAGAGACATGTGTATTTCGAGATACAATAGTGGGTGTCGGTGCTGTAGTTATTCCTCTGCTAGTGGCAGTAGCTTGGCGTAAATTTCTTAGAGATAAATGGCTGTCATTCTGGCGTTGGGCAGGGGTAAGTGATGAAGATGGATTAGCAACAGCTTGGAATACAATTATCCAGAAGCGAGGCTTGGTTTACACTCAAATAAATGTAACCAAGAAAGATGGAACAGAGCTGGAGTGTTGGCCGTTAGAACCGTTTAATAATGACCCTAATGGTCCTTGTGTTTTAGGTGCCGACGGCTCTATTGGGCTTTATGTAACCCACATAACTCGAAACGGGCAAGACCGACGCGAGGTAAACAAGCTGAGAGATGATAATGGAGTGAGGATAACCTACATCCCCAAAGATGAGATCGCGGAGGTGGACTTGCGACGGTCTTATAAGCCAAAAAACAAACAAGGCTAACTTACTTAGAACCACCTGAATCCGTTTTATTGTTGCCTGAACCAGTAGGCTGAGTTGAACTTTGAGAACCGCCACCTCCACTAGGATGCACACTCCGTTCTGTGGTGCTAGGCATTACAGATTCTTTTAACGGTGCGCTGTTGTCGGTTTTTCCCATTTGAACCTCCTCGGCTATTATTTTGAGTTGCTAGTGAAAACGAGATTTGTGCTTAGTTTGCATTACCAGAGTGGGTGAGCTACTGTGGCAAGAAATCTATAGATATCTTATTGTGTGCTTAATTCAATCATGGGTAAATTTTGTAGCATTTGTAGTGATTACTATCAACTTGCACATCTACGAGTTTGATAACGCTAATTTCGCACCCATCAGGATAAATGCGCCAGCAAAGCTTTTGCCGATCCAAGTCATGACCTTGGGGCGTTCGATGATGTGGCAGCGAAGCGCACCTGCAAAGCATCCATAAATCACAAACACCGCAAACGTCATCGCCATGAAGATCAGGCCGAGCAGGGTCATCTCAAGCGTCGTGTCGGGGGTGTTGGGGCTGACGAACTGCGGCAGGAAGGCGAGAAAGAAGACCGAGAGCTTCGGGTTGAGCAGGTTGAGCAGTATCCCGTCGCGGATGATTTTAAGCACGCCTGTGGTGCTTTCATTGGCGGTGACCTTCATCGCACCCGTCCCAAACCACATGCCCCAGGCCATATAAAGCAACCACGCCACCCCAAGATAACGCACGATTTCAAAGGCGACCGCGCTGGCATGAAGCAGGGCGGCGAGACCAAGGATGCTGGCGGTCATGTGTGGGACGATGCCAAGCGTGCAGCCAAAGGCCGCCCAGATGCTGGCCTTCATGCCGCGACCAAGGCCAAGTGCCAAGGTATAGATCACGCCGGTGCCGGGCAGGGTGACGATGATAAGCGAGGTTATCAGGAAATCGAGGCTGATCATGGTGTGTCCGTTCGTTGAATGTTGTTGCCCTCAATCTACGGATGGACAGCAGAGCATTCTTGAACGGAATTGCACGATCTGATGGTTTGTCCCAAACCGTCATTCCGGGCGGAGCGGAGCGCAGACCCGGAATCCATGCGCAATCGCGGCAAAGATGGATTCCCGCCTGCGCGGGAATTACGTTTGGATTGGCTGTCGTTTCTGAGGCCGTCGGCTAGTTCGCGCGAACGGCACGGGCATAGCGGCCCGGTGTCAGGCCAAAGGCACGGACAAAGTGGCGGTTGAGGTGGCTTTGATCAGAAAATCCAGCACTACTAGCGATATCGGCAAGGGTTTCGCCGGATTGGATCATGGTACGCGCCAGGTCAATGCGTCGCTGGATCAGATAGGCGTGCGGGGTGAGGCCGGTGGCCCGGGTGAAATCGCGCAGCGTCTGAAATTTGCTTAAGCCCGTGGCGTTTGCCAGATCATCAAGGCTGTGGCTGTGTGTCGGGCTGTCATCCAGCAACGCCTTGGCGCGTTTTATCCGGGCATGAGCGACAGCATGGCGCACGTTTGATTTCGGGGTGGGTTCACCGGGGCCGATCATGGCGTGATGGAGCATCATCAGCAGCATTTCTTCGCGCCGGAGCCGTGCACTTTCTTCCGATCCGTTGGTGACGGCATCGAATAACGCCCCAAAGCAGTGCCGGACAGCGGGGCTGTCCATCACGGGGCGTGTGAACTCATATTGGTCGGTGGCAGCATCAGAAAGGTCACTTGCCGCGCGCGCGATCAGGTCCGGGTCAAAATACAGCATGTTCCAGCCGCGTGGCCCATTGCCAATCGGATGGCCATCATGCACTTCGCGCGGATTGACCGTGATGATGTTGCCAGCCCCGGCTTCGACCATGCCGCGCCCGGAGGCAGATTTTTGCGCCCCGGAATGCATGAAGCCAATGCCAAACGCCTCATGGGTATGCTTGGCAAAGGAATGGCGTGTTTCGGCCATGACGGCTTCGACACCCAGACAATCATGGGCAATGACTTCGACCTTGTTCATCGCACAAAACTGGCAGCGTTTGCAGATTTTGGCAATGGGACGATGTGACACGCCATGCAATCGGGCGTGAATGCTGAGAGGCCACTGTCGCGGTGGCGTCGGTATGCGCGCGGCGTCTGGCCGACAGACATGGTCTCCGACGGGCAGGGCAAACACGTCTGCTGAAATCTGGATATATGTATGATCGGCTTGACAGCCGGGCGTTTCCGGGGACGGGCAGAAGGGTGATCGCGCCGATCAGGCGTCGATGGCCGGTTCCTGAAGCTGCAATTCGCGGGCGATGATCACGGCCTGGGTGCGGCTGTGGACCGAAAGTTTGCGCAGGATCGCCGATACATGGGCCTTCACGGTGGCTTCAGTCACATCGAGTTCATAGGCAATCTGTTTATTGAGCTTGCCTTCGGTCAGCATGTTCAGAACACGCAATTGCTGCGGGGTAAGCTGACCGATCTTTTCGGCAAGGCCGGTGGCTTCATCATCTGCCGGGCCGTTTTCCATGGCCTCGCGCGCCCAATCTGGCATCCACATGCCACCATCGAGCACGGTCTTGACCGCAAGGCCGATCTGATCGACAGGGGCCGATTTCGGTACAAAGGCCGACGCGCCATATTCGATGGAGCGACGCACGACAGGCAGTTCCTGACTGGCCGAAACGATGGAAACCGGTATGTCGGGGTAGGATGCGCGAAGTGTGAACAGGCCGGTAAAGCCGTTCATGCCCGGCATATGAAGATCAAGCAGGACAAGGTCGATATCGCCTTTATGTGCCTCGACCTGATCAATCGCCTCATACAGGCTTTCAGCTTCAAGCACCGAGACATTTTCCAGTTCTGTGCTTAACGCCTGTTTGAGCGCCCCGCGCACAAGCGGGTGGTCATCAGCGATCAGAATCTGGAACGTTTCGGACATTGGATATTTCCCCTGAAAGTTATCTTTCCCCGACAGGTCGCAATTATTCTATCCCGTTCAAGCGGAACTCACAAATTATTAGGTGAGAAAAGGATGGGATATCTTGATTTTGGATTGGATGCGACCCGTTTGGCGACGATCTGCGCGACAGGTTTTGTCAGGAAAACTGGCAGAAAGGTTGAGGGAAACCAAAGATCACTCTCGCCCCACGAAATGTGAAACTTTGGCCCCCCTCGCGCCACCGTTTGAGAGTATGCCCATTAAAATCGGTGCCGTAAACTCCGCATTTGAGGAAAAATGAAATTTATCTTATCAGTGTGATCAATGACCGAAATTCAGTTCTGACACACCACACTGCATTGCGAAATTGGCGAATTTATACAATCCGTTCCAAAACCGCGCAGCCCAAGGAAAAAAGGACACCTAAATGTCTGAACAGCCGCAAGTGATCCGCCGCGAAGACTATAAGGAACCTGACTTTGTTGTCGAAAAGGTCGAACTGGTTTTTGACCTTGATCGGGACGTCACAAATGTGAAATCGCGCCTGTTTATGGCTGCGAATCCTGCGCGCGGTACCGGAAAGGGGGACGAAGTTTTCCTGCATGGCGAGGATATGAAGCTCCTTTCCGTCACCCTTGATGATGCCCGTCTGGCCTCAAGCGATTTCAAGGTGGATCAGGAAGGCCTGCGCTTCACGGCACCAAGCGAAACCTTTATTGCCGAACTCGAAACCCAGATTTCACCGGCCAACAATACCCGCCTTGAGGGGCTGTATGTTTCGCAAAGCGCGTTTTGCACCCAGTGCGAGGCCGAAGGTTTCCGGCGCATCACCTATTTCCCGGATCGTCCCGATGTCATGGCGACCTATAAGGTCACGATCAATGCCAACAAGGAAAGCTGCCCGGTTCTGTTGTCAAACGGCAACCTGATCGACAGCGGTGATCTTGATGGCGGGCGTCATTTCGCGGTGTGGGAAGATCCGTTCCCCAAGCCGTCCTACCTGTTTGCGCTGGTGGCCGGTGATCTGGCCTGTGTCGAAGACAGTTTCAAGACCATGTCGGGACGTGATGTGGCACTGCGCATCTTTGTCGAACATGGCAACGAGGACCGCTGCGACTATGCGATGGACAGCCTGAAACGTTCCATGAAGTGGGACGAGGAGGTCTATGGCCTCGAATACGATCTGGATCTGTTCAATATCGTCGCAGTGTCGGACTTCAATATGGGGGCGATGGAAAACAAGAGCTTGAATGTTTTCAACGCCAAATTCGTTCTGGCACGGCCCGATACGGCGACCGATGTGGATTATGAACGCATCGAATCCATCGTTGCACACGAATATTTCCATAACTGGTCGGGCAACCGTGTAACCTGCCGCGACTGGTTCCAGCTGTCGCTCAAGGAAGGTTTGACCGTTTTCCGGGATCAGGAATTCTCGGCCGATCAGCGTTCCCGCCCGGTGCAGCGCATCAAGGACGTCAACGCACTTCGCGCCGCCCAGTTCCCCGAGGACGCCGGGCCACTGGCCCATCCGGTACGCCCGGACAGCTATATGGAAATCAACAATTTCTATACCGCCACGGTCTATGAAAAGGGCGCGGAACTGATCCGCATGATGCACACGCTGCTTGGTCCGGATGGCTATCGCAAGGGCATTGACCTTTACTTTGATCGTCATGATGGGCAGGCGGTGACCTGCGATGATTTTGCCAAGGCGATGGAAGACGCCAATGGTGCCGATTTCGGCCAACTCAAACGCTGGTATTCGCAGGCAGGCACGCCGAAACTCAGTTGGCAGGGCGACTATGACGCGGATGCAAAGCAATACCGCCTGACCATCACCCAGAAAACCGACCCGACCCCGGGACAGCCAGACAAAAAGCCGCTGCACATGCCGATCTCAATCGGGCTTCTGGGCGCGGATGGTTCTGATCTTCTGGCCGAAACGGTGGAGCTGACGGAAGCCAGCCAGGAATTTGTGTTCGAGGGGGTGGCTGAGGCACCGGTTCTGTCCTTTAACCGTGGATTCTCGGCACCGGTCAACATCACCACCGATCAGCCTGATGAAGAGCTTGCTTTCCTGATGGGCCATGACAGTGATGCATTCAATCGCTGGGAAGCCGGGCAGAAATACGCAACCCGTCTGATGCTGTCGGCCATTGCCGCGTATGAGGCAAATGGCGGCGATGTTGATGCTGCCTTTGAGGGCGAAAAGGACCGCGTCGATGCCTTCATTGCCGCGATGCGTCAGACACTTATCAATGATGATCTTGATAAGGCATTTCGGTCTGATGCGCTTGTCCTGCCGGGCGAGGCATTCCTGTCCGAGCAGCGCAAGCCCGCCAACCCCGAGGCGATCTATCAGGTGCGAACCGCCCTGCGTAAACGTATCGGGCAGGCGCTATGCAATGATTTTGCCAATACCTATCACCAGAATGCGTCAAATGCGGCCTTTACCCCGGATGCCACGTCTGCTGGTCAGCGGGCCTTGCGGGCGACCGCATTGGCCTATCTGGTGGCAAGCGGCGAAGACGAGTATGCCGAAATTGCTGTCGCGCAATATGGCACGGCTGACAACATGACCGATCAGATGGCCGCCCTTTCGGTGCTTAATAATCTTGATCATCCGGGCCGCGAAACCGCACTGGCCGATTTCGAGCAACGCTTTGCCAGTGATGCGGTCGTTTTGGATAAATGGTTCTCCTTGCAGGCCATGTCATCACGCGATGATACGCTGGCACGCGTCAAGGATCTGATGAGCCATCCGGCCTTTACCATGCGTAACCCCAACAAGGTCCGTGCCCTGATCGGGGCCTTTGCCATGGGCAATCCACGCCATTTCCATGCCAAGGATGGCTCGGGTTATGAATTCTATGCTGATCGCCTGATCGAGCTTGATGACATCAACCCGCAGGTGGCCGCACGTCTGTGCTCGCCACTCGGCAAATGGGCGAAATATGATGACGTTCGTGCCGACAAGATGAAGGCTGCGCTCAACCGCATCCTCGCCAAACCGGAAATTTCGCGCGATCTTTATGAAATCGCCTCGAAATCCGTGGCAAGCTGATCTCAAGACCATTTGGGTCACATGACAAAGGGCGGCACCGGAAAGTGCCGCCCTTTGTTTTTGTGAAGTTCGGATTGGAAAGCTGATCAGGTCAGTTTCATCCGCTCGCTGAATTCACGCATTTTTTCTGACAGGTTGCGCGCCACTTCCGAAAGGTTGTGGCTGGCCGTGTTCAGGTCATGGGCATTGCGGCCCGTGCCCTGCGCCCCGTCATTCACAAACGTGATCATTTCATCCATTGATCCGGCACCTGCTGCAATGCGCTGCACGTTCTCGGAAATCTCGCCGGTTGCACGGCGTTGCTCATCAACCGATTGGGTGATGGTCGACTGGATGTCGTTGACCTGGTGAATAACCTCGCCAACCGTGCTGATCGAATGTGCGGCCTTTTGCACTTCTTGCTGAATGGCCGCTGTCAGATCCCCAATCTGGCCAGTGGCACTTGCCGTCTGATCGGCAAGCGATTTGACCTCGTTGGCAACCACGGCAAAGCCCTTGCCAAGTTCACCGGCACGTTCGGCTTCAATCGTTGCGTTGAGTGACAGAAGCTTGGTGCGATGCGCAATGTCGTTGATCAGATCAATGATCGATCCGATCTCGGAGCTGGCCTTTTCAAGCGATCCGATATTGCGCTGGCTTTCCTCGGCTTCCTCGCGTGCCCGTCCGGTCACGTCGGATGCCTCGGTTGCCTGACGGTTGATTTCCGCGATCGACGATGAAAGCTCCTCGACGGCAGTCGCAACATTGCGAGTATTGGACGCTGCCTCGCGCGAAACATCCAGCGCACTGCCTGACTGCTGAACGGTGTTTTCCGACTGGCTTGTCAGTTCATTGGCAAGGCTGAGCAACCCTTCGGACTGCTCGGTGACGGATTGCGCCACACGGGCGACCTCGGCCATCATTTCGGTGACCGCGATCTTGCTTTCCTCGCGCTCGGTCACGTCATTCCAGGCCAGCATGGTGCCCAAAAGGACGTTGTCCTTGTCGCGCACCGGTGCTGCAAGGATATCAAGATATCCACGCTCGGTCTGGATGATCTCGGAGAACGGCAAGTTGTTCGGGTTGGCAAGCTTTGCCTGGAAGTCCGAACCAAGGTTCAGGAAATCACCCGACACCGTTTGGGGTGTCCCGCCGAGATAATCCTGTGCGCTGGCATTAAGATAACTCAGCTTGCCATCAGCCAGGATCATCGCCGTCATGGTCGGTGTATTTTCGACCATGTTCTGCAAGATCATGGCCTGACGCACGGATTCACGCAGTGCAATCAGCGCCTTCTTCATTTCGCCGATTTCGTCATTGCCGACATCTGGCAAGTTGACGTTGGTATCGCCGTTCGAGATCGAAGTCATCGCACGGGCAAAAGCACGCAGATTGCGCAGGACCGTTGTCCGCAACAGGATCCAGCCGACAATCCATCCCGCCAAAAGCACGCCGACAAGAAGCTCAATCGACAGGAGCCGCAGGCTGTTGGTTTGCTCGTAGAAATCGGAAATATCACGGTCAAAGCGTGCCTCGGCCCAAACACCACCCCGGCCATCATCAATGGTTACGCTGACGGCCGCGCGGTGGGTTTCACCGGATTCTGCAGCCGCCATGTCGCTTGCTTCGTTGGCGGCTTCTGGTGCGGCATCGCCTGCATCATCAGCAGGGGCAGGTGCGTCTTCCGTTGACGGGGCCTGGGCCTCTGCCTGGGCCATTTCCGGCGATTCCAGGCTTTCAAAAAGCACCGTGCCGGAATTATCAAGAATTTGGAAGTTGCCCCCCAGAACCTTGCCGATGCCTTCAAGCTGGGGCAGGGGGTCGGTGATGACTTCAAGGAAACCAACCGCCCGGAAACCGCCGACAGGCAGGATCAGGCTAAAGACCGGACGCCCATCCGGTGTCGCCCACATAAAGCTTGCAGGCTTGCGAGCTTCTGCCTTTTCGCGGTTCGCGAGAAAGGCTTTGACCTCCGGGTCGTCAGTAACGCTTGCCCCCAGATTGGCCTCAGACGTTGCCAGCTGATTGAATTCCTGATCATAGGCAACCGCATCAAGAAGGTTCACATCCCCCTGCACGACCTCACGCGCGTTCGACAGAATGTCGAGTTCGGCCTTCATGCGGGTCTGGTCATTTTCCTGATAACTTTTGACCAGACTGCCAAGGCGTGACCATTCATTGGCAATGGGGGTGATCTTGTCGGCATAATCGGTCGCGATACGCGATCCGACAAAGAAATTAACTGTACCACTAACCGAGTTGTTCAGTGTTTCAATCGCAAAATTGCGATAGGTGTCACCGGTCCAAAGAAGCATCCAGGTCACTGCACCAGATACCAGTAACCCGGTTACGAGCAAAATTCGCCGTAACGTCAGAAGGCTGGTAGCGCCTCCTGTAATAGCCGTCTTCGCGGCCTTGTCTCCCGTCATTTTTGTCACTCCAGAGCAAACCGTACTTATTTTTTGTATTAATAATGTTGGCTCGCATCACTCCCATTCACACCCCTACTTCTCATGAGTAGTTTCCCTGATCCAACCAGAGCTTGATTTGGAACACAATCCCTTAGTTTGCTGTCCTTGAGGATAACTGCGGCTCTCAAGGTGTTTGAAAGTGGCCGTATTTTGGAAATTCTCTTTTGGGTGGCGACACTTAGCCATCAAACACGTGCGATTTTTGGCGAATTCAAAATTTTTATGCGAATGTGTGTGATAATCGTTTGCATTTGAAAAAGTGATGCTCTATGACTGTGTTTGTCAAATGCAGGCGACAACGTCGTTTGTGACCGGCCATCAGGCTGACATGGCGTGCCTGATGGCTTCTATCTTCGGGACTCTCTCTCCCCGAAGGTCGATCTCTCTCACTCGAGGGGACTGGTATCCGGATCATTGTGCGGGACAATGCC
The DNA here is from genome assembly GCF_001613795.1 of Thalassospira sp. MCCC 1A01148. Classification (GTDB taxonomy): domain Bacteria; phylum Pseudomonadota; class Alphaproteobacteria; order Rhodospirillales; family Thalassospiraceae; genus Thalassospira. The sequence continues at coordinate 28,112 of NZ_LPVZ01000008.1, forward strand.
GGGGAACATACCAGTCCCCCTTTTTTTTATCCGAATGAATTGATGCGTGGGCAATGCTGGCGCGCTGTCAGGTTGTGCAGCGGTGCGGGCTTTAGCGTTTTATAAAGGTGCTGGCGGTTACAAACGCAGGGTAACTTTGATGTCGTGAAGGATCGCCACGTCCATGGCTGACGAAGACCACACCCCGAAAAACGATTTGCGCGCAACCCCGGATGCCCCGACGGACCCGGATGCCGGGCAAAAGGATGCACCGCTTCCGGCCTTTATTTACGGTCGAGACGGGCAGGGTGATGGCAATGGCCGCAGGGCAACACGGCCCGGTGATCGGCAAAACCTTAATGCACGGATAGCGGATATGGATCGCAAAACCCTTCTTGGCCTGGTCACAGGCGCAGGCATGCTCGGGCTTGTCTTGTTCTTTGCCGGAATGCTGGTTGGCGCAGGACTGTTTATGGATTCTGATGACGGTGCCCGCACCGCGCAGACAGAACAGCCGGAAGTCGAAATGCTGGCCTCTGCACCCGATGAGCCCACCGTGATCGAGGACGCGACACCGGACGTCACCGAACCCGCCGCGATTCCGGAAATCAGCGCCGACAGCGAAGACCCGGTTGGCGATCTGATCGCGCAACGCAGCGAAGCGCTTTCAGATGAGGCAACCGACAGTGCAGAACCGGCGGCGGATGCGACGCCAGAACCCGAATCAACCGAAACCACCCCGGCCGAAGAGCCGGGCATTGCTGCCCCGGAAATCCGGGACGTAACCGGAACGGCTGATGCCCCCGAAGCACCTGATGCACCGGTCGTTGACGAGGCGACGGAAAGCACCGAGACCAACACTACGCAGTCTGCTGAACAGGCAGCTGCGCCTGCTGAAGCTGAGGCCGAAGCAGAACCAGCAACAGAAACAGCTGATGCCACACAAGAACCGGCACCAAGTGCCCCGGCAGAGGATAGCACTGCCGCGACCGATGGTGACAAGCCGTTCTCGGTTCAGGTTGGCGCCTTCAAGGTCCATGAAAATGCCAAGCAGCGCGCCGATGAACTGCGGGGCGAAGGACTTGAGGTGGCAGTGGTTGTGCGCGGACCAGAAAGTGAGGGGGCCTGGTACTATGTCCGGATTGGTGGCTATGCCAGCCTTGCTGCCGCCCGTGATGCGGCTGCCAAGATCAAGGCCGACCATTCACTTGACGGGTTCCCGGTACGTGCAGAGCCAAACGACCGCGTGGTGGATTGATCATCTGCGCCCGTTTGGGCGCACCTTATATATATAGATGCAGTAGTGCGGGGCGGGGTGATGCAGGAACGTGTCACCCCGCTTTCGTTTTTGGCGATGCATCGGGGTTAACGCGATGATGTTGCCATTTTCATCTTATCGGGTTTGTTTTTGTCTTCTGATTGGGGCATTCTACTTGCCATCCTCGAACAAAGGCGCTACGCGCTAGGTTCGCAAATATCAGACCGGCAGCCGCATGTTTCGGATGGCTGCAAAGCAAGACAGGATGACCGAAAGCACATGAGCACGCACAAGGATTTCCCGAACCTTCATATTCTTGATCATCCGCTGATCCAGCATAAGCTGAGCCACATGCGCAAGGTCAGCACCTCGACCAAGACCTTCCGTCAGCTGCTCAAGGAAATTGCGCTTCTGATGGGGTATGAAATCACCCGCGAGCTTCCTGTCAGCTACGAAGACATCGAAACGCCGATCTGCCCGATGAAGGCGCCTGTCATTCAGGGGCGCAAACTCGCCGTTGTGCCGATCCTGCGCGCCGGTTCGGGGATGGCCGATGGCCTGATCGAACTGATGCCGTCCGCGCGCATTGGTCATATCGGCCTGTATCGCGATCCGGAAACTCATATGCCGGTCGAATATCTCGTCAAGCTGCCGGAAGTCGAAGGCCGTACCTTTATTCTGGTCGATCCGATGCTGGCGACGGGGAACTCGGCGGTGGCCGCAATTGATACGCTGAACAAATACGGTGTGGCTGACAAGGATATCCGTTTCATGGCGCTGGTCGCTGCACCCGAAGGCGTCAAGGTCTTCCAGGATGCGCACCCGGATGTGCCGATCTATACCGCGGGCCTTGATGAAAAGCTCAATGAAAAGGCCTATATCGTGCCGGGCCTTGGCGATGCGGGTGACCGACTGTTCGGAACGCGCTAAGTCGGTGATCTTTGAGATGCATTAAAAAAGGGTGCCTTCTGGCACCCTTTTTGTTTCTGGATTGTCTTGTCTAAGCTGTCTCAGCCTTTTGGCGACACCGTTATATCGACAATCGAGCCCGCAAACGATCCGCCGGTGAGCTTGATGGTGGCAACGCGGTTTTCGCGGTCATAAACCAGAACCGAAATGTCAGCGCGCACCACGGTGACCTTGCTCCAGCCGAAGTTGGGCATTTCACGCTCGTAGAAGTCATACATCTGGGCGGGCGATCCGCCTGCATTCAGGACAACGCGTCCATGCCAGGCATCGGATGCACCAAAGATGATGCTTTTGTCCATATCCAGCGAGGAATTGGATGGCATCGGAATATCGGTGAACTGGGTAAAGGATGGTCCCGGTTGTCCACCTTTGCCATCCCCACTGCCAGAGCCCGTGTTTGGCACTAGGTTGGTGCCCGAGCACCCGGCGAGAGAGAGCCCCGCAATTGCGGCAGCACATATAAGATATTGTCGCAGTCTCATCATCTTCCTTCGGTCCCCTGATGCTCGTCTTCTAATGAGGGGTATCTCTATCTCGCCCTATCATCGGGTGATAATGTAAAGGAAAGGTTCACATATTTGCTTTTGCAGCATTTTACGAACTTGCCTGAACGACGCATGGCCTGTCGGTCACATGTCGCCTTATACTATTAAGAGGTAGCTGCGTTTACGCATTGCACCAAATCAAACGGATTTAATCTGTAGAGGTGCGCTTGTCGGGATCTTGATGTGAGGCTTGCAGGCCTTTTTCGAATCATTTTGATCCGGTTCAATGTTTTTTGCGCGCCAAAAGCCTGGTCTTTGCAGGCTGTTTTCAGCGGCTTTGCTGGATTTTTCAACCACGGGTCTTCGGCGTGGTCTTGTTTGACTGTTATGGTTGGATGGGCCTGTTTAGCTATCACATTGAAAAATAACAGTATTTATAAAAATGCCGATTAAATGCACTTTTTTCCGAAAAAGGTGTTTACAGGTTCGGATTGGGGCCCTATAACCCGCCTCCACCGACGGGGTGCGGCGCCAACGAGACGGCGACGCGGA
>NZ_LPVZ01000009.1 GCF_001613795.1 Thalassospira sp. MCCC 1A01148
CCGCAGAACCTGCTGCGTCTGCTCCAGTAATCTGGAAACGCTTACAATCTTTCAAAAAAGGGCGACCTTCGGGTCGCCCTTTTTTTCGTATCTTCGATAAGCGCACTTGGCTGCTTGCCGATTTCCTCCTCGGCCAACACCTTACTAAAATTTTTGGATTTATACATCTGGATAGTTGCCTTACCTGCAACCCATCTCCTTGAAGGAGTCGGATTCGTTTACAAAATATTAAGGGCATCGGCAAAACTGGGCACTTCCGCCATAAATAACCATTTGTTTTTAATGGATAAATCCCAAAATCTTTTTTCTCTAGACATAAATCTAACCTAAAAGTATATTACACCATACCTGTATTACACTTTTCACCCCTAGGTTATGGGATGAAAAAACTCTGGCAAGTGTGCCGGGTCACGGATAACAAGATGTTGTCCAGAGCTATCCATGTAGGAGATGCGTCATGGCTCTTAATATTATTTCGAATTATGCTGCGAACGTCGCGCACCGTAACTTGTCTGCTTCTGACGAAATGGCGACCCGGTCGCTGTCGAAGCTGTCTTCGGGTACGCGCGTGGTTTCTGCACGTGATGACGCAGCTTCCATGGCAATCGGTGCACGCCTGAACGCGACCACCGAGGCCCTCAAGACAGCTTCCGTGAACGTTGGTCAGGCCAACTCGATGCTCCAGATCGCTGATGGCGGTATGGCAACGATAGACAACATACTTGTCCGTATGAAAACACTGTCGGTTCAGGCATCGTCGGGCAACCTTTCAGACACCGAACGCGGCTTCCTCAATGATGAGTTCGTGCAGCTGCGCGATGAAATTGACCGCATTGCATCCTCCACCAACTTCAACGGCATTCAACTGCTTGGTGATGGCGGTGATGTCGCACTGCAATTTGGTGACTTGGCTGCTGGCCAGCAGGGCGAAGCACTTGTCCCGGTGAACGGCTTTGATACTTTCGGCATCACCGACAACAACTATTGGGCGACCGATACCGATACGGATCTCACCGATAACAGTTTTGAAGTAAACATCAACTATGGCGTGGGCGATCAGGTCATCATGACCGTCACCAGCACCATTGATGGCACTGTTGACCGCACCCAGTCGATCGACGTTTCCGACTACGCAACCGATGGCACCACCGCAATCAGTGCGGGCGAAAACGCGACCCTGAACTTCGATGAACTTGGGCTGACCTTTACGGTCAACTCCAACTTCTCGGCATCGGTCTCGGCAATTGAAGCCGACAACACCGGCGCTTCTGACTTCGGTACCGACACAACCTTCGGCACGAGCGGCCTTGACTCTGCTGCTGGTAACGTTGTCACCATGGCGGCTGACAACGGGCAGGCTTTACAGAACTCCATTGAATTCCAGGTTGGCGCCGGAAACACGTCGAATGACCGCCTTGCAATCTCATTGAACTCTGTTGACTCTGATACACTTGGCGCAGGTGCCTTGGGCACTCAGGACTCTTTGCAGAGTCTGGGCGCCAATGCGATCAGCACGTCTGCTAACGCCCAAAGTGCTGTCGAGGTTGTCACTCGTGCGATTGATGACCTGCAGCGGGCACGCGCGACAGTTGGCACCTACCAGAACCGACTGGACTTTGCTGGTCAGAACCTTGCTTCCACGCAAGAAAACACTGAATCAGCTCGTTCTACCCTGCTTGACCTTGACGTCGCGGCCGAAATGACCGCCTTCACCTCCAAGCAGATCCTGGTTCAGTCTGGTGTCGCGATGCTTGCGCAGGCAAACCAGATGCCGCAGAACCTGCTGCGCTTGCTGCAGTAATCTATCTTTTGTCCCTGGGCACCGATGATAGGTACCCGTCTTTTTCAAGTTTCATCCTGCTGTTACAGGATGGCGGCTTTAAGGAGCTGAAAAATGGAAGTCGTAAACAACTATAGTGCGCCAAGCAGTTCGGGTGGCAACACCCAGTCTGCGCCGGCTGCACCAGCAGCCCCGGCAGCAAGAGCTGAAGCGGGCTTCGCAGCAGCGAAACCGGAAACCAAGGCATCCGCAGTACCGCAGAAAATGCAGGATGCTCTGGCCAGTATTGATCTGCCGGACCTTGCAAACGGCACGGCACGCGTTGAATTGAACTTCAATCAGGATACTGGTCGCGTTGTTGCAAAAGTTACCGACCGCGTAAGCGGTGATGTCTTGCGCGAACTGCCGTCAAAGGAACTTCAGCAGCTGTTCTCACAGATGCGCGAATATCTCGGCAGTTTCGTCGACGAAGAAATTTAACCCAGCGAGTGGGCGCGCATAGGCATGGTTCTTGCTGATCGGTTTGACAAGAGATACCGGTAGCAGGCAAAATCAGCCGGGAGCACCCAAGGAGCTAACCAATGAGCAGTCTGAATTTAAATAATATCTATGTTGGGGATAACGGTCGCGTCCAGCTATCTGGCGGTTCGTCCAACATCGATTTCGTCGACACCGTCGACCAGATGATTGCTGCCCGTCGTATTCCTGCTGACAACCTTGAAAGACGGGTTGAGGCCAACGACGAGAAAATTGCTGCGCTGAAAGAGCTGCAGACACTTGTTGGTACGCTCAAAGACTCGATGTCCAACCTTTATGGCGCAACGAGCTTCGACAACTCGCGAAATATCTTTGAAGCCAAACAGATTTTTGCATCCTCTGACGGATCCGAGGCAGGTACTTTGATGGGTGTCACTGCGTCAAACGCAGCTGAGACCGGAAGCTACGCCTTCGAGATCAACCAGGTCGCAAGCCGACACAAACTTTCAAGTGATACCCAGGCTGTCGCGGCAAGCGCCGACATTACAGGGATCACCGGAACAGGCACCTTTACCGTGGCTGGCGGGGCAGGCAGTTCGACGGTTACTGTGGCAGCAGGCGATACGCTTCAGGATATTCGTGACAAGATCAACAATATCAAAGACGCGACCGGCGTTCAGGCATCGGTCGTCAAGGTTTCGGATACTGAAAGTACGCTGATCCTGACCTCGACAGACGAAGGCGAAGACAACCGTATGTCGTTCAGTGACGATAGCGGCAACGTTCTGCAAAGCCTTGGCGTCCTGACAGATGCGACGACAATCAATGCAACCAATGTCATTGACGTTGGCAACAATGCAAGCATTGAACTTGACGGGATCACCGTGACCCGTGGGTCAAACGAGTTTTCTGATCTGATTGATGGTCTCAATATCAGTTTGTATGACGCCGAACCGGGAACACAAATCACGATTGATATCGAACAGGACCTCAATCAGGCGAAGACAGCCATTCTTGATTTCGTCGATGCCTACAACGCGGTCCAGACCTTCATCAACGAGAAGACTTTCGTTGACCCGACCACCGGTGAAGCATCCGAAGACGCCATTTTGCTCGGAAACACGTCCGTCAAAAGCATTGAGTCCGCTCTGCAACAGATTGCCGGTTCGTTTGCAAACGGGGTCACTGACCGGGCTGATCAGACTGACTATTCGGTTTTGGCAGAAATCGGCCTGGACTTTGTTGCCTATGGGGCGAACGAAGATCCGTTGCTAAGCAAAACCATTGATCTTGACGAAGCTGCGCTCAATGAAGCTTTGCTTAACGAGCCGGAAGAAGTCATGGAACTGTTCCTGTTCCGCGGCAAATCGGACAACTCCGATATAACGATGACCGGCTTTGACAGCAAAACCAACGCAGCGACCTATGAGTTCAACATTGATGCGTCTGGTGGCACAATCAATAGTGTAACATATGACATCACGGTTGATGGCGTGACCACCACCGGAAAAAACGCGGTTGTTTCTGGCAACAGCATCAAAACCGCTGACGGTTTGCGACTGTTTTATAGTGGTGATGGTAATGCTGCCGACACCGCAACAGTAACAACCAGCGTCGGCATTGGCGCACAGTTCTACTTCGAACTGGATACAATTCTGGACGAAGAAGAAGGGACTTTGACCCAGGCGATCTCTGAACTGGAGACCCAAAGCACGTCTTACGAAGAAAAAGTTGACCGTATTGACGAACGTCTCGCACGGCAGCGAGAAGTCCTTATGGATCAGTTCATTGCAATGGAATCAGCCCTTGCACGCATGAAGAACATCCAGAGTTCTCTCGACGAATTGATGGCTGCAGGAAAAGATAAAGGTTAACTTTTGTCTGCCATACATGCACACTGAACACACGCGTAGTATACCAAGGAGTGTCGCATGAACGAACACGCCGCCCATACATACAAGCAACAACAGGTCAACACAGCCACACCTGCAAAAATGGTGTTTATGCTGTTTGAAAAGACTTTGTCGCGCTTGCAGGAGGCGCAAAACGCGATTGAGCGGAATGACATTCAGGGTCGCTGCAATGCCAATTGCAGTGCGCAAGAATTGATTGCCCATTTGGCCAACACCCTGGACATGGAGCAAGGTGGCGAGATCGCTGCGAACCTCGAACGGCTCTATACGCACTGCATGATCCGCTTGATGGATGTGGATCGCAAAAACGATCCCAATGCCGCAGCAGAGGTTATCAAACTTCTCACACCACTTCGGGATTCTTGGGCTGAGCTTTCTGAAAAAAGCGAAGGCGAATTGCGTCAGGCAGTGATGACGGCCCAAAAGGATCGTCCTGCCCTTCCCAATGAAGCGGCACAAACATCTGCAAGCGCAACGGATGAAGCTGAAAAACCGGCACCGGCAAAATCCGGGCTGTCAATTTCGGCCTAAGCCAAGACGCCTTACTTATTCGACTGACAGAATTAGGCCTCCGGCATCGCCGGGGGCCTTTTTGCATTTCCCCTGTTTCCTTCCCACCAGAATGCCACCGGATCAATTTTTCCCTGCTACACACCTGTTTTTGACCGCGGCAAAATATGCCTCCAGAACCGAAGCACCCTAACCTACTGAAAATATGTAGAAAACGTTAATCTCAAAACTGGCCCGTCACTTGCAACTGTTCTGACACTGCTTCCATAAGGACCAAGGTCATGAACAGCTCTGCGATTACAAACAGCGTGATGCCAACAGTCTCCGTACCCGGCGCAAACCCGAGCGAACGCAAGGGGTCCGGCTTTAGTGACATCATGGCATCGGTCACAGACAACTGGTCTGAGCAAAGCCATCTGGTCAAATACGACGCGGCAAAATCTGCCCAGAACGATATCGACGACCATCGCGCTGAAATGAGTGCGCGCAGATCCGCACGTGAAGATCAGGATCTTGACGATGCGCCAACCGCCGACCGTCGGGAAGACGATCCGGTCCGTGCTTCGCGTGATGATCATGAAGACCACGCCAGAATTGACGACCCCAAATCCGATGAACCGCATGATGCCGACGCGGATCATCCTGACGACGATGCATCTGATAATATGCAAAGCGCGGACACCGCTGATCGCGGCAATGACGAAGGTGACGCTTCGGATCAAGGCGATACTCGTTCGTCAGATGAAACCAAGTCGGCCACCTCCGAAGAGGAAGCCGGAACCAATGCGGATAAAACCGACAACGCAGCCGTCACCCCTGGCATGGTTGATCCAAACCAGCCTGCACAGGCAGCTCCACTCCCTGGCTCGCCCGAGGCACTTGAGTTAGCCAAGGCAAAGGCAGCTGATGTGAAGACGAATGCCGCGAGCGGTGTAACATCTGGCCAGAACCCGGCACAGGCTGGTGGTCAGAATGTTGCTGCCAATGGCACCACTACAGCAGACAAGACAACTGACGGGCTATTGAACTCAACAGCCCTGTCGCAGCCCGCAGCAGCAGGATCGGCCAAGATTGCCCTTAATGGCGCAGATACCGGCACCGGTGATGAACTAACATCTGACAAATTCCTGTCGCGTGTCGTTGATGCGATGAGCGGCGAGGGAAAAGGTAAAAGCGATGCCAACGGCACCGTAAATGCCACGACCTCTGCTCAAACCAACAATGGCGGTCAACAGGCCGCGACAACCAACCCGGCACAAACTGCCCAGGCAGCACAGCAGGCAATGGCAGCTGCGTCAAATGCCCAGAACCCGCAAAACAGTGCAACCGCACAGCAGAATGCAGTGACAAACGGTGCGGTCACCGCGACCGGCGGCACTGAAGCCACCGCCACGGCAAATGGACAGCCCGGCAGCACAAATACCCTGCATCAGACCAACACCGGCGGCCAAACCGCACAAACCGCGCGTCAGGCTCCGTCACAGCAGGTACAGCAACAGGTTGCCGTTTCAATCCGAAACGCTGCCAGCGAGGGCGTTGACAAGATCTCGGTCCAACTTCGCCCCGAGCATCTGGGCCGCGTGGATGTCAAAATGGAAATCGGTCAGGACGGCCGCATCCAGGGCGTCATTCAAGCCGACACACGCGAGACCCTCGACATGTTGCGTCAAGACTCCCGTGCTCTTCAACAAGCATTGAAAGACGCTGGACTGAACGCAGACAGTCAAAGCTTCACCTTCGAGCACAGAAATGAAGGTGGCCAGAGTCAGGACGGCAACGGCCAATCTCGTATGACCGCCGATCAGGGCAGCAGCCCCGATGATGGCGATGTCATGAGTGGAACCGAACTCGCCGAACATGTCGCCATTGGCTATGGGATCAATCCCAACGGCCTTGTCGATATCCGGATCTAGGAAAGGTAGAGGGACAATCCCATGACCATTTCATCCCTGACAAATGTTGGTCTGGCGCAGTCAAACAACAATGCCGCGTCAAGTAGCTCTGCCAATCAGCTGGCCCAGAACTTTGATACGTTTCTGACCCTTCTGACAACACAGCTCAAAAACCAGGACCCGACCTCGCCCATGGAAAGTGACAAGTTCACCGACCAGCTGAGCCAGTTCGCCCAGGTTGAGCAAGGCATTCAGAGCAACAAGAACCTCGAAGACCTGCTCGCCATGCAGGGCCAGCAACGCCAGCTTTCTGCACTGTCCTATGTCGGTGCCGAGATCGAAGCAGTTGGTGACACCAACTGGCGCGAAGAGGGCGAAGAGCTCACTTACAAATACAACGTTTCACCGGAAGTTCCGCGTCTGCAATTGCAGATTCAGGATCAGAGCGGTGCGACCATCTACTCTGAAGAACTTACCGATGTTTCCGGCCTTCAGACCTTTACCTGGGATGGCAAGAACAACAACGGGGTCGAACAGGATCCTGGTGCCTATACCCTGGTGGTCAGCCCGATGGCAGCCAACGGAGACAGCTTCCTTGATGAAGACGGTGATCCGGCATCTGTGGCAATCGGTATCGTCGGCACAGTTGACAGTGTCGATATTGATGACAGCGACATTTACCTCCGCATGGGCGATGTCTCTGTACCGTTCTCGACCCTGACCAACGTGAAGTTGGGCGCGAACAGCACAGATACCACCAACGATAACACAGGTACCGGAGATAATTCCGGGACTGAAGAGCAGGAAGAAGCCGCCTAGGGCATTCATCCGGATTTGATTAACAGCCTGTCGAAACAGGAGAAGAAAAATGAGCCTTTTTGGTGCAATGATTTCCGGTGTTTCCGGCCTGAATGCGCAGTCTCAGAACCTGGGCGTCATCTCGGACAACATCTCGAACCTTAATACGATCGGTTACAAGGGAACTATTGGTCGTTTCTCGACCCTGGTGACCGAGGCCGCAACCGACACCCGCTATACACCGGGTGGCGTACGCTTCCACCCGACCGCCCTGATCAGCAAGCAGGGCTTGCTGCAGGCAACCTCGTCGACCACGGCGGCGGCAATTTCGGGCGATGGCTTCTTCATCGTGCGTAACAATGCCAGCCCGGGCACCAATGACGAATTGTTCTTTACCCGCGCTGGTGATTTCAAGCCTGATGATGACGGGTACCTGCGCAACACGGCGGGATACTACGTTCAAGGTTGGGCAACCGACCGCGAGGGTGGCCTGCTTGACGGGGACGGCAACGCCACGACATCAAACAGCTCAGCAGTTACCGACCTTCAGGTTCTTGACATCAACTCGATCCTGACGGCTGCCGCGTCGACCACCAATATCGAATTTGGTGCCAACCTCAACTCGGATGAAACAGCTGTAACGGGCGGAACGGCGACGTCGACCACCACAGGTATCGACTATGATACGACCGACCTGACAACACTTGCCGGCATCAACAACGGTGACCAGTTCTCGATCACCCATGATGGCACGACCACCAACATCACGATTAACACTGGTGATACGCTCGAAGATCTGGCTGCTGCGATCAGTGCAGTAACCGGCATTGACGCAACCACCACCACAACGGGCACCAATGATACCCTGACCTTGACTGGTGCGTTTGCCGATCAGGATGTCGTTATTGCCAACGTCACGGGCACGCCATTAAGTGCGACGGGCATCAACTTTGCCGGTGTCCCGGGTACGCTGTCAGCGACCTACACCGCTGGTAACCTTGCGAGCGGTACGGTTGCCGAAGACAACACCATGCCGGTAACCATTTACGACTCCCTTGGTTCCGCACATACGGTCAACCTGCAGGTTGTCAAACTCGGTCAGAACCGTTGGGGCTTTGAACTTACCGGCAACACAACGACTGGTGAGCTTGATGCCGCAGATCACCCGAATGGTCTGATACAGGCTGGCACGGTCACCTTTGACGGTTCAGGCAACCTTCAAAGCTTTACCGGTGTTGCGGCAACGATCGGGGCAGTTACCGTCGGTACGGCAGGTGATCTGACAGATGCAGATATCTCCGCAGAGTGGACGAATGGTGCGGACGACAGTGAAATCAATCTTGACTTTGGTACCATCGGCCTCGGCAATGGCATTACCCAGTTTGCCGCTGGTTCGGATGCAAACGGTAACCTTGTCGAATACACCACCCACTTCATCAACCAAAACGGCGCACAGGCTGGCACCATGGTGAACTATGCCCTCACCGAAGAAGGTTTCCTGCAGGTGGAATTCGCCAACGGTGTCAAACGTCCAGTTTACAAGCTGGCAATTGCGACATTCGAGGCACCTGATGAAATGGAAAACCACACAGGTAACGTGTACCGCCAGACGCGTGAGTCGGGTGACTATCTGCTCCGTGAGCCTGGCCTGAATGGTGCCGGTAACGTCGTGGCATCCGCTTTGGAAGGCTCGAACGTCGATCTCGGTGAGGAATTCACCAACATGATCGTCACCCAGCGCGCTTACTCGGCGAACACCAAAACCATCACCACGACCGATGAAATGCTCGACGAGCTGATTCGGATCAAACGGTAATTGACATCTGTTTCAGGGCGTTAGCCCGCCTTGAAACACATTGCACCAAAACAGACTCGCCCGGCCACTGTGCCGGGCTTCTTTTTACCCGACTGACTCACTACATTAAGGGCAGAGAAAAGCGGATATTAAATATCCAAATGATTCAAATCACTGGTGAATTTGAATCCATCAACTGGGCAAAAATTGCCGGTTGTTAACCTGTTCTTCAGCATGGAGAACTATTCGTTGTTGATGCTGGTCGCATTCCGCATGGATCGATCCGCACAGGGACAGTGGTAAATTTTCGTTTCGGAGCAGTCGAACGTGGGCGGCTTGTTGCAAACACTAAAAAGTCTTGGACCAACGCGCCTGATGGCTATCAGCGGCGTGGGCGTGTTGCTGCTTGTCTTCTTTGTATTCTTGATCATGCGCGTTTCCGCCCCGAACATGGAACTGCTCTATCGCGATCTGGACCCGGGCGATGCCAGCCAGATTGTCAATCGCCTGGAAGATCAACAAGTCCAGTACCAGCTGCTCAATAACGGCACTGAAATCCTTGTCCCGGCCGACCAGGTCAACCGCATGCGCCTGAGCATGGCGGAAAGCGGCCTGCCGACTGGCGGCTCTGTCGGTTACGAAGTATTTGATAACTCCGATGGTTTCGGCGCGACGAGTTTTGAGCAGAACATTAACCACGTCCGCGCCCTTGAAGGCGAACTGGCCAGAACGATTGCCGCGATCCAGTCGATCCAGCAGGCACGTGTTCATCTGGTTCTGCCCAAACGTCAAATGTTCTCGCGCGAAACGCAGGACGCCAGTGCCTCAATTGCCGTAAAAATGGCGGGCGGTGAACTGAAACCTGAACAAGTCGTTGCAATTCAGCACCTTGTCGCTGCCGCTGTGCCACAACTTGACCCCGGCAAGGTATCGATCATTGATGAACGTGGACGTTTGCTTGCCCGCGGTGACGGCGAACAGCAGTCTTCGACCTTCCTGACGCAGACCGCTGACGAAATGCGCATTCGCACGGAAAGCCGCCTGCGCAATACCATCGAAGATTTGCTGTCACGTTCCCTTGGCTATGGCGAGGTTCGCGCCGAAGTCTCGGTCGAAATGGACTTCAACAAGGTTACGACGGCTGACGAGCGCTTTAACCCTGACGAGCGCGTGATCCGTTCAAGCCAAACGATCGAAGAAAATGCCACCAATTCCGAGACCGAGGGCACCGATCCGGTAACGCTGCAAAACAACCTGCCAGATGCAAACTTTGACGCTGCCAACGGAGCTGGCACCCAAAGTCAGGAAAACCGCACCGAAGAAACCGTCAACTACGAGATTTCCAAAACCACCACCACACAGGTCAAGGAAATCGGCGAAATTTCGCGTGTGACGGTGGCGGTGCTCGTTGATGGCACCTACACCACCGACGAAAATGGCGAGCGCCTGTATCAGGAACGCTCCCCGGAAGACCTCGAGAAGATCGCAGCACTTGTTCGTAGCGCCATCGGCTATGATCCCCAGCGCAGCGATCAGGTCGAAGTCATCAACATGCAGTTCGCCGATACCGACGATCTGTTCCCGGATGAAGAAATCGAGACATTCCTTGGCCTCGACAAGGCTGAAATCTTCCGCATCGCCGAGATGCTGGTCTTGGCAATTGTCGCCATCCTTGTCATCCTGCTGGTGGTCCGCCCTCTGCTGACCCGTGCGTTCGAAACCCTGCCCAGTGCGGCAGACATGGCACAGCGGCAGCTTCTTGCCGAGGACATGAGCGCAGAGGGCACACCGGCCCTTGAAGGTCCGGCGCCGGTTCCGATGGCACCTGGTGGTGCCGACGACGGCGAGGAACTGATCAACCTGTCGCAGGTTGAAGGCCGCGTGAAAGCATCCTCGGTCAAGAAGATCGGCGAGATCGTGGAGAAACATCCGGAAGAAGCTCTCTCGATTATTCGCAACTGGCTGTACCAGGAAAGCTGATGCTCCTGACAGTGATCGGCTCACTGACAGCCGCAGGGCTTCCTCCCTTTTGTTGCACAAGGCGTTTTAGCAGTTTGATATGACGGCCATTGAAAAGTTCACATTCTCATTAAGCTTCGACGATGCCGACAACGTAATCCGTTCGGCAGGCGGCGAGGATGAGCATTACGAACTGGGCAAGAAAAAGAAGAAAAAGAAAGAAGACGAAGCCCCGCCGCCCCCGCCCCCGGTCTATACCGAGGAACAGGGTACCCAAATGGTGGCAGATGCTGAAAAGCGTGGCCACGAACAGGGTTTTGCCGAGGGTCACAAACAGGGATTTGACGAAGCCCACCAGCAAATCATGGCCTCGCTTGAAAAGGCCGTTGGCGATGTGGAATCTGAAATTGCTGAAAAGCTGGCCCAGATTGACGAGCAGCAAAAGCGCGCCAATGCCAAGATCAACGAAGATGCCATTCACGTTGCCCTTGGTATCATTCGCAAACTCGCCCCTGCCTGGTCGAAGCAGTATCAGTTGACCGAGATCGAAGACATTGTCCGGCAATGTCTGGCCAATCTGTTTGATGTTCCGAAAGTCATGATCAAGGTTCATCCTGAACTTGAAAAAGATGTCGGGGCGGCGACAGAACGCATCGCCGTTTCGCGTGGTTTTTCCGGCAAGATCGTCGTTGTTGGGGAACCCGATGTCGCGATGGGCGATTGTCAGGTTTCGTGGGGCGATGGCACAGCAGTGCGCAACAGTTCACGTATCTGGTCCGAGATCAACGAGATCATCGACAATGCGCTGGCCCTACATGCCAGTGACCATGGTCTGGCAGAAAGCGATATGGGCGATCCCGAAGTTCAGGAAAGCCGTATGCCAAAAGACGATCTGGCATCTTCCACACCGGCAGATGAAGGGGCAGATGCAGGCAACGTACCCACCGACCCAACAGAGATGCCAAACAAGTCGGACATGAACCGGGAAGCGACGCCAAATTACCCGCAGCCGACAGAAGCCCCCGAGCCTGCCAACCACCAGACATCTGGTTCGGAGTCACCGGAAAGCTTGCGTAGTCCAGATGCCAATCCCGCTGAACCGACCCAAGGCAATCCGACAGAGGCGGTGAAACACGTCACACCGGACATGCCATCCCCTGCCGGACCAGCCGCACACGGGGCTGCACCCCAAGAAGGCGATGGCACCGACGCGCGGAATATGCAAACATCGCAAGAAGATACAATGGCAAATCCGGCAACCGCAGGTGACACGGCACAAAGACCGGAAACAATCACCGAAGGTCAGGCCGACGACAAGCCTGACACACAAAATAACCATACGACGGCAACCGCGCAAAATCCTGCGAAGCCCGTCAACGCTGGCCCCGAGAATGGGCAGCCGCGCACGCAGGAAAACCCGACGACCACAGCCGGCGAGACGGCTGCTGTGAAGCAACCGACCAAAGACGCAGGAGACGAAAATGGCTGATGATGACGATCTCGAACTCTCGGAACTCGATGACGATCAAATTGAACTTGAGGGCGAAGGAACCGAACTTCTCGCCGCGGCCGAAGCTGGCAGCGAGCAGATGAAGACTTCCAAGGATCTTGAAGCCGTGTACGATATTCCCGTTCAGGTTTCAGCAGTCCTCGGAAAAGCAACCATGCAGGTCAGTCAATTGCTGAAACTTGGTCGTGGTGCTGTCGTAGAGCTTGACCGCAAAGTTGGTGAAGCTATTGATATCTATGTTAACAACCGTCTCGTCGCGCGTGGCGAGGTCGTGGTGGTGGAAGACCGGCTTGGTGTTACCATGACGGAAATCATCAAATCCGAGAAAAGCTAACGTAAGAGAGGATATCCGACTATGGCCGAAGGGGGGACTAAAACGTCGTTTGACATTGCGACAGTCGGGGGACTGGCCATTGGCTTTTCGTTGGTGATTGCAGCAATCATCTTTGGTGGATCGCCGGGTGCCTTTATCGATATCCCCTCTGTGCTGATTGTTATCGGCGGTACGGCAGCTATTACGGCTGTTAGCTTTGCGTTGGGCGAGTTTCTTGGATCGGGCAAGATCCTTATGCGCACGATTTTCCATAAATCGCGCAATCCGGCGGATGCGGCCCTCCAGATCCTTCAGCTGGCTGAAATTGCCCGTAAGGGTGGCGTACTGTCACTGCAGGGACATCTCGATAGCCTGCAAAGCGAGGAATACCTCTGGAAAGGTTTGTCGCTGGTCGTTGACGGCACCCCGCCCGAGGAAGTCGAAGCCATCATGCGCAAAGACATGAATGCCACCATCGGCCGCCACCAAAAAGGTGCGAACATCATGAAAAAGGCCGGTGACGTTGCACCGGCGATGGGCCTGATCGGGACGTTGATCGGTCTGGTGCAGATGCTTGGCAACCTTGACGACCCGTCCTCGATTGGTCCGTCGATGGCTGTTGCGCTTTTGACAACCTTCTATGGCGCGGTTCTGGCCAACATGGTCTTCATGCCACTTGCGGGTAAACTTGAACGTAATTCCAACGACGAAGAGCTTTTGAATTCGGTCTATATGGTTGGTGCGGTTTCCATTGGCCGGCAGGAAAACCCTCGCCGTCTGGAAATGCTGATCAACTCGATCCTGCCGCCGTCAAAACGCGTCAGCTACTTCGATTGATCGAATGTGTGAATACCGGCCCTTTTGCCCAGACACACCGGGTGCAAAGGGTCCCCAAACTGATCGGAAAGAGATGAGACGATGCAGGTACTGATCGTTGGTGGACTGGGCGGACAGATAGGCGCAGCCAGCAAGATCGCAATGGCGCGCGGCGCTTCGGTCCAGTTGGCCGAAAGCGTGACGACCGCGCTTAACATCCTGCGAACGGGCAACCGGATTGATCTGGTCATGGCTGACATCACGCTTGATGTCGCCGCTCTGATTGACGCCATGGGAGCCGAGCGCATCACCGTGCCGGTCGTGGCATGTGGCATCGGTAATGATGTCAACGGTGCGGTTAACGCCATCAAAGCGGGCGCACAGGAATTCATTCCCCTGCCGCCCGAAGCGGATCTGATTGCCGCGATCTTCGAAGCAGTGACCGAGGAAAGCCACGCCCTGATCCATCGCGATGCCCGCATGGCGGAAACCCTGCGACTGGCAAATCAGGTCGCCAACAGCTCGGCCTCTATCCTGATCACGGGTGAAAGCGGTACCGGTAAGGAAATCATTTCGCGTTACGTGCACCGCAAGTCCAATCGCGCGGACAAGCCGTTTGTCGCCGTGAACTGCGCGGCAATCCCCGATAATCTTCTTGAATCCGAACTGTTCGGCCACGAAAAAGGGGCCTTCACCGGGGCACAGGCGCGCCGCATCGGTAAATTTGAAGAAGCCAATGGCGGGACCCTTTTGCTTGATGAAATCAGCGAAATGGATGTCCGTCTTCAGGCCAAGCTCCTGCGTGCCATTCAGGAAAAGGAAATTGACCGGCTGGGCGGCAAAAGCCCCGTGAAGGTCGATGTCCGCATTCTGGCGACCTCGAACCGAAATCTTGAGGCCGAAGTCAATGCCGGCAACTTCCGCGAGGATTTGTATTTCCGCCTGAATGTCGTCAATCTTGACATCCCATCCCTGCGCGAACGTCCCGATGATATTCCGGTACTGGCCGAGTTCTTTGTCAAAAAGTATTCCGAGGCCAATGATGTTCCCGTCCGGCCGATCAGCCCGCTGGCGATCCAGCGTCTGCTATCCCATCACTGGCGGGGCAATGTGCGCGAGCTGGAAAACACCATGCACCGCGCCGTGCTGATTGCTGGTCCCGACGAGATAGGGCCAGAGGCCATCATGCTTTCGGGATCAGGCAGTAGCGAACCGGCACCTGCCGCGCCCGCGCCACAGGCCCCTTCACCCGCCCCTACGGCACCTGCCGCACCAGCACGGGCAAGCTCGGCCTATGCAAACGCCAATGCAGCCTATGGCGCCGCATCATCCGCTTACCAACCCAGCGCACCAACACCACCGCCTGCTCCCAATGCCCCGGCAGAAAATGCACCTGCTTCGGATCAGGACACCGGCAGTTCTGAAAGCACATCAGATGAAGTTGCAGGGAACGGGTCCGTCACGTCGGCCCTTGTTGGGCGCACAGTGGCTGATGTCGAACGTGATCTGATTATTGATACGCTCAAGCATTGCTTTGGGAACCGAACCCACGCGGCCAACATTCTTGGCATTTCCATTCGGACCCTGCGCAACAAGTTGCGCCAGTATAGCGACGAAGGACTTGCTGTACCGGCCCCGGGTGACGGTCACGACTGAACATGAAATTTCGGCGCGCTGTCCCCATCTTCAAGGCAGGTAAAGGCGCAATGAACATCGAGCAAGCAACAGGATAACAAGCAAAGAAAATGGCCGAAGGTCAAGACATCACACCGACTGGTTCCGGCGGCTCTGACGGCCCCGGCGGCGGTGCGCCGGGCGGGTTAAATCTCGGCGCCTTGCAGTCACGTGTCGCTTCGGCCATGAAACGTGGCGATATCGCCATGGCACTGGGCTTTATCATGATCCTTGTGGTCATGATGTTCCCGATGCCGCCGTGGCTGCTTGATTTCATGCTGGCCCTTTCGATCAGCTTCTCTGTGCTGATCCTGATGACATCGCTGTTCATCCAGAAACCGCTTGAATTCAACTCTTTCCCGACGATCCTGCTGGTGGCGACGTCGCTCAGGCTTGCGCTGAACATTGCGACAACCCGCCTGATCCTTGGCTATGGGCACGAAGGCACGCATGCCGCCGGCGCGGTGATCGAAGCGTTTGGCAGCTTCCTGATTTCGGGCAATTTCGTCATCGGGATTATTGTCTTTGCCATCCTTGTGATCATCAACTTTGTCGTCATCACCAAGGGTTCCGGCCGTATCGCCGAGGTCGCGGCACGCTTTACCCTTGATGCCATGCCCGGCAAACAGATGGCCATTGACGCCGATTTGTCATCGGGCCTGATCAATGAAGAACAGGCCAAGGCCCGCCGTAAGGAACTTGAAGATGAAAGTTCCTTCTTCGGGTCGATGGATGGTGCATCCAAGTTTGTTCGTGGCGATGCTGTTGCCGGCATTCTGATTACGTTTATCAACGTGATCGGTGGCATCATCATCGGCACAGCCCAGATGGGTCTTTCCCTTGCCGAGGCAACCGAGACTTACACGATCCTGACCGTTGGCGACGGTCTGGTTTCGCAGATCCCTGCCCTGATCGTTTCGACCGCCGCGGGTCTTCTGGTCACCAAGGGGGGCCTTGACGGCGCAACGGAAAAGGCCGTTTTCGGACAGGTCAGTAACTATCCGGCCGCCCTTGGCGTTGCCGCCGCCCTGATGGGTGGCATGTCGCTTTTGCCGGGCATTCCGATGCTGTGGTTCCTGATGATCGCGGCTGGACTGGGTTATTTGGCCTATTACATGGGCAACCGCCAGAAGGCCGCCGTCGCGCAGGAACAGATGAAGGAATCCCAGGCCGCAGCAGAAGCCGCAGGCCCGCCCCCTGAAGAACCCATCGCCAATGCGTTGCGCATGGATTATGTGCGCCTTGAACTGGGCTATGGGCTGCTGTCACTCATCAGTACGGAACGCGGCCAGAAACTGACCGATCAGATCAAGGCACTGCGTCGCCAGCTTGCAGGCGACATGGGCTTTGTCATGCCGTCGGTGCGTATTCAGGACAACATGCAGTTGCCAGCAAATACATACGTCCTGCGCGTCAAGGAGATCGAGGCAGGGCGTGGGGACCTGCGCCCGAACATGTTGCTGGTAATGGACCCGCGCGGCGAGGAGATCACCCTGTCTGGCGAAAAAACCATGGAGCCAACCTTTAACCTGCCGGCCATGTGGATCGAACAGGGCATGAAGGAAGAGGCGATGTTCCGTGGCTATACGGTGGTGGATCCGCAAACGGTAATCACGACGCACATCACCGAAGTGATCAAGGATCACATGCCAGAACTGCTGTCCTATGCCGAAACGCAGAAGCTGCTGGATGAACTTGATGAAGACCAGAAAAAGCTGGTCGAGGATATCGTCCCCGGTCAGGTTTCGGTTGGCGGTGTTCAGCGGGTGCTTCAGAACCTTCTGACGGAGCGTGTATCCATCCGAGATCTGCCCACAATCCTTGAAGGCATCGCAGAATCCACGGCATTTACCCGTAACCCGACCTTCATGACCGAACATGTGCGTTCACGTCTTGCGCGCCAACTGTCGGATGTGAACACCAATCAGGACGGCGTCATTCCGCTTGTGACCATGTCCCCGCAATGGGAACAGGTCTTTGCCGAAAGCCTTGTCGGTTCGGGCGAGGAAAAACAGCTTTCCATTCCGCCAAGCCAACTACAGGAATTCATCAACAAGGTCAGAACGACGTTTGAGCGCCTCGGCATGATGGGTGAAAGCCCGGTCCTTTTGACCAGCCCTGGCATTCGCCCCTATGTGCGGTCGATCGTTGAGCGCTTCCGCCCCAGCACCGTTGTGATGTCGCAAAACGAAATCCACCCCAAGGCACAGCTTAAAACGCTGGGGCAGGTCTGATGCGTGAGGTTTTCTTCACCGCCCTGATTGCGGACAAAGCCAGGCAGGGGGACCGTAATGCGTCTTAAGACCTTCACCGCCCCCACCATGACCGAGGCGATGGCGCTCGTTAAAGAGCATATGGGCACTGATGCCATCATTGTTTCGACACAGGATATCCCGGGCAGTGGCGTGCGCCTGACGGCAGCCCTTGATCGCGATCCCGACTTTGACGATGACGGCGGACCGGCCCCCGCGCTTCAGGAACAGCTTGATACGGTCGAGGCCGCACTGACGCGGCACAATTTGCCGGAACGGTTGCGCATTCGGCTATGTGACCTGATGGCACGCGAAACAGCCGCCGCATCCGAGCAACAATTGCTGGCAGGTGCGCTTGATGAAATTTTTGATTTCTCACCACTGCCCGAAAAGAACACGCCGCGTGCCTTGGCCTTTGTCGGACCGCCCGGATCGGGCAAAACACTGGCCGTTGCCAAAACCGCTGCCCGCGCGGTGATGAAGAAACGCAAAGTCGCTGTTCTTTCAACCGATTACAAACGTGCCGGCGGAATTGCCCAGCTTGAAGCCTTCACCAGAATTCTCAAGATCGACCTGCTGCAGGCCAAATCACCAGATGAGCTCAAGGCGCGCTTTGGCGAAATACGCGATGCGGACGTCATCCTGATCGATACGGCAAGCTGCAACCCCTACCTTGAAAGCGAAATTGGCACGCTTTGTGAATTCATGAAAGCGGTACCGAGTGAACCGGTACTGGTGAACCCTGCGGGAATTGATGCCTATGAGTCCGCTGATATAGCCAATGCCTTTGCCGATGGCGGCGCAACACGCGTGATGATCTCGCGACTTGATGTTGCTGCACGCCTTGGCGGTGCGCTATATGGAGCGGATTCAGGAAATCTTTCCCTTTGCAATGTCAGTATGACAGCCCAGGTTGCGGACGGCCTGACCGCCCTTAGTCCCCTTGCCTTGGCAAAACTTCTGATACCGTCCCATCGCGCTGACACCGCGAAACCGAGCTTCTCCGAGGTCGTGAAATGACTACCAAGTCTGATGCTTCACCCAAATCTGCCCCGCGGGCCAGAGGCCGCAATGTTCTTGCTGTCGCGTCTGGTAAAGGCGGCGTGGGCAAGACCTGGTTTTCCATCACCCTGACCCATGCGCTGGTGCTGGAAGGTCACAAGACCCTGTTGTTTGACGGTGACCTTGGCCTGGCGAATATCGACATTCAGCTTGGCCTGATGCCGAAATATGATCTGGGCGGCGTGATTTCCGGTCGGATCGGCCTTAAGGATGCGGTCACCCATTTCCCGGATGGCGATTTCGATATTATTGCCGGGCGCAGCGGATCGGGTAGCCTTGCCAACCTGCCTGCCACCCGTTTGCAGGCCCTTTCAGACGATTTGCTCCAAACCGGCAAGGAATATGATAAAGTATTGATCGACCTTGGCGCAGGTGTTGACCAGGGCGTGCGTCAGATGACGGGGCTCGCCAACACGGTGATCGTAATTACCAATGGTGATCCGACGTCTTTGACCGATGCCTATGCCTTTATCAAGGTCACCCATATGGCCCGACCGAAAACCGATATCCGGGTCGTGGTCAATATGGCCAGAGACAAGAAAGAAGGTCAGGCGATCTATAACAAGCTTCTCAAGGCCTGCGAGGGCTTTTTGAAAATATCGCCGCCATTGCTTGGTGTTGTGCGGGCAGATTCCAAAGTATCGGAATGCATCCGCAATCAAACGCCGCTTTTGACCCGTCATCCGAATTGCGATGCAGCCCACGACATAGAGGCAATCGCCCGAACCCTTCTCGAGGAGTAGGTTTGTCATGACGCTCCCGCCACAAGCAATATCGCCCGGCCCGGCCGTCGGTGGACATGCTTCGGCGGGAAGCTCGGCCGGGCAAGCCAATCAGGGGTCCGTTCCAGCCCAAATCAACGCTACCGTAACGGGTGCGACCTCTCAACAGGTTGCTGCGGCACTTGCCAAGCTTCCTGTCGAAACCCTGATGCAGGCCTCGGTTCAGTCACAATCAGGCACGCAACTTACCCTTGCCACGGCCCTTGGTGCCGTCACGGTTAAGGTACCTACGCCTCTGCCGGGCAATCTTGGCGATCTTCTGTGGACCCGCATTCCGACAACCAACCCGGGCAGCGGACAAACCACATCCGGGGGCAATCCGGCAGAAGGCATGCGTCTGCAACTTTTGCCCCAAACGCTGACACCGGGGGGCTCCGGGGTCACCGGCGGGCTTGCCAGTGGAAACATTGCCGGAAGCACGCTGACACCCGGACAGACATTTAGCGCAGTTACCACATCCATCCTCAACATGCCCAATGGCACTCAATTACCCGCCGGAAGCCAGACACAGGTGATCTTCCTTGGTCAAGGTACGGTAACAGCACAACAAGCCGCCAATGTAATGGCATCGGCAACCAATGCAGGTACCGCTGGCATGGCAACGGGTGCGTCGGGCGGGGCTGCTGCCGGGATGGCACCCACCATTGCCGCGCAAACAGCGGGTGGACAGGCAACAGCAGGTACGTTGATGCTGACAGGGACGGTCCTGCCAGCCAATAGCGCCGAGGCACGCATGCTGCCGCAGGGCTTTACTGCTCTTCGTACCTCTGCCGGGATTGTCGGCATCAAACTGCCGGTCCCCGCACCAACCGGCGCGACTTTGTCCTTCAACGTGGATCCTTCTGGCGCGGCGAAGCCATCCGTCTCCGCCCCCATGACAGAGGCGCAATTGATCGCGCGCGGCCAAACTGCGGCCCTGACCCATGATTGGGACAGCCTGCACAAGGCGGTCAGTGTGCTTCAACAACATGATCCGGGTGCCGCACTTAGTTTGCTAAACAACATCCCGCAGGCTGGGCCGAAACTGACAACGACCATGATGTTCTTCTTTGCTGCCATGACAGGTCAGGGCGGAAACTTGCGCAGCTGGATCGGCGACCGCGCGGCAAACAGTCTGGCCTCGCTGGCTGATGCAGATGGCGGCGGACTTAAACGACTTGAAGGTGACTTTGGTCAACTGCGTGCCATGGCGACCGAAGACAGGCCTGATGGCTGGCGCGTCATGGCAATGCCGTTCAATATGGGCGACAAGATCGAACAGCTTCAGATGGGTTGGCGTCATGGCAACCATGAGAACGACCCGGACAAACCCGATGATCAGGGAACACGTTTCCTGCTTGATCTGTCGTTCAGTGTGGTGGGCCACACCCAGCTTGATGGACTGGTGAAAGGTGACGAAAGCAAATTCGATCTGATTGTGCGCACCGAAAATCCGTTGCAATCCCATAACCGCGATGACATCCGCGGCATCTTCCGAGAGGCCCTGCAAATTGCCGGGTATAAAGGACATATTCAGTTTCAGGACGGATCGCGATTTGTTGAAATTGCGCCGGTACCCGATGATGACGGACCGAATTCCCACCACGGATTAGAGGCTTAAGTTCCTGGCATTTTGAAATGAATGCTTTTCCTGTCCGGGGCGCGGTCGTATCCTTGATCCATCACTTATGACAACGGTTGGAAGAAATGCTTGAGATTTATCAGCGCCGTAATCTGATCCTGACCGAACCGAACCCCGGTCCACGTATTGATTACGTCGTTACCTTGCAAAGCAACCTGACCGGTGACAAGGATGTTTTCCCGGCACGTCTGACGCTTCGTTATGTGCCGGACCGTTTGATCCTGAAGACCAACAGTCTGGCGGAATACTACGCTGAAATCGCCAATATCGAATTCGAGAATTTCGAAGCTGCGGCCGTTCTGTTGATGGATGATTTCAACAACGAACTGGTCCCGCGCTGGATCAGCCTTCGCCTGCACAAACAGACCGCTGACAATGATCAGGTCTTCCATCACGAAACCGCCCTTGAAGACCGCCAGCCGAAATGGGGCAACCCGCGCCTTCTGGATCGTCTGGAACGTTACTGATTACCCACGTTCCTTAGCGGAACGGATTGCCATGCACCCATTGCGTCAGCGAATAGCGTAAACCCGCAGTGGTCGGGGCCACACGGTGCAGCACAAAGCTGGGAAAGAAGATCGCGGTGCCCCTTTCCATCGGCGCATCAACGAAATTTCCCGCCGGGTTAAGCTGCAACTGCCCGCCTTCATACTGATCAGGTTCGGAAAGTTGTATGACCATGGTCAGTTTGCGGCGTCTGGCCACGTCGGACGCGCCAACATCACTGTGCCAGTCATAATGTCCGCGCAGATCACCGGCATAACATGCGATCTGGGCGTCCTCGGCAAACTCGGTCAGGGAAAAGTCAAAGACATTGCGGTTTACATCCGCAACAAGATCTATGATCCGGCGGCAAACAGCGGGTTCCTGTTCTTCATTGAACCAGGTGATCTTGGAACGGCGGATGTGGGTTGCCGTTTGTCCCTGCACAAGGCCACCTTCGTCCATCTCATGGGCAAAACCATTGATCAGACGGTCACAGGTGGCCGGATCCAGCGCATCCGGGACAATTGCAAACATTTCTTCCGGGAACATTTACGACACTCTCCATGCCGCAAGGGCCCGGTATTGAATGCCCCGGCCCCAAGACAATTCTTTGCGGTAAGTTGCTATAAGACCAATCAAAGGGTGATTCCAGCAAATTCGGTACATGCCATCATCGCATCTTTGGCGAAAGGTCAATCGATCTTGATCACCCGTCCACCAGCTGCTTCGCCATCGTCTGGATCATGGGTAACCATCAGGGTTGGCAAGCTGTTCTTGCGGCAGAGATCAAATACAAACGATCTGATCTGTGACCTCAGGCCGCTATCAAGTTTTGAAAATGGCTCATCCAGCAACAAGGCACACGGTTCAGACAGCAGAACCCGCATCAAGGCTACACGCGCGCGTTGCCCGCCTGAAAGTGTTGCCGGATCGCGATCATAAAACCCGTCCATCTCTGCACTGGAAAGCGCGGCCTCAACCCGTGCATGGCGGTTTCCCCGGCCCTTGATATGTGATGGCAGCGCAAAAGCCAAGTTGCCACCAACCGAAAGGTGTGGGAACAACAGATCATCCTGAAACAGAATACCAACATGACGTTCCTGCGGGGTCAACCCCGCAAGGGGTGTACCATTCAGAACCACCTCGCCGGTGACATCAAATGTATCTGGCAAGGTGCCGCAGATATGTCCAAGCAAACTGGATTTACCCGATCCACTTGGCCCCATAAGGGTCACGATTTCACCAGGCGCAATCGTCAGATCGACGGCCACCAGTTCACGCCCATCAAGACGCACGCGGACATCGCGTAACTCCAGCCCATTTTTAAGCGTTTCAGGCATTCATCATCCCTTGTTCTGCGCCCCCATGCCGCGCCGGTTGCGGAACAAAACCGCTGGTATCAGCAAGGTAAGGGCAAAGCCAACAAATGGCAGGACCATTTGCAACAAGCCATAAATGCCAATCATTCGGCGATCCCCGCCAGATGCGAGTGCGACCGCCTCGGTCGTGACCGTGGCAAAGCGCCCTGCCCCGATCAACAGTGTTGGCAAGTATTGCCCCACCGTCACCGCAAGGCCGACTGCGGCGGCGGTTAGAACTGCACGTGTCAAAAGCGGCAAACGCACCAGCCAGAATGTCCGTGCTGGTGACGCCCCAAGACAAAGGGCGGTTTGCCCATAGCGCGGATCAAGGGCTCGGAATGGCTCTGACAGGGACAGAAACACATAGGGCGCAACAAACACCAAATGCCCCAGCACAACCGACAGCAATGTGCGTTCAAGACCAAGCAGCGTAAAGAAGACCTGCAATCCAAACATAAAACTGATCTGTGGCATCAGAAGCGGCAGGTAAATCAACAGCATGGCACGGCGTCCGGCCGCCTTGCCTGTGCGGACCTCGTTCTCAAGGCAGCCCAGAACCAGCGTGACCGCAACCAAAACTGCCGGAATGCCGATCAAAAGTGTCGTTGTCAGGCTGCTACCGATTGCATCCAACTCGCGCGCCCAAAGACGCAAGCTGAACCCGCGCGGCAACAGATCGGGAAATGCCCAGAACCCGGCAACACTCCAGACCAGAAGCACCGCAAGACCCAGCACCACCGCACCGGCTGCCTCCAGCGCCAACAGTGCAGATGCCCCCCTGACGGCGCTGTCTTTCCTGAAACGATGCCCGTCCTCTGCCCAATGGCGCCCCAGGGCCCCGATGATCCGTTCGCCCGCAATCCAGACCACCATTGCCGCGATCACGATCAAAAGCTGCAAGACAGCAGCACTGGATGCCATGAAACGCAGGCCAAGATCCGGATCGGATAACCATCCCAGAATGCGAACGGCCAGCGGGGCCGGTGTCGTCGGTGCCAGAATGATCGCCACATCGACAACCGATGTCGAATAGGCAAGCACGGCCAGAACCGGCAGGCGGATTTGCGGATAGACGCGCGGCAAGGTTGCCTTGAACCACCCGGCGGTTTTTCCATATCCAAGGGTTGCTGTGACCTGTGCCGTGCGGTCTGTATCAGCTTGCGGCAGGGCCGAAAGCGTCATCAAAAACAAGAACGGGATTTCCTTTGCCACCAGCCCGGCAATCAGCGCCATTCCCCAAGGGTCATGGATAATCGCAATATCGGGCGGGCGGTCCCATCCGGCAAATTGTGCCACCAGTCTTACGATCCAGCCCGATGGTGCTATCAGGAATGCCAGCCCAAAGGCCGCCGTCGCATGCGGAACGGACAGGATCGGCGACAAAACCCGTTGCATGGCGCGAAATATGCGCGTGCCCTGCCAGGCCGCACAAAAAAGCATGACAATCGCAACTGAGATCGCGGTAGCAATCAAGCCATTGACGAATGACAGCCGGATGGATGCGTCAAGACCGGGCTGCGCAAACAGCGCCTGCCACGGATCAAGGGATGGCGTCGTACCGCCAAGTGCTGGCAATATCCCGAACGCAGGCAAAACTGTGCCAATCAGCCCGGCAGAAACCGGGCCGATCATCAGAACGATTGTCAGGATCGGAACAAAACGCAACATGCGTTATTATTGCACAACGCCGTAACGTTTTTGCCATTCGGTTTCGACCAGCGACATCCAGCTTGGATGCGGTTCCGGCAGAACCGTACCGCGTTCGGACGGGGCAAGCGATGCAATGCCAAGATCAAGATTGGCAAAGGCTTCCTGCATGTCTTTGGGCAGTTTATCCATCGCCAGAACCGTATCCGCCCCCCAATATTGCGGGTCCTGCTTGCGAAGCTGGGCTTCAGGTGACATCAGGAAATCGGCCAGTACAACTGCGCCTGCCTTGGCAGATGCGTTATAGGGAATGGCGACAAAGTTGGTGTTGCCAAGCGTGCCATTCTCAAACACATAGGACCGGACGGTATCAGGAAGCTCGAACGCTTCAATTGCCGAGGACACTTCGCCGGAACTGAATGAAAACGCGATATCGACTTCATTATCCGCCAGAAGCGTACGCATCGATGCCCCGTTCTGCGGGTAGGCCTGACCATCGCGCCACAACAGCGGCTGCAAGTCTTCAAGATAGCCCCAAAGCGGTGCCAAAGTTGCCTTTGCATCGGTTTCGTCAGCTGGCTGCTGCAGAACACTCGGGTCTTCCACCAGTTCAGTCAGAATCTGTTTAAGGAAGGTCGATCCCATATAGTTCGGCGGCTGCGGATAGGTAAAGCGGCCCGGATGTTTGACCAGCCATTCCAGAAGCTCCTGGGCTGATTTCGGCACATCATCAAGCTTGGCCGTATCGTAATAAAAACTGACCTGCGCCATGCCCCACGGTGCTTCAAGCCCGTCGGTCGGCACGGTGAAATCGTTGACCACTGTCGGTTTGCCTTCGACATCGACATAGGCGAAATTCGGTGTCTGTTCTGCCCACGGCCCAAATAAAAGGTCATTGCGCTTCATCGCGGCAAAGTTTTCGCCGTTAATCCAGATCATATCAACCGCCCCGCCATCATCGACACCAGCGGTTTTTTCCGACAACACCCGTGTAACGGCGTCGGCGGTATCAGTCAGTTTGACCTGAACGACCTCAACCCCGTAACGTTCGCGCACCTGTTCACCCGCCCAGGCGATGTAATCATTAATGCGTGGCTCCCCGCCCCAGGCATGCCAATAAACAGTCTGGCCGCGGGCCTGATCCAGAACAGATTGCCAGTTGCCCACATCCGGGGCCGGGTCGGCAAAAGCCGGGGTCGACAATGATGTCGCAGCAATGCCGGTTGCCAACGCCAAAGCAGAAACGAAAGTGCGCATTCTTGACCGCATCTCGGACAATCCTTTTACCTGATGACCCGCAGCCTCAACGGAAATGAGCGCGGGCTGCTTATTTGATTTTGCTATCCTCACTTTTTCAACAGACCGCACATAAAATCAATTCACGCTTGCGTTAGAGCCTGATCAAACTCACTTTGTCTGCAATCAGTTGACCACCTTCGGGGCCTTTAAGGACACTTGCGATGTTTGAATGGATG
Organism: Thalassospira sp. MCCC 1A01148; assembly: GCF_001613795.1. Classification (GTDB taxonomy): domain Bacteria; phylum Pseudomonadota; class Alphaproteobacteria; order Rhodospirillales; family Thalassospiraceae; genus Thalassospira. The sequence continues at coordinate 26,124 of NZ_LPVZ01000009.1, forward strand.
AGTGATCCCAACATGTGGATCGGGCTTGCCACCCTGACGGCGCTCGAAATTGTTTTGGGGATCGACAACATCGTTTTTCTGTCGGTGATCGTCTCCAAACTTCCGCAGGACCAACAGGCCCCGGCGCGGCGCATCGGTCTTTTGGCCGCAATGGGTATGCGCCTTGCGCTTCTGGCCGGGATCGCATGGGTAATGCAATTGACCGCGCCGATGTTTTCCGCCTTCGGACAGGAAATCAGTGGACGCGACCTGATCCTGATTGTTGGCGGGCTGTTCCTGATCGCCAAGGCATCGAAGGAAATCCATCACACGATTGACGAACCCGAAGAACACGGACCTGGCAAGATCATGTCGAGCTTTGCCATGACCATCCTTCAGATCATGTTACTTGATATCATTTTCTCGCTTGATAGCGTCATAACAGCTGTCGGGCTGGTTGATCACATATCGATTATGGTGATTGCGGTGATTGTGTCTGTTCTGGTGATGTTGGCAGCAGCCAAAACCATTGGCGACTTTGTCGAACAAAATCCCTCTGTCAAAATGCTGGCATTGTCGTTTCTGATCCTGGTCGGGTTTGTCTTGTTGCTTGACGGTGTCGAAATCCATGTACCGAAAGGCTACATCTATTTCGCAATGGCATTCAGCCTGTCGGTCGAGACGCTTAACCTGATGAACCGCAAACGCAAATTAAGGCGCCGCGCACAAGAGAACTAAGTCATGAAAAAAGTTTCGCCTCCCCAATGCCTGCAAAATGCGTTTGCCGAACGCAACCTTGGTGACGTTGAGGTGTTTCAGTTCCCCGAAGGCACCCGCACGGCGTCCGATGCGGCAAACGCCATTGGCTGTGACATCAGCGACATTGGAAAATCGCTGGTCTTCATGACCGAGTTATCGCGCCCGGTTCTGATTATTATGAATGGTGCCGATCAGGTGGACCTGAACAAGGTGAGCAGCTTGTTGGGCTTGTCGATCCGCAAGGCAGATGCAACCGAAGTCAGGGAGCATACAGGCTATGCCATCGGCGGCGTACCGCCGTTTGGTCATGCCACCCCGGTCGAAACACTGATTGATGAAAAGCTTCTTGGCAAGCGAACCGTCTGGTTTGCTGCAGGCACGCCCAGCACGGTATTTTCAATGACACCTGATGAACTGCGCAATGCGACGGGGATCGAAACCGGGGTCGCGGTCTCGGCGTAACGGGTGAGACGTTAAATCAGTCCGTCATCGCGCGTCGCTGAACGCATCCCGATCTCATCAAGTTCGTCCTGTTCTTTCTTGTCTTCTTCCGCCCGCTCGGCCTCGACCCGGTTGCGTTCGGCAATTTCGGCGGTCTTGAGTTCCTTGAAGGCATCTGCGACTTCATCGCGGAAGACATCGATCTTCTCTTCTTGCTCGGCAATCATCTTGGCAATTGCTTCGCGTTCGGCAATAACCGCATTGGCAAAGCCGCCATAGGCAAATCCGGCAAGTTCGGGGTTTTCCGCCGCAACCTTCTGCTCAGCGATGACCGCTTGCTCAAGGGCTTCTTTCTCGGCTTCAAGATTGCCCAGAACACCAAGCATTTCACCGAGCTCACGCTGCTTTTCATCAAGCGCCCATTTGCGCATTCGAACCAGTGTCTTGAAATCCTTGGCCATGGGTCAGCCCCTAGGGTCCGCAATCATTCCGATGCCCCGCCCGGCGCGTCATTGCCGTCCTGCCGCAAAGCCCGCTTGGCTTCGTTCAGGTCCTTGCCGTTCTCACGTTTCGAACGACTGTGCACCTTGGGGCCACGATTGATCTTCGGCCCGGTTGAAGGCGGCGGGGCCGGTCGTGCGGCTGGCATTTCTGCAGCTGCTGCCGGTTGTTGCGGGCTGGCCGCAGCGGGTTGCTGCGCAGCCTGTTCCGTTTGCGCTGCCGGCTGGCCATTTGCCGGGGTTTGTTCTTCAGGTTGTTCTGCCAGAAGGTCAAGGCGGCGGGCAAGTTCGACATAGCCTTCATTCAGACGGGTACATTCGGTTTTGCGCTGCTTGAGAAATTCCTCGATCAACGGAAAATAATGAATAGCCTCGTCAACCTTGGGGTCCGTTCCCTTGCGATAGGCGCCAAGCCGGATCAGTTCCGCCATATCCTCGTAAGTGGCCAAAAGCTGGCGGGCGCGCGAAACGATCTGGTTTTCTTGCTCGTTATTACAGCCGGGCATGGTACGCGACACACTGCGGAGAATATTGATCGCGGGATAACGTCCCTGTTCTGCAATTGCACGGTCCAGCACCACGTGGCCATCCAGAATACCACGCACCGCGTCAGAAATCGGTTCGTTATGGTCATCGCCATCGACCAGAACCGTGAACAACCCGGTGATGGACCCCTGCCCCGGCCCACCTGGCCCGGCCCGTTCCAGTAGGCGCGGCAATTCGGCAAACACGGTAGGCGTATAGCCCTTTGAAGCCGGCGGTTCGCCAACAGACAGACTGATTTCACGTTGCGCCATGGCAAAGCGCGTCACGGAATCCATCATGCACAGCACATCACGCCCGACATCACGGAAATATTCCGAAAGCGCCATCGTCATATAGGCAGCCTGACGACGCATCAGGGGCGGCTCGTCCGAGGTTGCTACGACAACCACCGACCGGCGAAGGCCTTCTTCGCCCAGATCATCCTCGATGAATTCGCGCGCTTCGCGGCCACGTTCGCCGATCAAGCCGACCACGGAGACATCTGATGTCGTGTGGCGTGTCATCATTGACAGCAAACTGGATTTACCAACGCCCGACCCGGCAAAGATGCCCATACGTTGCCCGCGGCAACAGGTCAGAAACGTATTCATTGCCCGAATGCCAAGATCGATCTTGCCGGCGACACGCTGTCTGGAATGGGCAGATGGCGGCATGTTGCGGATCGGATAAGGCCGGTTGCCCTCGGACAGCGGACCCTTACCATCAACCGGTTCCCCGAACGCGTTGACCACACGGCCAAGCCAGCTTTCATCGGGATAGACCTGTGGCTGGGTATCGCCAAGCTCGACCTCGCAGCCAATCCCGATACCATCAAGAATGCCAAACGGCATCAGCAATGCACGTTCATTGCGAAAACCGACGACTTCGCAAATCACCGCTTTGCCGTCGCGCCGCTTTACCTTGCAGCGGTCGCCAACTGACAGCGCGCCTTCCACCCCTCCGATCTCGACCAGCAGGCCCAAAACAGCCGTGACACGTCCAACGACGCGATAGTCAGGAATGCGGCGAAGTTCTGCGACAATGTTGCGGCCTATCTGAAACACGGGCGGTTCTTTTCAGCGAAATCAGTGGAAACAATTATTCTAACACGGAAATCTGGTTCGCCACACGATCATGGGGGTGGCAAATTGCACCGCGTCGTACCAAATATATTGTCATAACCGGTATTAAAAAGCCGTGTAGACGGAAAAACCGAAATTTTTTCGTTGCATAAGGCTTTTGCGATTAACCCCGCAAACCGTTGGGAAAACTCGCATTCCGACCCCGAGTCGCCACGTTGAATGAAAAAAAGTTAACAAGTTGCGACTCGCCTGCTTGCCACGAGTCGCAAAGCAACGTATCGTTAACGGAATGGGGAAAAAATTTCCTAATACGCGACAATCGTTGGGGCGCTTGTCGACTAACCGGATCAACACGGACTTATTGCGGAACACGGTAACGGAGCAGAAACATGCGGGTGCTGCTTGTTGAGGATGACAATACCTATGCTGACAGCATTGAGTTGATGCTGAAGTCTGAAGGCATGGTAATTGACACCACCGACCTTGGGGAAGACGGTCTCGAGATCGGCAAGCTTTATGATTATGACATCATTCTTCTGGACCTTATGCTGCCAGACATAGACGGCTACGAGGTCCTGAGACGTTTGCGCGACGCACGCGTCGAAACACCGGTCCTGATCCTGTCGGGTCTGACCGAAACCGAAGACAAGGTCAAAGGCCTTGGCTTTGGCGCTGATGACTATCTGACCAAGCCTTTCGAAAAGACCGAGCTTCTGGCACGCGTACAGGCAATTGTTCGCCGCTCGCGCGGTCATGCCCAGTCGATGATTTCGACCGGCAAGCTGAACGTTAACCTGGATGCACGCACCGTCGATGTCGATGGCAAACCGCTGCATCTGACCGGCAAGGAATATGGCATTCTTGAATTGCTGTCGCTGCGCAAGGGCACGACACTGACCAAGGAAATGTTCCTCAACCACCTTTATGGCGGGATGGACGAGCCGGAACTCAAGATCATTGACGTCTTTGTCTGCAAACTGCGCAAGAAAATCCAGTCTGCGACCAAGGGCGACAACTATATCCATACGGTTTGGGGCCGGGGCTATGTCCTGCGCGATCCCGACACCAACAGCGCTGCGGCCTGATATCAGGGATTTTGGTTTCAGGCCTGCCTGACGCCGCTCCTGCAGTGCCCGCTACATCAACAAAAACGCCCCGGACTGCACCGGGGCGTTTTTTGTTGTCCGGATCACGGCAAATAGATAAGCGGATCAATCAGGCCGCTGACCTGTAACCAGTCAATTAGCTCAAAGACCGGGATCACCATCAGAAAGACAAGACCGTCGCGCAATGTCCGCACAAGAAGCTTGGGGCGGACTTCCAGCACGTCTGCATCTTTCCACGCGTTCAAACGCGGACCAAACCGTGGCACACGTGCCTTGTAATCCTCGAACGGGGTGCCAAACAATTCGCCAAGGGCATGTTCTTCTTTCAGGATTACCGGCAAGAAGATCACCAGCGCCCCCGCCCCGAACAACAGAGCGATCAGGAAACTTCCGGTTTGCGCGCCGATGCCCGCCGCGCCAATAAAACTGAACATATAAAGCGGGTTGCGACTGATCGAATAAGGTCCGGCATCCGTCAATTGGCTGGCTTTGCGCCCACCGATATAAAGCGTGCACCAGGCCCGCCCGAATATCGCAATCAGGATCAGGGCAATTCCGCCGATCTCGACCACTTCGTGGGTGAACATCTCTACCTGTGCCAGGGACTGCATCAGGGGCAACATCATCACCACAACCAATGTAACGGCCGCGATGACAAGTTTGCGCCGCCGCTGCACACGACCAAGGTTATAGCGCTGGGCAGATTGGGGGCGTGATGGATTTGGGGTCATTGGCTTTCCCGACTTTCCGTTCAACAGAACAGTCGGCAAAGAACCAACTGTCAGCTACTTCTTGTCGTCCGGTTTCCCAAAGCGGGACCGATCAAAGGTCGGGGACGGCCGCGTGGTTCCACTGGAACCCGTGGAATTGCTGCTGCCTGCCCTTGGCCGTTGCGGTGTTCCACCCGCACCGGTTCCGGTGCCAAGTGGCCGACGATAGGTCGAACCCGCAGTGCCCGTCGTACCAGTGGTCCCTGTTGAGCCCGGACGCGTGGTCGAACCTGTAGCAGTCGAACCTGACGGTCTGCTGAACGTGCTGCCTGAACTTCCCGTGCCGCTCGCCGGGCGGGTCGTTGTCGCCGGACGTGTTGTCGCGGTGCCAGTTGTGCCGGTTGTTCCGGCTGCCGGACGGGCTGTTGTGCCTGTTGCTGCGCCTGCGCCAGTTTGCATGTGTTTTGGCTTCGGGAAGGCCAGACCACCTGGCGCGGCAGCGCCCGCTGCGGCGCCAGCGGAAGCAGCCCCGGCCTGCGCCTTTTCCAGTGCTGCCAGATCAACATCCGGCGCCCCCGGACGGTTCAGCTGATAGATTCCGCGTTGGCGGGCAAGCGGTTTGAACTTGTCGGAAATACCCAGAACCGTCTCCGCCCCGCCAAGGAACAGGAAACCGTCATCAGGCATCAGGGCTGAAATACGGGCCAAGACATCACTTTTGGTCGGTTGATCGAAATAGATCAACACATTGCGGCAATACACGACGTCAAACTGTCCAAGTGGGCGGAAATCTTCCAGAAGGTTGAATTCCTTGTACTGGACCTTGGACCGGATATCGGCCGAGATTTGCCACTGGTCTTCCTTCTTTTGGAAATACTTGACCAGCAAACCGATCGGAAGGCCCCTTTGGACTTCGAACTGGGAATAAAGACCTGCGCGCGCCTTCGTCAGAATTTCGCGCGAAATATCAGTCCCGACGATATCGATCCGCCAGCCGACAAGCTGCGACTTGAATTCATCAAGGATCATCGCCAGCGAATAGGGTTCCTGCCCGGACGAAGCCGCCGCACACCAGATGCGCAGGTGTTTCTTCGACGCACGCGCTTTGATCATGTGTGGCAAAACAACGTGGCGGAACTGATCAAACGGTTTGGTATCGCGGAAGAAGAAGCTTTCGTTGGTCGTCATGGCATCAACGACTTCTTCGACCAGATTACGGTCACCACCACGAAGCAGGCCTATAAGCTCGGTAAGGTCTTTCAGACCCCGCTTGCGCGCAATCGGCATCAGCCGGCTTTCGAGCAGATAAGTCTTATCCTGACTCAGAACGAGCCCGGACTTGGACTTAATCAGTCTGCTTATAAACTCGAAGTCTTCCGGCTTCATCATTGTGGGTTAACGACCCCCCGCAAATTTTTTGATATAGGCCGCAATTCCACCCACCGGCAGAACCGCAGAACAGATACCGGCATGTGCTGCCGCACCCGGCATTCCCCATACAACACTGCTTTGCTCGTCCTGGGCGACGACCATACCCCCTGCATTGACCACGTCACGACCGCCAAGCATACCATCCTGCCCCATTCCGGTAAGAATTGCAGTCAGTATATTTCCTCCGTAACTTGCGACCAGACTGCGCAACATCGGATCAACCGACGGGCGACAAAAGTTTTCTGGTGGGTTCTGGTTCAACATCAGATGACGTCCACCACCACGTCCTTCTACGGTCATGTGGTAATCACCGGGCGCAAGGTAAACCTGTCCGCCAACAATTGGCATCTTGTTCTGCGCTTCCTGACATTTCAGGCCCGTCAGTCTGGTAATATGTTCTGCAAGGATTGTGGTAAAGGTTGCAGGCATGTGCTGGGTGATGAAAATCGGCTGTCGTACGCCATTAAGGCCACGCAGAACCTCAAACAACGCCTGAGGCCCGCCTGTCGAACTGCCGATGGCAATCGCTTCGACATTGATGCGCTTTTCGGGCAGCAACGAAATACCACCACGTGCTGATGGGCGCTTTGCCGGGGCAGGTGCACTTCCCGAGCGCGCCTGAGGTGCACGGGCAGCTTTCTGTGGTGCGGGTGCTGCCTGCCGCTTGGGCGGGGGTGCGGTTCTTGCCGCCGGGGCCTTGGTTGCCGGACGTGCTGCTGTTTTCGGCGCGCTCTTTGGCTGACCACCTGCAGCAATCGCCGCATCACGAATAAGCCTTCCGGGATCGCGCGATGGCGCTGCCGGCCGCCCGGCAGCAGCCCCCGTTGCCGGGGTTTTTGCGGCTGACGTATCTGGCTGGGATGCTGGCGCAGCACTTGGTGCGGGTTGCTGCGGTTGGGGCGTCTGGCGCATTTGCGCGGGTTGATGGCGCTGTTGCTGCATTGGCCGTGGGCGCAACTCTGCGGTAAATCGTTTACGCTGAATACGGCCCTGTTTTTGCAGTTGCTGATGCTCGACCGACATTTCAGCGCGAAACGCATGCGCCTTGCCTTCAGAAGCCGCATCATCGGAAGCGCCCCCGTCCGGTTCCGGGGATGCCGGTTTGGCTTCGGGCTCGGCTTCCTCAGCACGTTGGGCCACCTCGGAAGCAGCGGCTTCATCGACCTCAAGCATCTTGCGACGCTGTTCAGCCCAGGCCTTTACCTTGTCGAGAAGCTCTTCACGGAAGCCCTCACCAACATTCAGGTCTTTCGACGAACTTGGTTTGGGAATGTAATCCACAGCACCAAGCGTCATTGCCTGAAAGCTGATATCGGCATTTCGCTTGGTCAGGGTCGATGCCATAATCACGCGAACTGTTGGATCGATTTCCAGCAGTTTCGGCAAGGCCGTCAAACCGTCCATGACCGGCATTTCAATGTCCAGAACGACGACTTCAATGCCGCCGCGTTCCATGACTGCCAGTGCTTCTTCGCCATTATTGACCGATCCGACGACGTCTATTTCTGCGTCTTCGGCCATCATACGTGTCACAAGTCCGCGCACGATGGCGGAATCATCCACGATCAATACTTTGTATGGCGAATGGGTAGGCGTCTCTTCCACGTAGTAGCGTCCCCGCGTGATTAAGGAGATCCGTTATTGAAGGCGTGCAGGTTCGCGCTGATCAGTCGGCCTAGATCAGGCCGACCTGCTCAAACTTGGCCTGAATGATCTCGCTATCGAACGGCTTCATGATGTATTCGTTCGCGCCAGCAGTAATGGCTTCCTGAATGTGCTCAAGATCGTTTTCGGTCGTACAGAACACAACTACAGGATCATCACCCCCCGGGGATGCGCGAAGTTCACGCAGGAATTCAATACCGCTTTTGACTGGCATATTCCAGTCAAGCAGAACCGCGTCGGGCATGGATTCAAGGCACCGATCAAGCGCCTCCTGACCATCCACTGCCTCCACAACCGCGAACCCGATTTCTTCGAGGATGCGGCGTGCTACCATTCGGATGACTTTCGAATCATCGACGACGAGACAACTCTTCATCGACTTCCTTCTCGTTTATTTAGGTCGTTAAGCCACAATGGCAGGAACCGGGCACATTGCGTGCCCGGCATGGAAATTCAGTTTAACCGGCTTGCTTGATGGACGATGTAAAATCAAGCAGCCGTGTTACATCAAGAATTACCAGAAGCTTCTTGTCCAGACGGAAAATGCCGTCTGAAAACTCGCGCCAACGCGGATCGAGCGTTGCCGGGTTCTGCTCGAACGCCTTTTTCGGAACGCTCAGAACTTCTCCCACCTGATCAACCATCAGGCTGTAAAGCTCGCCACCCTCATCGACAACGATGCTCATACCCGGCTCGTCATCTTCCTTGTCGCGCAGACCAAGGCGTTTGCGGACATCAATCGCTGTCACAATACGCCCGCGCAGGTTCAGGGAACCTGCTACTTCTGGCGGGGACAACGGGATACGGGTGATGCGTTGCGGCCCCAGAACATCCTGAACCGTCAGGACCGGGATACCGAAAAGCTGCTTGCCAATATTCGCGGTCACGAAATCCTGGCTGTCACCACCAAGTTCAAGGGCTCCGCCTTTTTCCTGGCTCGGGACGAGTGCGTTTTTATCGCTCATAGGACTTTATCTCCCGCTTACATGCTGCTCAGTGTCTGGATCAGGGTCGAGACAAGCGCATCGCGATCAAATTTGGCCACATAGTCGCTGAAACCGACCTGACGACCGCGTTCGAAATCTTCCTCGCTGGTGTGCGAAGACAGGGCAATAATCGGAATGTCGCCCCATTCTGCATCATCCTGCAACGCCTCGGCGAATTCGAAGCCGTTCATGCCCGGCATTTCGATGTCGCTGATGATCGCGTCGAACTGATTGCCACGGTTCTTGAGTTCCATGGCCTGTTCGGCGGTTTCAACGGCCGTGACATTGAAGCCGGCAACTGACAGCATCGGCGTCAGCAGGTTGCGGAAGAACGGGCTGTCATCAATCAACAGAACACGTTTTTTCTCGCCACCGCTATCCTCGGTGCCGAACCAGTCACTGAAGGCCAGCTCAAGATAGTAACCGGCATCAATAAGGTCGGTTGCCTTGCCGTCAATCACGGCAGAGCCAACCAGACCATCCTGATCCGCAGTCAATTCAACATTCAGGACATCGTCGACGATATCTACGATCTCGTCCACAACCAGACCCATGGTGCGTTCACGATCCTGGAACACAAGTGTCGGTTGACGGCCTTCTGACTTCATCTGGTAGTTACCATCGATAAAGACAAGAGGCATCAGCTTGCCGCGGTACTGGACCAGCGGACGGCCGTTTGAATGCTCGATATTCTCGACATCGATCTCTTCAAGGCGGGCAACCAGTGCCAGCGGAACCGCGCGCACTTCATTACCACCGGCACGGAAGACCAGCATAGAGGTGGTTTCGCGATCCGATGCATCCTGCTTGGCCTTGCCTTCGACACCCTGCGAACCACCAACGGTGATTTCGCCGGTGCGGGTTGCAATGCCGTTCGGATCAAGGATCATGATCACGCTACCATCGCCAAGGATCGTATTACCGGAGAACAGCGACAGATCGCGCAGGATCGGCGCCACCGGTTTGACAACGATTTCCTCGGTATCGAACACGCGGTCGACAATGATACCAAACGAATAGGTCCCGACCTGTGCGACAACGATGAAGGCTTCTTCATCCAACGAATCATCGGTGGCATCGCTGGTATCAAGACCAAGAATACGCTTCAGCGTCACCAACGGCAGCAAACGGTTACGCAGGCGCAGGACCGGCGTGTCATGAATGCGTTCGATGGAATGCTCGGAATTGTTGGACGCGCGGACAAGTTCCAGAACGCTGATCTGCGGAATGGCAAACCGTTCGCCACCACTTTCAACGATCAGCGCCGAAACAATCGCCAGCGTCAGCGGGATCTTGATGATAAAGGTCGAGCCACGGCCTTCGACCGATTTCAGTTCGACCGTACCGCCGATTTTTTCGATGTTGGTACGCACAACGTCCATACCCACACCACGACCAGAAACCGAGGTCACTTTTTCCGCGGTCGAGAAACCGGCTTTGAAAATGAACTGCTGGATCTGCTGATCAGCCATCCCTTCAAGTTCGCTTTCGGTGGTCAGGCCGTTGGAAATTGCCTTCGCCTTGATGCGCTCAAGGTTCAGACCACGACCGTCATCGGAAATCTCGATGATGATGTGACCGCCTTCGTGATACGCATTCAGGGTAACCGTACCGGTTTCCGGCTTGCCGGCCTCGCGGCGGCCCGGAATATCTTCCAGACCATGGTCGGCAGAGTTACGCACCATATGCGTCAACGGATCCTTGATCAGTTCAAGAACCTGACGATCAAGTTCGGTATCGGCACCGATCATCTGCAGATCGATCTTCTTGTTCATTTCAAGGGCAAGGTCGCGAACAATACGCGGCAGCTTCGCCCAAGCGTTGCCGATCGGCTGCATACGGGTCTTCATCACACCTTCCTGAAGGTCGGTGGTGATGTGCGACAGGCGCTGCAGCGGCACGGTGAATTCACTGTCATCCTTGCCGCGAACCATCTGCAAAAGCTGGTTACGGGTCAGGACAAGCTCGGAAACCAGGGTCATAAGGTTTTCAAGCAGCTCGACATTCACACGAATGGTCTGGGCTGCAACCGAGCTTTCCTTGGTCTCGCCACGCGGGGCTTCGGCCTTGGCCTTTTCGGCAGGCTTTTTGGCGGGCGCAACTTCCTGGGATTTGGCGGCTGCAGGCGGTGCTGTCGGCTTTGCCGGGGCTTCCGGTTCCGGTTCAGCAGCAGCAGCCGGTTCGTCAGGGATTTCGAAGTCCGGATCGTATTCTGCGGCGTCAAAGGCAGCCTGCAGCTTTTCGTCGTCCGTCATTTCGACTTCTTCAGCGGCCGCTTCCTCTGCGGCCGGGGCGGCGTCTGCGGCAGGCGCAGCACCCGGAATTTCACCGGTATCTGCAAAGTGGTTCAAACGTGCGATCAGTTCGGCGTCATTGCCATCGGGCTCGGCTTCGTTCTGCTCAAGCTCGCCCAGCAGATACTTAATCGTGTCAATCGACTCAAGGACGAGCGTCACGGCATCTGCGGTAACGACCAGTTCGCCGTCGCGGATTTTGCCGAGCACGTTCTCGCCAGCATGGGCAACAGCTTCAAGGCGCGGCAAACCAAGGAAGCCGCATGTGCCTTTAATGGTGTGAACCAAACGGAAAATATTGGACAAGATGTCCGGATCATTCGGGTTCTGTTCCAGCTTCACCAGCTCAACGTCAAGCGTCGAGAGGCTTTCCGAAGTCTCGGTCAGAAATTCACTTAAAAGATCGTCCATATACCCCCTCCAAATCTCCAACAATCAGGTGCTTGCCGGAACTGGAACTCCCATTAATACGCAAACAGACAGAAACGTAATATACATCGGTATGTTACGTAGAAGCTATTACACGCCATTACCAGACCTGCAGGTCAATTTTTTATCCATAGATCAATGCAATATTTCCGTCCTGTTGCAAGACCGAAAGCACTCCACCCCCAAGTTTCGCCAGTTTCCGCAAGAAAAATGCCTGAACATTGCGCGGATCAAGTGCATCTGCAGTGACTTCCTTTTCCAGTACGTTCATGATTTCAGGGCGCAAAGCGGCGCGCTTCCCCTCACCCAGAACTGTGACTTTACCGGAGTCGCGCGTAACCGACAGGGTTCCGCCGAACGGCAAAGCTTCGCGGGCGAGCATAACCATATTCAATACGATTCGCCCATGCGCTGGATCAATTGGAAGATCGGGCCAGTCCAGAGTTACTTTGCCCTCGGCCGCATAAGTCTGGCATGCCGCCTCGCGCATCGCCTTGGTATCGGCGCTGCTGCCTGCACGTCCGAATGCCAAACGGAAAAGCTGCAGGCGGCGTGCCGCCTCCAGACCGCTTTTTCGCATCAGAGCAAGCGCCTCGTCATCACCAACACCGTCTTCACCCATCAGTTCGGCTCCGGCATTGACCGCCCCGACAGGGCCGACAAGGTCGTGACAGATCCGCGAACTGATCAATTCGATCAGGGTCAGTTCAAGGGTGGCGTCCTCTACCATAGCGCGGGCTCTCCAAGGTATTTGCAAATCTCGACGGCACCATGTTCCCAAAACACAATACCCAGTCCGAAAGGGTCGCCGTTGACCGACACGATCACGCTGATGGCAGGTCGACGCATCCATCCCGAACGGCACAAGATTGCCCCTGATATATTAAGAGCTTATTTAGCACGCTTTAAAATCAGGCTTTTGCGACCCGGCAAATTTTACCCACACGGCACAACGCTGCACGGAATCCGACCGCCCAGTGGCAGCGGCAAATTGTGCATTTGCCACAAACGACCTATATTGCAGAGAGCAACACAGGATATAGAGCAACCAATGGACTTCTTGCTGACGCCCGGTGCCATCGTGCGCCATCCCAACCAACCCGACTGGGGTTTGGGCCGCATTCAGGCCGTAGACGGGGATAGAATCGCGGTCAATTTCGAAGAAGCTGGCCGGCAAATCATCCGCCCGAGACATGTCGTGCTCGAAATCGTCGAAGCCGCCGGGGGCTTTGAATAGGTTAGGCATGCAGGCCGCACCCTGAATGGCAGTGCTTGGCACAAGGATTGCTCGAATTGATTTGTTAACCAAAGAAGATGGACTCTATCGGAACGCGATAGATGAACCTGATGCGAGCACAACAGTCTTAGAAGGTCTGGAAACCGATGATTGCAGCCAACAAACCACCCCGTGACAGCTTCAAGCAGCGCCACCATGTCGCGGCGTTTACGGTGCTGGAACAATTTGCCCAAGGGCTTGTACACCAAGCCCGCAACAATGGCGGTTCGATCACAGAGGATCAGATCATCAAGGCGATTGACAGCCTGCGCGACAAGGAAGATCTGTTTGATACCGCCTGGGCCGTACTGGAAGCCGATATTGAACTGATCAAGGCCCGCGAACATGCTGCTGTCCGCCACGATCCGTTCGGGCGCTTGATGGTATCGCGGTTTGATCACCTTCTTGAAGGCAATGAAGCGGGCGATACGGAACATGGCGCGCTATCACGCACCATCCTGCAGCCCTTCTTCAAGGTGATTCGCATGATGGTCGGCATGGATATGCTTCAGGAAATCGACCGCGAAATTCACGAAATCATCGAAGCCCACGCCGATGAAGACGATGAATTGCGCAATCCTGCCGAATACTGGGATCACCTTGCCAAGGCCCCGGAAGTCAGATCGCGGATCAATCTGGTATTTGCCCGCATGGCGCTTCATTTCAGCAACTATGAACACCGTAAAAAATGGCTGATCCAGTTGGTCAATGACAACATGACCGTGGGCGATCAACGTTGGGAATTCACCGAAACGCATTGCATTCGCCTGCTTGATGCACTGTTTGCAGACGTGCGGAAAACACTTGCAGTGCCCGAACATTCCGCAGAACTGGTCGCCAGGTTGGGCAGCGAAAATGTCACGACCTTGCGCCACGTCGTCAAATGCATTGACGCCGATGTTGCACGGCTTCCGGCCTGAAAACGTCGCACTTTGACCGACATCAAGGCAGTTCAACGGAAACCGGGGCTATTTTGACACCGATCACCTGACAGAAAGGTGATCGGGCAAGTCCGAAACAGACTGGTCAGACCCCGGACTTCTGTGCGACAGTTCGCGCAGAACAGATGCAAACATTTCTGTAATACCAAGGACACTGTCCCAAGGCACCGCCATGACCAAGCCACTGATCGATAAATATGGCAGACATGTCTCTTACCTGCGCGTTTCGGTAACCGATCGCTGCGATTTCCGCTGCACCTATTGTATGGCGGAAAACATGACATTCCTGCCAAAATCCGATGTTCTTTCGCTGGAAGAACTCGATCAGCTTTGCACGGCTTTCATTACGCGCGGCGTGCGCAAATTGCGCCTGACAGGTGGCGAGCCGCTGGTGCGCCGGGGCATCATGGATCTGATTGCCAATCTGTCGCGCCATCTTAAAACCGGCGCGCTTGATGAACTGACCATGACCACCAATGGCAGCCAGTTGACCACCTATGCCGATGATCTGGCCCGCCTTGGTGTCAAACGTCTGAACATCTCGCTTGATAGTCTGGATTCCCAGAAATTCACCGAAATCACCCGGCGTGGCCGCCTTGAACAGGTGCTGGCCGGGCTTGAGGCCGCCAAACAGGCCGGTATTTCGATCAAGATCAACACCGTCGCGCTTCGCAATTTCAACGAAGACGAAATGTCACGCCTTGTCGCCTGGTGCGGCAAGGAGGGCTTTGATCTTTGCCTGATCGAAACCATGCCGCTTGGCGACATTGACGGCGACCGGACCGACCAATACCTGCCGCTGACTGCCGTGCGTGAACGATTGGAGCAGGAATACACCCTGATCCCGTCCGAATATGTCACTCCGGGACCGGCCCGCTATACCACCGTGGCCGAAACCGGCGGGCGGCTCGGCTTTATCACGCCGCTGACCCATAATTTCTGCGAAGGCTGCAACCGCGTACGCGTGACCTGCACCGGCACGCTTTACATGTGCCTTGGTCAGGAAGACCACGTTGATCTGCGCACCGCCCTTCGGACCGGCGACCCGCGTGCGCTTGATCAGATGCTCGATGCCGCCATGGACCTCAAACCCAAGGGCCATGATTTCGTGATTGACCGCAAAGGCCAGAAACCGGCTGTCGGTCGCCATATGAGTATGACCGGGGGCTAAATAGCTGCTGCAAGCCTTGCCAAAATCGTCGTAACTTCCCCACCCGATGCGCGCATGAAATGCGACAAGCATTCGGTGCAATCACTGCTGCCAAATCCGGGCACGGGAACCTGTGTATCTGGTGCCTGCAAAGCAGCCCTCAGTTCACACTCATCCCCGCCCGGCGCCGCCAGCACCGAAACAACCCGCCCAACCCCGTTTGAGGTCAGCTCATCGACATGCCAGTGGGGTTTCTTGGTCGTCTTGCAGTGGCGTTTGACGCGCGCGGCGATACCACCGGGACCATTGGCGGAGCCGCAATAAAGGTAGGTTCCTCTGGCAAGGGTGATCCCGTTGAACCGTTTGTTTTGAAGCGTCAGGTCATCTTCGAGTTCGATCACCAGAACGTAAGCTCCGGCAACTTTTGGAAGCTGCCGGAGGGTTTGGTCATTGATCTCTTAGAAAAACGTGCTCACGCGTCCGATGAGTCTCGCAACAGAAGATCAATCGAAAGGCCGGGGCCTGGCGTGCCATTGGTCAGCACCGGTTCGCAATGTTCATTGATCCGTGCGCCAATGCGTTGGCGAAAACCATGAAAGCGTTTTGATTCCACCACATCCACCGGTTCATCCAGATGCACCTCGACCCGGAACACACCGGGCGTCGGGGACGCCGTCACACTGCGGATCAGTCCGGTCACCGCATGGCCCAGATAGGACCCGGCAAAGCGTTTACCAATGCCAAGATCAGATACATTGGTCGGGATATTGCGCCGGGCCATGGCAACGGCGGTGTTCCAGTCACGATAGCCGTGACTTTGGGCCAGCAATTCAAGCGACCCGGCATGTGAGATGGACACATCACGTGCCGCCAAAGCCTTGCGCAGGCGCTTTGCCTGAGTCTTGAGCGCGTCGGTCGTTTCGGACTGATTATCGGCATGACCGATATCAAGCATATTGGAAGTCATTTATCGTCTCCACGCAGGAGGCCGGGGGTCCGCATTGCCGGGCCGCATCCTGAACGGGAAACGGATCCGAAAAATTCATTCAACGCACTTTACCAAAGGCATAAGCCTTGCGGACGGCAGGTGTGCGCAACCAGAACAATGCCTGTTAGCTCAATAACGGCCAAAACACAAGGCCCATGCGTCGTCTGTCATTACCGGATAACGGGCGTTTCACAAAAATTGACAGCCCCCTTAACAACGACATATACCAGTGAAAACAAGTCATATCGGCGGTCCCGAATATTGCGCCGATCAACCATGAGGAAGATGCGCCATGGCCATGGAAGCCTATGAAATCGAAAGCATGATCAAGGAAGCCCTGCCCGATGCACAGGTCCGCATCGAGGATTTGCGCGGTGATGGCGATCATTATGCGGCAATTGTCGTATCCGAACAGTTCCGCGGCAAAACCCGTGTCGTTCAGCACCAGATGGTCTATTCCGCGCTAAAAGGTAAAATGGGCGGCGATTTGCACGCGCTGGCTCTTCAAACCTCTGCGCCGGACTGATCACAGTCCCCCAAAAGGCATTGCGTCACCTCGCCACCACGAACCCGCCTTGCCAGACAAGACTTTTTCGAGGGCCGACTTAATTTCGGCCCCGACTTGCTTTCAGATGATACTGAACTGGTCCAAGACGTAGCGGCCGGTCACAGCCCCATTAACTGACCATCGCTTTACGTTAGGTCCTGCCCCATGTCTTCACAGGAAAAACCGGCATTGATCGGTCCCGGCCCCCTCGCCGGGCTTGGTGCCTTTATCTTCTGGGGCTTCTTTGGCCTTTATTTCAAGCAGGTCGCCTTTGCCACCCCGCTTGAAATCCTGTCACACCGGATTGTCTGGTCTGCCATACTGACCTTGCTGCTGGTCTTTGCGCTGGGACGGCGCAACAAGCTGTGGGAACTGATTTCGTCGGCCCGCACCATCGGGCTTTTGTTCCTTTCAAGCCTGTTGGTTGCCGGCAACTGGCTGCTTTATATCTGGGCGGTCAATAGCGCGCACGCCCTTGAAGCCAGCCTTGGCTATTACATCATGCCGTTGATCATGCTGATCCTCGGTCGGATTTTCTTTGCCGAGAAACTCAACCGCATACAGATCCTTTCCGTTTTGATCTGTACGGCCGGGGTTCTGAACCTTCTGGTTTTTTATGGCGATATGCCCTGGGTTGCCGTCGGACTTTCGACCTTGTTTGGCTTTTACGGTGTAATTCGCAAATTCGTCCCGGCCGACCCGATCGCCGGCTTGTTTGTTGAATGTATTCTTCTGACCCCGTTTGCGTTGGGGTATCTGGGCTGGCTGACCTATCAGGGTGACATGACCTTCGGGCATATTGGACGGGTCGAGGATGCGCTTCTGATCGGGCTTGGGGTTTGCACGACAGCGCCACTAGTGTTGTTTGCCTTTGCGGCACGCAACATGAAATTCTCAGCCCTTGGATTGATGCAATATCTTAATCCGACCATACAGTTCTTTGTCGCGGTTCTGATTTTCGGCGAGATATTCACAGAGGCCCACATGATCACCTATGCGCTGGTGTGGTTCGGCCTGGGCATTTTCACCTGGGATAACCTGCGCACCGCGCGGCAAAATCGCGCCAAGAGTTGACAGAACCGCAGGTTCCAGCCATATCTTCGCCCATAAAAGTTTTACCCGAATTTGCGGCCCCAACCATGCCGCCCAAAGCCAAGGACAATCATTATGACCGACAACCCGGTTTTCGAGCGCATCCAGAAAGACGTCGATGACAATGACGTCGTCCTGTTCATGAAAGGGACCGCAATGTTCCCGCAGTGCGGCTTCTCTGCTGCTGTTGTGCAGGTACTGGCCGAACTTGGCGTTCCGTTCAAGGACGTGAACGTGCTGGTCGATCCGGCCATCCGTCAGGGCATCAAGGATTTCTCGAACTGGCCGACCATTCCGCAGCTTTACGTCAAGGGCGAGTTCCTTGGTGGTTGCGATATTGTGCGCGAAATGGCTGCCAGCGGCGAACTGTCCCAGCACCTTAAAGACAAGGGCGTTGCTGCCGCTTAACGCGCACGCAATTCCCACCATGCAAACGCGCTGTGCGGGTCGCCCGCCAGCGCGTTTTTTGTTTCTGCCAGATGAAACGCCACCCCCATAGCGATCATTTCCCGGACGCAGCAAAACTATTTCTTGATGGTTTCTTTGGACTTCCCCATCTTTAATGCAGGCTATCGATTGCGCCAAAGGGGAAGTCACCGGCATGAAACCATCAATCAAAACAATGGCATGTTTTGCCATTTGGCTTTTTGCACTGTTTGTCATTGCGCCCGCAATGCCTGCTCAGGCGCAGATGGCAGCTGTTGCCACGATGGGAAGCGACGACACCGCAACGACGGAAGCCGCCACATCAGGCGAAGATGATGTCGTTGCAGAGACCTTTAGCTATTATGGCTTCCTTGAAGAAGGAATGGACCGAACCCAGGCACGTATTGCCCAAACACTTGCCGGCTTTGATGCCTTCCCGGATGAATTCGATGCAACCCTTGATCTGCTTTCAAGCGATTTCGGCAAAAGCGGTTTGATGCGGATCTTGCTGTTTACCGTTATCTTCGTGGGTGTCGGCATCCTTGCAGAGCTGATCTATCGCAGACTGTCGGCCCCGATGTGTGCCTATCTTGAATCGCGCACACCACAGACCTTTACCGAACGCCTCAAACATATTGCCGGGCTCAGCGTATTGTCGCTGCTCTCGTTGTTTGTCTTTGCCATCGGATCGCTTGGCACCTTCATGATGTTCGATTGGCCGGAAATCATGAAGGCGGCCGTTATGTCGCTTTTGATGGCGTTCTTCGCGCTTCGTTTCCTGATCATAGTGCTGCAATTCCTGTTTGCGCCCAAGGCCGAAGGCCTTCGCATGATCAATGTCGATCCGGTTGCAGCAAGGGCCCTTACCACGAACCTGACCTGGGCAGCTGGCATTTCGCTGTTTTCCTTTGCACTTGCGGGCGTCTTTCGCGCCGCCCCGACCATGGTTGCCGGTGATATCATCCTGTTTGACGCTGCAGTGGTGATTTCCGTCCTCGCCTTTTGTTTTGCGACTGTCTCGCTGGGTCGGTTCTTTGCCAGCCATGTCTCAAGCACGGACGTGGAGAAAATGGCCCTGCCAACATCCATGGCCCGCCTGTGGCCGGTGATTGTCTGTGGCTGGTTCATCCTTGTTGGCGGCGTGGCCGTCATTGGTGCCGAACGCATCCTCAAGGCGCTTCTGGCCATTGGTATTGCCTGCCTGTTTGATGTTGTGTTTCGCAACATCATCGAAAGCCAGCATCGCAAGAAGCTGCAAATCGCCAAGCAGGAAGCCGACGAACACAACGCACGGGCAGAAGCCATCGCCCTTGAAAACGACGAAGAGTTCGAACCCGTCAAAACCAAAACGCCGGTCTTTACCAAGGTCCTCAAACGCGGTGTGCGGCTTCTGGCACTGGTGTTTGTTCTGGCAAGCATGTGGCGCATCTGGGGCTTTGACCGCCTTGCACAGGCCGATGATGCCGGTATCGTCGCGCGGATTATTGATAGCTCGACCGAAATCATCATGATCCTGCTGATCGCAGACCTGATCTGGTCGCTGATAAAGACCTTCCTTGATGAACGCATGAATGCCTCCAACCAGGGCAATGCCGGGGACGAAGGCGGCGGATCAGGCCTGTCACGGGTCGAAACCCTTTTGCCATTGCTGAAGAACTTTGCCCTGACCGTGATTGTCATCATGGTGGCAATGGTCACCTTGTCGTCGCTCGGTGTTGATATCGGCCCGCTGATCGCCGGTGCCGGTGTTGTCGGTCTGGCCCTTGGCTTTGGCAGTCAGGCGCTTGTGCGCGACGTGGTGGCGGGGGTGTTCTTCCTGCTAGATGATGCGTTTCGGCTGGGGGAATATATCGAAGTCGAAAATCTGCGCGGTCGGGTCGAAAACATCTCGATCCGTTCCATGCAGTTGCGCCATCACCGCGGCCCGCTTCAGACCGTCCCGTTTGGCGAAATCAAATCCATCGTCAACCACAGCCGCGACTGGGTGATTGTGAAGCTTGAATTCCGCGTGCCATTTGAAACGGACGTCAACAAGATCAAGAAGCTGGTCAAAAAACTGGCCGCAGAACTTCTGGAAGATCCGCTGATCGGGGACAGCTTCATCGAACCGCTGAAATCCCAGGGCGTGCGCCGCATGGAAGAATTCAACATGGTAATCGGGCTGAAATACACCTCGAAACCGGGGGAACAGTTCATGATCCGCAAAACCGTCTATCAGCGGGTTCTGGCCATGTTCAAGGAAAACGGCATCCAGATGGCATCCCGCGACGTCAAGGTCGCCGTGCCCGCCGACGCCACACCGGAACAAAAACAGGAAGCTGTGGCTGCTGCCGCCCAACAGGCGTCCGAGCAGATCAACAAACCACCTGCCTGATACCGGCATTTTGCAATATGCAGACAAACAAAAACGCCCGCTGTTTTCAGCGGGCGTCTTCGTATCGGTTCGTCGCGAAATCCGTACGGATTAACGCGAGTAGAATTCGATGACCAGGTTCGGCTGCATCTGAACCGGGTACGGAATTTCTGCGAATTTCGGTACGCGAACGAAGGTGCCTTTGAAGGCCTTCGCGTCAACGTCCATGTATTCCGGAACGTCACGTTCGTTCAGGTTGGCAGCTTCCATCACCATCGGGATTTCGCGCGAAGCAGGTTTCACTTCGACAACGTCACCTTCTTTAACAAGGTAGGACGGGATGGTTACTTTCTTGCCGTTGACAAGAATGTGGCCGTGGTTAACGAACTGACGTGCAGCGAACACGGTCGGAACGAATTTCATGCGGTAGATAACCGCATCAAGGCGCTGCTCAAGAATACCAACCAGATGCTCGGAGGTATCGCCCGGACGACGGGACGCTTCTTTGTAGTAGCGCAGGAACTGTTTTTCAGAGATCGAGCCGTAGTAGCCTTTGAGCTGCTGTTTCGCAAACAGCTGGGTACCATAGTCGGTCGGCTTCTTACGGCGGGTTGCGCCGTGCATGCCCGGTGCATATTCGCGCTTGTTCAGCGGCGATTTTGCACGGCCCCAAAGGTTCACACCAAGGCGACGGTCAATCTTATGCTTTGCAGCAATACGTTTCGACATTTTGTAACTCTCTTTTTTAAGATCACTTATTGTCCCGATAGTTTCCAGCCGCCAGAACCAGCATTTGGCCCGGACATGCGGAACGGGGACGAAACCACATGTTTCGACCCACTTTCTCGGAAGTGAGGCGCAATATAGAGATGATTGTTCAAGAGTCAAACATTAATCGCGCCCGCCATAGCGCATGCAAGCCCTGCATTTCTGCCGACTTTGGCCGCGACGGCGCGTAATGAAAGCGGCACCTGCCAACCGGCTGAAAAATCAGTCCTTTGGTTTGTGCTTGCCGCCCCGCATGGCAACGATCATACCGCGCAGCGTCTGGACTTCCTGATGGGTCAGGTTGGCACGGTTAAAGATGTTGCGAATATTGCGCGCCATGCCGGGGCGTTTTTCCGCCACGCGAAAGAACCCCGATTCATCAAGCTCGCTCTCGAGATGCAGGAAAAGGCGTTCCATATCGTTCTTGGTCGCCGGGAACGTATCGGCCATCATCAACTGATAGTCCGGCACATCAACGCCCGCCTGCCACCATTCATACCCGATCAATAAAACTGCTTGGGCCAGGTTAAGCGACGTAAAACCGGGATTAAGCGGCACGGTCACAACCGCATCACCCATGGCGATATGTTCGTTGCGAACGCCCGTGCGTTCCGGGCCGAACATCACGCCGACCTTCTCACCGCGCCCGATCACAGCACGCATTTCCGGTGCCAGCCCCTTGGGCGTAAAGACCGGCTTGATGGCATCGCGCGTGCGGGCGGTTGTAACGTAGACACGGTTCAGATCGGCCAGCGCATCTTCTTCGCGCTCAAACACCTTGGTGTTGTCGATGACGATATCGGCACCCGATGCATTGGCAGTTGCCCGTTCATTCGGCCAGCCATCGCGCGGTCGCACCAGACGCAAATCCACCAGACCACAATTAAGCATCGCGCGCGCGGCCTTGCCGATGTTATCGCCAAGCTGCGGTTCGATCAGAATGATCACGGGTGGATTGGCAATCCCGCCTGTTTCAGGCTTGGCACTGCCGATGGGCTCGCTCATCGCGCTATTCTCCGGTCGTCAGATGAAGGTATGGTCGGGCATCCCCGTCCATATTGGCGCTTACTTAGCAAAAGCCAACCGTTCGCGCCAGCCTCCAGATCTAAGTCTCCTTATCCGTCACGAAAACAGCCGGACCTTGATATGGCCCGGCTGCATCCATTTGGCTGATATCCGATCACAGCATCAGGCGTGCTGGCTGCGTACCCCGGACTTGAACAGCTTATAGGTAATGGAATCCCGAAGCGCGTTATAGGACGCCTCGATGATGTTGGTTGAAACCCCAACCGTTGCCCAGTAATTGCCCTCTGCATCACGGCTTTCGATCATGACGCGGGTCACTGCTCGCGTGCCATCGCCGCGGGTTATAATGCGGACCTTGTAATCGATCAGTTCAATCTGTTCGACCGCTTCGCGGTATTCCGGCACCGTCAAAAGGACTTTACGAAGGGCCGCATCAAGGGCGTTAACCGGGCCGTTACCTTCGGCAACCGACATGAACTGATCATCGCCGACCACGACCTTGACGGTGGCCTCACTCATGGTGATGACCTGCTCGTCCTGTTCATCGACCCAGCGGCGTTCATCAATCACGCGGAACGACGTCACGCGGAAATAACGATCAAGCTCGCCCATCGCCTTACGTGCGAGCAACTCAAAGCTGGCCTCTGCCCCGTCATAGGCATAACCATCAAATTCGCGTTGTTTGACGGTTTCAACCAGCTTGCCGATCGCTTCTGATTTCGGATCAACATCGACCCCGATCTCGCGGAAACGCGCAAGGATATTGGACCGCCCCGCCTGATCGGACACCAGAATATGGCGCTGGTTGCCAACCAGATGCGGTTCGACATGCTCGTAACAGGTCGGGTTCTTTTCGACTGCGGAAACATGCAAACCGCCCTTATGGGCAAAGGCGCTGTCGCCGACATAGGCCGCCTGACGCAATGGCTCGCGATTAAGGCGCTCGTCAAGGATGTGCGAAATCCGGCGAAGGCTGGTCAACTGGTCGTGGGAAATGCCAACATCATATCCCATCTTGAGCATCAGGGTCGGAATGATCGAAATCAGGTTGGCATTGCCACAGCGCTCGCCAAGGCCATTTAACGTACCTTGCACCTGACGTGCACCGGCACGCACCGCGGCCAAGGAGTTCGCAACCGCGTTTTCCGTATCATTGTGACAATGAATACCAACATGGCTACCGGGGATCTGGCTGCAAACATCGGTGACAATGTCAAAAATCTCGTCAGGCAGTGTGCCGCCATTGGTGTCACACAGGACAACCCAGCGTGCCCCGGCCTCATAGGCCGACGTGATCGCAGACAACGCATAGTCGCGGTTGGCCTTGTAACCATCAAAGAAATGCTCGGCATCGAACATCACTTCGGAAACCTTGGATTTCAGATGCGCTATTGAGTCCGAGATCATCGCAAGGTTTTCATCAAGCTCGATCCCAAGCGCCTCGGTCACCTGAAAATCCCAGCTTTTGCCGACCATGCAAACAATCGGCGCATTCTGCGCAAGGCTGGTCAACCCCGGATCGTTTGACGCCGAACGGCCTGCGCGTCGGGTCATGCCAAAGGCTGTCAGTTTGGAATTTTTCAGTTTGGGCGGATTGGCAAAGAATGCATCATCCGTCGGGTTCGCCCCGGGCCAACCGCCTTCAATATAGTCAATCGACAGTTCGTCCAGTGCCTTGGCAATCGCGGTTTTGTCCGCGGCCGAAAAATCCACGCCCTGGGTCTGCTGCCCATCGCGCAAGGTACTGTCATAGAGATAGACGCGCTTGTCTGACATTTTCATTCCAACTGATCGATAGTCTCTCTGTGACGGCCGTTCGTTTTGCCGCCACTGTTCTGTCCGCAAGCCTCATGGTCCCATGTGTTTTGCGGGTCTGGCAAATTGCCTCAAAACAGTCATCAGCGCAACAGCATTACGCGAATTGCCGCCTTTGGGACAATTTCCACTCTATTTCAACAAATTACTCACCTTTAGGATAGCGAACCTGTCCCCTTGAATGATTGTAACCCCCACCAGTCGGTGCTTATCTTTAGTTGCATATCATAGGCGGCGTGATCGAAGGCCTGCCCACCATCAACATCAATAGCGATCGCGCGATGTCCAAGGACAACAAAAATGGTAAAAAACGCCTCCACCAGCGTTGACATCATGATGCTAGCCGGCCTGACTTGGGAACGTACCGGTCGGAACTGTTGGACCGCGTCGGATCGCTTTGCCCGCTACACCATTTTCCGCGATATTGATGAACGCTGGTATGGCGATTGGGAACGTGACGGGGAATTGACCCGCGCGGACTGGTCTTGCCCGATCCTTGAAACCTTTGCCGAATACATGGTCGACAATGCCCGTCGGCAGTATAATTGATCATCTGATCGACGATCTGAACGCGAAAATCAGAAAAAACTGATAAAATGACTTTCCAGGAAGGCCCAACCAGCCTTTTCCTTGCGTTTGACGCCATGTCGATTATGTGTTGGGGTAGCGATAACGTTACATAACCCAAGGCAATCCTAATCCAATGACCAAAGCCATTCCCATGCAGATCGACATTGTTTCGGACGTGGTCTGCCCGTGGTGCATCATCGGTTATAAAAACCTCGAAGATGCCATCAGCCGTCTTGACGGTGAAATTGACGTCACACTGCGCTGGCATCCGTTTGAACTAAACCGTGACATGCCGCCAGAAGGTCAGGACCTTTCCGAACATATCAGCGAAAAGTACGGCCTGACGGCAGATCAAAGCGCAGACAACCGCGCCCGCATCACCATGATGGGTGAAAATGTCGGCTTCCCGATTCATTTCGGATCTGATTCCCGCATCTATAACACCTTTGACGCCCACCGTTTGCTGTACTGGGCAGGCAAGGAAGGCGAATACGGACAACAGACCGCGCTTAAACTCAATCTTTTTGCCGCCTACTTCCAGGGCGGAGACAACACCGCCGACCATGGTGTTTTGAAACGCGCAGTCGAGGAAGTTGGCCTTTCGCCGGAACGCGCCACCGAAATCCTTGCCAGCGACGAATTCGCCAAGGAAGTCCGTGCCGAGGAAGACGAGTTTGGCGATGCCGGTATCAGTTCTGTCCCGACCTACGTGGTGAACGGCAAATTCGCCATTTCCGGTGGTCACCCGCCAGAGGTATTCGAACAGGCTCTGTCAGAGATTGCCCGCCAAGGTGATGAAATCCTTGCCGAAGCGCAAAACGACGCCTGATTTTGGCGCCAAGCAGACAAACGATCAAAGCCCGGTCCATTGGATCGGGCTTTTTCGTTGAACTCGACAGACATCCATTCCCGATCCAGGGTCCAAACTCATTCAAATGATCGCTCCGGCAATTGATATGGGAGAAAAAACAAGGAAAAGCCCGCAGATTGGGGTGATCCCCAATCAAGGGATTTGACGCAGAGGCTTTCTTTCATATCAATTGTCCTTTGGATCTCCCGGATTTGCACGGGCTACGTTGTCGCAAAATCTTGAAAGATGTGCATCTTCCTGCAATTTTGCTTCGCATATCCGCACAAAT
>NZ_LPVZ01000010.1 GCF_001613795.1 Thalassospira sp. MCCC 1A01148
GTGGATTTCGCGGACATCGTCCTCGGTCACGATCAGCGGCGGGCAGAGTGCAACCGTGTCATAGACATTGCGGCAAATAAGCCCTTCTTCCGCTGCCAGGGCGACGACCTTGGCGGCAACAGCACCCGGTTTGCCAAATGGCTGTTTGGTTTTCTTGTCTGCCATCTCAAGGCCCGCAATCAGGCCGACACCACGGATTTCACCAATCAGCGGATGATCGGCAAAGGCACGCAAACCATCCTGAAACAGCGGTTCCAGACGTTTGGCATTGCCCATCAAATCGCGCTCTTCGATGATGTTGAGGTTTTCCAGACCAACCGCACAGGCAACCGACAACGACGATTTTCTCCCGAGGTGCTCGAAATCCTTCAGTCCGTAGTCAATGAGCGATTTCTGGTTACGTCGAGGCCCAGGCCAACGGATGTTTACTCCGCTGTCGTCGTCGAGATCGAACGACTGAATGCATACAGACCAACATTTGATCAACTGGCAGTGCCGACGCTTAGAACTCTCTATCGCGAAATCGAGAAACTCGAGCCCTACACATTTTTAAGGGGCCGATACGGGAAACACATTGCCGAAAAGGAAACACGACACGTGGGAAAAGGTGCATTCTCGTCTCGACCGCTTGAGAGGGTTGAGATCGATCACACGTTGCTCGACATCATCGTCTATGATCCAGAACTAGGCATTCCTTTGGGACGGCCAACGCTGACAATTGTCATTGATCATTTCTCGCTCTTACCTATTGGATTTTATATTGGTTTTGAAGCTCCAAGCACTGCGAGCGTGATGATGGCTCTTCGCAGTGCTATTGGCACCAAGGAATGGGTCAACGAGCGTTACCCTGACATCGAAGGCACATGGCCTTGTTATGGCGTGCCGGAGGTTCTTGTTACGGATAACGGGCCTGAATTCCATTCCAAAGATCTCGAAATCGCGTGTGCCCAACTGGGTATCACCATTCAGCATAACAAAGTGAAGTCGCCATGGACCAAAGGTGTTGTGGAGAGGATTTTTGGTGAGATCAACCGCTCTCTGCTGTGTGATGCGCCGGGGAAAACCTTTCACAACAAGGATGCACGCTCAGAAAATGATGCGGTTGGAGAGGCCAGTGTTCCTATCGCAATTCTTGAGCATGTCTTGTGTAAATGGATTGTCGAAATTCATGCTAGGAAGATGCACGAGGGTATCCAAGCAATACCGCTTGAGAGATGGACTGAAGGAGTGGAGACGTTTCCGCCCCGGCTTATTTCCGATCAGGAGGACCTCAATGTTCTTCTTTCCTGCTTCAAGGAAGTTCGGAAAATTCACCCCAAAGGAATCGTCATAGAGGGCATTTGGTACAGCTCAAGAAAGCTGACCGAGCTCCGCAACAGCTCTAACAAGGATTTCCAAGTAGATATGAAATTCGACCCGACCAATATGTGGCGTATTCATGTCCGTGATCCAAGAACCAATACCTATTTCGATGTCCCGGCATTGGATCCCGAATACGCAGAAGGGCTCGGGTTATGGCCGCACAAGATCCTTCGTAAGTACCTTCGGAAAATGGGGGCGCGTCAGATTGATCCAACTGAACTTGCGAAAGTCAAAGAACACATTCACGACCTTATTCAGGAAACGGCCAAGACCAAGAAGCGGAAACGCACGACCAATGCACGGATTGGACGTTTTCGAGAGTCCTCCAGTCCAGCACCCTCGAATGAAGATCGTATGATTGAGCCGAACACGTCTTATGAGATCTCATTTGATGCTGCACCAACGGCCAAGGAGGAAGATTATCGTGACGACCTGGTCGAAGATGACGATTTTCTTGCTGACGGCATGCAGCGTATTCAGGCTGTTGGAAAGGATGACGTATGAGCATTGCTGTTAATCCAGACAAGCTTTCTGACATCAATCAGGTGATGGGTGATGTTCTGATCCGCCATCGTTCTTTCAAGACCGGTTTGGCACGGCTTGATGAATGCATGCAGTCCTATACGGGTTATGGAGAACCTGTTTGCATGCTCCTCCATGGTCCCTCAGGTGTTGGGAAGTCGACGCTTGCAAAGGCTTTTCTCGTCGATAACCAGCCTGTCGAAACCCCGGACCGTAAATTGGTTCCGGTTCTGAGCGCGGTAATTCCGGTGCCGGCAACGATGAAGAATATGGCGTCCGAGCTTCTCGATAAGCTTGGCGACCCTCTTTCTGATCGGGGCACACTTGAGCAAAGAACCAAAAGACTTCGCAAGCTGCTTCGGGAGTGCGGCACGAAGCTCATCATCCTTGATGAGTTTCAGCACTTTATCGATCGCAAGAGCGAGCGGGTTATCCTCGATGTTTCTGACTGGCTCAAGAACCTCATTTCCAACACATCGATTCCGGTGGCTTTGGTCGGACTTCCGTATTCGAGAAATGTGCTGTCGGCAAATGAACAGCTCATGCGGCGCTTTAGTTATCAGACTGAACTTTCGCCCTTTGCTTGGGATGACAAGGCAGAGCGCGCAGAGTTCACCAGGATCCTTGACGCGGTAGACGGAAAGCTTGCGGAGATTCTGGGAGGTAAAAGCGATTTGAAGGGTCAAGCTGTCCGCTGCCATGCTGCAACAAAAGGCCTGATTTCTCTTCTGATCAAGCTGATCCATGGCGCCGCATATGAAGCAGCCAAATGCAATGCTTCGTCTATAACTCGGCAGCATCTCGCCAAATCATTCAGAGAGCGCCTTGTGCCAGATAAAGCAGTTCTCAATCCGTTTCTCGACAGTTGGGATGGACAAGCAATCGACCCACTTCCCGAGAGCAGGCATATGTCGGTGGTGGGATGCATCCCGTCGATTAGCGCGACATCACGTTCTCAGAACGTCAACGAAGTCCTCTCAGCAAGGTGAGACACATGTCAGGTGATCTGTCACTATTGGTACGTCCTAAGCCGGAGAAGGCAGAGAGCTTCCGAGGATATCTGCTCAGGCTTTCGACGGAAAATGGTTATCACAATCCAAACTGGATGCTGAGGCAGCTCGGTATTCACCCACGCACATATTTACCGCGTGATGACATTGCAAAGTTGGCAAGTGCGCTAAACCTTGCAGACCGCGAGCTTTCGAATATTCAGAGCCGAATTGTGGGGCCCCGGTGGGTTCGTGTGGCGTCTCATGAAGTTCATATTTGTGCGCAGGAAAGGCGTTCTTTTCGCTACTGCCCGCAATGCTTGAGCGAAGCTCCCTACCATCGTGCCTTGTGGGATATCAAGCCTTTGAGTGGCTGTCCAAAACACGGGACCTATCTGCTTGAGAGCTGCAGGAAATGTAATCGACGCGTTGGCTGGGCGCGTGAAAACCTTCTGGAATGCGCTTGTGGTGCGGATTTGAGGTCGTTTCGGCCGCGTTCAGCACCCGATAAAACAATAGATTTCTGCAGGTTGTTGGAGAAGCGCTTCCACGGTCAGCTGGCAGACGAAAACTGCGCCTTGCATCCGGCATTTCAGATGTTGAGTTTCACAGATCTCCTGAACCACACGATGTTCTTGGCGGCCTATATTTCAGGTCGCGGGCGTGGAACCGGCCGACAACTGTTTTACAATCTTACCGCTGATGCATTGCGTGAGGTGTTTGATCGCGTTTCTGTGATTCTTGCTGATTGGCCGAACGGATTCCACTTGCTACTCGATGAAGTGCGGCAATTCACCGAGCAAGATGTTGAAAAACACGTCGGGCTCGAGGCAGAATTTCGATCGCTCTACACCAATCTGTTTCGCAAGCAGCAGGAAGTTGAGCATCTGCATCTCATCCGCGCCGAATTCGCAAAATATATCGAAGGTAAATGGTTTTCTGGGTTTGTCGTGCCAACCAGTAAACGATTGTCGGATGAATGGTCCCAGGATCAATCGTTTGTTACGGTTGCGGAAGCGGCACGACGCCTTGGTATTCATCCAACTATCCTGAGACGCGATATCGCCGAGGGGAGTTTGGCTGCAACCACGAGACAGATGCAAAGCAGATGTCTTCGCGTCATAGAAGTCTCGGAGGTTGAGCGGTACCGAAACGCGCGTGAGAACCTGCTGGGTACCTTTGATGCGCAAGAGCTGCTCGGCGTTTCAAAGCACCCTTTCATGAAACTGGTGAACGCAGGCCTAATCAGGGCAGTGAAAAGGGCCCAAGGTTGATGGTTCTCAACACTGGGCATTCAAAAAGCAGGATGTCGACGAATTTATCGCATCTGTGACAAAGCAAGCGACCTATTGTCTATTCGCAGATGAGCCTGTGACTTTTGCTAAAGCGCTACGTCGCTGCACCGCCAAGGGGCTTTGTATCGTTGACCTGGTTCAGGCCATGCTCGGTGGCGAGTTGAAAACGCTGAAGCCCTCGAAAAAGGTGACCAATTTCAAAGATCTGTTCTTCAATGACGCAGATTTCAGAGCTTTTCTTTACAATGAAAAGCTGACGATCAAATGGGCCGTTACCATTCGTGAAGCTTCAAGGATGCTGGGACTAAATGAAGAAGCCACACGTCATCTGGTGCATAAGGGGTTTCTTGAAACAATCTCTGTCCCGGTAGATGGCCGTCTGCGGAGACAGGTTTCACTGGATGCGATTGAGCGGTTCAAGGCAACATACATTTCCGCTTCGTGCTTGGCAGCAAACAAGAATACTTCGGCAAGAACTATGGTAGCCCAGCTGAAGGAACTAGGTACCAACCCTGTTACCGGGCCAGCGATTGATGGAAGTCGACAATACTTCTTCAGACGATCTGCGACAGCATAGGACACTAGCTTTGACGGGGCGGCTGCGGGCCGAACCGGCGCGAATTGAATGGCTCTTCTTCAGTATGCCGCCAGTCTGATGAATGTGATGCAACGACAGCAGTGGTTGCCCAGCTTCCAAAGCCCGCGCTTGTCGCGGGCTCTTGTGTTTTGTGTCAATTAAATCGAACAGCTAATGCACGGTCATGAGGGATGGTCGATTGAAGAGAATTTTTTTGACAATAACCATTTACGTTAGAAAAAAAAGATGATCACTATATTAGGAGGATATGTTCTGGATAGGGTTTCGACGCTTGGTGAAGTACACGAATAATCCACCTGATGCGGCTGCGCTTATGACTTCAGCGCGAAGCTTCGGAAACTACGACTTGCCAAGTGCACTTGCTGACTTGCTGGACAATAGCATCAAGGCCAAGGCGCGCTCTATCGATATTCTTTGTTTACGTAGCGACGGCGAACCGGAAGTTCGAATTCTCGACGACGGCCATGGTATGAGCGAAGAGGAACTTTGTGATGCCATGCGACCAGCAAGTGCAAATCCTGATGACGAACGTGCTGACGACGATTTGGGACGCTTTGGCTGGGGCATGAAGTCCGCGTCGTTTTCCCAATGCCGGCATTTAACTGTTCTGACGAGAAAGAATGGGGTTCTTTCTGGTGCAAGCTGGGATCTCGATGATCTTGCAGACTGGAAAATGGCGATACTCGAGCCCTGTGAAATTGATAAAATTGCGAATAGCAAGCTTCTTGAACATGATGGAACTGAAGTCATATGGACCAAGTGCGACCGACTTTCCGAGTTCGGAAGGGTTAGTAGCAAAGGGTTCAACGAGATAGTCGCGCACGCGAAGTCCGAATTAGCACTTACGTTTCACCGTTACATTGCGGGGGAGTTCGGGCTCAGAAAGCTGAAGATTTCGTTCAATGGTGGGTTGCTCTCTCCTGTCGACCCGTTCTTACGTGATCATTTGGCTACACAGGATGGTCCAGTCGAGCATCTCGAATTGGAAGGTAAACCGTTCAATGTTCAGGCCTTCATCCTTCCGCACTTCTCGAAAATTTCGTCACATGATCATGAAAAGTTGGGCGGCGAGGAAGGTTTCGTAAGAAACCAAGGTTTCTACATCTATCGGCAGCATCGTTTGATAATGCACGGCACATGGTTCCGTTTGGTGCGTCATGGTGAATTGTCTCAGTTGGTCAGGATAGCTGTGAATATCCCCAACAGCCTTGACGCAATCTGGAAGATAACGGTGGATAAGTCTGAAGCCCAGCTACCATCTGGTTTGCGATCACGGCTGAAAGAAATAGTAAAGGGCCTCAAAGGCCAGTCTGGGAAAGTGTTTCAATCGCGCGGAGGTCGGATTAAGCCAACCGACGGTAAAACTCCCGTATGGGCAAAGTATGTCCGTAACGGTGAAGTTCGATATTACCTTAATCGCGAGCACCCCCTCATTGTGCAGTTGCTTGAGCATGAGAATGCTGAAGTCGCCCAATCTTTCACCGCTGCGTTGGGGGTTATTGAGGACTGCTTTCCGGCAATCAGCATTGGCGAAGACTTTGCCGTGCGTCCTGAGATGATGAACCAGAGCGCTCTGGATCGAGACGCTTTTGTCGAACGCCTTGAAACAGCTTTGCCATCTCTATTGGCGCGCTCAGAGGGATCATTCCAGAAGCTGTGGGAATTGCTTCAGGTGACCGAGCCTTGGGCCGGCCAAACATCAGTTGTCGAGGAGCATTTGAAGTCGAAAGGATGGTGGTAGATGCATGATGCCGAACTCGCCTATTTCCGTTTGAATATCGAACAGAAATACTCAGACCTTTTCGCGAGCGGAGCAGGTTTGCCGGAAGGTACTATTGAAGAAATTGTGCGGGAAGGGCCTTTCAATAATCTCGACGAGGACGCGACAGTATTTATTGTTCGGGAACTGCAGGCGAGTTTCAAGGTGACACAAAGACGTGGTGCCGTGATTTCGAAAGGTCATCAGCCCTGGCTTTCCAAAAAGAAATCCGAGCTAGAGTTCTATTACTGGAACCGTCTTAGTAAATTCTATCGAGAAACCGGAGCCCTGCCATCTAACGTCGTTGCAACACTTGATTCTGACACTGATGAAATCCTTGATCTTTGCGGAGATCCACTCGACCCATCTTATCAAGCGGTCCGGGGGATGGTGATGGGTAATGTGCAGATGGGCAAAACAACCAATTATTCAGCCCTTATTTGCAAGGCTGCGGACGCTGGTTACAGAGTCATCATTCTTCTTGCTGGTATAACAAATTCTCTAAGGACTCAGACTCAGGAACGTTTGGATGAAACTTTCATAGGAAAGGTTTCGGTTGCAAATGCCGCTGCTCAACAGTCTCTGCCGATCCAAAGATTCGCAGCGGAAAGGCGAATCCCGGCTGTAGGAACTACCAGAGATTCAGATTTCAAAGCCGGAAGGGATGGAATCTATTTCGGTTTGACTGGTCACCAGGAGCCGATGATTTTTGTGACTAAGAAGAACAAGTCTGTGCTTGAAAGACTTGAGAAGTGGATCGACGATCAAGAACAGACTGGTGGTTTTGAGCTGCCGCTTCTTCTCATCGACGATGAGGCGGACAATGCGTCAATCAACACGGCAAAGGACCCAAAGCTCACGACTGCAATAAACGGGATTATTCGGCAGATTTTGAACCGCTTTCCAAGGTCCGCCTATGTTGGATATACAGCAACACCTTTTGCCAACATCTTCATCGATCCTGAAACGTCCGAAGATATGGAGCATGACGACCTGTTTCCGGGGAATTTCATCAAGGCCCTTGATCCACCCTCAAATTATGTGGGCTCGCATAGGGTCTTCAGGGAAGACGGTGATTTGCGGGAAAACATGGTCAAAACCGTTGATGACTACCGGGTGCTTTTGCCTCTCAAGCATAAGAGTGGCGATCCAGTAAGTGATTTACCCGAAAGTCTGAAACACGCGATTCGGGTTTTCTGTCTAACTCGTGCAATTCGAGTTTTTCAAGGAAAGGGGCATGCACATTGTTCGATGATGATCAATGTCAGCCGTTTCAATGCCATCCAGACGCAAATCCTAGGGCATGCCCATGAGTATCTTGGTGAACTAAAGTATGCAGTTACGGTTCATGGTTCTCTCGATCCGGATAGTATCCATGACGAGACGATGACTAAATTGCGTGAAAGCTTTGAGCGTGAATATTCGGAAACGGAATACAACTGGTCTGAAGTGCTTTCAAACCTTAACGAAGGGATTCAGAGCATCGAAGTCCGCACTGTAAACATGCAAGGGGGAGTGCTTGACTATACGCTTAACAAAGAGCACGGCCTTCACGTTATAGCCATTGGTGGTCTTGCACTTTCCCGTGGATTGACGCTCGAGGGACTGACCGTATCCTATCTCCTGCGAAATGTGGGGGCGAGCGACACGCTTATGCAGATGGCACGCTGGTTCGGTTATCGACCCGGCTATGAGGACATTTGCCGCTTGTACCTGCCAAAGATGTCCTTTGATCACTACGAATACGTCGATGAGGCTACCGAAGAGCTTCGCAGAGAAGTCAAGCGTATGAAAGCTGCCAACAGCACGCCGGCGGATTTCGGCCTTAAGGTTCGTCAAAGCCCTTTGGCAATTCGGGTGACGGCTGCCAATAAAATGCGGACGGCAGAAAAGTTGACCGTAGCTCAAGACTATTCCGCTCGCCATGTAGAGGGTCATGCGCTACCAAATGATAGTCGCAAAAGTGCAGAAAACTACGCATCAGTCTCGTCCTTCTTGAAGCAATTGGGGGACCCCAAAGAAGCTACAAAGGGCTATCTTCTTTGGGACAAGGTAAACGGTCGAGAAGTGTTGAACTTGTTAGACAGGTTCAATTTTGGAGCACATGCCGATCTTTCTAAGATTGCAGATACATCTCTTTTTCAGGACTACATTCAAGATCGCATTGCTGGTGAAATGTCTGTTTGGGATGTGGCAATTCCGATGCGTCAGACAGATGGTAAACCTGAAGTGTTCGCTGGCCATAGCCTCTCACTGAGAAAGCGAGAAAAGGGTTTGGTTAAAAATGGTTCCTACAAGGTTTACGGCGGTAGGAGCAGGGTCGCGGACCAAACAGATGCACGTATTGGACTTGATGAAGACCAAAACCGGATTGCCGAACAGCGAAAGAATAACGGCGAATATAAAGCGGAGCGTGCGGCTTGTAGTGTCCGTCAGCGCCCGTTGATGCTCATTCATATCTTCGAGCCCAGCCTCCGTAACGACATAGATCACAAAGAACAGTCAGACGATATACTGAGAGTGGGTGACGTCGCTGTAACGTTGTCTTTCTGTCTTCCTCAAACCAAGCAGCCGGCAAGAGAGCATACTTATCAAGTTAACGCAGTTTATCTGGCGCAACTTCGCGACCAGTACGAACTCGAAGAGGACGACGACGCTGAGGCTATGTTGGGGGAGCAAGATGCTTGAGAGATGGAAATCTCTTGGCCCGGCACCTGAAATCGGCGCGCGCAATGTTCTTATTGCCGACAGTGCTCACCCACTCGATTTCCGTATCGGTCGAGATTCCCGCGGGCGTTTTGTTTTCATGCTTGATACAGACAAGCCTGACGGCAAGAGACCGGTGCTTCCCAGTGTCAAGGGTATGTCGATCGAGTTGGAAAGCTTGGAAGATGACCGAACCCGTCTCGTTGTGGTCCTGCAAGATGATGCGGATCTTCAGAACTTCTCACTGATGTGTACAGGCTTGATGCTCGCAACCAATGCAATTTCGGCATCTCGATCAGCTGAGGGGCTCCTGAAAACGCTAGAAGAATTGAATCGCTGGCACGAAATGCTGAAGAGGCGTCGTGCCAATCGATTGACCCGGAGCGAGAGGATTGGTTTGGTCGGTGAACTTCTGTTTGTCAGAGACGAACTACTGCCGCGAATGGATATTTTACCTGCACTTCTCGCTTGGACAGGGCACGAGGGGCACGAGCAGGATTTCGTGATTTCCTCAGTGATTTTTGAGGTGAAAACTCAAGTAGTAACCGCAGACCGAATGATTTCGATTTCATCTGAGGATCAGTTGGATCCTGTGCAGGGCCATATATTCCTGTGCAACCAAGGTATTTCTCCTGCGCCAAGCCGTACATCCAATGCCTGCACTCTCAATTCTATTGCGAAGGAACTGGTTGACCTTGGGGAAGCTGCTGGAGGCGCAGCGTCTGATCTTCTTGCTATCGGGCTGTTGGAGGCAGGGTATGAGCCGCATGAAGAGTACGATGACGAAATTTGGATGCTGGTGGACAGAGCCCTTTATAAAATCAGGGATAATTTTCCGCGGATAGAACGAGCGGAACTTAGGCACGGAGTGGAACAGGTACGTTACAGAATTCGAGTATCTGACTGTCAGCCTTACCTTGTAGATCTGAGCTCGACTTTGGAGGAGTTGATAGGTGGATGATCTCGACACGGCGTTTCAGGATCTGCGCGAAGATGTAATGCTTGAGGCGGAAGCAAGTGGATTGTTTCAGGAAGAAGCGTTTTTTGAAATATACGGCGAGGCCGCGAGCGAGAACGGCGACACAATAGATCTTGAGTATGCACACTGCAGAAAAGAAGGAGGTTCTCGACCTTATCGTGTCGATGGCCATGCGTTTGATGCAGATCGTGGTACGCTTTATTTGGCGGTCTGTGACTACCGGGAGGGAAAGGATCTGCAGTCACTTCAGGCGTCACGAATTGATTCTGCATTGAAGCAGGCTACCAATTTTTTTGAGAATGCTCTCTCACCTGATTTTATCAATGCGCTCGAAGATAGTAGCTCTGCGTTTTCAGCTGCCTATCCGATATATTCGAACCAGCACACCATCCGACGTTTACGTGTGATTTTACTGTCGAATGCTCGCCTCGTTGCTAGGAAGCCTCCACAGCTAGTGGGTGATGTTGCTGGGATTCCTGTCGTCTATACAGTGCTTGACGTTGCTAGGTATGCTGAGATTCAGAAATCGAGGGCAGCACCTGAAGCTATCGAGGTCAATCTAGAAGAAATCTCCGGTAGCCCAATTCCTTGTCTACGAGCTTCTCGCTCATCGGCTGATTATGAATCCTATCTGTTGGCAATCCCGGGTGAACTGTTGGCCGAAGTTTATGGGCTCTATGGGGCGCGTCTGCTTGAACAAAATGTAAGAACCTATCTCCAGGCAAGAACGAAAGTGAACAAGGGAATTCTTGCGACGATCCGCAAAGAACCTGAGATGTTTTTTGCCTATAACAATGGTTTGACAGCGACGGCATCCGAGGTAGAGCTCAAGGAGCTGGGTGACGGTCAGCTCGCCATCTCGGCTATTCGTGACCTTCAGATCGTGAACGGAGGACAGACAACAGCTTCTATCCTGTATGCAAAGGATGTGGGAAGGGCTGCACTAGACCAAGTTCATGTTCAAATGAAGTTGTCGGTTGTACCCGAAACTGCCGTCGAAAAAGTAGTCCCGCTTATTTCACGTTATGCGAATACGCAAAATCGTATTTCGGAAGCGGATTTCTTCTCAAATCATCCATTTCATTTGCAGATGGAACGCTATTCGAGGGTTCTTGCAGCTCCGCCTCAGGATGGGGCGCTTTCAGGAGAAAAATGGTTCTATGAGCGTGCGCGGGGCCAGTACCGCGATGGTATGGCTTATGCTAGCCAGTCCGAAAGACGAAAGTATCAGGTTGAGTTTCCCAAGGCTAAAGTTATGGTCAAAACGGATCTCGCAAAATACTTAGTCACCTTCCGTTGTCGTCCTGACATTGTCTCGAAGGGGGCGCAGAAGTGCTTTATGCATTTCGCCGACGAAACAGCGAAGTCATGGAAGGCCCATCAAGCTGATTACAACGAAACGTGGTTCAAAAATGCGTGCTCTATGGCGCTGTTGTTCAGGTGGACCGACAAGATGATCGCGCAATCGGATTGGTATCAGCTTGATCGCGGCTTCAAGTCTCAGACTGTCGCTTACACGTTGGCATGGCTTGCTCATCATATACGTAGTATTGGGCAGGCGTCTCTCAACTGGGATATCATCTGGTCGTCGCAGGACGTACCTGACGAGCTTCAAGAGTTCATCACTGCGCTTGCGCCTCAAGTGGCTAGTGCGATTAGAAGCACTCCCACAAATGTGCGAAATGTAGGCGAATACTGCAAAATGCAGGCTTGCTGGGAGGCCGTTTCAAAGACTGACTTCGATGTGACAGCTCTCCCTGAGCATGTTTTGGTCAGTCTTGATGAAGAAAAAGATTTGAAAAAAGATGGGCGTGACACGAAAAAAATAGATAATGAAATTGATCTTGATGTCTTGCTGCTTTCGATTGTCGCTAAAGCGGAGATTGTTCGCAAAAATGCAAAAGAAAAGCATCTTCTTACCGACAAATCTAATAGTGCCTTGGTGAAATTGGCCGTTGGAAATATCTCGCTTTCCAGACCTGAAAAGAATGCGATGAAACTTCTTATCGACCGATTGGCTGAAGAGGGCACCCCTCTGGACGCGCTTGGTTAGAGATCGTTTTCGCCCTATCTGATTAAGTCAACATTCAGGCTGTCTTTATCTCAAGATTTTGTGAACCGCTTTAGCTATTTGCCACGCCAAGTAAGGTGGTACCGCGTTGCCCACTTGATGATACTGTTTGGTTCGAGACCCACAGAAAAAATAGTTATCAGGGAATGTTTGCAAGCGGGCTGCCTCCCTTACGGTCAGTGAGCGGCACTGGCTGGGATCGGGATGGATAAAATAATGACCATCCTTGGATATGTGACTTGTGACAGTGGTCGATGGGCGTCCACTCACTTGGGTGCGGAATCGATCTGAGAAATGTCCAGAATCCCGGTTTTTATGAGCTGGCAGTAAAAACTCTGGAAACTCGTCCAGTTTCGGAGAGCGTGAGTGCACGCTGGAGAAAGCAGACGAGAAAAGGTAGCGGCCAATATCGTCTGGGATGTGTCCTCGGGTCTCATGATGGAATGTTGCACGAAGTCGTTCATCATCGAACCACTTGAGGAGATGTTTTGGCATATCACCAGCAATCGTCTTCGCGCAGCTTGACCTTGCTTCAGGCAGGTTGTTGGCAGAAGAAATTCTTTGCACGATATTCCTTACTTCTTCTGGAATGCCTTCCGTTCTGGTAATGCGCATAGCCTGTTCAACTACTGTTGTTTTCCAAGCTTCTGTCGTGTCGCCGCGGCTAAGTCCACTGCGTAGAGGTGAGAGGCCATCAATTGCGCTGCCCACGTTCACCTGCTTTTGGGGTTTGCCGAGAAGCGGGCCATCAAGTTTCAGGCGTTGCGCCAGATCCGCCCGAACTCCAAGAATGATTACTCGATGGCGGGCTTGCGGAACTCCGAAGTCTTCTGACCGTATCAGAAAGTCTTTGGCCGAAGCTCGGGAGCCGTCGGGTGGGGAGGAAGCTGCTAGCGGTAACAAACGGTACCCGTCTCCCGCCTCCTCAAGATCGTCAAGTACTTTGCTGAAAATCCGACCGCCATTGATTTGGCTCGAGAGCATCCCCTTAACATTTTCCATCACAAAGGCAGCGGGGCGAAGCCGGTCTAGAATGCGGACATACTCGCGATATAGAAAATGCCGATTATCATCCTCGGGAACGTAACCTGCCTTCCCCCGATTTCTCGATCTTCCAACCAAGGAATATGCTTGGCACGGAGGTCCTCCGATCAAGATAGTATCGCCATGATGGCGTTCGCGGACTTGATCGAGCTCGGTCGCCAGTTCCTCGAATACGCCATCGCTTCCCAAAACACGTTGACGTACCTCCTCGTCAGCAACTTTCCAATTGTTGGGATAGAGATCAGCCCAGTCTGGAAGCTCAAGACCACTATTGATAGCGTCGTAATATTCTTGGGGAAATTGGTCAAAGGATCGCAGGAAGGCTCTCAGTCGCAACGTTTGAATTGCATGGTCATCCATCTCGATTGAGAGATGGGTCTTCATTGGAGTTTCCTCGTCGCGTCCTGCCCTTGAAAATCCTTCTCCCAGCCCTCCAGGACCGGCGAACAAATCAATGATGGCAAAATCTTTGGACATCGTTTCTCCCTATAATGTCGAGCCTTTTACCAGGTTTCACCAAGTGTCACCAGGTGGAAAATAAGCTTGATTGCGCTATGTTTGTGAAATCATGGATATAGTTGACTCCAAAACACGCTCCAGAATGATGTCTGGCATCAGGAGCAGAAATACGAAACCAGAGGTTCTGCTGAGAAAAGCACTGCACGCTGTGGGCTATCGTTACAGACTCAATGTACGTCTGTTGCCGGGCTCACCGGACATAGTGTTGCCGAAGTGGCGAGTGGTGATTTTCGTGCATGGTTGCTTTTGGCATCGTCATCCGGACTGCAAAAAAGCGACGACACCGGCAACAAACACTGACTTCTGGAATAAGAAATTTGAGGCCAACACTAGGAGAGATAAAACAGCGATAGAGGAATTGCATAAATTGGGTTGGCGCACTGCCATTGTATGGGAGTGTGCTATTGGGTCAAAGGTCGATGTTGAGCTTATCGATGACTTAGCTGGCTTCATAAGCCAAGCAGCTAAAGAGCATGTCGAATTTGGTTCCCTTTAGAAAGGCAGCAATTAACGCTAGCCCAGATGAGTATCTTGGAGCGTGATATCCGGTTCGATACATGACAAGGTTACACCACAAGTAAAGTTCGATACATAATCTTCGAAATTTGTAGCCCTTTTCTCAAACTAGATGTGATGCAAGTATTTGATTTTATGGATTTTACAAGGAATAGAGAGAATTCTAACATTATGCTTCAAAACCTTTCAGCATAATGCGTCGCAAAGTTCGAGATTTCGTTGGCAAATGGTAGCGTGAGTTTCCAGTTTTATGCGTCAATTCACAGATGTCGTTGTAAGATGACGCCAAAATCAAAAAGCCGGAGATGGGAAAACCCATCTCCGGCTTTTTCTTTGGTGCGCTTCGCGTGCTAGTGTCGCACGGCGATTTTCAGATCAAAGCAAGCTCTCAGACTTTGCCCAATCCAGCGCCCGGTCAAGCGCCCGGCCCAGACGGGCGTGGATTTCGCGGACATCGTCCTCGGTCACGATCAGCGGCGGGCAGAGTGCAACCGTGTCATAGACATTG
>NZ_LPVZ01000011.1 GCF_001613795.1 Thalassospira sp. MCCC 1A01148
ACCACCGACATCCACAGTAATCGAGCCCGTTGAGGTGGCAACATCAGATCCATCGGCGGAGTTTGCCGTCACCCCAAGATCGAATGATCCGCTGAAGTCATCCGGCGGGGTAATGCTCAAACCGTCAAGCTGATCAGAACTCAGTGTCCACGTACCATCACCATTGTCGGTGCCAGCAGACAGCGTTGCACCATCCGGAACCCCGGAGATGGTCACCGTCAGCGTTTCGCTGGAGTCCGTCAGACCGGCATCAATATCGAGCGCAATCGCGCTATCTTCGTTACCCGACGCATCCGATACATCGAGGGTCGGGGCGTCCGCAACACCAGTCACATCGACGGTGATGCTGTCGGTGGCTGTCGCAACATCCGAACCATCCGCAGACGTCGCGGTCACCCCAAGATCGAACGATCCGCTGAAGTCATCCGGCGGGGTGATGCTCAAACCATCAAGCTGATCAGAACTCAGCGTCCACGTGCCATCGCCATTATCGGTACCGGCAGACAGCGTTGCGCCCTCAGGCACACCACTTATCGTGAGTGTGAGAGTTTCAGAGCTGTCAGCGAGACCAGCATCAATGTCGAGGGCAATCGCAGAGTCTTCGTTGCCCGACGCATCCGATACATCCAGCGTTGGCGCATCGGCGACGCCATCGACATCAACCGTTATAGATCCTGTCGTAGTCGCAACATCCGAACCATCCGCAGACGTCGCCGTCACATCAAGATCAAACGATCCACTGAAATCATCCGGCGGCGTTATGGTCAGGCCGTCAAGCTGATCAGAGCTCAGTGTCCAGGTGCCGCCGCCATTATCGGTACCAGCGGATAGCGTTGCGCCATCCGGAACACCACTTATTGTGACTGTGAGGGTTTCAGAGCTGTCCGTCAGATCTGCATCAATGTCGAGGGCAATAGCACTGTCTTCGTTACCTGACGCATCGGATAGATCGAGGATCGGCGCATCTGCAACGCCAGTAACGTCGACGGTGACGCTGTCGATGGCAGTCGCGACATCCGAACCATCCGCAGACGTCGCCGTCACACCCAAATCAAACGAACCGCTAAAGTCTTCAGCCGGCGTGATGCTCAAACCTTCAAGCTGGTCAGAGCTCAGTGTCCACGTGCCGTCACCATTATCGGTACCGGCAGAAAGGGTCGCACCGTCCGGCACACCACTTATCGTGACTGTGAGGGTTTCAGAACTGTCCGTCAGACCTGCATCAATATCGAGCGCAATAGCACTGTCTTCGTTGCCCGACGCATCGGATACATCCAACGTAGGTGCATCGGCGACGCCATCGACATCCACCGTGATTGAACCGGTTGAGGTGGCAACATCCGAACCATCGGCAGACGTCGCGGTCACACCAAGATCGAATGATCCGCTGAAGTCGTCAGTCGGTGTAATCGTAAGACCGTCAAGCTGATCGGAACCCAGCGTCCACGTACCGTCGCCATTGTCGGTACCGGCAGACAGAGTTGCACCATCCGGAACACCGGAGATGGTCACGGTCAGGGCTTCAGAGCTGTCGGTGAGGCCTGCATCAATGTCGAGGGCAATGGCCGAGTCTTCGTTGCCGGACGCGTCCGATACATCCAGTGTCGGCGCGTCCGCAACACCATCAACATCAACCGTGATAGATCCTGTCGTAGTCGCAACATCCGAACCATCCGCAGACGTCGCCGTCACACCAAGATCGAACGATCCGCTGAAGTCATCCGGCGGCGTAATGCTCAAACCGTCAAGCTGATCGGAACCCAACGTCCATGTGCCATCGCCATTGTCGGTACCGGCAGAGAGGGTTGCGCCATCAGGCACACCACTTATCGTGACTGTGAGAGTTTCAGAGCTGTCGGTGAGGCCTGCATCAATATCGAGCGCAATCGCACTGTCTTCGTTGCCGGACGCATCGGATAGATCGAGGATCGGCGCATCGGCGACGCCATCGACATCAACCGTAATAGATCCTGTCGCGCTGGCAACGTCTTCACCATCAGCAGACGTCGCGGTAACGCCAAGATCGAACGAACCACTGAAGTCATCCGGTGGCGTGATGCTTAAACCGTCAAGCTGATCAGAACTCAGTGTCCACGTACCATCACCGTTGTCGGTGCCCGCAGACAGCGTTGCACCATTAGGCACACCACTTATCGTGACTGTGAGGGTTTCGGAGCTGTCGGTGAGACCGGCATCAATATCGAGCGCAATCGCGCTATCTTCGTTACCCGAAGTATTCGATACATCCAGCGTTGGCGCGTCTGCAACACCAGTAACATCGACAGTGA
Source organism: Thalassospira sp. MCCC 1A01148 (assembly GCF_001613795.1). Taxonomy (GTDB): domain Bacteria; phylum Pseudomonadota; class Alphaproteobacteria; order Rhodospirillales; family Thalassospiraceae; genus Thalassospira. The sequence continues at coordinate 2,289 of NZ_LPVZ01000011.1, forward strand.
TGCTGTCGGTGGCAGTCGCAACATCTGAGCCATCGGCGGAGGTCGCCGTCACACCCAGATCAAACGATCCGCTGAAGTCTTCAGCAGGCGTAATACTCAAACCATCAAGCTGGTCAGAGCTCAGTGTCCACGTGCCGTCACCATTGTCGGTACCGGCAGACAGGGTCACGCCATCCGGAACACCGGAGATCGTCACGGTCAGCGTCTCGCTGGAGTCCGTCAGACCTGCATCAATGTCGAGCGCAATGGCGCTATCCTCGTTGCCCGAAGCATCGGACACATCCAGCGACGGCGCATCGGCAACGCCATCGACATCAACCGCTATAGATCCTGTCGTAGTCGCAACATCTGAGCCATCGGCGGAGGTCGCCGTCACACCTAGATCAAACGATCCACTGAAATCCTCAGCCGGTGTAATCGTCAAACCGTCAAGCTGATCGGAACCCAGCGTCCATGTCCCGTCGCCATTATCGGTACCGGCGGACAGGGTCGCGCCGTCCGGAACACCGGAGATGGTCACGGTCAGCGTCTCGCTGGAGTCCGTCAGACCTGCATCAATATCGAGCGCAATGGCGCTATCTTCGTTGCCCGACGCATCCGATACATCCAGCGTCGGCGCGTCTGCAACGCCATCAACATCAACCGTGATTGAACCCGTCGTAGTCGCAACATCTGAACCATCAGCAGATGTCGCGGTCACGCCCAGATCAAACGAACCACTGAAGTCTTCAGCCGGGGTGATAGTCAAACCATCAAGCTGGTCAGAGCTCAGTGTCCAGGTGCCATCGCCATTGTCGGCACCAGCGGACAGCGTCGCACCATCCGGAACACCGGAGATCGTCACGGTCAGCGTCTCGCTGGAGTCTGTCAGCCCTGCATCAATGTCGAGGGCAATGGCGGAGTCTTCGTTGCCGGACGCATACGATACATCGAGGGTCGGCGCGTCCGCAACACCATCAACATCAACCGTGATAGATCCTGTCGTAGTCGCAGCATCCGAACCATCCGCAGATGTCGCCGTTACACCAAGATCAAACGAACCGCTAAAATCATCCGGCGGGGTGATGCTCAAACCGTCAAGCTGATCAGAGCTCAGCGTCCAGGTGCCGTCGCCATTATCGGCACCGGCAGATAGAGTTGCGCCATCCGGAACACCCGAGATGGTCACGGTCAGCGTTTCGCTGGAGTCCGTCAGACCTGCATCAATGTCGAGCGCAATGGCGCTATCTTCGTCACCTGAAGCATCACTGACGTCGAGCGTCGGGGCATCCGCAACACCAGTCACATCGACGGTGATGCTGTCGGTGGCTGTCGCAACATCCGAACCATCCGCAGACGTCGCTGTCACCCCAAGATCGAACGATCCGCTGAAGTCATCCGGCGGGGTGATGCTCAAACCATCAAGCTGATCGGAACCCAGCGTCCAGGTGCCATCACCATTATCGGTACCGGCGGACAGCGTTGCGCCCTCAGGCACACCACTTATCGTGACTGTGAGAGTTTCAGAGCTGTCCGTCAGACCTGCATCAATGTCGAGGGCAATAGCACTGTCTTCG
>NZ_LPVZ01000012.1 GCF_001613795.1 Thalassospira sp. MCCC 1A01148
CCGATGGTACTTTGTCTTAAGGCACGGGAGAGTAGGTCACCGCCGGGCCTTCCAAATACAGCATCATATTCCCTATAAACACACGACTTTGAAAACCCTCGACCTTAACTGGTCGGGGGTTTTGTCGTTTCAGGTTTACATCATCATTGTGCGTTACCACCTCACGGAACGGTTCACGCGGTTGTGAGGAGATGTGGGGAATGTCTCACGTGTCTTTGACTGCGCGTGTGCGAATGGTGCAGTGACGAAAATACACATCGCGCTTACGGTTAAGTCATCGCTTGGAATTGATGTTCCTAATTTAACCGAAGGGAAACGACGATGAAAAAAGCAATGGTTTTGGGCGCAGCATTGAGTGCTGCTGTTTCGATGGCTGCAGTCGATCAGGCAGCTGCCGATGGCGCCAAGGAGAAATGTTTTGGTGTGTCGCTGGCTGGTCAGAATGACTGTGCCGCTGGTCCGGGTACAACCTGTGCCGGGACGTCGACTGTCGATTATCAGGGCAATGCCTGGAAACTGGTTCCGGCAGGTACCTGCGAGGATATGAGCTTCACCACGGCGGATGGCCGCGAAGTGACGGGCAGCCTCGAAGAACTTGATCGTGATCTCCCGCAGGGCTAACGCCCAAACCTAACTTGCCCCCTCTATGGGCGGTCAGCACCGATCTGCATGTTTGCAAATGTCTCCTCCTGTCCCGATGTGCTGACCGCCCGCCCGAGCTACGACTTACTGTTTGAGGTTGCTTGCCATGAAAACGCCAACACAGCTTGCTGATCGAAAGCTTCCTGACCAGGCAGGTGTCGGCTTCAAGGCCGAGCACGCGCAAGATGTCTTTGACGCAGCACCGGCTGCGGGCTGGTTTGAGGTGCATCCGGAAAACTACATGGTTGCCGGTGGGCCACGACTTGCCATGCTCGAAGAGCTTTGTGCCCGGTATCCGGTCTCGATGCATGGGGTCGGGTTGTCGCTTGGCGGCGGGGAGCCGTTAAACAAGAACCATCTGGCCGATCTCAAGCGTCTGGTAGACCGGTTCAACCCCGCCATGGTGTCTGAACATATTGCATGGTCCGCGCATGAGGGGCTTTATATGGCCGACCTGCTGCCAACGCCGATGACGAAAGCTTCGCTTGCGCAGTTGGTGGATGCGATCAATACGGTGCAGGACTTTATTGGCCGCCGGATCCTGATTGAAAACCCGACCTCTTACGTGCCGCTGCCACAAAATTCGATCCCCGAGCTTGAGTTTATCAGGGAGGCCGCTGAACAGAGTGGCTGTGGTTTGCTGATTGATGTAAACAATGTTTACATTTCGGCCCATAATTTGGGCTTTGATGCCAATGCGTTTATTGATGCGGTGCCCGCTGATCTGGTTGGTGAAATTCATCTGGCCGGGCATGAGCGTGACGCGAACCCCGTAGATGATGTTCTGATCGATACCCATTCACGTCCGGTGGCCGATCCGGTATGGGACCTGTTTGATCGGCTGATTGCCCGCATCGGGCGCCGGCCGACGCTGATTGAATGGGATAATGACGTGCCCGGTTGGGATGTGTTGGCGCGTGAGGCAGCCCTTGCTGATCGCCACCTTGAATATGCCGTGAATGGGCAGCTTGAGGCCGCGTCATGAGGGATCTCAGGACATTTTATGACGGCTTTGCCGAAGCGCTGCGTGCACCGGAACCGGACGCGGTGCCGCATAGTGTTGCCGAAGGTTATGCGCACCGCTTTGCAATTTACCGCAACAATGTTCATCGCGGTCTTTATGACGCGCTGGGCGCTGCTTATCCGACTGTGCGCAAGCTGGTTGGAGATGGCTTTTTTGACCGCCTTGCACAGGGTTTTGTGCAGACAGAAACATCGCGTGCAGGATCGCTTGCCCTTTACGGCGCAGGCTTTGCCGACTTTCTTGAGACCCATTCTGTGCGCGAAAGTCTGCTATACCTGCCAGATGTCGCGCGGCTTGAACGCGCGCGGCTTGAGGCCAGCACAGCTGACGATGCCGAACCGCTTCTGGCTTCCGACCTTGTCGGGTTTGAGGACCATCTTGAGGGCATGAAGCTGAACGCCCATCCGGCGTGTCGAGTAGTTACATCAGAACACCCGGTATTTGCAATCTGGACCGCACAGAACGGAGATGCCAGCGGACAAAGCGGCAAAACCCGCATTGTGCAGCGGCCGGTAACTGTTCTGATTGCGCGACCTTTCATGCATGTCGAGATGCATCTTTTAAGCGCCGGGCAGGCTGCATTCTTTGAGGCGGTGACGCGTAACGGGCTTGGCCTTGGGGATGCCTGTGCCAAAGCACTTCAGGCTGATCCGGATTTTGATGTCATCGCCCGTTTTGCAGAATTTTTGACAATGGGTGCGTTTGACGCCCGCATGGATACCCCGAAAGGAAACGGGCATGATGATGAATAATGTACATAACGTAATGGGCGGCTTTGCCCGTTTTGAGACGAAAATCGATTCCCTGGCAGGACGGGACTATGTCGGTCTTGGCGCCCGGGTTCTTTTTGTTGTTGTGTTGCTGCCATACTACTTCAATAGCGCGTTGACCAAAATTGATGGCTTTGGTCTGAGTGCGGGGGCATTTGCCCAGATCCTGCCACCAATTGCAGAACAGTATATGTATGATACGTCTGCCATCCCGTTCTTCCCGTGGCACCTGATCGTCTGGGCCGGGACGATTGGCGAGTTTGTCTTGCCGCTTCTGATCGTTGCTGGCTTGTTTACCCGACTTGCCGCCCTTGGCATGATTGGCTTTGTGATTGTGCAAACCGTGGTTGATGTAGCGTTTCATGGCGCGACCCTTGGCATGCTTGCCAACGGTCTGCCGACAGAGCTGATTGATCAGCGCCTGCTTTGGGTTTCGCTTTTGGCTGCTTTGGTGTTTGCCGGCGGCGGGGTGGTCTCGCTTGATCGGTTGGCGCGTAGGACAGTCGCCTAAGACCAGCCATAGAGCCGCGCCCTTAGGGGTGATTATTCCCCGACCGCGATGTCATTTGAAACGCCGTCAGAGGCCAAATCTTCTGACGGCGTTTTGCCGTCGCCTTCACGCAGGCTTGCCAGATATTCCTGACTGATGTCATGCACGGCCATGATGTGCCCGTAAAGGAGCTCTTCGGCGGCCTTGAAGTCACCGCGCAGGATAGCATCAACAATGCCCTGATGTTCGCCATGAGATGCGGCAAGGCGGGGTAGGCTTGAAAACTGTACCCGGCGAAATGGTGCAACACGACGGCGCACCGAAAAGGTAACATCAACCAGCACGTCGTTATGGGTGCCGCGATAGAGCGTGTTGTGGAAGGACCGATTCAGGGCCTCATAACCGTCGCTGTCGCCCAGACGGACTGTCTCGGCCAGTTCATGATGGAGCTTTTCAAGCGTATGGCGTTCTCCGCTGGTCATACGTTTGGCAGCAAGCCGCCCGCATGTCCCTTCCAGCTCTGCCATGCTTTCAAACATTGCCGTGAGGCGTTCGGGCGTTGCCAGTGAAACATATACGCCGCGATTTGGGATTTTTTCGGCAAGTTCAGTTGCCGTAAGCAGCTGAAGGGCTTCGCGAACCGGCGTGCGCGATACGCCAAACCGCTTGGCAAGAAGCGGTTCTTCAAGTCGGGTGCCGGGCGCCAGTTGCCCGGAAACAATATCATCCTCCAGTGCCTGGCAAAGCTGTGCGGCAATGCCGATCGGTTCTGGTTGTCCGATTGGGCTGGAAAGTGTTTGGCGGAGCATGGACATCTGGCGTTTCAACCCTTCTTGCGAGGTTTTGAGAGGTTAATCCCTCTGAATGTATACACCAGGTTAGTGTGGAAAGCCAAGTACGTCCGTACGGTGTAGATGCAGGCTTAAAAATCATGCGTAAAATTGTATAAAAATTATGCATTAAATTTACGCGCATCAAAGAAATGATCAAAAAATGTGCTTTTTGCGAAATGAATGAGTCGCAATAATTCTGTAAGTTGTTGAAAATAAAGGAATGGCATGTGTGTTGCTAGATGTATACACATCGTGAAACTCATTCCGATGAGCTTTCCTCCTAGAAGAAAACGCTATCTCTATCAGGGAGACTTCAATGACAAACATTAAACGACGCGACTTTCTGACCAAGTCGGCAATCGGCGCTGCGGCAACGGGGGCAGGGGTAATTGCCGCCCCGAACATCGTGCGCGCCCAGGAGACCTTTAACTGGAAAATGACCAATGCCTATGGTCCGGGATCACCCTTTTATGTGACGGGTCCGGGTAGCCCCGAAGATTTCTGCAAGCGCGTGACAGAAATGTCCAATGGTCGTCTGAACATTCAGCATTTCGCCGCTGGCGAATTGATCCCGGCCCTTGAGGGTTTTGATGCCGTTCAGGCCGGGACGGTCGAAATGAATGCCGCCAATGCCTATTTCTGGGCTGGTAAAATCTTTGCCGCGCAATATTTCACGACCGTGCCATTCGGCTTGAATTTCCAGGGCGTGAATGCCTGGTTGTACCATGGCGGCGGGCTTGAGCTGTGGCATGAGGTTTACAAGCCATATGGTCTTGTGGCTTTCCCGATGGGGAATACTGGTGTTCAGATGACCGGCTGGTTCCGCGAGCCCATTGAAAGCCTCGATGATTTCAACGGCCTTAAAATGCGTATTCCGGGTCTTGCCGGAAAGGTCTATCAGCAGATCGGTGTTGAAGTGAAACTGCTTCCGGGCGGGGAAATCTTCCCGGCACTGGAACGTGGTGTGATTGATGCGGCCGAATTCGTGGGCCCGTATCAGGACCGTCGTCTGGGCCTGCAGAAAGCAGCCAAATACTACTACACCACCGGCTGGCATGAGCCGTCCAACGTGACCGAACTTCTGATCAATCAGCAAGCATGGGAAAGCCTTCCGGCGGATCTGCAGGCGATTGTCAAAAATGCGGCACAGGCCTGCAACCTTGATAGTCATTCATGGTGTGAAGCCAACAACGCAGCCGCCCTGCGTGATCTGGTCGAGAACTTTGGCGTCACCGCCCAAACCCTGCCCGATGATGTCGTCACCAAGCTTAAGGACATTACGGCAGAAACGCTTGAAACCGAAGCGGCCAAAGACCCGATCACCAAGAAGGTCCATGACAGCTTCATGGCGTTCCGCGACACGCACCGTGAATGGGCTGCAATCAGTGAAAAACCCTATCACGGGATCATTTCCTCGAAAGGCGGGATGAGCTGATATGACGTCGACCCGTTCTGAACCGTTATTCGACCGCGCCCTTGGTTTTGTTGTCGATGCGGCCGGGTGGGTGGCTGCGCTCAGTGGTCTCGCACTTGTGCTTGTGGTCGGTGGCAATGTGTTGCTGCGCTATCTGTTTAATTCGGGGAGCGTCGCGATGCAGGAACTTGAATGGCATCTGGTTTCACCAATTGCCCTGATGGGGATGGCCTATGGCATGCGTCATGGTGGTCATGTCCGGGTCGATTTTCTTTATGAGCGTCTGGGCCCAAGGGCCCAGGCGATCATTGATGTCTTTTCTGCTGTGTTGATGGCTATTCTTGGTGCAGCCCTGATCTGGTTTTCGATCCCCTATGTCGAGCAATCCATCATGATGGGCGAAGGATCGCCTGATCCGGGGGGCTTGCCTTATCGCTTCATACTCAAGGCCTTTATCCCGATTGGTTTTGGTCTGTTGCTGATTCAGGCAATCGCACAGAGCTTGATCAGCTATCGCCAAATTTTCGCTGAACACAGCGCCCCTGCCTTTGATGCATCGAACGTGGCGAAACAAGTCGGTGCAGGAGACTAATCAAAAATGACCGGAAATGAATGGCTGGCCATTGGCATGGTCGGAGGCTTCTTTGGCTTCCTCGTGCTCGGTGTGCCAGTGGCGATCTCGCTTGCGATTTCGGGATTTGCCTTTGGAATTATGGGGTTTGGTACCGGCTTGTTTAACTTGCTGCCTGCCCGTGTGTATGGCGTTGTGACCAATTACACGCTGCTTGCATTGCCGCTTTTCATCTTTATGGGGGTGATGCTTGAAAAGTCGAAACTTGCCGAAGAACTGATCGATGTGATCGGCCACGCCATGGGACGCCTCAAGGGCGGCATGGGGCTTGCCATCGTAATCGTCGGCGTTCTGATGGGGGCATCATCGGGCGTTGTTGGGGCGACTGTTGTCACTGTCGGCTTGCTGTCGCTTCAGCCGTTGATCAACCGGGGCTATGACAAGGGGGTTGCCAGTGGCGTGATTTGCGCATCCGGGACGCTGGGACAAATTATACCGCCCAGTCTGGTTCTGATCTTGCTGGCGGACATTTTGGGGGAATCTGTCGGGACCCTGTTTGCTGCGGCCATGGTGCCGGGCTTGATCCTTGCGGGGATGCTTGGACTTTATCTGGTGCTGCTTGGTATCTTCAAACCCGAAATGGTGCCCGCGATCCCCAAGGATGAGCGCGATGCCATGAGCACGCAGCAATTGTTGCTCAAGATTGGCAAGGTCGTTGTGCCGCCGTTGGCCCTTGTCTTTGCGGTGCTTGGCTCGATTGTGGGGGGTGTTGCTGCCCCGACCGAAGCGGCATCCATGGGCGCGCTTGGGGCATTGCTTCTTGCGCTGTTTACCGGACGCCTGAATTTCGGTGTGATGCGCGATGTGCTGCATGACACTCTGATTACCAGCGCTATGGTATTCTTTATCCTGATTTGCGCACAACCCTTTGGTCTTGCGTTCCGCGGGCTTGGTGGCGAAGGGCTTGTGCATGCCCTGTTTGACTGGGTGCCAGGCGGGGATATGGGCAATCTTCTGTTCATGATGGCCCTGATCTTTGTCCTGGGCTTCTTCCTTGAATGGATCGAGATTTCCTATATTGCGCTGCCGATGTTTCTGCCGGTGTTCCAATATAGCGGGATCGACATGGCCTGGCTTGCCATTCTGGTCGCGATGAACCTTCAGACCAGTTTCCTGACCCCGCCGTTTGGCTGGGCTTTGTTCTTCCTGAAGGGGGTTGCGCCAAAATCGGTTTCCACAGTTGATATCTATCGCGGGGTGATTCCGTTTATCGGGATTCAGGCGGTTGCACTGATCTTGTTGTTCATGTTCCCGGGATTGACCAGCTGGTTGCCCGACCTGATTGGTTGGTAGGGCAATTCTACGATGTGAAAAGGCGCTGAACGAATTGTAAAAACAGCGCTATGAACAAACCGGGCATGTCGCACAGCACGCGGCATGCCCGAAAGCATAAGGCAGGGAGGCCACAGCACTATGTTACGTTCAAGAACCGCCCTCGGGGGCATGGTTACCGCACCCCATCATCTGGCGTCCGAGGCCGGGCGTGACATTCTGCGCGAAGGTGGCAACGCGGTTGAAGCCATGATTGCCGCGGCTGCGACCATTGCGGTTGTCTATCCGCACATGAACGCGATTGGTGGCGATGGATTTTGGCTGATCTCCGCGCCCGGCAAGGACCCGGTTGCCATCCGGGCCTGCGGCGGGGCGGCGGGGCTTGCAACGCCCGGCTTTTATCGCGAACAGGGCAAGGACGCGATCCCGGCCCGTGGTCCACTTGCGGCACTGACTGTCGCTGGTGCGATTGGCGGCTGGATCAAGGCGGCAGAGGTTGCTGCATCACTCGGCGGCAAAATCCCGCACAGTCGCCTGATGGCAGATGCGGTCCATCATGGCAAAGCTGGTGTGCCGGTTACCAAGTCGCAGGTTGCCCTGACCACGACCAAAATGGCGGAATTGAAAGACTCACCGGGCTATGTTGATACCTATGCCGCCAACGGTATTCCTGCCATTGGCGACGTGTTGAAACAACCGGCCCTTGCCGCAACGCTAGAACATCTTGGTCGTGTTGGTTTTGATGATTTTTATCGCGGTGATATCGCGCGAACCAATGCCCGCGGGCTTGAAGCGGTCGGAAGCCCGCTTCGCCTTGCCGATTTTGAGGCCTACGACGCCAAAATCATGACGCCGCTCTCGGTCAAGCTTTCGACCGGTACCGTTTTCAACATGGTCCCGCCGACCCAGGGTGTGGCGTCGCTGATGATCCTTGGCCTGTTTGATCGGCTGGGATTGTCCGGTGCGACACTGGACGGGTTTGACCATGTCCACGGATTGATCGAGGCAACCAAGCGCGCTTTCCTGAAACGTGACGCCCATGTTGGCGATCCGGACCGGATGAGCATTGATCCGATGGCGTTGCTGTCTGATGAGATGCTCGATCATGAGGCAGTCAAGATTGATATGAAGACAGCACTTTCTTGGCCGCATGTTGCCAAGCCGGGCGATACGATCTGGATGGGGGCGGTTGACGCCAACGGTGTTGCGGTCAGCTATATCCAAAGCATCTTCTGGGAGTTCGGATCTGGTGTCGTGGTGCCGGAAACCGGCGTGCTTTGGCAAAACCGCGGCTCAAGCTTCACGTTGCATGATGGCCCCAATCAGCTTGGACCGGGCCGCTTGCCGTTCCATACGCTTAACCCGGCCTTGGCAAAGCTCAATGACGGATCGGTGCTGACCTATGGCACCATGGGCGGTGAGGGACAGCCGCAAACCCAATCGGCGATCTTTACCCGCAATGTGATGTATGGACAGGACCTGCAGGAAGCCGTCACCGCGCCACGCTGGTTGCTGGGCAAAACATGGGGCGAAGACACCACAACCCTTAAACTCGAAAGCCGCTTTGACCCGGCCCTGATCGAACAACTGAAAACAGTCGGTCATACGGTCGAAGTCGTTGGCCCCTATGAAGACATGATGGGCCATGCCGGCGGCATTCGATTGCGTAAGGATGGTGTGATGGAAGGTGCAACCGATCCGCGCGCGGATGGGGCGGTTGCTGCGTCTTGACGCAAAGGGTGTGCTCTCTATGTGTTGGGCGAAGTGTCTTCGAATGGTATATGCATTTTTTATGATTTTTTGCATAGGGTGAAATGGGCTGAAACAGAAGTGGCAGCTCATTGAGTGCTTTTCTCTGATTGAGTAAGGGATTCCTTTGGTAAATTTTTAGTATGGGTTTAGTGTTTGTTTAAATAAAAAACTCATTTCCGTGTTAGCAGAGATACATAATGTACTCCGTTGGAGGATCCATGCTTGTATATGTTGCCTACGTATTTTGTGCTGTTTTCGCTCTTTTGAGCATCTTTTTCTTGTTTAGTAATAGGCAGAATATAAAAAGTTTGAGTTTTTCTGAAAAATCATCAGTGCTTAGCAGTTCTGCTCAAGTTATCTTTATATCACTTGGTTCTGCAGTAGCACTCTCGTCACTTGATGTTGCTATACTGCAAGGAACACGTGCTCAGCAGTTTCGAACTTCAGAGATTCTCGAGAAATATGATCCGGATAAGATGGACGAGAAAATCCGGAAGTACAATGAGTTTATGAGCTTACTGCTCCGGAAGGCATATAGAAATGACCTTGAGCCGTCTGCACGTTTGGAAAAGGCTACAGAGCTCTTTCAGGCCGGTTTGGTGGAAGATCATGATTGGTTGACGGGGGCGCTGTCTGAGCTGCTTGTTTGTGGCGAAGTTGAGGTGTGTAACTCAGATAGAATAAAGAAAACAGTTTGTTTTTTAACTGACGACCAAATTCGAAACCTTGTTCGAGAGCCATTATTTAGCATACCGGGTTCGTTAAGTAATTTCGTCTTCGATTCACGCGAAAATATGGCGCGCCTTCAGCGAGAATCTTGCGGTGTGATTTCTTCTGCAATAGATTACTACGACGAAAAATGGCGCGTGCAATAGGTTCCACGGTAGTTATTTGTCCAAGTGATTTCTATTTCTTCTGGCTTCAATGAATCTTGCTTGTTATCAGTTTGTTTAGGCGAGGCTTAGTTTTACGAATGTGATCTGGTTTAAGTAATCTCCCACTCAATAACGTGGTGATACGTCTCGCCGGGTTTGAGCCACGGGCCTGGGAAGTCCGGGTTATTTGGGCTGTTGGGGTAGGTTTGCGGTTCAAGGGCGATGCCGCCCGATGTGTGAAGCGGCACGCCGTTTTCGGTTTTCATTGCATCATTGAAATGCTGCGCGAGATAGAATTGCAGACCGGCCTCGGTCGAAAACAGGTTGATCGACCGCTTGCTTGTTGGATCTGACAGGGTGGCGATCTGGCGCAGCTCGCCGCGGGGGCCGGTCAGGCAGAAATTGTGATCAAAGCCTTGGGACGCCTGCGGCAGCATATCGGAAATCCGCGCCGGGCTGCGGAAGTCATAACCCGTCCCCGTAACATCGCGGATTTCGCCCGTCGGGATCAGTTTGTCATCCACCGGAAGCCATTGATTGGCGTTGATTTTCAAGACGTGATCGCCGGCCGTCTTATCAAACGTGCCCGACAGGTTCCAATAGGCGTGGCTTGTCATGTTGACCGGGCAGGGCTGATCGCAGGTGGCGGTAATTTCAAGCCGCAGACGATTATCCGCAACCAGTGAATAGGTCGCAGATGCGCTCAGATTTCCCGGATATCCCTGGTCGCCATCGGGCGAGGTCAGCTTAAACGTAACACTGCGCTCTGTTTGATCGGAAATGGTCCACAGCCGCCTGTCAAAGCCATCCGGTCCGCCATGCAGGTGGTGTTCGCCTTCATTGGCGGCAAGCTGAACAACGTCGCCGTTTTCATCCCTGTAGCGCGACTTTTCGATGCGATTGGCATAACGCCCGCACACCGCGCCGATATAGCTATCCTGATCAAGATAGGCGGCGTCATCGATCAGGTTGACCGCGATATTGGTTTCGTGTCCGTCCTTTGGATCACGCAAATATAGCCCGCAAAGGCGCGCGCCAAGTGCAGAAACCAATACGCGAATCTGAGAGCTCTCTAATGCCGCGCGGGGGGCATTTTCGCCCTTTTGAAGTGTGTTAGTATGGGGTTTTGCCATGTATGGTATCGCGATGGTTTGTGACATTCGATTCTTGCCAACATATTGATTTTTATTGGTTTGGCCAAGTTTAAATGTCGCCGGGCGCGATCACACGAAAGGATTAGGCACTATATGGTTGAGAGCAAAGAAATCATATTGTAATACTATATGGCTTTTAAGCAATAAACCACTCTTAGGGAGGAAATCGTGGTGAATTTTAAGAAGCTCGCAGTTTCAACTGCAGCGCTGGGTGTTGCTCTTGGTCTATCAGTAGCCGCACAGGCCGAAATGATGATCGGCTTCTCGCAGATTGGTTCTGAAAGTGGCTGGCGGACATCCGAAACCGCGTCGATTAAAGCCGAAGCAGAACGTCGTGGTATTGATCTGAAATTCTCTGATGCACAGCAGAAGCAGGAAAACCAGATCAAGGCCGTCCGTTCGTTCATCGCACAGGGTGTCGATGGCATTCTTCTGGCCCCGGTGGTTGAAACCGGTTGGGACCAGGTTCTGAAAGAAGCCAAAGACGCTGGTATTCCGGTTGTTCTTGTTGACCGTGGTGTTGATGCCGACAAAGACCTGTATCTGACCAAGGTCGCATCGGACTTCGTAGTTGAAGGTGCCTTGGCCGCGGCTTGGCTGGCAGCAGAAACCAATGGCGTTTGTGACGTTGTTGAACTGCAGGGTACTGTTGGTTCGTCCGCTGCGAATGACCGTAAAGAAGGTTTTGAGTCGGTTGTCTCGAACTTCCCGGCCATCAATATCATCCGTTCGCAGTCCGGTGACTTCACCCGTTCCGGCGGTAAGGAAGTTATGGAAAGCTTCCTGAAAGCCGAAAACGGTGGTGCCAACATCTGTGCTGTTTACGCGCACAATGATGACATGGCTCTGGGTGCCGTTCAGGCCATCAAGGAAGCCGGTCTTAATCCGGGTGATGACATGCTGATCGTATCGATCGATGCCGTGCCCGATATCTTCAAGGCGATGGCCGAAGGCGATACCAACGCAACCATCGAACTGAACCCGCATCTTGGCGGCCCGTCCTTTGACGCGATCAAGGCGGCAATGAACGGCGAAGAAGTTCCGAAATGGATCAAGGCAAATGGCCCGCTCTATCTGCCAGATACCGCCGCGGAAGAATACAAAATGCGCAGCAAATAACATCTGATCCTTCCGGCGGGCTTTTGTCCGCCGGAAAGACCGGATTGCTACTCATTGCATCGGACGTGCTCCGGCGAATGCCGGGGTGCGTCCGACTGTATCCGCGACAGGATATCTAAAAAGAGTGACTGGGAGAGGGGCAGGATATGTCAAACACAGTGCTTTCAGTGCGCGGTGCGGGGAAGTTCTTTCCCGGCGTCAAGGCGCTGGAGGATGTTGATTTCGACCTTGAACGCGGCGAAATTCACGCCCTTCTGGGCGAAAACGGGGCCGGCAAATCGACCCTGATTAAAGTGATTACCGGTGTGCATCCCCGAGATGCCGGTAAGGTACTGCTTGAAGGGCAGGAAATTCATCCACAGCATCCGGGCGATGCCCAGGGTTTGGGTATTTCGACCGTTTATCAGGAAGTCAATCTGGTCCCGACGCTGTCGGTGGCCGAAAACCTGATGCTGGAACGTCAAACGCGCAAGTTTGGCCTGATTTCATGGAAAAAAACCGAGGCGGACGCCAAGGCCGCGCTTGAAACGCTTGGTCTTGATATTGATGTAAACCGACCGCTTGGCTCCTATTCAGTGGCCATTCAGCAGTTGGTTGCGATTGCGCGTGCCGTCGCACTTGATGCCAAGATGCTTATTCTTGATGAGCCGACAGCATCCCTTGATGGCGAAGAAATTCAGACGCTGTTTCGTATTATGCGCGAACTGCGCGACAAGGGGTTGGGGATTGTCTTCGTTACCCACTTCCTTGATCAGGTTTATGCGGTCACAGACCGGATTACGGTGCTGCGTAACGGGCGACTGGTCGGAACCTTTGTGACCAAGGAACTAGCCCAGATTGACTTGATCAATCACATGCTGGGTCGTGAACTGGCCGAAGTCAGTGCCCATCGGCATCTGGACGAGGGCAGCTATGATGGCCCGAAACGTCAAATCCAGATCAAGAACCTTGGCAAGAAGCGTGTGCTTGAACCGGTTTCACTTGATCTGAACGCCGGTGAGATTGTCGGCTTGGCCGGGCTTTTGGGATCGGGCCGGACGGAGCTTTCCGAGCTGGTGTTCGGGACCCAGAGAGCCGATAGCGGGCTTGTGTTCCTTGATGGGGAACCGGTCATGCTGCGTTCTCCGCGTCATGCGATCCGGTCGGGCTTTGGTCTGTGTCCTGAAGATCGCAAACAGGACGGCATTGTTGCCGAACTGAGTGTGCGCGAGAACATCGTGCTTGCCCTTCAGGGGCGGCGTGGTTGGCTGCGTCCGATCCCGCGCGCCGAGCAACAGAAATTTGCCGATGACATGATCAAGGCATTGGGCATCGCCACGCCAGACAGTGAAAAACCGGTCGGGCAACTGAGTGGCGGCAACCAGCAAAAGGTCATTCTGGCGCGCTGGCTGGTCTCCAAGCCGATCTTGCTCATTCTTGATGAACCGACGCGCGGCATCGATGTCGGTGCCCATGCCGATATCATCAAGCTGATCAAGGAGCTTTGTGACGAGGGGCTGGCCTTGCTGGTGGCTTCTTCGGAGCTTGAGGAAATCGTTGCCTTCGCTGACCGGGTTGCCGTGATGCGTGACCGCGAAAAGGTTTCGGAACTTGTCGGTGCCGAAATCACGCAAGACAAGATCATCGAGGCGATTGCGCGATGACCAGCTTGCAAGAGAAAAAGAAATTACGGGAAAGCAGCACCATGTCTGCATCTTCTTTGATAAGTCGGCCGTGGTTCGGTCCGGTAGCGGCACTTGTTCTGATTGTGCTGGGGATCGGGGTGATTTCGCCCGACTTCTTTAGTATCCGAATTGTTGACGGGCACCTTTATGGATCGCTGGTCGACGTGGTTCACCGTGGCGCGTCAACAGCACTTGTGGCTGTTGGTATGGCGATTGTCATCGGGACGCGCGGGATTGACCTTTCAGTGGGGTCGATCATTGCCATTTCCGGGGCGGTCATGGCGGTTTTGATCCGCGACACCGATTTGCATCCGGCAGTGATTATTCTGGCCGCACTTGGCGCCGGGGTGTTGTGTGGATTGTGGAACGGGGTACTTGTTGCGTTCCTTGATATTCAGCCGATCATTGCCACCCTGATCCTGATGGTCGCCGGGCGCGGTATCGCCCAGATGATCACCGGGGGGCAGATCGTGACCTTCCATGGCGAATTTTTCGAGGCCATTGGCAGCGGCTATTTGCTTGGCATTCCATGGCGCGTGATTATTGCGGCTGCGGTGATTGCCGCGATCTATTTCATCATGCGCAAGACGGCCCTTGGCCTGTTTGTTGAGTCGGTTGGTGGCAACGCACGCGCCAGCCGGGTTGCGGGCATTGATGCACGCGGCATCAAGCTGATGGCCTATGCGGCTTCTGGCCTGTGTTCGGCCTTTGCCGGGATCATTATCGCTGCTGATATTCGCGGCGCGGATGCCAACAACGCGGGGCTCTGGCTTGAACTTGATGCCATTCTGGCGGTCGTGATTGGCGGCGCGTCGTTGATGGGGGGACGCTTCTTTATCGGGATGACCGTTATTGGCGTTCTGATCATTCAGGCGCTGACCACCGGCATTCTGTTGTCGGGTCTTCCATCGCAATACACCCTGATCGTTAAGGCGGCTGTAGTGATGGTTGTTCTTCTTGTACAGGCGCCAAAGTCCCGTGAACTGGTCGGGCAGGCGATGGAACGGATGAAGCGGGGGAAATCCGATGAAAATCAATGAACGTTTTTACCCGATCCTGGCCACCATCGCCGTTCTGGTGTTGTTGTATGGATACGGGATAATTGAACATCGCGCCTTTTCCGACACCTATGTTCTGGGCGCGCTTTTGACGGACAATGCCTTTTTGATCATTACTGCTGTTGGCATGACCTTTGTCATTCTGTCTGGCGGCATTGATCTTTCGGTTGGCTCGATGATTGCCTTTATCGGGGTGCTGATGGCCGAACTTGTTGCAGGTTTTGGCATGCATCCCGTTACAGCAGCATTGATTTCCCTTGTTGTCGGTGCTGGTTTCGGGGCGTTTATGGGCGTGATGATCGCCAAGTTCGATATTCAGCCCTTCATCATCACCCTGGCTGGCATGTTCTTTCTGCGCGGGATGTGCTTCCTGATCAATCTGGATTCCGTTCCAATTGACCATCCGTTTGTCTCCGCCTTTAGCGGTTTCAAGGTGCCCTTGCCGGGCCGCGGTTGGTTGACAGCATCGGCTCTTTTGATGCTGGCGACCGTGATTGGCGGGGTCATCATTGCCCATTACACGCGGTTTGGCCGCAATGTGTATGCGATCGGCGGTGATCGTCACTCTGCAGAACTGCTTGGTATCCCGGTGCATAGCACCATTATCCGGGTTTATACCCTGTCGGGCTTCTTCAGTGCGCTGTCGGGTGTGGTTTTTGCCTTCTACACGGCATCTGCCTATCCGCTGGCAGCCGTTGGGGTCGAACTTGATGCCATTGCCGCTGTGGTGATCGGTGGCACGCTTCTGACCGGGGGCATGGGCTTTGTTCTGGGGACGTTCTTTGGCGGGATCATCATGGGCGTGATCCAGACACTGATCGCCTTTGACGGGTCGCTTAACAGCTGGTGGACCAAGATCATGATTGGTGCATTGCTGTTTGGCTTTATCGTCTTGCAGCGCCTGATTACCCGGTCCTTCTCGGGGATGCGGGCTGGTACGACATGACGTCAGTGACTGACGCCTGATTTATCGCAAGGGCGGCCGATTTGGTCGCCCTTGTTTTATGATGCGTGGAAACCTGAATCTGGTGACGGTCTTGCCTTCGTCACCAAGTCATCCCTTTGGAAACGAGAAAACCGGCCAAAGGGCCGGTTTTGCGTATTATCTTGGTATGTGTTTGGACCAATGGCGTTACAGGCCGATCTGGTCCCAGTCATGTTCAACCGACATGCCCAATTGATGGCGAAGCTGACGCATGGTCCGGCGCAGCAATCTATGCATGGTCGAGCGGGCTTCTTCAGGGTCGCGGTGACTGATGGCGGCAAAAACAGCCTGATGATCGGGCAGTGATTGCACATGGGGGGCAGGGCCACCGGATGACAGGCGGAACGACCCGATCAGGGCTGTTTCAATCAGCATGCCAAACGATTTCATGAAGTCATTACCCGATGCGTTCAGGATATTCTGATGGAAATCCAGATCGGTCAAATAGACGGCCTCGGTGCCCGGCTCGGCATTTTCCATCGAATCATAGGCATCGCCAATGGCCTTGATTTCATCGGGTGTTGCCCGTACAGCAGCCATGGCTGCTGTGTTGGGTTCAATGATCAGGCGGGTTTCAAACAACGCATACAGGAACGCCGGGTCCGGATCGGGGAAGTGCCATGACAGCACATCGGGATCAAGCAGGTTCCAGCTTGACCGTGGCTTAACGCGCGTCCCTGTTTTGGGGCGCGATTCAATAAGCCCCTTGGCCGACAGGATCTTGATTGCCTCACGAAGGGCTGTGCGCGATACGTCAAGGGATTCACTTAATGCCGCCTCTGTCGGCAGGACATCGCCAGGCACCAGCTTGCCCGAAACAATGCGTGCACCAAGATCATGTGCAACAATGCTGTGCAGGCTGCGTTTGGCGTAAGTTCTCGACATGGTGGACGACATATATTCCCTCCGGCGTGGCCCTGAATGGAAAGCGAAAGGCAAGAAGGCCCGCTTTGCAATTATTCATATAATATGAATTAATTTTCAGAGCAACTTATCTGGCACCCGCAAGGGCTTGTGCTGCAAAGCATATAATTATTTCGGAGATACCGGTACAGGGGTAATTATGTATTTTCGTATGTCATGAACTTATAAACAAAGTTTGCCCTGACCGAAAGGAAAGAGTTGGTGGTTTGACGCTTGACAGGCCCGGATATCCTGATCATTAATGTTATTGTATGAAGAATAAAAAACAAGATTTTCAGGAGGAAGCATCATGACGCCGTGCGAGGGAACGCGCCCGGCCCTTTAAGTGGGGCTGGATTGCATCGGCAGGGATGAGAAACAGCTGATCTCAGATTTCTTTTTTCTGCTGCGCCGCACATTTGGCAATGGATGAACTTTCTGTCAGTTTTGTCGTGAAATCATGACCGGCGCGTAAGGGAGTCTTGCGCGCGGCACCGAAGAACAGAAACCACATGACGGGAGATGAAACGATCATGTCTGATCGCATGCCGACACATTACACAAGCCTTGAAGACAAATCGGTATTCATCACCGGTGGTGCGTCGGGCATTGGCGAGGCGATTGTAACCGCCTTTGTTGAACAGGGCGCAAAAGTTGCCTTTGTTGACATCATGGAAGATGCAGGCAACGCACTTGTTGAAAAGCTTTCCAAGGATGCGCGCAACGCGCCGCTCTTCATCAAATGTGACCTGACCGATATTCCTGCCCTGCAGGCCGCAGTGGCCAAGGCCGCAGAAGTGAACGGTCCGATCACCGGCCTCATGAACAATGCGGCGAACGATACCCGTCATAAATGGCAGGATGTTACCCCGGAATACTGGGATGAACGCCAGGCGATCAATATTCGCCCGTCCTTCTTTGCCATTCAGGCGGTGGCGCCGATGATGCAAAAAGCCGGTGGCGGCGCGATCATCAATTTCGGATCGGTCAGCTGGATGATGGGGCAGGGCGGCATGCCGGGCTATACCACGGCAAAGGCGGCAACCCATGGCCTGACACGTGGCATGGCGCGCGACCTTGGCAAGGATCATATCCGCGTCAACACCCTTGTGCCCGGTTGGGTCATGACCCAGCGCCAACTTGACCTGTGGGTCGATGAAGCTGCCGAACGCGAAATCGACCAGCGTCAGTGCCTTAAAAACAAGGTCCTGCCGGACGATATCGCCCGCATGGCGCTGTTTTTGATTTCTGATGAAGCCCGCATGGTTACTGCGCAGAACTTCATCGTTGACGGTGGTTGGGTCTGATCCGCACCAGCAAAAAGACAACTCTTAGCAACTAACCCAGACCTTTCAGGACAGAATTAATGAGACTGGTTCAATTCAAAGATACGGCTGGCGCGCAGCATGTCGCCGTGGTCGAAGACGAAAACACCCTGATCCCGCTCAAGGGTGTTTCCACTACCCGTGAACTTGCGACCATCGCGCTCGCCAAGGGCATGACGATGATCGAGAAAGCCAAGTTGCGTATGGGCGACACCACCGTCGACTATAACGAAGTTGCTCGTGATGGCCGCCTTTTGCCGCCGGTTACCCATGTTGATCCGGCGCATTTTCTTGTGACCGGCACCGGCCTTACCCATCTTGGATCGGCATCGGCGCGTGCGAACATGCACAAGGCTGATAACAAGGACGCCAACGAAACCGATTCCATGAAAATGTTCCGCATGGGTGTCGAGGGCGGCAAGCCCAAGGCTGGCGAACACGGTGTACAGCCGGAATGGTTCTATAAGGGTGATGGTTCCATCGTTGCCAATCCGGGTGCCGATATTCCAAGCCCGTCCTTCGCCCTTGATGGCAGTGAAGAACCGGAAATTGCTGCGGTTTATGTCATTGACCATGATGGTACCCCGGTGCGCATCGGCTTTGCCATCGGGAACGAGTTTTCCGACCATGTGATGGAGCGCCAGAACTACCTGTATCTTGCGCACTCGAAGCTGCGTCATTGCTCTATGGGGCCTGAATTGCTGCTTGGTGATTTGCCAAGCCATGTCGAGGGCACTTCGCGCCTGTATCGCGATGGCGAGGTGATCTGGGAAAAGCAGTTCGTCAGCGGCGAAGACAATATGTCGCACTCGCTTGCCAACCTTGAATATCACCACTTCAAATATGACCTGTTCCGCCGTCCGGGCGATGTGCATGCGCATTTCTTCGGGACCGCGACGCTCAGCTTTGCTGATGGCGTGACCACGCAGGATGGTGATGAGTTCGAAATTGAATCGCCGCTATTTGGCCGTCCAATTCGCAACCGCTTGATGCAGCAGGCCGAACGCCCGCTCAACATCAAGGCGATCTGAGGTCTCTCTGAGACTCCCAAGGGCTAAAAACCCTGTCTACCTCCAAAACGACACGACTGCAGCCGGCCCAGAGATGGGCCGGTTTTTTTATGCGGCGGACATTCAAAAAAATAAGGACAGCAGGGAGATCTGCTGTCCTTGGTATGTTGTGTGGTGACGGCACGATAGGGGTGTTATGTCTGTTCGCTCACAATCGGGGCAGGGCGAAGTGCAATGGTCACAATAACCGATGCAACAACAAGCACGGTGCCACCCACGCCAAACACGCCAAGCGATCCGACGAAATCAAACAGAAGCCCGCCGATCACAGCACCGCTGGCAATCGCGGTCTGGAAACCGGCTACGACAAGGCCGCCGCCACTTTCGGCTTCGTCCGGGACGGTGCGTGTAATCCAGGTTGACCATGCGACGGGCACACCACCGAATGCAGCACCCCAGATCGCGACAAGGACGATGGTCGGGTTAAACGCACCATTGATCATCACCATGCCAAGGGTGGCGAGCCCCATGACAAGCGGCATCAGTGCGATGGTCATGCGCAGTGATTTTGCGATCAGCGCGCCTGCCAGATGGGTGCCCACAAAATTGGCAATCCCGAAGCCCAGCAACACGCCCGAAACGCCTGCCGTTGCCACGCCTGTGATGTTTTCAAGGAATGGGCGGACATAGGTAAATAGCGTAAAGTGACCGGTGATAATGATCACCAGCGAAAACAGGCCAAATTTCATGCCCGGACGATTGATTAGATCAATCAGGGTGCGAAGGGATGCGCGCCCGCGCGGTGGCAGCGATGGCAAGGTCATGAATTGCACGATAAAGGTGATTACACCAATACCGGCTGCGAGCATGAAGACGGCACGCCAGCTGATAATATCACCAAGGAAGCTGCCAAGCGGTGCGGCAAAAACGGTCGCGGCCGAAACGCCGCTAAACATGATAGCAAGGGCACGCGGAACGCTTTTCTCCGGGACAAGGCGCATGATGGTGGCAGCCGACATGGTCCAGAAGCCGCCCAGGCCAATGCCAAGGAGCACGCGACCGGCCAAGAGCAACGCGAAGTTTTCAGCCGTCGCCACCATAATGCTCGAGATCACCAGCAAGACCGAGAAGCTCAGCAGCACATTGCGGCGGTCAAACCGGCGGGTGACGGTTGCAATCAGAAGACTTGTGATCAGGGCAAGGATGGCGGTGGCCGAGACGGCCTGACCAGCCAGCCCTTCGGTGACATTCAGTTCGTTTGCCATTGGGGTGAGCAGGCTGACCGGTAGAAACTCGGCGGTTACGAGCCCGAACACCCCGAGCGTCATGGAAATCACAGCGGCCCACGCAGCAGGTGCAGGCTTGGCTGTTTGATCCGTTGCGGATGTGGGGCGGGATTGCGGTTCACTCATGGAAAAGTCCTTTGAGTTGATGTTTTGCTTTGCACCCAAAATAGTCTGGACCCGTCGGACGATCTATGACAGGCTGTCCGTATTAATTGATCAATCGTCCGAAAATCATGTCACCCACACCCAATATCGACCTCAACAGCCCATCTGATCAGATCGAAGGCCAGTTCAATGCATCCGGTCACGACATGGTCAGTGAACTTCTTTCAGGTGTCCGTCTACGCGGGCTTGATTACCGCCGGATCGAAATTTCCGCCCCCTATGGCCTGCGCTTTGGCGAGGATCAGGAAGAAAACCGCGCCTGGTTTCATTTCATCGGTCTGGGCACGGTACATCTGCGAACCAAAAGCGGTGCTGTCCATGTTTTGGGCTGTGGTGATGCGGTGTTGTTGCCCTGTGCAGGCATTCATGACCTTTACAGTGAAGATGGCGTGGCCCTTCGCAGTGTGGATGATTTTCAAAAGGCACGGCTTTGTGATGCCGCATCCGAAATCCGGGCCTGTGAGGCCGATGTTTGTCGGTCCAAGGATAATCTGATTTTCAGTTGTGCGATGGAGTTTGATCTGGGCTGGTTGCATCCTTTGGCCCACCTCAAGCCTGAAGTCATGCATATCGAAACCGTGCCGGATCATGATCCGCAGATCCCGGCGATACTCGATGTTATGACATCAGAACTTCGTGCAAAGCGTCCGGGATATGGCGTTATTCTGACACGGCTTGCCGATGTAGTGGCCGCGGCAATATTGCGGCGCTGGGTTGAGGCAGGCTGTGATGTGTGCGGTTGGGTCGAAGCTGTTCGTGATCCCAAGCTGGCGCGTGTTCTGGCAGCCCTTCACAAGGAGCCGGGGCGGAACTGGTCAGTTGCGGATATGGCGTCCGAAATGGGTGTATCGCGATCAGTCTTTGCCGAGCGGTTTGTCGCCTTGACCAAGGCAACCCCACAGCAATATCTGACCAATCTGCGCATGCGTCTGGCCAGCCAGTGGATCAGTCGCGAGAAGCTGCCATTGGACGAGGTTGCTGATCGACTTGGCTATGCCTCGGTTGCTGCATTTAGCCGTGCGTTCAAGCGCACCACGGGCAAATCCCCCGGTGCAATTCGGCATATAGATTACGCATCACCATAAATGACATTCCGGGCGCTTTTTGCTGCCGCGTTCAGCGCGGCCAAAACCCTGCTGTGATTCTGATCAAGGATTGCAGGCGATGCACCAAAGACGGAAAAGGCAGAGATCATCTTGCCGTGCGTCGTGGTGATCGGAACGGCGATGGCATAGATGTCATGTTCGCGTTCGCCATTGTTGGTGGCAAAGCCCTGATTGCGGATGGTGGCGAGTTCTGATTTCAGTGTATCGATATCGGTGATGGTGTGATCGGTCATGCCGGTCAGGCTGGCATTCTTGAAATAGCGATCCTGATCCTCTGTGTTCATATATGCCAGCCACAACTTGCCATGTGCCGTGCAAAAGGCATCAAGGCGCGATCCAATCCGGATATCGACATAAAGCGGCCGGTCTGGCAGGGCCTTGGCAATGCAGACCGCCATGTCGCGATCAAATTCTGTCGCCATGCAGGCTTCACCTGTTTCGCGTGCCAGCTGATCAAGGATCGGCTGCAGGATGGTCGGCAGACTGCCATCATGCAAAACGCGATCCCCCAGATCCGCAAATATGTATCCCAGCCTGAAAACCCCGCGCGACGTTGCCCGTAACGCCCCGGCATGTACCAGCGTGTGCAAGAACCGGTGCGCGGTGATCATGTTGATGCCTAGCGCATCGGCCGTTTCCTTGGCGGTCAGTTCGCTTTTCCCGGCGGCAAACAGATCAAGGATCTTGAACGCCTTTAGTACGGAACCATTGAGTTGACTGGTCATCGGATGGTTTTGCTCCACGCAAACAAAAAGAGGGCTGCCGTCCTGTCTTGACGGGCAGCGGATTTCAGTAATAAACTATATTATAAATCATATTTCAATTATAGAAATATTAAGCGAAAAAGCAAGAGGCGTCTGATGAAAAGCGACAAGCAGGAAAAACCCGGTCAAATCACCCTGACCGCCGGTGGGGCGGTTCTGGCCCGCATGAAGGCCATCGGGATTGACTACATCTTTGCCAATTCCGGGACCGACTTCCCGCCGATCATCGAAGGCCTGGCCGAGGCGGCGGCAAAGGATATCAGCCTGCCGCACGCGCTGATCATGCCGCATGAAAATGCGGCGATGGGCATGGCGCATGGTTACTACCTTGCGACCGGCAAGACACAGGCCGTAATGGCACACACCAACGTCGGGCTTGCGAACTGTGCGATTGGCGCGATCAATGCCGCGACCGAACATGTCCCGGTCGTTCTGATGTCGGGCCGCACCCCGGTGATGGAAAAGGGACGACTGGGTGCGCGCACGGTGCCGATTGGCTGGGGCCAGGAAATGCGCGATCAGGCCGCACTCGTGCGTGAAAGCACGAAATGGGAGTATGAGCTTAAATTCCCCGAACAGGTGCCGGATGTCGTCGACCGTGCCTATGCGATTGCATCATCGGTGCCCAAGGGCCCGACCTATGTCAGCCTGCCGCGTGAAGTTCTGTGCGAACCGTGCCCGGGTGACCAGATTGACGGGCCTTTGCGTATGCAGCCGGTTCCTGTCGCGCCACCGCAAGCATCGGTTGAGGCGGCCGCAGACATTCTGGCCAATGCCACGAACCCGATGATCATTGCCCAGCGTGGTACGGGCACGGCGGAAGCCTTTGGCCGCTTTGGCGATCTGGTTGATCAGTGGGGCATTCCGGTCGTGCAGTACTGGGCGATCCAGCTTGCGATTGGGACAGAACATCCAATGTTTGCCGGAATGGATCCGGCGCCCTGGCTTAAGGATGCCGATGCGGTGGTGGTGATCGATTGCCTTGCCCCCTGGTCGCCCGATATCCATGATTTGCGCGCTGACTGCAAAGTCATTCAGATTGGCCAGAACCCGCTTTATTCGCGCTTTCCGGGGCGGAATTTTGCCGCCGATATCTCGCTTGTTGGTGAAGCCGGTGACGTGATCATGATGCTGGCAGATGCCATGGATCGCCGCCACGAAGACCATAAATCGGTTTGTGCAGATCGCCGAGACAAAGTCGCAGAGACCAACGCCGAAACCCGCAAAAATGCGCTTGCAATGGCAGATGCCGGCGCGGTGGATCCGATGTCCAAGGCCTATGTGTCACGCTGTCTGTCCGATGCGATTGCCGGGCGCTCTGCCACGGTATTTTCCGAGCTGGGCTGTCCGCTGGAGCCGCTTTCGCTTTCAGAACACAGCAGCTGGTATCAGGAACCCCATTCCGGCGGGCTTGGCTGGTCTTTCCCGGCATCGATGGGCTATCAGTTGGCGGATAAGGACAAGCTGGTCGTCGCCACCATGGGGGATGGATCCTATATGTTTGCCAACCCGACGGCCTGCCATCAGATTGCCGAGGCACTTGAGCTTCCGATCCTGATCCTTGTTCTGAATAACAATGAATGGGGGGCCGTGCGCCAGTCGGTGACGGGCATGTACCCGGATGGCTTTGCTGCCAAAACCAATGAGATGCCGCTGACTGCGCTGAAACCCAGCCCCGACTTCACCAAGGTCGCGGAGGCCAGCCGCGCCTGGGTCGCCAAGGCCAAACGTGCCGAAGATTTGCCCGGTATCCTGCGCGATGCCATCAAGCATATCGACACCAACCGCACCCATGCTTTGGTTGAGGTGACGATTGCGCCATAGTAAGCGGGGCCGCAAAGGATTTCTTGCAAGGGTGTCGAGATAATCGATGCCCTTGCTAATTGAATGATATCAGTGCTCTTCTATCGATTGGATGCGTATATGCTATGTCAATAACAGGGGGGCATTGTGAAGTACTCGTCGCTAAGAAGGTATGTCGCCTTTTATAAGCTGAAAGTCGTCAAGTATGGTGGAGCCAGTTTAATATTATGGCCGATAATCGCTGGTTATCTTGATTATAACGATGTGATGCGGTCGACGGATTGGCTGAATTGTAGTGTCGCCACTATCCTTGGTTTGTTTGGTTTATTTGGTCCGCATCGCAGCCTGGTAACTTGTCGCATCACTCGCAAGCCAACTAAAAGCGGATGGCGGCGGCGCTCGCATCCGAAATGGCATTTGTTTTGGATGCATTGGTTGGGGCCATTCTTTCTAATGGCCTACTTCCTTACTGAGGACCCGTCCCATAGTTCTATCCTTCCAACATATACCTTCTGTGCCGTAACCGGTTTTTTTGTACCATTAATAGTTTGGCGGCCTCTAATCCTGCGGTTGCTTTTTGGTTTCGATAGGCGGACGCAAGTTTTTGGGTTTCTAAAATAGGCTATTATGCACAGAGTATTATTTTCCTTAGATGGCATGTCGTTCTTCAAACTTCATACTCGTTAATAAAAAATCCAAGTTTTCAACGTTTTAGTTGATTGTGTGATGTAGATTTGCGCAGTTTTCCATCACAATAAAATGCCTGCTTGCATCACAGGCAAATTCATTATTTCATTGGTCTAATTATTTGAATTGCCTGCCCGGAAGGAACCAGTATGGATCGTGTTGTCGGAACCTCGGGGCGTATTGCGTTTGCCAGCGCGATGCGCAACCTGCTTGCGGATGTGTATCCGGGCCACGACCACGCAGAACTGGTGCGCCGCGTGTTCGAGGTTTTGGGCTTGCCGATTGAGGGTGAAGGGCCGGAGCCCTGCGAGGAATACCTGCGCAAGTGGGATCAGCGCGACGCGTTTCTGATCACCTATGGCGACAGCATTCAGCAGGACGGCAAGAAGGGCCTGCAAAGCCTTGGTGAATTTCATCGCAAATGGCTGAAAGACTGGCTGACGGGCATTCATATTCTGCCGTTTCATCCCTTTACGTCGGATGATGGTTTTTCAGTCAGTGATTTTGATATGCTGCGTCCGGAACTGGGCGACTGGAGTGATGTCGAGGATCTGGCAAAGCATGGCACTGTCATGGCCGATCTGGTTGCCAACCATATTTCCGCATCCCATCCATGGTATCAGCAATTTCTGGCCGGGGAGAAGCCCGGTGTCGATTACATCAAAACCGCAAGTCTTGCCGATGACCTGTCCGATGTTGTGCGCCCGCGCAGTCACGAATTGCTTAATCATGTCGTGACCAAGGACGGCGAAAAGCAGGTCTGGTGTACGTTTAGCTATGATCAGGTTGATCTGGATTACGGCAATCCGGATGTGTTTTTCGAGATGCTCAAGGTCGTGCTTAATTACCTTAAGCACGGTGTGCGGGTGGTGCGCCTCGATGCGATTGGCTTTATCTGGAAGGAAGTCGGTACCACTTCCATCAACCTTGAACAGACGCACAAACTGATCAAGGCGATGCGACTGGCGTGTAATGCCGTGCATCCTGATGTGTTGTTCATTACCGAAACCAACCTGCCATTGCTCGAAAACCTGTCCTATTTCGGCAATCAGGACGAAGCGCATCTGATTTATAATTTCTCGCTGCCGCCGGTGATTATTCATGCGCTTCTCAGTGGCCGGTCTGACTATATCCGCAAATGCATCATGGCGATGCCACCGGCCCCGGCGGGATGTACCTTCTTTAACTTCACTGCAAGTCATGACGGTATTGGATTGCGTCCGGCGGAAAACCTGATCCCTGATGCCGATATTGATGGGCTTAAGGAACATGCCGTCAAGATGGGCGGGCAGGTCAGTTATCGGGCGCTTAAGGGCGGTGGGCAGAAGCCTTATGAGTTGAATGTCACGCTGTTTAGCATGCTGGCTGAAAACTTCGCGGGCGAGGCCACCATGGGCCTTGAGCGCTTTGTCATGAGCCAGGCGATAGCCATGTCGCTCGAAGGCATTCCGGCGATTTATATTCAGACGATCCTTTCGACCGAAAACGATCAAAAGGCCTATGAGGAAACCGGTATTCCAAGGCGCCTGAACCGGAAAATCTGGAAGCTTGATGATGCAGAGGAAACGCTGTCTCGTGAGGGTGTTGCGCGCTCTGCCTTTGATCAGTTGCGAGAACTCATGTCGATCCGTCAGGGGCAGCCGGCTTTCCACCCGAACGCAACGCAATATACGCTTAACCTTGGGCCGGACCTTTTGGGTGTGTGGCGCCAATCGCATCTGAATGAGCAAAGCATATTCTGCGTCTTTAACCTGACCGAACACCCGCAGGATCTTGATCTTTCAAAGATCAATCTGATCATGACCGAAGGCTGGCAGGACCTGATCACGCAACAAGTGATCGAAGATTATGACGGCGTGATGAAACTGGCCCCGTACCAGATTGTGTGGATTTCCAATCTTGATGGCCGCAATCGCACAGAAAGTCGCCTGCTGCAACGCTATCGGGATGCGATGCCGGTTTAAGGTCTATTATCGGTTGTTTGTTGGTTGCTTCATTAAATCTTCAGGTTGCAGTCTGAACTGTCCTGTTTTATTGCTTGTTACGTGAGGGGTATCTTAGCTCTTATGAGCTGCGCATTACCCATGCAGATGTTTTTTGTGATTGGCATTCTTTAAAACCCAGTGCGTTCTGATCGGAGCGAGGTATGCGTTTTACGTTCGGTGTTCTTGCTTCGCTGCTGATTTTATCGGGGTGTCAAACCTCTGGTGGGCGTACCCAAACCGGGTTCTCAGAATTACGGGAAACACAGTACAGAGTACTCATTAACGCCTTGGATGAAGTCTGCGTGGATAACATTGGCAATGCAGATGCAATTGACAAAGCAGCCCGTGCGTTAGCGATCGATAAACCGAAAACGAAAGAAAGCCAAATTGGCTTTAGAGAGGTTACCGCGACAATCTATCCCATTGGCGCGGGCGGAGGTTTTGCTGGTGTACTTGCGCAGAAAGAAGGTGAGAGCTGCGCGGTCATCACGAAGCAATCGGTCGAGTTCCGCAAAAGCATTGGCGATGCTTTTGGTCTGGAAATGGAAGATATGGGAACGTCTTTCGATTTCGGCGAAGTGCTGGATTTGCAATATGGATTTAGCGAAATCCATCGCCTTCCGGTTAAACAATACAAGATAATTACGGACAAAGG
Organism: Thalassospira sp. MCCC 1A01148; assembly: GCF_001613795.1. Taxonomy (GTDB): domain Bacteria; phylum Pseudomonadota; class Alphaproteobacteria; order Rhodospirillales; family Thalassospiraceae; genus Thalassospira. The sequence continues at coordinate 27,373 of NZ_LPVZ01000012.1, forward strand.
TCAGTTACTTGATGTCGTCGAGTTTATGACCCCAAACGCATTCCGCGAAGAAAGTTCAATATTTGGAATGGTGTCCGGCGCCCTTGCAAAGCGCAGGGCCAACCCCGACGAAACAGCCAGCGATATATTTTCAGCGGTACTAGATGAAGTTTGTTTGCCTCATGCCGGTAACGTAGACGCCATCAGAAGAGAAGCAGAACAGGTAGCGGGTTCGACTGGTGTTCAGTTTGATCGCCCTGAAGACAAGCTTTTTGCCGATGCGCTTCAAATGTATGTGCTGACTGCAGAGCCCGATGGTTCGGGAACGTTTATCGGTGTGTCGTCGGATGGCGGTCTCTGTGGATATTGGGCTGTTGATGCGAAACAGGCGAATTTTGACGTCTTTCGGTCGCATGATTTGATGCAAGTCGATTCTGAGATTCTTGACGATGGCTTGGTTGAACTTGGTTTTAGCCCGGACGAGAATGTCGCGGTGCTTCAAATCGCACTGCAACGCGAAGGCAAGCAGATTTATAGTGTCTTGGTCATAGATCGAGCATCCTATTCTGGAATGAATTTCCATGATCTTCCCGTGTTGCCGTGGGCGCTTTGATCCAAAACGGGGCGACAGCTTTTTTTACTGCTTACAGTGCTGCTTTAAATCATTAAATTGTAACGCGTATTTGGTGTACGGGAAGGCTATTGCGCACTGCTGTCTGTTTCCTGTATTCGTGGATTCAAGGACAGAAGATCAAGGGGCATGACGCGCAATGGCTTATGCGCAGGAAGTACGGATTCCACACTTGCCCGATGATACCGATCACCGTGTTCGGGCATATGTAGAAATTTGGTGGGATGCGGCGCGCAACGGGCAAGTTCCCAGCCGCAAGCGATTGCACACAGACGTCTTGTCGCAGTGGATCGACGATATCAGCATCTATGAGTACTTGCCGGAAAAGCGTGATTTCATCATTCGTATTGATGCCCCCAATATCATTGCGGCAAGCGGTGAATGTTATCTGGGGTGCTCTCCGCGCCAGATTGATCTGGATTTCGGGACGACAGTCTATCCGACTCTTCTTGAAGTGATTGCTTCCGGGAAGCCCGCCTTTCACCGGGTGGGGCTTGAACGCACAACCTGGGAAGAGTGGCTGCGTATCATGCTGCCCGTGCAGACATCGGATCGGTCAGGAAAGGTTATCCAGCAGGTCTTTGTCAGCCACTTTCTATGCAACAGAAAATAGCCGCCATACATGACGGAAAGCTTGTTTAGCGCTTTGCTCTCCCCACGTGAATAGTAGGCATTGGTTTGGGAGGATGGCAGCTGGTGACTGAGGATTCTGATATCGCATCGGATTTTCATCAAACCTCTGCATGCCATCTGACAGAAGGTGTGGGAAGTCATGATCAAGCTGGGCGGTGACAGGGAAATGGAAATTCCGCAGGAGTTTCTGGATGATGACGCTCCGCCGGATGCGCATACCCTGTTGGATTTCTGGAGCGCACATGCCAAGAACGGTCAAATTCCAACGCGCGAGGAATTTCGCCCGGACACACTAGAGCCCTGGATTGGCAACATCTGCATTTATGAGTACGTCCCGCAAAAGGACGATTTTCTTATATTGCTTGAAGGGGAGAATGTTGTTGCCCTTACCGGCGAGAACTGGCGCGGCGCATTCGCCCGTGAAGTCGATTGTCGTTATTCTTCGGGTTTGCATTCAGCAATGACGACAGTGCGCCTGAGCACAAAGCCCCAGATCCACCAATTGCGGATATTTCAAAAGGAATGGCAAAAAGCCATACGTCTTCTATTGCCGGTTTTGTTGCAAAAACCCGACAAGGAAGATGCGTTGCAAATCTTCCTTGCCATTTTTCCCATCGACGACTAGGCGCAGCTTTGCCCTTACTCCTTGCCGATCCCCATGTCATGAAGATCATCTTCAACGGCACTGGACAGCTGTTCGAAGATGTCGCCGACGGCACTTTCAACACGCTGCCAGCTTGGGATAAACGGGCTTTCCAGCGGATTTTCCAGATAGTGCTGACCAGCACTGATGATTACTTCAGACAGTACTTCAACGCAGTTTTCTTCTTCGTCGCGATTGATCTTGAGCCCGTTAAACAGGGCATCAGCACGATATTGTTCAATCAGGTCGAGTGCCGCACGATAATAGGTCGCCTTGAGCGTACGGAAGGTTTCCGGCGTAAAGACTGTGCCCTGAGTGGCCAGTTTGCGGAACAGGGATTTGGCAATGTCGCTTGCCATGCGCGACAGACCGTCATCCTTTTGCGCCGGATCGAATTCACGATGCTTGTGATCATAGATGTCGGCAATATCGACTTGGGCAAGCCTGTGAACTGTGTGATTGCGGTACATTTCAGACAGCATCGAAACCTCAAGGCCCCAGTCGGATGCCACACGCAGGCCATAGGCGACATCGGTGCGGATCGCCATTTCGCCAGACAATGCGTAGCGGAAGCAATCCAGGTAATTCAGAAAGTCTGTTTTGCCGACAACCTGTTTAAGCGCGCGGATCAGCGGTGTTACGAACAGGCGGCAAACGCGACCTTTAAGCGTGCCATTGGCAACACGTGCGTAGTAGCCCTTGGCAAAGGCGAAATTGAATGCCGGGTTGGCAATGGGATACATCAGCTTGGCGGGAAGGTCCGGCGTATAGGTCGCGATATCACAATCATGGATGCCAATGACCGAACTGCGCCCGGATGCCAGCGTATATCCAAGGCAGTACCAGACATTCCGACCTTTGCCGGGTTCATAACGTGCAAGATTGTTTTCAGCCAGACGTTCATGAACATTGCGCAGGCGTGGGCCATCATTCCACAGAATGCGAACATGTTGCGGCAGATCCTTGAAGAATTCGCGGGCATGCAGGTATTGCTGCGCATCGGCGCGATCAAGGCCCACGACAATCTGATCGATGTAGGTTGCCTGTTTAAGGCCCTCGACGATTGTGGTCATGGCGGGGGTTTCGAGTTCGGAATACAGGCATGGCAGGATCAGGGTCTGGCGACGCTGGCGGGCGAACGCGCTCATCTCATAGGCGAGTTCTTCCGGGTTTCGGTCAAGAATGCGATGAAGGGTTGTGATCGGGCCGCCCTGATGAAAATCAGCCATGAAGTACCTCGCTGTTTTTATTGGTATTGGTATCGGTTATCTGATCCAGAATCTCGTTCACCGCCTCATTCCACCCTGCGGGACCCGGTTGGGGCGCAATGCGCAAATTGGGGTGTTCGAGTAGCGGTAGCGTGTGTTTGCCGTGTTTGGACGGAATTTGAACGGCGTAGTCAGCCTCGGCCAGCATCGGGATGTCGTTTGGCGAATCTCCCAGTGCAATTGTCGTAAAACGCTGCCGGGACGCATCTTCAAGCCAGGTGACGGTCAGGCGTTCGACCATGCGCCGCATCGCCTGTCCCTTGCTCGACGGACCACACAATGTATGAAACCGCCCGCCCTTGACCAATCTCAGGTCCGCTTTTTCAGCAATCTCCCGTGCAAGGGCAATATCCTTGGCCGCAGGTTGCCAGATCAGTGGGTCCGAACAATGGCGCTGACCCGCACGGATCGCATCTTCAAGCGGCAGGCCCGTTTCTGTTGCGATGATTTCTGGGCTGACGGTCCGGAAACTGTCGAGCGGAACTGTTACGGCAGTCCTGATTGCTTCGCGGGTATGGTCAACCGTTTCGGTTGCCGGGCCATATTGTTCGACATTGCCATTTAACGCGATAACGCCGCCATTTTCGCCGATCAGGCCGTCAAACAGGCATGACGTCTTGTTGATGTGTTCAAGTTCGGCCAGCGTTTTCGAAGATACTGCGATCAAGGGTATGGAAAGCTGTTTCAAACGATCCAGTGCCGGGCGGGCGTCGCTCCAGCTGTAGGTGTCATGATCAAGCAGGGTGCCGTCAAGATCGGTAAAAATGGCGATGGCGCGGCTCTGAGGCATCTTCCCGTTCTGTCGCGGTTTTCAACGGTTTTGCGGCCATTGAATTGTGACCAACGCATAACCTTAGCACAGCGAATTGGATGGATCGACAGTTGAAAGGATGAAATTTTGATCACATCCGGTCAATGATCAAAAATCGTGCGGTCAGGGGCGCGCGGGTGATTGGCGTATTTCGGCTTTAAACCCAAAATGCAATGAACCATATAAACCAAGAAGTGGCTGGCGCGACGATGGTCAGTCCAAACCGATGTGTGACCTGGTCACGCGTCACATGGTGTCAGGGACATTGATGACGACAAAGTGGGTTGGTGCTCGTTGGCGGTTTTTCGCTGGGATGCTGTTTTGTGCGGCTATTTGGTTTGCGCCGTATTCCCTGCTTGCCCAGGAAAACAATGCGGGCGGGCGCGAAGCCGGGTTTGAGATCCAGTTTGTCATTGGCGAATGGCCACCAATGTTGACGGAAACCATGCCAGGTTTTGGCAAGCATTCCGAACGTGTGCGTCAGATTTTCGCCGAGATGGGGTATCGCGTCAAATTTGTGTTTTTGTCCTGGCAGCGCGCGTTCGAGTTAACGCGTCGCGGCGATTACGTTGCCACTTTCTCGTGGCTGTCCAGTAAGGATCGGATGGCGCAATTTCATATTCCAACCCAACCGATCGCCCATGCAAAACAGGTCGGGTTCTACAAGAAATCCCGCTTTCCCGATGGTTTGGAGGTCAATGGCTTTGATGACCTGCTTACCCTCGGTATCCGGCCGATTGGCGTTTCGAGTTACTGGTACGAAGAAGAATTCGCCAAACGCAATATAGATGCGGAAATAGCGGCCAACACGGAATCAGCATGGCGTTTTCTGGACGCAGAACGGGCCGACATCCTGTTTGAAGAAGAAGAAGTCGGTTGGCTGGATATGGCCAACTTTCTGGGTGAAGAGGTCGTCGACGCGTTTGGTACCACCGAACCCCTGACCACGGACGATATGTTTATCCTGTTTTCGCGAAATCATCCGCATGGCGAACGACTGTCACAAGAATTCGATGCTTTCATGCTGACAGACCGCGGACAGGAATTCTGTCAGAAATGGGCCATCTGTGTTCGAGATGCAGGCAATCTTCGTACACCTGACCTAAAGGATGTCCCCAAGATGCAAACGCCCAGTGCAGATGCCGCGACATCGCAAGGTGCGCAAGGCACAAACTGATCGCTTGGGCGGCTTTATGCAGAACCGAACAATGATCGAACTATAACCAACGCTAAATACATGTTCGATTTGTCCAATCATTATCCCGGTTTGTCCATTCAGTGCAAGCGGTAACGGGCGTATTGTTTCCGCAATGGAACGGTTCTTGTTCCAATTCAAAAACAGAACGAAAAACCGTGATCTTGTGAGGAAATCGCCATGCAAGTCCCTGTCGTCATCGTTGGTTCTGGCCCAGCCGGGCTGTTGTTGTCCCATCTTCTCCATGTGCAGGGGATTGATTCTGTCATCCTGGAACGCAAAAGCCGCGACTATGTCGAAGGACGCATTCGGGCAGGTGTTCTGGAAATGGGGACCGTTGACCTGATGAAGCGTGTCGGGGTTGATGCCCGCATGAACAAGGAAGGCATCATCCATGGCGGTATCTATATCAGCGTCAATGGCAAGCGCACACATGTGAATATGGAAGAACTCACCGGCGGTTCGACTGTGATGGTGTATGGCCAGACCGAAGTAACCAAGGACCTGATCCAGGCGCGCCTTGACCACGGTGGCGAGATCATCTTCGAGGCCGAAGACGTCAGCCTGCATGATATTGATGGCGACAAGCCAAGTGTTCGATATGTCAAAGATGGCAATGCACATGAGCTGAGCTGCGACTATATTGCGGCATGCGACGGTTTCCACGGTGTCGGGCGCAAGACCCTGCCGGGCGTGAAGGAATTTGAAAAAGTCTATCCGTTTGGGTGGCTTGGTGTTCTGGCCTATGCAAAACCTGTTGCCGATGAACTGATCTATGCCAAGCACGATCGCGGTTTTGCGCTGTGTTCGATGCGCTCGGACAAGGTCGTGCGCCACTATGTTCAGGTGCCCAGCACCGACAAGATCGAGGACTGGTCAGATGATCGTTTCTGGAATGAGCTGCGCACACGCCTTGGCGAAGAAGATGCCGAACTGGTCAATGAAGGCGAAGTGTTTGAAAAAAGCATCGCGCCGCTGCGCAGCTTCGTTGCTGAACCGATGCAGCATGGCCGCCTGTTCCTGGCGGGTGATGCCGCCCATATCGTGCCGCCAACCGGGGCGAAGGGCCTTAACCTTGCGGCAAGCGATGTGCACTATCTGTCCGAAGCATTGATCGCAAAATACAAATCCAACCGTGGTGACCTGCTGGAAAGCTATTCCGATACGGCGCTGGCGCGTGTCTGGAAGGCAGAGCGATTCTCATGGTGGATGACCTCCATGCTGCATACCTTTGGTGACCAGAAAGAGTTTGATGGCCGCATTCGTGATGCAGAACTTGAATATATCCTGTCGTCAAAAGCAGGTCTGAAAACCCTGTCGGAAAATTACGTCGGTTTGCCTTACTGATCGGCGTGACGGGGATACCCACCCCCGACGGAGAAGTCCCGCTCTCCAATTCCGCCCAGAAATCCGACAGGTTATGAAACGGTCCGCAGCCCACGCGGGCCGTTTCTTTTTTGGTCTTTTGCGACCCGATTTCTGATCATGCCAGGAAATCATCACATTTTCTGCGGGAACCATTAGCCATGTCAGCACGTTACCTGTGTGTTGCTGTTTTCAATATAATAGGAGAAAACCATGGCGACCAAGACCGAGACGACTGCTGATACTGCAAAGCTTCAGGCTGATGTTGATGCACTGCGCAGTGATCTGGCCGAAATCACCAAAACCTTGAAAACCATGGGTGGTGACGCGGCAGAAACCAAAACGCAGGCTGCAGCAGAACGCATTCGTGAAGTAACCGGTCAGGCCCGTGATCAGTTTGATCATGCGCGTGGTGTGGCCGTGGATCAGGTCCGTGATAACCCGCTGGCATCCGTTGCCGTTACCTTTGGCGTTGGCCTGCTTATTGGTCGTCTGCTGCAGAAATGATCAATCAGCTGACCGATATATTCGTCGATCAGGCAAAGGCCGCAGCCCGAAAGGGGGCGGCTTTTGCTGCGATTGCGGTCGTTATGCTGGTCGGGGCGGGGTTTCTGCTCGCCGCGATCTATATGGCGATTGCCGCGTCCTTTGGCCCGATTGCTGCGGCCATGGCGATTGGCGGTACGCTGATGACGCTGGGGCTGGTGGCACTTGCCGTGATGTCACAACGTGATCCCGGCGATGCCGTCGATCAGATATCAAGTGAAGAACATGCCGCGAAGGCCCGCAAGTCAGAAGATGACATGCTGTTTGACCTGTTGGTGCATTCGGCCATGACCGGCTATGCCACCGGGCAGGGTAACAAACCGCGCATGCAATCGGGATTTGATCAGATGATTACCGATCTTGGCGAACTGGGCATTTTTGATCCGCCAAAAGGACGGATGGAAACCCGGCAGACAGACCATGAAACGGAAACAAAAAAGGCGGGATAGCAAACGCGTCCCGCCTTTTTTGTATTCTGATATTGCCCGGCCTATTCGCCGTGGAAATGAACCGTGCCGATAAAGGGAAGGTTGCGGTTGTTTTGGGCATAGTCGATGCCGTAACCGACAACAAACTCATCAGGAATATCGAAGCCGCAGAAATCAATCGGGATTTCAACTTCGCGGCGCGACGGCTTGTTCAACAGCGTGCAGATTTCCAGACGGTTCGGGTCGCGGGTCTTCAACAAGCGAACCACTTCCGACAGGGTATAGCCGGTATCGATAATGTCTTCGACCAGAACGACATCCTTGCCGCGGATCTGACCATCAAGGTCCTTGACGATGCGCACATTGCGCGAACTTTCCGTGGAATCGCCATAGCTTGACGCAACCATGAAATCGACCTCGACCGGAACGGTCAGTTTGCGCACCAGATCGGCGATGAATACGAAGGAGCCGCGCAGCAGGCCGACAACAATCAGCTTTTCGGTGTCCTTGAAGCTTTCATTGATCTCGGCGGCGAGCGCATCGATCTTGGTGGCAATCTCGTCCGCCGTTATCAGCGGCTTGACATCATAATCGGCCATAAATTCCGGTCCTGAAGCGTTATGGGATGATGTTTCGCTTGCTAGCACAAGCTGGTCACGATGACCAGCCTGTGAATGGTAACAGAAGTATAATCCCGTAGGTCAAACACCGCGCAATCGCGCATTCCGCGAGACAGTTTTTAACGACTACACGCATAGGTGTAATGTGCTGTCTTGTCAGGTGTTATTGGGGCAGGGGGTAGTAATGGCCGGTTGGTCGGTTTTCAAGCCGCCTTGAAAATCACTGGTGTGTCGCCTTCGTGCCACTGGTCATATTTGGTCATGGCGCGTTCAAAAAGCTCGGCGGTCAGGAAATCATCAAGCCAGCGCTGCACATGGACGAACGGCATGGCGTCAAACGCCTCTTTGTCGGTATTGGCAAACTGGCGAATGAAGGGGGCAATGGCGAAATCAGCCAAGGCCGGGCGCGACCCGAACAGATATTTGCCAACCGCAAGACGGCCATCAAGACGGTTAAGGATCTTTTCCGCATCCCGGCGATGTTCGAGTGGGTCTACGTCTTCATACCGGTTGGGATATTTATAGCGGTCAAGGTGATGCTTGAACGGGCCATCATTTTGGGAAATCAGGGCCAGCATGTCGTCAAGCGTACCGCTTTCGGGTGTCAGCCATTCAAGCGGGTCATTTTCAGCAAGCGCCCAGACCATGATTTCAAGGCTTTCATCGATCACGGTGCCATCGGGCAGGACCAGAACCGGGACGGTTGCCTTTGGTGATACGTCGATCATGCTTTGCGGTTTGTCGCGCAAAACGACTTCGCGCAATTCGACATCAATGTCGGCGGCTAAAAGCGCCATACGCGCACGCATGGCATATGGGCAGCGCCGAAAGCTGTAAAGGATGGGTCGGGATTGCGCAGCGTCGTCCGTTTTGGCCTTCGCGGGTGGAAGGTCTTCAGGTGTGGGAGACGCAGTTTGGGACTTGGTTTTAAGCTCAATCTCGGACATATATTCGGATTAAACGGTACATGGCCCGAATGCAATAGACATTCTGATGACGGCACAAATGCACGGCCATTTGGCCGGTTGTCGGAAATGACGGAAAAATTGGCAGATTTTGCGACTTTTTTGGCCCTGTGGGCTTGATTTCACTGCCCGGTTTGTGGAAGGACAGTGCACCAGATTTCAAAACAGGTGCAGGAAAGAGGGCAGACGCCAAAGCGCGCATGCGATATCCTGTGATCCTGCAGATAACAGCCGTTGGAAAGAACAAGGGGCAAGTCCTATGACACCGTCAGAGATCGCACGCGTCGAAGATTACCTGCGTCGCACATTTGAAAACCCGAAAATCGCCGTTGATGTGCCCAAGAAAAAAGGTCACCCGGTTGAAATGCGCGTTGGCGACGAGTTCGTCGGTGTAGTGCATCGTGACGAAGATGAAGGCGAAGTCAGCTACTCGCTGAACCTTGTCATCCTTGAAGAAGATCTGCCGCCGGCAAAATGATCGTTGATCGGATCGATTTTGAAACGCCCCGTGCCTTTGCTGGCCGGGGCGTTTTGTATTGTTAGGCCAGCATCTGGCGAATTTCGTCGGGGGTGGCGACTTTGCCTTCGACCAGGATGTCATCATCGGCCATCAATGCCGGGGTGCGCATAATTCCCGCATCAATAATCTGGTTGGTGTCGGTGACCTTTTCGATTTCGTAGTCAAGATCAAGCGCCTGTGCGGCGGCTTCGGCGTTTTTTGCCAACGCCTGGCATTTTGCACAACCACTCCCATAAATGCTGAGTTTCATCTTCGATCTCCTGTGATCAGAACGATTGAATATTGCCATAGACAAAGCCGGAAATCGTCGCCATGACGACGACAAGCGCACAGTAAACAAGCGTTTTCTGCGTGCCGATCACGGTGCGAATAACCAGCATGTTGGGCAGCGATAACGCAGGCCCCGCCAGAAGCAGGGCCAAGGCCGGGCCCTTTCCCATGCCAGCCCCCATCAGGGCTTGGACAATTGGAATTTCGGTCAATGTTGAAAAATACATGAACGCGCCCAGAACCGATGCCAGCGCGGTCGAGCTTAGCGAATTGTCCCCGACTGCCGCCTGCACCCAGTCATTGGGGATCAGGCCTTCATGCCCCGGTCGGCCCAGCAACAGCCCGGCAATGAACACCCCCATGACCAGAAGCGGCAAAATCTGTTTGGTAAAATCCCAGCTTTGATCAACCCATTCGCGGTCCTGATTGCGGGTAAGTGCGATCATCATCAACCCGACCACACCAATGACAAAGGCCAGTTGCGGGTGGTCGGGAAAGACCAAAGCGGCAAGGATCACAACGGCTGCAAGCCCCGCGACCTGTTTGACCGACCAGTTCCACTGCCATATCAAAAGCCCGCTAAAGCCTGCAGCCAGAAGGCCGGTCGTGATCCATTTAAAGTCGTAAACCGCCATCCAGACCGGGCTGTCAGGCACCGCGGCCCAGTTGGCAAACACCAGAATGCCGATCATCAGGCCAAAAAAGGCAATGGTGATTGAAAGCGGTTTGCCATCATCATCCGGGCCAAAGCCGCGTTTGGATTTCTGGGCGCGATCATGTTCCTCGTGACGATAGATCAGATGCATGATCAATCCGATGACAATCGCAAAGACGATCGCACCGATCCCGCGCGCAAGGCCAATCTCGGCCCCCAATACCTTGGCCGTGACGACAATCGCGATGACATTGATCGCGGGCCCTGAATACAGAAACGCTATCGCCGGACCAAGCCCTGCACCACGTTTGTAAATTCCGCCAAACAGCGGCAATACCGTGCAGGAACACACCGCAAGCAACGTGCCCGAGACTGATGCCACGCCAAGTGCGACCGGGCGCGAAGCATCCGGTCCCAGATAACGCATGACAGAGCCCTGACTGATATATACCGCCATAGCCCCGGCAATCACAAAGGCCGGAAGCAGGCACAGAATGACGTGTTCGCGGGCATACCAATTGGTCAGATAGACGGCCTCAAGCACGGCATTATCAAGCCGCCCCGTGCCAGCCGGGATGAAATAGATCGCAAGGAAGCCAAGGGCGATGGCGGCAAACAGCCGGCCTTCACGCGGGTTTTCCCGGTAAAGTGCGATCAGGCGGTGCAACATCCGACGGCCTCCAAATGACCAAGACAGGAATTTCTGTTTGTAATCTATCCAGATTGTCGGGCGATTACCTTGATACATCGCAATGTTGTGCGCTGCAGCGACGCGGGACATGCGTTCCTGCCATTTTCAGCGCTGCAAGGATGCGGACAAAGGCCCCGGGGCAACTTTCGAAAGGCGGTTTTGGATCAATCGTCGCAAATCTTCTGAGCACAAGAGGAAGTTTAGGGGCGGCAGTCCAGTTCGTTTGACAGTCGTGCGAACACACTCCTACCGTTTTGATTGCACGGCGCGGGTTTAAAGCGCGCGGTGGGTTCAGTTCGGGCGGCAGCGCGGCACAAGATCGCATGGACCCGGACATCAACAACAATCCTGACACTCCAAATCAGGGAAGAGGAAACAGAATATGAGCAGTCCATCAAATCGTGGCGTTGTATTCAAAGGTCCGGGAAAAGTCGCAATTGAAAACATCGCGTTTCCGGAATTGGCGCTGGGCAATCGCAAATGCGACCATGGCGTCATCCTGAAAGTTATCACCACCAATATCTGTGGCAGTGACCAGCACATGGTGCGTGGCCGCACGACGGCGCCCGAGGGTCTGGTTCTTGGCCATGAAATCACCGGCGTGATCGTCGAGGCCGGCCGTGATGTCGAGTTCCTTAATGTCGGTGACGTTTGTTCTGTGCCGTTCAACATTGCCTGCGGGCGTTGCCGCAATTGTAAATCCGGCCTGACCGGCATTTGCCTGAATGTAAACCCGGCGCGTCCGGGGGCTGCTTATGGCTATGTCGATATGGGCGGCTGGGTCGGCGGACAGGCCGAATATGTCATGGTGCCCTATGCCGATTTCAATCTTTTGAAATTCCCGGACTCAGATCAGGCGATGGAGAAAATCCGCGACCTGACGCTTCTGTCTGACATCTTCCCGACCGGCTTCCATGGCTGTGTCACGGCGGGTGTTGGTCCGGGCAGCACGGTTTATATCGCCGGTGCCGGTCCGGTTGGCCTTGCGGCGGCAGCATCGGCGCACCTTCTGGGTGCGGCCTGCGTGATTGTCGGTGACATGATTGATGATCGCCTTGAACAGGCACGCAGCTTTGGCTGTGAAACCATTGATCTTAAAAAAGACATGCCGATGGAAGACCAGCTTGAAGCCATCCTTGGCGAACGCGAAGTTGATTGCTTTGTCGATTGCGTGGGCTTTGAGGCCCATGGCTGTGGCTGCAACCACAATCACGAAGCGCCGGCAACGGTTCTGAACTCTGCCATGCAGGTCACCCGCGCAGGTGGCTCTATCGGTATTCCGGGCCTTTACGTGACCGAGGATCCCGGTGCAGTCGATGATGCCGCCAAGGTGGGCGCACTTAGCATGCGCTTTGGCCTGGGCTGGGCGAAATCCCATTCGTTCCACACCGGTCAGTGCCCGGTAATGAAGTATCACCGCAACCTGATGCAGGCGATCCTGTTTGAAAAGATCGATATCGCCAAGGCGGTCAATGTCCAGATGATCAATCTGGATCAGGCCCCGAAAGGCTATGCCGACTTCGATGGCGGGGCTGCGAAGAAATTCGTCATCGACCCGCATGGCAGTGTCGCTGCGTAGACCGGCAGTCGCCGACTGAAACAATCAACGCCCCGGTCATCCTGGCCGGGGTGTTTTGCATTCCGGTGGGGCGGTTCAAAACGTACGTCTGGAAACAAATGTGTCCGCAGGACGTTGAAGTGAACGTGCACAAGGCATGCGAAGACACATTTTTTCAGGGGTAACCCATGGGATCATGGATCGAGCAACACGCCACCCTGCTTCAGGTAGGCGTTAGCATCGCGACATTGATGATCTGGATTTTCTATGCGCAATTGCTGTTTCAGAGCTACCGCCGTGTGCGACGCCCGAAAATCGTCATCAACCAGATGCTGGGCAGTTCAGACAAGGCGCGCTTTTTGATCAGTAATATGAGTCAGGAAGCCATACATATCGACAAGGTGCTTGTCTGTGTTGGCGAAGGCCAGCACCAGATATGTGAACAGGTCACCGACGCAGACCCGGAACAGTTTGTCAAAGAACGTGATCCGAACCAGTCGCCGCTTTCTGCCAGACTGGAAGAGGTGACATTGCAGGGGCCGCTTGAACCGGGCGGCTGTATCGAGCTTGGCGCGCTTCAAAATCTTCTTGGGCGCATTGAACGGCGTTCGCAGCTATCCCGTGACGCCCAGAATGATCAGCAAGACAGTCTGTCACGCAGCGACCAACAACGGATCGAAATCATGGTGATCGGTGTCTATAGCTCCGAAAAAGGGGTGATTGGCGCAAGTCGGGCCTTTGTGTGTGAGCAGGATGGCAACCTGCACCCCGAAGCGGTTCAGACAACCCAGCATGCCGGATTTTTCGAACGCCGCCGCATGGCGCGCCTGCACGCGCAATATGTCTGATCATCCCCAAACATAAACGGACCCCGTTAAAGGGGCCCGATAGATGGATTTTATTGGAGGTACAGCAATCAGGCCGCCTTTTTGGCGTCCTCGGACTTGATGACCTTGTGGGTGTCCTCATTCATGCCAAGTTTCCAATAGCTTGAAATATAAAGATCATCCTTGCCAAGGCCGCGGTCCTCGCGGAAGTAGCTGCGCAACGCCCGCATGGATGTAAATTCGCACGCCGCCCAGACAGAAAGCCGACCGCCTTCATGCCATGGCAGGCGCTTGACCACATCGCTTAGAACTGTGTTCCGTTCACCCGGGCGCGGATTGATCACCCATTCAATCGTGATGTTGTCAGGCTTTTTCAAATCCTGCATGTCGGCCTCTGACCGGACTTCGATCACGGCATAGCCGCGCGCGTCATCGGGCAGGGTTTCCAGATTGACCGATACGGCGGGCAGGGCCGTCATATCACCAACAATCAGGAACCAGTCCGCCGTCGGATCAACAAGCTTTTTCGGGCCGGGGCCACCGATGGTGATCACATCACCCGGCTGGCAATTGACCGCCCAGTTCGAGGCTGGGCCACCATGATCATGGTCGTTATCGCCATCATCACCGGCACCATGCATTACGAAATCAATATCGATCTCGCGGCCATGGTCGGTCATGCGGTCATGACGTACCGTATAGGTCCGGCGTAACACGCGGCCTTTGTCATCACCCTCGATCGGAAACATCAGTTTGACATATGCACTTTCCTGATCATTCGGAAAGTCCTTCATGCCGTCACCGCCAAGGGTGACGCGCAGCATATTGGGGGTGACGTAGCCCTTTTTGATCACGGTCAGATCGCGTGGGGAAGGTTTGCTCATTTGTTCGCTCCTTGGTCTTCGGGGGTGTTACCCGCAAAGTCCAGTTTCTTGCATTTGTGGGTTTCCAGATTGTCAGACATCAGATTGGCGATCTCGACAAAATCATGGATCTGCTGTGGCGTAAGACCGCGCGTCATTTTGGATCTGACTTCTTTTTCAACAGCGCGGAAATCTTCCATTTTCGCACTGCCAGCGGCCGTCAAATGCAGGGTTTGGCTCCGTCGATCTTCGGGGTGCGGGCGGCGTTCAATCAGCCCGTCATTTTCAAGTTCTTTCAAAAGGCGCGTGATCCGGCCTTTGTCCTGACCGGATTTCTCGGCCATTTGCTGGGCGGTGATGCCGGGGATGCGGACGATCCATTTCATCACCCGCTTGTGCGAGATCGGCATCGGCATGTCGGCTGCCTGCATCGCATGCATCAAACGCCGTTTATAGGCATGCACAAGACGATGCAGGGTTTCACCCGGGACGTGGACCTGATCTTCGTCGGTCATGGCTTTTATTTCATCCTTATACGTTTGACGCGATCAAGCCGGTGCGAAGGGCATGGCGACGGCCTTCGCAGATCAGCGCTGATAGCAGGGCCGATCCACTGGCCACCAACATGATGGTCTGCAGATCAAACATGCCGCTGGTCCCAATCAGGATTGCCGCAAGTGCCGCACCAATTGATTGACCGGTCAGGCGCGCGGTGGACAGCAATCCGCTGGCACCACCCGAACGATCCCGCGGCGCACTGGTCAGCATCAGGCGGTTGTTGGGGGCCTGAAACAGCCCAAAGCCCGCACCGCACAGCGCAAGGGTGGCAACGATTGCGCCGTACCCGTCGGAACCTGCCGCCAGCGTTATGCCATAAAGCCCGGCGGCAAACAGACCCATGCCAATGCCGGTCAGACGCACCGGGGAATAACTGTCGGCCAGTTTCCCGGCAAGCGGGGCGACAATGGCCGCTGCCAATGGCCATGGTGTCATCAATAATCCCGTCATGGTCGCGCTATAGCCCAGCACATCGTGGAAATAGAACGGCATGGTGACGAACGCAATCATCATGGCGCAAAAACCTGCGACAGATGATGCGATTGAACAGGCAAAGACCGGCAACCGCAATAAATCAAGCGGCAGCATCGGGCGCGGGCGTGACAATTGACGGCGCACCAGAAACACCCCGGCAATCAGGGATGTGGCAAATTGCGCCGCAATCAAAAGCGGGTCGCTTTCAATCCCGACATTGCCAAGGGCCGCAACCAGCCCGCCAAAGGTCAAAACGTTCAGGATCGCACTGATATAGTCAAACCGTGCACGACTTGGCGCATTAAAGGGCAGGCTAAAGAACCCGATGACAATGGCCAGCGCCGAGATCGGCAGATTGATCAAAAACAGCCAGTGCCAGCTTCCAACGGCCAGAATGGCCGATGCAATCGTTGGTCCGGCGGCGGCGGAAACGGAAACCGTCATGGCAATCCAGCCAATCGCCTGCCCAAGTTTGGCTTGCGGAAAGACATGGCGCATGATCGCGGCATTGATGCTCATGATCGCAGCCGCCCCCAACCCTTGCAACACACGCGCAGCGGTCAAAAGCTCGATCGTCGGAGCCATGGCACATAGGGCCGATGCCACGCCAAATAATGCAATACCGCACAGATTGACCTTGCGAAACCCGATCGCCTCGCCAAGGGCCGAGAGCGGCAGTAGTGCCACAACAATGGCAAGCTGATAGGCCGTTACCACCCAAATCGCGTGCGCGGGCGTTACCCCCTGGTCGTTGGCAATGGTCGGCAGGGCAACATTCACGATCGTGCCGTCCAGCACGGCCATCATGATGGTCAATAGAATGGCTGCCGTCGCAAACATGTTACGCGGGGCGGGCAGGCCATCGGGATAGATCCGGGGGGAAATACGTAAAACACGTGGCATGGGGCAGGGTGCTTTCATCGGTGGTGCGAAGGGGCCAAGTAACCGGCAGGTCATTGCGTCGGAAAAGCGTGGGGCGCTTATCGGGTCCTAGCGCAAGTCCCTAAATGGTTGACTTAATCAACTACATGAGGATGGTTGATATTGTCAACCATAAAGTTGCGAATTAGTCGCAAAAGAACGTATTTGCGTCAGCTAAGTGGTTTTACTTGCTAACCTTTCGGGTGATTGAATGTGCCCGCAATGTGGGTATGGTTAAGTCAAATATAAATAAAACTGTCCTTGGGGGAGCTGATAACAGCTTATGGGGACGACGGAAATGCCCAGACAGGCATGGAAAACAAGTGCATGCGCCGTATCGCTGTGTGCGTTACTCGCCGCGTGTAGTGCACAGGAACAAGCGGACAAGCTTTATTCAGAGCGTACCGTCAGGTTCCACAAAATCTTTGTCGATGAATATGATGTCATTGGGGAACATCGCGTCTTTGACATCCTGCGCAAGACGGATACGGACCAGACACAGGCGTTGGACCTTGATCTGGGCGTTCTTGGGCGAAGGATTGCCGAGGGTGGCGACGGCAATGACCGTATTCAGGCAGGTTCGCAGGAAAAAGTCATCATCTTTGGCGGGCCTGGCGATGACGAATTGATCGGCAGCCGCGAAAGTGACCTTCTGGTCGGCGAGGACGGCAAGGATACGCTCCGTTCCGGGGCCGGGCAGGATTATCTGATTATTGACGAGTTCGATGACTTTGATGGCGGGCCGGATACTGATCGGGCGATTTATGCTGGGACAGCTGATCTTGATCTGAATATTTCGGACCATAACGTCGAAATCTTCAATTCCGGCGCGGGCGACGACTTTATTCACACTGATCTTGAGCGCGAGGCCGCGATTGATGGTGGCCCCGGAACAGATCGCCTTTATGGCGGTTGGGGAAAGGACTGGTTGCTTGGCGGAAGGGGCCGCGATTTCCTCGATGGCGGGTATGGTGATGATACCTATCTGTATCGGTACGGAGACGGGCGCGACACCATTACTGATTTCTCGTTTAACCGCCGGACAGACAAGCTTTATGACGTTTATTCGGATGGCTCCCGCCGGAACTATCGCGAAAAGGTTGTGCGCATCAAAGAACACGCCGGACGGGATCGCATCCTGTTTGGCAAGGGTGTCGCGCCGCGCGATGTGATCATCCGGTTTGACGGCCCTGATTTGTTGGTTGGACTCAGGGATGCGAAACATCCCGGCGCTGAAATTTCCGAACTTTCCGATCAAATCAGATTGTCAAACTGGACTGACAATTGTGATCAGATCGAGTTCTTTGAATTCCAGTCCGGTGCCACCGTTGATCTTGTCCGTCTGGTTGAGGTTTATGACATCACAGGGCGCGACGACGTGTTTGATTTCGGCAAGATGACGTCGTTTGATGCCTATGGCTATGACAAGACATCTGAATTGCCGGCCTGCGACCCGCGTGAAGAAACAATCAGCATTCGCGAAGTCGACCCGCCATCTGATTGAAAGGCGCGTTGATCAGAGGACCTATTTCACCCGGTACACATCATAGAAAATGTGTTTCTTGTCGGCGAAATCTTCGTGATTGGGCAGGTAGGGCATGGGCTCTGAATGGGAAATCAGTTCCCACTTCCGGGCCTTGGTGGTGGCCTGAATGGCCTTGGTGAAGGCATCATCATAAAGATCGGTGCGCTGGGTAAAGCAGACAATTCCCCCGCGCTTCACAACCCGGCAGAACTCGGAAAACAGCTGCTTGATCTCACGCACATAGGTCAGTGTGCCAATGCATTGAACGGCGGCAAAGCCATTGTCGCCAAAGGCCAGTGTCTTGTTCATATCACGCTTTTTAAGATGGCGATAAACGCCCTTGGCCTCTGCCGCCTGCAGGGATTCCAGCGACAAATCAATGCCGGTAATGTCCGTATATCCGGTCTTTGAAAGCTCCAAACCCGTTAACCCGGTGCCACATCCGGCATCCAGAACGGGTGCGTCAAACGGCACCCCGTGCTCAACCATGATGGCCGCCGCCCGCTTGGGCGCATCATAGCCCATCTTGGGCAAATCCGCATCATAGCTTTCAGCCCACTTGTCGTAATAGGCGGCAAGGGCGTCCGGCCCGGCGTCTGTCATCCGCGTCAAATCAGATGCGCTGTCGGAAATATCCGTGCCTTTGGAATTGCCATCGCTGGCACCCGTCATGGCTCACCTCACTGTTTTTGTTCTTGGATTTTTTAAATCTTGGAGGTGCGTATTAAGGCACAACCGCTATCGTAAGGCAAATTTGGGATCTGCGATTTCAGTGGAGGTTATAAGTTGATAGTTCCGTCGATGCTCGAAATAATTGGAAAAAGCGCAATTTATGGTAGTTTTGTGAAGGTGGGAATTTTCTCTAAATATGCTGTGAAAGATCCTTCGATGTGGGATAAAAATGGGTATCTTGCCAAATTTAAGCGATATTGGGCGAGGGCGAACTCCAGTAGTAGACAGGCAATTGAGTTCCGCCTTTATCTCTCATTTTGTAGCGAGTTTTTGGTGCGCGCAGCTTTGGTTCATAAGTCGCCTGTGTTGAATGCAAGCGTTGACGAGGCAAGCCTCAGGTTTGGCGGTGGCATACCTGGCGCAGGCAATGAACGTTCTGTAAAGTTTGAAACCGCCATAGCTCGTTTGAAGCTTTTGGTACCTAACCTAAACGACGAAGAGCATAAGGCTTTGGTAGCCGTTTCAGCATTTCGGAACACCGAGTTGCACAGTGACAAAGATGGTTTCTTGGGAGACCAACTGGAGACCATTAAACCCAGCATCCTATCCGCATTTGTGAAAATCTCAGAATTTATGGATGAAAACCTTGAGGACATTCTTGGCAAACGAGAAGCTGATCAAGCTCGTGAAATATCAAAGCAGATCAGTATCAAAAAGAAGCGCAGAACGGTTGATCTGATTAAGATCGAGAAAGAGAGATTTTTCTCACAGTCACAAGAGGAAATTGATAAGGCGCGAGGTGAAGCTGAGTTCCAGTTCGAGTATATGATTTCCACTAAGGGGCAGCATGTATGGGTCGACAAGTGTCCTGCATGCTCAAGCCGAGCGCTTATCTATGGGCACCCGATAGGTCATGGTGAGCCTTTTTTGAGAAACGAAGAAGTGGTCCAAGAGGTGCGGGTTCAGCCAGATGGGTTAAATTGCAGGTGCTGTAACTTGAAGCTTAAAGGCCTTGATGAAATGATCGCCGCTAATTTTAAGCATGAATACACACATATTGACGCTCTCGATCCATTAGAATTCCATGGAATAGATCCGATGGAGCACGTAGATATCGATAAGATAATTCAGGATTATGAAGAGGATCGTGAAGCTCAGTATTTAAGTTGGCGCGATCTATAAACACCCGCTCAAAAAACACCCACTCAACAAATACCCACCCGTCGGGGCTTCCCAATCGACCATTTCGCCGAGGCAGTAGGTGCCGGGGCGGTTGATGAGTTGGAAATTGTCATCCAGTTCTTCCCATGCGACACCGCCTGCGGTGCTGATGGCCTCGTCGATTGGACGGGGCTTTTTGATGTGAAGCGTGAGGTTCTTGATGGCGGTGGCGAGTGCGGTTGGGTCGTTCAGGGTTTCGCGCGGGGTGACTTCGAAAATGAGGGCTGTTTTGGTGGCATCAAGGCCGAGTGTTTTGCGCAGGTGGTTGCCCATCGAGTTTTTGCCGCGTGGCTTTGACAGGCGCTTGGTGACGTCATCAAGGTTGCGGTCAGGGGACAGGTCGAGTGTCAGCGTACCAACACCGGTTTCAAGCCATTGATCGCGGAGCGTTGCCGAGATGGCATAGACCGCACTGCCTTCGATGCCGGTTTTGGAAATGACGAACTCGCCGCGCACCGTCTGGTCGCCACATGTGAGTGTCACGGCCTTCACCGGGGAGCCTGCGCATTTGTCGATCAGATGGTCGGTCCAATTGATCTCAAAGCCGCAATTGGCCGGTTTGAACGGATTGCACTTGATCCCGGCATTGGTAAGGATTTCCATCCATTTGCCGTCTGAGCCCAATCGTTTCCAACTGCCGCCGCCAAGGGCCAGAATGGTGATGTCGGCGGTGGCGGTAACTTCGCCATCGGGCGTTCTGAAAACAGCCTGATCGGCGTCGTTCCAGCCGGTCCAGTAATGGCGATAATGGATGGTGCAGCCCAAACCATCAAGTCGGCGGAGCCAAGCGCGCAAAAGTGGGCTTGCCTTCATCGCGGTCGGAAACACCCGGCCTGACGAGCCGACAAAGGTTTCAACACCCAAGCCTTCACACCATTCGCGGATTTGATTGGGCCCGAATTTGCGCAAATGCGGTTCAAGCCGGGCGCGCGATGTGCCATAGCGGGTCAGGAAGGTTTCAAGATCTTCGCTGTGCGTGATGTTAAGCCCCGATTTCCCCGCCATGAGCAACTTGCGCCCGGCACTTGGCATGCCCTCAAAAATCGTTACGGCATAGCCATCACCGGCCAGCCGTTCGGCCGCCATCAGGCCTGCCGGACCGGCCCCGATCACCATCGCGGTTTTGCCATTTTGGGCGGGTTTTGAGGCGGGCGTTTTGGTGGGCATGATCGGCCTTGTAAATTTGGGGCGATTGAGGGCAACAACGCGGTTTTAGCGACTTTGGCAGTGCATGGCAATTTGTGCAAAGGGCCGCGCGGTGAATAGGCATCACGGCCCATAGGTTCCACCATCAGGCGAAAGATCATTTCGTGCTGTTTGCCTGTCTGGGGCAAAAGCCGCCAATTTGCATTCAATATACGCTAAACATTGGCAATTCGCTGACAATTCGGCTACCAGATTGAAGAACAGATAATTGATTCAAAAAGAAGACCCTGAGGAGGAAACATGCGTTCTTATGATCTGGTGAGCGGAGCCAAGAAGGCTGCGCGCCGTTCGGTACTGGCGGTCGCAGTTGGTGCGGCTGTTCTTGGTGCTGGCGTTGCCCATGCGGCAGAGAAAATCAACATTGCCGCCCTGACATTCGTGTCAAGCTCGCCGCTGTTTATTGCCAAGGAAAAGGGATATTTCGAGGCCGAAGGGCTTGATGCGGATATTACCTTTTTCCGTTCGGCACAGCCGGTTGCGGTGGCAATTGCCGCCGGGGATGCCGACTTTGGCGTGACGGCCTTTACGGGCGGTTTCTTTAACCTTGCGGGCAAGGGTGCGCTTAAGGTGATCGGGGCGCAGCTTCATGAAGATGTCGACTATGACGGTTCGGCAATTCTTGCATCGAACAAGGCCTATGAGGCCGGTTTGACGTCGGTGGACAAGCTTGGCGGGCACAGCTTTGCGCTGTCGCAGGTTGGCTCATCTTTCCACTACATGATCGGCAATGTTGCCGAGAAGGCCGGTGTTGATATTGAAAGCATGGAGCTTAAGCCGCTTCAGTCGGTGCCCAACATGATCGGTGCGCTCAAAAGCGGACAGGTTGACAGCATGATCATTGTCCCGCACATCGCCAAGCCGCTGCACAACGCGGGTGCTGCGCATATCATCGGCTGGGTCAAGGATTACGTGCCCTATCAGGTTGGTGGCCTGTTTACCTCGACCGCGAATGTCGAAGAACGCCGCGGTGTGGTCGAAAAATTCGTGCGCGCCTATCAGAAGGGCGTGGCCGATTACCGTGCGGCCCTGCTGGCGACCGATGGTGATGGCAATCTTGTGAAGTCCGATACCACCGACGAGATTCTCGAGATCGTGCACAAATATGTCTACAGCGATCAGCCCGCCGAGAAGGCCTATCCGAAAATTCGTAATGGCGCGATGTTCATTACCGAGGAAGGCAAGCTTGATGTCGAAGACGTCAAGGCGCAGGTGAAATGGTATCAGGAACGCGGTTATGTTTCTGACAGCGCCAACCCGGATGACTTCATCGATACCAGCTTCATTGCGCCGCTTGGCCAGTAAACTGTTGTGATATCCGACCGGGCCGAAAGATTGCTTTTCGGCCCGGTTTGCTTTTTTGTTGATTAGTAAAGAGAGCGCCATGCGCCTTCATATCAAAAATGTCAGCCACCGATATGATCAGCTCGAGGTATTGCGCGACATTGATTTTGGCATCGAACCGGGCGAGGTCGTGGCTCTGATCGGCCCATCGGGATGTGGCAAATCGACATTGCTGTCGATCATTGGTGGCCTGCTTGCGCCAAGTGACGGCGAAGTACTGATGTGTGATCAGGCCACGCCGGAAGGGTGTCTGAATCCGCTGACCTATGTGTTTCAGGATTTTGCACTTTTGCCCTGGCGCACGGTGGCGGGCAATATCAGCCTTGTGCTCGAAGATCACCCGCTGTCCAAGGCCGAGCGCGAGGAACGTATTGCCGAGGTGCTGGCGCAAACCAATCTGTCGGATTTTGCCAATGCCTATCCCAAGCAGCTTTCAGGCGGCATGAAACAGCGTGTGGGCATTGCGCGTGCGCTTGCGGTACGTCCGGCCGTGCTTTTGATGGATGAACCGTTATCGGCCCTTGATGCCCAGACACGTATTTTGCTTCTGGAGGAGTTTGCCGATCTGTTTGCCCGCACGGGTATGACGGCGGTTTATGTGACCCATAACCTTAACGAGGCCGTGCGACTGGCCCATAAGGTCGTGGCGTTGCGCCGTCGTCCAGGCACGATCAAGGAAGTCCATACGATTGATGTGCCGATCCAAAACCGTCAGGAAGGCATGCCCGAATTGATCGCCCATGAGCAGGCCCTTTGGGACCTGATCCGTGACGAGGCGATTGCCGCAGACAAGGAGCTTGAAAATGTCGCGTGATATTGATCAGGCCACGACGGGATCAAGCGCACCATCGAGTTCAGCAACCAAAGTCCGTTTTCGTGCTACCGGCTTTAACCCCAAGGCCAATCCGGTTGCCGCATGGGGCAGCTTCATTGCCGTGATCGCGCTTTGGCAACTAGGATCGAGTAGCGGCGTAATTTCCGAACTCGCGATGCCAAGCCCGGTTGCGGTTACCAAGGCGCTTTGGCAATTGCTTGTATCGGGTGATCTGTGGCGGCATCTTGGGGCGTCGCTTCAGCGGCTTGTGGGCGGCTGGATCATGGGAACTGTGGCCGGATTGGTCGTTGGTTTTCTGGTCGGCATGTTTACATGGGCGCGCTCGCCCGGTGTGGCCCTGGTTTCGGCCCTGTTTCCGATCCCGAAAATCGCATTGTTGCCGCTTTTCATCATCTGGTTTGGTATCGGGGAACCTTCCAAATTCGCCACCATTGCCTTTGGCGTGTTTTTCCCGACCGTGATCAACACATTTGGCGGCGTGGATAATGTGCAGCGCAATCTGATCCGCATGGGTCAAAGCTTTGACATGCCGATGGTATCGATCATTCGCAAAATTATCCTGCCCGGTGCGCTTCCGACCATCCTGTCGGGCTTTCGCATTTCGTCGTCTATTGCGATCATCTTGCTGATTGCTGCTGAAATGATCGGTGCGCAATATGGCATCGGGGCTTTGATTTTGGCAGCCGGGAACCTGTATCAGACCGATCAGTTGATTGCCGGTGTGGTGGTCTTGTCACTGATGGGGCTGTGTGTTTCGTGGTTGCTTGGGCGACTTGATCGCTGGCTTCTGGCGTGGCGTTAGAGACCGAGCAAAATTCCGATTTGGTTCGGCTCTCAAGGATGGAATTCAGATGACTGGTTACTGGGAAGTTCCCGCACCCGACGAACTGCCACGCATCGTTGCGATGATGGAAGATGTGCAGTTTTACGACGCAATTGCCCGCGTGCCCGATGAACAGTTGAACGCGGCACTGGCCGGATCAAAGGACACGGCACTTTGGGTGTTTCGCGTTGATCAGAAGGCGGTGGCCTATGTCTATATGACCGAGATGGCGACACGCCTGCCCAAGGTCGATGAGTTTGGCGTGTTTGAACGCGGAAAGGGCTTTGGCAAGGCGGCCTTATCAAGCCTTGCTGCCAAAATTGCCGAAACGCCTGATTATGAAAAGCTGTGGCTGAATGTTGTCGATGGCAATGACAACGCGCTTAATCTGTATCGCAAGGTCGGGTTTGGCGAGGAAAAGTTCATTGCCAAGGGCTGGAAAACGCGGTCTGGCCGGGTGGTGGATCAGGTGCGTATGTGGCTGACGCTTGATACGGTGCGGGGCTTGGCACCTTAACGCTGATCAGTTCGGAACCGGGCCGGGGATACCCCGGCCTTTTTGGTAAAGAAGCGCGAAAAATATCCGGCATCGCGAAAGCCCAGTTCATCGGCGATCTGTTGAATGGCGATGTCGGTATAGATCAGGGTCCGTTTGGCTTCCAGCATCAGGCGGTTTTGCACCACCTCGCTTGCGGTCATGCCATAAATGTCCTTGGCAATGCGGTTAAGCTGGGTGGTGGTGACGCCAATTTCGCGGGCATAGAATTCAAGCGATTTGTGCTGCTTGTAAAAGGTTTCGACCAGCGTCTGAAACTTGCGGAATTTTTCGGTCTTTTGTTCCTGGCGCGACAGGCGCGCGGACTGATCCTGCGGCACGGTGCGCCCGATGCCAAGCAACAGCAAACCCAGAATATGACGAAGGGCAAACAGCCGTCCGGTATTGTGGCTGTAATATTCCGTGACCAATTGCGAAATCAAAAAGTCGGCCGGGCTGTTGACATCGCCAGAAGATGACCGCGTATCAACGCAGATCGCCTGATCCAGCCGAGCGAGAAGTTTTGGCGCGGGGCTGAGAATTTCCTGCAGGTGATAGTCGGTCAGTGAAATCACCCAGCCATCAATATCATCACTGAATTTAAAGCCATGCACGGTGCCGGGCGGCACTGTGATCAACTGGCCTGCCTGCATGGTCAGATGTTGGTCATCAAAGCTGATTTCCGCCTGTCCACGGGTGATGTAAAGCAGCTGAAACAGGTTGGTATGGCGATGTGGCTTGATGTGCAGATCGTGCAGGCGCGATCGTTCGGGAATGCTTTCAAGGTGGAAGAATTCCGGCTCCGTGACCGGTTGCGGGTCGGATGCGCCGTTGGTGTTGGTGTCCAGATCATAGCCATTGCGCGCGGGGGGGCTCGTTGCCGCATCGCGTTCGCCATAAAGCTTATAGATCGGGATCTTGTTGCGCATCGGTGTTTTGTTCTGCGGTGGATTTAAGGAATTTCGTTGGGGCAGTTTAGACTGTTTTCCGTCCAACAAAAAGAAAAGCCCGCCACAAGAAGGGGCGGGCTTTTGCAAGACATTTGATCGTCGCTAATTGCCAAGGATTGTTGGCACAAACAACGTTAATATCGGCGCAAAGATCAGTAACAGAATACGGACGATCTCGGCGCTAAAGAATGGCATCACACCGCGGAAGGTCTGGCTCATCGGCACACCCTTGGCGAGTGCATTGATGATAAACACATTCAATCCCACCGGTGGTGTAATCAGCCCCAGTTCCACGACAATGAGCGCCAGGATACCAAACCAGATTTTAAGATCCTCGGTCCCCATGCCATAGGCCGCGGTGGCCGCCGTCGCCCAGTCGCCGCCATTGATGTCAACAAGGGCCGGCCAGAAGAACGGGATCACCACCACGATCATCGACAGGCTTTCCATGAAGCATCCCAGCAGGATCAGGGCAAGCAGCATCAACACCATAACAAGCCACGGATCAAAGCCACTGGTGGCGGCGGCTTCGGCCATATATGCCGGAAGGTTGGCGCGGCTAAAGAAGCCCTTGAGGATTTCCGCACCCAGAAGGATGAAGAAGATCATCGAGGATGTAATCGCCGTATCCTTAAGCGACTGACGCAACCCTTTCCAGGTCAGCCCGCCTTTGCCGCGAATGCGCATGTAGGCGCCGTAAACCAGAATGGCGAACACGCCCACGCCGGCCGCAGGTGTCGGCGTAAACAGACCCGCACCAAGACCGAGAATGATCGATCCAAAGATCACCATCACCGGGATCAGGCGCAGAAGGGCTTCCTTGCGTTCCGCCGCTGGCATCGGTTCGGGTTTCGGGGCCAGTGAAGGGTTCAGGCGAACCTGAATGGCAATCACCGCCATAAAGAACAGAACCGCAATCAGACCCGGAATGATGGCCGCCTGAAACATCTGAATAATAGATGCCTCTACCGTCACGGCATAAATCACAAGCGCGACCGATGGCGGGATCAGAATGCCAAGCGTCCCGCCCGCAGCCAACGTTCCGGTTGCCAGACGGGGCGAATATTTCAGACGGTCAAGTTCGGGCAGGGCAACCTTGCCCATGGTTGATGCAGTGGCAAGGGATGATCCGCACACCGCACCAAAACCGGCGCACGCCCCGATGGCTGCCATGGCAACACCGCCACGGAAGCGCCCCAGCAAGGCATTGACACCCTGAAACAGATCGCGTGACAGGTTGGCCTGACTTGCAAGATAGCCCATCAGAACAAACAGCGGTACGACCGAAAGTTCATAGTTCGAGACAATCCCGTAAAGCAAGGATTTGAACTGCTGCAGATAGGGGTCAAAGCGCAGGAACGGGAAAAACAGGCTGAGCACATAGTTGCCGCCAATGCCGACACCCACCATGGCAAGGCCAACCGGAACCCGCAGCGCAAGAATAACAAAGAGAAGGGCAAGGCCACCAAGGCCGATCAATTCACGTTCAGACATCGGCCTCTCTCTCGAAAATCTGGTTTCCGGCAATTGCGGCCCACAGGAACATCGCAATGATGCCCGGCACGTAGAACGGCCAGATCGGCCAGCCCAAAATTGCGGAAAGGGTATTGTCGCTGCGCACTTCAATCAGGCCATGGACCATCATGTAACCAAGGAACAGTGCGAGCGCGGTCATCAGAATGGCAGACAGGGTATCGACAACGCGCGCGAACCAGTCGGGAAACATCTTGATGAATACGTCAACCGCGACATGCCCGCGATGTGCCTGACAATAAGGGAAAAACATCAACGCCGCCGAACTGACGATCATGCTGACAAAGTCCTCATAGCCGATGATGGCCGGGACGTTGGCATCAAATAGCCGGGCGATCTTGTCGAGGCCAAAGGCCGTCACATTGACAATCGTGACAATCGAGATCAGCAGGGCAAGCATGCCACCGGCAACGGCAAGCCACGAAGCGGCCTTGTAAAGCACGTTTTTCATATCTCTAACATTCTTGCGGGAAAACAGGGTCACATATCAGCATGATACGTGACCCCACAAGATTTACCAGCAACGTCGCAATGTTACTTGGTGTGGGCCTGAACGGCTGCCTTTGCATCTTCGACAAGTTTCGCGCCATCAATGCCGTTTGACGTGGATTCTTCAATCCAGCGATCAATAACGGATGCGGCCGCATCATCGAAGGTTGCCTTTTCAGCAGCGGTCAGCTGAACAACCTGGCCCTTGCCTTCGTTGACCATACGCTTGCCGACTTCTTCAACGCCGTTAAAGACGTCGCCGATCTGGGCAGCAAAATCACGGCCAGAGTTACGGTCGATGATTTCCTTGAGATCGTCTGGCAGGCTCTCGTAACGGTCCTTGTTCATGGCGAACAGGAAGGTCGAGGTGCCAAAGCGCGAATTAACGCCTTCGCCTTCAACAGAATAGGAAATCATTTCAGCCAGTTTCAGCGGCGGTACAACTTCGAACGGTACCAGGCCACCATCAACCACGCCCAGCGACATGGCCTGCGGCAGGGCCGGAACCGGCATGCCAACGGGCTCAGCGCCCCAGGCTTCGATCACCCAGGAACCGGTACGGGTCGGGGTACGCAGTTTCAGACCTTTGACGTCATCAACGGTGCGGACTTCCTTTTCCGTCAGGTGAATGGCCTGACCGGCATGCACATGAACCGCAAGCGGATGAATGTCGGTAAGGTCTTCGGCGTACTGGTCTTTCAGGTCCCACATCGCAAGGTTGGTTGCGCGTGCGTCGCCCAGATGAACACCCGGAAGCTCAAAGACTTCAAGACGCGGGAACACGCCCGGGGTATAGCCCGGAAGGGTCCAGACGATATCGGCCACGCCATCACGGACCTGACGATACAGTTCCGGCGGGTTGCCGCCCAGCGACATGGACGGGAAGATTTCAAACTTGATGCGGCCGTTTGATTCTTCTTCGATTTTCTGCGCCCACGGTTCAATCATCTTCGACTGGGCCGGTGCTTTCGGGCCCAGGAAATGGTGGACGGTCAGGGTAACTTCCTGTGCGTGTGCGCCAAACGACACCATGGTCGCGACAGCAGCACCGGCAAGCAATTTGGTGATCTGTTTCATTCTCTTCCTCCTTTGAACGTCTTGTCGCGTCCATTGCGCTGACAAACGTTTCAGCCACGATGCGCATCTAGCGTGCGAAGTTTTCCAAGAGTTCTTTTTCTTGTTATTGATTTTGTTGTTTTTATTGATCGCATGATCTGCGTCTGGTGCACGTCAGTCATGCCGAATTGCCTGCAATCTAATCTGTGCGCGATGGTTATGTATAATGATATGTAAGCACATATCCATAACCAAATGATTATGCTTTTGACTCGGCCTGAGAGCTGTGATGACGCGCTGCTTCTTCGCGTACGGCATTAATCAGCATTTCGACCGGCGGCGAAACCGGCGAGTCAATTCGGGTCGTCAGGCCAACGGGACCAAAGGTGTCGCTGGTGTCAATCGGCAGTTCGACAAGATGACCTTCGGCAATATCGGATGCAACAGCCCCGTTCGAGATGATCCAGATCGCATCTGTTTCACGAGTAAAGGCGCGTCCGAAAGATGTCGAAACGGTTTCGATACGGTCGGGCAGGGCACCAATACCATGTGCAATCAGCATCTTGTCGACAGTGGGGTGAATAATCGCCTGTTTGGGCGGCACCAGTACGGTGAATTCGCGGATGCGCGTAATGTCCGGGTTCTTGTCCGCCATCAGGGGATGGCCCGGCCGTGCGACCAGTGAAATATGTTCTGAATACAGATGTATAAACGACAGGCCCGACATCTGATCGGGTTCGGCCAGTCGTCCAACGACCAGATCAAGCTCACCCACACGCAACTGTCCCATCAACATCACGTTCGGTCCCGCCACAACCTTGACCGTGGTATCGGGGCTAAGTGTCTTGAAGTGGCGAATGGCGTTGGGCATGACACTTGCGGCAACCGTGGGCAGAACCCCCAGATTGATTGAAAGCCCGCCCTGCATGCGCACCTGACTGATGCTGTCCACACCCTGTCGCAGGGCCGTGACGCTGGCCCCGGCATAGCGCAAAAAGACCTTGCCGAAATCGGTCAGGGTAACGCCGCGTTTTGATCGATCAAACAATCGCGCGTCCAGATGTTCTTCAAGTTCACGGATTGTTTTGGAAACGGCGGGCTGCGTGATGGACAGCGTATCAGCCGCCTTCACGACACTGCGTTGGCGCGCGACCTCCAGAAAGCAGGTCAAATGGCGGAATTTAATACGTTGATCTAGCATGCGGCCCTACATATCAGCAGTTTAGAATGCGCTTATGGGTGACTTATGCATAATTATATAGTTATGCAAATTACGCAATTCCTCATTTTACATAACCAAAACCATCTGCGAATGTCGGGTTAAACAAGCAGGGTGGAAATGATAATGAGTCTGCAAGTCGCCCCGGTTAACGGGACACATATTCATTATAGCCAGTCGGGCCCGAAAAACGGCCCTGTGCTGGTCTTTGCAAATTCTCTGGGGACGGATCTTCGCATCTGGGATGATGTCGTTGATGCGCTTTCCTCCACGTTCAACATCGTGACCTACGACAAACGCGGGCATGGCCTGTCGGGGATTGGTGATGCGCCCTATGACGTCGCGCTGCATGCCAATGATCTGATCGGGTTGCTTGATTACCTTGGCATTGATCAGGTGATCATTTGCGGCCTGTCGGTCGGGGGACTGATTGCCCAGAAAGTCACCGAACTTGTGCCCGGCCGTGTGCGTGGCCTGATCCTGTGCGATACGGCGTCCAAGCTTGGCGATTATGACAGCTGGAACACCCGGATCGAGGCCATCAAGGCTGACGGGATTGCGTCCATGGGCGATGCGATCATGGAACGCTGGCTGTCGCCGACTTTCCGCACGGAACGTGCTCTGGAAACCGCGATGTATCGCGACATGCTGGTGCGCACCACGGTCGAAGGTTACGTCGGTACCTGCGTTGCACTGCGCGATGGTGACCTGCGAGAGGCAGCGGCGAAAATTGCTGTGCCGACCTTGTGTATCTGTGGATCGGAAGATCTGGCGACGCCGCCCGATGTCGTGCGCGCCATGGCAGCCGCGATCCCCGGTGCCGAATTTGAATTGATTGACGGGGTTGGGCATCTGCCATGCATCGAAACCCCGGAATTGCTGACCCGGTTGATCGACCGATTTACCAAGGAGAAGAATCTTGTCTGAGAGCCGGTATGACGTTGGCATGAAAACCCGCCGTTCCGTTCTGGGCGATGCACATGTGGATCGCGCCTCCAAGAATATCACGGAAATTGACGAGGGTTTTCAGCGCTATATCACCGAAAATGTCTGGAACGGTGTCTGGACAAGCGACGCCTTCACCAAGCGTGAACGTTCCATCGTGACCATCGCACTGCTTGCGGGGCTGGGCCACGAAGAAGAACTCGCCATGCATATCCGGGCGACCTTGAATACCGGGGCAACACGCGATGATATCCGTGAAACCCTGATGCATGTTGCGGTTTATGCCGGCGTTCCCGCCGCCAACACGGCCTTTCGCATTGCCAAGCAAACCTATGCCGAGATCGACGCGGCATCCAAGGGAGAGTAAGCCAAATGTCCACCTTCAAACCGCGTGACTGGGGATCGCATGCCCCCTATATCGCCCCCGGTTACAAATCGACCCTGTTGCGTGGTCCGACCCAGGCACCGCTTGCCATCAAGTCGGGGCTGACAGAGGGTACTGGTCCGCGCTTTGCGCCTGCCTCTGTGCGTGAGCTTGATTTCGATCTGACCAAAAACGGCGTTGTAAATGGCGAGCCGCTTGGCGAACGCATTGTCGTGCATGGTCGGGTGATGGATACCGATGGTCGCCCGCAGCCCAACACGCTTGTTGAAATCTGGCAGGCGAATGCCGCTGGTCGCTATGTGCACAAGGTTGATCAGCATGATGCGCCGCTGGACCCGAACTTCCGCGGGTCAGGTCGTTGCTTTACCGACGATCAGGGCAATTACAAATTCTATACCATCAAGCCGGGTGCCTATCCGTGGGGCAACCACTTCAATGCCTGGCGTCCGAACCATATCCACATTTCGCTGTTTGGGCCGGGCTTTGCCACCCGTCTTGTCACCCAGATGTATTTCCCGGGTGATCCGCTGCTTGATCTTGATCCGATTTTCCTTGGCACCGAGGACGCGCAAGCCCGTGAACGCCTGATTGCCAAATTCTCGATCGACAAGACCGAGGAGGGCTTCGCACTGGGTTACCAGTTCGACATTGTCCTGCGTGGACGCAACGGCACCCCGATGGAGAATTAAGTCATGGCTTATGGTGAAACCCCCTCACAGACGGTTGGCCCGTATTTCGCCTATGGCTTGACCGCAGGCCAGTACGCATACGACTTCACCGACATCGCCGATCCGACCATTGCCGGTCCGGATGCGGCCGGTGAGCATATCCGTATTATCGGTACCGTCTTTGATGGCGACGGCAACCCGGTTAACGATGCCATGATCGAAATCTGGCAGGCCGATGCCGATGGTAACTACAATGAAAACCCGATTGATGTGTCCGAGACCGGCTTCCGGGGGCTCGGCCGTTGCGGCACGGGCACGGATGCCAAGCTGCGCTTCTGGTTTGATACGGTAAAGCCCGGTGTTGTCAAAGATGCCGAGGCGCCGTTTGTCAACGTGACCGTCTTTATGCGCGGCATGCTGGTTCATGCCTTTACCCGTTTCTATTTCGACGATGAAGCTGAACGGAATGCAAAAGACCCTGTCTTGCAGTCAGTACCGGCGGACCGTCGCGACACCTTGATTGCCAAGCGTGTCGATACCCCGACGGGGATTGAATACCGGATCGATATTCACATGCAGGGGGACGCGGAAACCGTGTTCTTCGACGTGTAAGTCGATCTGGCCCGATGGCTGCGTCCGCTGCTTTGGGGAAAGCCGGCGGTCGCAGCCATCGACCTGAATTTCCTTTGGGGTGAATACCCCGCATCTGTAATGTTCTGGATTGATACCACAGGAGTTTTGCCGTGGTTGCACGTTTCATGTCGCTTAAAGAGGCGGTCGCATCCTGCGTCAAGGATGGCGACACCATTTCGATGGAAGGCTTCACCCATCTGATCCCGCATGCTGCCGGACACGAAATCATTCGTCAGGGCATCAAGGATCTGACCCTGATCCGTATGACCCCCGACATGATCTATGATCAGCTGATCGGTGCGGGTTGTGCCAAAAAACTGATCTTTTCATGGGGTGGTAACCCCGGTGTCGGCTCGTTGCACCGTCTGCGCGACGCCTATGAAAAGAGCTGGCCGACCAAGCTTGAGATCGAAGAACACAGCCACGCCGCCATGGCCAACGCCTATGACGCCGGTGCGGCTGGCCTGCCTTGTGCGGTGTTCAAGGGCTATCGCGGGGCGGAACTGCCGCGCGTGAACCCGAACATCAAGTTCATTGAATGCCCGTTCACCGGTGAAAGCCTGGCAGCCGTTCCGGCAATCCGCCCGGACGTCACAGTGGTGCATGCCCAGAAAGCCAACAAAAAGGGCGATATCCTGTTTGAAGGTATTGTCGGCGTTCAGAAAGAAGCCGTTCTGGCCGCAAAAAAATCCATCATCACGGTTGAAGAGATCGTTGATGATTTCGGCGATATCTCGCCCAATGCCGTCATGCTGCCGAACTGGGCGGTGACCGCGATTGTTGAAGTTCCGGGCGGGGCGCATCCGTCCTATGCCCAAGGGTACTACAAGCGCGACAACGCGTTCTACAAGGCTTGGGATCCGATTGCGCGTGATCGCGAAGCGTTCCAGGCCTGGCTTGAAGAGCATGTCATTAATGGCGGTCCCGAAGATTTCGCGGCCAAGCGTGAAGCAAACAAAGGCTAAGCGGAGGAAAAATCATGGTTGAATATACCCCGACTGAAATGATGACGGTGTCCGCTGCACGCGCGCTTAAAAACGACGATGTGTGCTTTGTTGGTATCGGGATGCCTTCGGCTGCGTGCAACCTTGCGCGCCTGACCCACGCGCCGGACATTACCCTTATTTATGAAAGCGGCACGATTGGCACCAAACCGGACGTCCTGCCGCTGTCGATCGGTGACGGCGAGCTGTGCGAAACCGCTGTGAACACGGTCGCCGTCCCGGAAATGTTCCGCTACTGGCTTCAGGGCGGCAAGATTTCGGTTGGCTTCCTTGGTGCGGCCCAGCTTGACAAGTATGGCAACATCAACACCACCGTGATCGGTGATTACGACAACCCCAAAGTCCGTCTGCCGGGCGGCGGTGGTGCACCGGAAATCGCGACCAGTTGTGGTGAAGTCTTTTTGGTGATGAAGCAAAGCAAACGTGGTTTTGTTGAAAAAATCGATTTCGTAACTTCCCTTGGTCATGGCAAGGGCGGTGATGATCGCGCATCTTATGGTGTTGATACCAAAGGCCCGTCGCGCCTGATCACGGATCTTTGCATCATGGAACCGCATCCGGTGGGCAAGCAATTCGTTGTGACGTCGATCCATCCGGGCGTAACCCGTGAAGAAATCATCGAAAATACCGGTTGGGATGTTGAGTTCGCAGACGAAGTCGCCGAAACTGCGATCCCGTCCGAGAAAGAATTGCAGGTTCTGCGTGAACTGCATGCTCGTACCGCCAAGGCCCATGGGGACCAGCAGTAAGAGCAATAAAAAGGATCTTAGAAATGGCTGACGCATATATTTGCGATTACATCCGTACCCCGATTGGCCGCTTTGGCGGCAGCCTGTCGCAGGTGCGTGCGGATGATCTGGGCGCTGTGCCGCTCAAGGCGCTGATGGATCGCAATCCTGATCTTGATTTCGCTGCTGTTGACGACATCGTCTTTGGCTGTGCCAACCAGGCTGGTGAAGACAACCGCAACGTTGCGCGCATGTCGTCGCTTCTGGCCGGTTTGCCGGAAACAGTGACCGGAACCACGGTCAACCGTCTGTGCGGTTCGGGCATGGATGCGATCATTATGGCCGCGCGCGCGATCAAATCGGGTGAAGCCGATCTGATGATTGCCGGCGGCGTTGAAAGCATGTCGCGTGCCCCGTTTGTCATGCCAAAGGCGACGTCGGCGTTTTCGCGCAATGCGGAAATCTATGACACCACCATTGGCTGGCGCTTCGTGAACCCGGTGATGAAGAAACAGTACGGTGTGGATTCCATGCCCGAAACCGGTGAAAACGTTGCCGAGGATTTCAACATCTCGCGCGAAGATCAGGATGCCTTTGCGGCCCGTTCGCAGGACAAGGCGGTTGCCGCACAGGAAAATGGCAATCTGGCCGCGGAAATCACACCTGTGACCATTCCGCAGCGTAAAGGCGATGCCATTATTGTGGACAAGGATGAACATCCGCGTCCGGGCACCACGGCCGAAAAGCTTGCCAAATTGCCGACCCCGTTCCGCGAAGGCGGTTCGGTTACGGCCGGTAACGCATCGGGTGTCAATGACGGGGCTGCAGCGCTCATCGTTGCATCGGAAGCCGCTGTTAAAAAATACGGCCTGACCCCGATTGCACGGGTTGTTGGTGGTGCGACCGCCGGTGTTGCACCGCGTATCATGGGCTTTGGCCCGGCCCCGGCGTCGAAAAAACTTCTCGCACGCCTTGGCTGGTCGACAGAGCAGCTTGACGTGATCGAACTGAACGAAGCCTTTGCATCCCAGGGGCTGGCGACGCTTCGTGACCTTGGTATCGCCGATGACGATGCACGCGTAAACCCGAATGGTGGCGCGATTGCCCTTGGCCATCCGCTTGGTATGTCGGGTGCACGCATTGCCGGCACTGCAGCCCTGCAGATGAAACGCACAGGTGGCAAGCGAGCGCTGGCGACCATGTGCATTGGTGTTGGTCAGGGCATCGCGATTGCGCTTGAAGCTGTTTAAGGCCGATAGCTGATTGATCTTGAAAAAGGTGCCCCTGTGCCGGTTGTCGGGCAGGGGCTTCTTTTTGCGTTATTGACCAATATAGTTGCTGGCGCGACACTAGTGTCTATCGACTTGATTTCACACCTGTTTGAATGGTGGATGATACCTGATGAGCGTTTCGCCCTTTGACTCTGCCTTGCTGGGGGATCTGTTTTCCGATCCGGAAATTGCCGCACTGTTTGACGACTGTGCGCAGATTGCATCCATGCTGCTATTTGAATCGGCCCTTGCCGCGGCCGAGGCGCGGGCAGGTCTGATCCCCCAACAAAGTGCGGTTCGCATTGCTGATGTGTGCCGCGACTTCGAACCAGATCCGGCAACGCTTGCGGGACCAACGGCGCGCGCCGGTGTGCCGGTC
The DNA here is from genome assembly GCF_001613795.1 of Thalassospira sp. MCCC 1A01148. Taxonomy (GTDB): domain Bacteria; phylum Pseudomonadota; class Alphaproteobacteria; order Rhodospirillales; family Thalassospiraceae; genus Thalassospira. The sequence continues at coordinate 63,212 of NZ_LPVZ01000012.1, forward strand.
CCGGCATTGATCAAGGCGTTGAAGGCGGAAATTGGCGGCGAAGACGCACGATACGTTCATTTCGGTGCCACCAGCCAGGACGTGGTTGATACGGCACTTGTTTTGCAGCTGCGCGATGCGATTGCGATTATTCGCCGCCGTATTCGCAAACTGGCCAAGGCGCTTTCAGCGCATGCCGATACCCACCGCAAAACGGTGATGATTGGCCGAACACGATCCCAACAGGCTGTGCCCACCACGTTTGGCTTGAAGGCTGCCGGATGGTTGGCACCACTTGTGCGGATTGATCACCGGATTGAAAGCCTGTCATCGGACTTGTTGCGCATTTCGTTTGGCGGGGCTGCAGGCACGTTGGCCTCCATCGGGGTCAAGGCTGCAGACGTCGAAAGCAACCTTTCCGAAGAACTTGATCTTCCGCTTGCAGATATGCCCTGGCATGCCCAGCGTGACGTTCTTGTTGATTTCGCAAGTCAGTTAACGGCGTTAACCGGCGCGCTAGGCAAGATGGGGCAGGACTTGGTTCTGCTGGCACAGTCCGAAATTGCTGAAGTGCAGCCAGGCAAGGGCGGCGGGTCATCGACCATGCCGCATAAATCCAACCCCGTGCAGGCGGAAATGCTGGTGACATTTGCGCGGTTCAATGCCGGGCAGCTTGGCACTTTTGCCCAGTCGCAAATCCACGAACATGAACGAAGCGGGGCAAGCTGGCTTCTGGAATGGTTGACCTTGCCGCAGATCATTACCGCTACCGGGGCGGCCCTTGCACAGGCGGTGGATATGGTGCCTGACCTTAGAATCAATACGGATCGGATGGCGCAAAATCTTGAACTGTCGCGCGGTGCGATGCTGGCTGAGGCCGCAACATTTGCGCTTGCTGATCACCTTGGCCGCGATGCCGCAGATAAGTTGGTGAAAGATGCCATTGCCAAGTCAGCAGAAAATGCATCGAACCTGTTTGATGAATTGCCAAAACTGACCGACGCCCCGGTGGATTGGGCACATATCCGCAATCCGGTGAACTATGTCGGACAGGCGGATGTGTTTATCGATCGCGTTTTGGGGGGCACCAAGCGCGGCTTGCGCGAATAGGAAAAAGGCTGCCCCAACGGCAGCCTTTTTAATGTGCGGTGCTATGGTGTGGTTTAACGCGGTGCGCGCAGGCGCTTTTCAACCGCGTAATTGTGGATGGGCACACCAGAAACTTCAAAGTCGCGGCGCTCGACAACGCTAAAGTCCTGTTTGAGCAGGAAGGATTTTGCAAGTTCGCTCGCCTCTGAATACAGCTTGCCGATATCCTGTTCGCGTGCCTTCGATTCAAGGACGTCATACAGGGTCTTGGCGACACCTGTGCCGGCAACATCTGGCAGCGCATAGAGAAAGCCGATATGACCATCTGCCTCGACATCGCCGAAGGCAACGACGCGGTTATTGGCATCCACTGCCACAAGGGCAACACGCCCGTCATTCATGATTTCGGCAAAGCGTTCGGCACTGGGCAGAAGTTTTGCCCAGACGGCGACCTGTTCGGGGTTATAGGCCCGTGGCCCAATCTCTGTGACCGCACGTCTGTATATCTCGACCAGTGCGTCGGCGTCGCTGTCCGTGAAGGAACGGATGGTGGTCATTTCTGTGCGCCCCACGCAGTGTCAAAGAACTGATATTCAAGATCGGTCGCACGCGCGAAATAGGACAGACATTCCGAACGTTCCTGTTCGGATAGTGCCGGTCCTGCTTTATCAAGCTGCGTATTGAGATAGGCCACCACACTTTCGAAATAATCGCCGATATGCAGATCAATCCATTCTGCGTACCAGAAATCATCCGGCCGTCTGGCAATGGCCTTATTGACCCGATCTGCCCAGCCAAGATAGGTGCCTTCGGCAACCGCCAGTACGGCCAGCATATTGGCGTAACGATTGCTGTCGGTGGCATCTTTCATAAGCTGTTTGAAGGACGTCGTTGCCGGCCAGTCGGGTGTGTTTTCACGTGCATCATCAGATACACCAAGCTCGGCAAAGGATCGCTCGAAATAGGTGTTTTCTTCGCCCGTGACCAATGCAAGGAACTGACAGCCGGGGATGCGGTCCTTTAAGTTGGGCGCGCGTGAAACAGCCGCCGCCAACAAGGCGACAAACCGATCAATAAACCGGTGATCCTGAATAAGGTAGTTTTCAAGATTGGCCTTGGGCAGGGCACCGTTGCCCCAAGCATCGGTAAAGGGATGATGAGTTACCGCGTGCCATTGATCTGCACATGATGCCTTGAGCCAGTCGGAAAACGCACCATTCGGGTTGGATTGGCGCCATGACGGAAAATCCGGGATAGCCGTTGAGGGTTCACTCATGTCGGTACGTTTCCTGAGGGACTTGATAACGTTTGGATTTTGAACTTTTGGCACGGTCGCAAACGTTGGGCAAGGCTGGAAATACGGCATCAACCAAAGTACCGATCTTTGTTTGGATGTGATTGATAAGGGTCAAAGTTATCTATTGAATTATAATGTTATAAACCAACTCATCAGAGCTTTCCCCAAGGAGGAAATTATGGCGAATGTAGGTTTGGTTGATCGTATCTTGCGCGCATGCATTGGCGTCGTTTTGCTGGCTTTGCCGTTTGTCATGGCCAACCCCGAAGAGGGCAGCATCGCATTTGGGCCATATGCGTGGGTGATCCTGGCAGCAGGTGTTGTGATGCTTGTGACAGCGGCCTTGCGTTTTTGCCCGCTTTACAAGTTGTTTGGGTTGCGGACCTGCCCGCTTTCAAAATAACGCCATAGACGGCGTTTGGAACCCGGAATATTCCGTTCGATCTGTTGTTGCGTGAACGTTATGCTGGCATCCGCAAATCTCTGCGGTATGCTTAGGCCGTGAACCTAAGAACGTGCTGTAAAAGCCCGATCAACCAGGCGCGGCGACCAGCAACGACGAACGGAATTGAAATGAAACGCCTGAGTGATGAACTGACTGTATCCCCGCAAATGCCGCTTGAGGCGATTGACGAAATTGCCAAGGCCGGGTTCAAGACCATCATCTGCAACCGACCGGACGGTGAAGATCCGGGACAACCGTCATTCTCTGAAATTGCCGCCAAGGCCGAAGCCGCCGGTATCAAGGCGATCTTCCAGCCGGTTGCAAGTGGCAATGTGTCGGATGCGGATGCCGATGCCTTTGCTGCCAATCTGGCGTCGGCCCCGAAGCCGATCTTTGCCTACTGCCGAAGTGGCACACGTTGCACCATCCTTTGGTCGCTGGCCAACGCCGGGCAAATGCCGGCAGATGATATCATCAAGGCCGCGGCAGAGGCCGGGTACGACATGGCACCGCTTGCGCCGCGGATTGCAGCGCGCGGCTAATGCGCCCGGACTTGCAAGCTATGCGGTGCCTTGCTGTGCAAAAAACGCAGTCAGCACCGCATAAATTGCACTATTCCTTTTGTGCGTTTCGTGACGATATATCCGCGTATGCTGTTTTGGCATGCTCAAATCAAGTGATTGCGCGATGACGTCAAACGCCTCCCAACTTCATGACTTCCAATTGCGCCCCGCCCGGAACGGTGATCTGGATGCGCTGTGCGATATTGAAAACCGGTCTTTTGCGATTGACCGTCTGAACAGGCGTGCCTTCAAGCGTTTTGTTGGCAGTGAAACCGCACGGTTGATCGTGGCGGAAAATGCCAATGATGCGGGCATTTCTGGCTATGTGCTGGTGATTTTTCGTCGCAATGTGGCGCTTGCGCGCCTGTATTCCATGGCGGTGTCACCCGATCTGCGGGGGCAGGGAATTGGTCGTTCACTGATCGCGCAGGCCGAAGAGATCAGCCTTGATTTCGGCGCCCCGATCCTGCGCCTTGAGGTCAGCCAGAAAAATCCGGATGCGATCCGGTTGTTTACGGCAAATGGTTATCGCGAATTTGACCTTTATCCGGACTATTATCCCGATCACAGCAATGCGCTTCGTATGGAAAAGGTTTTGGTGCCAAACGCCATGCGCCTGCCGTCACCCATTCATTTCTATCACCAGACCCTGCCTTTTACCTGTGGTCCGGCGGCCCTGATGATGGCGATGAATGCGCTTGATCACGATGTCGAACTGGATCGCAATCTTGAAATCGCGTTGTGGCGTGAAGCCACGACGATATTCATGACATCCGGTCATGGCGGCTGTGGTCCGCTTGGGCTGGCGTTGGCGGCGCATAAGCGCGGCTTTGACGCCGAAGTGCTTAGCAGTCGCGATGGCCCGCTATTTGTTGATACCGTGCGCAAGCCGCAAAACCGCGAAGTTGTTGAACTGGTGCATTATGACTTTGCCCGTCAGGCACTTGATGCCGGTATCTCGGTCACAACCGGTCCGTTCGGCATTGCCGAGATCGAAGAGCGCACCAAACAGGGTAAAATGGCGCTGGTCCTGATCAGCCAATACCGCATTTATGGCGACAAAATCCCGCATTGGGTGGTGGTATCGGGCTTTGACGACCGGTTTGTCTATGTCAGTGATCCCGATATCGGCGAAGACCATGAACCGTTTACAGGAAGCGATTGCCTGTCCGTGCCGATCCTGCGCCATGAGTTTGATCTGATGGCACGCTATGGTCGGGACAAGCTGCAAGCCGCTGTCTTCATTGATAAAAAGGCCGGATAAAATCCGGCCTTTTGCTTTGTTTGTGATCTTCTGATGTTGCCTTACGGACGCGCGATCTTGCCAAGAAGATGCGCAATGATCCGGCGATAAAGATCCATGCCCAGAACCACGTCCTCAACCCCGGCATCAATATTGGGGTTGTCATTCACCTCGATCACCATCGGGCCATGCGGCGTTTCCTTGACGTCCACTCCATAAAGGCCATCGCCCATCAACCGCGCAGAGGCAAGGGCAGTCGCAACGATGTCGGCAGGGGCATCTTCAACGGGCAGGGTTTCAAAGCCGCCTTCCTCAAAGCTTTTGCCATCATCTTCATGTTTGACGATCTGCCAGTGACCCGGTGCCATGAAATAGCGGCTGGCAAAGATGGCTTCACCGCCCAGAACACCGATGCGCCAGTCAAAGGTGGTTTCGACATATTCCTGAATGACCAGAAGTTCCGAGTTCTTAAACATCTCGGTCGCGACCTCAGCCAAGTGTTCGGGTGATTTGACTTTACGCACCCCGCGCGAAAAACAGCCGTCCGGAACCTTCAGAACGGACGGGAAGCTGAATTGTCGGCCGATTTCGGCAATGCGGCGCTTATCAAAAATCGCACTTTTCGGGGCCGGGATACGGTGGGTGCGCAACAATTCGGCCAAATAGACCTTGTTGGTACACCGCAGCATCGAGTCCGGATCGTCAATCACCGGAATGCCTTCCTTTACCGCGCGTTTGGCAAAACGATAGGTATGGTGATCAAGGGCGGTGGTTTCGCGGATCAGAAGGGCGTCAAACTCCGAAAGATGATGGAAATCCTTTGCCGTAATCAGTTCGGCTTTTGCGCCAAGGTCGGATGCGGCCTGCACGAAGTTGGCAAGGGCTTCCTTGTCTGACGGTGGCAGAACTTCATCCGGGTCATGCAAGATGGCCACAAGGGCGGTCGGCGGTGTGGCGTTGTCTTGCTTGCGAACACGCCCGCGCAAGTAGGCGCGAAGAGCAGTTTCGAACTCGGCAAGGTTGCTGTCATCAAGCTGTCGGACCGACGGGGCTTCAATTTCACGCAAGATCTTGCGGTCCTGCGGATTTAAATGCAGGCGCAGGATCGGGCAGCGAAACTGATCAAACGCACGTTCGCCAATCTGACGGAATTTCTTGTTCGCCGTGCGTCCGAAATAGACATCGATATAATCCGGTGCCTGATCAGGTGTTTTTCCGGATTTTTCCAGGGCTTCTATAATTTGCGGGCTGAGTTCCGCGCGTGCGGTTTTTTGCAGGCGCTTCCAGTTCAGGTTCAAAAGAACATCGGCTTCGGGAATGACACGCTCTGCGCGGGCCGCTGCCAGAAGGCTGCAATAATAACCACGCGACAGATACTCATAAGACTGACACAGGTTGATCACACGCCGGTTACGTACGCCATGATCAAGTGCCAGATAATCGCGCACCCGCATCACGCGGGCACCCGACACGGCAAAGCGCTGATCCGAAAGCCGGTCAACAAGGATCAGGGGCGCACCGGTGGCAACAGCCGGGTTGACCATGCTTTCGCTGTCATAAAGCGCATGTTCAAGGCGGATGCCATCGCCGCCACCCTCGTAATAGCGCGGAAGATCGGCAACGCGCGTATAGCCATGGCGTTCATAAAGATTGCGGGCGGTTTCGTTGGTTGCGCGCACTTCAAGACGGATACGCGAACACCCCGCATCCATGGCAAGGTTTTCAAGCCCGGCCAGAAGTTGTGTGCCCAATCCCTTGCCGCGCCACTCTTGCGTAATCGCCAGCGAGTAAATCCGGGCGGTAACCGTATTGGCGCGCAGCAACAACAAGCCATACCCCACAACATCAGGATGATCCGCGTCGCCGGCATCCGCCACAAGAAGGCGTGCACTGGCCTGGCGCAGGAACCGCGAGAATGATGCACGCGAAATCATGTCACTTTCAAAATTGCCGACTTCAAGGGCACAAAGCCCATCAAGGTCGGCGCGAACGGCGTTGCGGATGATAACAGTCGCGGTTTGGGTCGAAGTCACTGCGGGGACCTCCTGCGGTGGGGTGGCAATCTGGTTGCTCTCAACTTCCGGTACGCTCAATGTGAAAGATGCGCAAGCGCATTTATTTTTCATAGCCATGCCATTTTTTCATGGATCATGGCACAGGATCACTCGACCTGCGGGCGGAATAAAAATATGGTATTTTCAATAGCCTGTTTTGAAACATTTAATTGTCCTGACCGTTTGTACCTATATGGAAAACAAGGTCCAACCGACACAGGTTTAATGACGACCCGCTTCGAAGGCGGGCCTATTAAGGACACGATGGTTTGAGTAAACGCATGCTTCGCACTTTCCCGGCTTTCGGGCGCCGTGCTGCTGTTGTTCCACTGCTCTTGGCAGGGACAATTCTTTCGGCATGCGCATCAGACGAAGGCGGCGAGGGGATCTTTGCCCTTGGCAATGGGGCGGAAGATGACGTTCTGCAGAACGACCTGCAAACCACCATCCCCTATGATGTCGAGATTAAGGGCATCGATTCCCAGGAAGAAAAACTGATCGAAGCGCTCAATTCCGTGAGCACTGCCCGACGTTTGCAGTCACGGCCAACAGCGTCGCGTGCCGGGTTGCAACGCCGTGCCGAGGACGATATCGAGCGGTTTCAGGCTGTTTTGCGTTCCAACGGATTTTACGACGGCCAAATCACCTTCAGTATCCGGGAAAAAGCGGTGGAAAGCCCATCGGATGCAGCTGCCGAGACGGACGCATCCGGGCAAGACACCGCTAATGACGCGGTTGCGGGACAGGCGGGTGATGATGCGCTTGCCACCGGGGGCGATAAACCCAGTCCACTGGTCCTGACCTATAATGTCGATACCGGCACACCTTACCTGATTGCGGCGGTCAATCTTGTCATCACGCGGCCGGATGGGGTTGTGGAACGTCACGCGACCGATGAGGAACTGGAAAAAACCAACCTTGAGATCGGTCAGCGTGCAATTGCTGAACCAATCATTCTGGGCGAACAATACGGCGTTGATATCTTGCGTGAACAGGGCTATCCGCTTGTCGAAGCGGGAAAGCGCACCATTTTGGCGGACACCGCACAAAAGACGATCACCATCAATTATGCCTTTAATACCGGGCCGCTCGCGCAGTTTGGCGATATTACCGTGAATGGCGCACAGGACGTCGATCCTGATTTCATTGCCGGTTATCACAGTTGGGATCACGGCGATCAATACCACCCTGATGAAGTCCGCACCACGCGTCGCGAACTGGCACAAACAAACCTGTTTGACAGCGTGATTGTCAAAGTCGCCGGTCCAGTAAAGGAAAATGGCGAAATCCCTGTCGAGATCGATGTTGTTGAACGCAAGATGCGCTCGATTGGTGGCGGGGTAAACTTTTCGACAGCAGATGGTCCGGGCGTCAATGCCTTTTGGGAGCACCGCAATTTCTTTGGTGCCGGGGAACGGTTGCGGCTGGGGTTTGATGTCTCAAGCCTTGAACAGGGGCTGTCGGCGGAGTTCAAGAAACCGCAGTTCCTTGAACGTCGTCAGTCCTTTGTGGCCGAAGCAAATGCCAAGAACAACGACACAGATGCCTATAAGGGCTCAACGCTTGACAGTTTTGCCGGTATTGAACGCCCACTTTGGGAAAACTGGACAGCAACATTTGGCGTCACGGCGGAATATTCCGACCTGACCGGATCGGACTCCCCGAACGAGGAATTCTATCTTGCCGGCCTGCGCGGGGTCTTGCGTCACGACAATACTGACAATCCGCTTGATCCGACCGTGGGCAATCGGTTTGAAATCAATGTGTCGCCATATATGGGCTTGTCCGATCAGGATACCAATTTCACCTCTGTCTCGTTGGCCGGGTCGCAGTATCTGGCCTTTGACGATGATGGCGACTACGTTTTTGCGGCACGCGCCCGCACAGGTACCATCATTGGCGAAGAGCGTGGCGGTCTGCCGTCAAACAAACGTTATTATTCCGGCGGTGGCGGATCAATCCGCGGGTATGAATATCAAAAGGTCGGGCCACTTGATGATGATCATGATCCGTTGGGCGGTCGTTCCGTACTGGAAGTCGGGGCAGAGTTTCGCGCACGCGTGACCGAAAGTTTTGGCATCGTGCCGTTCATCGAAGGTGGGAACGTTTATGCGCGCTCTGAACCCGAAGACATCAATCTTTTGTGGGCGGCCGGCCTTGGTTTCCGGTACTACACTGCGGTCGGGCCGCTGCGATTTGATGTTGCGGTGCCGCTCGATAAACGGCCCAACGTTGACGACGATTTTCAATTCTATATCAGTCTGGGGCAGGCATTTTGACCGGGTCTGACTCTTTGCCACCGAAAGATCAAAAAACATTCAGTGGGCCACGTTCAGCAAAGAAATGGCTGCGCTCTGGCGCCTATGTGCTCGGCGGAACTGTGTTTGGTCTTGTGGGGGCGATTGCTGTTGCCGGGACGGGTCCGGTTCTTCGGATGGCAACGCCCCTGATAAATGAAACTGTTTCGTCGGCAACCGACAGCAGCTTTGAATTAGGGCGCCTCGAAGGCAGTCTTTGGACCGGTCTGACTCTGGACAGCCTGATAATGGATCGTCCTTCGGACGGGTTGCATCTCGATATTCAGGATGTCGCGTTCGACTGGTCGCCGATTGCGCTGTTTGGTGGGCAGTTGCAGGTCAATCGTGTGGCCGTGGCTTCGGCAAATGTCATTTTGCCCGATGGCACAACGCCCGAAACAGTTCAAGAAGACGATGAAGCCAGTGGTGGCTTTGCTTTGCCACTGTCCGTCGCACTTGATGAATTGACCCTTGGCGAGATCGCCATTGTTGATCAGGTTACCGGCAAAAGTTTTTTGTATGCACTGAATGCTCGTGCAAAGGTTGGAACCAACCTGTCAGCAACGGCATTTCTTGATCTGCAGCCACGCGATGGCGGAGCAGATCACCTCAAACTTGATCTGGATTTTGATGGACCCGGCGAAAAATTGTCGGCCGAAATTGACGGGGCGCTGGGCCGTGATGGACTGGTTATGACTCTGGCCGGTGTCGATCCAAGTGTATCGACCGATATCAATATCGCACTGAGCGGAGATGGCCCGGCCAATGACTGGAAGGGTAAGCTTGATCTTTCGGCTGCAGGCTATGCATCGCTTCAAAGCGACGTTGGCGTGCAATTGTCATCGGATGTTCTGAGTTTTGCCCTGGATGGTGGACTTGCCCCGCAGGAACGCGTCACCGAACAACTGCCCGAACCGCTGCGCAACACTGTCGAACTGGGCATTGGCGGGACTTTTGATCAAGGGGACCAAACCCTTGCTTTTGATCGCATTTCGATTGTGATGGCTGATGCGCTGTCATTGTCCGGGGTAACCGAGATCAATCTGGATGAAAACCGGATTGCGGCCGATATCAATGCCGATATTAACCCCGAAATGTCTGCACTTTTCGATGGTGCAGTTTCTTGGGCAGAGCTTGGGTTTACTGTGCAGGCGGACGGCAATTTGGCAATGCCAGGCCTTGCTTTGCGCCTTGATGGGCGCGATGTCAAAACACCTGTTTCCCAAATTTCAAATGTCGCCCTGCGGGCTGATATGCCTACCACAGACGACGTTGATGATACCCTTTTGGCGACACTGGAACTTCTGACATCTGGTTCGGAGTGGAATGATCCGGGGCTTGGCGCATTTCTTGGCGCAGAACAGAGCTTGTCGCTTGATGCCGAAATGTCACCGGACTTCGCCAATATCTCGGTCCGTGAACTGGTATTGGGTATGCCCGATATAGCATTGCGTGGGCAGGCCGATATAGACGAAAACCTGAATGTGACGACATCCGGTCTTGTCGCCGATGTCACCGATCTTTCAATTTTTTCAGCAATTTCCGGCCTTGACTTGCGCGGGCGCGGGCAGGTGGCATTCCCCGACCTGACATGGTCGAGCACGCAGGGCCTGAATACCGGCCTTGAAGTTTCCGCCAGTCAGGCGACCTTTGGGGTTTCCGACCTTGATCGTATCGTCGGGCAAGAACCGCGTATCACCGGCAAGGTCACACTGACCCCCGATCTTGATCTGGGCGTTGATGTCGACGCCCTGCAAACGGCGATGATTAATGGCCCCCTGAAGCTGATCATCACCGATGCGTTTGATAAGCTGGCCCTTGAAAGCAAGCTCGATATCGCGCCGGGTGTTGTGCCACCCGACCTTGGCCTTGAAATTTCCCCGGCCACGCTGACGGCCAATCTGGAAGGTGCCTTGTCGGCGCCACCGGGAACAATTGAACTCAATTTGCCAAGCCTTGATGTTGCAGGTCAGAGCTTCTCGGATATTTTGCTGACAAGCCGCATGTCCTGGTCGGAACAATCTGTCTTGTCGTTTGGCAATGATGCCGACTTCATGCTGGGAAGCCGGGCTTTCAAACTTGCTGCCAATGTTTCGTTGCCTTCGGATGAATTACGGGTCGAGGCGATCTCGCTGAAAGGGCAGTATCTGGCTTTGAATGGTGACATCACCTTGCCTGATTACAGCGTTCCGATGCGTGGCGATATTGCGCTTTCAAACCTTGATGCCGAATTTCTTGATCAGTTTGGTGTCGGTTTTGGCAATGGGACAGTAATTGCCGATATTGCCCTTCGCCCGGAAAATGACCGCCAAACCATCACAGCATCGGCGTCGGCAAGGGGGCTTCGGATGGTGGGCAGTGATAACGCCAATCCGACACGCATCGAAGATGTCGAACTTAATGCGACAATAGGCAATGCGTTTGATGTGCCTGAGATATCAGCAAAACTTGACGGGCGTGACATCATCGCCGGGGCAATTGCCGTTAATGACGTTTCCCTTGATATCAAGGGTGGTCTGGATGCGCTTGCCATCACAATGGACAGTTCAGGCCACTATCAGGGCAATGTTCCAATCTCGACCGATTTGATTGCAGATGTGTCGCTCGGTGATGATGTCAGCGTCACGGCCAGCCGGTTTGACGCGAATATCGGGGATCAAGCCATTGCGCTGCGCAAACCGTTGCAATTCGTTCTGCGGGCAAATGGCAGACAACAGTTGGATGCGGATCTGACCGTTGGAACCGGACATCTGCGCGCACGTCTTGATCAGGAAGCCGGGCAAAAATCGATTGCGGGTGAACTCCATCTCAATGATGTCGATTTGGGGCCATGGGGGCGTATCTCCGGCTATGATGGGCTAAGCGGCACAGCAAATCTCGATGTCAGCTTCCGCGAAGCGCGGGGAAGTTCGCCGACAGCGCAGATCGATGGCCGGATCTCTGGCATTACAGCAAAGGCAGTTGCTGATCTAAAACCGTTTGAAATGCTGCTTGATATCAAGCTTGCGACAGGCACCCTTACCGGCCAGGCATCACTTGGCAACGGCGATATTGAGGCCCTGACTGCCGAAGGCACGGTGCCGCTTGCGGTCTCTGTGCTCGAACAGGATTTCAGCCCCGATCTTGGCGCGCCGGTTTCAGGTCGTGTGCGCCTGAATGGCGAGATCGCCGAATTCTGGCCTTATGTTCCGGCTCCTGATCATCAGGTGTCAGGCAAGATCAAGCTTTCGCTTGATGTCGCTGGAACGCTTGATGATGTGCGTTGGAACGGGGACGTTTCCCTTGCACAGGGGCGCTACGAAAATCTTGAATACGGCACCATTCTTAATCAGATGGCGCTTGACGGCACCTTTGATCAGGCAGGCCTTTCCATCCCGTCCTTTACGGCGACTGACGGGGGCAATGGCACGGTTAAGGCATCAGTTGATCTTGATCTCCTGGATGGCGGGGAGGTGCGATATGACGTGTCTGCCGATCTGCGTAATGTTGCCCTGTCGCGCAAGGATGAACTGCAATTCTGGGCCGATGTACAAACCAGTGTGACGGGCTCCCAGTCAGAGGCAGATATTCAAAGCAAGGTTTCGGTCCTGCGCGGCGAAGTGGATTTGACGTTGGCATTGCCGGAATCGGTGCCGACCATCGATGTTGAAAACCTGCCAGAAGCGTCGCAAACCCAGGCAGCCGAAGACGACAAGGATGCGGAGGACAGCTTTGTCGGCAATCTTGATGTCACGGTGGATATCCCGGGACGCTTGTTTGTGCGCGGCAAGGGACTTGATTCCGAATGGGGCGGAAATCTTGATATTTCCGGCACCACGGATGATCCGCGCATCAGCGGGCAGCTGTCGGCCCTGCGCGGGCAGCTGGACGTGATTGGCAAAACCTTTGTTATTCGGGATTCCCAAATCACCTTTGCCGGGGCGTCGCCGCCCGATCCGATGCTGGATATCGAGGGGGTCTACACAACCGAAGACCTTGTCGTGACGGCTGGCTTCCAGGGACCGTCGAGTGATCCGGAACTTGTTCTGTCTTCCAATCCGTCACTGCCTGAGGACGAAATCCTGTCACAGGTTCTGTTCGGTAAATCCCAGGGCAGCCTTTCGGCAGTCGAAGCCGTTCAGTTGGCAAGTGCGTTAAATGAACTGTCAGGTGGCGGTACAGGTCTTGATGTGGTTGGCAGCATTCGACGCTTTATCGGTGCGGACGTGCTGCAGGTTGGCGGTGGCGAAGACGGGCCAGAGGTCAAGGTGGGTAAATACCTGACCGAGGGTGTCTATGTCGGCACCAAGGCCGGTTCAACGCCGGGATCAAGTGGTGTTGAAGTCGAGATTGAAGTCACGCCCAACATCAGTGTGACCAGCGAAACCACCGAAATCGATAGCAAGGCCGGCGTGCAATATCGTCTGGATTACTAAGGTGGCGCGACCTTTAATCGCCGACTGGCTGACGACCGGTTGGGGGATTGACCGTTAGCAGGGACGAACGAATGCGTCTTAGTTTTTCCTTGGCCTGATCGGGCATGCGTCTTGCCACGGCTGTCGCGATGACATCAATTGTTGCCAGAAACGCATGGCGTGTGGCGGTTGGTTTATAGATGTCGGGGTTTTCCGGCATATTGATTGATATGACCAGATCGCTTTCAGCTGCAAGCGGGCTGTCCGGATTGGTCAGTGATATGACCTTGGCGCCATACTGGCGCGCAATGGCGGCGGAATGGACAAGTTCCGTTGGGCGACCGCTGGTCGAGATCGCGAAAATCACGTCCTCAGTACCAAAGGTCGAGGCCAGCATCCGCTGCAAATAACCATCACTTTGCGATTGTGCCGGGATTCCCAGCCGGAAAAAGCGGTTTGCGGCATCAAACGCCACGGTTGTCGATCCACCCCCAACCCCGAAAAACGCCACCTGACGTGCCTTGACCAGAATGTCGGCAGCCTGGTCAATTTGATCCGATGAAATCTGATCGCGCAGAAGACGCAGGTTGTCGATGATCACGCCCAGCACATGGCTTGAAAGAACATCTGCTGCGGTTGTGTCATCTGAAATGTCTTCGGATGTCAGATACTGAATGCTGACAGCAAGGTTTTGCGCCAGGCGGATTTTGAAATCACGAAACCCGTCGCATCCCAAAGTGCGACAAAACCGAATAACGGTGGGTTCGCTGACTCCGACTTTCTTGGCAAGATCGGACAGGGCGATGGTTGTGACGTCTTCCAGATGCGCGCTGACATAGTCCGCGACCAGTTGTTCGCGGTTTGGAAATTTGCTCGACTGGCTGCGCAGCAGGCTGATGATGTCGGCGGTTTGTTGCATGGAATCGACCTGACCCGTTTATTAGATTGGTGTGTCAAAACCGACACCCTGTTGTGAACTAACATTATTTCTGTTTGCAGACGATAGCCACAATTTCAATTTTGGCGTCATGGCATTGCTGCCAATGATTGTTTTCTGACTTCAAATATCGTTGTTCTGACCGACATTAACCCGGTCGAAATCGACCATGTAGTTATTCAATACCCGACAGTTCGAAGTCGGTATTTCCGGCTTGTCGGCAACATGACCTCGGGATTCTTCATCCTTGATTCAATTGGTTTATTTCCCGTTCAAAAACTTGCAGCAAGCAAGGTTCGTGTGAAAACAGTTTATGTAGTTAAGCTACTTATATCAGTTTTAGGATAGGCTTTGGAGTGAAAATTATGAAATTTTGGAGATAAATAATGTAGACAAACTACAAAAACATCATCATCATGTAGAAAAAGTACATAACATTTGATCAGTGGAGAGTTTGGCGGAGATGGCTTTACGCCGTATTGAAACCACAGCAGCAACCGCAAGCCGGTGCCTGAACTGGGTGGTGGAACGCATCATTGCAGTTCTGATGCTTGTCCTTGTGCTGGATGTCTGGCTGGGTGTTGTTGACCGGTATATTTTTCATTGGCAGTTGCCGTGGCCCGAAGAACTGGCGCGCTATCTGATGATATGGGCCGCACTTCTGGCGATCTCGGCGGGGATTGCGCGGCGCGAACATATCGGCATTGGCATGTTTGTCTTGAGCCTGCCGACGCCGATCCAGCGCACCATCCTGTTCCTCGTCGATCTGATTGCGCTTGCGGCCTTTCTTTATCTGGCGATTTACGGGTTTGATTTTGCCGAAAGCGGGATGCGCCGTCAGGCAATGATCTTTGGCATGTCACTGGGACTTCCTTATGCGGCCGTTCCGGTATCGGCATTGCTTGCTGCCATCCAACTCCTTCTCGTTGCCTTGCGTGATCAGGGCCGTTTCATCCCGGCTGATCTTGCGGAGGGCGCGGAATGATTGTCGCAATTATCTTTGTCGTTCTGATGGTTCTGGGCATGCCAATCGGCTTTGCTCTGGGTGTGGCAGGGGTTGTTGGCCTCTTTGACATGGGCGGGGGGATGTTCTTGTCCCAGGGCCCAAGCAAGGTCTTTAACGGATTGAACGTCTTCCCGTTCCTTGCCATGCCCTTCTTTATCCTGGCGGGCGAAATCATGAACCATATCGGCATTACCAGCCGTTTGGTGAAGTTCGCCCAGGCGCTTGTCGGGCATATGCGCGGCGGGTTGGCCCATACCAACATGCTGGCATCTGTTTTCTTTGCCGGTTTGACCGGGGCGGCAACGGCTGATGCAGCCGCCTTCGGCAAGACGCTCGTGCCAGCGATGGTGGAACGCGGGTATCGCCGTGATTATGCCTGTGCGGTTACGGCGGCTGGTTCGATCATCGGCCCGACCATCCCGCCATCCGGCTTGATGGTGGTTTATGGATCGCTGATGGGCGTTTCAATCGGGGGGCTGTTTGCCGCCGGTATCCTGCCCGGTCTGATGATCTGCCTGATCTGCATGACCGTGATTGCAGTGACAGCACGCACCAAGAACCTGCCAAAGAGCGAACGCCGCGCATCGCTTCTGGAAGTCTGGAAAATTTTCAAATCGTCGATCACCGCACTCATCATGCCCTTGATTATTCTGGGCGGAATTCTGGGCGGGATTGTCACCCCGACCGAGGCAGCATCGGTTGCCGTGGCCTATGCACTGTTCATCGGTGTGTTTGTTTATCGCGCGCTTAGCTTTGCTGATTTCTTTACGATGCTGGTGCGCACCGCACGCGTGACCGGGGTGATTTTTGTCATCATTGCCTTTGCCTCGATCCTTGGTTGGTGGCTGAGCTTCAACCGCATCCCGCAGGAAGTCGCGACCATGGTGCTGGGCGTTTCGGACAATCCCTATATCGTGATTTTCATGATTGTCGGGATGCTTCTGATGATTGGCATGGTGATGGATATCAACGCCATCCTGATCATTCTCGCCCCCGTTCTGGTGCCACTGACCATCCAGATTGGCATGGACCCGATCCACGCGGGGATCATCTTTATCCTGGCACTCAATATCTCGCTGATGACGCCGCCTGTCGGGGCCTGTCTGTTCGTTCTGTCATCGGTCACGGGTGAAAAGCTTGAAAAGATTGCCGCACAACTTTGGCCGTTCCTATTGGCCGAGCTGGGCGTGCTGTTCCTGTTTGCCTTTTGGTCGGATCTGGCACTTGCGATACCGCGATTGCTGGGGTTCCGCTAGGCCAGCGGGGTTAAGGAGACAGCCCCGGTCAGGTCCGGGCCGGGGCACACACCACAAAAATGCCGGACACATAAAGTCGTTAAATCAAGGAGAGGTAGAAATGAAAACCGTAAAGCGTTTGGGCGCAGCCGCCCTTGCAACCGCGATGCTGATGGGCAGCACATCGATGGCGTTTGCAGAGCCGAAGGTTCTTAAATTCGCGCACGACAACAAGACCGATGCTTTTGAAAATCCGGCGCATGCCTGCACCGCTGTTTTCGCCAACATTGTCGAAGCTGACACCAATGGCGAGATCGAAGTCGAAGTTTATCCGTCCAACCAGCTTGGCTCGGCTGCGGAGCATGTCCAGATGGTCCGTGACGGCCTGATCCAGGGCACACTGACCTCGACCGGTGCGCTGGCGTCTTATTATCCGCGCATTGATGTCCTGAACCTTGCGTTCGCGTTTGACAGCAACGCATCGACCTATGACGTGTTTGATGGCCCGTTTGGCGAGACCCTTGCAAGCGATATCGAGGATACGCTTGGTGATGTAAAGGTTCTTGGTTTCCCGGATACTGGCGGGTTCTTTGCTGTGACCAACTCGCAGCATTCGATTGCAACGCTTGAAGATTTCAAGGGTATCCGCATTCGTACCATGTCGCTGCCATCCCACCAGAAAATCATGCAGGCCCTTGGTGCCGAAGCATATCCGATGGCGTGGGGCGAAGTTTATGCCGGCCTTCAGACGGGTGTGATCGATGGTCAAATGAACCCGGTTCCGACCGTGACCTTTGCCAAGTTCAACGAAGTGCAGGGGTATCTGACCCTGACCAACCACCTGTTCTCGCCCTACACCATGATGCTGTCAAAGGCATTCTGGGATGATCTGACCGCCGATCAGCAGAAGATCATCCGTTACGCCGCACAGTCCTGCGTGGTTGCAAGCCGCGGTGTGTCACGCGTGATCGAGGCTTCTGATCGTGGTCTTGCGGGTCTGAAGGACAAGATGGAAATCACCGCACTGTCGGCTGAAGACCGTGAAAAGTTCAAAGAGGCAACCCAGCCGGTCGTGGTCAAACACGTTCAGGAAAGCCTTGGCGATGAAGGTGTCGAACTTCTGAACCTGTTCAAGGAAGAAGTCGAGAAGGCCAACGCCAACCGCTACATGGAATAATCCACTCCATCTGCGAAGGGGCGGGGTTCTCGCCCCTTCGTAATTCATTTTTTGATACCAAAAGACCAATAACAAAGGCACGGGCCATGCGGATTTTTTGCGCCTCGATTGCGACCGAGACCAATACATTTTCACCTTTGCGCACTGATTTTTCCGATTTTCAGGAAAGCTTTTATGCACCGCCCGGCCAGCACCCGGTGACGCCGACGCTCTGCAGTGCTGTCTTTACCGAAGGTCGCCTGCGTGCCGCAAAGGAAGGCTGGGAACTGATCGAAGGCACGGCCACCTGGGCCGAGCCGGGCGGGCTGGTAAACCGTGCAACATATGAACAGCTTCGTGATGAAGTTCTGGGGCAGTTGCGCGCTGCCATGCCGGTCGATGGTGTGATCCTTGGTCTGCACGGGGCGATGGTGGCCCAGGATTACCTTGATTGCGAAGGCGATCTTCTTGCGCGCATTCGCGATCTGGTCGGCCCGAATGTCGTGATCGGGACAAGCTTTGATCCGCACAGCCACCTGACCCAGAAACGCATTGATAGCGCCGACATCATCGTCGCGTTCAAGGAATTCCCCCATACCGATTTTGTTGAAACGGGGCGTTCGGTTGTTGACCTTGTGTTGCGCACATTGCGCGGCGAAATCAAACCGGCCAAGGCCGTGTTTGACTGCCATATGATCGAGGTGTTGCCGACATCGCGCGAACCGATGCGGTCGTTCATTGATCGGGCCAAGGATATGGAAGGCACGGGTGACATCCTGTCGGTATCTTTCATTCACGGATTTATGGCTGGTGACGTGCCGGATCTTGGGGCCAAGGTGATTGTCACCACCAACAATAACCCTGCGGAAGCCAAGCAGATTGCACGAAACCTGGGGGTTGAGTTGTTTGGTTTCCGCGGGGCCACCCGCCCCACATTCCTCAAACCTGAAATCGCCCTTGATCAGGCATTGGCATCCGATGCCAAGCCGATTGTTCTGACCGATGTCTGGGATAATCCGGGCGGTGGCGTTCCGGGCGACAGCACCATTTTGCTACGAACCGTGATCGAACGCGGGCTGAGCGATTATGCCTTTGGTACCTTGTGGGATCCGATGGCCGTGCGGACCTGCTTTTCTGCGGGCGAGGGGGCGGTTTTGCCCCTGCGTTTTGGCGGGAAAACCGGGGCGCATGCTGGCGCGCCAATCGATGCCGAGGTCCGGGTCAAAACATTGAAACGTGACGCCTGGCAATATTTCGGCGAAAGCATTGTTCCCCTTGGCGATTGCGTGGTGATCATCCTGCCTGACGGGGGGGAAGTCATCCTCAATACCAATCGTTCTCAAAGCTTTGATCCCAGCCTGTTTTCCAACATGGGGATCGATCCGGCATCCAAGAAATATCTCTTTATTAAATCGACGAACCATTTTTATGACTCGTTTGCCAAGATTGCGGGCGAAATCATTTATGTCGATGTGCATGGACCATACCCGTCCGATCCGAAAACAAACGGATACCGCCATTTGACCCGCGACCTGTGGCCGATTGTCGAAGATCCGTTCGAAAAGAAGGCCGGGTAGGCAGTTTAACTTGTGACAGTTGCAGGCGGTTCAAAAGCCACACATTCGAGCCGTTAAAAAGTCCCCGTGCCAGAGGCAGGCCAAGGTTTGGGCCATGATTGGGTGTGATGCCCCGTCATGGCTCTTTTTTGTTGGAGCAGTCGCGCAGTCTTGTTTTTTGCGGGTCGTGTGCGTTGGTGAGTTTAGTTAAAAACACCATGTATTTGGTGAAGTGATTGCAAACAATCCAAATTTAAAGAAAGATTGAACCGGACGAGATCGTTTTCACCGATAATAATGAGGTTCCGATGGCTTGGGGCGGTTTCACGGCAGCAGAGCTGGAATGGCAATATAATCCGCGCGAAACCGTGCCGGACTTCATGACCCATTTTGAACGGTTCGTGAAACTGTCGGATGAAACGCGCGGCCAGCTGGGCGGCAAGATTGACGTTCGCTTTGGCGATGGCCCCAAGGAAACCATGGATGTTTTCATGGCATCCGATCCGGGCGCACCGGTGCATGTGTTCTTCCATGGCGGCTATTGGCGCAGTCAGGACAAGAAGGACTATGCGTTTGTCGCGCGTGATCTGGTCGCCGCCGGGTTTACGGTCATCTGCCCGAATTACGATCTTTGTCCCGATGTCACAGTGGCCGACATCACCGAAGAAGCCGTACGCGCCATCGCCTATATTTACCAGCATATCGAAGACTTTAACGGTGACCGTGACCGGATTTCGATTTCTGGCCATTCCGCTGGTGGGCAGATCGTCGCCCGTCTGGCCACCCATGATTGGGCCGAAACGCTTGGCGATGCGATGCCATTTGAAGCCATCGTGCCGATCTCAGGTGTTTTTGATCTTGAACCGATCCGGCACACCACGATCAATGATGATGTCCGCCTTGACGAAGCATCGGCTGCCGACAATTCGCCGATGCTTGATGGCGTGCCACTTGATGCACGTTTGATGGTGGTCGTTGGTGGTAATGAAAGCCCGGAATTTGTCCGTCAAAGCGATGCCTATGGTGCCTATTGCGGCAGTGCCGGGCTCAAGGTTTCGGTCTATAAGGCATGGGGTGCAAACCACTTTACCGTACTTGAAGAAGTGTTCCTTGGCACCGGATCACTGTTTGGGACGCTCAAACGGTTTTTGCAGCCGTAAATCGCACTGAATTCCCCGCAAAACAGCATAAAAAACTACTGGTCTTCCTGTGACGTGCGTGTCGCAACGTGGTATAAAATATGCCTGCTACCGCACTGAAATGAAAAACAGTTCTACAGGAAGGCTCATGCGTTTCATTACTGCCGAAGATATCGAAAAATTTGTCTCGCCCCGTGATTTGGTCGAAGCCCTTCGCGACGGGTTCGAACAAGGCTGCGAAGCACCACTGCGCAGTCATTTCAATATGGAACGCAGCAATGAGGATGACGCAACCTTCCTCATCATGCCAGCCTGGCAAAAGGATGGCGCGGCCGGTGTGAAAATCGCCGCCGTCGTTCCGGGCAATTCGGCACGCAATCTTCCGGCTGTTTCCGGCACCTATGTTTTGCTAGATGCCGTCACAGGTCAGCCATCCGCGGTTATTGATGGCACAAAACTGACCACACGCCGCACAGCTGCGGCATCCGCATTGGCATGTGACTATCTGGCGCGCAAGGACACCAGCGACATGGTCATGGTCGGGTCGGGTGCGATGGCCCCACAATTGATCAAGGCACATGCATCGGTCCGCCCGATCAAGAATGTCACCATCTGGAACCGCAATCCCGAAAAGGCGGCAAAACTGGCGACCGAGATTTCCGAATTGGGCTTTAACGTCAAGGGCACGGATGACCTCGAAGGGGCGTGCAAATCCGCTGACCTGATTTCGTGCGCAACCCTGTCGACCGAACCATTGGTACATGGCGACTGGCTACGCGAAGGAACGCACGTTGATCTGGTCGGCGCGTTCAAGCCAACCATGCGCGAAACCGATGATGCCGTCATGCAGAAGTGCCGCATCTATGTCGACAGTTTCGAGGGGGCGAGTGCCGAAGGCGGCGATGTTGTTCAGGCCATCGACAGCGGTGCGATTGCCAAATCAGATATTGTCGGCGATCTGTTCGGCCTGACCCGCGGGCAGGTCAAGGGCCGTGAATCTGATACGGAATGCACGGTCTTCAAATCGGTTGGTCATTCGCTTGAAGATTTCGTCGCAGCGGTCGCGGTTGTAAAGGCCGTGGAAAAATGATCAGCACCGATCTGTTTGCGCCCGAACCGCTTGAAGCCTTTCGCGGGCATATCAAACCCGAATGGATTGATTTCAATGGCCATATGAATGTTGGCTATTACGTGGTCGCGTTTGATCTGGGATCTATGGCGTTTCTTGACGCGGTGGGGATGGGATACACCTATCCCGAACGGCGCGGTGGATCGACCTTTGGCCTTGAAATGCATGTGACCTATGATCGCGAGATCCACAAGGATGATCCATACGTGATCCATACCCGTGTTCTGGATTGCGATCAGAAACGCATTCATATGTATCATGAAATGCGCCATGGCTCCGAGGGCTGGCTGGCCGCGACCAATGAAATCATCACCATGCATATCAACATGAAGGAACGGCGTTCGGCCCCGTTCCCCGATGACATCATGGAAACGCTAAACAGGATCAAGGAAGCCCATGCGGGGCTGCCGACCCCATCCGGGGTCGGACGCAAGATCGGCATTCGTCGTAAGTAACGTTCAAACCCCGCAATCACATTGCGGGGTTTGCTATTTCAACGTATCGGTCGTTTTGCGCCATATAGCTTGCAGACGTCACCATTGTTATTGACATCCTGATCGCGAAGATAACGCAGCCCAAGCTTTTCAAGTAACCTGATGGATGCCGTATTGTCGGGCTGGCAGTAGCCATAGATTTTTTCGTAACCAAGGTTATTCCAGCCATGGTCAATCAGCGCGCGACAGACTTCATAGGCATATCCCTTGCCCTGATAGGGTGCGCTCACGGCATAACCGATATCAGGGGCATCAAGACTGTTACGTTGCACAAACCCGATCAGTCCGATCGGGGTGTGGGTCGATGTTTCTTCAGCGATACAAAGCCCAAACCCCAGTTTCGGATGAATTTCGCGCCAGCGCAGGTCAATAAAATCGCGCGCCGCCTCAACATCATGAATGCCGCGATCTCCGATAAACCGAAGCCAGCCGGGTTCGTTCACCAGTCGAAGAATGAATGATGCATCATCGTGACTGGCTTCTCGCAAAATTGTGCGTTCGGTTTGAACAATCATCACTGAACTGTCCGTGTTAATCTGCAACCCTGCGTGTGATCCTATCGGCAGTCATTTGAAATAGCAGTATGATTTTACCCCGCAAAGGTCAGGAGGATTAAGATGCCCGGAAAACCGATAAAGCTGACATTTGAAGGGGCCCATGGCGCCGAACTGGCAGCACGACTTGATCTGCCAACCGGTCCGGTCAAGGCCTATGCGCTGTTTGCGCATTGTTTTACCTGCACCAAGGATCTGATTGCAGCCCGCAAGATTGCCGAGGCCCTGACGATTGAGGGGATTGGTGTGCTGCGCTTTGATTTTACCGGTTTGGGCGGATCGGGCGGTGATTTTGCCTCGACCAACTTCACATCAAACCTTGATGATCTTGAACGGGCGGCAGACTTCCTGCGCGATGAATTCGAAGCGCCAAAACTTCTGATTGGGCATTCCCTGGGCGGGGCGGCGGTGCTGGCGGTCGCAGATCGCATCAAGGAGGCAACAGCAGTCGCAACGATTGGCGCACCGTCGGATGTCACACATGTCACGCATAACTTTGCTGATCATCTTGGCGATATCCGCGACAAGGGTGAGGCCGAGGTGTGCCTTGGCGGGCGTCCTTTTGTGATCCGCAAACAGTTTGTCGATGACCTTGGCGAGTATGACCTGCCATCTCAGGTCGGGCAGATGAAAAAGGCGCTTCTGGTGCTTCATGCACCCCTGGATCAGACGGTCGGTATTGAAAATGCCGGCAAGATTTTTGATGCGGCCAAACATCCCAAAAGCTTTGTATCACTTGATCAGGCGGATCATTTGCTGCGCGATCCTGATGATGCGAGCTACGCGGCATCTGTGATTGCCGCATGGGCGAAAAAGTACCTGCCTAAGGATGGCAAAACTGAACCCGAAATCAGCGAAGGCGTGATTGTGCGCGAAACCGGCCTTTGCAAATTCCAGTCCATGGTCTTGGCTGGTCGCCATCGCTTGCTGGCGGATGAGCCCGAAAAAGTCGGCGGGTTGGATACAGGTCCGTCACCCTATGATTATTTGTCCGCAGCCCTTGGCAGTTGCACGGTGATGACGATCCGGATGTATGCCGATCACAAGGGCATTACCCTTGATGGTATTCGGGCCGAAGTCCTGCATGAAAAAGTTCATGCTGATGATTGTGCTGATTGTGCAGAAAGCAAGGTGCAGAAGGGCGGCAAGGTGGACCGATTTGAACGCCGTATTGCGTTGAGCGGGAAACTTGATGAAGACACCCGCAATCGGCTGCTTGAAATTGCGGATAAATGCCCGGTCCACAAAACGTTGGAGGCATCCGCTGTGATCGTCACGCAGGAAGTGGATCAAGGTGACTAACGCAACTGGAATAACCTGGACATAAAAGCGCCCGGCTGCGTCTTGCAGGCAGGGCGCCTTGATTTTGTCTGTAGTGCCTGAATTAGGGCTTGGCTGCGATCACGATGAACTCAACCAGATAATCCGGGGTGGCAAGCTTTGCTTCGCCGCAGGCACGACCCGGGGTGTGACCCTGCGGGACCCATGCGTCCCAAACGGCATTCATTGCTGCAAAGTCTTTCATGTCGGCAAGCCAGATGGTGGTCGACAGGATGTGTTCCTTGCTGGAGCCGCATTCGGCCAGAAGGCTATCAACCTTTTCAAGGCATTCCTTGGTCTGGTTGGTGATGTCGCTGTCAGGGTTACCAACCTGACCGGCCAGATAAATGGTGTTGCCATGGACAACGGCCTGGCTCATACGCGGGCCGGTGTGAAGACGCTGGATGCTCATGAAACGCTCCTTGATACAAGCATTGGATATATTATTCGAAAGAGAATTTGGTGTTAGGTAGCACGCTTTTGCACGCCGCACCAGTCGGCGATGAACAGGGCAAGCACCTCGGTTACTTCCATCATCGATGCGATAGAAACCCGTTCATCAATACCATGAATGCGTTCGGCCTTCGGGCCGTAACAGGTTGCCGGGATGTTGCCATAAATCTGGAAGAAGCGCGCATCAGTGGTCGCGGTCGAGGCAAGGTTTTTGATCTCCTTGCCCGTCACTTCCTGATGAATATCGCCAATCATGGACATCATCGGGTGATTGATATCCATCTCGCAGCCTTCGGCCTGAAAACCGCGATAGGTGATCTCGATCTTGGCCCCCTTGCAGGCGGGGTGGTTATCAAGCGCGCTTTGCTTCACGGCCTCAATGGTCTCGCGGACCTTTTCAAGTTCCATACCCGGATAGAAACCAACCCGGATATCCGCCGTGCACACCGGCGGCACGGTGGATGCCCATTCGCCGCCTTCAATCTTGCCCAGATTGAAGTTTACCGGATGGACATGCGCACCAAACGCTGCGTGACGATGGGTCGGATGGTTCCAGATTTCCTCGACTTCCTTCAGGGTTTCAAAGAAACCAAAGGCAGATTCAATCGCGTTGCTGCCCGCCGAGGTATCGAGAACATGTGCCGGACTGCCTGAAACATGGATCTGGAACCACATGACACCAAGTTGGGCGGTCATCAGGGTCTGGTTAAACGGTTCGGGAATGATGGCACAATCGGCCTTGTATCCTGCATGCAGGCAGGCCAGCGCGCCGTTGCCGGTGCATTCTTCCTCGATCACCGATTGCAGTGCGACCGGTGCAGCCGGTTCAAGCCCGATATCGTGCAGCGCCTGAAGCGCCTGGCAATAGGCAATGATCCCGGCCTTCATGTCGCCAGCGCCGCGGCCGTAAATCCAGTCATCCTCGACATGCGGCGTGAAGGGGCCATGGCGCCATTGTTCGGCCGGGCCGGTCGGCACGACATCCATATGACCATTCAGGATAAGGCTTTTCCCGGTCGGGTTTTTCGGACGATGCAGGCCAACAACGTTTTCACGCCCGTCATAATCATCAATCACGGGCGGCGAAAAGCCCGGCTGATCGCGTAAGGCGCTGATATCAATCTTGACGCGTTCGACATCCAGCCCCATTGCCGCAAACTTGTCAGAAATCCAACCTTGCGCAGATGCTTCATTGCCAAGCAGGCTTTCATGACGCACCAGCGCACATAAATCATCAATCGCGCTTTGGGTGCGCTTTGAAACAGCATCGCGCAGGGCTGCACGATCAAATTGCGCTGCACGGTCAAACTGGCTCATTGGTCTTTCTCCTGATCGGTCAAGGCCGAAAATTACTTGCCGCTAACAAGGGTGGGACGGGTTGCCGACAGGGCATCTTTGGTAATGCCAAGTTTTTCCATCTGCGCCGGAACTCCGTTTCCGGTGATGATACTTGCGGCATATTCACCCATGGCCGGTGCGGTCTGGATGCCATAACCGCCTTGACCGGCCAGCCAATAGAAACTGTCATCTGCCGGATCAAAGCCTGATACCGGATCACCATCGGCAAAGAAGCTGCGCAATCCGGCCCAGCTTTCACCCGGGCGGCGGACCTCGATGCTGGTCGCCGTCATCAGGCGATCTATGGTGATCGCGATATCAAGTTCTTCGGGCTGCACGTCATGCGGCTCGGTCGGGGTGGTGTCGGCCGGCGACACCAGCAAACGGCCGGCATCTTCCTTGAAATATAGCGTCTCGTCGAGGCTTGCGACCAGCGGCCAGCCATGCGGTTTCACATCGTCCGGTACATCCACCATCACCGCCGTGCGGCGTTTTGGTACGATGCCAAGCGGTTTGATCCCGGCCTTGGTGGCGATCTCATCAGCCCAGGCGCCAGCCGCATTAACCACGATATCGCCGGTAAAAACATCACCCTTGGCGAGCGTGATCTGCCATTTGCCGTCTGCCTTGCCAATCGTGCTGACATCGGCCTTGGTGACAACCGAACCGCCAAGCGCCTTGAACTGGCGGATAAAGCCCCAGTGAAGCGCATGCACATCAATGTCCATGGCGTCCGTTTCATAGGCGGCCTTGGCGACATGCTCGGTATGGATAACCGGGATGATTTCCTTGAGTTCATCGGGCGTCAGTTCAACAAAGTTTGCGCCATTGGCGCGCCCTTCGGTCAGGATGGCATCCAGTTCGGCTTCTTCGCCCGGGGCTGCTGTCATGATGATGCCGCGCGGGGTCAGGATCGGGTTTTCGCTAAACCCGTCTGGTGGGGTCATGAAGAAAGACCGGCTGGCAGTTGACATCTTGCGGATGATTTTCGGGCCATAGGTCTCGCTATAAAGCGCGGCTGACCGGCCAGTGCTGTGATAGCCCGGCTGGTCTTCGCGTTCGAGTACCGTGACGGATTTACCCGCCTTTGCCAAAAAGAATGCTGCTGACATTCCGGCGATGCCGCCGCCGATGATCAGGATGTCCGAATGGGTCATGTGGGGCCTTCTTAAATCGTGTGGGTCTTGGTGGTCGCGCCAAAGCCGCTGATGAATTGATAAAGGTTTTCTGCAAGTGTTTCACTAACATAACCACCTTCCTGTACCAGAACGGTCGGGCAGGAGAGGGTGCCAGTCTTTTCGCCGATCCGGGCAAAACCATCTGGACTGACCGTCAGTCCGCCAAACGGATCATCGCGTGATGCATCAAGGCCAAGCGCAATGACAACCGCATCAGCACCGAAATCATCGATCTTAGCCAGTGACCGATCAAGGGCATCAAGGAATACATCATCACCGCTGCCAAGGGGCAGGGCCTGATTGTGGTTGAAACCAAGCCCGTCCTTCTCGCCGCATTCCTCGGCATGCCCCCAGTAAAACGGATAAAAATCCATCGGATCAGCATGGATCGACAGGGTCATGACATCAGACCGGTCATAGAAAATATGCTGGGTCCCGTTGCCGTGATGCAGATCGACGTCAAGAATTGCCACGCGGTCATATTTGCAGCGGAGCTCCTCGGCGGCAATCGCACTATTGTTCAGGTAGCAAAATCCACCGGCAATATTGCCACTGGCATGATGGCCGGGCGGGCGGCACAGGGCATAGGCGGTATTCGCACCCCGATCACGGACATGGCGTGCAGCCGCAATTGCGGTTTGCGCACTGGCATAGGCCGAATGCCATGTGGTGATTGAGACCGGGCAGGACGTATCGCCAAGATGAAAGCCCGCCTTGCCCGCAGGATGACGCGGGTAGGGGCCGTTGCGATCAAACGGGTGGATGTTTGGAATGACTTGTTCTGCACCCCCGACATCCTGCCACTCATCGTGAATGGTCTGCAGGAAGTTCAGATATTGCGCATCGTGAATGGCGGCAATCGGGGCCAGTCCGGCATCATTGGGGTCATGAAGATCAAGACCCAGACGCGCAACCGCACCGCGCAGGATTTCCGCGCGTTCGGGGACTTCGGGGATCGGTTTTTTCTCGCCTGCGACAATGAATGTCTTGCCGTGATGGCGTAACTGATCGTCTGAGAAATAGGCATGCATCATCGCTGCCGCCTTTCACGTCATGTGGTCAAACGGTGGTGGCGTCGTCGTTTGGGTGTTTGATCCTGATCCTAGAAGGCGACCTTGTCGCCACCTTTCAGGCCCAGAATTGCACGCGCTTCGTCCGGGGTTGCGATTTCAAGCGACAACCCGTCCAGCACCTCGCGGATTTTGCGCACTTGCGATGCGTTGTCCGGCGCAAGTTCGCCCTTCTTGATATACAGATTGTCCTCAAGCCCGACCCGCACATTGCCGCCCATTGCAGCCGACATGCTGCCAAGCGGCATCTGATGGCGTCCAGCACCCAGAACAGAAAACTGGTACTGATCGCCAAACAGCTTGTCTGCGGTGCGTTTCAGATGCGCCAGGTTGTCGGGATCCGCCCCGATTCCACCAAGAACACCCAACACGAACTGAATGAAAATCGGTCCCTTGATCAGGCCACGATCAACGAAATGCGCCAGGGTATATAGATGGCCGACGTCATAGCATTCAAACTCGAACCGCGTACCATTGGCATCACCGAGATCGGCCAGAATGGTTTCGATGTCCGAAAACGTATTCTTGAAAACAAAGTCACGGCTGCTTTCAAGGAATTCCGGTTCCCAGTCATGTTTCCATTCATTGCGGCTGGTAAGGGCCGGGAACAGGCCGAAATTCATCGTGCCCATGTTCAGTGATGCCATTTCCGGTGCCGCTTCGCGTGCCGCCCGGATGCGGTCACGAACATTCATGTTCATGCCGCCACCGGTTGAAATATTGATCACCGCATTGGTCGCCGCCTTGATCTTTGGCAGGAACTGCATGAATACGTCCGGGTCCGGGCTTGGATACCCCGTTTTGGGATCTCGCGCATGCAGATGCAGGATTGATGCCCCGGCATTGGCGGCATCAATTGCCTGCTGGGCGATCTCATCGGGCGTTACGGGCAAATGCGGGCTCATGGACGGGGTATGCACCGATCCGGTAATCGCACAGGTGATGATAACTTTGCGGCTCATGCGAAGGCTCCTGCGACTACGAGTTCGTCTTGCAGTTCGGTCAGCGCCTTGCGCAGCGGCACCAGAATGTCTGCAAACTGTTCCTTGGTGATGGTCATTGGCGGGCAGACCATGACATGATCGCCGCGATAACCGCCACGCGTGCGGCGCCAGTAAATGATCAGGCCCATCTCATAGGCGATATCGACCAGTCGCGCTGCAGCCATATGTTTGGGCTCAATCGGGTCCATGCTGTTGCGGTCCTTGACCAGCTCCATCGCCAGCAACAATCCCTTGCCGCGTACATCGCCAACCATCGGGAAGTCTTCGGCAAGTTTGGTCAACTCATCCTTGAGTGCCGCGCCATTGGTCGCCGCATTTTCAAGAAGATTGTCCTGTTCAATCACATCAAGGACGCCATTGCCCGCAGCACAGGCCAACGGGTTCCCGGCATAGGTATAGCCGTGAATGAACCCGCCATGGTCAAGAACCGGGCCAACAATGCGATCAGGTGCAATCATCGCACCAAGGGGGGCGTAACCGGCCGCCAGGCCCTTTGAAACAGCAAGGATATCGGGCGTGATGCCCCAATGTTCAGCGGCAAAGTATTTGCCGGTGCGACCGGCACCGGTCATGACCTCGTCATAGATCAAAAGAATGCCGTACTGATCGCAAATCTCGCGAATACGGCTATAGTAACTGTCCGGGGCGACAAGCGCGCCGGTGGCTGCCCCGCCAACAGGTTCCATAATGAAACCAAGAACGGTTTCCGGGCCCTGTTTGATGACTTCGGCTTCAAGCATGTTGGCATATTTGATGCCGCGCTCATGATCGCTCAGGTCATCACGATCAAGATAGCATGTCGGTGCGGGAATTTTCGGCTGATCGACCATCATTGGCGCAAAGGGCGCATGCATCGGCGTATAGCCGGTGATGGCAAGCGCACCCAGTGTTGCACCATGATAGCTCGGAAAACGTGAGATGATCTTTGTGCGCTGTGCCTGGCCTTTGGCCAGTGCATATTGCCGGGCAAGCTTGATGCAGCTTTCAACCGCCTCGGACCCGCCAGAAACAAAGAATACGCGTTCAAGATCGCCCGGTGCACGGTCGGCAAGGCGGATGGCAAGGTCTTCGGCCGCGTCATTTTCGAAATGCAGGCGATATGCGAAGCTGGCCTTTTCAAGCTGCTTGGTCATGGCGGCGATTACGCGCGGGTCGCTATGGCCGACATTGCTGACCATGGCACCACTCGACGCATCGATATAACGTTTGCCATCGACATCCCACATGTAAACGCCTTCTGATCGTTCGATCAGCGGGCGGCGGGACCGGCTTTGATAAAACAGACGGGACTCCCGGTTGTGACCGACGGAGCTTTTGGGATCATGCGTCATTCTGGTGGCTCTCCTGAACCGGCAGCATCTTCGAACTCAGTCGTGATGGCCGGGCAACAACACACAATTACGGGCGGCGATATGCATGAATATATCCGCCCCCTCTTTATGGGGGTGGGCATCAATCGGGTTGATGACCTGCCAGTCGCGGCCATTGGCCTCGACAAAGTAACGGGCCTGCTGGCCCAGATAGTCAACAGTTTTGACCTTGCCGGGGATGGCAATGACACCATCTGATGCCTTGTTTTGTTCCGATAGATCAATTTTTTCTGCCCGGACAACGGCCCGAACATCTTTTGAATTCTTGGCTTTCACCGTCTGTTCGTCAGTCGTAAGCAACGTCTCACCGCTTTCGAGCTTCACATTGGTGAATGCCGCATCCGGGCTGCCAAGGTTGCCCGCAATGATATTGGAATGTCCAAGGAAGTCTGCAACAAACGCCGAAGCGGGATTGTTATAAACCTCTTCAGGGGCACCTTCCTGTTCAACAAAGCCATTATTCATGACAACCAGCTTATCGGACATGGCAAGGGCTTCGGACTGGTCATGGGTGACAAATACCGTGGCCACGCCAAGCTCGCGCTGGATGCGTTTCAGTTCCACACGCATTTCTTCGCGCAGATTGGCATCAAGGGCCGAAAGCGGTTCATCAAGCAGAAGCACATCCGGCTCAATCACAATCGCACGCGCGAGCGCAATGCGCTGCTGCTGACCACCGGAAAGCTGATTGGGATAACGGTCTGCGACATGGGGCAGTTGCACAAGATCAAGCGCCTTGTTGACCTTGGCGGCAATGTCGGCTTTGGACACCTTGCGGTATTTCAGGCCAAAGGCGATGTTGTCAAAGATCGTCTTGTGCGGGAACAGGGCATAGTTCTGAAACACAAGGCCAAGGTTGCGTTTGTGGATCGGCAGGCTGTTGACCCGTTTTCCCCGGATCATCAAGTCACCCTCGGTGATATCGGTCAGACCTGCAATCATGCGCAGCGTTGTCGTTTTGCCGCAACCTGACGGACCCAGGAAAGTTACAAAGCTGTTGTCCGGGACGGTCAAGTCAATGCGTTTTACGGCAGTGAATTCACCAAACCGTTTGACGACATTTTGCAGTTCAACAGCGTTATCTCTGTCTGCCATTGTTAAATACCCTGTCTGAATTGCGCCGCACCCGACGAAAGGCGGCAAGGGTGTCCTGGCCAGTTGCGCACGGCCAGGACACAGTTTCAGGCGAACAGGCGTGGCTTAGTAGCCGCGCTGTACACGAGAAAAGGTTTTCGACCAGTCAGCTTCGTTTTCATTCCAGTAAGCCGGATCGAAGAAGCTAAGCGACGAAAGTGTTCCGGTCGGATCAAATGCCGGCAGGGTCGGGATGACCTCGCCCAGTTCGATCTTCTGCGGATCAAGGGCCGGCGGATAGCTCTGACCTTCGGCAACGGCAATCGCCACTTCCGGCTCCAGCATGAAGTTCAGAAGTTCTTCACAGGCCGCCATCGGGCTGCCACGCAGCACAAACAGGCATTCCTGCCAGCCAAGACCACCGGCCGGGTCATGATATCCGATGTCATGGCCCTGATCCTGCAGCGCCTTGATGCGGCCCGACCAGCCTTCGGTCACATAGATTTCTTCTTCGGCCAGAAGGCTCATCAGTTCCGCGCCCGAAGACCAGTATTTCAGCGCAAGGTCACGGTGCGCACGAACCATGTCCCAAACGGCTTCAATGTCCTGAATGTTGTTCGGGTCCTGATCAGACTGCAGCGCGCCGTACCAGATGCGGGTTTTCCATTCACCCCAGCCGCCGATCTTGCCTTTATAGGCTTCATCGACCATCAGCTTGGCACCCTTGGCCTTGGCTTCGTCATCGCTGATATATTTGCGGTTATAGGCAATGCCGGTGGTGCCGTAATCATATGGAACAGCCGAAAGTGTACCGCCGGTGATCTTGCGCAGTGGCTCAATCAGGGTTGGGATAACGTTTTTAAGGTTCGGAATGTTGTCTTCATTGAGTTCCGACGTCAGTTCCAGACCATGATAGCGCGCATAGTCAAACACACCTGACAGGTGGGCAAGGTTGAATTCGCCCGGCTGGCTGGCCTTGACGCGGGCAATATATTCATCCGCTCCGCCAAAGGTGCCCGATACAACCTCGATGCCGGTCTTCTTGGTGTAAGGCGCGAAGGCATATTTCTCGAATGCCTCGGAAACAACACCGCCCCAGCCATCAAAGCGGACCTGTTCCGGCGTTGCGGCCATCGCCTTGCGCGCCAGCATGCCCATCGGACCACCGGTGATACCGGCGGTTACACCGGCTGCACCCAGTGCAGTCAGAAAAGTACGGCGGCTGATGTCACCGTCGCGGAAACGATTGAGTAGGCGTTCATAACGTTTGGTATCGTCCATTTAAGGCCTCCTGATAAAACGATATATCCGTTGATCGGTCTTGTTGTTGGTCGTTGTTTCTGTGTTGTTATTCTTGGTTTTGGCGGTTGTCCGCGTTTTACAAAAAGTTACTTTGATGTCCCGGCCTTGCGCATCGCCATGACCCGCGCGATTGATGCCGCCACAAGCGGCAGGGCAATGGTGAAGATCACCATCACAGCACCAAGCGCATTGATTTCCGGGCTGATCGAGTTGCGCAGCATGGCAAAGATCTGGGTCGGGACGGTTTCAACACCGCCCGGCTTCCAGAACAGGGTTCCGGTGATGTCATCAAATGAAATGGTAAAGGCAAACAGCATCCCGGCCATGACGGCAGGCAGCATCAAGGGCAGGGTCACTTCAAAGAAGGTCTGCACAGGTGTCGCGCCAAGGCTCATGGCGGCTTCTTCGACGTCGCGGCGGATGGACACCAGCCGCGCCTGAACCACCAGCACCACAAACGGCAGGGTAAAGACCACATGGCCCATCAAAAGAAGTCCAAAGCTTTTGGGCATCGACAGGTACTGCAAAAACAGCAGGAGCGCCACAGCCAGAACGACTTCCGGGATCAGGATTGGGGCAACCAAAAGGGTTGAAATAGTCCGTTTCCCGGGGAAGTCATATCTGACCATGGCAAGTGCAGCGAGGGTTCCGAGCGTCGTGGAAATTGCGGCTGTAAGCAGGCCGAGTAACAGCGACGTCTTGAAAGCCCGCACAATGGCATCATTGTTCCAAAGCGCCTCAAACCAGCGGAGTGAAAAGCCCTCGATCGGGAAGCTGCCGAACTGGTTGGCGTTAAACGCCAGCAGAATGACAACCGCAACCGGCGCAAACAGGAACAGATAGACAAGGATCGTGGCAATTCGGATTACGGACCAACCGGACATCATTTGCTGCTCCCTTACTTGAAACTCTTGGCGATCTGATCGATGCCGAGATAGCGGGTGTAGATGACGACCAGTGCGCCCAGAAGCGCCAGCAGGACGAGCGAAAGTGCCGAACCAAGCGGCCAGTTGAGCTGGGTGACGATGGCTTCAAACACAAGGTTGGCAAACATCGCATCGCGCGGACCACCAAGAACAATCGGGGTGATATAGGTGCCAGCGGCCAACACAAAGCACAGCAACGACCCCGCTGCCAGACCGGGAAGCGATAGCGGCAAGGTCACTTCGCGAAAGGCCTGGAAACCTGTGCAGCCAAGGCTTTTGGCGGCTTCGGTCAGGTTTTTGTCAATGCCATCAAGGCTGACATAGACATTGAGGATCATGAAGGGCAGCAGATAGTGCACAAGGCCCAGAACAACCGTTTGCTGGTTGTAAAGCATCTGGATCGGGTCATCGATAATGCCAATCGACATCAGCAGCGTATTAAGCGCGCCAGATGTGCCCAGAATATTGATCCACGACATGGTGCGGATGATGTAACTGATCCAGAAAGGCAGCATCAGCAACAGCAACAGAAACGCCTTGGAGTTCATGCGGGTATTGGCGACGAAATAGGCCGGGATATAGCCGACCAGTGCACAGATCACAGTGGTGTAAAAGGCAATCAGAAGCGTCTGGAACAGGATGTCACGGTAAAACCGGTCGCCCAGAACTTCGATCCAGTTATCCAGGTAAAAACCAACCTGATCTGCGCCGGTCGCCGTGCGCAGCCAAAAAGAATAAACGACAATGAATAGCATTGGCACAATCAGCAGAAGACTGATCGTCGCCAGTGACGGTGATAGCAGTAACCACGGAGTCTTGCGGGCTCCGGCGATATCTGCGGCCATTTTTGCCTCCCGTTATTATCTGCGGTCATTGCCGCACCCGGTTATTTGGCCGTGAAGAAATTTGTTGGAGCTATTCCAACCCAGACTTGCATATAGCGCAAATAGATAAGTAGAATAGATCTCATAGCCAATAACTATGTGCGTCGTCGACAAGGACGGAAAGGCGAGTGGAATGAACGAGTTAATGCGTCGGCAGTTCGACTGGAATCTGCTCCATACCTTTACCGTTATTGTCGAGGAACGCTCCATAACGGGGGCTGCAAACCGGCTTTTGCTGCGCCAGCCCAGCGTCAGCAATGCCCTGAAACGGCTCGAAGATCAGATTGGTGCACGTCTGATTGACCGCGAACGTGGCCGGTTTGAAGTGACCGAGCAGGGGTTGGCGCTTTATCATGAATGTCGTGAGATTTGCGGCGCCATACGGCGGTTATCGGATGTGATGTCCGATAGCGGCAATCAGTTGACCGGGCATTTGCATATGTGGCTTGCCAGTCACGTCGTCTTCCCGCCCCTTGATGATGCCCTGTTCGAATTCAATCGCGCCCACCCGGAAGTGACCTATGAAATCGACGTTGCGACCTCGGTCAATGTTGTTGATCAGGTGCTTTCGCAGCAGGCCAGTTTCGGTATCTGTCTGGTCAAGGAACGTCACCCCAGACTGGAATATCGCCGATTGTATCGTGAACATTTCGGTTTCTTCTGCGGTCCGACCCATCATCTGTTTGGCAAGGAGGGGTTGAAACTGGCCGACTTGCGCAGTGAAGCATTCGTATCATTCGCAACCGACCAGCTAAGCGATGCACTTGCACCCGTGGCGGTTTTGCGTGCGCAGGAAGGCATGAAGGGCAAAGTCGTTGCTGTCAGTCCGCATCTTGAAGAAGTCCGGCGTTTGATTAATGCCGGACTGGGTATCGGCCCGCTGCCGATCCATGTTGTGCAAAGCGCGACTGAACGCGGGCAGCTTTGGCGATTGCCGCCCTATGTTGATCCGCCAGCGATTGATATTTACCTTGTGACCAATCCGCGCATGTCGCTCAGTCGTGCCGAACGGTTCTTTATCGAAAACCTGACTGCGCGGCTTGATAATGCGCCCGAAGGTTATTTTATCTACCCCTAGGGTCCAAAAGCCCAGGTCGCATCATTCGGGCTTGCGTGTTGCACTGCTCCTGGGCGAGCATGCGGAGAAATTGCAGTTTACAGTCAGGATCGAAGATGAAGCTTGTCTATTTTTCGTGGGTCAAGGACCGCATTGGAATGGCCGAAGAGCCAATTGATCTTCCCGACAACGTAAAAACGGTTGCTGATCTGTTGGCATGGCTGCCCGGTCGTGGCGAGAATTTCGCCAATGCGTTGGCGGACCCGGCAATCATTCGTGTCGCTGTCGATCAGGAATACGCGACACCCGAAACCGACGTCACCAAGGCTACCGAAATCGCCCTGTTTCCGCCGGTAACGGGTGGATAACCATCTCTTTTGCTAATGTCAGGTCACGTAACCTGATCCTCGCCAGTTGACGCACCAGTCGTGGCAGTTGTATCCGCACCGCTTGCGGGTGAGATGCTGTCATTCCCGCCTGTCGGCGACACGGTCAGCGGTGAGGGATCCGCCGGCGATGGTTGCGGACCGGAATGTGGGGGTGTTGGCGGATCGCCTGCCGGGGGTTCTGCGACGGCTGGCCAGCCTTCTGCATGCTGCAAATAGGTCAGATGCCCGTCATGCAGTTGTGTGACAAAGATTTCCGTCAGGATCGGGTGATCGCCCCAGACCTCGTCTGATCGGGTGTTGACCGGGTTAACGCCGGCATCGCGCTGGGTATACTGCCATTCCGGGTTTTCCGGGGCGGCGATATCGTTGCGCAAGCCCAGCGACCAGTGCTCCCAACTATACCAGTGATCAGAGGCCATCACGATCTTGTAGTTGGTCGGTGCCACAGCAGGGGTCAGGCCATTGACAATCATGCACAGCTTCGCAAAGGCCAGACGACAGGCGCGCTCGGCATTTTCATCCAACTCTATGATCGCACGGTTGAAGTTCTCTGCGATGACAGCGGCCTGATTGTTGGCCGCTGCATTGGCGTTAAAAGCCACATGGACCCAGTCGGTGAAACCATCGCGAAGGCCGGTCATGATGCCCGCCGCGTTGCGTGCGATGGCGCGATCAAAAATCTCGGCGGGTTCGGCGTTGCCGTGCACACTAGGTCCGCCACACAATGCCCATCCCCAGCATGCGGCATCGGGGTAGGGGTCAACAAAACCCGGATCAAGTTCAACACCCGCCCCAAGTTCGGCAGATGCCAGCCCCCTTAATTGCAAGTCGCTCAGCTGCGCCATGGTTACCTCTCATCAAAACGCGGTTACCAGATCGACGCAAAACAGACGGTCTTGTGAGACAAAAAAGGCGGCCTCAACGAAGGCCGCCCTTTTAATCAAGATTTGTGACCGTCGATAATCAGTCCGCGACAGATGCAGTCTGGGTCAGGCTGTCAAAGAACTCCTTGCGGCCCAGGGTGCCGGAAACCTTCCCATCGCGGGTCAGGATGACCGGGTTCTGGGTGATAGAGCGCATATCAATCAGATCCTTAAGCAGCACATCATCCTGTGCGACAAACACAATCGAATTGTCGGTTGCATCCAGTTCACTTGGCAGCGTGCCGTCATAATTGATCAGCTTAAGCTCGCCCCGTTCGCCATTATTGGCAGAGCGCACAACGCCATCCTGAAGCGTGACGCGGATATTGGCATCTTCCAGCATAAGCTCGCCAGCACCGGCTTTCTGGTCGCGACTGATGCGATGCATGATCGCACGCCCGCGCAGGATATTGACCGGGTTCATATGTGCGACAAAGTCAGCGACATAGTCGTTTGCCGGACGCAACGCGATATCTTCGGGCGTGCCATGCTGCACAACATAACCACCTTCCATGATGGCAATCGAATTGCCCAGTTTCATGGCTTCATCAAGATCATGGCTGACAAACAGGATGGTCTTGTTGAGCTTTTCCTGAAGATCAAGCAACTCGTCCTGCAGCCGGTTGCGGATCAGCGGATCAAGGGCCGAGAACGGTTCGTCCATCAGAAGGATCGGCGCATCGGTGGCAAAGGCGCGCGCCAGTCCAACGCGTTGCTGCATGCCGCCGGAAAGTTCATGGGCATATTTGGTCGCCCATTGATCCAGACCAACAAGGGCAAGCTTTTCACGCACGATATCACGGCGCTCGGTCGGGCCCATGCCACCCAGTTCAAGGCCAAAGCCGACATTGTCTTCAACCGTGCGCCATGGAAACAGCGCGAATTGCTGGAAGACCATGGCGACATTTTTACGACGCAGGTTTCGAAGTGTTGCGGAATCACAGCTCGTGACATCCACCATGTCATCACCCGCACGCACACGAAGCGATCCGCGCGATACGGCATTAAGCCCGTTTACACAACGCAGAAGCGATGATTTGCCAGACCCCGAAAGCCCCATCAGGACACAAATTTCGCCTTCCGGAACGTTGAAGCTGACATCGGCAACACCAAGAACATTATTGGTGGCGGCCGCAATCTCTTCGCGGGTTTTGCCCTCGTCCAGCAGTTTAAGGGATTCTGCCTGACGGTTACCAAAGATCACGTCGATATTATCGAATTCAACAGCATTGCTCATGATCACTGCCCCGAAGTTTCGTTGTTGTCGCGACGGCAGATGCGATCAAGCACGATGGCCAAAATCACAATCGCAAGACCCGCTTCAAAGCCCTGTGCGATATTCACTGTGTTAAGTGCGCGCACAACCGGCTTGCCCAGACCATCTGCACCGACAAGGGCGGCAATCACCACCATCGACAGCGACAGCATGATGCATTGCGTAAGCCCCGCCATGATAGACGGCATCGCGGACGGCAATTCGACCTTGAACAGCAACTGGCGCGGCGTACAGCCAAAGCTTTCACCGGCTTCCAGAAGTGCCTTGGGGGTATTGGAAATGCCAAGATGGGTCAGGCGGATCGGGGCGGCAATCGCAAAGATCACGGTCGAAATAAGACCGGGAACCACACCCAGACCAAACAGGATCAAGGTCGGGATCAGATACACGAAGGTCGGGATCGTCTGCATCAGGTCAAGAACCGGACGCATTGCCTGATGAAGCCAGGGACGGTGGGCGGACGCCACGCCAAGCGGCACACCGATCAACATGCAAAACAGCGTCGCATAAATGACAAGGGCCAGCGTTTCCATCGTTTCTTCCCAGTAGCCAAGATTGACCACCAGCAACAGCGACAGAACCGTAAAGGCCGTCAGTTTCCATGACTTGTGCACAACAGCCGCCAGGACGCCAAAGGCGGCAATGATCAGAAGCGCGGGCAACCAGACCAGGAAATCAATGGTGTTTTCGATGATGAACTCGAGAACATCCGAAATGGTATAGAACACGAAGTCGGCATGTTCGTTCAGCGCATCCATCAGGGACGATATCCACTGTCCCAGCGGAATCTTCGTTTCCGTGAGCCATTCCATGCGAAAATATCCGTTCAATGAGAATTAAGAAAAATGCATCCGATGCGCCCGGATCGACCTTGGGTCGGGGGCGGGCGCATCGGTAAAATCAATCGCGGTGCTTAAAGACCAAGACCGGATTTCAGGGCTGCTTTGGCGTCGCCACCGTCAAAGGTGGTCACACCGTCAAGCCATGCCATTGCTGCGTCCGGGTTGGCTTTGAGCCATGCGGTTGCGGCTTCAGCCGGATCGGTGCCTTCGTTCAGGATCGCGTCCATGATTTCGTTTTCCATGGCGAGGCTGAATTTCAGGTTGGTAACGAATTTGCCAGCATTCGGGCATTCGACAGTGTAACCGGCACGCAGGTTGGTGTGAACAGTCGCACCGCCAAAGTTCGGGCCAAAGACGTCATCGCCGCCATCAAGATAGGCCATGTCGTATTTCGCGTTCATCGGGTGCGGTTCCCAACCGAGGAAAACGATGAACTGATCGCGCGAGGATTTGCGCTTTACCTCGGCCAGCATGCCCTGTTCGGAGGATTCAACGAGTTCAAACTCGCCAAGACCAAACTGGTCGCTATCGATCATGTCCTGGATCAGGCGGTTGCCGTCATTGCCCGGTTCAATGCCATAGATCTCGCCATCCAGTTCGTCATGGAACTTGGCGATATCAGCAAAGTCTTTCAGACCGGCGTCAAAGGCATTCTGGGTGACAGCCAGCGTGTATTTCGCACCTTCAAGGTTGGCACCGGTTGATACGACCGTGCCTTTGTCGAGATAGGGCTGAATGTCAGCAGCCATGGTCGGCATCCAGTTGCCCAGGAAGACGTCAACGTCGCCATTGGCAAGGCTGGTATAGGTGACCGGAACCGACAGAAGTTCGGTTTCAGCAGTATAGCCGAGTGATTCAAGAATCACCGATGCGGTTGCCGTGGTGGCCGTGATGTCGGTCCAGCCAACATCAGAGAAAGTCACGGTTTGGCAGGCTTCGCTATCGGCGGCTTTTGCACCGGCGGCACCCAGAAGGGTGGTCGCAATGATGGTGCTGCCAAGCAGGCGGCCGAACGTGGAAAGATTGGTCATGCTTCTGGTTCTCCCTTGTATAAACCTAATGTTACTGATGACCGGATAGGGCCGGTCATCAGAAGACTCTCGGTTCCGGAGGCCAGACGAACATCAACGCAACATAGATGTCGCCAACACTCGCCCAGAGCCGTCAACACGTTCCCCCGAACGTGATTAACGGGCCGGAATAATCACAAAAAACAGCCACATTGCCGCGCAGCAAAGGCTAAAAGCCCTGAGAAACGCGCCGCAAATGCCGACGTGTTTTTATTGATTGATTGTTCAATTAAATTACAGCATATTCTGGTTACGTCAATTGCGAAGGACTAAAAACTGCATTTTATGCTGTTGCAGCGACGGTAAACCCTTCGCAACGCAGAGGATTGGATGAATTAATGCCCAAGGTTGGTATGCAGCCTGTTCGCCGCAGGCAGTTGATCGACGCGACGATTGAAACCATTCATAGCCACGGATTCGCCGATACGACGATTGCCCGTATCGCGAAGGCTGCGGGGATGTCGTCTGGGATTATTTCGCACTATTTTGGTGGCAAGAACGCGTTGCTTGAAGCAACCATGCGCTCCCTGATGCAGGATTTGCGCAACGATTATCTGGTGCGTCTGGCGACGGCCAAGACGCCGATTGATCGCCTGGAAGCGATCATTAACACCAACTTCAACGAAGAACAGTTCACACCACAGGTGACTGTGGCTTGGCTGTCATTCTGGGCACAGGTGCCATTTTCCGATGCGTTGAGTCGGCTGAACAATATCTATTTTCAGCGGCTGGCCTCAAACCTGCGCCATGAACTGCGTCAATTGACGACCGAACAATGTGCTGATGACATTTCAGCCGTAATCGCCGCCATGGTGGACGGGATCTGGGTGCGCACCGGCCTGTCTCACGGCAAATCCGATATCGCAGGGGCGCGCAAAATGGTGCTGGGCACCTTGCGCATGTATCTGGCGAATTCGCCAGCCCGATAGATGCAACCGACCCATAGAAACGTTCAAGGCTGCCGATCAAACGTGCAGCCAGCAGGAGTTTTAAGATGAGCCTTTATCAAATTCAGAATTTCATCAACGGCAAGAAGACCCAGGGGTCGGGCGCGGAAATGGTAACGCTGAATCCCGCGACCAACACCGTTCTTGCAAAGGGCCGCGAAAGTACCGCTGCTGATGTTGACGCCGCAGTCAAGGCTGCCCGCGCCGGGTTCGAGATTTGGAAAAACACCCCGGCTGCCGAACGGGCGCGTGTGCTGTTCAAGGCCGCCCAGATCTTGCGTGACCGCAATGATGAACTGGCACTGGTTGAAACCCGCGATACGGGCCGTGCCATTCAGGAAACCGAAATTGTCGATGTGATTTCCGGTGTTGAATGCCTTGAATATTTCGCCGGTGTCGCCGGAAGCCTTGCCGGTGAGCATATCGATCTTGCGGGCAACTTTGCCTATACCCGCCGCGAAGCAGTTGGCGTTTGTGGCGCCATCGGTGCCTGGAACTATCCGATCCAGATTGCTTGCTGGAAGGCGGCCCCGGCACTGGCATGCGGTAACGCGGTTGTCTACAAACCGTCTGAGACCACGCCGCTTTCTGCCATCGCTGTGGCCGAAGCCCTTCAGGAAGCCGGTCTTCCCGATGGCGTTTACAACGTTGTGCAAGGTGCTCGTGAAAGCGGTGCCGCGCTGGTTGAACATCCCGGCGTTGACAAGATTTCCCTGACCGGTTCGGCCGCAACCGGTGCCAAGGTCGCATCCGTTGCTGCTGGCGGCATGAAGGCCGTCACCATGGAACTTGGTGGCAAATCGCCGATGATCGTGTTCGAGGATGCCGATCTGGACAACGCCGTTTCCGGCGCGCAGATGGCGAACTTCTATTCATCGGGTCAGATTTGCTCGAACGGGACGCGTGTGTTCGTGCATGAAAGTGTGGCCGATGCCTTCATCGAAAAGCTGATCGCACGGTCCAGGGATCTTGTTCTTGGCGATCCGGAAAAGCCTGAAACCCAGGTCGGTCCGATCGTCACCAAGGCCCAGTATGAACAGGTCATGTCCTATATCGAAAAGGGCAAGGCAGAGGGGGCAAAATGCGTCCTTGGCGGCCATGCCGTGTCTGAAGGCATGCCAGAAGGCGGGCTTTTCGTTGCACCGACCGTCTTTACCGGTTGCACCGATGACATGACCATCGTGCGCGAGGAAATTTTTGGTCCGGTGATGTCCGTACTGACCTTTAGCGACGAAGACGAAGCGATCAAGCGCGCCAACGACACCGAATATGGTCTGGCAGCGGGTGTGTTCACCAAGGATCTGTCACGCGGCCATCGCGTGGTTGCCCGCCTTGAGGCCGGTACCTGCTGGATCAATACCTATAACATCACCCCGATCGAGATGCCGTTTGGCGGTGTGAAGAAGTCGGGCGTTGGCCGCGAAAATGGCCGCGCGGCAATTGAATATTACACCCGCATCAAATCCGTTTATGTCGAAACCGGCGATGTCGAGGCCCCTTACTAAGGGCCTTTGATAAACGAACGTCGCCAAATTCTCACCGGCTGCCCACACAGCAAGACCAAACAAGGGATCAGAAATGACGACCCCAACGACCACTGAAAACTACGATTACGTGATTGTCGGATCCGGTTCGGCAGGGGCTGTGCTTGCCAACCGACTGACTGAAGATCCGGAAGTAAAGGTACTGGTTGTCGAAGCCGGGCCGAAGGATCACTGGTGGGACTGGCGCATTCATATGCCGACCGCGCTGTCTTATCCGATGCAGTCGGAAACCTATAACTGGGCCTATTGGACAACCCCGCAGTCCAATCTGAACAACCGCCGCATGGAAACCCCGCGCGGGCGTGTTTATGGCGGCTCCAGCTCGATCAACGGTATGGCTTATGTGCGTGGTCATGCCCTTGATTACAATCGCTGGGCCGAAGAGGACGCGGCCCTTAAGGAATGGGATTATGCCCGTTGCCTGCCGTATTTCCGCCGTGCGAATACCCGTAACGAGGACACAGAAGGCGACGAATATCACGGTGGGGATGGCCCGCTGCATGTGACGACCGGTGCATGCCAGAACGACTTGCACAAGGCATGGATAAAGGCCGGGCAGCAGGCCGGGTATGAATTTACCCCGGATCAGAATGGCTATCGTCAGGAAGGTCTCGGGACCATGGATATGACGGTCTATAAGGGCCGTCGCTGGTCAACGGCGCGGGCTTATTTGCATCCGGCGATGAAACGTCCGAACCTGACCGTCTATCACAAGGCATTGGCGCAAAGTATTGTTTTCGAAGGGAAACGTGCCATTGGTCTTGATTTCACCCATCAGGGCGAACTCAAGCGCGCGGTTGTCGATCGCGAAGTGATTGTCTCTGCCGGATCCATCAACTCGCCAAAACTTCTGATGCTTTCGGGCATCGGGCCAGCGGACCATCTGCGCGAACACGGCATTGATGTTGTCCATGATTTGCCCGGTGTTGGTGAAAACCTGCAGGACCATCTGGAACTGTATGTTCAGATGGAATGCACCAAGCCGATCAGCCTCAATAGCAAGCTTGATTGGTGGAACAAGCTCAAGATCGGTGTTGAATGGTATCTG
This sequence comes from Thalassospira sp. MCCC 1A01148, assembly GCF_001613795.1. Classification (GTDB taxonomy): domain Bacteria; phylum Pseudomonadota; class Alphaproteobacteria; order Rhodospirillales; family Thalassospiraceae; genus Thalassospira. The sequence continues at coordinate 106,794 of NZ_LPVZ01000012.1, forward strand.
TTCAAAACAGGCCTTGGTGCGACAAACCATTTTGAGGCCGGTGGATTTATCCGCTCAAAGGCGGGCGTGAAACATCCGGACCTGCAATATCACTTCATGCCGGCTGCGATTAACTATAACGGCTCCAAGGCCGCGGAAAAGGATGGCTTCCAGGCCCATATCGGCCCGATGCGCTCCAAATCGCGCGGAACGGTACGTCTGGCATCCGGCAATCCGAAGGACCGACCAATCATTGATCCGAACTATATGAGCCACCCGGATGACTGGGAAGAAATGCGTGCATCGGTTCGCCTGACCCGTGAAATCTTTGCGCAGGATGCCTTTGCCGATCTGCGCGGTGGTGAAATTGCCCCGGGCAAGGATATCGAAACCGACGCGCAGATTGACGCATGGGTCGCCGACCACGCGGAAAGTGCCTATCACCCGTCTTGCTCGTGCAAGATGGGCAGTGACGAAATGTCGGTGGTCGACGAGAAAACCCGTGTGCATGGCATCGAAGGACTGCGTGTGGTCGATAGTTCGATCATGCCGTCCATCGTGACCGGCAACCTTAATGCTCCGACCATTATGGTTGGTGAAAAGGCTGCTGACATCATTCGCGGGAAAACACCGTTGGCGCCGTCCAATGCGCCGTATTTCGTGCATCCCGAATGGGAAACCAAGCAGCGTTAATACTGGCCATTTCAAATGGTCTGATGATTTCCCCGGTCCGTCATGTGATGGATCGGGGATTTTTGTTTTAGTCCACTGGTGCGTCTGATGCGTCAGGTGCATTGTGAAGTGCCATAAGACTCTGATTCTCAATGCACGATCACCTGAAATCCGCAAGATCCATCACCGCAGGTATCACGCTTTGTTGGCTGCTTTACGCAATCGTTATGCTTTGACTTGGCCGGTTTTTGCATAATCGGTGAAAAGCGGGTTTAAGGCCGGAAAATGGGCAGTTTTTCCTTGATAGGTAGGACGGATTGGGCAGGATAAGCCCACATCCACTTACAAATATGAGGGTTCCTCATGTTCACCCCGAACTTGCTGACCGCTAACGACCGGGCAGGCCGCTACCCTGATTCCTATTACGCCGCAACGGCGAATGCGATTGCACCCTTTGCCAAGCTTGAGGGGGATCAGACCTGCGACATTGTCGTCATTGGTGGCGGCTTTACCGGGCTGTCATCCGCACTGCATTTGGCAGAACGTGGCTATGACGTGGTCCTGCTCGAAGCCCACCGTGTCGGTTGGGGCGCATCGGGACGCAATGGCGGGCAAGTCGGTTCGGGCCAGCGCCGCGAGCAGGACGAACTTGAACAAATGGTCGGGCGCGATGATGCGCGCAAACTCTGGGACATCGCCGAAGAGTCCAAGGACGTTGTCAAATCCCTGATCGCAAAGCATGACATCAAGTGTGACTGGAAACCGGGCATCTTGCATGCCGACCATCGTGCGCGCTTTGTCGAGCATACCCACGCCTATGCCGATAAGCTTCAGGCCGAATATGGCTATGAAGATATCCGTTCGGTTGACCGCGCAGAAATGCGCGAGATGCTGGGCACCGAATTTTATCATGGCGGCTCGCTTGATATGGGGGCGGGGCATTTGCATCCGCTGAACTTCGCGCTTGGTCTGGCCGACGCTGCGCGTGCGGCCGGGGCGCGGATATGCGAAGGAACGGTTGTCACCGGTTATGAAAATCAGTCGGGCAAGGTCACGGTTAAAACCGAAAACGGCGCCGTTGTGACAGCGAACAAGATGATCCTTGGTTGCAATGGTTACCTTGATGCGCTGGAAGATCGCGTGGCGAAGCGTGTTATGCCGATCAATAATTTTGTCATCGCCACCGAGCCACTTGGTGATGATCTGGCGCGCGAACTGATCCGTGATGACGTGGCAGTCGCCGACTCAAAATTCGTGATCAACTATTACCGGCTGAGTGCCGATAAGCGCATGCTTTTTGGCGGTGGGGAAACCTATGGCTATAACTTCCCGCGTGACATCAAGGCGTTTGTTTCACCGCATATGCTTGAAGTCTATCCGCAGCTTAAAGATGTGAAGATTGATTATGGCTGGGGCGGGACATTGGCGATCACGATGAACCGCATGCCGTTCTTTGAAAAGCTTGACGATAACGTTTTCACCGCGACGGGCTATTCCGGCCACGGGGTCGCCATGGCGACACTGGCAGGCCAGATCATGGCAGATGCGGTGGCCGGTACTGTTGAGCGGTTTGACGTAATGGCCAACATCAAAACCCCGGTCTTCCCGGGGGGCAAGATGTTGCGTTTCCCGATGCTGGTGGCCGCCATGCTGTGGTATTCGATCCGCGACAAGCTTTAAAAGTCCCGGCTTCGATCCCAACGGGAAATAAGCAGGCGCGGGCGGCTATGCTGTTTCGCGGCTGCGACTTTCAGTTTCACCGTCGCCGGTTTCATCGTTGTCAGCTGTTGGTGTCAGGGGGCGCAACCCTTCAGACGCGCCGCGTGCGGTAAGTCTGGATTTGGTTTTCTTCCAGTTGTCGGGGTTGAGTGCCAGCGTCGTTGCGTCACTGAATGATACTTCATACCCACGGTTCAGGGCGGCCTGCATGGTTGCATTCACGCAGTAATCACCATCAAGCCCGACGATGATCAGTTTGCCGACCTTTTGTTGATCAAGAACGCGGTCCAGTTCGGGCTCACTAAACCCGTCCGCACGTGCCTTGACGATATCATGGTCGATGTCGCCATTGATCCGTGCATCCAGATCAAGACCTTCGGATTTGGGGCTGCCCCGGCCTTCGTTCAACAACTTCATAAGCAGGTTCATATACCATCCGCGGAATGTCTGGCGGATGGAAATGACGGGGTATCCGTTGGCATTTGCGGTTTCGACCAGATCATTGATCGCTGCAATCCGTTTTTCGACCAGGTCAGGGTCATAGGCATTCTTGCCGGTCGCATTGGTGAAGTCCTCTTGCAGGTCAACAATCAACAGCGCGCTATTGGGGCGCTTAGACAGATTGATCTTTTTGCCTGTGCTCGGGGCCAAGTGATGACGGTGGCCATAAATCGCGTAAGCGATGGCACCAACCAGCAAAACGACAATAAGAGTGATCAATGACCACATTTTCCGGCTCCCCGTTCAGGCGTCGCAAGTCTCGTTCAATGTGTTGGAAAATCTGACTGCAAACCGCACCGGGAAAGACGCGCATCACAGGTTGATGTGCCCCGGTCATAAGTTGCCGGGGCTGGTCAGCTATCTCCAACTGTGTGAATGCCGGGGACATTTGGCACGCGTTTTCAAAAGCCTCTTGATCAGGGGCCTAACCGTGAGATGTTCCGGCATTCGCCATAACCATATGAAATATTGATCATTTCCTTTTGTCAACTTGGCCGACAAAAGACACAGCGCTTCTTTGAGTTGAAGTGCCGGGTTACAGCTTAGATAACAAAACGTTCCGGAATTAGTTTGGTTCCCAGTTTGATACCGGGTCGTAGCGTTCGCCCTTGGACAGGATGACGCCGTTATGGGCTGCGATGCCGACTTCGAAGCTTGAGGCAATGCGAAGGGCGCGTTCCATGAAGTGTTTGGCTGCGGGTTCTTGGCAATATTCCGACAAGGTCTCGGCAAAGAGTTGCAGCCAGCGATCAAAATGATGGCGGGTGATCTTGAGCGGTAAATGCTTTTGCATCGGGCGACCATCATAGTTGCCCGTCGCAAGCGCGACCGATGACCAGAACATCACCATGCGATCCAGATGATGATCCCAGTTTTCGATCTTTTCATCAAAAACAGGGCCAAGCATATCGTCTTCGCGCACCTTGGCATAAAAGCCATGCACGATGTTCTTGATCATGTCCTGATCAATGCCGGTATCTTCCTTGATGCGGCGCGTGGCAATTTCGCGACGTTCCTTGATTTCGGCAAGAGTTGGTTGTTTGTCGGACATGATAGGGGCCTGTTCAGTACGCGGTCTGGAATTGCTTTAATTCATAAGGCAATTGTTGGACATGACATATGTCACTTCACGGTCGAACGCAAACAGATCGCCGTGCCCGGCAGATGTGATCAGGCAAACCGGTCATGGAGGCCGTAATAGCGATAGCCAACTGATCGTGCCACGCGGCGCAATGACGGCATGGGAAATTTCCCCATGGGAGTTGTCAAGACGCTGCCCAGATCCTCGTCGTCGCTGATGCCCAGCATGCGTTCCGCCAAAAGCTTGCCACCCAGACTTGCCATTGCAACCCCGTTGCCGTGCCACGCCAGGGCCGTCCAGACGTCATGATGGCCGGGAACCCGTCCGATATAGGGGCGCCAACTCTGCGAAAGACAGGCAAGACCATTCCAGTGATGGGTAAAGGCGACATCCTGCCATGCCGGGAACATGCGCTTGAAATTATCCAGAAGATCTCGTTTCCCCGCCGCAAAGGCCTTGGGGGTTGCGGTAATGCCGCCGCGTCCGCCAAACAGAAAACGGTTGTCGGGAAGCTTGCGGAAATAATGCAGCAGGATGCGGCTGTCAAAAGCCATCAGGTCGCTGGTCCAGCCTTGATTTTCCATCTCTTCCAGGCGGAGGGGACGTGTGATCAGAATGCCGGAAAAGACAGGCATTAAGCGCCCGCCAATCCAGTCCGGCAGGTTTTCTGCACTATAACCGTTGGTGGCGATGATGATCTTCGCGGCACTGATTTCTGTTTTGCCTGCATAAAGGCGATATGTATCGCCATCTTCATCAAATCGTTCAATTGTGGCCTGTTCGAATATCCGGACACCTGCGCGCAAGCATTGTTCATGCAGGCCTGCAAGATACTTCATCGGATTAAGGCCAAAACCGGCTTTGACATGCAATCCACCATAGGTTTCCGCCGCATGGAGGCCGCGTTCCTTCAGCGCATCACGATCAAGAAGCTCCGTCTTGATGCTGGTGAAATGGGCGATTTCCTCTGCCTCGTGTTTAAGCTCGGCAACCCGGTTGGGTTTGTGCGCAAGAACCACTTCACCGTTCGAATGGCGGTCAGCATCGATGTTCCAGCTATTCAGGCGATGGTCCACCAAATTGATGGCATCGCGTTGATGTCGGGCAAACTGTTTTACCGCGTCATCACCAAAGGTCTTTGCCAGTTGCCCAAGCCCCTTGCCACTGCCGCCCATGCAGCAAAAACCGCCATTGCGCCCGGATGCGCCCCATCCACTGCGTCCGGCATCAAAAACCGCAACATTGGCCCCATTCTGTGCCAGTTCCAACGCCGCCGACAGACCACAATAACCACCACCAATGATGGCGATATCGGTTTTAAGCTGGCCTTCTTCGGGCAGCTTTTCGCAGGCCGGAAGCGGGGATGCGCTTTCGACCCAATAGCTGTCAGGCAGGGTGTCAGTGCGATAGGCGGCGGGCTGATAGATGCGGTGTAGCATGGTGGGCTCTTTTGGGTGTTTGGGTGTCTGGGGCTTGGGGCCTGTGGGGCAGGAGTCATATGGAGTAGTTTGGGGATCTATAACTGAAATACCCGGCGATGATAGCTCATGCCGGGTATTTGTGTAAGTTCCTGTAATCGAAACCGGATTACATTTTGCCGAGCTTCTTCGCGGTCTCGTCAAAGGCCGCGCGCGCCCGTTTGACCAGCTCGTCGATTTCTTCCTTGGTGATGCAAAGCGGCGGGGACAGGACCATGCGATCGCCACATGCGCGCATGATCACGCCATTGGCAACACAGGCATCACGGCAAATGGTGCCAACCGTTCCCGGCTTGTCAAAGCCCTTGCGGGTTTTCTTGTCATCAACCAGCGGCATACCGGCAATCAGGCCAACGGTTTCAACCGCGCCGACCAGCGGATGGTCTTCAAGGGTTTTCAGCGCATTGGCAAAATATGGGCCGATATCGTCCTTGACGCGTTCGACCATTTTTTCTTCGCGCAGGATGCGAATGTTTTCAAGCGCCACAGCCGCACATGCCGGATGACCGGAATAGGTAAAGCCGTGGGTGAATTCGCCACATTCATTGATCAGAACATCGGCAACGCGATCACCAACCATGACAGCCGAGATCGGCAAGTAACCTGATGACATGCCCTTGGCCATCGGCATCAGGTCCGGCTTGATGTCAAAGGTGTCGCAGCCAAACCATTCGCCGGTACGGCCAAAGCCACAAATGACTTCATCCGCGATCAGAAGGATGTCGTACTTTTTGCAGATACGCTGAATTTCCGGCCAGTAGGTTGACGGCGGAATGATCACGCCGCCAGCACCCTGGATCGGTTCGCCGATAAATGCGCCCACGCGATCCGCGCCAAGTTCCTCGATCTTTTCTTCAAGCTTGCGCGCAGCAATCAGGCCGAATTCCTCGGGGGTGTGATCGCCGCCTTCGCCGTACCAGTATGGCTGATCGATATGAACAATATCGCGCACCAGCGCGCCGCCCTGCGAATGCATGCCCGACATGCCGCCAAGCGACGCGCCAGCAACGGTCGAGCCGTGATAGGCGTTCTTGCGGCTGATGATATGGGTACGTTCAGGTTTGCCTTTAAGGTTCCAGTACTGGTGTACCATACGGACAACCGTGTCGTTCGCTTCCGAGCCGGAATTGGCATAGAAAACGTGGTTCAGGCCTTCTGGCGTGATTTCGGCAAGAACTTTGGAAAGCTCGATTGCCGGTGAGTTCGCGCACTGGAAGAAGTTGTTGTAATAGGGCAGTTCCAGCATCTGCTTATAGGCAGCTTCAGCCAGTTCCTTGCGTCCGTAGCCGATATTCACGCACCACAGGCCAGCCATGCCATCAAGATAGCGATTGCCGTTGGAGTCCTCGATAAAGACGCCTTCGGCACGGGTAATGACACGGGTGCCGCGATTGTTCAGGTCCGCCGTATCGGTGAACGGATGAATGTGGTGAGCCTGATCAATGTCCTGCCAATAGGCGGTTTTGTCGAAATTATTCATAACGTCTCCTGGCAGCGGGGCTGCTCTGCTTTCGTGCGATATGTTGAACATCTGACACTAGTGTTCGTTTTTTCGAACACCTTTGCAAGAGGATTTTTCGACAATCTTTTTGAGTGGATCGAGGTTGGTTTTTGTTATCCACCGGTTGATGTAGAGCATTCGGGTGTGACGGTTTGCTCCAAGCCTGAGAAATTGTGCGCTGCGTGATTTGCACGATATATCGAACGAAGGGCTTGACCATGGCAGTCCGGCACGGCACGATGCCTGCTGATTAAGAACAGGCTATTTCTGGGAGTATAAGACGATGAACAAGTCGTTCGTCGAAGACAGTAGGGCAGAAGCCCAACGATTCTTTGAAGAAAATCCGGATGTCGAACTTGTTGAGTTGCTCATTCCCGACATTAACGGTGTGTTTCGCGGCAAGCGAATCAGCAAACAGAAATTCCTTAAAAGCTTTAGCGAGGGTGTAACCCTGCCAGGCTCGATGTGCCTTGTCGACATTACCGGTGACAACCCCGAAGGTACGGGCCTTCTTTGGTCGAGCGGTGACCAGGATAATCTGGCAAAACCGATCCCGGGAACCCTTTGCCGCGTGCCTTATGGTGAATTGCCGCTCGCACAGGTGATGATGAACCTGCATAACCTTGATGGCACCCGGTTCTTTGCCGATCCGCGCAATGTTTTGCAGGGCGTTGTTGATCGCATGGCCGCAGACGGTTTTTATCCGACTGTCGCCCTTGAACTTGAATTCTATCTGGCCGATCAGAACCAGGAAACCGCCGCACCGCTGCCGCCGCAGCCACTTGGTGGCGGGATTGCATCGGATGGTGTGCAGGTTTATGGCCTGCAACAGATCGAGGATTTCGAAAAAGTCCTGCATGATGCAGTTGCCGAACTGAACCGTCAGGGCATTCCGGCCGATACCATCGTTGCCGAAGCAGGCCCCGGGCAGTTTGAAATCAACCTTGGTCACGTGACCGATCCGATGTTGGCCGCCGATCACGCCATGCAGCTCAAACGCGTGGTTAAGGGCATTGCCTGGGATCACGGCGTGACCGCGACCTTTATGGCAAAACCTTATTCCGATCAGGCGGGCAACGGCCTGCATATCCATGTTTCACTGCGTGACGAGAACGACAACAACGTTCTGTCCCCGGTGGGTGACGAGGAAGTGTCGGACAATCTGCGCTTTGCAATTGGCGGCCTTCAGGAAAGCATGTTCGAAAGCATGGCGATCTTTGCGCCAAATCCGAACTCTTTCCGCCGTTTCCAGAACAAGGCCTATGCGCCGATGTCTCCGAACTGGGGTTTGAACAACCGTACCGTGGCACTTCGTATTCCGGCAGGCAGCCCAAAGGCCGCACGAGTCGAACATCGTGTATCCGGGGCCGATGCCAACCCGTATCTGGTTCTGGCCTGCGTTCTGGCTGGCATGCATCACGGCATGAAGAACAAGCTTGATCCGGGCGAGCCGACCGTTGGCAACGGCTATGAGCAGCATGGCGGCAAGATTGTCCCGCGCAGCATGATTTCGGCCCTCGACCGGTTTGTCGAAGGCGATATCGTCAAAGACTATCTTGGCGAACGTTTTGTCGAGGTGTTCGATATCTGCCGTCGCGCCGAATATGACGAATTCTTCGCCGAGGTCACCCAGCTTGAATATCGCTGGTATCTCGACGCGGTATGACCAGACAAAACAACAATAAAGTTCGATAGGGAAAAGACGGGAATGTCACAAAAGGTAGGGGATCGTCTGAAGGCGGTGCGCAGCATGTACGGGCTGTCGCAGCGTGAACTGGCACGCCGTGCCGGTGTGACCAACAGCACGATCTCGACGATTGAACAGAACCGGGTCAGCCCGTCTGTTGATAGTCTGGCCAAGGTTCTGGCTGGCATTCCCATGAGCCTGATTGATTTCTTCACCATTGATCTCGATACCGGTGAAGAAATCTTTTTCAAGAAAGAAGACCTTGTCGAACTTTCTGACGGGACGATGTCGATGCGTCTTGTCGGGGCATCGCGCAAGGATCGTAACTTGCGCGTGCTCCATGAAACTTACCCTGCGGGCGGGGATACTGGTGACAACCTGATTGTCCAGAAGGGCGAGGAAGCCGGTGTTGTTGTCCGCGGCAAACTTGAAGTGACGGTGGGCGAACGGGTCAAGGTGCTTGGTCCCGGCGATGCCTATTACTTCAATGCAGAAATTCCACATCGTTTCCGAAATGTGGGTGACGGGGAATGTGAAGTCGTCAGTGCTGCGACGCCTCCGTCATATTGATGACAGATCATTGGGCCATAGTGCCCATATGCAACGATCAAACTTGAAAAATATCCAAACGCGCCATCCGTCAGGAGACTTTCGATGACCAATCCGATGAATTTTGAACAGTTGACCGCACAGGCCAAAGCCCTTGATTTCCGCAACAAGGCCTTCATCAACGGCGCCTATGTTGATGCGGCCTCGGGCAAGACATTTGATTGCATCAGCCCGCGCGACGGTTCAGTCCTGACCAAGGTTGCCGAATGTGACGTCGAAGACGTCGATCGTGCGGTGGCGTCTGCGCGTGCCGTATTTGAAAAGGGCAGCTGGTCGGAAGCCGCGCCTGCAAAACGCAAGGCGATTATGCTCCATTTCGCCGATTTGCTTGAAAAGAACGCTGCCGAATTGGCACTTCTGGAAAGCCTTGACATGGGCAAGCCGATCACGCTGGCTGCGCGCGATGACATTCCGCTGTCCTACAAATGCATTCGCTGGTACGCCGAGGCGATTGACAAGATCTATGACGAAATTTCCCCGGCTGGTGCCAATGAAATCGGCATGATCACCCGTGAACCGCTGGGTGTGGTTGCGGCTGTTGTGCCATGGAACTTCCCGCTGATGATGGCGGTCTGGAAACTTGGCCCGGCCTTGGCAATGGGGAACTCGATCATCCTCAAGCCAGCTGAACAATCGCCGTTGACCGCGCTTCGTGTTGCGGAAATCGCGGTTGAAGCTGGCCTGCCGGAAGGTGTCCTGAACGTGGTTCCGGGCTTTGGCCCGACCGCGGGCAAGGCGCTTGGCCTGCATGAAGATGTTGATTGCGTGACCTTTACCGGGTCTGGTGAAGTCGGCAAGCTGTTCCTGCAGTATTCCGGTCAGTCGAACATGAAACGCGTCTGGCTTGAATGCGGCGGCAAAAGCCCGAACATCGTTCTGGCCGATTGCCCGGATATGGATGCGGCTGCTGCTGCGGCGGCGGGCGGTATCTTCTATAATCAGGGCGAGGTCTGCACGGCTGGTTCGCGTCTGATTGTCGAAGAAAGCATCAAGGACGAGTTCATCGAAAAAGTGGTCGCTGCGGGCGCGAAAATGCAGCCGGGTGACCCGCTTGATCCGCAAAGCCAGATGGGTGCTATTGTCGATGAAAGCCAGATGAACCGTGTTCTGGGCTATATCGAAAAAGGCTCCAGCGAGGGTGGCGTCCTGCGTACTGGTGGTAAGCGGGTTCGCACCGAATCCGGTGGCTACTATGTTGAGCCGACCGTGTTTGATGGCATCAAGAACGACATGACAATCGCCAAGGAAGAAATCTTTGGCCCGGTCCTGTCGGTTATTTCGGTCAAGGACTGGAAAGAAGCTGTTCAGACCGCAAATGATACGCCATATGGTCTGGCCGCAGCTGTCTGGACGCGTGACATCAACAAGGCGCACCTGACGGCCAAGAAACTGCGTTCGGGTCTTGTCTGGGTCAATTGCTGGGACGGTGGTTCGATCACCATGCCGTTTGGTGGTTACAAGCAGTCCGGTACCGGACGTGACCGTTCCTTGCATGCGCTCGACAAATATTGTGAAGTCAAATCAACCTGGATTGCCCTTGGCAACGGTTAAGGGGCCGGTTCCTGTTGACGGCTGATGGGCAGCGTCCGGGGACGGGACAAGGAATTGGGAAGGATTGAGAAATGAGCAGCACCGGGGTCATTGACACCAAGGGTGGTGATAACGCCTTCACGGCAAAATCCGTGCATCAAAACACCAGCGAACCGATGTATTCCGGCGCGCTGTCTTTCATGCGCCGTCGCTATTCACGCGATCTCAACGGGATTGATGTCGCTGTTACCGGTATTCCCTATGATCTGGCGACGTCCAGCCGTCCGGGCACGCGTCTTGGCCCACAGGGTGTGCGTCGGGCATCGACCAACCTTGCGTGGGCACCGCATTTCCCGTCCGGGCGCGACATCTTTGCCGAGATGGCTGTGATTGATTATGGCGACATGGTCATTGACCCGGGTCACCCGGAAAAACTGCCGGAAATGATCGAGGATCACGCGCGTGACATCGTGCAGTCAGGTGCCAAGATGCTCACCATTGGCGGTGATCACTTTGTGACTTACCCGATCCTGAAGGCACATGCCGAAAAGTATGGCGATGGCATTTCGCTGATCCAGTTCGATGCCCATTCCGACACCTGGGAAGATGACGGCGATCGGATTGATCACGGCACCATGTTCTGGCATGCCGCCCAAAAGGGCATCGTTAATCCGTCGAAATCCATCCAGGTCGGTATTCGGACCCACAATGAATCGACCCACGGGTTCAATATCCTGTATGGCCCGGATGTTCAGTCGATGTCGATTGACGCCATCGTTGAAAAGATCAAGGCGACGGTTGGCGATAACCCGGCCTACATCACCTTTGACATTGATGGCCTGGATCCATGCTATGCGCCGGGGACGGGTACGCCGGTTCTTGGCGGTTTGACCAGCCATCAGGCTGTATCGATCCTGCGCGGTCTTGCGGGGCATGTGAACCTGATCGGCAGTGACGTGGTGGAAGTTTCCCCGCCATATGATGTTTCGGACATCACATCGCTTGCCGGTGCCACCATGGCGTGGGAAATGCTGAACATTCATGCGGTTAACCGCGCAAAGTAATCTGACGCTCCAGATATATCTTTTTCAAGGGCCGGTATCATTTCACGATACCGGCCCTTGTTTTTTCATTTTCCTGTGCTCTGATAGCGGGCAGAAAAAGAAACGAAGACAGGAGACAAGGAAATGAAACCAATCGCAATTTCGCGCCTGACCATCTGTGGCATCGACGAGCTGCCCACCCATCGCAGTCATGGTGTCACCCATGTCCTGTCCGTGCTTGATCCCGAACGTGAAGACCCGACCATTTTTGGCAATTTTGATCCGCACGAACGCACCATCCTGCGTTTTCATGACGTGATCGAGGACAAGGAAGGCCGTCCGGCCCCGACCAGGGCCGATGTCGAAGCAATCCTTGGTTATGGTGAAACCCTGATCGAAAGCCGCGCGGATCGTCAGGATGGGCATTTGCTGGTGCACTGTCATATGGGGGTGTCGCGTTCCACGGCGGCGATGATTACGCTGATGGCGCAGTGCGAGCCGGATCGTGACGAGGACAGTATCTTTACCACCATTCGCGAAATGCGCCCGATTGCCTGGCCGAATTCGGTGATGATTGGCTTTGCCGATGAACTCTTGGGGCGCGAGGGGCGACTGACCGCGGCCCTGCAGCGCCACTATGCACTGCAATTGGAACGCGACGCGATGTTTGAACGCTGGATGACGGAACTGGAACGCGCGCGCGAGATCGAGTTTGGCCGCGCCCTTGGTAAACAAAGCGCATGATGATTGATGCGCAGGCAGATTGATCGGGTTTTGGTTTGCGTGCGCAATTGAATCGATTTAAAAGGCGGTGGGTCCCACAGACCATACAATATCGGTCCGCCAGTTTGCGGACTTTCCGAACGGAGAAACGTCATGACAGCCAAAGCTGTTTGTCTTGGGGAACTGCTGATTGATTTTGTTCCGACGGTGACCGGAACCGGTCTTGCCGATGCCCCGGCCTTTGCCAAGGCCGCCGGTGGTGCGCCGGGAAATGCGGCTGTGGGCCTTCAGCGTCTTGGAATTGAAACCGGCTTTATCGGTAAACTCGGCGACGATGCCTTTGGCCATTTTCTGGTTGATACCCTCAGGGCCGACAATGTCGATACGTCGGGCATTGTCCTGACCAAGGAAGCGCTGACCGGGCTTGCGTTCGTGTCCCTGCGTGCTGATGGGGAACGTGAATTTTCATTCTATCGCAGCCCGTCAGCCGACATGTTGCTCAGCATTTCTGATCTTGATCAGGACATGTTGAAATCGACCGATCTGTTCCATTACGGAACCCTTTGCATGATCGATGATGATCCGCGTGCTGCCACGCTTGAAGCGATTAAAATCGCGCGTGAAAACGGCGCGATCATTTCGTGCGATCCGAACCTGCGCCTGCCGCTTTGGCCGAGTGCGGAAAAGGCCCGCGAAATCCTGCGTCTGGCGATCAGTCAGGCCGATGTCGTCAAGATGTCGGACGAGGAAATCACCTTTGTTTCCGGCAAGGATGACCTTGAAGAAGGCATCAAGGATCTGTGGTGTGATCAGTGGCGTGCAATGATTGTGACTTACGGGCCCAAGGGATCGCGTTACATCACGCCGGCTTTCGATGGCTTTGTGCCGTCCTTTGAAATCACTGCCGTTGATGCGACCGGGGCAGGGGATGGCTGCACGGCAGGGTTCCTGTCACGCCTGCTGAAGGACCCGGAACTTCTGGGTTCCGAAGACAAACTTGCCAACGCGTGCCGCTTTGCCAATGCGGTCGGTGCGATCACGGCAACCAAGCGCGGTGCCATCAACGCATTGCCGACGGAAAAAGAAGTCGAAGACTTTCTTGCCGCACGTTGAGAATTGTAATGTCGCGGCATCGGGACCTTGATGTCGCGACATTCTGCAAACTGTCCCACACATAGTTTGAAACGCGTGCTAGGCTTTTGGCCAAAGCACTGCATTATTATGAATGAATTGGAATGGGCCGAGGGTGGTATGTCTGCTGATAAAATGACCGCAAGCTGGGATAAACTCGATCAACTGGGCGCGGAAGTTTCCGAAAAGCTCAACCTGCGTCAGGCATTTGCCAACGATCCTGCGCGCTTTGAACGATACAGTGCGGCCCTCAATGACCTGTTTGTTGATTATTCCAAAAACCTGATCACCGACAATGTGATGGCGGCCCTGGTTGAGCTTGCCAAGGCGGCCAATGTTGAAGGCTGGCGCGACCGGATGTTTGCTGGTGATCGGATCAATGTCACCGAAAACCGCGCGGTCCTGCATACAGCACTCCGCAATCTTGATGGTGGCCCGGTCGAGGTTGACGGCGAAGACGTCATGCCTGCGGTCAAGGAAGTGCTAGCACGTCTTAAGGACTTCGCGGCACGCGTCCATTCCGGCGAATGGAAAGGCCATACCGGCAAGAAAATCACCGATGTGGTCAATATCGGTATTGGGGGCTCCGACCTTGGCCCGGTCATGGTCAACGAGGCGCTCCGTCCATATCACATCGATGGCATTCGCTGCCATTTCGTGTCCAACGTTGATGGCGCGCATATTGTCGATACGCTGAAATTCCTTGATGCGGAAACCACGCTTTTCATTATCGCATCCAAGACCTTCACCACTGATGAGACGCTAACCAACGCCTATTCGGCGCGTGATTGGCTTGTCGGGATGCTCAAAGACGAAGCTGCCGTCGCCAAGCATTTCGTTGCGGTTTCAACCGCACTCGACAAGGTCGCAGCTTTTGGCATTGATACCGACAATGCATTCGGTTTCTGGGACTGGGTTGGTGGACGTTACAGCCTGTGGTCGGCGATCGGTCTGCCGATCATTCTGGCCGTCGGGTATGACAAGTTCGAAGAATTGCTGCGCGGCGCGCAGTCAATGGACAACCATTTCAAAACAGCCCCGATTGAAACCAACATTCCAATGATCCTTGGCCTGATCGGGGTGTGGTATCGCAATGTGCTGGGGGCATCCAGTCAGGCGATCCTGCCCTATGATCAGCACCTTTCGCGTCTGCCGGCCTATCTGCAGCAGGCCGATATGGAAAGTAACGGCAAATCAGTCACCCGCGATGGCAAACCGATTGCCTATGAAACCGGCCCGATCATCTGGGGCGAGCCGGGCACCAATGGCCAGCATGCGTTTTATCAACTGATCCATCAGGGCACCGAACTGATCCCGGTTGATTTCATTGTTGCGGCCAATGCGCTGCATCCGTTGGCCAACCATCATGACAAGCTGGTGTCGAACTGCCTTGCACAGGCCGAGGCATTGATGCGCGGCAAGACCGAGGACGAAGTTCGTGAAGAGCTTTCTGGCAGTGACCTGTCACCGGCCGAGATTGATGTGCTGGCACCGCAAAAGGTGTTTGATGGCAACAAGCCCAGCACCATGATCCTCTATAAGCAGCTTGATCCCTTCACCCTTGGCCGGTTGGTCGCGATGTATGAACACAAAATCTTTGTTCAGGGCATCATCTGGAACGTCAATTCCTATGACCAGTGGGGGGTTGAGCTTGGCAAGCAGCTTGCCAAGGAATTGCTTCCGATGGTTGAGGGCAAGGAAGATGCCGGTACACGTGATGCATCGACCGCAGGCCTGATCAAACGCCTGCATGACTTGCGTGGCTAACGCTGCTTAGTCCTCATCTTCGGGGACGACACGCAATCGATAATGACCTGACGGGCGGTGTCGGCCATAGCTAACGCCGCTCTTTTCAAAAGTCAGCTTTCCTTCGGCGCAAAGTTGGTCTGCAACTTGATGGACGCGTGGCATAAGGCCCCGCCAATAGGACCCGAATGACTTTGCGACCTCGGATGGGCAGATCGTCTTTTCCACACCGCGTTGTGTTGCCATATCAATCATCCGCTGTCGCAGGATGGCATAGGTCGGCTGGTCTTCGTCTTTCTGATCAAACATCATGACACCTGGCTTTGCTGATCCACTTGCGGAGCCTGCTTTCGGTGCCGCCGGCATCGTTCGGAGCAATATTGAACCGCGTGCCAGCAGTCCTTCCATTTGCGCCGCCAGTTAAACGGGCGGGCACATGTCACGCAGGTTTTCTGTGGCAGGTTTGACTTGCCATGGGTGTGTCCGTTGGCATTTTTCGGCATTCCGAAGAGCTCAGCTTTCGCGATTATCCCAGCAGCGTTTCGATCATCGAATGGGCAGCGGATCGACCACTGCGCCAGGCGGCCTCAACCCGTGCACCAAGGCACCAGTCGCCTGCGGCAATCACCCGGCCGTTCATGCCGTTAAGGTGGCTCATGCCAAGGGGGACTTCTGTGCGGGCATAACGCCAGCGGTGTGCTTGTACCGAATGTAGTTCGGGCAATTTGACGCCGCTTGCAGTGCGCAAGGCTTCGAGCAGCTTTTCAATCACGCGCTCCTTGTCGTCTTCAAGATGTGCGTGCGACCATTCCGGGCTGGCATGCAGGACCCATGCGTCGGGGGTGCGACGATGCAGCGCATCGTCACCTTGGCTGCTGCGTGCCGCCCAGCTGATTTCTGCACTTGGATACAGCATCGCATCAAATCCGGTCGGAAGCGGCTTTTCGAACGCTGCCATCACCGCCCAGCAGGGCGCCAAGACGACCTCGTCAATCGGGCCAAAGCGCGGTGCAAGCGGACGCAACAGATCAGCGGTTTGCGGGGCAGGTGCTGTGACAATCACACCATCGAACGGTCCAAAAGACCCATCAAGGTCGTCATGAAGCATGAAGCTGCGCTGATTGACAGGTTCAATACCGACAATGCGATGTTGTTTTTGAATCGGAAAGGTATCAACAAGCGGGCGGATCAGTTTGTTCATTTGCGGTGCGCCCTGATACCATTGCTCTTCTACAAGGTTGCCGACATGGCGGGCGATTGGCGACAGGGTATCGTTGGTTCCCGTCGTCGCACTTCCTGTGGCAACACTGCCCCGATGCAGATTGGGGGACCAGTTCTGTGCAACTTTGAATTCGGTTGCTTCCTGAAGAAACGCATTAAAGCCCGGATCGCGCGCTGTGACGTATTGCGCACCGTGGTTGAAATGGCCGAACTCTGTACGGCGCGATGCCAAACGACCACCAAGTCCACGGCTTTTCTCGAAAACGGTGACGTTGACGCCAATTCGATGCAGGGTGTTGGCGGCCTTGAGGCCGGCCATTCCGGCACCAATAATGGCAATATTGACGTTCGACATCCGAGGCATGTTTGGCTCCTGTCTGATCCGGACCGCTTTTGACTTTGTTTATGTTATTTGCATACGGATCCCGCGTTGGTTTGGAGCACAGTGAAGGGCGATAAAATGGAAAACCGCGCCCATCTGTTTGCAATTGATCGTCAATTGGTAAAATAGTTCAAACCGCTGGCGATATCGACTAAACTCCGGCCACGGTCAGGGACATGGCCGATGAAAATCAGGGGAGTTCGGGACACTGACGACGCGACGTGAACCACATATCCTGGTCGTTGACGACGATCAGGAAATCCAGAAGCTTTTGAAAAAGTTCCTGCTACAGCACGGTTTTCGCATTACCACCGTCTCGGACGGTAATGAGATGCACCGCGCGCTGCGTGACTGGAAAATTGATCTGGTCATTCTCGATATCATGCTGCCGGGCGAGGACGGCTTTGCGCTGTGCCGTGATGTCCGGCGCACCTCCAAGGTGCCGATTGTCATGCTGACTGCGGTTGGCGAGGATACTGACCGTATTCTGGGCCTTGAACTTGGCGCAGATGATTATCTGACCAAGCCGTTCAATCCGCGTGAATTGCTGGCGCGCATTCGGGCTGTTTTCCGTCGCTTTGAAACCGGTACGGTCGCGCCGTCCGATAACGAGGTTACCCCGGCCCACAAGATCATTTTTGGCGAATGGACGCTTGATATCGGGTCGCGCGAGCTTCGCGATGCCGACAATGTTGCAGTACACCTTTCGACCGGCGAGTTTTCGTTGCTTCTGGCGTTGGTCAAGAACAACAAGCGCGCGCTATCGCGTGAACAGCTTGTTGATATTGTCCGCGGCCAAAGCTCGCTTCCGTTTGATCGCAGCATCGATATTCAAATCAGTCGCCTGCGCCGCAAGATCGAAAAAGATGCCAAGAACCCGAAACTGATCAAGACAGTGCGCGGCATCGGTTATCAATTCTGCGCCGACACCCAGACGCTTTAGGGCCTGATCCAACCCATGGCCGATACGTTCGCAAAATTCAGCAACTATTTGCGCCGCTATAAGCCGCGCACGCTGGGCGGGCGTATCTTTCTTCTGATGATGCTGGGCGGGCTGATCATTGCCGTGCTCAGCGCGATGGCGTCCTATTACGTCATCGAGCGTGATGAACGTATTGGCCGGGCCTATACGCTGGGCTTTACCATTCGTGAGTTGGTGCGGATCGCTGAAAACCCGGAATTTGAAGAGAACATCGTCGATATCGCGGCACGCGATGGCATGACGTTGCGCATTCTTCCGCCCGATGATGTCGGGACACTGTTGCTGTTTTCGAGGCCCGCACAGCACATCGCCATGCCTGCGCGTCTGGCGAACACAGGGTGGCCGACCTCGGTCAAGGTGCATTTCGAACGCGGGCGGCTGAGCTCCGAACAGCGCGCCACCATTGAGGCCACTGAAAACCCCAGCCTGTTCTTTGCCGAACTGTCGCGTGAAATTGCCCGACTGGGGCTTGAGGCACAGGTCGAAATCCTGATGCCATCTGGCAAACGCATCCTTGTTCGACATGATGAACTTTGGGCGAACTATGCATCGCCGTCGCTTGTCTTCCTGATGTTCCTGATGGGCGTGGCCGCAGTCCTCGTGGTGTTTGCCGGCCTTGCAGACCTTCTGGCCGGGCCGTTCAAGCGCCTGACACGCGCGATTATCGATCATGGGGATGAGGTCAGCGGCCCACCCGTTGAGGAACGCGGCCCGACAGAGGCCCGGTCAATGGCCGCAGCCTATAACGATCTGCGCGAACGCATTTCAAGGATGCTGGGGGACCGGACCCGGATGCTGGCCGCGATTTCGCACGATCTGCGCACACCAAGCACGCGTCTGCGCCTGCGTGCCGAGTTTATTGAAAATGATGAACTGCGCGAAACTGTGCTGCGCGATCTTGATGAAATGGACAGTCTTCTCAATGATGCGCTCGATTTCCTCGGTGACTGGATCGCCAAGGAGGAAGAGCGTACGGTGGATTTCGTCTCTGTGCTTGAAGCCATCTGTGATGACTATGCCGATCTTGGCCGCCCGGTGAGCTTTGCCGGGCCACAGCCCTTGCAGTTCAGCTCTGTCCATACTGTGTTTGGCGGTGGCGATGATGCCCATAGCTTTGATGGTAAACGCAGCATCCGGTTGTCGTGTCGTCCGGGTACGTTGAAGCGCGCTTTTACCAACCTGATTGAAAACGCCCTGAAATATGGCCATCGCGCCAATGTCAGCCTTGAAGCCACGGCAGACACTGTTCTGGTTACCATCCGAGATGAAGGGCCCGGGATCCCTGTCGAACATCAGGACAAAGTGTTCCTGCCATTCTATCGTGTTGAAGGATCAAGGGCGCGGAGCACCGGGGGCAGCGGTCTTGGGCTGTCGATCGTGAAAACGGTCATTGATGCCCATGACGGGCGCATCGAGCTGCGCAATATGCCGGGTAAAGGGCTTGAAGTTATCGTGTCCCTGCCGCGCAGGGTTTAGCGCCATTCGGCACAGTATCGGCTAGGGCAGGGCCCAAAAAGAAGAATGGCGGGTGGCCCCCAGAACCACCCGCCAATCAGATCAGATCCGCAACTCGGTATCCGGGTCAAACAGACTGATCTGAGACATGTCGGCCGAGAACGTCATGCTCTCGCCCGGTGTTGGTGCGCGGTCCGGACGGACACGTGCGACGATTTCCTTACCAGCGATTTCGATCACGGTCATGGTGTCGGCACCGGTTGGTTCGATCACTTCAACCTTGCTGTCGAAATTGACATACTGGCTGCCCGGTTCATCCGAACCGGTACGCTTGTGTGTCAGGGCTTCGGGGCGGATGCCAAAGACAACATCCTTGCCGACATAGCCATGATAGCTTTCCGGTGCCTCAAACAGCGGCAGGACAATCGGATCGCCGCCGCGCGGAATTGTCACGGCCAGCTTGCCGTTATCTTCGCTCAGCGTCGCATTGATGAAGTTCATCGATGGCGAGCCAATGAAGCCGGCAACAAACATGTTGTTCGGACGCTCATAGATGTTCTGTGGCGTATCAAACTGCTGCAGGATACCGTCCTTCATGACCGCGATGCGTGATGCCAAAGTCATGGCTTCAATCTGATCGTGGGTGACATACACAATGGTCGAGCCAAGACGCTGATGCAGCTTCTTGATCTCGGTGCGCATGTCGACACGCAGTTTCGCATCCAGGTTGGAGAGCGGTTCGTCAAACAGGAAGATATCCGGATCACGGACAAGCGCGCGGCCCATGGCGACACGCTGACGCTGACCACCCGAAAGCTGGGACGGTTTGCGATCCAGAAGCGGCTCAATCTGGAGCAGTTTGGCAACATCGGCCACGGCCTTGTCGCGTTCCTCATTGGAAACGCCACGGATTTCGAGGCCAAAGGTGATGTTCTTGCGTACCGTCATGTTCGGGTAAAGTGCATAGGACTGGAACACCATGGCGATGTTACGGTCTTTAGGATGCACGTCGTTGATAACGCGATCCCCGATGCGGATTTCCCCGTCGGTGGATGTTTCCAGACCTGCAATCAGGTTCAGAAGGGTCGATTTGCCGCAACCGGACGGACCGACGAGGACGAGAAACTCGCCATCGTCGATCGCCAGATTGATTTCCTTGAGAACTTCGACAGGGCCAAAAGCCTTGCGAACTTTATCGAGGGTGAGTGATGCCATTTGCTTATCCCTTCACCGAGCCGGCGGTCAGGCCGCGGACGAAGTATTTGCCAGCGAGAACATAAACCAGCAACGTCGGAAGACCGGTCAGCAGGGCTGCTGCCATATCAACGTTGTACTGTTTCACGCCGGTCGTGGTGTTGACGATATTGTTGAGTGCGACGGTCATCGGTGCGTTTGCGCCAGAAGCAAACGAGGCACCGAACAGGAAGTCGTTCCAGATCTGGGTGAACTGCCAGATGACCGAAACCACGATGATCGGGGTCGAGATCGGCAGAATAATGCGCCAGAAAATGGTGAAGAACCCGGCACCGTCAATGGTGGCTGCCTTGACCAGTTCGTCCGGGATTGAAACGTAGTAGTTCCGGAAAAACAGGGTGGTAAAGCACAGGCCGTAAACCACGTGGACCAGAACAAGGCCCGGGGTGGAGCTGGCAAGACCAAGTTTGCCAAGAACCTGTGACATCGGCAGCAGAACGACCTGGAACGGAATAAAGCAACCAAACAGCAGCAGGGCAAAGACGATGTTCGCACCCTTGAACCGCCACTTGGTCAGCGCATACCCGTTGATCGCACCAAGGAAGGTCGAAATCAGAACAGCGGGGATCGCCATTTTGACCGAGTTCCAGAAATAGATTTTGATCCCGGTACATTCGACACCAACGCAGGCTTCGTTCCATGCATAGTTCCATGCATCAAACGTCACCACGCGCGGCAGCGAAATCAGCGACCCTTCACGAATTTCGTCAAGCGATTTCAACGAGGTCGAAATCATGACGATCAGCGGGAAAAGGTAATAGGCCGCAAACAGGATCAGGACGAGATAAAGCAACCCGCGCAGAACCGTGTGTTTCCAGCCTGCGTCGTGGCTGTAGGTCTGAATATCAGCCATTTTTCTTGCCTCCGCGCAGTTCGGAATACAGATACGGCACAATGATCGCCATAACGGTCGCCAGCATCATCATGGCACTGGCCGCACCGACACCAAGCTGGTTGCGCTGGAAGGCCATCGTGTACATGAAGGTTGCCGGAAGATCGGATGAATAGCCCGGGCCACCGCCGGTAAGCGCAATGACAAGGTCAAAGCTTTTGACAGCAAGGTGGGCCAGAACGACGATCGCACTCAGGAAAACCGGGCGGATCGACGGGATGATGATACCGAAATAGATCCGGGGCAGGCTGGCACCGTCCATATAGGCTGCGCGAATGATGTCCTGATCGACGCCGCGCAATGCCGCAAGGAACATTGCCATCACAAAGCCGGATGCTTGCCAGACTGCGGCGATCACAACCGTATAGATCGCCATGTCCGAATTGACCAGCCAGTCGAACTTGAAGCTCGTCCAGCCGAGGTCATGCATCATGCTTTCAAGGCCAAGGCCCGGATTAAGAAGCCATTTCCAGACAGTACCTGTCACGATGAAGGACAGGGCCATCGGATAAAGGAAGATCGTGCGAAGCGCACCTTCGGCGCGAATACGCTGATCAAGAAGAACTGCCAGAAGGCACCCGATGAACAGGCAGGTCACAATAAACAGACCACCAAAGATCAACAGGTTTTCAATGGCAACATGCCAGCGTTCCATCTGCCACAGGCGTTCATACTGTCGCAGCCCGGCCCAATCCCAGACGGGAAGCATGCGCGACTTCGAAAACGCCATATAGCCGGTCCACAGGATGAACCCGTAGACAAAAAACAGGGACGCAGCAAAGGACGGCGCAACAACGATCTTTGAGAGATGTCTCTGAATGCTGGCCATCAGGTTGCTTTCGGTGCTTTGAGAAGCCCCCATAACCTTTGCCTCAAACGTTAAATTACTGGGAAACAGGCCCCGGAAAATCCGGGGCCTGCAAGGTGCTCATATTTCAGATTGTTCTGATCAGATGAGATTAGTCTTTGGCCAGTTCAACAGCTTCGACCAGACGCGAGACAGCTTCGTCAGACGACATGTCGGAGTTGAAGTGGGCCGTCACGACGTCAACGATCGCACCCGAAAGGTGGCCGCGAAGCGCCATGCCATGTGCCATGGACGGCAGGAACCCGCCAGCTTCCTGTGCTGCCTCAAGGTCAGCTTCGGATTTCTTGGCGCAATCGTCGAACTTCTCAAGCGATACGCCCGAACGTGCCGGGATCGAACCTTTGAGCAGGTTGAAGGTTTCCTGGAACTTCTCGCCAACAATCAGTTCGGCAAGCAGTTTCTGGCCTTCGACCTTGTCATCACCCGAAACGTTGAACATTGCAAAGCTGTCAACGTTGAACAGGTAGCCGTTCTCTGACGGGGTTGCTGCACAGATGAAGTCTTTGCCCGGTACTTTGCCAGCAGCAAGGAATTCGCCTTTTGCCCAGTCACCCATGATCTGCATGGCGGCTTCGCCATTCATGACCATTGCCGTTGCAAGGTTCCAGTCACGACCCGGGAAGTCGGCATCGACATAACCGCGGATTTTGCGCATCTGGTCAAACACCGCTTTCATGGTGTCGGAGTTCAGCGCGTCTTCGTCGAGGTCGATCAGGGCGCTCTGGAAGAATTCCGGGCCGCCAAGACCAAGAACGACGGTTTCAAAGACGGTTGCGTCCTGCCACGGCTGACCACCATGTGCGACCGGCGTAATGCCAGCAGCCTGCAGTTTGTCGGCAACAGCGTTGAATTCGTCCCAGGTGGTCGGTGCGGATTCGACACCAACTTTTGCCAGAAGGGTCGGGTTTGCCCAGATCCAGTCAACGCGGTGTACGTTTACCGGAACAGCAACATAGTCACCTTCGTATTTCATAACGTCCTGGATCGCAGCCGGGATCACATCGTCCCAACCTTCAGCAGCGGCAACGTCATTCAGTTCAGCAAGGGCACCCTGTTCGGCCCATTCCTGAATGGCCGGGCCTTTAAGCTGAACAGCAGCCGGTGCATCGCCCGACAGAACGCGCGAACGCAGAACGGTCATGGCTGCATCGCCAGCACCACCAGCGACCGGGCTATCAACCCAGGTGCCGCCATTGGCTTCAAAATCTTCTTTAAGGGATGCGACAGCTTTTGCTTCGCCGCCCGAAGTCCACCAGTGCAGAACTTCAGCGGTCGGCTCGGCATGAGCAAAGCTTGCAGTCGCGAGTGCAGAAAACGCCACACCAGTGGCGAGGATGGTTTTGCGCAGATACATCTAGGTTTCCTCCCTGGCTTTTAACCATTTGCAGCGACAACATGCTGCGAGAGGGGGCACAATGCATCCACAAAACTGTAACAGGGCGTTTCCAGATTGCGAACTGAAACAAACTGTTACAAAATTAGCAATATACAACCAAATTATATTGCAGGGCAGCAAAAACAATTAGGGCGTTTGTGTGCATTAAAGCTGTGACGTTGTGGAATGAATACGTCAAATTCCGTCGCGATTGCTACGCGCTCAAAAGGGAATTAGACCCGGATATGTGGAATAATGCGCCTGTTATCGACTGGATAGCCAAAGAAGGCCGGTTTCTTGAGGATCCGAATGCCTTCTTTGACGGATTGATGAAACAGGTCAATACCAATGGCTTTCACATTGCCCGCATGCGCTGCTCGATGCAGGCCCTTCATCCGCAAGTTGCCGTCTGGTCCTTTACTTGGGATCGTGAACATGGCGCGCATCTGTGGGAGGCTTCCCACGGTATTCATGAAAGCGGATCCTATATCGGAAGTCCGGTTGAGGATGTGAACCTGCATGGTGGTCCGGTCCGCATTCATCTGGCAAAGGTTAATCCGGCTGATTATCACCCGCTGGTCGGGGAACTGATCGAGATGGGGCTCACAGACTATTACTGTACCCGGGTTCGGTTCAGTGGCGGGCGCTGGTGTGTGCTGACCATCGCAACCGATCAGCCTGACGGTTTTGATGATGGCGAAATCAACTGCTTCGACGGATTGCTTGACCATATCGGTGTGGTGCTTGAACTCCATGTCACCAAACGTATCGAACATTCACTGCTGGATACCTATTTGGGGGAGCGCACCGGGGCCCGGGTCATGCATGGTCATATTCGCCGTGGCGACGGTGAAACCATTCTCGCCGCCCTGTGGTTCAGTGACGTGCGCGATTTTACCGTTCTGACCGAAACCCTTTCGGTCGAACAACTCCTTGATAGCCTCAATGTCTATTTCGAAACGGTCGAACGCGCCGTGCGCCCCCATGGCGGGGAGATTTTGCGGTTTGTTGGTGATGCCATGCTGATTGTCTTTGCTCAGGAGCACGATCAATCGGCCGAAACTGTTTGTGAAAATGCCCTGCGTGCGGCGGAGGCTACCCTAAACGATCTTGGCAAAGTCAATGAAGACCGGTCAAAGGCCGGTTTGCCATCGCTGCGTTTTGGTGTCGGGCTGCATTACGGTGAAGTGGTTTATGGAAATGTCGGTGGCACGCACAGACTGGACTTCACCGTGATGGGGGTGGCGGTTAACCGTACCGCCCGGCTTGAAAGCCTTACCAAACAGATCGGGACCCCGTTATTGATGTCCGATGTGCTGTCAAGCCATATCACGGCCCCAACGGTCTGTTGCGGGGACTTTGCAGTCAAGGGCGTTGCTGCGCCGCTGACCGTACATGCTCTTGAATCGGCTTTGCCGTTTTCGACGGCCTCTGAAGACAAGATTTAAGGTGGCATCCGGGAGGGTGTTTTCCTCCGTGGCGAATTCAAAATGATGCATTGCACCATTCAATTTGAGCGCAATTCAATTCAAAATATCGGATTTAATCGGGTTATCAGCCACGGCTTGTTGGTGATGATTGGTTGAGCGGCGTCTACCTGTGAATAATTGGCACAGATGATATGCATTTTTTGGTGGTTGAGGATCAAACCCGATTTCGACATATTGCAACGCGAAGCAAGCCAGTGAATGCGCCAGACAGTTGGGGATCACCTCCAAGGCGGCATTCGAATTTGTAACCCAAGGAGGTTCAACATGTTCCTGTCCAGTATTCTTGTTGCTGTTCGCCGTTGGGCCTATGCACGCTCGGTTGCCAACGAACTTTATGGTCTTGATAAGCGCGATCTTGATGATGTCGGGATTTCCCAGTGGCAGATCAAAGACGTTGCCCGTAAAGCGGCTCGTGACGCGATTGCATAACGCTCGCACCATATAGGCACCCGTTAATCGGGATTGCCAATGCTAAAGCCGGACACAAGTCCGGCTTTTTGTGTTTCTGGGGTAGCTTCTAGGCCAAACCAATCCGGACAAAGTCACGCAGCGTATGGAAGCAATGTTCTTGTGATTGCGAGTTCCGTTTGCATGCCGCTGTTTTGTTTCCGCATTTTAAGTCTGTCCACCACACCTGATGCAAACGTTATCGTTGGGTGGTGCTGATGGGCACACCAATCACAGTTGTCTGGTTAAAGCGCGATCTGCGCTTGCATGACCATGCGGCGCTGAATGCGGCAATCGCTGACGGATATCCTGTTGTGTTGCTTTATGTCGTCGAGCCCGACTATTGGTGCTTGCCAGACACATTGGCACGGCATTGGCAATTTATCCGGGAGTCTCTGCATGAATTGGCGTCTGATGCACGCGCGCTTGGTCAATCGCTTACCGTGCGGGTTGGCGATGTTGTGGATGTCTTGGCCGGGCTTGCGGAAAAGTTCGAGATCCGTGCCATTCATGCACATGCAGAAACCGGCAACCTATGGACGTTCAAACGTGATCAAGCGGTTGCGGAATGGGCGCACCATCAGGGCATTGCATTCCATGAACATCGTCAGTTTGCCGTAATCCGTGGCAGGCTTGATCGCGATCACTGGCATAGGGCATGGCAGGCGTTTTTTGCCGGCCCACCGACCGGGCAGGTGCTGTTTCAAACACCTGCTGTTGATGTTGACCCCGGCACAATTCCCGAAAATCCGGCGGTACATTTGTCAGCATCTTGCAATGATCCGCAAGTTGGTGGACGCCGTGCGGGAATGCGGTTGCTTGACAGTTTCCTTGGCTGTCGCGGGCAGCGATATCACCGCGAAATGTCATCGCCCCGAACCGCATTTGAAAGCTGTTCACGGCTAAGTCCGCATATTGCCTATGGCACAGTATCCTTGCGCGAAATCATTCATGCCGTGCGTGAAAGGCGGCACGATATCCATGCCATGCCTGCAACAGATCGCCCTAAAGGATTCCTTTCGGCGCTAAAGGCATATGAAAGCCGGCTGCACTGGCATTGTCATTTCGTCCAAAAGCTTGAAACCACACCGGGGATCGAGATTGAAAATCTGCACCCGGCCTATGACGGGTTGCGTCCAGATAACTCCGATGATCCACGACTTCTGGCGTGGAAAGCGGGCAAAACCGGATTTCCGTTTATTGATGCCTGCATGCGCGCTCTTGATCACACCGGCTGGATCAATTTCAGAATGCGCGCGATGCTGACAGCCTTTGTCAGCTATCAGCTTTGGCAACACTGGCGCGAACCCGCGTTGCATCTTGCACGGCAATTTGTCGATTACGAACCGGGCATTCATTACACGCAAATTCAAATGCAATCGGGTACCACCGGGATCAACACGCCACGCATCTATAACCCGGTCAAACAATCCAATGATCAGGACCCCGATGGCGCGTTTATTCGGCGTTGGGTTCCGGAGCTGCGCGACGTTCCGGACGCCTTCATTCACGAACCCTGGCGTCTCGCCCCGATTGAACAGATTGATCTGGGCGTTGAGATCGGAAAGCATTACCCGGCGCCGATTGTCGATCATATGGCTGCCGCCCGACATGCGCGCACCAACATCTGGGCCATTCGCAAAAATGATGATTTCCGCGATCAGGCACAGCAAATCGTCAAACAGCATGGCAGCCGAACCTTTAAACAGAAACGACCACCGGCCGGGCGCGATAAATCCGATCAACAAATCACGTTTGATTTCTAAGCTTCAGAAAAGGCTGCCTTGTTCTGATCCGGTATCAAGCTTGCGATCATCAAGTTTGCGTAAAAACGCATCGGCCTGTGCGATCAGATCGCGCTTTTTGTCGTCCTTCATGCGCGCCCAGTTGCGGTATGGCATGCCAAGGCGCGGATTATTGCCAAGCTTGTCGACATTGCGATCCATGAAATGCCAGTACAGCGCATTAAACGGGCAGGCATCCTTGCCGGTATTGTTGCGCGGGTTGTACTGGCAGTCCTTGCAGTAATCCGACATGCGGTCGATGTATTTGCCACTTGCGGCATAGGGTTTTGACGCCATCTTGCCGCCATCGGCATAAAGCGCCATGCCAAAGGTGTTTGGAAGTTCAACCCATTCAAACGCGTCGATATAGACCGCCAGATACCAGTCGCAGACCTCTTTGGGGTCAAGTCCGGCGAGCAGGGAAAAATTGCCAATCACCATCAAACGCTGAATGTGATGGGCATAGGCATTTTCAAGCGTTTCACCAATCGCCTGCTTCAGGCAATTCATCGACACATCGCCATCCCAGAAAAATCCGGGCAGGGGGCGTTTGGCATCAAAATGATTGCCGCTGCCGTAATCCGGGCCAAGATACCAGTAAAGCCCCCGGACATATTCCCGCCAGCCAAGGATCTGGCGGATAAACCCCTCAACCGCATTCAGCGGTGCCTTGCCCTCATGATAGGCCTTCTCGGCCGCCCGGCTGACTTCATCAGGCAACAACAGCCCGATGTTAAGGCACGGGCTGATCAGGGAATGATACAGGGTCGCACTTTTGACCGTCATCGCATCCTGGTAATCGCCAAAATACGCCAAGCGATGCTTGATGAAATGATCCAGTGCCGCAAGCGCATCCTTGCGCGTTACCGGCCAGCCGAATGACCCAACATCCCCAAGCGCATCGGGAAAATCATCGCAAACGTGATCAAGCAATTCCTGCGTGATCTTGTCGGGCGCAAAGGTCTTTGGCGTTGGGGGCGTCACATCATCGGGCAGGCTTTTACGGTTGTCGTGATCAAAGTTCCACTGTCCGCCAACCGGTTTGCCATCAGGTTCCATCAGAATGCCGGTATCGCGCCGCAAACCGCGATAGAAATACTCCATCCGAAGTTCCTTGCGGTCCTTGGCAAATCCGTCGAATGCCGAAAGTGGGGCAAAGAAGCGGTCATCGGCACGCATTTCAACCGATATATCAAGGTCTTCGGACCATTTATCAATTTCTTGTTTGACCCGCCATTCACCGGGCTCGGTGATAATGACTTCATTGATGTCGTGTTCGGACATCGCCGCCTTCAGCGCCTCGGTGAAAGAAGTTGTTGGCCGGTCCTGATAATCGAAGTAATCAACATAGAAGCCCTGATCGCGCAGCTCGGCCGCGAAATGGCGCATCGCCGACAGGATCATAACGATTTTCTGGCGATGATGAGGAACATAGGTTGCCTCGTCACGCGGCTCGGCCATGACGATCAAGTCTCGGTCCGGTTTGGCATCACTCAGGCTCGATAATCCGGGGGTGAGCTGATCACCAAGAATGAAACGAATGCTTTGAAAACGGGGCTTCATGGTTTGCTTCAATTGTTTGGACGGCGGATACGAGTCGTACGGAAACAGACAGGCATAGGATCGCAAAAAAGCGCAACTCTATCGAAGCGATTTTCATTCTCAGGAAAATCCGTGCGAATGATTTTTAGTCATTCAGACCAGCTGGGAAAATTCGGAAAAATCGGCTAAATTATTGATAATGGTAATCAAAGGCGTGTTTTTTCCTTGAACCGGGGCCAGCGGGTTCCCACTATCTGCTTAGCCCAACCATCAGGAGAGCCAAAATGAAGGGTGATCCCAAGATCATCACGTATCTTAATCGCATTCTGACCAATCAGTTGACTGCGATTAACCAGTATTTCCTGCATGCCAGAATGCTGCGGGACTGGGGCGTGGAAGAAATGGGCGAGTATGAGTACAAGCTCTCGATCAAGGAAATGAAACGCGCCGACGACACAATCGAGCGCATTCTGTTTCTTGAAGGTCTTCCCAACCTCCAGAACCTTAACAAGCTGATGATCGGCGAAAATGTCGAAGAGATCATCAGCTGTGACATGAAGTTTGAGTTGGCGTCTCTACCGCTTCTGCGCGAAGCCATCACCGCCTGCGAAAAGGCCGAGGACTTTGTGACGCGCGATCTGCTTGTGAAATTCCTGGAAGAACAGGAAGAGCACGTAGATTGGCTTGAGACCGAAGAATGGCAGCTCGAAAATGTCGGGATTGCAAACTTTATCCAGAGCCGTTCAGGCGACGGCGACTAATCAGATCAGGAGTATTACGCCATGAAGGGTAGTAAAAAGGTCCTCGCCGCGCTGAACAAACAGCTCACTGCCGAACTGTCGGCGGCCGACCAGTATAACACACATGCCGAAATGTACGCCGATTGGGGCCTGCATTCGCTGTATGAACGCATGCATCACGAAAAGGATGAGGAACTCGAACACGCCAAGCGTCTGATCGAGCGTATCCTGTTCCTTGAAGGCGTGCCGGACACCGCATCACGCGAACCGATCAAGATCGGCAAAACCGTGCCCGAGATGATGAAAAACGATCTCGAACACGAATATCATGTGATCAACCTTCTGAAAAAGGCGATCAAGATCGCCGAGGCAGAGGATGATTTCCAGACACGTCAGATGCTGGTTGAGCTGCTTGATGACAGCGAAGAAGATCATGCTTATTGGCTGGAACAGCAGATTCGCCTGATCGACATGATGGGCCTGCCGAACTACATCCAGTTCCGTGCAGCCGGGGAACCCAGCCCGGAAGGCTGATCATCGGCCAGCAAATAATTTTCAGAAGGCCCCGGCAATGTCCGGGGCTTTCTTTTTATTATCAGAGTGTTAGCCCTGCATTTTTATATGCCGCTTATTTTGTCTTGACCTTCCAGTTGCTGGAAAGTCTATCGTGCCCCATATCTTGTAGTAATCCCTTTTTGAGGTGCGTGATATGGATCGCCGAACAGACGAGTATGATACCGCAGCAGGCGGTGGGGCATCCGTGCAGCCGACTGCCAATACCAGCGAAGTGAACCTTGAGATCGAAGGCATGACCTGTGCAAACTGTGCAGGCCGCGTTGAAAAGGCCATCGCTGGTCTTGATGGTGTTTCTGATGTCACCGTAAACTTTGCGCTCAACAGTGCAAATGTGCATTTTGACGACAGCAAGCTTGATACATCCAAAATCGCCGAGGCGGTCGCGGATTCAGGCTATAGCGTCGCGACCCATCAGCTTTCCTTTGATGTCGATGGCATGACATGCGCGAACTGTGCTTTGCGGGTCGAAAAGGCACTGTCCGCGGTGCCGGGTGTCACCGACGCCAGTGTCAATTTCGCGCTGGAACGTGCTGATATCTCGGCTCTGTCGGGCAAGGTCAACGATGCCATCGCGATCAAGGCGATCGAGGATGCCGGGTATCACGCAACGTCACGCAATAAATCCGGATCCGAAGATCGTGATGCAGACGAAGCCGCACGCAACGAGAAGAAGCAGGACAAATCCCTGATCCTTCTCGCGGTATCTGCGTTGCTGACCGCACCACTGGTTTTGCAAATGGTCTGGATGAACCTTGGTGTGTCCTACCACCTGCCGGCATGGGTTGAACTTGCGCTTGCAACCCCGGTTCAGTTCTATGTTGGTGCACGTTTCTATAAGGGCGCGTTTGCCGCTCTTCGTCATCGCAGTGCCAATATGGATGTGCTGGTCGCGCTTGGGACATCGGCGGCCTATTTCCTCAGTCTTTATAACATGCTGACCGCCAATGCCGGGCAGACCCATCTGTATTTTGAGGCTTCGGCCGCGATCATCACCCTGATCCTTGCCGGCAAAATCATGGAAGAGCGTGCCAAACGCGGTGCATCGGCTGCCATCCGTGAATTGATGGCGCTCCGCCCGCGCCGGGCACGCAAGGTGGTCGACGGCGAAGGTGAACAGGATGTTGCCGTCGAAAGCCTGTCGGTTGGTGATATCGTCCGCGTGTTGCCTGGTGAACGCGTGCCGGTCGATGGCAAGGTTCATGCCGGTGAAAGTGAACTTGATGAAAGCCTGATCACAGGCGAAACCCGGCCCGTGGCGCGTGTCAGTGGTGATACTGTTGTTGGTGGCGCGGTGAATGGTACCGGACGTCTTGATATCGAAGTCAGTGCGGTTGGCGATGATACGACGCTGTCGCGCATCATTCGCCTGGTTGAAAAGGCCCAGACCGGCAAGGCCCCGGTTCAGAAGCTAGTCGACCGGGTATCGGCCGTGTTCGTGCCGATTGTGGTTGTCATTGCATTGCTGACTTTGGCCGCGTGGTTATTTACCGGTTTTGGCGCAGAGGCATCCATCGTTGCCGCCGTATCAGTGCTGGTGATTGCATGTCCTTGTGCGCTTGGTCTGGCGACGCCGACTGCGTTGGTGGCCGGGACGGGCAGTGCAGCGCGCAATGGTATCCTGATCCGCAATTTCGAGGCGCTGGAGCAGGCCCACAACGTTGATACCGTCATCTTTGACAAAACGGGTACCCTGACCGAAGGCACGCCGACGGTGCGTGATGTTGAAGCGGCATCCGGCGTGGATCGCAATGAGTTGCTTCGACTTGTCGCAGCCGTCCAGGCGGCCAGTGAACATCCTCTGGCGCGTGCGGTTGTCTCGCTTGCAAAGGACGAAGGCGTATCAGTGCCTGATATCCATAACTTCAAGGGCAAAACCGGTGCCGGGGTCATGGCCGATGTCGAAAAACACAAGATCGCCATTGGCAGCGAAGCCTTGCTGTCTGATCTTGATATCGCAGGTCCGTCGCAGGATATGGAAAAGGACATCAAGAAACACGAAGGCGAAGGCAGAACCGTTATTCTGGTTGCGATCGACGGCACTTTTGCCGGTTACCTGACCCTTGAGGATCGCATCCGCGAAGGTGCCAAACAGGCGATTGCTGATCTGAAGGCACGCGGTATTTCATCGATCATGTTGTCGGGTGACAGTCAGGATGTCGCAAGCCACGTGGCGCGCGAACTTGGCCTGGAACGCGGCGAAGGTCGTATTCGCCCGCAGGACAAGGCGCGTGAAGTTGAAAAGCTCCGCAAGGAAGGTCGTCATGTTGCCATGGTTGGTGACGGGATCAATGATGCGCCTGCACTGGCGGCTGCCGATGTCGGTATTGCCATGGGTGGTGGTACTGATGTGGCCATGGAAACGGCAGGCATTACCCTGATGCGTTCTGACCCGGCATTGGTATCGGCTGCGATTGATATTTCCATCGCAACGCGGCGCAAGATCGCACAGAACCTGTTTTGGGCCTTTGCCTATAACGTGGTCGGGGTGCCGCTGGCGGCCCTTGGTGTGCTTAGCCCGGCAATTGCCGGTGCTGCGATGGCATTAAGCTCCGTCTCGGTGGTGGGCAACTCGCTTACCCTGCGCCGCTGGAATGTAAAGGGTGGGAGTAAGTCATGAATATTTCCGATGCCGCCGCTGACAGCGGCCTTCCGGCCAAAACCATCCGCTATTACGAGGATATCGGGTTGGTTTCGCCGGGCAGGCTTGCCAACGGGTACCGCGACTATGACGAGCATGATTTGCACAAGTTGCGCTTTTTGCAGCGTGCCCGTGGGCTTGGTTTCTCCGTCGAGGATTGCCGCGTGTTGCTGTCGTTGTACGAGGATCGCAACCGCGCATCCGCCGACGTAAAGAAGATCGCCAAGACCCATTTGATCGAGATCGAACGCAAAATTGCCGAGCTCCAGAGCCTGCGAGACACGCTGTCCGATCTTGTTCAGTCCTGTCATGGCGATGACCGTCCGAACTGCCCGATTATCAACGATCTGGCGCGCTAAGCTGCGCGAACAAGAGAGAGCAAAAAATGAAAAACAAAGGCGTTATAGCCCTTGGCGCGGTGATAGGTGCGGCGGTTATTTATGGCGTTGTGACCTTCTTTGGCTTAGGGGCCAACACCGACACGAATGTTGAACTGCGCCCTGATGACCTCAAGGTGGTTGCCTTGGGCAAGAAGGTTTATGACGCCAACTGTGCGTCTTGCCACGGGGTGAAGCTTGAAGGTGAAGAAAACTGGCGTGAACGCGGCGCAGATGGCTTGTTGCCAGCACCACCACATGACGAAACCGGTCATACCTGGCATCATCCCGATGCGTTGCTTTTTGCCCTGACGAAATACGGCCCTGCCGCGATGGCAGGGGATGGTTACAAGTCAGCCATGCCAGCTTATGAGGATGTGCTAAGTGATGCGGAAATCATTGCCAGCCTGTCTTACATAAAAAGTCGCTGGCCCAAAGAAGTCGTAGAACGTCACGACCAGATTAATCAGTCTGCGGCACAGTGATGCCCCAAAAAGCAAAAAAGACCCGGCCATAAAAGGCGGCGGGTCTTTTTTGCTGACACAATTCTCGTGCTATTGACGCGGCAGGGTAATTCGAACCGTTGTGCCTTTGCCAAGGTCGCTTTCGATGCTCAACCGTCCTCCGTGAAGTTCGACCAGGAGCTTGGCAAGTGGCAGGCCAAGGCCGGTACCCACACTTTCCTTCACCCCGGATGGATGGAGCTGGGAAAAACGCGCAAGTGCACGTGGGATGTCATTCGGGCTCATGCCTACACCGTTGTCTTCGACGGCAAAGGTTACGTCTTCATCGGTTGTGGTCAGGCCAAGGCGAATTTTGCCATGCTCGGGCGTGAATTTTGCCGCGTTGCTCAGGATATTGATCAGGATCTGTTTGAGCTTGAGCTTGTCACAAAGCATCGACACCGGTTCATCGGGCAGATCAAACTGCAATTCATGTCCACGCCGCGAAAGGTCATCACCCACAAGGCGTGCGGCATCGCGCATGACCGAGCAAAGATCGGATTCTTCAAGCTGCAATGTCATCGAACCGGCCGACAATTTGGAAACGTCGAGCACGTTATTGACCAGTTCAAGCAGGTGTTTGCCAGCCTCATAGACGTCGCGCCCGCAATCGCGGTAGCCATCGGACAGGTCGCCAAGCACGCCATGGGCGATGAGTTCCGAGTTGCCGATGATCGCATTAAGCGGTGTGCGCAATTCATGGCCCATATTGGCGATAAAGTCCGATTTTGACGCGTTGGCATCGGCCTGATTGCGGTTTTGTTCCATCAATGTGCGTTCGGCCTGTTTCTGACGGTCATTTTCAAGAAGCGTCATCAAAACGGCAGTGCGCGTTTCATTGTTTTGGAAATATTCAAGCGGGGCGATGGACAGGTCACAGACGTGGCTTTCCTTTGATGCCCCGACCAAAATGATATCGCCGCGCCATGTCCGGCCCGAAGAAAACACATCTTCGATGTCGTTCATCAGACCTTTGGAAATAAAACCGGCCTTGCGTCCGATCATGCGGTCACGCGAAACACCGATCATACGCGCGATGGCCTCGTTGCATTGCATGACAATGCCGTTGCGATCACAAATGACGGCAGCATAGGGCAGGGCGTTCAGGACAACCTGATCTGCCAAAGGCACATCGGTTGTGCCGATTGGAGTATTGCTGGTCATGTCAGCCCGTGATCCCATGATATTCTGGCCGCCGCTAGAAGCGTGCGATACCAAGCCCCGTCAGAGAGATGTCAGGATTTTTGTTGCTGATAAGATCGGCGACTGTTTTTGCCGACCCGCAACTCATTGTCCAACCCAACGTCCCGTGCCCCGTATTAAGGTATAGATTATCATACTTTGTGCCCCCAATAATAGGGGCAGAATCGGGCGTAACAGGCCTTAAACCCGCCCAGAAACTGATGTTGGAGCGATCGCCCGAATTCGGGAATAATTCCAGCGCTTTATCGACAATCAGTTGTTTGCGCCGTTCCGACATACGCAGGTTATAGCCATCCAGTTCCGCCGTTCCTGCAACTCTGAGGTGTTCTCCTAGTCGTGAATACACCATTTTTACGCTGTCATCGATCAGCGCTGTTTCGGGGGCACCTGAATAGCCTGTTGTATCAATACTGATCGAATAGCCTTTGCACGGGTAGATCGGCAATTTGATACCAAGCGGGTTGAGCAACAGTGGGCTGTAACTGCCAAGGCATACCAGAAAGGCATCGGCCGGGATTTCGCCCTTGTCTGTTTGAACGGCGGTGATACGGTCCTGATCATGGATCAGGCCGGTGATCTTGGTCTTGAACTGAAATGACGCGCCCTTGGCGATACAGTGCCTTGTAAGTGCCTCTGTAAACATCTGCGCATCGCCGCTTTCATCATCGGGGGTAAAGCTGCCGCCGATGATCGGGGCCTTGGCATCGCGCAATGCCGGTTCAATGGCAAGGCATTCCTCGGGCGAGACCAGCTTGCGGTTCAGCCCGTATGCCTGCATCTGAACCGTGGCCTTTTCGACGGCATGCATATCCTGTTCATTGCGGCAGATATGCAGAATGCCACGCGTGCTGTGCTTATAGTCGATATCAAGATCATCGCGCAGGGCGCGCAGGCAATCGCGGCTATAGATCGCGACACGAAGCGCCTTTTCCAGATTGATCCGCGCACGTGCATCGGTGCAATTGCGCAAGAACCGCAATCCCCAGGAAAACAATTGCAGATCAAAACGCATTCTGACCAGAAGCGGTGCTTCTTCGCGGCCAAGCCAGCGTGCTATCTGCTTGGGGGTAGAGGCATTCGCCCACGGCGTCGCGTGACAGGCTGAAATCTGACCGCCATTGGCAAA
Source organism: Thalassospira sp. MCCC 1A01148 (assembly GCF_001613795.1). GTDB lineage: Bacteria > Pseudomonadota > Alphaproteobacteria > Rhodospirillales > Thalassospiraceae > Thalassospira. The sequence goes on from NZ_LPVZ01000012.1 coordinate 143,049, forward strand.
ACTCGTTTCCTGCGCACTGGCATGCTGACGATCAACCACTGTGACCTGATGGCCATTTTGCAAAAGATACCAGGCCGCCGTTGTCCCGATGACACCAGCGCCCATAACGACAACATGCATACGGGCAAAGCCTTGCTAAGAGAATTCCTGTGCTGCGTGTCCGTTTGTCAGCCTTTCTGCCAACTATCAGACTTGCGAATTTGGCTGCAATATAGTGGGGTGAATTTTAAATGGCTACAGTCGACTGGACCTGTTTTAAATGGTCCTGGACGCAAAGCGCCCAGGACGGGATCACGACAGGCATGACGGGGTGAAATGTTTGAAATCCTGACAACCGATCAGATGTATGAGGCAGACCGCCGCACGATAGAAGGCGGTGTTCCCGGTGATGTCCTGATGCAAAATGCCGGGCGTACCGTGTTTGAGGAAATCATTCGTCACTGGTCGCTCCGATCCGTTTCGGTTTTGTGTGGACCGGGCAATAACGGCGGGGACGGCTTTGTGATTGCCAGGCTGCTGCGTGACGAGGGCTGGTCCGTGCGTTTGGGGCTTATGGGGGACATTTCGGATCTCAAGGGCGACGCGGCCCTGCATGCCGCAAGGTGGGAGGGCGCAACAGAACGCTTGTCGCCCGCACTTGTTGTCGGTGCCGATCTTGTCGTCGACTGTATCTTTGGTGCTGGCCTTGCGCGCGCCATCACGGGCGATCTGGCGGAACTTGTCACAACCATCAATTCAAGCCAATGCAGCGTTGTGTCGGTTGATGTGCCATCGGGAGTTGATGGCAATACCGGTGCTGTTCTGGGTGTTGGTGTCAAGGCCGACCTGACCGTGACCTTTTGCCGGGCAAAGCCGGGGCATTACCTTTTGCCTGGTCGTCTGATGTGTGGCGAACTTGCTATCCGTGATATCGGGATTACCGATCAGACGGTCCTTGATATCGCGCCCGCCTGTTGGCGCAATGACCCGGTTTTGTGGCGTGCCGGAATCCATTGGCCGGGGCTTGAGGGGCACAAATACCATCGCGGTCATCTTCTGGCCTTTGGCGGCAGTACCATGACCGGCGCCACCCGGCTTGTTTCCCGTGCGGCGCGCCGGTCTGGCGTTGGTCTTTTGACCGTCGTGGCAGAGGCAGGGGTACTTCCGGTTTACGCGTCCGATGCGCCGGGCAATATGACAGCACCGATGTCTGCGGTGGATAATTTGGTCAATGATTGTCGCCATAACGCCTTTGTCATCGGGCCGGGTTTTGGTGTGGGCGATGATACCCGTGCGCTGGTGCTCAAGCTTTTGCATTTGTGTCGTGCGACAGTGCTCGATGCCGATGCGCTGACAAGTTTTTCCGAAGATCCATCCACGCTGTGCTTCGCCGTGCAAGGACCGACTGTCCTGACACCGCATGAAGGCGAATTTGCCCGACTGTTTCCTGATATCACCGGGGATAAGCTTTGTCGGGCGCGTGCAGCTGCCAAGCGCTGCGGTGCGACGGTTCTGATCAAGGGGGCCGATACGGTGATTGCAGCACCTGACGGCCGTGCCGCAATCAGTGCGGCGGATGTGCCGTGGCTGGCAACAGCCGGATCGGGCGATGTCTTGTCTGGAATTATCGGCGGGTTGATGGCGCAGGGCATGGATAGCTTCGATGCCGCTTGTATGGGTGTTTGGCTGCATGCCAGAAGCGGTGCGGATATCGGTCCCGGCCTGATTGCAGAGGATATCCCCGAACATCTTCCGGATGTTTTGCGCGAACTTTGGCTGGCGTCACGCAAGAAGGGCTAGGGTCGGTTGGACAAGAAGTCACCCGCGACGCTAGAACTTGATTCAAAATGACCCGATATAAAAACGGTATGGCGTGATGTCTTGGGCACCACGCGCTGAGGAAACGGTTTGATTTTCTTCTGATATCGGAGTGGGGGACAATCATGTCTCAGACATTTCTTGACAGAACGCTGGATAATCTGCGCGGCGCGTGGCGTGATCTGCGTGAGAGCCCCGTGGTGCGCGGCCTTGGTTTTGATAACAGCCAGACCCGCCATGATCTCTGGCGCGAACAGATTGCTGATTGCCTGGCTAGGCGCGGTGGGGCGGTATCCGCACGGGCACGCGCGGCCGCCCTTGGTCATGATTTCCTGCGCCTTGATGACAAGGGAAAACGTGAATTCCTGCATCTTCTGGTGAATGAATTTGGCGTCGACCGGGATCGCGTCGCAGCTGTGATGTCCGACTGGACCGCGGCTGATGATCTGGCAGAACAAGCGCTGCTTGAAACCGAACTGCGCGCGGCACTGGTGCCGCCATTTCGCTCAATCCTCAAGGAATTCAATTCCTTGCCGCAGGGCGTGAAGTTTCTGGTTGATCTGCGGGCTGATCTTCTGCGCTGGCGCAAGGAAGCGCCGGGTCTTGCCATTCTTGAACGTGATCTGAAAACACTTCTGGCAAGCTGGTTTGATATCGGCTTTCTGGAACTGAGCCGCATCACATGGAATTCACCAGCAGCCCTTTTGGAAAAGCTGATCGCCTATGAAGCGGTTCACGCCATTCAAAGCTGGGAAGATCTGAAACGGCGTCTGGCATCCGATCGGCGGTGTTTTGCCTTCTTTCATCCCGGCATGCCCGACGAGCCGCTTATTTTTGTCGAAGTCGCGCTTGTGAACGGCATTGCTGGCAATGTGGATGCTCTGATCGAAAGCAGCGAAGATGATCTGGGCGTTGATGAAAAGGCGCCCAAGGCCGACACCGCAATTTTCTATTCGATTTCGAATGCACAGGCCGGACTTGCCGGCATCAGTTTTGGTGATTTCCTGATCAAGCGGGTGGTCGCAGAATTGCAACGTGATTTGCCGCAACTCAAACAATTCTCCACCCTGTCTCCCATTCCAGCGCTGCGCAGCTGGATGGATCGCCAGCTTGATACAATGGCCAAGGGCCAAGAAACCGGATTGCCCAAGGTAATTGAAGCCGCACTCAACGATTGTGACGATCTGATGGGGCCCAAACCCTCGGCAACCAGCCCTGATGGCGTTTCAGAGCGCACACGGGCCAATATCGAGTTCCTGACGGCGTGGTACTTGCTGAACGCAAAGCGTCCCGGGATGGATACAGCCTTTGACCCGGTCGCGCATTTCCATCTTAGCAACGGAGCGCGGGTCGAACGGCTGAACTGGAACGGCAATGGCAAGGAAAACGGCTGGAACCAGTCATTCGGGATGATGGTGAACTATCTCTATGACCTTTCGACCATCGAAAAAAATCACGAAAGTTATGTCGGGCAGGGCAAGATTGCGTTGTCCAGTGCGGTCAAACGGCTTCTGCGTTGAAGAAATCCATATCCAAAATCGCTTGATTACCCTCGTTTGAGGGCCTGTTTGACGGTTATTTTCGACAAGATTGCAATTGTCGAAAAGGCGATGCTTGCATGAGCGGATCGAAGTTTGTATTAAGGCGCACTCATTCCGGTCTGGCCGGAGTGATTTCTATGCTTGTGTGCGGGTGTGGCGGAACTGGTAGACGCGCTGGATTTAGGTTCCAGTGGAGCAATCCGTGGGGGTTCGAGTCCCTTCACCCGTACCATAAGCATGGTGGCCAAAAGCAGGCCGAGAATTTGATCGGGTTATATATTCGTTTAGTCATATTGACTTTCTGACGTCCGGACTGCGTCGCGTAACGGACATTATTCGAACCAAGCAAAAGAGTTATCTATGCAGGTTACTGAAACCAAAAACGAAGGCCTGGCGCGCGAGTTCAAAGTCGTCGTGCCCGCCGCACATATCGAAGAAAAAGTCGTCGCCAAGCTTGACGAGATCAAGGATCAGGTTCGCCTGCCGGGCTTCCGTCCGGGCAAAATCCCGGCAAAACTGCTGCGCCAGCGTTACGGCCAGGCAGTCATGGGTGAAGTCCTTGAAGCTGCGGTGAACGAAAACACCGGCAAGGTTCTGAACGACAATGACCTGCGCCCGGCTGTTCAGCCGAAGATCGAAGTCACCAAATTCGACGAAGGTGGTGATCTGGAATTCGACATCGCTGTCGAAATCATTCCGGCCATCGAAGCGATGGACTTCAAAAAGCTGAACCTGACCCGTGAAGTTGTTGAACTTGACGACAGCAAGGTAACCGAAACCCTCGAGCGCATTGCATCCGCACAGGGCAGCACCGAGCCGCTCAAGCGCAAGCGCAAGTCCAAGGCCGGTGACGTTGTTGTCATCGACTTCCTGGGTAAAATCGACGGTGAAGCATTCGAAGGCGGTAAAGCCGAAGATTACGAACTCGAACTCGGTTCAGGTTCCTTCATCGAAGGTTTCGAAGATCAGCTGACCGGTGTGAACGCTGGTGACGAACTCGTCGTCAAAGTGAAATTCCCGGACGAATACGGTGCAGCAGAACTCGCAGGCAAAGACGCCGAGTTCGACGTAACCGTCAAGGAAATCAAGGAAAAGAAACCGGCTGAGCTGGATGATGAACTGGCCAAGAAACTCGGTCAGGACAGCCTTGATTCGCTCAAAGAAGCGATCCGCAAGGACTTTGGCCGTGAATACGAATCGGTCTCTCGTCAGAAAATGAAGCGTCAGCTTCTTGATGCACTGGCTGAAAACCACAGCTTCGAACTGCCGGTCTCACTGGTAGACAACGAACTGGAAGGCATCATCGGCCAGATCAAGCAGGCCCGTGAAGCTGGTCAGGAAGACGAAGAAACCAAAGGCAAGTCCGAAGAAGAGCTGACCACCGAGTTCCGCGAAATCGCAGAACGCCGTGTTCTTCTGGGTCTTCTCCTTGCTGAAGTTGGCCGTGAGAACGACATTCAGGTCACGCAGGAAGACGTCAACAAGGTGCTCGTTGCCGAAGCCCAGAAATATCCGGGTCAGGAACAGCAGGTTATTGAATTCTATAAAAATAACCCGCAGGCCTTGCAGGCGCTTCAGGGCCCTGTATATGAAGACAAGGTCGTTGATTACATCATCGAGCTCGCGAAGGTTGAAGACAAGACCGTGACGGTCGAAGAACTTCTGAAACCGGAAGAGGAAGAAGAAGCTCCGAAGAAGAAATCGGCTGCCAAAAAGGCACCGGCGAAAAAAGCAGCAGAGAAAAAGGCTCCGGCTAAAAAAGCCCCGGCCAAGAAAACTGCAGCCAAAAAGCCGGCCGCTAAAAAAGCTGCTGACAAATCCGAAGAGAAGTAATCCGACCGGACACGGTTTAGGATCATGCAGGGAGATTGCAGTTGATGATTGAAGAACAGATGAATTCGCTCGTGCCGATGGTCGTTGAACAGACCAGCCGTGGCGAGCGGGCCTATGACATCTTTTCGCGCTTGCTCAAGGAGCGCATCGTTTTCATCAACGGCCAGGTCCATGACGGCATGTCGTCGCTGATCTGTGCGCAGTTGCTGCATCTCGAATCGGAAAATCCGGACAAGGACATTTCGCTTTACATCAACTCACCGGGCGGTGTTGTGACCTCGGGTCTTGCCATCTATGACACCATGCAGTACATCCGTTGCGATGTTTCCACGGTGTGCATGGGGCAGGCGGCATCCATGGGTTCGCTGCTTTTGATGGCCGGCGCAAAAGGCAAGCGTTACTGCCTGCCGAACGCACGTGTCATGATCCATCAACCGTCTGGCGGCTTCCAGGGGCAGGCATCGGACATCGAAATTCATGCCCGTGAAATTCTGGCTCTGCGTCAGCGTCTTAACGAGATCTATGTCGAGCATACCGGCCGCGATCTCAAGACCATCGAAGACGCAATGGAGCGCGATAACTTCCTGACACCTGATCAGGCCAAGGAATTTGGCTTGATCGACGAGGTCGTCACATCGCGTCCGAAGTCGGAAAGTGATGAAAAGAAAGACTGATCACTTAGCTGTGATTGGTGAAAACGCCCCGGTGATCTGCCGGGGCGTTTTTTTATGTCTTGCTTCATGGCACTTTTAAGTCATAGACAAGTATATGTGCAGGCTTCGGCGTGTTTGTTTGGAACTTGTGGCTGATCCGAACGTTTAGGTGATTAGTACAAGGGGTTTCGCAACCAAGGTGGCGAACCCATATCAAACTAGACGCCATAATGCCGAAAAGCACAGATTAAACGTTGAGATCGGTATCGTTTACCGGCTAACATGGCGATAAAAGATAACGTCAAACGTAATTGGGGTTTGTATGAGCAAATCGAATAGCGGGGACTCCAAGAACACTCTGTATTGTTCTTTCTGCGGAAAGAGCCAGCACGAGGTTCGCAAGCTCATCGCCGGTCCAACCGTGTTCATCTGTGATGAATGCGTAGAGCTTTGCATGGACATCATCCGCGAAGAGCACAAAACACATCTCGTCAAATCGGCAGACGGGGTGCCTTCTCCGCAAGAGATTTGCAAGGTCCTTGATGACTATGTCATCGGTCAGGGCCATGCGAAGAAAGTTCTCTCGGTCGCGGTTCACAACCATTACAAGCGCCTGCACCATTCCAGCAAGAATGAAGACATCGAGCTGGCGAAATCAAACATCATGCTGGTTGGTCCGACCGGTTGCGGTAAAACGCTTCTGGCGCAGACCCTGGCACGCATTCTTGATGTCCCGTTCACCATGGCAGATGCCACCACCCTGACCGAAGCCGGTTATGTGGGTGAGGATGTCGAAAACATCATTCTCAAGCTGCTGCAGGCTGCTGACTACAATGTCGAGCGCGCCCAGCGCGGCATCGTCTATATCGACGAAGTCGACAAGATTTCGCGTAAATCCGACAACCCGTCGATCACCCGCGATGTTTCAGGCGAGGGCGTGCAGCAGGCATTGCTCAAGATCATGGAAGGCACAGTTGCATCCGTTCCGCCGCAGGGTGGCCGGAAACATCCGCAACAGGAATTCCTGCAGGTCGACACCACCAACATCCTGTTTATTGTTGGCGGCGCGTTTGCCGGTCTGGACAAGGTGATCTCCCAACGTGGCAGGGGCAGCGCGATCGGCTTTGGTGCCGATGTTCGCAGCCCCGAGGACCGTCGCACTGGCGACGTCCTGCGTGAGGTAGAGCCGGAAGATCTTCTGAAATTCGGTCTGATCCCGGAATTCATTGGTCGTCTGCCGGTTCTTGCAACGCTTGAAGACCTCGACAATGACGCTCTGGTTCAGATTCTGACGGAGCCGAAAAACGCACTGATCAAGCAGTATCAGCGCCTGTTCGACATGGAAGATGTCAAACTCACCTTCCAGCCGGATGCGCTTAAGGCAATTGCTGACAAGGCAATTGAACGCAAGACCGGTGCACGTGGTTTGCGCTCGATCATGGAGGGCATCCTGCTTGAAACCATGTTCGATCTGCCGACCATGGAAAGTGTCGAGGAAATCGTTATCAATGCTGACGTCGTACAAGGAAAGGCAAAACCGTTGCTGATCCATGCCGAACGTCGCGAAGGTGTTGAAAATACCGCCTGAACTTAATTCCCGCACCGGCATCTATTGCGGTGCGGGAAATTCAGATTATCTAACGATTATCTAAAACATGTTCGCGTTGCTGGCGGGGCCTATGACAGGACCGCAGGAACGTTACGGCTCAAATTAGGGAATAGAACATAATGGTCGAATTGGCGCGTGGCGAAATATACCCGGTGCTGCCGTTGCGTGACATTGTCGTGTTCCCGCACATGATTGTTCCGCTGTTTGTCGGACGTGAAAAATCGGTGCGTGCGCTCGAGGATGTGATGCGCGAAGACAAGCAGATCCTGCTTGTTACCCAGAAAGATGCCGGTCTTGATGACCCGGCTGTCGAAGATCTCTATGAAATTGGTACTGTCGCAACTGTCTTGCAGCTTCTCAAGCTGCCGGACGGAACCGTAAAGGTATTGGTTGAAGGCGGGAAACGGGCCGAAATTACCGGCTATGTTGATAATCCTGAATTCTTCCAGGCCTATGGTTCGGTGCGTGAGGACAGTGACGAGGATGACAGCGAACTTGAGGCGCTGGCGCGTTCTGTCGTTACGCAATTCGAACAGTACATCAAGCTGAACAAGAAAATTCCGCCTGAAGTTCTGGTCTCGGTCAATCAGATCGAAGAACCGGCAAAGCTGGCCGATACGGTGGCTTCCCACCTGTCGCTCAAGATTTCCGAAAAGCAGGAGCTTTTGGAAACCAAACTTGTCGGTGACCGTCTGGAACGCATTTTCGGCTTCATGGAGTCCGAAATCGGCGTGTTGCAGGTTGAAAAGAAAATCCGCAACCGCGTTAAACGCCAGATGGAGAAAACCCAGCGCGAGTACTATCTGAATGAGCAGCTTAAAGCCATTCAGAAGGAACTGGGCGAGGGCGAAGACGGCAAGGATGAGGCTTCTGAGCTCGAAGAGAAGCTCAACAAGGCCAAAATGCCCAAGGAAGCCAAGGAAAAGGCACAGGCAGAACTCAAGAAGCTGCGCAATATGAGCCCGATGTCGGCCGAAGCCACCGTGGTGCGCAACTATCTTGACTGGATGGTGTCCATTCCGTGGAACAAGCGTTCACGTGTTTCTCATGACCTGAAAAAGGCCAAGAAGGTTCTTGATAAAGAGCATTACGGTCTGGAAAAGGTCAAGGAACGCATCCTTGAATATCTTGCGGTGCAGGCGCGTACCAAAAAGGTCAAAGGCCCGATCCTTTGTCTTGTTGGTCCTCCCGGTGTTGGTAAGACCTCGCTTGGCAAGTCCATGGCCAATGCGACCGGGCGCAGCTTTGTACGTATGTCGCTTGGTGGCGTGCGTGATGAATCTGAAATCCGCGGTCACCGCCGGACCTATATCGGGTCCATGCCGGGCAAGATTGTCCAGGGTATGAAAAAGGCGAAATATTCCAACCCGCTCTTCCTTCTCGACGAGATCGAAAAGATGGGTTCGGACTTCCGCGGTGATCCGGCCTCGGCCCTGCTTGAGGTATTGGATCCAGAACAGAACTCGACCTTTAACGATCACTATCTCGAAGTCGATTATGATCTTTCGGATGTGATGTTCGTGACCACGGCCAACTCGCTTCGCATGCAGCAGCCGCTGCTTGACCGTATGGAAGTCATCCGGATTTCCGGTTACACCGAAGACGAAAAAGTCGAGATCGCCAAACGTCACCTCATTCCCAAGCAGGTCAAGGATAATGGCCTGAAGAAAGGGGAATGGAGTATTTCGGACGACGCGCTTCGTGATCTGATCCGCTATTACACCCGCGAAGCCGGTGTGCGTAGCCTCGAACGTGAATTGGCCAAACTGGCCCGTAAGGCGACCAAGCGCATTATGCTTGAAAGCCTGAAAACGGTTCGTGTCACCCCGCGTACCCTTGGCAAATATGCCGGGGTCCGGAAGTTCCGCTTCGGCGAGACAGAGGGTGAAGATCAGGTGGGTGTTGTTACCGGTCTTGCTTATACCGAGTTTGGTGGCGATCTGCTTCAGATCGAAGCTGTCACCGTGCCGGGTAAGGGCAACATGAAAACCACCGGTAAACTCGGTGAAGTCATGACGGAATCCATTCAGGCGGCGACCTCGTTTGTCCGTTCGCGTGCGGTTGATTTCGGGATCAAGCCAACCTTGTTCCAGAAACGTGACATCCACGTTCACGTACCAGAAGGTGCCACCCCAAAAGACGGCCCGTCGGCCGGTGTGGGCATGGTGACCTCGGTCGTGTCGGTTCTGACCGGTAATCCGGTGCGCAAGGATGTTGCAATGACGGGTGAAGTCACCCTGCGTGGCCGTGTACTTGCGATTGGCGGTTTGAAAGAAAAGCTTCTGGCTGCACTGCGCGGCGGGGTGAAAACCGTTCTGATCCCGCAGGAAAACGAAAAGGATCTCGAAGAGATTCCGGACAACGTTAAACGTGGCATGGAAATCATTCCGGTGTCCCACGTTGACGAGGTTCTCAGCCACGCATTGGCCAATCCGCTTGTCCCGATTGAATGGGAAGAAGAGGTTGATGATGTCGCTGTCAAATCCAAGGACGGCGAAGAATCGGATATCGGCGGTGTGACGACTCACTAAGGTCCGTCATAACTGGCAGAAAACAAGGGGAGCGACCATGTCGCTCCCCTTTTTCTGTGGATAACTTTGCCCAAGAATCGGTGCAAGAACATGTCGGGAATGCTGTAAAGCGCAAAAAATCGAAAAAAACGTCAAAAACCGCAGAAAACTGCGTCTCTCGCATTGACGAGATGTTTGCGACCTGCTTACACTGCCCGTGCAACAGGTTTGGGGCAAACCAAATTTCCTCATAACTCCGAACGTCCAAACAAGGGGGCCAGGAAGTGAATAAAAACGATCTCGTTGGAAGTGTAGCTGCTAAAGCTGATCTGTCCAAAGCTGACGCTGCAAAAGCGGTTGACGCTGTTTTCGATTCCATCACCGATTCTCTTAAATCCGGCGACGAAGTTCGTCTGGTTGGTTTCGGTACCTTCGCTGTCGCTGCTCGCGCTGCTTCAAAAGGTCGCAACCCGCGCACCGGTGAAGAAATCGACATTCCGGCATCGAAACAGCCGAAGTTCAAGGCTGGTAAAGGCCTGAAGGACGCCGTCAACTAAGTTTGACGAAGTTCTTTGAAATAAATGCCGGTGACCTGTGTCACCGGCATTGCTTTTTGGAAAAACCATGCTATGTTCCGCTCCGCTTCGGAGCAATGGCTCCAAAGGCAAAGGGTGATTAGCTCAGCTGGTTAGAGCATCTCGTTTACACCGAGAGGGTCGGGAGTTCGAATCTCTCATCACCCACCACGATAAAGGCAGCCCTAAAGGCTGCCTTTTTTGTTTCTTGGGTGTGTGCGAATCATCGTTTCACTGCCGAACACCAGGAAAGTCTGTTGCGTTGCTGGTTTAGCTCAAGATCGGCTTGAAAACAGGGGCGAAATGAAGGCTTGTGGTTGACCATTTGCCAAAGATAATCCGCCTTGAAATAGAAGTTACATTTTTCTGCAAAGTGGGCATTGCTTTTTGGGAAAACCATGGTAAGTTCCGCCCGCTTCCGCAGAACAGCGCGGTTTGCAACAGGGTGATTAGCTCAGCTGGTTAGAGCATCTCGTTTACACCGAGAGGGTCGGGAGTTCGAATCTCTCATCACCCACCATGATAAAGGCAGCCCTAAAGGCTGCCTTTTTTCGTTTTCGGGGTCTCCCCATTCTCCTCACACCACACGGTCGCTTGTTCCGTCAAATCCGCGGGCTGACAGGCGCTGGTTAAAGTTGACGCTTGGTCGGCGGGCAGGCACTGTTGACATCCTGGTGAAGAGAATCGGAAACCGTGAGATGCATACAAGCTCGGCCTGCAGTCCATCCAGTCGCGAACAGATCAGCCAGTCTATCCCACAACGGTTCTCGCAATGGGGTTGGTCGGTCTGTCCGCGGCTTGTGATCGTGTTGTGTCTGCCGCTGATGCTTGTCAGTTGCTATCTGCCCGAAGCCTTCACCATTGATCTCTCGATGGAGCGGAATGGCGATTACCGCTTCAGCTATCGTGGATTGCTGGTGCAGCCCAACATTACTGAAGGGCTTCAGAACAACAGCCTTGATGCGGAAGCCGAGAAGGAAAAGGTCGCCAAGGTGATGGCCGATCTCAAACGGGATTCGTCTGTACGTCAATTGACCTATACCGGTCGCGGGGTGTTTGACATCGTCTATGAGAAGCGCGGCAACATCATGCGTGAAAAGAGTTTCGTCTTTGTCCGCCGGCAATCGCGCATACTGGAAATGTTCTTCCATTCAGGGCGAAACACCGTTGAAATTCGGGGCGGCTTTGTCCCGGATCAGTATCAGGAACGACTGACTGCGATGGGCTATCAAATGACTGGCAAGATCGAGCTGCGCACGACTGCGGGTATTCGCAGCCATAACGCCGCAGAGTTCCGCGAAATCAAAGGCCAGAACCGCTTGCGCTGGGAAATCAACTCAATCACGGACCCTGTGCCAAATGTGATTATCGGCTAGGGCAGGGCGCAAGGTCTGCACTTTTATGTGGCCTGTTTGGCCGCGCCGCGAGAACGAAAAAAAGGGACAGCATTGGCTGTCCCTTTGGTGTTTGTGCGGTTGTGTTCTTTTAAGGTTAGAAGACCATTTCGTCTTCGGCACCGCCTTCGGAAATGACGATCTGGCCCTGTGCCGCCAATTCCTTAGCCAGCTGGACGATCATCATCTGCGACTCTTCGACGTCTGAAAGACGGACCGGGCCAAGCGCATCCATATCCTCTTTCATCATCTTGCCGGCACGTTCGGACATGTTCTTGAAGAACAGGTCGCGCATCTGATCGGTCGAGCCTTTCAGCGCCAGTGCAAGCTTGTCCTTTTCAACCTGACGCAGCAGCGTCTGAACGCCATTGTTGTCAAGCCGTGCAAGGTCTTCGAAGGTGAACATAAGGGCCTTGATCTTCTCGGCCGAGTCACGGTTACGTTCTTCAAGCGCAGTAAGGAACCGGTCCTGACTTTGGCGGTCCAGGCTGTTGAAGATATCCGCCATCAGTTCATGGTTGTCACCACGCGAACCGCGCGCAAGGTTCGACATGAACTCGGTGCGCAGCGTCTTTTCGATGTTATCAAGCACTTCTTTTTGAACCGCTTCCATGCGCAACATACGCATGATGACTTCCATCGAGAAGTTTTCCGGCAAAAGTGACAGAACTGACGCAGAATGTCCGGGTTTGAGTTTTGAAAGAACAACACCCACAGTCTGCGGATACTCGTTCTTCAGGTAGTTCGCCAGAACCGCTTCGTTCACGTTGTTGAGCTTGTCCCACATGGTACGACCCGCAGGACCGCGGATCTCTTCCATGATGCCGTTCACACGGTCTTCGGGCAGAACCTTGGAAAGCAAGCGTTCTGTGGTATCGAACGAACCGACAAGGGATCCGGTTGAAGACAGCTGATCTGCGAATTCAACAAACAGTCGCTCGACAATGTTGGCGCTGATGGTGCCAAGGCCAGACATGCATTGGGAAATCTCCTTGATTTCCTCGTCATCCATCATGCTGAACATCTTGGTCGCGTGCTCTTCCCCAAGAGCAAGCATGAGAATCGCTGCCTTTTCAGGTCCGGCAAGTGATCTGTATTCTTCTTTAACGCGCCCCACGGGTGGTCTTCTCCGTCGTAATGACTCTGTTCGGTAGTGGAACCTGACTGCCGAACCTGCCTCTATCGCACCGTAAGATAGGGGTTATTTGTCAACAATTCTATAAAAGCCGACGCCCCTTTGCAAAGCCCCATAGGTATAAAGCACTCTAAATGTACAAAATTGATTAATGCGGTACAAATCCCGGGCCAAATTGACCCGCATTGGGCGATGTTTGCAGGTGCAATTGTCGAATGGGTTGAAAACGTTGCTAGCTGCTTGACTTGGTTTGGGGTGTGGTCTAACAAAGGCGCGCCGATTGATGGTCATTTAGCGGGCGTAGCTCAGTTGGTTAGAGCGCCGGCCTGTCACGCCGGAGGCCGCGAGTTCAAGTCTCGTCGCTCGCGCCATGATCCATCATCTGTTGTCTTTTTATGGGGCGCATTGTCTTTTCCGCGGTCGCCATTTCATGTGTTGCTTATGCTGCTTCGCACGATTGGGTCTTGATCATGTCGACGTCCAGCCCGATATCGGACGATAGTGAATGGCAAAAAGATTAGAAAGTTTCCGGCCTTAGGGTGCGTCGAACGCGCTTGAGGGCTGGAACTTGTGCGGTGCATACGTTATGGTGCGCCGTAATTGGCCAGGTGGGGACCTGGTCGGGTCAAAAGGCCTGTTCTTGAGAGGTCAGAGAGATGCAAGAGCTTCTTTCGGAATATCTTCCGATCCTGGTGTTCATCGGGATCGCCGTCGGTCTTTCGGCGGTAATCGTCATCGCGTCGCTGGTTCTTGCCAAGCAGGCACCGGATGTCGAGAAACTGTCTGCATACGAATGTGGTTTTGCGCCGTTTGAGGACGCGCGCATCAAGTTCGACGTCCGTTTCTATCTGGTCGCAATCTTGTTCATTATTTTCGACCTCGAAGTCGCCTTCCTGTTCCCGTGGGCTGTGACCCTTGGTGATATCGGGACGTTCGGCTTTGTGTCGATGGTGATCTTCCTGGCTGTTTTGACGGTCGGCTTTATCTACGAATGGAAGAAGGGAGCTTTGGAATGGGAGTGAGCACCAACTCAGGCGCACCCCTGGCACCCGGTTCGGATCAGGATGCACTGCTTAAGGGCGTGTTTGACGAGATGAACGACAAGGGCTTTGTCCTTGCCAATCTCGATAAACTCGCAAGCTGGGCAAGCACCGGTTCCCTGTGGCCGATGACTTTCGGTCTGGCCTGCTGTGCTGTTGAAATGATGCATTCGGCTGCGTCGCGTTATGACCTTGACCGTTACGGCCTGGTTTTCCGCCCAAGCCCGCGTCAGTCGGACGTGATGATCGTTGCTGGTACGCTGACCAACAAAATGGCCCCGGCACTGCGTAAGGTCTATGACCAGATGGCAGAGCCGCGCTGGGTCATTTCGATGGGCTCGTGCGCCAATGGCGGCGGTTACTATCACTATTCTTATTCGGTGGTTCGCGGTTGTGATCGCGTTGTGCCGGTGGACGTATACGTTCCCGGGTGCCCGCCGACAGCCGAAGCGCTGATTTACGGCGTGATGCAGCTGCAAAAGAAAATCCGCCGTACCGGTGTCCTGACACGCTGATCCGTAATAGGGGGCTTGCATGAGCGAACTGCTCAGCGATAACAGCGCTGCTTTGAACGATCTGAAAGATCTGGTGGCGTCCCAGCTGGCCGACGAACTCCTCGAAAGCGAGATTCGTTACGGCGAGTTGACCATCGTCGCCAAGCGCGATGATATCCTTAAAGTTCTGACCTTCCTTCGGGATGATACCGGCTGCTTGTTCAAGCAGCTTATTGATGTTTGTGGTGCGGACTACCCGGAACGTTCCGAGCGTTTCGACGTCGTCTATCACCTGTTGTCTCTGAAGCATAACCTGCGCATTCGTGTGAAGGTCCGTACCGACGAAGACACCCCGGTACCAAGCTGTGTCTCGCTTTTCAGCGCCGCCGACTGGTTCGAGCGCGAAGCGTGGGACATGTACGGTATCTTCTTCGCCGATCATCCGGATCCCCGCCGTATCCTGACCGACTATGGTTTCGAAGGTCATCCGCTGCGCAAGGACTTCCCGCTGACCGGGTATGTCGAAGTGCGTTATGACGACGAACAGAAGCGTGTTGTCTATGAGCCGGTCAAACTGGTTCAGGATTTCCGTAATTTCGATTTCGAAAGCCCGTGGGAAGGCATCCAGCATGTTCTTCCGGGTGATGAAAAGGCGGAGGGCAACGCCTGATGTCCGAACAAAAAATCAAAAATATGACCATGAACTTCGGCCCGCAGCACCCTGCGGCGCACGGCGTTCTGCGTTTGGTTCTGGAAATGGACGGCGAAGTCGTCGAACGTTCCGACCCGCATATTGGTCTTCTGCATCGTGGTACGGAAAAGCTGATCGAATATAAGACCTATATTCAGGCGACCCCGTATTTCGACCGTCTCGACTATGTCGCACCGATGAACCAGGAACATGCATATTGCCTGGCCATCGAAAAGCTGATGGGCGTCGAAGTGCCCAAGCGTGCGCAGTATATCCGTGTTCTGTATGCGGAGATCGGTCGTATTCTGAACCATCTTCTGAACCTGACGACCTTTGCACTGGACGTCGGGGCGATGACGCCGCTGCTTTGGGCGTTTGAAGAACGTGAAAAGCTCATGGAATTCTATGAGCGCGCCTGTGGCGCCCGTCTTCACGCCAACTATTTCCGTCCGGGCGGTGTTGCCGCCGACCTGCCGGCTGGTCTTCTTGATGATATTTCGGACTGGGCTAAACAGTTCGAAACCTTCATGAAAGACTTTGACCGTGTCCTGGTCGGCAACCGTATCTTCAAACAGCGTACGGTTGATATCGGTGTCGTGAGTGCTGAAGAGGCCCTTGATTGGGGCTTTACCGGTCCGAACATTCGTGCATCGGGTCTGGCATGGGATCTGCGCAAATCTCAGCCTTATGACTCGTACGAAGATTTCGACTTCGACATTCCTGTCGGCAAGAACGGCGATTGCTATGATCGCTTCCTTGTTCGTTTCGAGGAAATGTGGCAGTCGCTCAGCATCATCAAGCAGGCCATCAAGAATATGCCGGATGGTCCTGTTATTGTTGAAAACAACAAAGTGGCACCGCCGTCGCGCGCGCAGATGAAGCGTTCGATGGAAGCCCTTATTCACCACTTCAAACTCTTCACCGAAGGTTTCCACGTTCCGGCTGGCGAATGCTATGCCCCGGTCGAGGCACCGAAAGGCGAGTTTGGTGTGTATCTTGTTTCGGATGGCTCGAACCGTCCGTATCGCTGCAAAATCCGCGCCCCGGGGTTCCCGCACCTCCAAGGCCTCGACTTCATGTCCAAAGGTCACATGTTGGCCGACGTCGTTGCCAATATCGGGTCGCTAGATATCGTGTTCGGTGAGATTGACCGATGAGCCATTTGAGAAGACCAGCTCCGAAAGAGCTTCAACCGACCAGCTTTGCATTCACGCCTGAAAATCAGGAAAAGGCAAAGAAGATCATCGCCAAGTATCCGGAAGGCCGCCAGCAAAGTGCGGTCATGCCGTTGCTTGATCTGGCACAGCGTCAGACCGAGGGTAACTGGGTTCCGACCGTCGCAATGGATTACATTGCCGACATGCTCGAAATGCCGGCCATTCGCGTCTACGAGGTCGCAACCTTCTATACGATGTATAACCTTGCCCCGGTGGGTAAGAACTTCATCCAGGTTTGCACCACCACGCCGTGCTGGCTTCGCGGTTCTGCCGACGTTGTCGATACCTGCAAAAAGGAACTCGGCATAGGCGTTGGCGAAACCACCGAAGACGGTCAGTTCACCATGATCGAAGTTGAGTGCCTTGGTGCGTGTGTTAACGCCCCGATGATGCAGATTAATGACGATTATTACGAAGACCTGACTGCGGAAAGCACCAAGGCCATTCTTGATGCCCTCAAAAAGGGCGAGAAGCCGAAAGCCGGCCCGCAGAGCGGCCGCAAAGGGTGTGAGCCGATCGATGGTCCGAAGGTTCTGAAGGCTTTCTGTGGCTGCGGTGCAGCCCCGCAGGACGCGAATGCAAGCGAAGGGGACGCCTGATATGCTGCAGGATAAGGATCGTATCTTTACCAACCTGTATGGTTTCCAGGATTTCGGCCTCAAGGGCGCGCAATCCCGTGGTAACTGGGATGGTACCAAGGCATTGATCGAAAAGGGCCGCGACTGGATCATCGACGAGATGAAAGCATCCGGTATGCGTGGTCGTGGGGGCGCTGGCTTCCCGACCGGCCTGAAATGGTCCTTCATGCCAAAAGAATCTGATGGTCGTCCGAGCTATCTCGTGGTTAACGCCGACGAAGGCGAGCCGGGCACCTGTAAAGACCGCGAGATCATGCGTAATGATCCGCACACCCTGATTGAAGGTTGCCTTCTGGCCAGCTTCGCGATGAACGCCCACGCTGCTTATATCTATATCCGCGGCGAGTTCTATCACGAGGCATCCAACCTGCAGATTGCCATCGACCAGGCTTATGAAGCCGGTCTGGTGGGTAAAAATGCCTGCGGTTCGGGTTGGGATTTTGACATTTACCTGCACCTTGGTGCTGGCGCTTACATCTGTGGCGAAGAAACAGCCCTGATCGAAAGCTTAGAGGGTAAAAAAGGTCAGCCGCGCCTGAAGCCGCCATTCCCGGCAAACGCTGGTCTGTATGGTTGTCCGACCACTGTGAACAACGTTGAGTCGATCGCAGCCGTTCCGACCATTTTGCGTCGCGGCGGATCATGGTTCTCAAGCTTCGGTCGTGAAAACAACCACGGTACCAAGCTGTTTGCCATTTCCGGTCACGTTGAAAAACCGTGCACTGTCGAAGAAGCCATGAGCATTCCGCTCAAGGAACTGATCGAAAAGCATTGCGGCGGCGTTCGCGGCGGCTGGGACAACCTTCTTGCGGTTATTCCGGGCGGTTCATCTGTTCCGCTAATGCCAAAAGACGTCTGTGACGACGTTCTGATGGACTTTGACGGCCTGCGTGAAGTTGGCTCCGGTCTTGGTACGGCCGCTGTCATCGTCATGGACAAGTCGACTGACATTGTCTACGCGATCGCGCGTCTGTCGGAATTCTACAAGCATGAAAGCTGTGGCCAGTGCACGCCGTGCCGTGAAGGTACCGGCTGGATGATGCGCATGATGACGCGCATGGTCCGCGGCGAGGCCACGCTTGATGAGATTGATCTGTTGTGGGATGTGACCAAACAGGTCGAAGGCCACACCATTTGTGCGCTTGGCGATGCGGCTGCATGGCCGATTCAGGGCCTTATCCGTCATTTCCGTCCCGAAATGGAACGTCGGATCAAGGAATATCGCGCACGGATCGCGGCCTGAGAGAGGCCTGTTGAGAGGGATTGAGACATGCCGAAACTAACAGTTGACGGTATTGAAGTTGAAGTAGAAGCCGGGGCGACAGTTCTTCAGGCCTGTGAAGAGGCCGGTAAGGAAATCCCGCGTTTCTGCTATCACGAACGCCTGTCAATCGCCGGTAACTGCCGTATGTGCCTGGTGGAAATGGAACGTGCGCCGAAACCGGTCGCATCCTGTGCCATGCCGGCGGCAGATGGAATGGTGATCAAAACCGATTCCGATCTGGTCAAGAAAGCACGCAATGGCGTGATGGAATTCCTGCTGATCAACCATCCGCTGGATTGCCCGATTTGTGACCAGGGTGGTGAATGTGATCTGCAGGACCAGGCAATGGCCTATGGTTTTGACTCCTCACGTTACGCCGAGAAAAAACGTGCCGTGAAGGACAAGGAACTGGGCCCGATCGTCAAAACGATCATGACCCGTTGCATCCACTGCACCCGTTGCGTTCGCTTCTCCGAAGAAGTCGCCGGTGTCGGTACCATGGGTGCTGTCTACCGTGGCGAGGACACCGAAGTCGGACCGTATATCGAAGCGTCGATCAACTCCGAACTGTCGGGCAACCTGGTTGACCTTTGCCCGGTCGGGGCACTGACTTCCAAGCCGTATGCGTTTACTGCGCGTCCGTGGGAGCTCAAGAAAACCGATAGCGTCGATGTCATGGATGCGGTTGGATCCAATATTCGTATTGATGCCCGTACCGGCGAAGTGATGCGCGTTCTGCCGCGCACCCACGAAGACATCAACGAAGAATGGATTTCCGACAAAACCCGTTACGCCATTGACGGCCTGAAGCGTCAGCGTCTTGATCGTCCTTACGTGCGCAAGGATGGCAAACTCCAGCCGGCAAGCTGGGACGAGGCATTTGCTGCGATCAAGGCGAAGGTTTCCGGTCTGGCCGGCAACAAGATTGCCGCACTTGCAGGTGATACGGTCGATTGTGAATCGATGACCGCGCTGAAAGATCTGATGGGCAAGCTGGGATCTGCGAACCTTGATTGCCGTCAGGATGGCTCGAAGATTGGTGGCCCCCGTGCTTCCTATATCTTCAACAGCACCATTGCCGGCATTGACGAGGCAGATGCCTGCCTGATCGTCGGTGCCAATGTCCGTGCAGAAGCGCCGATCATCAATTCCCGCCTGCGCAAGCGCTGGCGTTCGACGGCTGGCGATTTCAAAGTCGGCATCATCGGTGAGAAGTGGGACCCGACCTACAAGAACGATTACCTCGGTGCTGGTCCGGACACCCTCCAGGAAATTCTGGATGGCAAGAACGACTTTGCCAAGGTTCTTGAAGCTGCTGAAAAGCCGATGATCATTGTCGGTATGGGCGCGCTCAGCCGTGAAGACGGTGATGCAGTCCTCGCTGCAACCCGCGCTATTGCCGAGAAATATGGCATGGTTGCTGGTGAATGGAACGGCTTTAACGTTCTGCACACCGCGGCATCGCGTGTTGGTGGCCTTGATCTTGGCTTCGTGCCGGGTGAGGGCGGTCTTGCGACCAACGACATTCTTGATGGCGTTGCCAAAGGCGATATCGAAGTTGTCTATCTTCTGGGTGCCGACGAAGTCGACATGAGCAAACTGGAAAAGGCATTTGTCATTTACCAGGGTGCGATGGGCGATGCCGGTGCACAGGCAGCCGACGTGATCCTGCCGGGTGCTGCCTACACCGAGAAGAACGGCACGTATGTCAACACCGAAGGCCGCGCCCAGCAGGGCTGGCGTGCGATCTTCCCGGTTGGTGACGCGCGCGAGGACTGGGCGATTGTTCGTGCACTTTCCGGTGCGCTCGATCTGACCCTGCCATACAACAACATCGATGCCGTTCGCGAGCGCATGGTGGAACTCAGCCCGACCTTTGCGTCGCTGAACGTTCCGACCAGAGCAGAATGGACCGATTTCGGCAAGGCAGGTGACATGAAGTCTGATGGCTTCGTATCGCCGGTTCGCAATTTCTATATGACCGACCCGATCAGCCGTGCATCGGTGACGATGGCCAAATGTACTGAGGCCTTTGTCAAGGATGCGGCTGCCGAGAAGGTTGCCTGAGTAAGGGGAGCGGCGATCTGATCGTCGCTCATCCCGCAAGGGGGTGTCCCAATTTTGGGACGAAACGCAAAAGATACGGTTTGACCGATGGAACTTCTTTGGGACGGATATATTGAACCGCTCGTCTGGATCGTCGCCAAAATTCTGGCGATTGTCCTGCCGCTGCTGGGTGCTGTCGCCTATCTGACCTACGCCGAGCGTAAGGTTATCGGTGCTATTCAGCTCCGTAAGGGCCCGAACGTTGTGGGGCCGTTTGGTCTCCTGCAGCCGCTTGCCGATGGTTTGAAGCTGTTTCTGAAAGAAACAATCATTCCGAGCAGCGCGAACAAGGGCGTGTTCATCATTGCCCCGATGCTGACCTTTATTCTGGCGATCATTGCCTGGGCGGTTATCCCGTTCGACGAAGGCATGGTTCTGGCTGACCTGAATGTCGGTATTCTTTACATCTTCGCGATTTCTTCGCTGGGTGTGTACGGTATCGTGATGGCCGGTTGGGCATCGAACTCCAAATACGCCTTCCTTGGTGCGCTGCGTTCCGGCGCCCAGATGGTCTCGTATGAGATTTCGATTGGCCTGATCATCATCTCGGTTCTGCTGACAACCGGCTCGCTGAATCTCAGCGACATTGTCCGGGGGCAGGTCGGCGGTATCTGGGAGTGGAACTTCGTTTATCACTTCCCGATGTTCATCGTCTTCATCGTATCCATTCTGGCTGAAACCAACCGCGCACCGTTTGACCTTCCCGAAGCGGAAGCCGAACTGGTATCGGGTTATAACGTCGACTATTCGGCAATGACCTTTGCGCTGTTCTTCCTGGGTGAATACGCAAACATGATCCTGATGAGTGGCCTGTGCGCCATTCTGTTCCTGGGTGGCTGGAGCGCGCCGTTGCCGTTCCTCGAATTCATCCCGGGCGCAATCTGGTTCATCTTCAAGATCTGCTTTGTTCTGTTCATCTTCCTGTGGGTCCGTGCAACCTTCCCGCGTTACCGCTATGACCAACTGATGCGTCTGGGCTGGAAAATCTTCCTGCCGCTGTCGTTTGCTTGGGTCATGCTGGTTGCAACGTTCCTCGTTGTTTTTGACAAGGTCCCGGCCTGATCGCCGCGCATCGGAAAGAGAGAGGTAAACGATGTCATTTATTGATCGGACGGCCCGGAGCTTCCTGCTCGCGGAACTCGTTTCGGGAATGGCGCTCACCTTGAAATACATGTTCAAGCCCAAGGTGACGATCAACTACCCGTACGAAAAAGGTCCGCTGAGCCCGCGTTTCCGTGGCGAACATGCGCTGCGCCGTTATCCGAACGGCGAAGAGCGTTGCATCGCCTGTAAACTTTGCGAAGCCATTTGCCCGGCACAGGCCATCACCATTGAGGTCGAGCCGCGCGATGATGGTTCGCGTCGTACCACGCGTTACGACATTGATATGACGAAATGCATTTACTGTGGCTTCTGCGAGGAAGCCTGCCCGGTGGATGCCATTGTCGAAGGTCCGAACTTCGAGTTCGCAACCGAAAACCGCGAGGAGCTGTTCTATGACAAGGACAAGCTGCTGGCAAACGGCGAGCGTTGGGAAGCCGAGCTTGCTGCACGATTGGAGGCAGACGCACCTTATCGGTAAGTGTCGCGTCTGATCGTTAGAAAGAGAGTTCATGGGCCGTTGTTAGCCATTGGGGCAGCAACGGTTCGCCAAGGGGGTACCTTATGGTCGTACAGGCTTTGGCTTTTTACCTGTTTGCTACCGTCGCGGTCTTGTCCGCGACTGCGGTTGTGACCGTTCGCAACCCGGTGCATTCGGTACTGTTGCTGATCTTGACATTCTTTAACGCAGCCGGACTTTTCGTCCTGCTGGGTGCCGAGTTTCTCGCCATGCTGCTCGTCGTCGTCTATGTCGGCGCGGTTGCAGTCCTGTTCCTGTTCGTCGTCATGATGCTCGACATTAACTTTGTCGAGATGCGTCAGGGCTTTTTGAACTATCTGCCGATCGGGGTTCTGATCGCGGTTGTTCTGTTTGTCGAACTGGCACTGGTTGGCGCTGGCTGGACCCTGACGGATGAGGCGGTCGCGGTTCTCGCGCAGCCGACACCGGCTGGTCTGACCAACGTCGAGGCACTTGGTCAACTGATCTACACCGATTACGCATACATCTTCCAGGCGGCTGGTCTGGTTCTGCTTGTTGCGATGATTGGCGCAATTGTCCTGACGCTGCGTCACCGTGATGGTGTCCGTCGTCAGAAAATCTCCGAGCAGGTCAAGCGTAACCGCGCTGATACGCTTGAAGTCAAAAAAGTTCCGGTCGGAAGGGGGATCTGATGGAAATCGGTCTTGCACATTATCTGACCGTCGCGGCGATCCTTTTCACACTCGGGATCTTCGGCATCTTCATGAACCGCAAGAACGTCATCATCATCATGATGTCGATCGAGCTGATGCTGCTGGCGGTCAACATCAATCTGGTCGCGTTCTCGTCGTTCCTCGGCGACCTCGTCGGACAGGTCTTTACCATCTTCGTTCTGACGGTTGCTGCGGCTGAAGCGGCAATTGGTCTGGCGATCCTGGTCGTTTACTTCCGTAACCGCGGCACCATCGCGGTCGAAGACATCAACATGATGAAGGGGTAAGGCAGATATGTATCCGTTGATTGTATTCCTGCCCCTGATCGCGGCAGTTCTTGCCGGGACCATTACGCTGGTCGGCGCCATGTCGACCGCGAAGCAGGCCCCGCATGATAGCCATGGTCATCACCATCATGGTGCGTCCTCGGCTGATCGCGTGGCCCAGCTGGTCACCGTTGCCGGTGTCGTGATTGCGTTTGTGATCTCGATCTTTGCCTTTGTCGATGTTGCGCTGGGTGGCAACCCGGTTGTGATCGAACTGTTTACCTGGATTTCCTCGGGCAGCTTTGATGCGTCCTGGTCGCTGCGTATTGATACGCTGACCTGTGTGATGCTGATCGTTGTGACCGGCGTGTCCTCGATGGTTCACATCTATTCCATCGGCTATATGTCGCATGATCCGGACAAGCCGCGCTTTATGGCGTATCTGAGCCTGTTCACCTTTGCGATGCTGATGCTGATTACCGCCGACAACCTGATCCAGCTGTTCTTCGGCTGGGAGGGCGTTGGTCTGGCATCGTATCTTCTGATCGGTTTCTGGTATTCCAAGCCGTCTGCATCGGCTGCTGCGATGAAAGCCTTCATCGTCAACCGTGTCGGTGACTTCGGCTTTGCCCTTGGTATCTTTGCGGTCTATGTCCTGTTCGACAGTGTCCAGTTCGACGTCATCTTTGGCAATGCCGAAGAAGTCGCTGGCGCAACGCTGATGTTCCTGGGCCATGAGTTCTCCGCACTTGAGATTACCTGCTTCCTGCTGTTCATCGGCGCGATGGGTAAATCAGCACAGCTTGGTCTTCACACCTGGCTTCCCGACGCAATGGAAGGCCCGACCCCGGTTTCCGCACTTATTCACGCGGCAACCATGGTGACGGCTGGTGTGTTCATGGTCGCGCGTCTGTCGCCGATCTTTGAATATGCTGAAACCACCCTGATGATCGTGACCATCGTTGGTGCCTCGACGGCGTTCTTCGCTGCGACCATCGCCTGTGTTCAGAACGACATCAAACGCGTCATTGCCTATTCGACCTGCTCGCAGCTGGGCTATATGTTCTTTGCTTGCGGCGTGTCGGCTTATTCGGCAGGTGTCTTCCACCTGATGACGCACGGTTTCTTCAAGGCGCTTCTGTTCCTTGGTGCCGGTTCGGTCATCCACGCCATGTCTGATGAACAGGATATGCGCAAGATGGGCGGTATTGCCAAAATGGTTCCGCTGACCTTCGCTGTCATGGTGATTGGTACGCTGGCGATTACCGGTGTTCCGGGCTTCGCGGGCTACTATTCCAAGGACCTGATCCTTGAAAGCGCCTATGCCGCACATACCGGTGTTGGTTTGTACGCCTTCTGGGCAGGTATTCTGGCTGCTCTGATGACCTCGTTCTATAGCTGGCGTCTGATCTTCCTGACCTTCTTCGGCGCACCGCGTGCGGATGAACGCACCATGGCACACGTGCATGAAAGCCCTGCAGTCATGACGGGTCCGCTCCTGTTCCTGACCGTTGGTGCGATCTTTGCCGGTTGGTTTGCATCGGATTGGTTCGGTGTCGGTGATTATGAGGAAATGCTGTCCTTCTGGAATGGCGCAATCTTCATGGCAGAAGGCCACAACGCACTTGAGAACGCACACCACGTCCCGGGTTGGGTCGTTTGGGCGCCGTTCGTTGCGATGCTGACCGGTCTGTCGCTTGCGATTGTCATGTACAAGTTGGTACCGACGCTTCCGCGCACGCTGGCCAACACCTTCAACGGTGTTTACCGCTTCGCGCTGAACAAATGGTACTTCGACGAACTCTATGACAAGATTTTCGTCAAGCCGGCCTTTGCTTTGGGCTATGGCTTCTGGAAATCAGGGGATGGTGCCGTCATTGATGGTTGCGGTCCGGATGGTGTTGCAGCCGTTTGCCGTAACATCGCACGTCGCGTCAGCGCCATTCAGAGTGGTTTCGTCTATCACTATGCATTTGCGATGCTGATCGGCATTGCGGCGCTGGTCTCCTACACAATTTGGAAGATGGGTTAACGGGCGATGAGTGATTGGCCAATTCTTTCGATCGTCACTTTCCTGCCGCTGGTCGGTGCAGCCCTGCTGCTGCTGATCAACGGTGAAGAGGCGACTGTTGCCCGCAATTCCCGTTGGGTTGCGCTTTGGACCTCGGGGTTCACGTTCCTCGTATCCTTGATGCTGTGGGTGAACTTCGATGCAACGACCGCAGATTTCCAGTTTGTCGAGCAGGCGGACTGGATGCCGGGTCTGAACATTTCCTATCACATGGGCGTTGACGGTATTTCCGTTCTCTTCGTCCTGCTTGCGACCTTCCTCACACCGATTTGTATTCTGTCGGCTTGGGAAGCGATCCAGAAGCGCGTGAAGGAATACATGATCGCCTTCCTCGTTCTTGAAACGATGATGGTCGGCATGTTCAGCGCCCTTGACGGTCTGCTGTTCTATCTGTTCTTCGAAGGCGTCCTGATCCCGATGTTCATCATCATCGGCGTCTGGGGTGGTCAGCGTCGCGTCTATGCGGCATTCAAGCTGTTCCTCTACACCCTTCTTGGTTCGGTCCTGATGCTGGTGGCACTGCTTGCGATGTATTTCGAAGCCGGCACCACCGATATCCCGACCCTGATGGAATACGGCTTCGACTATAATATGCAGCTCTGGCTCTGGCTGGCCTTCTTTGCATCGTTCGCCGTCAAGGTGCCGATGTGGCCGGTCCATACCTGGCTGCCCGATGCCCACGTTGAGGCACCGACGGCCGGTTCTGTGATCCTGGCTGGTGTGCTCTTGAAAATGGGTGGTTACGGTTTCCTGCGTTTCTCGCTGCCGATGATGCCGCTGGCATCTGAAACCTTCGCACCGCTCGTCTTCACGCTGTCGATTGTTGCAATCATCTATACGTCGCTGGTCGCCCTTGCGCAGCAGGACATGAAGAAGCTGATTGCATACTCGTCGGTCGCCCATATGGGGATCGTGACCATCGGTGCGTTTACCTTTAACCAGCATGGTATCGAAGGTTCGATCTTCCAGATGCTCAGCCACGGTGTGGTTTCCGGTGCACTCTTCCTGTGTGTCGGTGTGGTCTATGACCGTATCCATACCCGCGAAATCGACGCCTATGGCGGTCTGGTGCATCGCATGCCGAGCTACGCACTGATCTTCATGTTCTTCACCATGGCATCGGTTGGTCTGCCGGGTACGGGCGGGTTCGTTGGTGAAATTCTCGCACTTCTGGGTGCATTCGAAGCCAACACCTGGGTCGCCTTCTTTGCGGCGACCGGTCTGATCCTTGGTGCGGCCTATGCGCTGTATCTCTATCGCCGGATTATTTTCGGGGCTCTGACCAAAGAGAACTTGAAAACCATCCTTGATCTGAGCCCGCGTGAATGGATTATCTTTGCACCGCTGGTGATCATCGTTCTGTGGATGGGGGTCTATCCGGTCTCCTTCCTCGACATCATGCATGTCTCGGTTGAGAACCTCGTCAACCAGGTCGAAACGGCCCAGGCTGCAGCGGCACACGCCGCCCAGCTGGCTGCGAATTGAGGGGAATGAACATGGGAGTTTCTATGCTCAACCTCGGGGCCGCGCTGCCCGAAATGTTTATGGCAGTTTCTGCCTTGGCGCTGTTGATGCTTGGGGTTTTCGCCGGCAAGGACAAATCCTTCCGCACCGTATCCTGGCTGGCAGTCGCCGCCCAGGTCGTTGCCATCGCTCTGGTCGTGATGGGTGATGGTGGTTCGGCATTCTATGGTCAGTTCAGCGCTGATCCGTTTGCCAAGTTCTGCAAGGTCCTGATCCTGATCGGTTCTGCAACCGGCATCATCATGACCATGAACTTTGCCGAGCGTGAGAACATGGCACGCTTCGAGTTCCCGATCCTGATCTCTCTTGCCACGCTTGGCATGATGGCGATGGTGTCGGCAACCGATATGCTGTCGCTGTATCTTGGTCTCGAACTGCAGTCGCTTGCGCTTTATGTTGTCGCTGCTATCCGCCGTGACACTGTGCGTTCGACAGAATCGGGCCTGAAATACTTCATCCTCGGATCGATCGCCTCTGGCATCCTGCTGTATGGCATGTCGATGGTTTATGGCTTCACCGGCACCACGAACTTCACCGTTCTTGGCGATACCCTTGTGGGTGGTGAACTGCCGCTTGGTGCGCTGGTTGGTCTGGCCTTCATCTTTGCCGGCCTGTGCTTCAAGGTTTCCGCCGTTCCGTTCCACATGTGGACCCCGGACGTCTATGAAGGTGCGCCGACCCCGGTCACGTCCTTCTTTGCAGTCGCGCCGAAGATTGCCGGTCTGGCACTCTTCATCCGCGTTGCCGTTGGTCCGTTTGGTGGTGCCGTCGAAGACTGGCAGCAGATCATTGTCCTGATCGCTATCCTGTCGATGGTTGTCGGTTCCTTTGCCGCACTTCGTCAGGAAAACATCAAACGTCTGATGGCCTATTCGTCCATTGGTCACGTTGGTTTCGCGCTTGTCGGTCTGGCTGCCGGTACCGAGGCCGGTGTCACGGGTGTTCTGGTTTATCTGGGTATCTACCTTGTCATGAACCTTGGCACCTTTGCCGTGATCCTGTGCATGCGTCGTAACGACCGCATGAACGAGGAAATCACAGATCTCGCCGGTCTGGCCAAAACCAAGCCGCTGATGGCTGCGATCACTGCGATCTTCATGTTCTCGATGGCAGGTATCCCGCCGCTGGCAGGCTTCTTTGGCAAGTTCTATGTCTTCAAGGCAGCCGTTGATGCCGGTCTTGTAACGCTTGCAGTTATCGGTTTGGTGACCTCGGTCGTCAGCGCCTATTACTACCTGCGTATCATCAAGGTCATGTACTTTGACGAGCCGGTCGAAGGCTTTGATCGCAATGGCACCGAGATGAATGTCATTATGGCGGTTGCCACGATCATCATCCTGGCCTTCGTCTTCTTCCCGAACCCGCTGATGGACAGCGCAGCTGTTGCCGCGGCATCGCTGTTTGGGATGTAAGAATGGCTTTGCGTACGATCCGTCTTCCCGAAGGTTTCACCCTTCACGAACGGGATACGATCGACAGCACAAACGAAGAGGCCAAGCGCCTCGCAGACAAGGGCGCCCAAAGTGGCGCCCTTGTTTTAGCCAGAAGCCAGACATCCGGTCGTGGTCGCCGTGGCCGGGTCTGGTCGTCGCCTGTAGGAAATCTTTATTCATCGCTCTTGCTGCGTCCGACCTGCTCATTGGCCGAAGCGGCCCGATTGACCTTTCTGATTGCTGTTGCCATGGCTGAGGCGGTCGAAACCGTTACCGGTGGTCATGTCCGTCCGGATTGCAAATGGCCCAATGATCTGATGGTTAACGGCCGCAAGATCTGCGGTATCCTGCTTGAAAGCGCATCCAACCAGCGTTCAGCGACCGATTACCTTGTGATCGGGGCAGGGGTTAATGTTGCTTTCTTCCCCGATGATTCAGAACGCCCGGCAACGTCATTGGCAGCCCTCGGTGCCCCAGTTTCGGTGGATGATCTGGTATCCACCTATGTCGCGCGTGTTGCGCACTGGTTGCCGATTTGGGAACAGGACGGTTTTGTCCCGATCCGCGAAGCCTGGCTGGCGCGGGGTTACGGGATCGGCAAGCCGGTTGCGGCGCGATTGACTGAACGCGAGCTCGCGGGAACTTTCGTCGGGCTTGATGACGATGGCTCACTTATCCTAAGAGAAGACAGCGGTGCCGAGCACCGTATCGGGGCAGGCGAAGTATTCTTTGCCGCCTGACACCATCCAATAGCTTGCTTTGTAGCGGAGGCTTGTAAGCATCATGTTGCTTGCGATTGACGCCGGGAACACCAACATCGTCTTTGCCGTTTTTGATGGCGATACCATTAAGGGCCAGTGGCGCTGTTCGACCACGACTGAACGCACCGCTGACGAGTTGGGTGTGTGGTTGCACCATCTTTTCACGCTTTCTGGCGTGCCCAAGGATGCGATCACGGGGGCCATTATTGCCACCGTGGTGCCTGCTGCGGAATTCAGCCTGAAAACCCTGTGTCGCCGCTATTTCAATGTCGAACCGATGGTGGTTGGCGATCCTGCGGTCAATCTTGACATGAAAGTCATCATGGACCGACCAAGCGAGGTTGGCGCAGACCGTCTTGTCAATGCGATTGCCGCCCATGAACTGTTTGGTGGACCGCTGGTGGTGCTTGATTTTGGTACAGCCACGACCTTTGACGTGGTTGATGACAATGGCGATTACCTTGGCGGTGTGATTGCGCCGGGTGTCAACCTGTCGATCAAGGCGCTGCATATGGCCGCCGCCCAGTTGCCAATGGTCGCGATTGAAGCGCCGCGCAGTGTGGTGGGCAAGAACACGGTCGAGGCCATGCAGTCCGGTGTTTACTGGGGCTATGTCTCGATGATCGAAGGATTGCTGGCGCGCATTCGCAAACAGCAAAATCTCGACCATATAAAAGTGGTGGCAACGGGCGGGCTTGCGCCGCTCTTTACCAAGGCAGTTGACGAAATTGAGCATCTGCATGGTGATCTGACCATGCTTGGACTGTTGATGATTTACCGTCGCAACAGCCAGCAGGCAGGTAAGTCCGCTTGATAAAGACTTGCGCCCTGCATGCCGAACGATTATTCCGCATCTAGGTCCTGACCCTAATCAACCTGCCGAAAACAAAGGATACCCTCTGTGGATTTGTATTTGCCAAAAGATGACGTTTTGTTCGTGCCGCTCGGAGGTTCCGGCGAAATTGGCATGAACCTGAACCTTTATGGCTATGACGATCAATGGTTGATGGTCGATATGGGTGTTTCGTTCGGCGAGGAAGGCCTGCCGGGCGTCGACGTGGTAATGCCCGATCCGACCTTTATCGAGGAGCGCAAGGACAAGCTGCTTGGTCTGGTTCTGACCCACGCGCACGAAGATCACCTGGGGGCCGTGCCATATCTGTGGCCGCGTTTGAAATGCCCGATCTATGCCACCCCGTTTGCCGCCGAATTCCTGAAGGCCAAGCTTTCCGAGACCGATTTCGCCGACGAAGTGCCGATCCATGTGATCGAACTTGGTGGTCGGTTCGAACTGGGGTGCTTTGATATCGAATTCGTCACCATGACGCATTCGATCCTGGAACCGAACGCGCTTGCCATCCGCACCCCCAAAGGCCTGATTGTCCATACTGGCGACTGGAAGTTCGACCCCGATCCCCAGATTGGCGAGGCATCGGATGTCAAAAAGCTCGAAGCACTGGGCGATGAAGGCGTTATGGCGCTGGTCTGTGATTCGACCAATGTGTTTTCTGAGGGCAAAACAGGCTCCGAAGGCGACGTTGCCAAAAACCTGTCCAAACTTTTTGCCGAACATCCACAAGGCCGCATTGCTGTTGCCTGCTTTGCCACCAACGTTGCCCGTGTGCAGTCGGTGATTGAGGCCGCCCACGAGAACGGGCGCTGTGTTGGTCTGGCTGGTCGGTCGCTTAATCGTGTAACAGAAGCTGCGCGCGAAGTCGGCTACCTGAAAGGCTATCCGAACCTTCTGACTGACGAAGATGCGATGGAGGTGCCCAAGGATCAGGTGCTTTTGATTTGCACCGGGTCACAGGGCGAACCGCGTGCCGCACTTTCGCGCATTGCCAAGGGCGATCATCCGACCGTCCAACTTGATCCGGGTGATACGGTGGTGTTCTCGGCGCGTGAAATTCCGGGCAATGAAAAGTCCATCGGCTATATCCAGAACATGCTGATCCGTCGTGGCGTCAAAGTCATTACTGCGCGCGATGAACCGATCCATGTATCGGGCCACCCCGGCCGCGAGGATTTGACGCGCATGTATCAGCTGACCCGGCCAAAGATCCTTGTCCCGGTTCATGGTGAAACCCGCCATCTGTGCGAACAGGCTGCCCTTGGTGCGGAATGCCAGATCCCAGAACAGGTGATTCCGCATGATGGCACGGTCATTCGATTGGCACCGGGTGATGCCCACGTCATTGGTGTGGCTGAGGCCGGTGTTCTTGCCCTTGATGGCGGTCGGTTGCTCAAACGCGATGCTGATACCTTCCGCAACCGCAATCGCATAGTCTGGAATGGCGTGATGTTTGTGACCATCGTGCTCAACCAGTTTGGTGAGATGGTCAACGATCCGATGATCACAGCCCCCAGCTTGTTTGACGAGCCCGGCGAAGAAACCCGTCTGGATCACTTTGCGGCCGAAATCGGCAATCGCATTGATCAGCTCAATGACGAAGAAGTTCTTGATGATTCCGCGGTGATTCTTGCCGTGCGTCAGGCGCTCCGGCGTCCGGTGCGCCAACGGATGGGCAAACGTCCGCTGATCGAGGTGCATCTGGTGCGCGTAAACGAGAACGGGTAATCGGTGATACACAGGCGCATTCGACCAAAAGCGCAGTTGTCTCCAACCGGCCTCAGACCCTAGATTGGCGTCAATCGGGCAGATTAAAGACGTTAGGAGAACACCATGATTGGACGGCTGAACCACGTTGCGATTGCTGTGCCGGACCTTGAAGCCGGGATTGCGCAATATCGCGATGTTCTGGGGGCAAAAGTCTCGGAGCCGCAAGACGAACCTGATCACGGCGTGACGGTTGTTTTTGTCGAACTGCCCAACACCAAGATCGAACTACTCTATCCGCTCGGTGAAAACTCTCCGATCAAGGGATTCCTTGAAAAGAATGCGTCGGGCGGCATTCATCATGTTTGCTATGAAGTCGATGACATTCTGGCTGCACGTGACAAGCTGCTGGCAAGTGGCGCCCGTGTGCTGGGGGATGGCGAACCAAAGATTGGCGCCCATGGCAAACCGGTCTTGTTCCTTCATCCCAAGGATTTCAACGGCACGCTTGTTGAACTCGAACAAGTTTGATCTCGTATCGGCTTTGACGAGACCCATCTCACAGCGTCCGGCCTTGCAAAAAGGGTCGGGCGTTTTTATCGTCTGCTGACCAAATAATTTGACCCCAACCCAAAGAGACATCCATGAACTGGTTTTCCGGAATACTTGTTTACATCGTTATCTGGTGGCTGGTGCTGTTTATGGTGCTGCCTGTCGGCGTAAAGCGGGTCGAAAATGTTGAGCCCGGCCATGACAGTGGTGCGCCGGAAAAAACGCATATGTGGAAAAAGATCCTCGCCACCAGCCTGATCTCGGCCATTCTTTGGGTTGTCGCATGGTTTGTGATTACCAGCGGCATGATCGAGGTGCGCCCGCCGAAATAAGTCGATTTCCGACAGGCCACAAAATATGAAACCCCGCACAAATTGCTGCGGGGTTTTGTCGTTCAGCCTTGCAGAAAAGTCATAGCTTGCAGGAGAGGGCAAAAAAAAAAGCAAGATCACAAGGATCTTGCTAAGACGCTATTTTTATAGCTGTTTTCCCGTAATCTTTTTATACTTCCTCCTCAAGACCTGGGCACGTAGCACAGGTTTTGTTTCGACGTCGCGCCAGCTTCTTGTATGCTTATTGGCAACAAAGCCTCCCGCAATTTTATGAGCGGCTGCGATACGCCATCCGCAACGATCTTGCGCCGTTAGCGGAGGACTAAAAAGCCACATGTTTCATTTTTATGCAAGATGTTTTGACCAAACTTCACAAATGAATCGTTGCTGCACTGCACACAGATAGGGCGAAGCTAAAACATGATCAATTTTCCATGGGTCCAGTCTATTGCTAGCGTCGGATTTGGTCATAAAATCAGACTATTGGCAGCTATTCCTGTGGTGATGTTGCTGGCGTTTCCGATGACCGCTGTGCTGGCCCAGGACGAATCCCCGTTCCCTTCTGGCAACGAAGGAACAGATAATGCTGTTGCAGGTGATGCTGCAGCATCGACCGAGCCAACGACACCGACAATCACGGTGTCGCGTTCAGCCTGCAAGGAACTGGTGCGCCATGTTGCCGATGATGACGTCACCTACAAACCGGGTGTGGATGTCCGTGGCAACAATGTCGCTCCGGCTGATTTGAATGGCGGCAGCAACATCTTGAAGTCATTGCCCAAGGAAATCGAGTTCCCGGTCTCCATCGACTTCTTTGAGTATTCCGGGATTGCGGTGCCCAATGGCGTGAGCGGCGAACAAAGCATTGGGAAAATCACCTACCGCAACGGACAGGTCTATTTCGACGACCAGCCGCTTGGCGATGCAGCCAACAGTGCAGAATTGATCGAGGCGTGCCGCAAGGCGGGCTTTCGCTGAACGCCCTTTGGGGGTGTTGTTCTCTATCGTAGTTTTGCCATCTTTGCCGCCTAATCGGCTATAGACGATATAAAGCAAGTTCCGGCTTGCGTTTCGGGCTGCTCTGTCGCATTTTCCGGGCAAGGTTACTAAACATTCAGATCTGATCATCACGAGGCATTGATGCGTCTTTCCCAGTTCTTTCTGCCGACCCTGAAGGAAACCCCTTCGGAAGCCCAGATTGCGTCCCATCGTCTGATGCTCCGCGCCGGTATGGTGCGCCAGCTGACCGCAGGGATCTATTCCTGGCTGCCACTCGGCCACCGTGTTCTTAAAAAGATCGAACAGATCGTTCGCGAAGAACAGGACAAGATTGGCTTTAACGAGCTGCTGATGCCGACCATCCAGCCGGCCGAGCTTTGGCAGGAAAGTGGTCGTTATGATGATTACGGCCTCGAGATGCTGCGCATCACCGACCGCCATGACCGCAAGATGCTGTTTGGTCCGACCAACGAAGAAGCGATCACCGACATCTTCCGCAAGGATGTGCGCTCTTATAAGCAACTGCCGCAGCTGCTCTATCATATTCAGTGGAAATTCCGTGACGAGATCCGCCCGCGCTTTGGCGTGATGCGTGGTCGCGAGTTCTATATGAAAGACGCGTACTCTTTCGATATCGATTACGAAAGCGCGCGTCACACCTATAACAAGATCTTCCTGGCCTATTGCCGGACTTTCACCCGTCTGGGTGTCAAGGCGATCCCGATGGTGGCCGATACCGGTCCGATCGGTGGTGATCTTAGCCATGAATTCATCATTCTGGCTGACACCGGCGAAAGCGAAGTTTTCTGCGACAAGAAGTGGCTTGATAAGGACCTGACCGGCAAGGGCGTTGATCTTAATGATCGTACCGGCCTTGAAAACTGGGTGCAGGGCACGCTGAAAGACTATGCCGCAACCGAGGAAATGCACGACGCCAATGACGATGCGGTTACCGCACTTGGTGATGATCTTGTCACCACGCGCGGTATCGAAGTCGGTCATATCTTCCACTTCGGCACCAAGTATTCCGAACCAATGGGCGCGACCGTTCTTGGCCCGGATGGCACCGAAGTTCCGGTTCAGATGGGCTCTTATGGCATCGGTGTGTCGCGTCTTGTCGGTGCGCTGATCGAAGCTTCCCACGACGAAAACGGCATCATCTGGCCCGAAGCCGTCGCACCGTATCAGGTTGGCCTGATCAACCTGCGCACCGGTGATGATACCTGTGATGCGGCTTGTGAAGATTACTATGCCAAACTGAACAATGCCGGGATCGAGGTCCTGTATGATGACCGTGACATCCGCGCGGGTGGCAAGTTTGCCGATATGGACCTGATCGGTCTGCCCTGGCAGATCGTCATCGGCCCCAAAGGTCTCAAGAACGGTGTTGTCGAGCTCAAGAACCGTAAATCGGGTGAGAAAACCGAAGTCACCTTTGAAGCGGCTCTTAATCAGATCAAGGGTTGATCTTGAAACGCATTTAAACGGGGCGGCCTATGCTGCCCCGTTGCCATTTCCGGTTTGGGTGCTAAGTCTTTTTTTATCCAACCCGGTTTCCTGTTCCGCTTCCACAAGGATCGATTGCCCATGTTCAGTCCGTTCGAGCGTATGGTGGCCTTTCGCTACCTGCGTCCACGTCGGCAGGAAGGCTTTGTTTCCGTCATCGCCATCTTTTCGCTACTCGGCATTATGCTGGGGGTTGCGACGCTCATCATTGTCATGTCGGTGATGAATGGTTTCCGGGCGGAACTGCTTGGCCGCATTCTCGGGCTGAACGGCCATATCTCTGTTTATGCACAGGGGAACGCGGGCATTGGCGATTACGCCAAGATCGAAGAACAGATCGCGACAACCGGCAATGTGGTGCTGAGCGTACCTGTGGTCGAAGGGCAGGTGATGGCATCGAAAAACGGTCGTGCATCCGGCGCCATTGTGCGTGGCATGCGCCCCGAAGATGTCAAGAAGCGCCAGACCATCGCGGACAATATCGTTTTCGGATCGCTTGATGATTTCAAGGGCGAGGACACCGTGATCATGGGCGCGCGTCTGGCCATGAAACTGGGCGTCGGTGTTGGTGATACGGTCAATCTGATTTCGCCAAAGGGGAATGTCACGGCATTTGGTTCTGTGCCGCGTGTGCGTGGCTACACCGTGGCGGGCCTGTTTGATATCGGCATGTATGAATATGACAGCGGCTTTATTTTCATGCCGCTGGCAGCTGCACAGACCTATTTCCGACTGCCGGAAAAAATCACCCATTTTGAAGTGATGCTCGAAGATATCGGCGCACTTGATGACACGATGGATGAACTGCTTGGCACGCTTTCCAGTTCACCGTTGCGTCTGGTCAATTGGCAGCAATCCAATGCCGGGTTCTTTAACGCGCTTCAGGTCGAACGTAATGTGATGTTCCTGATCCTGACCCTGATCATCCTTGTCGCAGCCTTTAACATCATTTCGGGCATGGTGATGCTGGTGAAGGACAAGGGGCGTGATATCGCCATCCTGCGCACCATGGGCGCGACCCGCCAGTCGATCATGAAGGTATTCTTCCTGGCCGGTGCCTCCATTGGCGTGCTCGGGACGATTTCCGGTCTGGTCATTGGTGTTCTGTTCTGCCTGAATATCGAGAATATCCGTCAGTTTATCCAAAGCCTGACCGGGACCGACCTGTTCAATGCCGAAATTTACTTCCTGTCGCAGCTGCCTGCTGACATGGATGTTGGCGAGGTTGTTATGGTCTGCATCATGTCGCTGACATTGTCCTTCCTTGCCACGGTCTATCCGGCATGGCGGGCATCGCGCCTCGATCCGGTGGAGGCCCTGCGTTATGAGTGATCTGTTGAAAACAACCGCCCAGCAACGCACGCGCAAGGTCGTACTGCGTCTTGAAAAGATTGATCGCATCTTCAATCAGGGCCCCGATCAGCTCGAAATCCTGAAATCGGTCGATCTGGAAATCCATCAGGGCGAAATCGTGGCCCTTGTCGGGCCATCCGGGGCGGGTAAATCAACTTTGCTTCAGATTGCCGGTTTGCTTGAAAAGCCTGATGGCGGGCTGGTTTCGATCGGTGGTAAGCGCAGCACGGATTTGTCTGACCTTGCGCGTACTGAAATGCGTCGCAGCCATATTGGCTTTGTTTATCAGTACCATCATCTGCTGCCGGAATTTTCAGCCCTTGAAAACGTCGTTATGCCGCAAATGATCAATGGCCTCAAACGGCCAGAGGCCGAAGAACGCGGGCTGGAATTGTTGCGCTGTCTGGGACTTGAAAACCGTGCGGGCCATCGTCCGGCGCGCCTCTCAGGTGGGGAGCAACAGCGCGTCGCGATTGCCCGTGCCTTGGCCAATGTGCCCGACGTTCTGTTTGCCGATGAACCCACCGGCAACCTTGATCCGCAAACGGCGGATACGGTGTTTGGGATGTTGATGACGCTTGTGCGCGAAACCGGTCTGGCGTCGCTGATTGCGACCCATAACCCAGAGCTTGCGCGTCAGATGGATCGGGTGGTCACCCTGCGAGATGGTCATTTGATCGAACTCGACCCGGCTGATCTTTCCTAAGCGATCAAAATTCTTTAAGCTGGTTTTGTCGTGCCCGTGATGGGCGCGACGATCCTGCATTTTTCTTATATTTCAGAGGTTTGGCTCCGATGGAAAACGGTTTCGTCCATCTTCGTGTACACACCAACTATTCGCTGGCCGAAGGTGCGATCACGACCAAGGAGCTGGCAAAACTCTGTGCTGCTGACGGCCAACCCGCTGTTGCAATGACCGATACCGACAACATGTTCGGCGCACTTGATTTCGCCGGTGCGCTAAGTGGTGCCGGCATTCAGCCGATCCTTGGCGTGCAGATGGGCGTGGAGCGTTATGGTGATAAGCCTGCTGTTGGCAAAATCGCCCGCGAACCGATGCCTGATCGCCTTGTTCTGATTGCCCAGAACAAGGAAGGCTATTTCAACCTGCTGAAAATCATTTCGCGCGCACACATGACGTCCGAGGCCGGCAGCGAGCCCAAGGCACTTTACGAACATATCCGAAAATACGCCGACCATATCATCTGCCTGACCGGTGGTCCGACGGGTCCGCTTGCGCGTTTACTGGGTGAAGAGCAGGTCGATAAGGCCGAAAGCTGCGTGGCAGACCTCAAGGATATCTTTGGCAATCGTCTTTATATTGAATTGCAACGCCATGGTGAGCCGCTTGAAGAACAGGTCGAACCCGGCCTGATCAAGCTGGCCTATGATCATGATGTGCCGCTGGTTGCGACCAATAACTGCTATTTCCCGACGGTCGATATGTATGAAGCCCATGACGTGTTTATTTGCGTCGGGCAGGGGGCAGTTGTTGGTCAGGAAGATCGTTGGAAACTCACCCCGGACCATCGGTTCAAGTCGGCTGCTGAAATGCGCGACTTGTTCGCCGATATTCCCGAGGCCTGCGATAATACGCTTTTGATCGCCAAGCGTTGCTCGTGGCACGTTGAAAAGATCGACCCGATCCTGCCGCCCTTTGATTGCGGCGAAGGCCGCACTGAGGTCGATGAACTGCGCCACATGTCCGAAGAGGGCCTGAAAGGCCGTTTGGAAAAATACGTCTTTACCGACGAAATGTCGGACGAGGAAAAGGAAGAAATCGCCAAGCCCTATTGGGAACGCCTTGATTATGAGCTTGGCATCATCAACCAGATGGGCTTCCCGGGTTACTTCCTGATCGTCGCCGACTTCATCCAGTGGGCCAAGGATCATGAAATCCCGGTCGGGCCGGGCCGTGGCTCGGGTGCGGGGTCGCTTGTGGCCTATGCGCTTTTGATTACCGACCTTGATCCGCTGCGTTTCTCGTTGCTGTTCGAACGTTTCCTGAACCCGGAACGTGTCTCGATGCCTGACTTTGACGTCGACTTTTGTCAGGACCGGCGCGGCGAGGTCATCGAATACGTTCAGAAAAAATATGGCCATGACCGCGTCGCACAGATCATTACCTTTGGTAAGTTGCAGGCAAAGGCCGCTGTGCGCGACGTCGGGCGCGTTCTGTCGATCCCGTATGGCTATGTCGACAAGATCTGTAAAATGATCCCGGGCGATCCGGCCAAGCCGATCCCGCTCAAGGAAGCAATTGATATGGAACCGGACCTGCGCCGCATTGCGCGCGAGGACCCGGATATTGATCGCCTGCTGTCGATCGCCATGCAGATCGAAGGTCTTTACCGTAACTCATCGACCCACGCGGCAGGTGTGGTGATCGGTGACCGTGACCTTGATGAACTGGTCCCGCTGTATCGCGATCCGCGTTCGGACATGCCTGTCACCCAGTTCAACATGAAGTTTGTTGAAAATGCCGGTCTGGTGAAGTTTGACTTCCTGGGGCTTAAGACCCTGACGGTGATTATCGAGGCCGTCAATTTGATGCGCCTTCGCAAAGATGTGCCACAAGACTTTGATATCAGTGCAATTCCCCTTGATGATCGCCCGGCCTTCAAGCTGTTGTCAGCAGCCGAAACCGTCGGCGTGTTCCAGCTTGAATCCCAGGGTATGCAGGATGTCTTGCGCGGGCTGAAGCCCGATACGCTCGAAGATATTATCGCTGTCGTGGCGCTGTATCGTCCGGGGCCGATGGATAACATTCCGCATTACATCGCGCGTAAGCACGGTCAGGAAGAACCTGATTACATGCACCCGATGTTGCAGCCGATCCTCGAAGAAACCTATGGCATCATGATCTATCAGGAGCAAGTCATGGAACTTGCCCAGATCATGGCTGGCTATTCGCTTGGCGGTGCTGACCTGTTGCGCCGTGCGATGGGTAAGAAAATCGCCGAGGAGATGGAAAAACAGCGTAGCCTGTTTGTCGATGGCGCGGAAAAGAACGGCGTTGATCGCGGGCAGGCGTCTGACATCTTTGATCAGGTCGCCAAATTCGCATCCTACGGCTTTAACAAGTCCCACGCGGCGGCCTATGCGCTGGTGGCCTATCAGACGGCATATCTTAAGGCGAACTATCCGGTCGAATTTATGGCCGCGTTGATGACGCTTGATATGCACAACACCGAAAAGCTGGCGATTTTCAAACAGGAAGTCGAACGGCTTGAAATCGAAATCCTGCCACCTTGCGTGAACAACTCCCAGGTCGCGTTTTCGGTTGAAAACCATGATGGCGTGCGCAAGATCCGTTATGCGCTGGCCGCGGTTCGAAATGTCGGCGACGCCGCAATGGAAAGCCTTGTTGCCGAACGCGAAGCCAACGGACCGTTCAAGGACATCACCGATTTCGCCTCGCGCATCGACAGTCGGGCGGTCAATAAACGCCTGCTTGAAAACCTTGTACGCGCAGGGGCGCTGGATTGCCTCGCGTCCAACCGCAAGGTCATGTTTGAAAATGTCGATAAGGTCATCGCCGTTGCCCAGCGTGAAATGCATGCGCGCAACGATGATCAGATTTCGATGTTTGGCGACAGCAGCGGCTTTGGCAAGGACCAGATCCGTTTGCCTGATGAACGCGACTGGGTCCCGATGGAAAAACTGACCGAGGAATTCTCGGCCATCGGGTTCTATTTGTCGGCTCATCCGCTTGATACATTTGGCAAAAGCATCCAGCGCATCGGTATCGCCCCGATCAAGGAACTGCCGGCCCGCATGCGTGCATCAAACAAGGGCACTATCCGCTTGGCTGGAACCCTGATCAACGCACGTGAAATGATTTCCAAAAAGAACGGTTCGAAATTCGCCTTTGTCATGTTCTCGGACCCGACCGGCAGTTTCGAGGTCGCTTTCTGGGCAGAGGCCTGGGCAGCCTATAAGGAAATCATCACTGCCGGGCGCCCGGTATTGTTAAATGTCTCTGCTGAAATGCGCGATGGACAGCTTCGCATTCAGGGGCAGCGTGTCGAAGATCTTGAAAAGGCCGTCGCCGGTGCTGCCGAAGGCATTCGCATTCGACTTAACCGCCCTGATCCCGTTGATGAGATCCGTCAACTGCTTGAGCAGGCAGGTAAGGGGCGTGGTCTGGTTACCCTGTCATCGGTTTGTGATGACGGTCGGATGGCCGAGATCGAGCTTGAAGAAAACTATAAGGTCGGCCCGTCGCTTATCGGGGCAATTGGCGCGATTCCCGGTGTGGAATTCGCCGAGGAAATCTGATGATTTCATCTGGTTGCAACAAGTTACCCCAGTAGCCCATCGGGAACCGCGCATTTGTGCGCATTTTAGGGGTTGCAATCTCGCGTTAGGGGGATTAAAACCCGCCCCGAACATCGCACGCGGAAGAGCGGCGACTGCCGTCATATGGCAACTCGTCCATCCGGTGTTTCATACATGGTGTATGGAATTCCCTTCCGCGGAGGTATTAACCGGAAAAAGGTAGGAATTATCATGGCTTTGCCAACCTTTACCATGCGCCAGCTCATGGAAGCTGGTGTCCACTTTGGTCACCACACCCGCCGTTGGAACCCGAAGATGAAACCGTACATCTTTGGTGCCCGTAACGACATTCACATCCTGAACCTGCAGGAAACCGTTCCGATGCTGCATCGCGCGATGCAGGCCGTTCGTGACGTTACTGCTTCGGGTGGTCGTGTTCTCTTCGTCGGTACCAAGCGTCAGGCTTCCCCGATCATTGCAGACGCTGCAAAGCGTTGCGGCCAGTACTATGTCAACCATCGCTGGCTCGGCGGCATGCTGACCAACTGGAACACCGTTTCCAACTCGATCAAGCGCCTCAAAGAACAGGACGAAATCCTGAACTCCGGTGCAGAAGGTCTGACCAAAAAAGAAATCCTGAACTTGACCCGTTCGCGCGACAAGCTTGAGCGCGCGCTTGGCGGTATTAAGGACATGGGTGGTCTTCCTGACATCATCGTCGTGGTCGATACCAACAAAGAATCGCTTGCTATTCAGGATGCCAAAAACCTGAACATCCCGGTCGTTGCGATCCTCGACTCCAACTCTGATCCGGCAAACGTTCAGTTCCCGGTTCCGGGTAACGACGATGCGATCCGTGCAATTCAGCTGTATTGCGATCTGTTTGTTGGTTCCGTTCTTGACGGCATCCAGGAAGAAATGACTGCTTCTGGCGCAGATCTCGGCGAAGCGGAAGAAGTTCCGGCCGAAGCAGCTGCTGCTTCTGAAGCTGCAGACGAAGCTTCCGCATAAGTTTCATTTTGTACCTGATGAAACGGCGGCTAGCATGCCGCCGTTTTGTTAGGTGTTTACCTGATCGCGTAATTAGGGGCTTTAAAAATGGCTATTACCGCTGCTCTCGTTAAAGAGCTTCGCGAAACCACCGGCGCTGGCATGATGGATTGCAAAAAGGCGCTGTCCGAAACCGATGGTGATCTGGACGCAGCTGTTGACTGGCTTCGTACCAAGGGCCTTGCTGCTGCTGCCAAAAAAGCTGGCCGTGTTGCTGCCGAAGGTCTGGTTGCAGTCGCTGTTGACGGCACCAAAGGTGCCGTTGTCGAGCTGAACGCTGAAACCGACTTCGTTTCGCGTAACGAAGACTTCCAGAAGTTTGTCGGCGAAATCGCAAACCAGGCTGTTGCTGCAAATGGCGACATCGACACCCTTAAAGCAGCTGCTTTCCCGGGGACCCAGCGTAACGTCGAAGAACAGGTCACGCACATGATCGCCACCATTGGCGAAAACATGTCCCTGCGTCGTTCTGCTGGCCTGTCGGTCGAAAACGGTGTTGTTGCTTCCTATGTTCACTCTGCTGTTGCCCCGGATCTGGGCAAGATCGGTGTTCTGGTGGCACTCGAATCTGAAGCGGATGCTGGCGTTCTTGATGCCCTTGGCAAACAGATCGCAATGCACATTGCAGCAACCAACCCGGCATCGGCAACGGTTGATGATCTTGATCCGGAACTGGTAGAGCGCGAAAAAGCCGTTCTGACCGACCAGGCCAAAGAATCGGGCCGCCCGGCAGAGATCATCGAAAAGATGATCGAAGGTCGTATCCGCAAATATTACGAACAGGTCGTTCTGGTTGAGCAGACCTTCGTGATTGACGGTGAAAACAAAGTCAAAACCGTTATCGAGAACGCTGCCAAAGAAGCTGGCAAGCCGATTACGCTCAAGGGCTTTGTTCGCTTCGAACTCGGTGAAGGCATCGAGCGCGAAGAAAAAGACTTTGCTGCAGAAGTTGCTGAGCAGCTGAACAAATAAAACATCTGATCGAAATGGTGCGTTTGCCACCATTTCGTGTATGATCCAGACCGGCGAGGTCGGCAGCGCATATCCGCCCTGTTACTCGCCGGTCTTTTTATATCTGAATTTTGCATTTCCCATGTTCGGGCAATGCGTTACATCGGCATTTAAGAGGCAATCCGACATGGCAGAAAACGGCCAACTGAAGTTTCGTCGCGTCCTTTTGAAGCTCTCTGGTGAGGGGCTCCTGGGCAATCAGCAATACGGTATTGATCCTGAAACGGTTGACCGGATTGCCAGCGAAATCAAAGCCGTTCACGACATGGGTGCCGAAGTCTGCATGGTGATTGGCGGGGGGAACATCTTCCGCGGCGTCAAAGGTGCCTCCCAGGGCATGGAACGCGCAACTGCCGACTATATGGGCATGCTCGCCACCATCATGAACGCACTGGCCGTTCAGAATGCGCTGGAACGCCACGGCATTCAGACCCGCGTTCAATCTGCCATCCCGATGTCTTCGGTTTGTGAACCCTATATTCGTCGTCGTGCCGTGCGTCACATGGAAAAGGGTCGTGTTGTGATCTTTGCCGCAGGGACCGGTAACCCGTTCTTCACCACCGATACCGCTGCTGCCTTGCGCGCGGTCGAAATGGGCTGTGATGCGTTGCTTAAGGGCACCCAGGTTGACGGTGTCTATACTGCGGATCCGAAAACCGATCCGACAGCAGAGCGTTACGACGAACTTACATACATGGAAGTTTTGTCCAAAGATTTGCGTGTTATGGACGCATCGGCTATTTCTTTGGCACGCGAAAATGATATTCCGGTTATCGTATTTTCTTTGCATAATCCGGGTGCCTTTGCAGACGTTGTTACTGCAAAGGGGACGTTTACGATTATTTCGAATGGAGACTGAACGTGTCTGACGTTGCTGGCCTAAAAAAGGACCTGTCCCGCCGTATGGAAGGGGCTGTCGAAGTACTGCACAAGGAATTTACCGGTCTGCGCACCGGACGTGCCAGTGTAAGCCTTCTTGAGCCGGTTATGGT
Source organism: Thalassospira sp. MCCC 1A01148 (assembly GCF_001613795.1). Taxonomy (GTDB): domain Bacteria; phylum Pseudomonadota; class Alphaproteobacteria; order Rhodospirillales; family Thalassospiraceae; genus Thalassospira. The sequence goes on from NZ_LPVZ01000012.1 coordinate 186,529, forward strand.
TGAAGCTTACGGCGTTCCGACCCCGCTTAACCAGGTAGCATCTGTCAGCGTTCCAGAATCGCGCATGCTTTCTGTTCAGGTCTGGGACAAGTCGATGGTGAAATCCGTCGAAAAAGCCATTCGTGAGTCCGGTCTTGGTTTGAACCCGGCGGCTGATGGCACACTTGTTCGTGTTCCGATTCCGGCCCTTAACGAAGAACGTCGCGCTGAACTGTCGAAGGTTGCCGGCAAGTATGCCGAGCAGGCCAAGGTTTCTGTTCGTAACGTTCGCCGCGACGGCATGGACCAGCTGAAAAAGTGGGAAAAGGACGGTGACATCTCCAAGGACGAGATGCACAACGAGGAAAAAGAAGTTCAGAAGCTGACCGACAAGGTCATTGGCGAGATTGATGAAGCGCTCTCGCACAAAGAACAGGAAATCATGCAAGTCTGATTATGGCTGTGCTTTCTTCGCAACCCCAAGCTTCAGATCTGACCTGTGTACCGCGCCACGTTGCCATCATTATGGATGGCAACGGACGCTGGGCCCGTGGTCGTGGGCGTCCCCGTACCATAGGGCATCGTGCCGGTGTCGATGCGGTGCGCCGCACGATTGAGGCATCGGCCGAACTCGGTATCGAGTATCTCACGCTGTATGGGTTCTCGACAGAGAACTGGAAGAGACCTGAAAGCGAGGTCAGCGATCTGATGGGGTTGCTGCGCCTGTTTCTGAAGCGTGAATTGTCCACTTTGCACAAGAATGGCGTGAAAATTCGTATTATCGGTGATCGTTCGCGGTTCGCCGACGATATTCGCGAACTTCTTGCAAAGGCTGAAAATCAGACCCGTGATAACACGCGCCTGAACCTGACCATCGCGCTGAGCTACGGTGCGCGGGCTGAAATCACTCAGGCTGTGCGGGACATTGCGGCCAAGGTTGCAGCAGGTGAACTTTCTGCAGATTTGATTACAGAAGAGCTTATCGAGGAAAATCTGTCGACGGCAGGTATCCCGGATCCGGACCTTCTGATCCGGACCAGTGGTGAGCAGCGCATTAGCAACTTCCTGCTTTGGCAGTCAGCTTACACGGAATTCGTCTTCGAAGATGTTCTGTGGCCGGATTTTGATCGCAGCCACCTTGAAAAAGCTATCGATAACTTTGCCGGGCGGGAGCGGCGTTTTGGTGCCGTCATCTGAGACCAAAGATCAAAAAGATACCAATTCCGGTTTGCTCCCACGCGTTCTTTCTGCGTTGGTCATGGCACCCGTGGCTGTCGCGGCTGTCTGGTTCGGCGCTCCTTATTTCGACATATTGCTGTTTGTATTCTGCGCCGGGATGATGTGGGAATGGTCGCGGATGTGTGCGCCCAAGTATTACAATGGCATCTCGGTTGTAACGGCTGTTGCCCTTGCGGTTGCCATGATGATGTATGTGACCGGTCAGGAAGAGTACATCATCATGCCGGTTGCGATTGGTGTGATCATCGCCGCGGCGCGGTCGGGACGAAACTGGCTGCTTGCAGGTTTCGGTGTGCTGTATATCTCGCTTGCAGCATTAGCGGCCCTTTGGCTGCGAACCCACGAGGGTGATGGTCTCCTGATCATTATGTGGTTGTTCTTCCTTGTTTGGGCCACGGACACCGGTGGTTATGTCTTTGGCAAGACCATCGGCGGTCCGAAACTGGCACCACGCTTTAGCCCAAAGAAGACCTGGGCGGGATTGATTGGCGGCATGATCTGTGCCGGGATCATCGGTGGTCTGGTAACCTATTTCAGTTCCGCCTCAGTCAATTGGATCATTGTTGGCGTCAGTATGGTGCTGGCGATTGTTGCGCAGATCGGTGACCTTGGTGAGTCCGCCCTTAAACGCCGTTTCGAGATCAAGGATAGCAGCGGTCTAATTCCGGGCCATGGCGGATTGCTTGATCGCGCTGACGGGATGTTGTCGGTGTTCCCGGTTGCCTTTGCTATTATCTGTTTCGCAGGGCTTTCTCTGCGTTAAGGCAGTCAAACTCTTGGCTGCTGTCCTTACAGGTGTTTGATGACTTTAAAGAAATCCGTCAGTGTCTTTGGTGTTACGGGCTCAATTGGGGCCAGCACCGTTGATGTTCTGAAGTCCCACGCTGACAAATATGCTGTTGAGGCCGTTACTGCTCATCGCAATGTCGATGCACTGGCAAAAGCAGCGATCGAGCTTGATGCCAAATGCGCTGTCATTGGCGATCCGGCCTTCTTCGGGGCGCTACAGGATGCCTTGGCGGGCAAAGGCATCGAACTTGCTGCTGGCGAAGATGCATTGATTGAGGCAGCGGAACGTCCATCTGACGTCGTCATTGCCGCAATTGTTGGCGCCGCAGGACTAAAACCGACTTTGGCTGCTATTCGTCGCGGTGCACGCATTGGTCTGGCCAACAAGGAAACGCTGGTTTGTGCCGGCGCGTTGATGACGGCCGAAATCACCAAGCACGGCGCGACCTTGATCCCCGTGGACTCAGAGCACAGTGCGATCTTTCAGGTGCTCGAAGATCACGAGGAATCCCGCGTTGATCGTATTTTGCTGACGGCCTCTGGTGGACCTTTCCGCGCATGGCCTCTGGACGATATGCGTTCGGTGACCCGTGCACAGGCCCTGGCACATCCCAACTGGGAAATGGGTGCAAAAATCTCGATTGATTCGGCAACCATGATGAACAAGGGCCTTGAACTGATCGAAGCATGGCATCTGTTTCCGGTGGCAGAGGAACAGATCGAGATTGTTGTTCATCCCCAATCGGTTGTTCATAGCATGGTGGAATATTCCGATGGGTCCGTCCTCGCTCAACTCGGCACACCCGACATGCGGACCCCGATTGCCTATGCGCTTTCATGGCCGGACCGGATCAAGGTTGACACACCGCGTCTTGATTTTGCCACGATCGGCAGCTTGAAGTTTGAAAAGCCGGACACAGATCGTTTCCCGGCACTTCGTCTTGCGCGACAGGCCTTGCAGGAAGGTGGCACGCTGCCTACTGTTCTGAACGCTGCGAATGAGGTTGCGGTTGAGGCGTTTCTAAAAGACAGAATCGGTTTTCTGGATATTGCCGTGACTGTTGAAAAGGTGATGACAAGACTTGGAAGCGAAGCGCTGACCAGCCTTGATCAGGTGTTTGAAACAGATGCGATGGTGCGCCGGGAAACGATGGCGTGTCTTGCTTCCGCTTAAATTAAAATCGCTGGTTCGACCGGCTTAGGGAACTTTTGATGGAAACCTTGCTTGCTTTTCTTTTTGTGCTCTCGGTGCTCGTGTTCGTTCACGAATATGGTCACTACTGGGTGGCAATCAAAAACGGCGTAAAGGTCGAAGCCTTTTCAATCGGGTTTGGCCCGGAACTTTTCGGCTGGCAGGATAAAAAAGGTACTCGTTGGAAGGTCAGCCTTATTCCGCTTGGCGGTTACGTCAAGATGTTTGGCGATATGAACCCGGCCAGTGCCGGTGGTCGGGATGACCTGGATGCAGAAGAGGCGAAACATGCCTTCCATCACAAAGGCGTTGCGGCACGTGCGGCAATCGTTTTTGCAGGGCCGCTGGCCAATTTCATCTTTGCCATTATCGTCTTTACGTTCCTGTTTGCTGTGGTCGGACAACAGCGTGCCTTGCCGGTTGTTGGTGAAGTTCTTGAAAACAGCCCGGCATCTAGCGCGGGCCTGATGGCCGATGACCGGATCACGGCGATCAACGGTCAGTCGGTTGAATGGTTTTCCGAGCTTTCTGACATTGTGCGCGCAAATCCCGGGCAACCGATTTCCGTCACGGTCCAACGCGACAGTGAAATCGTTGATTTGGCCGTAACGCCCGAAGCCGTCGAAGTCGACGAGGGTGGAATGACCGCGACTGTCGGGCGTCTTGGCATTACAGCGGGTGATTTTGAGATGAGCCGGACCGGCGTTGTGGAATCCGTTGGTCGCGCCTTTGAGACAACCTATTCGCTGACCACTCAAACATTCTCTGCACTTGGTGAAATGATCAGTGGTGATCGTGATAGTTCCGAACTGGGTGGCCCGATCAGGATCGCTCAAATGTCAGGGCAGGTGGCCGAAGGGGGCATTGCACCGCTTCTGTTCTTCATGGGCTATCTTTCCATCAGCCTTGGGTTGATCAACCTGATGCCTGTTCCGGTTCTGGATGGTGGTCATCTTGTGTTCTATGCGATTGAGGCAATTCGCGGTAAGCCATTGGGGGCAAAAGCACAAGAATATGGTTTCCGTATTGGCGCGGGTTTGGTATTCAGCTTAATCATTTTCGCAACGTGGAACGATTTGACGCAATTGGGTGTCTTCAGTTTCCTCAAAGGACTTGCTGGCTGATGAATGACAGCAACAGGGGGGTTAACTTGCTGCGTAAGGTAAAAGCGGCAGTGGTCATTACGGCCCTGCTTGGCGGAACGGCGCCATTGATTGTTCCTGTGGCTGTGCATGCCCAGTCAGGTATCATTCGCGACATCGAAGTCGAAGGCAATAACCGTATCGAAAGCGCAACGGTGAATGCCTACCTGACCGTGGCCCCCGGTGACTCCTACGACATTCAAAAAATCAACAGCTCGCTTAAGGCTCTGTTCTCGACCGGTTTGTTTGCCGACGTGTCCTTTTCCTTTAATCAGGGAATATTGCGGGTAAACGTTGTTGAAAACCCGATCATCAACCGGATTGCCTTTGAAGGTAATCAGCGTCTTGACGATGAAACACTGGGTGCGGAACTGCAGTTGCGCCCGCGTGTTGTTTACACACGTACCAAGGTTCAGGCGGACGTTCAGCGTGTTCTTGAACTCTATCGCCGCAGCGGTCGTTTCGCCGCCACCGTGGAGCCGAAGGTCATCCAGCTTGATCAGAACCGTGTCGATCTGGCCTTTGAAATCGACGAAGGGGATGCAACCGGCATCCGCAAGATCAACTTTGTGGGTAACAAGGCTTTTGATGACGGCGAGCTTTCCGATGTTATTCGCACGACCGAAAGTGCCTGGTGGAAAATCCTGACGGCTGACGACAACTATGACCCGGACCGCGTGACTTTTGACCGCGAATTGCTGCGTCGTTTCTATCTTGCGGCTGGCTACGCCGATTTTCAGGTCCTGTCATCTGTTGCAGAACTTACGCCTGATCGTTCCGACTTCTTCGTGACCTATACGGTAAGCGAAGGGCAGCGCTATCAGTTTGGCGAGATCAATGTTGTTTCGCTGATCGACAAGATCGACCCTGAAACCCTGATGCCGCTGATCGAGATCGAAAGTGGTGAATGGTATAACGCGACGCTCGTTGATGATGCTGTTGATGCACTGGCCGATCGTGTCGGTGACCAAGGCTACGCCTTCATTGATATTCGACCGAATGTAGAGCGCAACCGCGAAGCTGGTACGATTGACATTACCTTCAACATTGCCGAAGGCCCAAAAGTCTATGTCGAGCGCATCAATGTTGTCGGGAACGTCCGAACCCTTGATGAAGTGGTCCGTCGCGAGTTCCGTCTGGTCGAAGGCGATGCCTTTAGCAGCTCCAAAATGCAGCGCTCCAGACAACGCATTGAAAACCTGAATTTCTTCAAGTCGGTCGATGTCAAAACGCTGCCTGGATCCTCGCCCGATCAGACCGTGATCGAAGTTGATGTCGAAGAAAAGTCAACTGGCGAGTTCTCTATCGGTGCAGGCTACGGAACGGATAACGGGGCATTTGGTCAGCTTGGTATTCGTGAACGTAACTTGCTTGGTAAAGGCCAGGATCTGCGCTTGAACTTCACATTGGGTTCAACCGACCAGCAAGTAGACCTTTCCTTTACAGAACCCTACTTCCTGGATCGAGAAATCGCGGCAGGCTTTGATCTCTATCGCCGCGAAGAAGATAACCAGGACGAAAGCTCTTACGACGAAGAGCAGACCGGTGGTCGTCTTCGTGCCGGATTCCGCTATAACGAAGAACTGTCGCATTCGTTCCGTTATACCCTCGAGAGCAACAGCTATTCGAATATTGATGCAACTGACGCGTCGCGGCTTCTCTTGGCGGAAGACACTGATTTTGTTGAATCCGTGATAGGCCATACACTGACCTATGATGAGCGCGACAGCACGATTGCACCGACCGAGGGCTATTTTGCACGACTGTCGAACGATGTTGCTGGGCTTGGCGGGGACGAATCCTATTTGCGTACGCGCGTTGAAGGCGGTTACTACTACCCGCTTGACCGTCAACACGAGTGGGTTCTGTCGACCCGTGGCGCCACCGGGTACATCTTCGGGTTTGACGACGACACCCGGATTTCCCAGCGGTTCATGGTCGGTGGCGCTAACTTGCGTGGTTTCGAGGCGGCTGGTGTCGGTCCACGTGATATCGCGACTGGGGATGCGTTGGGCGCGAAAATGTATTACACCGGTTCAGTGCAAATGGACTTCCCGCTTGGCACACCTGACGAGTTTGCCCTGACCGGTCGTATTTTTAGTGATTTCGGCTCCAGTCAGGATGTTGACGGCGCACGGCCGGGCGAGATTTACGATACCGGAACGCTGCGTAGTTCGGTTGGTGTTGGCGTTGGCTGGGAATCTCCGTTTGGCCCGATTGGTGTTGATATCTCTCAGGCCATCACAAAAGAAGATCACGACAAAGAGGAAATGTTCCGACTTAACTTCGGAACCAGATTCTAATGCATATGATCAAAACTCTACGTAATCTGCTGGTTCTTTCCGCCCTGTTTGGTTTCACCGCACACATGTCTGTTGTGCAGGCCCAGGAACCAAACCCGGACAACTTTGCCTCTGTGATGATTGTTGATTTTGCCGGTATCATGCGCGAAGCGTCTGCCATGCAGGATGCCCGTAAGCAGATCCGCGACCGTCAGGTTGCCTATCAGCAGGAAATCGAAACCCGCGAACAGGCCCTGCGCGAGGAAGAGAAACAGCTCGCTCAGCAACGTACACTTCTGGCGGCTGACGTTTTTCAGGGCAAGCAAAAGCAGTTTCAGCAAAAGGTTGCTGACTTCCAGAAATTTGCCCAGGCCCGCAGCCGCGTTCTCGATCAGGCCCTGGCCGAAGCACAGTCAAGGTTCTCACAGGCACTGAATGAAATTATCGGCAGCATCGCCGAAGAACGCGGTGCAAACCTTGTTCTTCATCGTGGGCAGGCCGTTCTGTTTGCAACATCAATGGATGCCAGCAAGGAAGTTTTCGAGCGCGTAAATGCCGAAATCCCAACCATCACGGTTGAATTCAAGGAAGGCTCCTGATGGCGGATGCGCGTTTCTTTAGCCGTAAGGGACCATTCAGTGTAGCCGAAATCGCTGCGCTAACGGAAACAACACCGGTAAACGCACCCGATGAATCCAGGGTGTTTCAAGACGTCTCGCCGCTACAGAATGCTGATAGCGAAATTCTGAGCTTCTTTGACAATCGCAAGTACCTTTCCGCTTTCGAAAGCAGCAAGGCCGGTGCCTGCTTTGTCCGCCCGGAATTTGCAGAACGTGCCCCCGAAGGCATGGTTTTGTTCACCACCAAGGACCCTTATCGCGCCTATGCAAAGGCCGCGACGGCCTTCTATCCGTTTGAAACCGGCAATGGCGTTGTTTCCGATCATGCTGTGATTGATCCGACGGCCAAGCTGGGCAACGGTGTACAGGTCGATGCTGGTGCCGTGATCGGGGCCAATTGCGAAATCGGTGACGGTACGATCATCGCATCAAACGCGGTCATCGGTGAAGGGGTTGTTATCGGTGCTGGATGTAAGATTGGTGCCAATGCTTCGATCAGCCACAGCCTGATCGGCAATCTGTGCCTGATTTATCCGGGGGCGCGCATCGGGCAGGACGGTTTTGGCTTTGCAATGGGGCCGCAGGGCCACGCCAAGGTCCCGCAGTTGGGCCGGGTCGTCATTGGCAACGACGTTGAAGTCGGCTCAAACAGCACGATTGACCGTGGTGCGGGCCCGGATACGGTGATTGGCAACGGCTGTCGTATCGACAATCTGGTGCAAATCGGCCATAACGTTGAGCTGGGCATGGGGTGTGTCGTCGTCTCGCAAGTCGGGATTTCGGGTTCAACCAAGCTTGGAAATTTTGTCGTGCTTGCTGGTCAGGCAGGCATTACAGGGCACCTCGAAATCGGCGATGGCGCGAAAGTCGCAGCCCAGTCAGGTGTCATGAAAAATGTGGGGCCGGGGGAAACAGTGGGTGGAAGCCCCGCCGTTCCGGTCATGGAATATCATAAACAGACGGTCGCCTTGTCGCGTCTGATACGAAAAAAGAAATAAGGGCTACACACATGACCGAACTGGTAAGTGTCGATATCCAGCGCATTCTGGAAATGATTCCGCATCGCTATCCGTTCCTTTTGATCGACAAGGTCATCGACATCGAAACCGATGTCCGTGCCACCGGTATCAAGAACGTGACGATGAACGAGCCGCAATTCACCGGCCATTTCCCGCAGCAGCCGATCATGCCGGGTGTCCTTATCATTGAAAGCATGGCGCAAACCGCGGCTATTCTGGTGGTACAAACGCTTGGTGCGGACGCAGAAGGCAAGCTGGTCTATTTCATGAGCATCGACAATGCCCGTTTCCGCAAGCCGGTGACCCCGGGGGACGTCATGCACATTCATGTGACCAAGAAACAAAGCCGTGGTCCGGTCTGGAAGTTCGAAAGCCAGGTCAAGGTCGACGGTCAGGTCGTGGCCGAGGCCACCATCGCCGCGATGATCCGGGATAGCTGATAATGTCAAAAGTGCATCCAACCGCCGTTGTCGAAGATGGCGCGCAGATTGGTCAGGATGTCGAAATCGGGCCCTATAGCGTGGTCGGTCCGAATGCTGTCTTGGGTGATGGTGTCAAACTGCACAGCCACGTTGCTGTCGCGGGTCACACGACCCTTGGCGATCAGTGCGAAGTCTTTCCGTTTGCCTCTGTCGGTCACGCACCGCAGGATCTGAAATTCAAGGGCGAGCAGAGCCGTCTGATCATTGGCAAGCGTACCAAGATCCGCGAAGGTGCGACCCTGAATCCCGGCACCGAAGGTGGCGGCATGGAAACCACCATCGGTGATGATTGCCTGCTGATGACCGGGGCCCATGTTGGCCATGATTGTCACGTGGGAAACCATTGCATCTTGGTCAATAACGGGACGCTCGCCGGTCATGTGCTGGTAGAGGATTTCGCGATTGTTGGTGGCCTGTCGGCCGTGCACCAGTTTGTCCGAATTGGTAAACACGCCATGATTGGCGGTATGACCGGTGTTGAAAGCGACGTCATTCCCTACGGTTCCGTAATAGGTAACCGCGCGTATCTGTCGGGTCTGAATATTATCGGACTGAAACGCAGGGGTTTTGATCGTGAAACCATCCATTCGCTGCGCAAGGCCTATCGTTTGCTGTTTGCGCAGGAAGGCACCCTGGCTGAACGTGTTGAAGAAGTCGCCAAAGACTTCGAGGGTGTTGGTCCGGTGATGGAAATCATCAATTTCCTCCAAGCGGAAAGCATGCGTTCCGTATGCACACCAAAATATGACAGCTCCGCAGGATAGTTCGCAGCCAAAATTGGGAATTATCGCCGGGGGCGGGGCGCTTCCCGCCCGTCTGGCGGCCGCCGCGATCACGGCCGGGCGTGATGTCTGTGTTGTCAAACTGGATGGCTATGCTGATGATGCGGAACTTGATCGCTATCCGAATGTGACGGCGCGCTTGGGTGCAGCTGCAAAAATCCTTGATGCCATGCGTAACGAAAACTGTCAGGACGTTGTTCTGGCTGGCAAAGTCGCGCGACCGAGCTTTTCATCCATCCGACCGGACTGGCGCGCGGCCAAACTTCTGATGAAAGTCGGCTCAAAGGCACTTGGCGATGACGGTTTGCTCAAACTTGTGGGCAAAGAGCTGGAGCGCGAGGGTTTTCGCCTGCTTGGTGCTCATGAAATCCTTGGTGATCTTGCCGTTGAGGAAGGCGTAATCGGTTCAGTTGCGCCAGATGAGCAGGCGATGTCTGATGCCCGCCATGGACTTGCCGTCGCCCGCACATTGGGTCAGGCCGATGTCGGGCAGGGATGTGTGGTCCAGCAGGGGTTGGTCCTTGCCCTTGAGGCGATCGAAGGCACCGATGAAATGGTCCGCCGCTCAGCCCGCTACAAACGCGATGGCGTTGGCGGTGTGCTTGTAAAGTCGGCGAAACCCCAGCAGGATAAGCGCCTTGACCTTCCAACCATTGGCATAACCACAATTGAAGAAGCCCACAAGGCTGGTCTGCGCGGGGTAGCATTGCTGGCCGGTGGCACCATGATCATTGACCGCACGGCGGTCATTGCCCGTGCCAACGAACTGGGGCTGTTTGTGGTCGGTCTTGCCCTTCCGGACAAGGAAACCGCCAATGGCGGATGAAAAAACGCCGTCAGGCCCGAAGATCATGCTTGTTGCCGGTGAGGCATCAGGCGATCAACTTGGTGGTCGTCTGATGGCGGCGCTTAAGGCCAACCAGGATAATATCAAATTCATTGGTGTCGGTGGCCCCCGCATGGAGCGCGAGGGCCTGAAAAGCCTGTTTCCAATGAATGAAATGTCGGTGATGGGCCTGACCGAGGTCGTTCCGCATATTCCGCATTTGCTCAAGCGCATATCCCAGACCGCAGATTTTGCCAAATCCGAACGACCTGATGTCGTCATCACCATCGATGCGCCGGATTTCAGTTTCCGCGTCGGCAAGAAGCTCAAGGGGAAGGGTATTCCGCTTGTCCACTATGTAGCTCCCTCGGTCTGGGCGTGGCGCGAAGGCCGGGCAAAGAAGATTGCAGGGTTTCTCGACCACTTGCTTGCACTCTTGCCGTTCGAACCGCCCTATTTTGAAAAAGAAGGCCTGCCAACCACCTTTATTGGCCACTCAGCCGTCGAAGAACGTCATGACGGGGATGCACAACGCTTTCGCACCCAACATGGCCTGAGCGCGGATAAAAAGCTTTTGGCGGTCCTGCCGGGAAGTCGTAACTCCGAGGTCAAACGTCTTCTGCCGGTCTTCAAGGATGTTATCGACGACATTGCGGCCAAATATCCCGACGCACGTATCGTGGTCCCAACCGTAAGCAAGGTGGCTGATACGGTGACCTCGGAAATGAAATCATGGCCGCTTGACCCAATTGTCGTGACATCTGATCAGGATCGTCACGATGCCTTTTCTGCTGCCAATTGCGCCTTGGCGGCATCAGGTACGGTTTCACTGGAACTGGCCATTGCCGGCGTCCCGCATGTCATTGCCTATCAGCTCAATGCGGTGACAGGCTGGATTGCCAAACGTCTGATCAAGGTTGATACGGTTACGATTGTTAATCTGGTGCTTGGCAACAAGCTCATCCCGGAATTCCTTCAGAAAAACTGCAAGGCAAATAACATCACGCAGCATCTTGAGGCCCTGATGGCAGATGGTCCGGAACGCGCGGCCCAGATCGAGGGTTTTGACAAAGCCTGTACCTTGCTTGGGTTTGGGGATCGCCCGCCCAGTGAAAAGGCCGCTGATCAGATTTTGAAAATCATCGCCAAAAAATAAGCTGTTACGGGTAGCGTCAAATCCCCATTGCAATTAGGTTCTGAGGGTCCAAACTCATTCACATGACCGCCCGGGCAACTGATATGTGAATGAGTTTGGACCCTAGCATTGATCAATTCATAACGGAGACCATGTTATGCGCTACCTGCACACGATGGTACGTGTCGAGAATGTTGATGAGTCGTTGAAGTTCTATTGTGACCTTCTTGGCATGCAAGAGACCCGCCGCATCGAAAGCGAGCAGGGCCGTTTCACGCTGATCTATCTCGCTCCACCGGCAGATGTTGAAAGTGCAAAGGCCAACAAGGCGCCTGAACTTGAACTCACCTACAACTGGGATCCCGAAAGCTATTCGGGTGGCCGTAACTTCGGGCATCTGGCTTACGAAGTCGACGATATCTACGCTCTTTGCCAGAAGCTGATGGATGCTGGTGTTACCATCAACCGTCCGCCGCGCGATGGTCGTATGGCGTTCGTGCGCTCCCCGGATGGTATTTCCATCGAGTTCCTGCAAAAGGGTGACAACCTGGCGCCGGCAGAGCCGTGGGCCAGCATGGAAAACACCGGCAGCTGGTAAATCCATAAATATCGCGGGGCAGGGGAAACCTGCCCACCAATATAAAAAAGGCCCGGAAACTTCCGGGCCTTTTTCTTGTCGATAGGTCTTGTGCGGCTTAGCGCTTGTCGACCGGAACGAACGGACGTTCTGCAACACCGGTAAACAGCTGACGCGGACGACCGATTTTCTGAGACGGATCTTCGATCATCTCTTTCCACTGGGAAATCCAGCCAACGGTACGTGCGACTGCGAACAGCACGGTGAACATGCTGACCGGGATGCCCATCGCCTTGAAGATGATACCCGAATAGAAGTCGACATTCGGATAGAGTTTCTTCTCGATGAAGTACTCGTCTTCACGCGCGATGCGTTCCAGTTCCTGGGCAACGTCAAGCAGCGGATCCTGAATGTTGAGTTCCTTGAGAACTTCGTGACAGGTTTCCTGCATGACCTTGGCGCGCGGATCGTAGTTTTTATAAACGCGGTGACCAAAGCCCATCAGACGGAACGGATCGTTCTTGTCTTTTGCTTTTGCAACGAATTCCGGAATGTTTTTCACATCGCCGATTTCGTTCAGCATTTTCAGAACGGCTTCGTTCGCGCCGCCATGTGCCGGACCCCAGAGGGACGCGATACCAGCCGCAATACACGCGAACGGGTTGGCACCCGACGAACCGGCCAGGCGCACGGTCGAGGTCGAAGCATTCTGTTCGTGGTCAGCATGCAGGATCAAAATACGATCCATTGCCTTGGCCAGAACCGGATTGACTTCATAGTCTTCACACGGGTTGCCGAACATCATCTGCAGGAAGTTTTCTGCATAACCAAGTTTGTTGTTCGGGTAACGGAACGGCTGACCAATCGAATACTTGTAGGCCATCGCAGCGATCGTCGGCATTTTCGCAATCAGGCGATAAGCCGAAATCATGCGCTGCTGCGGATCATTGATGTCGGTGCTGTCATGATAGAAAGCAGACATCGCACCGATAACACCAACCATGATAGCCATCGGATGCGCATCACGGCGGAAGCCGTTATAGAAATTGCGCATCTGTTCGTGGACCATGGTGTGCATGGTAATGTCGTTTTCGAACTGGCTTTTCTCGGTGGCGTTCGGCAGCTCACCATAAAGCAGCAGATGGCAGACTTCGAGGAAGTCGGCGTTTTCTGCAAGTTCGTCAATTGCATAACCGCGGTGACGAAGGATACCAACGTCGCCATCAATATAGGTCAGTTCGGACTGGCAGGAGCCGGTCGAAGTGAAGCCCGGGTCATAAGTGAAATATCCAGTTTCAGCATAGAGCTTGCGAATGTCGATGACAGACGGGCCTACGCTACCTTCAAGCACCGGCATCTCGAACGACTTGCCAGAAGCATTGTCGGTCAGGGTCACGGTGTGGGAAGTCTTGGAATTAGATGCCATGACTATTTTTCCTTCCCTGTTTGAACGAACACGGTTTCAAGTTGGGTGCAGCATAATGCTGCGGCGCACAAAGCGCAAACGGCTTAATTGTTTTTCTTTATTCGCTGTTGTTATGCATCAAAATGGCGAATGCGTTTCAGCGTTTGTGTTTTGCCAAGCACAATCATTACTTCGAAAATGCCTGGGGAAGAGTTGGAGCCTGTAAGCACCGCCCGCAAGGGCTGCGCAACTTTGCCAAGCTTTAACTCGAACTTCTCGGCGATGGCACGAACACTTGCGTCAACGTCCTCTTCAGTCCAGCTATCAAGCGCTTCAAGACTGTTGGCCAGTTCCTTGAACAGACCTTCAGGTGCACCATCAATCAGGGACTGGGCTTTCTCGTTAAATGACAGTACGCCATCGGTAACATAGAAGGCCGAAGAGTCGGCGAGCTCGGTGAGAGTCTTGGCCCTTTCTTTAAGGCCTGACATGCCGTTGATCAAGATTTCTTTTTGCGATGCATCAAGACTGTCGACGCCAATCTGCTTGGCGATCAGCGGTGCGATCTCGTCTGCAAGGCGGTTGTCATCGGCCTGACGCAGGTAGATACCATTCAGGTTGGTCAGCTTCGCGAAATCAAAGCGCGCCGCACCTTTGCCGACATCGGTAATGTCAAACCATTCAATTGCCTGCTCGGTTGAGATAACCTCATCATCACCATGGCCCCAGCCAAGACGCAGAAGATAGTTATTGATCGCTTCGGGCAGGAAGCCCATTTCATCGCGATAGGCGTCTACACCAAGCGCACCATGACGTTTGGACAGTTTCGCCCCGTCCGGCCCATGGATAAGCGGGATATGCGCAAAGGTCGGAACGTCCCAACCCATTGCGTCATAAATGACTTTTTGGCGGAACGCGTTGGTCAGATGGTCATCGCCACGGATAACGTTGGTCACACCCATGTCATGGTCATCAACCACGACTGACAGCATATAGGTCGGCGTGCCATCACCGCGCAGGATTACGTAATCATCAAGCTGTTCGTTACCGACACGAACTTCACCCTGTACCTGATCATTGATGATCGCACCGCCTTCCTGCGGGGCTTTCACACGCACGACCGGTTTGACACCTTCGGGTGCTTCGGATGCATCACGGTCACGCCAGGTGCCGTCATACTTCATCGGGCGGCCTTCAGCGCGGGCTTTTTCGCGCATGGTCGTCAGCTCTTCTTGCGAGCAATAACAGTAATAGGCTTTACCGGCATCAAGGAGCTGCTGGGCGACTTCTGCGTGGCGGTCGCGACGAGAAAACTGGAAAGTCGGTTCTTCGTCCGCGCTCAGGCCAAGCCAGTTCAAGCCGTCAAAAATGGCATCAACTGCCTCGGGCGTTGAACGTTCACGGTCGGTATCCTCGATCCGGAGCAGGAACTTGCCGCCGGTATGTTTGGCATAAAGCCAGTTATATAGTGCGGTGCGTGCGCCGCCGATATGTAGAAACCCGGTCGGAGACGGGGCAAAACGGGTAACAACCGTCATTCAATCTATCCGTTATTTGGATGTTGTCGCTTGTCCTGGGGACTTTTGGCGTGCAGGCTATAACACAAATGACACGCTGTTGCACCACAGCGGATGTTAGATAGAAATAATGCGGCAGGCGGGCTATTGGACATTCGTCGTAGGGCGGCAGGCAAAATTGAATTAAAACAAATGGTTGTGAGTGTTCTCTCGCAAACTAATTTTGTTGTTACAAGCCAAAGAAATAAGTGGTTCCTGTCTTCGGTTATATTCTTTGGGTTGGGATGTGCCGGGTATTTCTTGCTTCCAGCGCGTATCGGACTTGGACAAATCGGTCTTTCCGTGATTCTGTTATGCTGCGCGTTCTGGATGTCGCGGCGCATAGCCGTTCTGGCATTTGTATTTCAATTGCTTGCCAGCTTGGCTTTCGGGGCTCTGACAAGTGCGGTTCATACCGAACTCGGCCCCGATGATATTCCAACCAAAACTCTGTACGCGACGGAGGTCACCGGCACCATTATCGGGCTGGAACCACGCAACGGACGTATCCGGGCCACTGTGCGCCCCTCTGAAATCGAAGGCATTCCAAAGGATCATCTGAACTGGAATGTCAGGCTCAGCTTTCTTGGGGACAGTGTTCTTGCCATTGGCGATCAGGTCCGTGCAAGCGCGCGTCTCTTTCCATTGCGCCCGCCATCCGTGCCCGGTGATCCCGATTTTTCACGCAATCTTTATTTCAGCGATATTGGCGCATCCGGGTTTGTGTTCGGTCGGCAATTTGAGACTTTTAAAGATGGTAAAGTAAATAATAACAATGCGTTGATTTCGGAAGTTGAAAGTGCGCGTCAATATATTTCGGCCGCCATCAGCGACGCAATGAGCGGGCCGGAAACCGGAATTGCCAAGGCGCTCATTATCGGCGAGCGCGGTGAAGTGACGTCCCAAATTGCCGATAACCTTCGAAAGTCCGGCCTTGCGCATCTGTTGGCGATTTCCGGTCTGCATATGGGATTGCTCTGCGGGACGGTGTTTTTCCTGATCCGTTTCGGGCTGGCCGCCATTCCAGCGATTGCCCTGCGTTATCCGATCAAGAAATGGGCCGCAATGGGCGCGATGCTGGCGGGGCTTGTTTATCTGGGATTGTCCGGGGCAACCATCCCGACCCAGCGCGCCTTTGTCATGTTGCTCGTTGTATGGTTGGCGTTGCTCTTGGATCGCCGCGCCATATCACTCCGTCTGGTCGGGGTGGCAGCCATTGTGGTGCTGGTCTTGCGGCCCGATGCGGTGCTGGGGGCAAGTTTCCAGTTATCCTTTGCTGCTGTTGGCGCGCTTGTCGCCTTTTATGACGGGCCGGGGCGTCACTGGCTGGATCGACAGGGGATGTTGTCCTGGTATCAGCGTGCGGGCCTTTATCTGGCTGGTTTGCTCCTGACCAGTCTGATTGTCACGGCCGTGACCGCACCGATCATCGGCTATCATTTCGGGCGGATCTCGATGCTGGGGATATTTGCCAATCTGGTGGCCATTCCGGTGATGGCGTTTTGGGTAATGCCGTGGATTGTGATCACACTTGCACTCATCCCGTTCGGGCTTTCAGGCTTGTCTCTGGCGGCAATGAAACCGGGATTGACCATCCTTCTGGAAACCGCTGATCTGGTCGCGGCACAGGACTGGGGGCTTTGGTATGTTTCCGGTCTTGATATGCTTGCCGTCGCGCTTGCATCTCTGGCGCTGGCATGGATCATCATCTGGCGCGACAAGGCGATGATTTTACCCGTAATGCCGGTGATCTTGGCTGCTATTGTTTTTCAGGTGATGCATGACGAGCCTGAAGTTCTGATCTCTGGTGATCGCGAAAGCTGGGCGGTTTATGATCCGGATGCGGAAATCCTGCATGTTTCGCGCGGGCTACGGGGTTTTCAAAAAGACATCTGGATGAGCCGCTTTGGCATTCGACCGGAACAGGCAAAAAGCCGCGTAAAAGCCTGCGAAACGGACCCGTGCTATCTGAGCCTAACCTCGGACGGAATACCCTCACGGATTATTCTGGCAAGCAACATTGCCAACCCGTTTTATGCCTGTCGCAATGCAGATATCGTTGTAAACCAACAGACAGATCTGCCGACCATCTGTCAGGAGGCCGGTGTGCGTCTTGTTGTTGATGACGATGTGCTGTGGTGGCAGGGTGGTGCGGCAATCAAGTTACCGGCCACTGCGGTCAAGCAGCCCACAATCAAAACCGTGTGTGAAGACAGTGGCAATTGGCCGTGGATCATCATTGGTGGCAGCGCAGGGCGCTAGGCATCGGCCCCAGTCATAACTATTCGAAAACAAAACGCCCGGGCAAAAGCACCGGGCGTTTGATCTTCAGAATGCGGGCAGGAAATCAGTACTGACGCAGCAGCCCGACCAGACGACCCTGAATTTGCACCCGGTCCGGTGACAGGGCACGGGTTTCATAGCGCGCATTGGCCGGTTCCAGCAGAACTTCGCCACGGCCACGTTTAAGGCGCTTCAGGGTGGCTTCGGCGTCATCAACAAGGGCGACAACAATGGTGCCATCATGGGCCTGTTCGCAACGCTGGATCAGGACCGTATCACCATCAAGAATGCCAGCCTCAACCATGGAATCACCCGAAACTTCAAGCGCGTAGTGATCACCGGTGCCAAGCAAGGCCGCCGGGACCTGTACCATGGTGCTTTGATCGCGAAGCGCCTCGATCGGCGTACCCGCAGCAATCCGCCCATAAAGCGGCAGTCCAATGGATTCCCCGGCTTCGGAAAAGGCGGTTGGCACGGTGGCGGGCCGGTGCGGGGCCTTTCGCGCACTGGCGATTGAGGTCACGTTGTTGGGCGTTTCCGGCCCGTCATCTTCATTGTTTTCAGGCAGACGCACCACTTCAAGTGCGCGGGCACGATGGGCGAGGCGGCGTATGAAACCGCGTTCCTCAAGGCCCGTAATCAGGCGATGAATGCCGGATTTGGATTTAAGGTTCAGGGCCTCTTTCATTTCATCGAAAGAGGGCGAAATCCCGTGATCGCGAAGGTAATTGTCTATGTAGACCAGCAACTCATATTGCTTGCGCGTCAGCATGATATTTCCCGAACCTGTAAAAAGAACAAAAAGGATACATAAATGTTCTACTTTAGTTCTTTTCGTGGGTCAAGCGGGTCCGTGCGATTAAAAACCAAAATTGAATAATCGCGGCGTTCATTCAAAAAATGTGAATAATAGGCGGTCGTTCAGGGCAATGCGCTAGTCTGCGGTGAAGGTCCCCGACTTGCCACCTTCTTTCCGGGTGACCCGTAAATCGGTAATCCTCATACTTTTATCAACCGCCTTGCACATGTCAAAAACCGTCAGCGCAGAAACCGAGGCCGCGGTGAGGGCTTCCATCTCGACACCGGTCTTGCCGGTTGTCTTGCAGGTGGCGGTGATATCGACCGCATCGGCATCTTCTGCAAGTTCCAGATCGACCGTGACCGAGGTCAGGGGCAGGGGATGACAGAGCGGGATCAGGTCGGGGGTCTTTTTCGCCCCCATGATTCCGGCCAATTGGGCGATGCCAAGAACATCACCCTTTTTATGACCGCGATCCGCAATCAGCTTGGCGGTTTCCGACGACATCAGAACCCGGGCCTTGGCAATCGCGATGCGTGCGGTTTCCGACTTGGCCGAAATATCGACCATGACGGCATTGCCACCGGCATCAATATGGGAAAGCTTGTCTGCCATTCGTTCTGTCCGATCCCAAGTCGTGTTCTGTCTTCAGGCTGCGAGGCCCAGAAGGTTGCGGGTGGCGGTTGTGACGTCGTCCTGACGCATCAGGCTTTCACCGATCAGGAAGCACTGCGCACCAACCTTTGCCATGCGGGCCAGGTCATCCGGGGTAAACAGGCCGCTTTCGGCCACCAGCAAACGATCATCACCGACCATGGCTGCCAGTTCCTCGGTCGTGGTGAGGGATGTTTCCATGGTCTTGAGGTTGCGGTTATTAATGCCCAGCAAACGCGATTTGAGTTTCAGCGCGCGTTCGAGTTCCGGGGCATTGTGCACCTCGATCAGGACATCCATGCCAAGGCTGTGCGCGGCATCTTCAAGCTCAGACGCCAAGCTATCTTCAAGAGCTGCCATGATCAGAAGGATGCAATCAGCCCCCAAGGCACGCGCCTCGGTCACCTGATAGGGGTCCACCATGAAGTCCTTGCGCAGGGCCGGAAGGTCGACCGCCGCGCGGGCAGCGACCAGATAGCTGTCATCGCCTTGGAAATAGGGAATGTCAGTCAGAACCGACAGGCAGCTTGCCCCGCCGGCCTTATAGGCCTTGGCCAGTTCCGGCGGATTGAAGTCCGGGCGAATTAGCCCCTTGGACGGTGATGCCTTCTTGATTTCGGCGATCAGGCCATAGCGGCCATCGGCAACACTGGTTTCAAGGGCCGCGATAAAGCCGCGCGGGGCGAATTGTGTCTTTGCCTCGGCCTCAAGGGTAGCAAGGGACGTGCGCGCCTTGCAGGCCGCGACATGTTCGCGCTTGTCGTTGCAGATCTTGGTCAGTACGTCGCTCACGCCGGGTTTCCTTCGTTGGTGATCGCTACAAGGCCCTGCAGGGTTTCGGCAGCCTTGCCGCTATCAATGGCATCAGACGCCTTGTTGATGCCATCTGCAAGATCACTGGCAATGCCGGTGACCACAAGTGCCGCCCCGGCATTCATCAGAACGATATCGCGGTACGGGCCTTTCTGTGCGGCCAGCAGATCAAGAATGGCCTTGGCATTGACATCGGCATCGCCGCCCTTGAGGTCATCAAGGGTCGCAGTTTCAAGACCGAAATCGCTTGGCGAGATTTCAAACGTGGTAACCTTGCCGTCCTTGACCTCGGCGACATGGGTCGGCCCGGTGGTCGAGATTTCATCAAGGCCGCTATGGCCATGCACAACCCATGCATGGACCGAGCCCAAACGGTTCAGGACATGGGCAATCGGTTCAACCCACTGTTTGGCAAAAACACCAAGAACCTGGCGTTTGGTCTTGGCCGGGTTGGCCAGAGGACCGAGCAGGTTAAAGATCGTGCGCGTGCCCATTTCAACACGGGTCGGCATGACGTGGCGCATGGCCGAATGGTGGCGGGTTGCCATCATGAAGCAAAGATTGATGTCGCGAAGCGCCTTTTCAAGAAGCTTCATATCCGCATCAAGATTGACACCAAGCGCCATCAAAACATCGGCAGAACCGGATTTGGATGAAGCCGCACGGTTGCCGTGTTTTGCAACGGTGGCACCCGCGGCGGCTGCGACAATCGCAGCCCCGGTCGAAATGTTATAGGTGCCGCTGCCATCACCACCGGTACCGCAGGTATCGACCGCGTTTTCCGGGGCGATAATGCCGGTTGCCTTTTCACGCATGACACGTGCGGCGCCTGTGATTTCATCAATGGTTTCACCGCGAAGGCGCAAGCCCATCAGGAAAGCCCCCATCTGCGATGGCGTTGCCTGACCCGACATCAGCACGTTAAAGGCCACTTCGGCCATGCTTTCGCTCAGTTTCTCGCCATCTGCGACTTTGGCCAAAATAGGCTTCATATCATGATCAGTCGACATCGGGTCTTCCTTGGTTGCGGTCCAGCGCCGGTCAGGCACCGGTATAGTCGATAAAATTCTTAAGCAATGCGTGACCATGTTCCGAAGCGATGCTTTCGGGATGGAACTGGACACCATGAATTTGATGGGTTTTATGACGAACGCCCATAATCAGACCATCTCCGCTTTGGGCGGTGATTTCAAGGCTATCGGGCAAAGTTTCGCGCTCAATCACCAATGAATGATAACGGGTGGCTTCAAACGGGCTTGGCAGGCCGGCAAAAACGCTGGTGCCCGAATGGGTCATCGCATCGGTCTTGCCATGCATGCATTCGGGCGCACGGATGACCTTGCCACCAAAGGCCTGACCGATTGATTGATGACCAAGACACACCCCAAGCAGTTTGACCGTGCCCGCCGCAGCCTTGATCAGATCAAGGCAGATACCGGCTCGTTCCGGGTCACAGGGACCGGGCGAAATCACAATGCCTTCGGGATTGAGCGCCATGGCCGCATCCACGCTGATCTCATCATTGCGGCGCACTTCGACCTCGGGGCCGAGTTCGCGCAGATAGTGCCACAAATTGAATGTGAAACTGTCGTAATTGTCGATGAGGAGATACATCAGAAAGCGGGCTCATGCACATTAAGGTCGGCAGAGAATAAACGCCATTGTCGCTACGTCAAGCAGAAGCAGAGCAAGGCTTTTTTCGCTTTCGGCGCGTCCGTGATCGCGTGAGGGGTAATCCTTTAACCGTGCGCTAACCAGAGACGTTTTAAAAAGATTAAAATCATGCCGACAAGATCGGTGTATAATCACCATATGGGAAGCGGTTGTTCAGTGAACGAAACAGCCGCTACGAGCATCCCAGCAAACGAATACTGGAGACCACAGCGTGGCACGCCGGGCAACCCGGGCAACGACCGCCAAACGTAAGAAGGCGGCACCCAAGAAATCCTCTCGTAAGAAGACCGCCCCGAAAAAGAAAACGGGTGGTATTGGACGTCTGATGCTGGGCGGGGCTTTTGTCGCGGGTACATTGTCGGCGATTATTGCGGTCGGCAGCATGCTTGAGCTTGATCGTGCCTCGGACGAATTTGGCCGTGCAGCGGATCAAAGCGCACCGAACTATGCCCTGGCCGAGCCGGAACCCACCCCGATGCTGCGCAAGGATTACAAGCTTTCAGATAAGGCTTCGGTCTCGGAACGTGGACGCACCGGGTATCTGGTCAGCGACAATGGCGAACCGGCATCAGAGGATGTGCAAGAGAGGACAGGCGGGTTATCGGACTTTGTAACCTCTCCGGCGTCACGCAAGCCAAAACGGGATGAAGACATTCTTCCGGGTGATAGTGGCAATGATGGTCCTGCAAGCGCGGTCGCGTCAGCAGATCAGCCTTGGCGGAAATATGCCGCACTCACACAGGATACCGGCGACAAACCAGTGATCGCGATTGTGATTGATGATGCCGGTCTGGATCAGCCACGCACGGCGCGCACGGTTGAACTGCCGGGGCCAATTACGATTTCATATCTGCCCTATGCCCGGGATTTGCAGGCACAGGTCAATGCCGCGCGCAATGCCGGGCACGAAGTGATGCTGCATATGCCGATGGAACCGTCATCGGCCACGATTGATCCGGGACCGCATGCCTTGCTGGCGCGCTATGATCGTCAGAAAATCCTTAATGAGATGACCTGGATGCTGGATCGTTTTGATGGCTATGTCGGTGTGAACAACCACATGGGCAGCAAGTTTACCGCCGACCCGGAGCGCATGCGTGTTGTCATGGAAGTCATGAAATCACGCGGCCTGATGTTCCTTGATAGCCGCACCAGCGCAGACTCGGTCGGCTATTCAACGGCAAGCAGCTTTGGCGTTCCGGCAATCACGCGCGACATCTTTATTGATGATGCCGATGATGCGGCCAAGATCGCCGATATGCTGGCCCGCACCGAGAATGTCGCGCGCAAGCAGGGATTTGCCATCGCCATCGGCCATCCACGCGATCTGACGATTGGCGCGCTTAGAAAATGGATCCCGGAAATTCAGGCCAAGGGCTTTGTGCTGGTGCCGATTACGGATGTTTTGCGCCGGTCGATGCAAAGTGTGACGGGGTAGGGTTCGCTGACGGACATGAATAAAGGGCTGCAGTTATCCTGCAGCCCTTTTTGTTTGCGCGATACGAGATCAGGCAAACCGATGGGCCTCGCGGGCAGCGGCCATGAGCGCGCCAGCCTTGTTCTGGCATTCCTTGTGTTCAAGTTCCGGTTTGCTGTCGACGACGACACCGGCACCGGCCTGAATGTGGATTTTCTCGTCCTTGATGACGGCGGTGCGGAGCGCAATGCAGGTATCCATCGAACCGTCGGCCGAGATATAGCCGATACAGCCGGCATAGATGCCACGCCGCACCGATTCAAGTTCATCAATGATTTCCATGGCGCGAACTTTGGGGGCCCCTGATACGGTTCCGGCCGGGAAGCCTGCCTTGAGTGCATCCATGGCGTCGTATTTGGTCTCGTCAATCTGTCCGACCACGTTAGAGACGATATGCATGACGTGCGAATAGTATTCGATCTGTTCGCGGTCGGTGACGCGCACGGTGCCCGGTTTGGAGACGCGCCCAACATCGTTGCGGCCAAGGTCCAGCAACATCAGATGTTCCGAGCGTTCCTTGGGATCATCCAGCAGGTCTTGCGCCATGATCTTGTCGTCATCGGGCGTTTTACCGCGCCGACGGGTTCCGGCAATCGGGCGAATTGTGACTTCGCCGTCGCGCAGGCGCACCAGGATTTCCGGGCTGGCACCGACGACCTGAAAACCACCGATATCCAGATAGAACATGAAGGGCGACGGATTGATCCGACGAAGCGCTCTGTAAAAGGCAAAGGGCGGGAGCTGATAGGGCAGCGTGTAGCGTTGCGACAGGACCACCTGAAAGATATCGCCCGCCCGGATATAGTCCTTGGCCTTTTCGACCATGTCATGGAACCCGGCCTCGGTCACGCTGACCTTTGGTTCGGGCAGGGTGTCGGGCACGGATTTGGAGCGACGGTCGATAAACAGGTTGCGTTGGAACTGCTGGACCACGTCATTGAGATGCGCGCAGGCCAGATCATAGGCTGCATCAGCCGAAATGCCGCTTTCCGGGCGCACTGGCGTCACCACGGTCACTGTGTCTTCGATGGTATCAAAACTTGCCGTCACAGTCGGGCGGATGAAGATGCCATCGGGAACGTCAAGCTCGTCCTTGTTGCTGTCTGGCAGCTTTTCCATCAGGCGGACGGTGTCATAGCCCATATAGCCGACCAGACCGGCGCTCATGGGCGGCAGGTTGTCGGGCAGTTCGATGTAGCTTTCGGCGATCAGTTTCTTGAGGCTATCAAGCGGGGCGTCGGCTTCTGCCACAAAGGCATCTGCATCGGCCATCGCACGACGATTGAGTTCGGCCTTGTCACCAAAACACCGCCAGATCAAATCGGGTTTGAGGCCGAGGAAGGAATACCGTCCACGAACGGATCCGCCTTCAACAGATTCAAGCAAATAGGTGTTTGGCATGCCTTCGGCGATCTTGAGAAAAGCCGAGACCGGCGTATCAAGATCGGCTGTCAGCGCGGTCCAGAGAACCTGCGAAATGCCGTTATCGTAGTTTTGCTTGAAACTGGTGAAATCCGGTTTGATTTCCATGGTCTGTCCGATGGTTGGGCTTGGCCGGGTTGGCTATGTCGTCTTCGAGATAGAAAAAGGGCGACCAGATTTTCCCGGTCGCCCTTGTTTGCCTATCAGTTTGCAGCGGTCGGCGTATAGAGCTCGTTGATCACGCTGTTATTCACACTGACCGAGATTTCCTCGTTCAGGTAGTTGAGATATTGCGCAAGGATGTCCTCGTTCAGGGCTTCCTTGAGCTCGTCATTTACCGGTTTGGCATCGGCCGTGTTGATGTCGGCGGCCTGAATGTCATCGAGCTTGACCAAGATGACGTCTTCGCCGGTCCGGATGGCTTTGGCATTGCCGTCCTCGAGGGTGAAGAGGGCCGCGGCAATTGCCGGGTTTACATCATCAGCAAGGCCACGGCCGGTACGACGGGTCATGCCGGTTTCGCGAACCGCGGTTGCGTCGTCGGCTGCAAGGGTTGCGATATCCGCGCCGGTATTGTTGATTTTGTCAGCCAGTTCTTCGGCCTTTTCCATCATCAGGCGCTGGCGTTCTTCGGCGGTCCATGCGGCGACAACTTCGTCGCGGACTTCGTCAAACGGACGCAGGGCCGACGGGGTTACGTTTTCAACACGAACGACATAGCGCGTACCCGAAGCGGTTTCTTCAAGGAAGCTTTCCTCGCCGTTCTCGAGTTCGAAGATCTTGGCGTTGATTTCTTCTGCGCCGTCAACGTTTTGACCAGCAAGCCCTTCGCCGCGAACAACACCGTCAAGCTTGTAGGTGCGTGCACCAACATCACGTGCGGCGTCTTCGATCGGGGTGCCAGCACCGAGTTCTTCGTCAAAAGTGGCGGCAAGATCATAGATCGCGTCTTCGGCTTTATACTGCTTAAGCCCGTCAACAATGATGTCACGTACTTCGTCAAGGCTTTGCGTGCTGCCCGGCGTCACGGACGGAACGCGGATAATGTGCCAGCCAAGGGCTGTTTCGACCGGCTCGGAGATGCCGCCTTCTTCAAGGGCAAAGGTGGCTTCGCTCAGGTCCGGCAAGATGTCATTGGCGGTGAATTCACCAAGTTTGACCATGGCTTCAGTCATGCCGGCATCTTCGGCAACCGCCATGAAGTCAGCACCTTCCGTCAGGCGGTTATAGGCTTCGCGCGCGGTCTGTTCTTCGTTCGGGGCAAACAGGATTTGCTCGACCGTACGTTTTTCCGGGGTCTGGAATTCCGGTTCGCGCTGCGCATAGGACTGTGCGATTTCTTCCTCGGTCACGGTGATGGTCTGGACCAGGTCAGCCGCACTTAGTGTTGCCAGCGTGACATCGCGGCTTTCAGGTGCTGTGAACTGTGCGGCGTTATCTTCGTGATAGGCCCGAAGGGTTGCGTCATTGGCGACCGGGATGTTGGCAAACTCGTCCTTGCTTAGCGCAAAGAAAGACCCGCTGCGCTGTTCATTGCGATAGGCAACGATTTGACGCGCCATGATGTCCGGGACGGTGGCAGGGCTGGTCAGGCTGTCAACGACCTGCTGGCTCATCATGTCACCACGCACACCATTGATGAATTCGTTTTCGGTGTAGCCTGCCTGATAAAGCGCCTGCATGAAGCGGTCACGGCTGAACTGGCCGGTGGCCGGGTCCTTGAAGCTGTCAGACGAGAAGATCTGTTCGCGGACTTTATCGTCGCTGATGCCGATGCCGATATTCTTGGCATCTTCACGCAGGATCTTCTGGGATACGAGCGACTGCACCGTATTGTTCAGGAGGCCCATCTGGATGGCCTGCTGCTGGTTAAAGTTCGGTCCGAACATGTTTCGCATATTCTGGACGCTGCGCTGGAAGGCGCGGTCCAGTTCGACCGGGGTGATTCTTTGGCTGCCGATTTCGGCAACTTCACGCGAGGTGCCCAGATTGAGCATCGATGCGTTCAGGCCCCAGATCACGAAGCTCAGTGCAATCACGCCGAAGATGATCTTGGCGAAGATTGATTTCGAAAATGTGCGAATGCCAGCAAGCATATGATAAGCCTAACAATCCGTGGTTTGACGCCAAAATCAGGCTTTGGCGTCGTTTCATTATGATCGTTCGGGCGCATCGGCCCGAGCAAATTTGCCGCGCATCTTAATGGCGAGTGTTATCAGCGGCAACAGGCGATTGTATCGAAGATGACAGGGATCACATCTTAAATATACCAACAGGCGTCTTCGGGTACTTGGCCCCGGTGGACTGACATGCTAAAACCCGCGTCGAAACAGGTCCTGTAACAAATCGTAACGGCTGCAAAGCTTTTGTGATCATTTTGATACAAGGACAATATGTGAACCTGATCAGCACGAGGTACCTCTCATGACCCAACGCCGTCCCCTGATTGCCGGAAACTGGAAAATGAACTGTTTGCGCGCAGATGGTCTTGCGCTGGCATCTGGCTTGGCGGCAAAGGCGTCTGAGAGAGGATCGCTTGGTTGTGATGTTCTGGTTTGTCCGCCGGCGACACTTTTGTCCGAGGCGGTCGGTGTGACCAAGGACAGCCCAGTCGCGGTCGGTGGCCAGGATTGCCATGCGGCAATTTCGGGGGCGCATACCGGTGATCTGGCGGCCCCGATGCTTGCCGATATTGGCGCGCAATATGTTTTGGTCGGGCATTCCGAACGTCGTGCCGATCATGGTGAAAGCTCTACCGATATTCGCAAAAAGGCGATTGCGGCCCATGATGCCGGTTTGATCGCGGTGGTTTGCGTTGGTGAAACCGAAGAAGAGCGCGATCTTGGCGCGACGTTGCCAGTGGTGAACGGGCAGGTGGCTGTATCGCTTCCCGATGGGGCGAATGCCAAAAATACGGTTGTCGCCTATGAGCCGGTCTGGGCCATCGGTACAGGCCGCACGGCAAGTGTTGAAGAAGTCGCCGAAGTTCATGCTGCAATCCGCGCAGGTCTGATGGCACGGTTTGAGGATGGCGATCAGTTCCGAATTCTGTATGGTGGTTCGGTCAAGCCGTCGAATGCTTCGGAATTGATGGCTGTCGAAGATGTCGATGGCGCACTTGTTGGCGGGGCGAGCCTCAAGGTTGAAGATTTCTGGCAGATTATTGAATCTTGTGCCTAACGGACTGCGGTGCAGATTTTGTTTAATATGCTCTAGCCAACAGCCATAAAACGCGTTAAATACGCATCAAATTTATGCCCGATCCGGGCCGAATTGCGTTTGGATCGGTAGATTAGGACAAGAGTTTCGACACCATGCAAACAGTCATTCTGGTAATCCACCTTCTTCTTGCGCTCGGCCTTATTGCCGTGATTCTCGTGCAGCGCAGCGAGGGCGGTGGGCTTGGTATCGGCGGTAACAGCGGCGGTGGCGGCGGAGGCGGCGGCTTCGGCGTGATGAGTTCACGCGGCGCTGCGAACCTGCTGACCCGTACCACTGCGATTCTGGCAGGCGCATTCATGATCACCAGCATCATCCTTGCCCTTCAGTCGAACACCCATACCCAGCCGGCCTCGATCCTTGATCAGGCACCGGCACCGGCGGTCACTGAGCCCGCCGAGGATACCGGGCCCGCGGCTCCGACCCGATAAAAAATAAACCGACGACATGAGGCGGCAAACTTGCCGCCTCAATTTTTGATTGTTGTATTCCACGGTTCGTGATGCACTAAACGGCATTGAACCGAGGCTTTGTGCTTTGAGATGAGGCAAAGAAATGACTCGTTATATCTTTATTACCGGTGGCGTTGTTTCTTCGCTGGGCAAAGGTCTGGCTTCCGCTGCTTTGGGTGCGTCCCTGCAGGCACGCGGCTTTACAGTTCGTCTGCGTAAGCTTGATCCGTATATCAACGTCGATCCGGGCACCATGAGCCCGTACCAGCATGGCGAATGCTATGTGACCGAAGACGGGGCCGAGACCGACCTTGACCTTGGTCACTATGAACGCTTTACCGGTGTGTCTTCGCGCCGTTCCGATAACGTTACCACTGGTCGTATCTATTCCAACGTGATCGCGCGGGAACGTCGCGGCGATTACCTTGGCGGGACTGTGCAGGTCATTCCGCACATCACCGATGCGATCAAGGAATTCGTGATGTCCGATGCGACCGAGGATTTCGTCCTGGTCGAGATCGGCGGCACGGTAGGGGATATCGAAAGCCTTCCGTTCCTTGAAGCCATCCGTCAGATGGGCAACGACCTTGGTGATGGCCGGGCATTGTTCATGCACCTGACGCTTGTGCCTTATATTTCCTCGGCCGGCGAGCTTAAAACCAAGCCGACCCAGCACTCCGTCAAGGAATTGCAGAGTGTCGGTATTCAGCCTGACATTCTTCTGTGCCGTTGTGATCGTGAAATTCCGATCAATGAACGCCGCAAGATCGCACGTTTCTGCAACGTCCGTGAAGCAGCGGTTATTCCGGCCTATGACGTTGACAATATCTATCAGGTGCCGATCAGCTATCACCAGTATGGCCTGGATAACGAAGTGCTCCATCACTTTGGCCTGCAGGCGCAGGAACCGGATCTGCAGCCGTGGGAAGATATCTGCAACACCATCCGTAACCCGGAAGGCGAGGTTACCATCGGTATCGTTGGTAAATACATCCAGCTTCCTGATGCCTATAAATCGCTGACCGAAGCTCTGACCCATGGCGGTATTGCCAACAAGGTGCGTGTCAATCTGGAATGGATTGCGTCTGACGCGCTTGAAAAAGAAGGCAACGTCAACGAAATCCTGTCCAAGCTTGATGCCATCATGGTACCGGGCGGCTTTGGCGAACGTGGCGCAGAAGGCAAGATTGCCGCAGCCCGTTATGCCCGCGAAAACAAGGTTCCGTATTTCGGGATTTGCTTTGGCATGCAGATGGCCGTTCTTGAGGCGGCCCGTAACCTTGCGGGGCTCAAGGATGCGTCGTCGTCCGAATTCGGCCCGACCAAGACACCGCTTGTCGGCCTGATGACCGAATGGGCGAAGGATGGCGGCTCGGTTGAGCGTCGCTCGGATGATGATGATCTCGGCGGCACCATGCGCCTTGGCAATTATGAGTGCAAGCTGGTTGACGGTACGCATGCGCGCGACATCTATGGCAGTGAAACCGTTCTTGAACGTCACCGCCATCGCTACGAGGTGAACGTCAACTTCATGGGCCAGCTTGAGGAAAAAGGACTGAAATTCTCGGGCCTGTCGCCGGATGGTCGTTTGCCGGAAATCGTAGAATATCCGGATCATCCGTGGTTCATAGGCGTTCAGTTCCACCCGGAACTGCGTTCGCGCCCGCTGGATCCGCATCCGCTGTTTGTTTCCTATATCAAGGCGGCCAAAGAACGTAGCCGTCTGGTGTGATCGTGGCGGTTTGACCGCTAAAACAAACAGCCTAGAAGTGATCGACTGAAAGTCATTGCAATGACCAACATTAAAACTGTCAAAGTCGGCAATATCGAAATCGCCAACGACAAGCCGTTTGCCGTTCTGGCTGGCCCGTGCGCGATCGAAAGTCGCCAGCACGCTTTGGAAATGGCCGCAGCCCTCAAGGAACTGTCCGAGGGGCTTGGCATCGGGCTTGTTTACAAAAGCTCGTTTGATAAGGCCAACCGGACCAGCACGACGTCTAAGCGTGGTGTCGGTCTGACCGAGGGGCTTGATATCCTGGCCGAGGTCAAGGAAACCACGGGCCTTCCGATTGTGACCGACGTGCATCTGCCCGATCAGTGTGCGGCCGTTGGCGAAGTTGCCGATATCCTGCAGATCCCGGCATTCCTGTGCCGTCAGGCGGATCTGTTGCAGGCCGCTGGCAAGACCGGGCGTGTGGTCAATGTCAAAAAGGGCCAGTTCCTGGCACCTTGGGACATGGCCAATGTGGCCAACAATCTGGCTGCGACCGGCAATGACAATATTATGCTCTGTGACCGTGGGACCAGCTTTGGCTATAACACGCTCGTCACGGACTTCCGTGGACTTCCCACCATGGCCCGGCAGGGCTATCCGGTTGTCTTCGATGCGACCCATTCGGTTCAGCAACCGGGCGGACAGGGCACCTCTTCAGGTGGTCAGCGCGAATTCGCGCCTGTTCTGGCCCGCGCGGCCGTTGCGGTTGGCATCGCGGCACTGTTTATCGAAACCCACGATAACCCGGCGACGGCCATCTCCGATGGCCCGAACCAGATCCCGTTGAACAAACTTCCCGAAGTTCTTTCGGTTCTGATGGAACTGGACAAAGTGGCAAAAGCCAATCCGGTCCGTCTGGACATGTTTGACGCATAATATCAAATGCCGCCAGTCAGTGATTGCCGGCATTCTTTTTTGCTGCAACCTGCATGCCTGAGAAACAGGTATGGTTCCTACCAGTGAGGAGAACGTTTCTGTCATGACCGCTATTATTGATGTTCGCGGCCGCGAAATCCTTGACAGCCGTGGTAACCCGACGGTCGAAGTTGATGTCACCCTGGAGAATGGCGCCTTTGGTCGTGCTGCCGTTCCGTCGGGCGCATCCACCGGTGCACACGAAGCCGTCGAACTGCGCGACAAGGAAGACCGCTATCTTGGCAAGGGGGTGACCAAGGCGGTCGCATCGGTCAACGGTGAGATTTTTGAGGCGCTGGCTGGCATGGATGCCGAAGACCAGCTTGCCATCGACAATGTCATGATCGAGCT
Organism: Thalassospira sp. MCCC 1A01148; assembly: GCF_001613795.1. GTDB lineage: Bacteria > Pseudomonadota > Alphaproteobacteria > Rhodospirillales > Thalassospiraceae > Thalassospira. The sequence continues at coordinate 217,387 of NZ_LPVZ01000012.1, forward strand.
TGATGGCACCGAAAACAAAGGCCGTCTGGGTGCAAACGCCATTCTGGGCGTGTCGCTGGCAACGGCCAAGGCCGCCGCCGAAGACGCGGGTCTTCCGCTTTATCGTTATGTTGGCGGCGCCTTTGCCCGCACACTGCCGGTTCCGATGATGAACATCATCAATGGCGGCGAACATGCCGACAACCCGATTGATGTTCAGGAATTCATGGTAATGCCGGTGTCGGCAGAAACCGGATCGGATGCCATTCGCATGGGTGCGGAAATCTTCCATAACCTGAAAAAGGCCCTGTCAGCAGATGGCCTGAACACCAACGTTGGTGACGAGGGTGGCTTTGCGCCGAACATCGCATCGACCGAAGCTGCCATCAGCTATGTCATGAAGTCGATCGAAGCAGCTGGCTATCGGCCGGAAGAAGACGTTGTGCTGGCCCTTGATGCGGCATCGACCGAGTTCTTCAAGGACGGCAAGTATGTTCTGGCCGGTGAAGGAAAGACCCTTGATCCGAGCGAGATGGTCAAATACTGGGCCGATCTTGTGGGCAAATACCCGATCTTCTCCATCGAAGACGGCATGGCCGAAGACGATTGGGACGGCTGGGCAGAACTGACGTCTGCCATTGGCGCGAAAACCCAGCTGGTCGGTGATGACCTGTTTGTCACCAACCCGAAACGTCTGGCCGATGGCATCAAGAAGGGTGTCGCCAACTCGATCCTGGTCAAGGTCAACCAGATCGGCACGCTGTCGGAAACCCTTGAAGCGGTCGAGATGGCCCACCGTGCCGGTTACACCGCCGTTATGTCACACCGTTCGGGCGAAACCGAAGACGCGACCATTGCCGATCTGGCGGTTGCCACCAACTGTGGTCAGATCAAAACCGGTTCGCTGTCGCGTTCGGACCGCATGGCAAAATACAACCAGCTGATCCGCATCGAAGAGCTTCTTGATGCCGGTGCCTACTTCCCGGGTCGTTCGATCCTGAAGTAACAGCAAACACACAATTCGATGTGTCAGCAGGCCGCTTTCCGAAGGGAAGGCGGCCTGTTTTGTTTCCGGAACGGGGCAATAAATTCGAATATCAGGATTAGCGGATTGACCGTAATCGCATCAGTTTGCGCTGATGGTTTAACTCTATTTTTACCCGGTTATGCGCAAGGTGAGGGGTAATGTTACCGGGCTTCTCGCTATGTTTGATGGTAAGTCACTGTCAAGCAAGGGAAATAACGCATGCAGTTTTTGCGTTGTGAACCCGGAATGGTCTGTTTTGTCGCCAAAACGCACAAATGTGCAAGGGGCATAGGGTAAATGTCGTCCAACTCACCGGTTTTTCGTCGCCTTAAGCAGGCCGTTGCACCGGTTATCGCATTTACAGTCATGGCATATTTCATCTTCCACAGCGTGGAAGGGGAGCGTGGCCTGCTGACCTATTGGTCGATGCAAGACAGGGTGCGCGAGATTGCCAATGTGCTCGAAGAAACGACCGCGCAGCGAAAGGCACTTGAACAGCACGTTATTTCGTTGCGTGCGACCCACCTTGATCCGGACCTGCTTGACGAGCGCGCACGCGCAATGCTCAATGCAGCGCATCCGGATGATTTGATCATTTTCCATCACGACGGCTACGGTGATCTTGCGGTGATGACGGCAGACGCCAATTGACCGTGTCGCGCATGACTGTTGTTTGACGTCTGGCGTGCAAAAGAATCCGAGTGCGACCAATTGATGTTTCAAGCGCAACTTCGCGTCCTGGTCAGTCTTATAAAATGTCCTTGGGCAGAAATTCTTGGTTGTGAATTGCGTTCAGTAATGTGCCTAACCGGGTAAGTCGTTGTTTAAACTGACTTATGGTTTAAGCCAGTTTTCCGGTCATCCTAGTAGAGGTCGTTGATAAGCAATGCATTCTTGCAGTTGTTTTCCATTGTGCGCTGCTATGCGGAATTATCCTCACGAAAGCATAGCATTTGTGACGTGTGGGAATGAAAGGGTTTTAAGGCATTGCCCCAAGTCGCTGAAAAATCTGTATCTCTGCAAAAACACGTAAAGTTACAAATTAACCATAATGTGGTTTATTTGTGATTGTGCGTTGCAAAACAACAGTTTAATCGAAGTTAGATTGCTTGCCCTTGTGGTCTGTTTTAGGTAGTCATTTCGGTGGTCCAGTACCGAATTAAGCACTCATACATGATGCTTAAGCGATAGCCATCCACCGGGAGGAAACATGGCGACCACACCAAAACGCAAACGCGGCACGACGCGCGCTGACAATCAGGCGAGCAGTGACGATCTCCTCAAATATTACCGTGAAATGCTTCTGATCCGTCGCTTTGAAGAAAAAGCCGGTCAGCTGTATGGCATGGGTCTCATCGGTGGTTTCTGCCACCTTTATATCGGGCAGGAAGCCGTCGTTGTCGGCATGCAGGCTGCTGCATCGGACGAAGACGGTGTTATCACCAGCTATCGTGACCACGGCCATATGCTTGCAACAGGCATGGATCCGGCTGGTGTCATGGCCGAACTGACGGGCCGCGAAGGCGGGTATTCCCGCGGTAAGGGCGGCTCGATGCACATGTTCTCCAAGGAAAAGAACTTCTATGGTGGCCATGGCATCGTGGGTGCGCAGGTTCCGCTTGGAACCGGTATTGCCTTTAATTACAAATATCGCGGTGAGAACAGGGTCTGCATGACCTATCTTGGTGACGGTGCCGTCAACCAGGGTCAGGTCTATGAAGCCTTCAATATGGCAGCCCTTTGGGAACTGCCGGTGATTTACTGCATCGAGAACAACCAGTATGCGATGGGCACCTCGACCAAGCGTCACTCGTCCAGCCCGGACCTGTATGAACGCGGCAAGGCCTATGGCATTCCGGGTGAGCAGGTTGACGGCATGGATGTTCTGGCGGTCAAAGCTGCCGGGGAACGTGCTGTGGAACATTGCCGTTCTGGCAAGGGGCCATACATCCTTGAACTGAAAACCTATCGTTATCGCGGTCATTCCATGTCCGACCCGGCGAAGTACCGTACCAAGGACGAGCTCGACAAAATGCGTAAAGAGCACGATCCGATCGATATGGTCAAAAAACTCCTGATCGACGGCAACATCGTTGATGAAGCCGGTCTGAAAGACATCGACAAGGAAGTTAAGGCCGAAGTCGCAAAAGCGGCCGAGTTCGCGCAAAACAGCCCGGAGCCGGATGTTTCCGAACTGTTTACCGACATTCTGATCGACGCGTGATCGCAGAGACTGCGAACCGCTTTTGAACGATATTTCCCGGGAGAGAGGGAACAATGCCGATTGAAGTTTTGATGCCGGCCCTGTCGCCGACCATGACCGAAGGCACACTTGCCAAATGGAACGTCAAGGAAGGCGACACTGTCGCATCCGGTGACGTGATCGCAGAAATCGAGACCGACAAAGCCACGATGGAAGTCGAGGCCGTTGACGAGGGTACCATTGGTAAACTTGTCATCGATGCCGGTACCGAGAATGTCGCGGTCAACCAGGTGATCGCCTATATCCTTGAAGAAGACGAAGACGCGTCAGCACTTGATAACGTCTCTGCGTCCTCTGAACCCAAGAAAAATGCCGAACCGGCAAAAGAAGATGACTCTTCCAAAGAAGAATCATCGGACAAGGCCCCGGCATCCGCATCGTCTAACGCTGCACCGGTTTCTGCCAGTGGTGCGATTGAACGTTCAGAAGCTGAGCCGCGCGCAATGAGCGTGATGAACAGCACCCAGGACGAAAAGACCTATACCAGCTTTAAAACCCAGACCGTGCGTGAAGCCCTGCGTGATGCAATGGCCGAAGAAATGCGCACTGACGAAAACGTCTTCGTCATGGGTGAAGAAGTTGCACAGTACGAAGGGGCCTATAAGGTTACCCAGGGACTGCTTGATGAATTCGGTGACAAGCGTGTGATCGATACCCCGATCACCGAGCACGGCTTCACCGGCCTTGCAACCGGTTCGGCCTTTATGGGGCTTAAGCCTGTTCTGGAATTCATGACCTTTAACTTCGCAATGCAGGCGATTGACCAGATCATCAACTCTGCTGCGAAGACACTGTACATGTCCGGTGGCCAGCTTGGTTGCCCGATCGTGTTCCGTGGTCCGAACGGTGCCGCATCGCGCGTTGGTGCCCAGCACTCGCAGTGCTATGCATCCTGGTATGCACATTGCCCGGGCCTGAAAGTTGTCGCACCTTGGTCGGCAGCAGACGCGAAAGGCCTGCTTAAGGCTGCGATCCGCGACCCGAACCCGATTGTCTTCCTTGAAAACGAAATCATGTACGGTCAGAGCTTCGAAGTTCCTGACGACGAAGATTTCGTCCTGCCGATTGGTCAGGCCAAGATCGAGCGCGAAGGGACCGATGTTACCATCGTTGCTTTCTCGATCATGGTTGGCAAGGCGCTGAAAGCTGCCGAACAACTGGCGGAGCAGGGCATTTCGGCCGAAGTCATCAACCTGCGCACCATCCGTCCGCTGGACGTGAACACCATCGTGCGTTCGGTCATGAAGACCAACCGTCTGGTGACGGTCGAGGAAGGCTGGCACTTCTCGGGCATTGGTGCGGAAATCGCATCGGTTGCCATGGAACATGCATTTGATTACCTCGATGCACCGGTTGCGCGTGTCACCGGCGAAGATGTTCCGATGCCGTATGCAGCCAACCTTGAAAAGCTTGCGCTTGCGCAGGACAGCCACATCGTTGCCGCGGCCAAGGCCGTTTGCTATCGCTAAGTAAGACGGACAGGGGCAGGACGCGGGTCAAACCGCGCCGCCCCGTTACCGGGAGAATGCGTTCATGCCTGTAAAAGTATTGATGCCGGCCCTGTCGCCGACCATGACCGAAGGCACCTTGGCGAAATGGCACGTCAAGGAAGGCGACACCGTTGAGTCGGGTGACGTCATCGCCGAAATCGAAACCGATAAAGCCACGATGGAAGTCGAAGCCGTCGACGAAGGGAAAATCGGTAAAATCCTTGTTTCTGAAGGCAGCGAAAATGTTGCGGTGAATGAAGTCATCGCCCTGCTTTTGGAAGAAGACGAAGATGAAAGCGCGCTTGAGGGTGCGGATACCTCTGCTGCAAGCACTGGTGGCGGCGAAAGCGCGCCAGCCCAGGACGACGCCAAAGAGGAAAAAGCACCGGCTGCTGATGACAAACCGGCTGCATCAGGCGGTGACAAGCCAGCCCCGGCCGCACCGGTTTCCGGTGGTGAACGGATCAAGGCAAGCCCGCTTGCACGTCGTATTGCTGCAAATGAAGGTGTCGAGCTTTCCGGCATTTCCGGTTCGGGCCCGCGCGGTCGTATCGTGAAACGCGACATCGAAGCTGCTCTTTCGTCCAAACCAGCCGAAAAAGAAGCCGCTTCCGAAGAGAAGAAATCGGATGCCGCGCCAGCCGCCGCACCGGCCGCTTCGGGCTGGAACCCGGATCTTACGGGGCTTCCGGAATACGAAGAAATTCCGAACAGCGGTATGCGCAAAACCATCGCGCGCCGCCTGACCGAGTCCAAGCAACAAGTTCCGCACTTCTACCTGACGGTCGATTGCGAACTCGACAATCTGTTGGCAACTCGCAAGCAGCTGAATGAAAAAGCGGGCGAGGGTGTCAAGATTTCGGTCAATGACTTCGTCATCCGTGCGGTTTCTCTGGCGCTGAAAAAGGTCCCGGCTGCGAACTCCATCTGGACCGACAAGGCGACCCTGCAGTGCAAGAAACAGGATATCTCGGTGGCGGTTGCTATCGAAGGTGGCCTGATTACGCCTGTGGTCCGTGATGCCGGTTCGAAAGGCCTTGCTGAAATCTCATCGGAGATGAAGGCACTGGCTGGCAAGGCACGCGATGGCAAATTGAAGCCGGAAGATTATCAGGGCGGGACCTTCTCGGTATCCAACCTGGGCATGTTCGGCATCAAGGACTTCTCGGCGATCATCAATCCGCCGCAGGGCTGTATCCTTGCGATTGGTGCCGGTGAACAGCGCCCGGTCGTCAAGGACGGTGCACTGGCAATCGCCACTGTCATGACCTGCACGCTTTCTGTTGACCATCGTGCCGTCGATGGTGCAGTCGGTGCGGAATTCATGGCCGAATTCAAAAAGCTTATTGAAGATCCGCTGAGCATGTTGCTCTGAGGGTCCAAAGTTGCGCGGGGGCTTTAATAAGTCCCCGCAAGCATTTGAATTTACAGACCTGCAATCTTAATGGGCAGGCGAAGGAGATCCTACGATGGCGGATAACAATTTCGACGTAATCGTGATTGGTGCAGGCCCGGGTGGTTATGTAACCGCAATCCGTGCGGCCCAGCTTGGCCTGAAAACGGCTGTTGTTGAACGTGAACATGTTGGCGGTATTTGTCTGAACTGGGGCTGCATCCCGACCAAGGCGCTGCTGCGTTCGGCCGAAGTTTATCGCAACATGCACCACGCAAAGGATTACGGCCTTTCATGTGAAAAGCCGTCCTTTGATCTGGATGCGGTGATCCAGCGTTCGCGTGGCGTATCCAAGCAGCTCGCCGGTGGTGTTGGGCACTTGCTAAAAAAGAACAAGGTCACCGTGATCAACGGTGAAGCCAAGTTCGACGGCCCGAAAAAGATTGTGGTCGAAGGCAAGGACAAGGGCACCTATACGGCGAAGAACTATATCATCGCGACCGGTGCACGTGCCCGTTCACTGCCGGGGCTTGAGGCCGATGGCAAGGTTGTTTGGGATTACAAAAAGGCGATGACGCCAGACAAGATGCCCAAAAGCCTTGTTGTGGTGGGTTCCGGTGCCATCGGGATCGAGTTTGCCAGCTTCTACCACACCATGGGTGCGGATGTGACCGTGGTGGAAATCATGCCGCAGATCATGCCGGTTGAAGACAAGGAAGTCGCAGGTCTGGCGCAGAAAATGATGACCAAGGACGGGATGAAGATCCTGACCGAAGCCAAGGTCACCAATCTGAAACGCAATTCCGATAACGTTGTCGTCACGGTCGAAACCAAGGACGGCAAGAAACAGGAATTGACCGTTGATCGCGTGATTTCGGCCGTGGGTGTCATCGGTAATACCGAAGGTCTTGGTCTTGAAACCACCAAGGTCAAGGTTGATCGCAATGTGATCGGCACGGATGAATATTCGGCAACCGCAGAGCCGGGCATCTATGCCATTGGTGATGTTGCAGGTCCGCCGATGCTGGCGCACAAGGCAGAGCACGAAGGTGTTGTTTGCATTGAAAAGATTGCCGGTGTCAAAGGCGTTCATCCGATTGATCCGCGCAAGATTCCGGGTTGCACCTATTGCCATCCGCAGGTGGCAAGTGTTGGTCTGACCGAAGCCAAGGCCAAAGATGCCGGTTATGAAGTCAAGGTCGGCAAGTTCCCGTTCATCGGCAACGGCAAGGCGGTTGCCCTTGGCGAAGCCGAAGGTCTGGTGAAGACCGTGTTTGATGCCAAGACTGGTGAGTTGCTTGGCGCGCACATGGTGGGTGCGGAAGTGACCGAGCTGATCCAGGGCTTTGTGGTTGCGATGGGTCTTGAAACGACCGAGGAAGATTTGATGCATACGGTCTTCCCGCATCCGACGCTGTCGGAAATGATGCATGAGTCGGTCCTTGACGCCTATGGCCGTGCGATCCACTTCTAAAGCTTAAGACGTTGTGTCGTGCCGGGCGGACATGCCCGGTATGATCACCTTTTTACGAATGTCGGTTTGACAAATGCGCGGCGTGGCGGCAAATTGCCGCCCGTCCAATCCTTCGGAGGTAACTCTATGTCGACGGCGCCCAGCGAACAGAAACCCGTTCGTCACCCGGAAAAGCAGAAACGGCCAGACCGCCCATCGGGGCGCAAACCGTCCTGGATCAGGGTCAAGGCTCCGACCTCCAAGGGCTATCAGGAAACCCGCGAACTTGCGCGTGGTCTGAACCTTCATACCGTGTGTGAAGAAGCCGCATGCCCGAATATCGGCGAATGCTGGCAGAAGAAACACGCATCCTTCATGATCATGGGCGATACCTGCACGCGTGCATGTTCGTTCTGTAACGTCAAAACGGGCATGCCAAATGCGCTGGATCCGTTCGAGCCGGAAAACCTGGCGATGGCGGTTGCAGACATGCAGCTCAAGCATGTTGTGATTACGTCGGTGGACCGTGATGATCTGGCCGATGGCGGGGCAGCCCACTTTGCCCGCGTGATCGAGGCGATCCGTCACAAATCGCCGGAAACGACGATTGAAATCCTGACGCCGGACTTCCGCGACAAGCCGGGTGCGGTTGAAATCGTTGCCAAGGCGCGTCCGGACGTGTTCAACCACAATCTTGAAACCGTGCCGCGGCTTTATACCAATATTCGTCCGGGTGCGCGTTATTACCAGTCGCTGCGCATTCTTGATCGCGTCAAGCAGATTGACCCGACGATCTTTACCAAATCCGGCCTGATGGTTGGTCTGGGTGAAGAGCGCAAGGAACTGGCACAGGTGATGGATGATCTGCGTGTGGCGGATGTCGACTTCCTGACGATTGGCCAATATCTGCAGCCGACCCTTAAGCACGAGCCGGTCCACAAGTTCGTCACGCCGGACGAATTTGATGATTATGCGTCGATGGCGCGTGGCAAGGGCTTTTTGATGGTATCGGCGACGCCGCTGACACGTTCGAGCTATCATGCGGACCGCGACTTCGAGCAGCTGCGTGAAGCCCGCGAGAGAAAGCTGGCCGCCGCAGAAGCCGCAAAGGCCAAGGCGGACGCGGTTACCGCCGCGCAGTAAAAGTCAGATCAAACCAATTACGCGACGATCAGGGGAGATATCGAGTGCCGACGCATGCAGAGCGCAGGAAACTGCCCTATACGCCGGAACAACTCTTTGATCTCGTTGCGGATATCGATTCCTACTCGGAATTTCTGCCGTGGTGTGTCGCGTCGCGCGTGCGCAAGCGCGATGGCGACGTGCTGAAGGCCGATCTGGTGATCGGCTTTAAGATGTTTCGCGAGAAATACACATCCCAGGTAACCCTGCAACGCCCGGACCGGGTTGATGTCGAGTATCTGCAAGGGCCGTTCAAGTACCTTAACAACCACTGGGTATTTGAGGAGGACGAGGATGGCGGCACGTCGCTTGATTTCTTTGTCGATTTCGAGTTTCGGTCAGCACTTTTGCAGAAAATGATCGGCGTTGTGTTTAACGAAGCCGTCAAGATGATGGTAGGGGCGTTTGAAACCCGTGCCCGCGAAGTGTATGGCGAGCCGAAATTGCCGACATCTGAAAATCAGGCCTGATTCCTAGCGATCGAGCATTTCTTCAATCAGGGCAAAGGCCTTGAGGACCGTTGCCTTGCGCACGGTGTGACGATCACCGGGAAAGACCGTGTGGGTCGTGATGGTATCGCGCCCCTTGGCCGCACAGCCAAAATGAACCAGTCCGACCGGTTTGGTGTCCGTTCCGCCGCCCGGACCGGCAATGCCGGTGACCGAAACGGCGATAGTCGCATTGGGTGCACGATCAAGCGCACCTTCACACATCGCACGCGCAACAGGTTCCGAGACAGCGCCATATTCGGCCAGCAGGTCGTTGCCAACGCCGATCAGGTGATGCTTGGCCTCGTTTGAATAGGTCACAAACCCGCAATCGACCACAGACGAACTGCCATCCACGCCGGTCAGTGTGCCCGTGATCAGGCCGCCCGTGCAGGATTCAGCGGTTGCGATCATCTCGCCCTTGGCCTTGCATCGTGCAATCAGGCTGCTTGCTGCATCAAGAAGATCGGTGTCATGCGTCATGTCGGTCATCCACCAATCAGGTGAACAAGGATGGCCAATGCAATCATCGCAAAAAGGCCAGCCAGTACATCATCGAACATAATACCAAAGCCACCGTCCACGCGTCGATCAACCCAGCGTATCGGCCAGGGTTTGAGCACGTCAAAAAAGCGGAAGGCAACGAAGGCGGCAAACAGCCAGACAAGGTCCATCCATTCACCGGCAAGTGGAACGACAAGCAGGCACATCCATTGGCCGACAACCTCGTCAATGACGATTTCACCTGCGTCATGTATGCCGAGCATGTGGCTATACATATGTGCTGCCCAGACACCGATGGCAAAGATGGCGATACTGGCAAAGATGAGTGCGCTATTGCCACCATACGCCCAAATTAACCAGCCAAAGGGCAGGGCGGCAAATGATCCGGCTGTGCCGGGGGCCTTGGGACTTTTGCCGCTGTAAAACCAGGTGGCGGCAAAGGTGATCAGAAATCTGTAAAACGCCATTTGCAGCAAACGCATAGGATGTGAAAGATGGTGATTGGTAACACAGCATAAGGGATGGAGGTGAAAATTTTGCGATTAAGGATGTGTTAACAGGCTTGCTTGAACGCTGAGTTACAGGTAGCGTAAAGAAAAGGCGACAAAGTCGCAGGCGGGGTCATAAACTCTGCATAATCGGGTAAACCGGGCGTGCATACGGGCAACTAGGGGTTAGACACTGAATATGTCGGCGTTTGAACGCATTCGTCGGGTGGTGGATAAATGGTTTCCGGATCGGCAGTTGCTTATCCGGTCAAATGATTCTGTTTACCAGCTTCGGCTTGGAAAATATGCGCAGGTCGCATTGGCCTCTTTCGGGGCGGCAGTTATTACCTGGACCGTGGGCGTCACAGGTTATAGCTGGTATCTTGACCAGCGTCTTGCGATGCGTGAAGAACAGCTGTTCAGAAGCGAGCTGTCCTATAACCGCCTGATTGCGCGTGTTACCGATAGCCAACGACGTTTTGGCGAGATTACCGCCCAAATGGAAGACACCCATCGCAACCTGTTGTCGATGGCTGAAAAGAACCTGCAGCTTCAGGCGCGGGTACAGGATTATACGTCCAAGCTTGCGACGAGCGAGAAGGAAAAAGTCCGGATTTCCGCGCTTCGCACGTCGATGGACAATCAGATGAATGCCCTGCAGGGTCAGATTGACGGCATTACCAACCGTAACCTTGCGCTGCGCGATGAATTGGAAACGGTTGAAACCGTGATGTCACGGGTCATGCGCGAACGTGATCAGGCATTGCAGCGGTCCAAGAAGCTTCAAGGTGAACTGAGCCAGGCACGCCAGCGTATTGCCGATTTGCATTCGATCCAGCAACAGGCGATGCAGCGTGTCGCCCAGACAGCGGATACCACCATTCTTGAGCTTGAGAATGTTCTTGAGATGACCGGATTGCAGCCGGAAACCTTCATCCTGCCGCCGATGAAGCCAGACCAGCCTGGTGTTGGTGGTCCGTTCGTGGCATTCGAGCCCGAACATCCGCAGGACGAGGAATTTGTGAATACTGCAGTGGCACTGAATGATCGTATGGATCACCTTGCCAATCTGCATGACAGAATAAAAAGGACGCCAATCGGCGAACCGGCGACGAAATACTATTTATCGAGTTCGTTCGGTAAACGAAAAGACCCGATCAATGGTCGTTGGGCTTTTCATTCCGGTGTTGATCTTGCCGGACCGATCAAGACACCAATTTTGGCAACGGCACCGGGAAAAGTGGTGCATGCCGGATGGAGTGGCAAATACGGGAAGATGGTCGAAATTGATCATGGGAACGGTGTTCGTACCCGCTATGGCCACTTATACAAGGTCCTCGTAAAGAAGGGCGACGAAGTGCAGTACCAGGATCACATTGCCCTTATGGGAAGCACGGGCCGCAGTACCGGTAGTCACGTGCATTATGAAGTTCTGGTCAATAATAAGCCGGTCAATCCTGTAAAATTTATTGAGGCGGGACGTTATGTTTTCAAAAGCGAGCAAGACGACACAAACAACGAGTAAGAACGGCAGCAACTCGACTGCTGAGAAAAAGGGTGGCCTTTCGGTCATCAATGCTGATCTCCGTGTTACCGGGGATCTGATTTCGGAATCCGACGTGCAGGTGGATGGTTCGGTCAATGGCGATATTCGCACCCGGACACTTACCATTGGCCAGAATGGCGAAGTGCGCGGCGAAATCGTTGCCGATAAAATCCGCATTTGCGGTTCGGTTGTCGGTCAGGTCCGTGCGAAAGATGTTTCACTTTCAGATACCGCACGCATGATCGGCGATATTCTTCATGAAAGCCTTTCAATCGAACCGGGCGCCCATATCGAAGGCCATTGCCGCCGTATCGAAAGTGCGGAAGAAGGCGGCCTGACAGTTATTCAGGCAGGCCAGGTGGTTGCGGCCAACGTGAAGAAAGAAAACAAATAATCGCTTAAGTGATTTGATCCGGTTTTGGATGGCGGGTCCGGTCATTTCCAGAACCCGGTACAGAAACAAAAAAAGGCAGGTTCCAGACGCGGAACCTGCCTTTTTCTTTGTTGGCTATGGGCCGTTCAGGCCTTTTGCGGTTCACCGACCAGCGGCAGCAATTCATCAAGGCCGTTCAGAACCACGTCTGCCGTGTGTGACAGTCGTTCAGCCGGGCTATGTGCGCGGTTGATCCATGCGGTGCGGAAGCCGAAATGTCCGGCACCGGCGATATCCCAGCCATTGGATGACTGGAACGAAATTTCGGCCGGTTCAACTTCAAGCTTGTCAACGGCAAGCTGATAAACATCAGGATGGGGTTTGTACGTCTTGAGATCATCGACACAGATGATCTGATCAAACAGCGACAGAATGCCCGATGCTTTGGCGGACGAAATCAGCATATGCTTCGCCCCGTTTGACAGAATGGCCAGCTTGTGCCCCTGTTCCTTCAGCGTCTTGAGCGTCTCGACGACTTCCGGGAAGGTATCAAGAGACAGATAGGTGTCCATCAGCTTGGCACGCAGTACCGGATCTTTTTTGCCAATCTGGTCAAGCGCGTAATCAAGGGCATCGCCCGTAACGGTCCAAAAATCGGCAAATTCGCCCATCAGGCTGCGCAGCCATGTATATTCAAGTTGTTTCTGTCGCCAAAGCGCTGAAAGGCGATCTGCCTCATCGCCAACGCTGTCGCGCAACTTGGCGACGGCTGACCCGACATCAAACAGGGTGCCATAGGCATCGAAGACAAAAGCACGGCAGGAAGACAGTGCGTTATCGGACATATTGCTGACCTCTTCTGACAAGCAGTATTGATCAAATATGGGGTGCATACCCGCAAGCGCAAATCATGGAACACGGCGTTTGTAACGTTATATCCCTATTCTGCGCCTTCAGTGTCACTTTGGCCCATTGCGATCTCGTCGCGGGCAAAACGCCGGCGATAGACATAAGTTCCCTCCATTACGCGCTGAACGTAGTTTCGGGTCTCGCTATAGGGGATCATTTCGATCCAGTCGACCAGATCGACGTCCGGGTCGCGCGGATCACCATATTCGTTGATCCACTGGCGTACGCGGGTCGGCCCGGCATTGTAGCTGGCGATTGTCAGGACTTCCTGACCATCCCAGCGATCAAGCAGTCGGCGTACATAGGCGCGCCCAACCGCAATATTGAAAGACGGATCTTCGGTTAAACGATCGGTGTTGTAATCGAGTTTCAGCGACTGCGCCATGCGCTTTGCCGTGGCAGGCATCAGCTGCATCAAGCCGCGTGCACCGGCCGACGAAATCGCATTTGGATTAAACAGGCTTTCCTGGCGCATGATCGCGTGAACCAATGCCGGATCCGGGGCACGGCCCAGCGGAACCTGTTCATGGATCGGGTAGGCGGCATCAAGATAGCCACTCCCGGTGCGAATGCTGCGCTTTGCGGCAATAATGCCAAGGTCGGTGCGGCCATATTCGCGTGCGAGATCTGTCGCCATGGCAAGGTATTCCGGTTCATCATGTTCGTAAACCAGCGCCATGATGAAGGGCCGAATGATGTTGCCAAGGCCCATCGCGCCCAGCTTGCGCACAACCTGTGTGAGTTCCTGAGCTTCGAACGCGGCGCGCTGTTCCGGCGTTGGAACCGGTTGTTCAACGGAATATGACGGTTTGCTGCCAAGCTTGTCGATGGCGAGCTGGCCATAGAATGTGTGGGCGTGATCGGCGGCAATTGTGTACCATTCCCTGGCGCGTTTTTCATCACCAAGGGCCTCGTTGGCACGGCCCGCCCAATAGGAGCCGCGTGCAAGGCTGATCGGGTATTGCACAACGTCATAAAGGTTCTGGAAGTGGGTCAACGCAATGTCGGCATCACCGAGAAATTCAAGCGCGATCCAGCCTGCATACCATTCTGCCTCGGCAATATCGCCGGCATCCACCTGACCATGGTTGGCGACAAGGCGATAGGCATCGGTGATATGGCCCTTTTGCAGGGCACGCCTTGCAAGAATGGCTTTTTCCAGCCACCAGTATTGCGGACGGATAGAAATATAGGCGAGATCATTGGCCTGTGACAGCAGCAGGTCACGCGCATCCTGATCACGGTCCTTTTTGCGGCGCCAGCGGACGCGTTCGTAAATCAGGCCCGGATCATCGCGATACTTTTCCGGCACGCGATTGATTGCACCATCAACACCACCACGCATGGCACGCAGGGATGCGCGGGCCTCGGCCAAGCGACGGTAATCCTCGTTGACATGCTTCATCATGCGCGCGGCTGTCGTCAGGCGACCTTCCCACAACAGGCGGTCGAGCCGCTGCTGATGGGTTTCCTGATCAATATATTCGCCGTAGCGATCAAGGAAGCGGCGTTCCTGACCGCTGCCGAAATTCTCGTTAATCCAGCTGTGACGCACCAGAACGATGGCAGCCGATTCCTGCCCGGCACCCAGCAATGCCTTGATCTGGCGGGTTGCGCCGTCGGCTGTGACAGGGGCAGAGCGTTTGAACCATGCCAGAATTTCGTCGTCGGGCACGGCATCGGTCATGGCTTCTTCGGCGCGTTGGCGAAGCAAAGCCTGACTTGGCCATTTCGGATGGGCGTCAATAAAGGCGGTGATTTCCTCGAAGCTGTGACCGGAGTTTGGGGCGGTCAAAAGCATCCATTCGGCTGCCTTTTGCAGCAGAGGATCATCAAAATTGGTCAGAAGTTGCTTGAAGGTATCTGTCTTGCCGTCTTCAACAGCATCAAGAAAGGCGTTCAGGCGCGCCCGACTGACGGCCGAATAAAGCGGCGAGGGCGGCTGCGTCTGAAGAACGCTGTCTTCATTCGTTGCGGCCTGCACCTGATAACTACCTGGTATCAGTATCGATAAGCCCAGTGCCAATGCGCAGATCGAGATCTTGCGGAAAGACGCTTGCGCCATGTGATGTTCCCCTTGTGCCTTGCGGCAACGAATGCTCTCCCGAGCCCGGCATTATGGCAGCGAATTTGATAAAAGCCAAACAGTCCTGACGGGAAATTTCCGACCCGATCAAGGATCGTCTGGATAATCGTATACAGTGCTTGCGGGAAACCCCAACAGCGGCTATTTTCGCGACCGCTTTCAATACATCCCGAATTTGGAGATCTCTATGTTTAAGGGTTCAATCACAGCTTTGATCACACCATTCACGCAAGATGGTGCGATTGATGAAAAGGCGTTCCAGTCTTTTGTGGATTGGCAACTTAAACAGGGCACGACTGGTGTTGTGCCAGTCGGAACCACGGGTGAATCTCCGACCCTTAGCCATGCCGAACACCATCGCGTTGTTGAACTGGCACTTGAAGTTGCCAAGGGCCGTGGGCCGGTGATTGCCGGTACGGGTTCAAACTCGACCGCTGAGGCCGTCTCGCTGACCCGTCATGCGCAGAATGCTGGCGCCGATGCTGCACTTGTCGTGACACCATATTATAACAAGCCGACCCAAAAGGGCCTGTATGCGCATTTCAAGGCGGTTCATGACGCGACCGATATCCCGATTGTGATTTACAACATTCCGGGACGGTCGATCGTGGATATGAATGTCGATACCATGGCAGAGCTTGCGAAATTGCCGCGCATTGTTGGTGTCAAGGATGCGACCAGTGATCTGGAGCGCCCGGCCTTGACCCGTCTGGCGGCCGGTGCCGATTTCTGTCAGCTGTCGGGCGAGGACGGCACAATTGTTCCGTTCCTGGCACAGGGTGGACATGGCTGTATTTCGGTAACGTCGAATATCGCACCGAAGCTTTGTGCTGATCTGCATGCGGCTTGGGCTGCCGGGAACATTTCCAAGGTTCAGGAGTTGAACTATCGACTGATGCCGGTTCACAAGGCGATGTTCTGTGAATCCAGCCCCGGACCGGTGAAATACGCCGCCGAGCTTCTTGGCCTGTGCGGCAGCCATATGCGTCTGCCGATGGTCGAGATTGCCGAAGAATCTAAACGCAAGGTCGAAGCCGCGTTGAAAAATGCCGGTATTCTCGGCCATTAAGCGATAACAAGCGTCTTATGGCACCCAAAAAAGAAACAACTAACAACAAGATTGTCGCGCAAAACCGGCGGGCCCGCTTTGATTATTTCCTGACGGAAACATTCGAAGCTGGCATCGCCTTGCGCGGTACAGAGGTTAAATCGCTTCGTGACGGCAAGGGGAATATTCAGGAATCCTATGCCGAAGCGAAGAATGGGGAAGTATGGCTGATCAACGCCTATATCCCGGAATATCAAAGCAAAATGCCGTTCGGCCACGAAGAGCGCCGACCACGTAAATTGCTGTTGCACAAACGCGAAATCACCAAGATGCACGATGCCCTGAACAAGAAGGGTTTCACCCTTGTTCCGGTCAAACTGTATTTCAACGAGCGCGGTATTGCCAAACTTGAACTCGCCATCGCCGAGGGCAAGAAAAAGGCTGACAAGCGTGAAACCGTCAAGGAACGCGATTGGCAGCGTGACAAGGCACGGATCATGCGTGACTTCGGCTGATTATTATTTGTCGGTCGCATGCTTGTGACTTGCCAGACCCTAAATGGCGCTGACATGGTGAACATGTTGGCGCCATTTTTCGTATGCCCTTATCAGCAACGAAGGAACATCCCGTGACTGAGAGCTTTTCAGGCAAGATCAAGGACAAGTTGATTGCGGCCAAGCGCAAGTGGGCCGAGGACGCGCGTTTGATGACGGGCGCACCGGACACTGAACGTGCAAACCGCTTGCCGCCGGGGCAGCGACTGGTGACGGATTGGCCTGTGCTTGACCTGGGGATCACGCCGCATGTGTCGGCGGACGACTATCAGCTTGAAATCAATGGGCAGGTCAAAAAGCCCGTGACATTGAGCTTTTCCGATCTGCTTGATCTTCCGCATGTTACGGCCATGAACGATATTCACTGTGTGACCAGTTGGTCGCGCTACGACAATCACTGGCAGGGTGTTTTGGCAAAAACTTTGGTCGAGCTTGTTGAGCCATTGCCGGCTGCGCGTCACGTCCTGTTTACCGCCCATGACGGCTATACGACCAATGTTCGGATCGAGCAGTTCCTTGATGACGACGTGCTATTGGCACATCATTGGGAGGGTGAACCTCTTAGCGAAGAGCATGGCGGGCCGCTGCGCGTTGTGATTCCGAAGCTTTATTTCTGGAAGAGTGCAAAATGGGTGCGAAAAATCACTTTTGCGCGCGATGACAAGGCCGGTTTCTGGGAAGAACGGGGATATCACAACAATGCCGACCCGTGGACGGAGGAGCGATATGATACGGACTGATCGACGGAATGGAAAAAGCCTTCAGTTCGTTGTATTCTTTGTCTTTACCACTGTTGTTGCAAGCTTGTCCTGGAGGGAGACAATGGCATCGGATGATGCGCCATCGGCTTATGATTTTTCTTTCCCGGCGATTGATGCCGGTGAAATCCATCTTTCAGAGTATAACGACAAGGTCGTTCTGCTGGTAAATACCGCCTCGATGTGCGGGTTTACGCCCCAATATACCGGCCTGCAAAAACTGTGGGAAGATTACCGCGACGAAGGGCTTGTTGTTCTTGGTGTGCCGTCGGCCGACTTTGGCGGGCAGGAATACAGTGAGGACGCCGATATCCTTGATTTCTGTGAGGTCAATTTTGATGTCGATTTCCCGCTGACATCGAAAACCACGGTCAATGGGCCTGATGCCCACCCGTTCTACAAGTGGGCGGAGCAAGAACTGGGCGCGGAAAACGCCCCGCAATGGAATTTCCATAAGTATCTGATTGGTCGCGACGGCAAGCTTGTGAAAAGCTTTGACAGCCGCACCAAACCGGAAGACGAGGAAATTGTCAGCGCCATTCGCGCAAGCCTGTAAATTGACAGTTTCTGCCTGCGACTTGACAGGGCGGCGGGTTACCGCCGTCCGTCCATGACATCAAGAAACGGCAATCCATACTGATCAAGCTTCTTGACGCCGACACCGTTGATGGATGCCATGTCTTCGAGGGTGCGGGGTTTGAAGCGCACCATTTCCCAAAGTGTCCGGTCACTGAAAATGACATAGGGCGGGACGTTCTGGCTGGTGGCCAGTTCACGACGCAAGGTGCGCAGACGTTCCCAAAGGTCGCGGTCTTCCTCGTTTTCGAACTCTGTATCGAAATCACGCAGGCGTTTGGTCATGGCGCGCTTGTTTTCACCGGGGTCCTTGCGCATTTCGACGACTTTTTCCCCACGCAGAACCGGTCGGGATTCCTCGGTCAGGTAAACGCCGCCATGGCCTTCGACATCGACTTGCAGGTAGCCCATTGCCAGAAGCTGCCGAAAGACCGATCGCCATTGTGGCAGGGCGATGTCTTTGCCGATTGCATAGACTGACAGCTGGTCATGGCCATTCTGGCGGATTTTTTCAGTTTTTCGGCCCATCAGGACTTCGATGACATGCGCCGGGCCAAAACGTTGGCCTGTGCGATAAACCGCTGAAAGTGCCTTGCGCGATGCCTGTGTTGCATCCCATGTTTCAACCGGTTCCAAGCAGGTATCGCAATTGCCACATGGGTCGTGCCGGTCTTCGCCGAAATAGGACAGGATCACCTGGCGACGGCATTTGGTGGTTTCTGCCAGTCCAACAAGTGCGTCAAGCTTGCGCGATTCAATGCGTTTTTGGGCTTCGGGTGCCTCGGAACCGGCGACCATGCTTCGGATCGAAACAATGTCAGACAGGTCGTAATTCATCCATGCGTTGGCCGGCAATCCATCGCGTCCGGCGCGGCCGGTTTCCTGATAGTAGGCTTCCATGCTTTTGGGCAAGTTGAGGTGGGCGACAAAACGGACATTCGGTTTGTCGATGCCCATGCCAAACGCCACGGTCGCACAAATGATCAGCCCGTCTTCACGCAGGAAACGATCCTGATGAAGTTGCCGCGTTTCCTGTGTCAGTCCGGCGTGATATGGCAAGGCCGGACGACCGTTATCAGACAGCCACTGCGCGACGTCTTCGGTCTTTCGCCGTGACAGGCAATAGACGATGCCTGCATCCTTCGGGTGTTCGCGATTAAGGAACGACAACAGGCGCTGCTTGGCATTGCCCTTGGTTTCAATGCGATAGGTGATATTCGGCCGATCAAAACCGGTGATGAAGCATTGGGCATCGGTAAGTTGCAGGTTTTCTGCGATATCCTTGCGCGTCGGGGTGTCGGCCGTTGCCGTCAGTGCAATGCGCGGCGCATGGGCAAAGCGCGTTGGCAGCAGGTCAAGACGGCGATATTCCGGGCGAAAATCATGGCCCCACTGCGATACACAGTGCGCTTCATCAATCGCAAACAGTGAAATGCTGATCCGGTCCAGCAAATTCAAAAACCGGTCAGAAGCGAAACGTTCAGGGGCGACATAAAGAAGGTCGATGTCGCCATCAACGGCACGCGTTTCAATTTCGCGCGCAGCGTCGGGGGCGAGTGTTGAATTGATAAAGGCGGCCTTGACGCCAAGCTGGTTGAGCGCATCAACCTGATCTTTCATCAGTGCAATCAGCGGTGATACGACAACAGCCGTACCCGGACGACAGAGTGCCGGAACCTGATAGCAAAGCGACTTGCCGCCGCCGGTCGGCATCAGGACAAGTGCATCGTTTCCTGCAATGACATGGTCAATGATTTCAGCCTGTTGGCCGCGAAAGCTGTCATAGCCGAACACTTCTTGCAGAACGTCAATCGGCTGACGTTGTACAGGTCGGTCGAGAAGGTCGGGCATGGGTGATGTATCGGGCAAATTAACCGTCCAGATGTGCACGAATTCCGGCAAAGACGTTTTCAAACATCTCTGGCGTCAGGCGATAGGTCTGGGTGTTGTAGCGCGAACAGTGATAGCTATCAAACAATGTGATGCCATTTTCCATTTTATGCGAAGCGCCATGGCCGAATTTCAGCGATGACAGCTTAAGTCCGAAGGTCCGCAACATCGCCTGATGGGCCACCTGTCCAAGGCACAGGATGGCAGACAGGTTTTTCATCGCATCAAATTCGCTGATCAGGAACGGACGGCAGGTATTGGCTTCTGGCCCGGTGGGTTTGTTTTCCGGGGGGACACACTTCACGGCATTGGTGATGCGGCAATCAAGCAGTTCCAGCCCATCATCAGGGCGTTTGTCATAGGTGCCCTTGGCAAAACCGAACTTCTTGAGCGTGTCATAAAGAAGATCGCCCGCGTAATCCCCGGTAAAGGGACGTCCGGTGGCATTTGCCCCTTTAAGTCCGGGCGCAAGACCAACAATCAAAAGGCGTGCATCAAGAGGGCCGAATGGTCGAACGGGGCCGTTGTGAAAATCGGGGAATTTTTCCTGATTTTTACGGCGAAATTCAACAAGGCGCGGGCAAAGCTGACAATCGATATCGGGTTGCTGATAGGCGGTCATGGCATGTCTGACTTTTTGCCGGTCACAGTGCGGGCTGTGACCGGTGGTGATCAGGGCAGGGTGACGGGTGACACGCAGTCACGATCATTCGTAAGTGAATTCATCCAGATCAGGATGTTCCGGATGATCATCTATATCAGGGTGGTCATCGTCGCGGCGTTGCTGAACCTTGCGGGCGATGGTGCCTTCGAGTTCGGTCAATTCGATAAAGTTATCGGCCTGGCGGCGCAGTTCGTCGGCGACCATCGGAGGATTGGATTTTACGGTCGATACCACCGTGACGCGAACGCCTTTACGCTGGATCGCATCGACCAGGCGACGGAAGTCACCGTCCCCAGAGAAAATCACAACATGATCAAGGTGTTGCGCCATTTCCATGACGTCAATTGCCAACTCGATATCCATGTTGCCCTTGATCTTGCGGCGACCGGTTGCATCGGTGAATTCCTTGGTCGGTTTGGTGACCATGGTGTAGCCGTTATAATCAAGCCAGTCGACGAGCGGGCGGATCGGGGAATATTCCTGATCCTCGATCAGGGCGGTATAGTAGAAGGCGCGGATAAGCTGACCTTTTTGGGAAAAAAGCTCTAAAAGGCGTTTGTAATCAATATCAAAGCCAAGAGCCCGGGCTGCGGCGTACAAGTTGGAGCCGTCAATAAACAACCCGATGCGTTCCTGCGGGTAAAAAATCATCGTAAAATTCCTCAAACATCAAATTTAATTATGCAGTTCCCAAAAAAACGGAACACTTAATATCTACCGTGGCACAGGATACAAAGAAAGGCGAAAATATCGTGGACAGAGTATGATGGCTCCCTTAGATATGCCGTCTTTCCGATCCAATTGTTCCGTCCAGACACTGAACTGAAAGTCTTCTTTGTGCGCAAATTATCACCGACAAACACCGGCACGAACGCGGATGACGCGATCCTGATCGCTTTCGGTGCAAATTTGCCTACCGAGGAATATGGTGCGCCTGCACAAACATTGAAAGCCGCCCTGCGTCGTTTGGCCGAAAATGGCGATATTTCGATTGATCTTGTGTCATCGTTTTATGAAACCGCACCGGTTCCGATTTCTGACCAGCCCTGGTACGTGAATGGCGTTGCACGCATTTCGACGGAACTGTCTGCACACGATCTGCTTGAACGTTTGCACGAAGTTGAATCCGAATTCGGACGCGTGCGGCGGGAACGCAATGCAGCCCGTGTCATAGATCTTGATCTGATTGCCTATGGTCGTGAATTGTTGCGTGAGGAGGGCGGCATACAGGTGCCTCATCCGCGCATGGCCGAGCGGGCATTCGTTCTTTTGCCATTGCATGATGTTGTTGACGACTGGGTACATCCGGTTCTTGGACGCAGCATCAAGAATCTGATTTCCGACCTGCCTGACGATCAGCAAATTCGCAAACAGGCCGAAAGCTGATAATCACGCGCAAGAAAACCTGCCCGAAAGAGTGGTTTCGCTGTTGCAACACAAGTAATCCGGCGCTATAAAGCTCGGTCTGGACACCCCAAAAGTATTTCTGGAGACATTTATGGCGCGCGTTACCGTCGAAGATTGCGTTGACAAGATTCCGAACCGCTTTGAGCTTGTAATGCTTGCTGCTCAGCGTGCACGCAACATTTCGGCCGGTGCAGAACTGACCATTGATCGTGACAACGACAAGAACCCGGTTGTTGCGCTGCGCGAAATCGCCGAAGTAAAGGTTGATTTCGACGAACTGCGCAATGGCATGGTGCAGGGTCTGCAGCGGCATGTTGAAACCGACGAGCCGGAAGAAGCCGAAGACGATTTCGGTCCGAAACTGGTTGCTGACGCGGTTGAAGACGCATCTGCTGGCGTCGTTGCTCCGTCGGAAGAAGAATAAGGTCAGACTGGTTTTGATCTGAACCTTTCCAAAAGAAGAGCCACGGTGTTTATCTTCCGTGGCTTTTTTTTGTCCAGATCGTACTATCTTATGAGAAGGGGATGGTTTTTGTCCCCATGCCGAGTATCGCGGAGATGCCCCTGAATGATGCGCCAATACGAACTTGTTGAACGGGTTAAGACATACGACCCCGATGCGTGTGAAACCACGCTGAACCGGGCATATGTCTATGCAACCCAGAAACACGGTTCGCAAAAGCGCGCATCGGGTGATCCGTATTTTTCGCATCCGATCGAAGTCGCAGGCATTCTGACGAATTACAAGCTCGATTGCGACACGATCATCACCGCACTTCTGCACGATACCATCGAAGATACCGATGCGACCCCCGAAGAGATCACCAAGCTTTTCGGGCCCAACATCATGAAGCTGGTCGATGGTGTGACCAAGCTGACGCAGATTGAACTGAAGTCCGCAGATTCCAAGCAGGCAGAAAACTTCCGAAAACTGCTTTTGGCGATGTCAGAAGACATTCGCGTTCTGTTGGTGAAGCTTGCGGACCGTCTGCACAATATGCGGACCCTGCACTATATTTCCAAACCCGAAAAACGGGTCAGGATCGCGGCCGAAACACTTGAGATTTATGCGCCGCTTGCCGAACGCATCGGTATGCACGACATCAAGGAAGAGCTTGAAGACCTTGCCTTCCAGCATATCAATCCTGAGGCAAGGGATTCGATCCTTGCGCGCCTCGAATTCCTGCGTGAGAAGGATGACAACGTCGTCAGCCGGATTGTTTCCGAGCTGCAGGATGTGGTATCGCACCAGGGGCTCAAGGTCGACATCTATGGACGTGAAAAACGCCCATACTCGATCTGGCAGAAGATGCAGCGCAAGAACATCACCTTTGGTGAGCTTTCTGACATTATGGCGTTCCGTGTTCTCGTTAGCGAAATGCCGGAATGCTATGAAGTTCTTGGCTATCTGCATGCCAATTACAAAGTCGTGCCGGGCCGGTTCAAGGATTATATCTCGACGCCAAAACCGAACGGATACCGTTCCATTCATACCACGGTGCTCGGCCCGGAAAACCACCGGATCGAGGTCCAGATCCGAACCCGGCAAATGCACGAGGTCAACGAAAACGGTGTTGCGGCGCACTGGGCCTATAAGCAGGAAGAGCCCACCGGTCCGCAGAAGGAAGGCGTTCAATACCGCTGGCTGCGTGATCTTCTTGATATTCTGGAACATGCGTCCGAGCCCGAAGAGTTCCTTGAACATACCAAGCTTGCGATGTTCCAGGATCAGGTGTTCTGCTTTAGCCCGAAGGGCGATGTCATTGCGCTTCCGGCCCGCGCCACACCGGTTGATTTCGCCTATATGATCCATACCCACATCGGGGATACCTGTGTCGGGGCGAAGGTCAATGGCGCGATGGTGCCGTTGCGTACTGTTTTGAACAACGGTGATCAGGTTGAAATCGTAACATCGAAGGCGCAGACGCCGAATCCGACCTGGGAGCGGTTCGTTGTTACCGGTAAGGCACGCGCACGAATTCGCCGCTTTATCCGCCAGCAGCAGGAAGACCAGTACAAGGATCTTGGCAAGGCGATCTTGCAAAAGGCGTTCCGTCAGGAAGGCTATGACTATTCCGACAAGGCGCTTGAAGGGGTTCTTAAAATCTTCAAGCAGCCTTCGGTCGAGGCGCTTCTGACCCTTGTCGGCGCCGGGCATCACACCGGGCGAGAAGTGGTTCATGCCGTCTTCCCGGGGTCCAAGGACAAGGAAACGGCGCGCAAGGTTGTGCCGCTGGACAAGGTTCGGGCGCGCAAACATGATCACGCCATACCGATCAAGGGCCTTATTCCGGGGATGGCTGTGCATTATGCCGGATGTTGCCATCCATTGCCGGGGGACCGGATTGTCGGGATTGTCACAACCGGCAAGGGCGTGACGATCCATACGATTGACTGTGACACGCTGGAAACCTTTACCGAGCAGCCGGAACGTTGGCTTGATGTTGGTTGGGATAACGAAGGCGAGCCGGAACACTTCATCGGTCGTCTTGGATTGACGGTTGGCCACGAGCAGGGCGCGCTGAGTTCAATTACCAGCGTGATTGCCAAGAACCATGGCAACATTACCAATCTGCGCTTTACCAATCGCACGACAGATTTCTTTGAAATGCTGATCGATATCGATGTTGTCGATGTCAAACACCTGACCAATATTATCGCCGCCCTGCGCGCGACACCGGTGGTGAATGCCGTCGAACGTGCCCGCGGATAATGCCAGACTGTAAACGTCTTCACCTTTTAGGTTAATTTGGCGCAAAAGCCTTGCCAATCACGCGGTCAGCACTTACCCATATGCTTCAAGATTTCACAGCGTTACCTGATTTGATCCAGAACTGACCACGCATGTTTCGGCGCCGCATCAAACCTTCTTCTTTCCAGCGTGTACGCAACGTGGTCTGGCCACGGGGCGGCTGGCGCCGTTCGTCGCAATATTTTGCCCATCGGGTTGCCCGTTTGCCCGGGTCGCCCTATAGCATTGCGTCGGGCTTTGCCATTGGGGCGGCTGTCTCGTTTTCGCCGTTTATCGGTTTCCACTTTGTCATTGCGACGCTTGTAAGCTTGCTGACGCGCAGCAACGTTGTTGCGTCCCTTTTGGGGACGGTGGTGGGCAATCCGTGGACATTTCCGTTTATCTGGCTATGGCTTTACACCTGCGGCAACTGGATCCTTGGTATCCATTCAAGCAGTTCGACCGTTCATTTTGATATGGCCGTCCTGTGGGAATTCGTGGTTCTTGGGTTGAACTATGTCGGCGGCGGGCTGATTTTCGGGAATTGGGACGGCGCGGACCAAGAGGCCCTTGGGCAACTGTGGGCCGGGATTGTTGATATCATCTGGCCGATGGTGGTTGGTTGTATACCGACGACAATTGTGATCTGGATGCTGTTCTACTTCCCGATCCGGCGGGCTGTTGTGATTTATCGCCATAACCGCATCTTGCGCCGTATGAAAAAGACTGAACGTCACGGCTTGGGTCCGATGCTTGAAAGTGCCAAGGAAAAGATCGGAACGGCCGCAAAGCATGCCACCAAAAAGCAGGATGAAACATCATGAGTTCGAAATTGCGCCTTGGGGTCAATATTGACCATGTTGCGACCATTCGAAACGCGCGAGGCGGGAACTTGCCCGATCCGGTACGCGCCGCCGCACTTGCCAAGGCGGCTGGCGCTGATGGCATCACCGCACATCTGCGCGAAGATCGCCGTCACATCCGTGATGACGATATGAAAAAACTGCGCGAAGAGGTTGATCTGCCATTAAATTTCGAAATGGCGGCAACTGACGAGATGCTAGCAATCGCGCTTGAAACAAAACCGCACGCGGTTTGCCTTGTGCCTGAAAAACGCGAAGAGTGCACGACAGAAGGCGGACTTGATGCGGCGGGTGGACATAATCACCTGAAACACTTTGTCTCGGAACTGGGCGAGGCGGGCATTCGCGTATCTTTGTTTATTGAGGCTTCGGAAGCGCAGCTTGACGCGGCAAAGAGCCTTGGTGCGCCGGTGGTCGAGATCCATACCGGTGCCTATTGTGATGCCGAGACCGAGGAAGAACGTGCCCGCGAACTGGACCGTATTCGCCGTGCCGTGCAATATGGGGCCGGGATCGGGCTTGAGGTACATGCCGGACATGGCCTGAACTTTGAAACTGTCCAGCCGATTGCTGCCATGCCAGAGATCGCAGAGCTGAATATCGGCCATTTCCTGATCGGGGAGGCGGTGTTTATCGGGCTGGAAGCCGCGATTGCCGAAATGCGCCGTTTGATGGATGAGGCACGCACGCAAGCAGGTTATGCGTAAATGATTATTGGGATTGGCACGGATCTGTGCGATATCCGTCGGATAGAAGCGACACTTGAACGCCATGGCGAGCGTTTCATGAAACGCGTCTATACCGATATCGAGATTGCACGTGCCACCCGCAAGCCGCATCGTACTGCATCTTCGCTGGCCATGGCATTTGCCGCCAAGGAAGCGTGTTCAAAGGCACTGGGAACGGGATTTCGTCGCGGTGTTTATCACAACACCATGGGTGTGGTGCATCAGCCCAGCGGCAAGCCTGACATGGTGCTGATTGATGGTGCGCTTGAACGACTTAAAGAATTGACCCCGGAAGGGAAAACTGCATCTGTGTATGTAACCCTGACGGACGAATATCCCCTGGCCAACGCGGTCGTGGTGATTTCGGCAGATTGACAAAAATTGATTGGTTGAACACGGAATGGAAAAGCTTGTGCATAAAAAGAAAACGGGTGGATTGCTCGACACCTTGAAAACCGTTTTCTGGGCCATTGTCATTGCACTTATGGTTCGGACCTTTGCTTTCGAACCGTTTAATATTCCCTCCGGTTCCATGATCCCGTCCTTGCTGGTTGGTGATTACCTGTTTGTTTCGAAATTTTCTTACGGATACTCGAAGCACAGCATGCCATTCAGCCTGCCGATCATTCCGGGCCGTGTGTTTGAAAGCGAACCGGAACGTGGCGATGTTGTTGTCTTTAAACTGCCGTCCGATACCTCGCAGGACTATATCAAACGCGTGATTGGTCTTCCGGGTGACACCATCCAGGTCAAAGAGGGGCGTCTTTACATCAACAACAAGATTATCGAGCGCGAGCGCATCGAGGATTACATCCTGACCGATGGTGGCGGACGTTCAGCCGCGGTTCCGCAATATATCGAAACCCTGCCCAATGGCCGTGTGCACCGCATTCTCGAAATGTTTGGTGATCAGGGGCCGAGCGACAATACCGAAGCTTTCACGGTACCGGACGGTCATTTCTTCATGATGGGTGATAATCGCGACAATTCGGCTGATAGCCGTGCTTTCCCGTCGCGCTTCCGCTTTGTACCGATCGAAAATCTGGTTGGGCGTGCAGAATTCCTGTTCTATTCCAAGGATAGCTCCCAACCGGTCTATGATCTTGGCAGCATCCGCTTTGATCGCCTGTTTCAGGGGGTTAACTGATGAGCGACGGCTTGCCGGTGATCGCCGAGATTGATCACGGTTTTTCTGACCCGGATCTTTTGCGGGTAGCGCTTACCCATCGCAGTGCGGCCAAGGGCAAGGATATGCTGAGCGGCGGCAACGAGCGCCTGGAATTTCTTGGTGATCGCGTTCTGGGACTTGTTGTAGCCGAAATGCTTTACACCCGGTTCGGACGTGAGCGCGAAGGGGCGATGGCCAAGCGGTTTGTCGCACTCGTGCGTCGCGAGACCCTTGCGCGGGTGGCTGAACAGATCAAACTGGGTGAACATATCCAGATGGCAAAGGGGGAACGTGCCGCAGGTGCGGACACCAACCCGGCGATTTTATCTGATTGCATGGAGGCGGTGATTGCCGCACTCTATCTTGACGGTGGGCTTGAACCGGCCCGGCGTTTCATCGAGAAACTGTGGACGCCGCTTTTGGATGAAGCTAACAAGCCGCCGCAGGATGCCAAGACGCAGCTGCAGGAATGGCTTCAGGGGCGGGGCAAGCCGCTGCCGAAATATGAAATGGTCGGGCGTGAAGGTCCGGCCCACGCGCCGGTATTTACCATCGAACTGACCACCGGAGACGGTGAAAGTGTCAGTGCGGAAGGCAAATCGAAACGCGAGGCGGAGCAACTCGCCGCCAAATTGATGTTGGAAAAACTTAGTGATGAATGAGGTTCCCGAACCGGTGGCCGAAGACAGATTACCTTATCAGCAACGCTGTGGCTTTGTGGCCCTCGTTGGTGCACCGAATGCTGGCAAGTCGACGCTTTTGAACCAATTGGTCGGCACGAAAGTGTCGATTGTCTCGCCGAAGGTCCAGACGACCCGTACCCGTGTCCGTGGTATCGTTATGACCGAGGACGCGCAGATCGTTTTCATTGATACCCCGGGTATCTTTGCCCCGAAACGCCGTCTTGACCGCGCAATGGTCAAAGCTGCCTGGAACGGTGCGGATGACGCGGACCTTGTTGTTCTGGTGATTGATGCCGGAAGTGGGGTCACCGATGAAGATCTGGCAATCATCAATCAGCTGAAAGATCAGAATCGCAAGGCGATCCTGGCGTTAAACAAGGTCGACAAGGTTGCGGACAAGGAAAAGCTTTTGCGGCTGTCGCAAGACCTGTTCGCGCATGAAGTGTTTACTGACGTCTTCATGATCTCGGCTAAGAAGGGTGCCGGGACGCAGGACCTTGTGAACTTCCTTGCTGCGAAGATGCCCGATGGTCCGTGGATGTTCCCGGAAGACGATGTATCGGATATGCCATTGCGTCTTCTGGCGGCTGAGATCACGCGTGAAAAGCTGTACTACCAGCTTCAGCAGGAGCTTCCCTATTCCGCGACGGTCGAGACCGAGCTTTGGGAAGAACGCAAGGATGGGTCGGTCAAGCTGGAACAGACGATCTTTGTCGAACGTGAAGGCCAAAAGGCCATCATTCTTGGCAAAGGTGGCAAACGGATCAAGGCGCTTGGCAGCGATGCCCGCAAGGAACTTGAAGCTATTTTCGAGCGCCGCGTACATCTGTTCCTGTTTGTGAAGGTGCGCGAAAACTGGGGGGATGATCCCAACCGCTTCGCCATGTGGGGCCTTGACCATAACGCATGATCGCGTTTTTGGCGGCATGCCAAGTGACCAAACATTTGCCGGGTAAGTAATGGAAATCGGATCCGTCTGGGGAATTGTCATGATTGTTGTCGGCGCTGCTGCCGCAATGATTGTTGCGCGTGTTGCCAGACGGCCGTTTCGTAACCGCAATTCCGGTGCGTCTGTGCCACGCGAGAAATCATTCCTGCACAAACCGCTTAACCTGATTGCCCTTTTGATCGCGATTGCCGTTTTTGTGCTGGGCTTGTTCTGGCGCATAACTGGCGGAGGACCCGGCTGATGCGCAATGATTCAAATGATCCGCTGACAGATGCCATCGAAGAAGTCCCCAACCGTCCGATCCTGCGCAAGGTCGTGTTTGGTCTTGCCTTGTTCAGTTTGGCGTCTTGCCTGCTTGGGTTCTTTTTCCTTGTGACCCGTCTGATTGTGCCGAGTGGCTTTTTCTAAGGTGCCCTGATGGATTGGCGGGATGATGGTATTGTACTTTCAACACGCAAGCTTGGTGAAAGCTCGGTCCGTCTTTCTGTTCTGACCCGCGATTATGGCCGTCATGCCGGCCTGGTCCGGGGCGCAACCAGTAAATCCATGCGTGGCACCCTTGAACCCGGCAATGAAATCCGGGTGGGGTGGTCGGCCCGGTTGTCCGAGCATCTTGGACAGTTTCGCTGTGAGTTGACCGGCGCACATGCCGCAGACCTTTTATTGCAGGCCGGGCCGTTGATGGCGATGAGTTCGGCCTGTGCGATGCTTGATGCGACGTTGCCCGAACGTGAAGCCCATCCGGACCTGTATCGCGGTACGGTGGCACTTCTTGGTGCACTTAAAGCCGAACAATGGCTGCCTGCCTATATACGCTGGGAAATCGGGTTGCTTGAGGAACTGGGCTATGGCCTTGCGCTTGACCGTTGCGCGGCAACCAATGAAACCGAAAACCTTGCCTATGTCTCGCCCAAAAGCGGGCGTGCTGTGGGGGAAGCATCGGGGAATGCCTATCGCGACAGGCTATTGCCGTTGCCGGCCTTTCTGGCAAGCGGGCGGGCAGCGTCATCGCGCCAGACCATCTCTTTGAGCGAACAGTTTCGAGATGGTTTGAAGCTGACCGGGTTTTTCATTCACCGTGATATTTTCGAGGCAAAAGGCATTAAACCCGTGGCAGCGCGTGACCGCCTTGTCAGTCATGTCTGGCGCGCAGATATCGGTGAAGAAAAATAAATTCGGCAATTTGTTCGCCATATGTTGACCAAGCCCATGCCCGGCGTAGTATGTTGCAAATAACGTAAGGTGTTCGGTTTCGAACGCACTTGCACATGTCCATTTTGACAAGAAACAAGAAAAATCGTTCATGAGCACCAAGACTTCTGATCCGGCCGGTTCCGGACAAATCAGGGAAACCCGCCTTGCCGACGCGCTAAGCGAACGTTATCTCGCCTATGCGATGTCGACGATCATGTCGCGTTCCCTGCCTGATGTGCGTGATGGCCTCAAGCCCGTGCATCGCCGTCTTCTTTATGCCATGCGTCAGCTTAAACTGAACCCGGAGCACGGGTTCAAGAAATGCGCGCGTGTTGTCGGTGACGTGATCGGTAAGTATCACCCGCATGGTGATCAGTCGGTTTATGACGCGCTTGTCCGTTTGGCGCAGGATTTCGCGGTGCGTTACCCGCTGGTCGACGGTCAGGGCAACTTCGGTAACATTGACGGCGATAACGCCGCGGCAATGCGTTACACCGAAGCACGCATGACCGCAATTGCTGCTGCCCTGATGGACGGCCTTGACGAGGACGCGGTTGATTTCCGACCGACCTATGATGGCGAGGAGCAGGAACCGGTTGTCATGCCGGCGGCCTTCCCGAACCTTTTGGCCAATGGTGCGGCCGGTATTGCCGTGGGTATGGCGACCAATATTCCGCCCCATAACGTTGGCGAATTGTGTGCGGGTCTGATCAAGCTGATTGATGATCCGGAAACATCCATTGCGCAGCTTGCCCGTTGTGTGCCGGGCCCGGATTTCCCGACCGGTGGTGTTCTGGTAGAGCCGCGCGAAAATATTCTGGAAGCCTATGCCACGGGCCGCGGATCCTTCCGTCTGCGGGCCAAGTGGGAAGTCGAAAAACTGAGCCACGGTCTGTATCAGGTCGTGATCACCGAAATTCCCTATCAGGTGCAAAAAGCCAAGCTGGTTGAACGCATCGCCGATCTGATGGTGGCAAAGAAATTGCCGCTTCTGAACGATGTCCGCGATGAATCGACCGATGAGATCCGCCTGGTTTTGGAACCGCGTACCCGCGCGGTCGAGCCGGAACACCTGATGGAAATGCTGTTCAAGAATACCGAACTGGAAATCCGGTTTGGTCTGAACATGAACGTTCTGGATGCGGATAACACCCCGCGTGTCATGAACCTGCGTGAAGTTTTGCGTGCGTTCCTTGCACACCGTCAGGAAGTCCTGATCCGTCGTTCCAACCATCGGCTGGCCAAGATCAATCATCGTCTTGAAGTGTTGGAAGGCTATCTTGTTGCCTATCTCAACCTCGATGAAGTGATCCGTATCATCCGTTATGAGGATGAGCCGAAAAACGCATTGATGAAGGCCTTCGATCTGACCGAAGTGCAGGCCGATGCGATCCTTAATATGCGTCTGCGGTCTTTGCGCAAGCTTGAAGAGATGGAAATCAAAAACGAGCACGCCAAGCTGACCGAAGAAAAACAAGGGCTTGAAGCGCTCCTTGCCAGCGAAAGCATGCGTTGGGAAAAGATCCGTGACGAGATCGAGGTCATGCGCGAAAACTTTGGCAAGAAAACAGCCATTGGCAAGCGCCGCACCGAAATTGGCGATGCTCCAGAAGAAATTGAAGTGCCACTTGAAGCCCTGATTGAACGTGAACCGATTACGGTGATCTGTTCGAAAATGGGCTGGGTGCGTGCGTTGAAGGGCCATGTTGCAGATGTCAGCGACCTTAAATTCAAGGATGGTGACGAGCATCGCTTTGCGTTGAAGGCCTTTACCACGGACAAGCTTTTGATCCTGTCGACAGCCGGGCGTTGTTATACCATGTCGTGTGACAAGCTGCCGGGTGGTCGCGGACATGGTGAGCCAATCCGTCTTTCGATTGATCTGCCGCAGGAGCATGACATCGTTTCGATGGTCGTTCACAAGGACGGACGTAATCTGCTTGTGGCAAGTTCCGGCGGACGCGGCTTCCAGGTGGCCGAGAAAGAGGTGGTTGCGCAGACAAAGAACGGCAAACAGGTTCTTAACCTTGGCGCTGGTGAGGTCGCCAAGATTTTCGAGCCGGTCGAATGCGATCACGTGGCTGTTCTGGGCGATAACCGAAAGCTTCTGATTTATCCGGTTTCGGAAATCCCGGAAATGACCCGTGGGCGTGGTGTAATCCTTCAGAAATATCGCCAGGGCGGCCTATCGGACTTGATGCTGTTTAACCTTGAAGACGGTCTGAGCTGGACCATGGGTGGCAGTGAAGGGCGTACGCGAACTGTGACCGAACTCACTGAATGGATCGGCAAACGTGCAGGGGCAGGGCGCTTGCCGCCAAACGGCTTCCCGCGGTCCAACAAGTTCGAATAACGGCCGGTAAAAGACGTTTAAGAAAGCCGGATGGTGTGACGCCATCCGGCTTTTTCTTTGCGCGGTTGGCGAAAAATGATGCAGTACCGAACATTTGTTGCATTTCCCGGCAGAAATGGCCGCAATTCGGTGCAAAAGATATAGCGTTTTGGACGGTTAATATGTAACTTCCCAACCTGTTAAGCAGGATGCCCGCAATTTTCCTGTGAGATTCAAAAAGGGCTTGGGAGTGAAAAGTGAGATTTCTCGGAAATTTCGTCCGCGTGATCGACAGTCTTAATGACTGGATCGGACGCGGAGTGGCCTGGCTGGTGATCCCGATGGTCGTGATCACGTTCTTGGTGGCCACATTGCGTTACGGCTTCTCGATTGGCTGGGTGTCGATGCAGGAAAGCTACATGTGGCTGTATGGCATCATGTTCATGGTAGGCGCCGGCTATACGCTGCTGCATGGTGGTCATGTCCGTGTTGACGTGTTCTATCGTCCGGCTTCGGCACGTTACAAGGCATGGGTTGATCTTTTTGGATCCCTTTTCCTTCTGGCACCGGTCATCATCATGATGTTGATGTACAGTTACCCTTATGTTGCCACGAGCTGGCATCGCCTGGAAGGCTCACACGAAACGGGCGGGCTTCCGGGATTGTTCCTGTATAAATCAGTGATCCTGATCTTTTGTGTCCTGATGCTGCTTCAGGGGCTGTCGCTTGCGGCACGCAGCATTCTGGTACTGGCGGGTCACAAAGAGTTTGAAATTCAAGAAGAAGAGCACGAGGGCGTCTGATGTCGGGGGAAATTCTTAGCCTGGTAATGTTCGCCGTTGCGTGCGGCGTGCTTCTTCTTGGTTTTCCGGTTGCCTTCTCGCTTGCGGGCACCGGTCTTGCTTTTGCGCTTATCGGTAATTCGATGGGCGTGTTTGATATGCCGCTTCTTGGCTCTTTGCCGTCACGCTACTTCGGTGTGATGACCAACGAGCTTTACGTTGCGATCCCGCTGTTTGTGTTCATGGGTGTGATGCTTGAACGTGCTCGGATCGCCGAGAAGCTCCTGACCACCATGGGCATGCTGTTTGGCACCATGCGCGGCGGCCTTGGTATCTCGGTTGTTATTGTTGGCATGTTGCTCGCGGCATCGACCGGTATTGTCGGTGCGACGGTTGTCACCATGGGCTTGCTCAGTCTGCCGGCTATGCAGAAAGCCGGATATGATCCGAAACTTTCGACCGGTGTGATCTGTGCATCGGGTACCCTTGGTCAGATCATTCCGCCATCCATCGTTCTGGTTCTGCTGGGCGATATCCTGCAGGGGGCTTATGCCGAAGCGCAGCGTTCGCTGGGCAACTGGGCACCGGAACCGATTTCGGTGATGGATCTGTTTGCAGGGGCCTTCATTCCGGGCCTGATGCTTGTCGGGCTTTATATCGGCTGGATCATCATCAAATCATTGATCGATCCTGAATCCGCCCCGGCACTTGTTGAAGGCAAACGTCCCGAAGGTCTTTGGGGCGAAGTTCTGCGCGCCTTGCTGCCGCCGGCTCTGCTGATTGTTGCGGTTCTTGGATCGATCCTGACCGGTATTGCGACCCCGACAGAATCAGCGGCCTTTGGTTCTGTAGGTGCGACAATTCTGGCTGCGTTCTATAAGCGTCTTGATATGGCTGTGATGCGCCATGTTGTGCGCCAGACCGTTCAAGTCAGTGCGATGGTGTTTGTCATCCTGCTTGGTGCATCGGTGTTCTCGCTGGTGTTCCGTGGTCTGGGTGGTGATCATCTGGTCGAGGAACTGCTGCACAACCTTCCGGGTGGTGTCTTCAGTGCGATGCTGGTCGTGATGTTGCTTATGTTTTTCATGGGCTTCTTCCTTGATTTCATCGAGATCGTGTTTGTCGTGATCCCGATTGTCGGCCCGATCCTGCTGAAGCTTGATATTGATCCGGTTTGGCTGGGTGTGATGATTGCGATCAACTTGCAGACCAGCTTCCTGACGCCGCCATTTGGCTTTGCGCTGTTCTATCTGCGCGGTGTTGCCCCGGCGGCGATCAAGACACTTGATATCTATCGCGGTATCATTCCGTTCGTGGTCATTCAGATGCTGGGCCTGTGTCTTGTTGCAGCCTTCCCGTGGCTGGCGACCTGGCTGCCAAGCATTCTGTTCTAAGCAGAGCGAACACATACTTTCGAAGAAAAAGGCACCCGGACGGGTGCCTTTTTTATGTCTGACGACCTTGTGGCGTGTAAGGGCGGGGCAAATAAAAAGGGCTGGCATCTGCCAGCCCTTTGTCGTTTTCCGGTATCGGAGAACTTAGTATTTGAACGGCAGGATACGTGCCTGTGCGAATGCCGATTCCGAGAATTTCGACCATGCGATCGACTGGGTACGGAATGCGATGAGGCTTTCGAACACTTCCTGTGACAGCGGGTTCGAAGCAACGAGGTCACGCAGGACTTCACCGGACAGTTTGCCGAGGTTGGTGAGAATGTCGTCAGAGAACGGACGAACATCAACGCCGTGCTTGTTACGCAGGGTATCAAGCGCCTGAACGTTACGGGCGGTGAATTCAGACAGAACCATCTGGTTCACCGCGCGGTTTGCCTGCTCGACGATTGCCTTGAGATCATCCGGAAGTGCATTCCATGCATCCAGGTTGATGAAGTTATCAAGAACGGTCGCCGGCTCGTGCCAACCCGGGTAGTAGTAGTATTTCGCCGATTTATACAGGCCGAACGCCAGATCGTTGTACGGGCCAACCCATTCGGTCGCGTCAATTGCGCCCGACTGCAGTGCCGGCGGAATTTCACCACCCGGAAGGTTCACAACGTTGGCGCCAGCGGCTTTGACAACTTCGCCACCAAGGCCTGGAATACGCATTTTCAGACCTTTATAGTCGTCAATGGTGTTCATTTCCTTGTTGAACCAGCCGCCCATCTGGGTGCCGGTGTTGCCCGACGGGAAGAACTTACAGTTCAGTTCTGCATAGACCTTGTCGGCCAGTTCCTGACCGCCACCCCACTGGAACCATGCATTCTGTTCCTGTGCGTTCAGACCGAACGGCATTGCTGCGATATACTGGGTCGCATCAACCTTGCCCTTCCAGTAGTACGGCGCGCCGTGACCCATTTCGACAGTCCCGCTGCCGACAGCGTCGATGGCTTCGAATGCCGGAACAATTTCACCAGCGCCGAAAACGGTCACTTTCAGACGACCTTCGGATGCCTTGGTGATGTATTCGGCAAGAAGGTTCGCACCGGTGCCAAGGCCCGGAAAGTTTTTCGGCCAGGTGGTGATAAGGCGCCACTCACGGACGTCCTGGGCAATTGCCGGTTTGGCGAAAGTTGACGCGGCAGCAGCAGTCGCACCTGCTACGGCAGCGCCGGAAAGAAATTGACGACGTTTCATTGGTTACAACCTCCCAAAGATGCAAGCTCATGATTTATCAGTAAAAGCCGTTCAATCGGCTATGAACCGCAGCTTATATGCGTCTGCAAGGGTAGGCAACCGGGGATCGAGTGGTTGCGTAGGACTTTAGTCTAATAAGGAGGGGTGTCCAGATTGTAGAGGGCAATGGCGTTATTAATCGGACTGGGTGTCCGTGTCTTTAAATGCCATCGAGACCCACTGACCGTCCTGGAAACCTTCAAGGGGCTGGAAGCGCATTTTATAGGACATCTTGCGACACTCTTCGATCCAGTAGCCAAGATAGATATGCGGAAGCGATAGCATTTTGGCTTCATTGATCAGATCAAGAATGATGTAGGTGCCCAGTCCGCGACGGTCTTCTGCCGGATCGAAAAAGCTGTAAACCGCCGACAAGCCGTCGGCCAACGTGTCGACCAAAGCGACGGCAATCAGGCTGTCATCCTTGCGGCGATACTCAAAAATCGAGCTGTCTACAGTACTGTCTTCGATCATTGCGCGGTAATCACGTGCATCCATCCGCGCCATGTCGCCATTACCGTGGCGGACATCCTGATAGGTGCTAAAGAGCTGATACTGCTCTTGTGTTGCGGTCGGTGGCATCACTGTGCGGACAAGGTCGTTATTTCTATTGTTTATGCGGCGAAATGATCGGCCGGGCTTGAACCCGTCACAGCATACCCTTACCGGCACACAGGCGTTGCAATCACTACAGGCCGGAAGATACGCAATGGAATGACTGCGGCGAAAACCTGAGCGCGACAGCAGATCATGGACATTGTTGGCTTCCGGGCCACGCAGTTCGGTAACCAGCTTGCGTTCGAAGCGGCCGGGCAGGTAGGGGCACGGCATCGGTGCGGTCATGAAATAATGCTGTGTCAGGCGCCGCTGGTTTACTGTCATTTCGTCCGATCAGTTCCGGTCATATCAAAGAGAGCTACTCTATGAGATTAGGTGCTGTTTATGACAGTTTAAAGGCCTGACGTTCAAAAGGGCACTGAATTCTGAAGCGTTGTCCGAAATCACTGCTGTGCAGGAACCGAGAATGTCGGGCGACGCTTTGTTTCGCCTTGTGCCGGTTGATCGACCGGGGCTGCTGGTGTTGCGCTGGCCGGTGCAGACTGATTGTCTGTTGCTTCGCCTTCCGGGGCTGTACGTTCGCCAGTCCCGCGCAGCAAGGTAATGCTGATACGGCGGTTGCTTTCATTTTCCGGTGCTTCGGGCAATAGCGGATCGGTGTCAGACAGGCCGGCAACCTTGGCAAACCGAGCTGTATCAAGACCCAAACCTTCAAGTGCCCGCCGTGTCGCCAGCGCGCGGTCTGCCGAAAGTTCCCAGTTGGAATACCCATCTGTGCGATTGAACGGCACAGCATCGGTATGGCCTTCGATTGAGACGTCCTGAGGCATGTTTTCGATCACGCCTGCGACCTGTTGCAGCAAAAGGCGCGTATGTTCAGCCATGGCGGCACTGCCGCTCGGGAACATGGCTGTGCCATCTTCGTCAAGGATCTGGATGCGCAAACCTTCATCGGTGTTTTCGATGCGAATGTTCTTTTCAAGTCCCTGAAGTTCTTCGTTAGCTTCAATCGCCTTAAGGAGTTCTTCCTGGGCCTCGTTGAATTCCTGTTCTTCCATCTGCGCGACCCGAATGGCTTCGCGTTCTTCGGGCGTTTGAACCGGTGGGATATCCATGCTGACGGTAGGTGCCCCGAATTCAGAACGCAGAGCGCCTTCTTCGGCAAGGCTGGTCCCGCCCAGCAAACCGCCAGAGCCGGATTCATTTTGAGAGATTGTTTCTGGCGTGAAATACATCGACACGCCTTGCAGCTGTTCTTCCGTCGCGCTTGAAAGCAGCCAAAGCAACAGGAAAAACGCCATCATTGCCGTCACGAAGTCAGCATAGGCGACCTTCCAGGCACCGCCATGGTGGCCGTGGCCACCTTTCTTTACTTTCTTGATGACGATATCAGGCATGCGTCATGGGTTCCCTAGGCCTTGGCGTTCACTGAAATCAGACGGACGGTGCGTCTTGCAAGGCTTCGTCAAGTTCCTTGAAGTTCGGACGGAGATCATGTGGCAGGGTTTTGCGCGCAAATTCGACAGAAACTTGCGGTGCGTAGCCCTGCATATGACCAATCAGTGCCGCCTTGATGCAGTTGTAGTACTTGGCGTCGGTTTCAACAGTGTTTTTGATGATCGATGCTGTCGGACCCACAAAGCCATATGCGCCGAGAATACCAAGGAAAGTACCAACAAGGGCGGCTGCAATCAGCCCACCAAGGATTTCTGGCGGTTCTGTTACCGAACTCATAGTGACAATCACGCCAAGAACCGCGGCCACAATACCGAGGGCAGGAAGGCCATCGCCAGCAGTCTGAACCGCGGCAGCAACAGCGTGCTCTTCCTCGTGATGGGCTTCCAGTTCCTGATCCATGACTGCTTCAAGTTCATAGGCATTGGTTGTGCCAAGGGTGAGCAGACGGAGATAATCACACATGAATTCCAACGCGTGATGGTCTTTCATCAGCATTGGGAAATTGGAAAAAAGGTTTGAGCTCTCCGGATTCTCGACGTGGCTTTCAAGCGCAAGGTCACCTTTGGACTTTGCCAAGCGAAAAACCGCATACAGGCAAATCAGGAGCTCCTGATAAGCGGCCTTTTTCTTGGGGCCTTTCATGGCACGCAGCGTGTAGGTGAAAGATCTTTTGACAATACCCAACGGGTTGGCCGTCAAATAAGCACCGAAGGCGGCCCCGAAAATGATCAGGACTTCAAGCGGCTGGACAAGAATGCCGAATTCCCCGTGCGGTAGATAACCACCGAGGACAGAGCCGATTACGACGATATAACCGATTATCAAGAACATTCTGTTTTTTACTCCGCTACCCCAAGCAAGACACCTGAACCGTTACCCAAAGCTCATTGAAATATATGGTGTCTGCGCCCGTGCAGATCACGTTTCTGGTATCTATATGCTCTTATTAAGTTTTAATCTTGTTAACATCGCGTTTAAATTAGCAGCGAGTTAGGTTTGACAGCGCGGTGATTAGACGCCATTTTCCCCAAGCCCTGCAGATGGGTGCGTACACCATCCGAATTTGTATACAAGAGCATTCTTAAATATGTCTTTCTCTCCGCGTGATTTTCGCGACTGCCTTGGCCAGTTCACAACTGGTGTGGCCGTTGTTACGACCCGTACCGCCGACGGCGCAAAAGCGGGAATCACCATCAACAGCTTTGCCTCGGTATCGCTTGAGCCAGCTTTGGTCTTGTTTTCGGTTGATCATCGTGCTGCTACGCATGCGCTGTTCACCGGGGATGCGACGCGTTTCTGCATCAACATCCTGAGCCAGGACCAGAAACAGGTTTCCGAGCTGTTTTCTGCACCCGGTCAGGACGGCTGGGAAAAGGTCGCCTATGAGGATGACAGTCTTGGTATGCCGCGCCTGACCGGCAGTGTTGCTGCTTTTACCTGTGAGCGCCATGCACTGCATGAAGGCGGCGATCACAGCATCATCGTTGGCCATGTGCGCGAATTGGTGATGGGCGAAACGGGGGCGCCATTGCTTTATTATGGCGGCCGTTATCGTGCCTTGGGCGATTAAGTCTAGGTTGAAGCACACACGTAAAAAGGGCCGCGGTGACATACCAGCGGCCCTTTTCTTTTCCTCGATTAATCGAGCGAGGTGTTACCGAGCAACCGCCCGCCAAAGCCTTCCTTGATGAGGCGGTCGATCACGTCCTGACCATGGCGGGTATCGCGGACTTCAAGCACCATATCGACGTCGGTTTGCTTGGCTGGCACATCATAGAAATGGCGCTGATGATAGACTTCAATGATGTTTGCCTCTTCTTCGCCGATCAATGCGCTGATGGTGGACAATGCGCCCGGGACGTCCGGAATTTCGATCCGGACACGCACAAGACGCCCTTCACGCGCCATACCACGCATCAGAACCTGCGCAAGCAAGCGGGTGTCGATATTGCCGCCACTGACAATCAGACAGACTTTCTTGCCCTTGAAGCGATCCGGGTGATCCAGCAGGGCTGCGAGCGGGGCTGCACCGGCACCTTCGACAACGCTTTTCTCGATCTCGATCATCATCTGGATGGATCGTTCGATCGAGCTTTCTTCGACCGGAACGACGTCATCGAGCTTTTCCTTGCAGATTTCAAGCGTCAGGCCGCCGGGCTGTTTGACAGCGATGCCTTCGGCGATGGTGACGCCACCGCCCGTGAATTCTTTGCCGTGCATGCCTTCATACATTGACGGGTAAAGCTTGGTCTCAACCCCCACGACTTCGATATCGGGGCGTCGTGACTTGATCGCGGTGACAACACCGGATGCCAGACCGCCACCGCCAATCGGCACCACAATGGTGTCGATGTCTGTATTTTCATTGAGAATTTCGAGCCCGACGGTGCCCTGACCAGCGATGATATGTGGGTCATCAAAGGGATGAACAAAGGTCAGGCCGCGTTCCTGCTGGATGCGACCGGCGGCTTCAAGGCTTTCGGCAAAGACGTTGCCGGTCAGAACGACTTCGGCGCCGTGCGAACGCGTATGGTGGACCTTGGTGTAGGGGGTGTTTTTGGGCATTACGATGGTGGCGGGAATGCCAAGACGCTTGGCGTTATAGGC
This sequence comes from Thalassospira sp. MCCC 1A01148, assembly GCF_001613795.1. GTDB lineage: Bacteria > Pseudomonadota > Alphaproteobacteria > Rhodospirillales > Thalassospiraceae > Thalassospira. Next base: position 258,190 of record NZ_LPVZ01000012.1, read on the forward strand.
AACGCCCTGCGCGTGGTTACCCGCCGAGACGGCGATAACACCCTTGTCGCGTTCTTCTGGTGTCAGGCTTGCCAGTTTGACATATGCGCCACGTTCCTTGAAGGACGCGGTATATTGCTGGTTTTCAAGTTTAAGATAAACTTCTGCCTGGCAAATATTTGAAAGCGTTAATGATTTTACCAGTGGTGTTTTCGCGACGATGTCTTCGAGCAAGCCGGATGCGCGAACAATGTCGTGATAGGAAACAGTCATAATTTCCATGCTCCTGCGGCCACCACCTGTCTGGTATGGTGGCAATAATATCATGTGTTGGGTGAAAAACGGTAATCAACCGGACCTGTCATCCGCAGATGACAGGGATCACATTCGCAGGTCGGAAATCCCCATAATCATGGCGATCACACCGGCACGAAGCGTCGGGCGGGAGTGTGATTCGAGGATGTCAGTAGCTGCAGACATAGCCATGTACTTTCCGGGTTTGGATGTGTTTGAGAAACGCACCTTTGCGGATTGCACGCGCAAGGTCAAGTACGTGAAGAGAAAAACCGGGTTGCGTGACATGCAACCCGGTTCCCTGATGTTCTTTGTGTTCAGCCAGTCGGCGCTTTATTCCATGTTCAGGATCACGGTCTTCTTGTAGGTGAAGTGTTCAAGCATGCTTTCAAGCGATGCTTCCTTGCCAAGTCCGGAAAGCTTGATGCCGCCATAGGACAGGTTCGGTTGCACGACGAGGTTCTGGTTGACCTGCACAAAGCCCGCCTCAAGGCGTTTGGTTGCGACAAGTGCAGTTTTAAGATCCGTTGTCCAGACGGTCGCGGCCAGACCAAAATCACTGTCATTGGCAAGTTCAAGGGCCTCTTCAAAGGTTTTGAACTTGAAGACACAGGCGACAGGGCCAAAAATTTCTTCCCGGGCAACGCGTGCGTTTGGATCAACATCGGTGAAGATCACCGGGCGGACGAACAGGCCATCGGAAAGGGCGCTGTCAGTGGGAAGGGCGCTTAGTTCATTTTTGGTTGCGCCTTCTTTTTCGCCGGTTTCGATATAACCGCAGACCTTGTCGAACTGTTTGCGGTTGATGATTGTGCCGATGTCGGTTTCTTCATCCAGCGGGTCGCCCATTTTAAGGCTGTTGACCTTGTCAATCAGGCGTTTGACGAATTCGTCATGGAGGCTTTCATGCACCAGCATGCGCGAAGCCGCCGTGCAGCTTTGTCCCTGACGGGTGAAGCGCATGCCACCAATCGCACCGGCAATCGCCTTATCAAGGTCGGCATCACCCATGACGATCATCGGTGACTTGCCGCCGAGTTCGAGTGTGACCGGAATGAGTTTTTCGGCAGCGGCGCGATACACCGTGCGGCCGGTTTCAACCGATCCGGTGAATGAAACCTTTTTGACGTCCTTGTGTTCGACCAGCGGGCCACCGCAAGAAGGGCCAAAGCCCGAAAGGATGTTGAACACACCAGCCGGAAGAACTTCCTGCATGATTTGGCAAACGCGCAGAACAGCAAGCGGAGTATCTTCTGCGGATTTGACGACGACCGCGTTACCGGCAACCAGTGCCGGGGCCACCTTGATCGCCATCAGCATCATGGGCACGTTCCACGGAATGATCGCACCGACGACGCCCACGGCTTCGCGGGTGGTCAGGGTCATCATGTTCGGGTTGAACGGAACCGTTTCGCCCTTGAGTTCGGATGCCAAGCCACCGAAGAAGACAAACATGTCGGCCAGAACAGATGCCTCCACGCGGCTTTCGGTACGAAGGGCCTTGCCCGATTCCAGGGCAACCAGACGTCCGAGTTCTTCGGAATGGGACATCAGAATGCGACCACATTCGGCCAGCAACTTGCCGCGTTCACGTGCAGGGCGTTCTGCCCAATCCTTCTGGGCGGCTTTGGCCGCTGCGACGGCAGTTGCGACGTCATCGGCGTCACCATCTGCGGCCTGACCGATGACCTTGCCCGTTGCAGGGTTGAGAACATCAAAGCTCTTGCCGTTTTTTGGGGCGACAAGTTTTCCGTTGATCAGGTGATAGCCAGACAGTTCCTTGGCCAGAACGGTAGGATCAAGGATCGGATCGATGGGCATTTCAGGCTCCCTGTAGGTTGATGTGCGAGTGCGGAAAACCGCGTGGGGCGCACAATATTGGTTATTTGGTATTGGTTTACCAAATTATCGACAGGGCGACCCAATATCAAGCGCAATTAGCACCCTAATCGGTGCAGAGCAGATGCAAGTCGCATGACAGGGGGCAAAAGGGCTGTTACCCTTGGCAGGCTGAAAGGCCAGCCCGGCGGCGGTACGTGTCTGGGCGCCTGATATTCGCAAACGATGGAGTATATTGTGCCACGTCATTTCGATACGACGTTCGATGTTGTTAAGGAACTCAAACCTTCCTATCCGGTGTATTGCCTAAGACCCAATATTCTTCGAGAAACAGCGCAGCGCTTTGTCGAAATGTTCCCGGGAGACGTCCTTTATGCGGTGAAGTGCAACCCGCATCCGGAGGTCATGCGATATCTTCATGAAGGCGGGGTGCGCCATTTCGACACCGCGTCGCCAGAAGAGATTTCCATCGTGCGCCGCCAATTCCCGGGAATGAAGGCCTATTTCATGCATCCGGTCAAAAGTCGTGATGCAATTCGTAATGCCTATCGGGTGTTCGGGATTGATCACTATGTGATTGATACCATCGAAGAACTTGAGAAAATCCGCGAGGAGACCGAGGGCGATACGAACCTGGTTATCCATGTGCGTCTTGCGACCCCGCCAGCTGGTGCGACCTATAACCTTTCCGCCAAGTTTGGTGCGCGTCCGATGGTGGCAGCCGAGCTTCTGAAGAAAGTCGACGAATATGGCTATCACGCTGGCCTGTGTTTCCATGTCGGGTCGCAATGCACCACGCCAACCGGTTACCGCATTGCGGTCGAACTTATCCGTCAGGTCGTCGATTTCTCGGGGGTTAAGGTCAAGCATATTGACGTTGGGGGCGGTTTCCCCGGTCAGTATATGAACCAGCGCGGGGCTAGCCTTGACGAGTTCATGGACGAGATCAAGGATTGTATCCGCTGGCTTGATATGCCCGACACGACTTATATGTGCGAACCGGGCAGGGCGTTGGTTTCCAGTGGTATTTCCCTGATCACGCAGGTGCATTTGCGCAAGGAAGATACGCTGTTCATCAATGATGGTGTTTATGGCAGCCTTTCGGAGACAGTAACCGGGCAATTGCGTTATCCGGTGCGCCCGATGCGCATTGATGGCGATTTTGATCCGCATGAAACGCTCGACTTCACGATCTATGGACCGACCTGCGACAATATGGATGTATTACCGGCAACCGTGACCTTGCCTGCCGACATTCGCGAAGGTGACTGGATCGAGTTTGGTCATATCGGCGCCTATAGCAATGCGCTTGCCACACATTTCAACGGGTTCCATCCCGAGGTGCAGGTAACGGTTAGCGAAGCGTTCCCTTATATCGACGGTGAGTTTCCGTCGGTCGCGATGGACTAGGGCGTAAACACAAGGGCGTTGGGAAAAACCGATAAAATTGATCATTACGGTAAAAAGGTACTTGTTTACCTATAATGGTTGATTGCACTATGCTGCCCGCACGAATGACCGGCAGGGAAACCTGCCGGTCAGAACGATTTCTTGGGGAAGCAGTACAGTGACCAACAGCCTTTTCATGCGTATCCGTGACCGGTTTCCATCAGATTTGTCTTCGGTGCTGATCGAGACGCCGGGTGGCAAAACCTATAGCTATGGGGATGCAGAAACAGCATCTGCCCAGATTGCCGGTCTTCTGACGTCGCTTGGTGCGAAAAAGGGCGACAGGGTTGCCGTTCAGGTCGATAAATCCCCCGAAGCACTGTTTCTTTATCTTGGCTGCATTCGTGCGGGTCTTGTGTATCTGCCGCTGAATACCGCTTATCAGGCGGGTGAGCTTGCCTATTTCATGGATAACGCATCGCCGGTGATCTTCGTGTGCCAGCCCCATCGTGAGGATGAGGTCAAGGCAATCGCGAACGATCAGGGCGTTGCGCATGTTCTGACTTTGGGCATGGAATCCGAGGGAAGCTTGATGGATGGGGCGGCATCGCAACCATCGGACTTCGCCCCGGTTGCCTGTGATGATGACGCGCTGGCGGCTATTCTTTATACCTCGGGCACAACAGGCAAGCCCAAGGGGGCGATGATGACCCAGATGAACCTGTGGTCCAACGCGGCAACGCTTGAAAAGCTGTGGGGCTTTAACGGCGACGATACGCTGCTGCATGCCTTGCCAATCTTCCATACCCATGGCCTTTTCATCGCGTGTCACTGTGTGATGCTGTCGGGATCAAAAATGTTCTTCTTGCCGAAGTTTGATCGTGATCAGGTAATGTCCCTTTTGCCGCGCAGTACCGTGATGATGGGGGTACCAACCTTCTACGTCCGTCTGTTGTCAGGCGAAGACTTTACCGCCGATGTTACATCAAACATGCGGCTGTTCATTTCCGGGTCCGCGCCGCTTCTGCCCGAGACATTTACCGCCTTCAAGGAGCGCACCGGCAAGGCGTTGCTGGAACGTTACGGCATGACAGAAATGGGCATGGCAACATCCAACCCGCTGGTTGGAGAACGGATTGTTCATACGGTCGGTCCGGCATTGCCCGATGTGGATGTCCGTGTATGTGATGAAGACGGCAGTGTTCTGGGTACAGACGAGATCGGCGTGCTTGAAGCGCGTGGACCGAATGTATTTTCCGGTTACTGGCAGATGCCTGAAAAAACCGCCGAGGAATTCCGTGAAGGCGGATTCTTTATCACTGGCGACATCGCCAAGATCGATGCCAAGGGATATGTCCATATTGTCGGGCGTGCCAAGGATCTGGTGATTTCCGGCGGATTTAATGTCTATCCCAAGGAAATTGAAACCCTGATCGACAAGATGGATGGTGTTGTTGAAAGTGCCGTGATTGGCGTTCAGCACCCCGATTTTGGCGAGGCGGTTGTTGCCGTGATCGTGCCGGAAGAAAAGGGCGGTCTAAGTGAAGAGGGCGTGATTGCCACGATCAAATCCGAACTGGCCAACTTCAAGGTGCCCAAGCGGGTTTTCTTTGTCGATGAACTGCCACGTAACGCAATGGGCAAGGTGCAAAAGAATGTCCTGCGCGAGGAACACAAGGCCTTGTTTGCCAACTGACATATGGCGAACGAGACGGGGCTTTTGATCCCGGATTATAAGATGCAGACAAAGAAAAAACCCCGACAGAGCTTCTGTCGGGGTTTTTTCGTGGACGCTACGGTCGTGGCTTAGCGACCGAAAGCAACACGGTGTGCTACATCGTCGATCATATCGCGGTTCAAACCGATGTCAGCCAGTTCGCGCGTATCAAGCTTACGCAGCGCATTCTGGGTCTGGTACTGAACGCGCAGAGCGCGAAGGAAAGCAAAAATCTTGGTTACGATCATTTCATCACCTATTTCAAACCGGCCGATTATTCGGCGTCTATTCAGTTAACCGGCATGTTCTCACCGAGATATTCCGCATCGGAATAGTTAGCTGGTTTGACGTGTCGGTTTGCATGGGATGTATCGAATGATCAACTGCTTGGTGGCGCATTCATCAGTCGATACGTCCTATTCATTTCGTGAAGGCAATCTACGGGTGATTGCGGATATAATCCAATGCGTTTTTTGCATGTCAGCGAATTGAAAAGCGCAGAAATCCCTGAAATCTCTCGTTAATGGGTCGGTTTTTCGACGGGTAATGTCATTTGTCGCTATTTATTGCTATGCGTGGGGTGCATGGGTTCTAAAGTTGCGTGACATGCTATGGTTGATTACCGGACTTTGTGGTGTTGCGAATAATTTTAGGTGTAATTAAAGCGCTAATCGGTTTGAATACGCCGGAATTTGAATGACGTGCCGTTCGTGTGGGAGAAGCGACTATGAGTGCCAATCGGTTACAACTGGATTTTGCGCAGGCGATGGATGCCTATTTGCGCTATGCGCCGCGTCTGCCGCAAGTTCAGCCCGATGCCGTGCCCGCAGCGACTGATTATGTTGATAATCTTCTGGCGATTGCCGACCAGTTTGATTTGATCGTGTTTGATGCCTTTGGCGTGCTTAATAGTGGACAAAGCGCCATTCCCGGTGCGGTCAAGACGGTCGCCGCCCTTCAGGAAATGGGCAAGAAGATCGCGGTTGTGACCAATGATGCCTCAAGCTCGGGCGAGGCCATTCTGGCGCGTCATCGCAGCCGTGGTTTTGATTTTGACAATAACAGCCTGATCAGCAGCCAGCAGTTCGTCGCCCCGCTGATGGGCGGGTACGCCGATATCACCCATTGGGGCGCAATGGCGCCGACCGACTGGCCGTTTGACATTCTGCCCGGTCTGGTGGAGCCGCTTGGCAGTGATCGGACGCTTTATGATGCGGTTGGCGGGTTCCTGCTGATTGATTCTGATAGCTGGACCGATACGCAGCAGTCCCTTCTGGAACAAAGCCTGAAAGCGAACCCGCGTCCGATCCTGGTGGGCAATCCGGATATCTGCGCACCGATGGGGGATTTCCTGTCGGTTGAGTCGGGGTACTTTGCACATCTGGCGGGCGATGCATCCGGTGTCATGCCGCAATGCGTCGGCAAGCCGTATCATCATGTATTCGAGGAAGTCCTCAAACGACATCCAGATATTGATCGCAGCCGTGTTTTGATGGTCGGCGATACGGTGCATACCGATGTGCTGGGTGGTCTGGCGTCGGGGATCAAGACGCTTCTGGTTCATCAGGGCGGTTTCCTTGACGGACAGGATATTGAAGGTGCGTTTGCGCGATCCGGTCTGCGTCCGCATTTCTGTGCGCGAGCTATCGGCCATGGCATTGAAGACGATGTCGATGCGGTTGCCGTTCAGTCCGCGTGATCTGTTGCAGGATACACGAAAACAAAAAGGGCCTCGATTGAGGCCCTTTTTTATTCCAGAGTCTGGTGCAGCGTGGCGGGAAGGTCAGCCTTCCAGTGCCTCGGCGACTTCAATCGCGCTATAGGTCAGAACACCTGATGCGCCGGCACGCTTGAAGCAGGACAGGGTTTCAATCGCGCAGCCGATATAATCAAGCCAGCCATTCTGCCCGGCCGCACGCATCATCGCGTATTCACCCGATACCTGATAGGCAAAGACCGGAACACCGAATTCCTGTTTGACGCGATAGAGCACATCAAGATAGGGCAGGCCCGGTTTTACGATGACCGAGTCTGCGCCTTCATCAAGGTCATAGGCGACTTCGCGCATGGCCTCGTCGCTGTTGGCGGGGTCCAGCTGATAGGTTTTCTTGTCGGCCTTGCCCAGTGCACTGGCCGAGCCAATCGCATCGCGGAACGGGCCATAGAAGGACGATGCGTATTTTGCCGAGTATGACATGATCTGAACGTTTTTGAGATTGGCATCCTCAAGCGTCTTGCGGATCGCGCCAATGCGGCCATCCATCATGTCGGATGGTGCGACCACGTCACAACCGGCTTGGGCCTGCACAAGGGCCTGACGCACAAGCGCCTCGGTCGTTTCGTCATTCAGGATCTGCCCATCGACAACGATGCCGTCCTGTCCGTCGGCATTGAAGGGGTCCAGGGCGACATCGGTGATGACACCCAGATTGGGGCAGGCATCCTTGATCGCCTTGACCGCGCGGCAAACCACATTGTCAGGGTTGTAAGCCTCGCGGGCATCCTTGGTTTTCAGGCTTGCCTCGATATAGGGAAACAACGCCAAGGCCGGAATGCCAAGCTTTTCGGCATGTTTGGCGGTTTCAACCAGAACATCGACAGACTGGCGTTCGACACCGGGCATCGACGGGATCGGGGTGCGTTCGTTTTTGCCGTCAATGACAAATACCGGCAGGATCAGATCATGGGAGGTCAATCGGGTTTCCGCGACCATGCGGCGCGACCAGTCGGTCATGCGGTTACGGCGCTGCCGGGTGCTGGGAAAGGTGCCATAGGCGAATTTATTGACCATGATCTGTTCTCTATACTGTGAGGCTGGGCAATTTATGGGACAGATTGCACCTTTGATCAACCATTGCCCGCAATTTGCAAACGCCTGCGCATGGTGAGCATGTAAACCGGAATGATCATGGCAAGGAACAGGGACGTCAGGGCAAAGGCCGTCACCAGCCCCACGGCTTCGCCAATGGCGCCAATTACCGGCGGTCCGGCCATAATGGCGGAATAACCGGTCGCGGCAATGGTCGATACCACTGCGCCGCCACCCTTGCCGGTTGCCTGGGATGCCGCCGACAGCAACAGGGGCAGTATTACGGCAAGGCCCATCCCGGCGATTCCACACCCGATCCAGGCAACGACGATATGTGGTGAAAAGGTCAGAACGAGCGTGCCTAGTGATGCCAGCACCGAACTTGTCAGCAAGACCCGAACCCGACCAAAGCGCGTGACAAGCGCATCGCCCGACAAGCGCGTGGCGGCCATGGCAAAGGAATAAACGGCAAAACCGACCGCGGCCAATGTCGGGCCCGATGACAGTTCTGAATTCATGAATACCGTCGCCCAATCGGTCAGAACCCCTTCGCCGAACTGGCCGATAAAGGCGCAAACCCCGAAGGGCAGCAGCATCAGGAACAGGTTGCGGTCCTTTGAGGGCAGGGTGGCCGACTGCTTACCATCCTGTTCATGGGCGAGATAATCCGTTGCATCTTGGTCGGTCAGAAGCCCGGCCTGGGCGATCACATGTGCGATGAGAAACAATGAAAGCACGACAGGAAGGTGAAATTCATTACCAACCGGCAGGGCAAACCACGCAGCGGCGACGCCGGCGCCGACAAATCCGCCCAGACTCCAGAAACCATGCAGGCCCGACATGATGCTGCGGCCCTTGACGCGCTCCACCTGCAAGCCATTTGCATTCATCGCGACATCCAGAAAGGCACCGGAAAAGCCCAGTGCGAACATTGCGATTGAAATACTGAGATAACTCGGCATGAAGGCGGGCATCCCGACCGCGATGAAATAAAACAGGCCTGAGTACCGCACCACCCGTTCGCTGCCAAAACGATCCGCCAGCCGTCCGGCAATCGGCATAACGGCAAGAACCCCGATGGCGGCGGCCAGAAGTATGCCGCCCAGTTCATCATGCCCAAGGCCAAGGCGTTCCTGCACAAGCGGAATATGAGGCACCCAACTTGAAAAAGCTGCACCATGTAAAAAGAAGATGGCGCGCACCCGGTTGTACGCAGTGGCGTGGGTTTGCATTTAACGAGTTTCTCCGCAAGGCGAGGGCAGCCGATCAGGCCTGAATGACGTTCAAGCCACGCCGGGTGTAATTGGCAAGATAGCCGTTTGAAAGCTTGCGCCCCGTAACCAGACAGGAAATCGCATCAATGTCGCAAACCCGATGCGGCAGGCTGGTTTCCAGTTTGTCCGCGGTGGTGATGGCAATGACCTCGGCCGATTGGGCAATCATCGTGGCCTTTGTTGCGCGTTCTTCTGTGCTGCTGGTGGAAAGGCCAGCCTCGGGGTGAAGCGCGCAGGTGCCAAGCAGAGCGATATCGGCATTAAAGTTTCTGAGTTGATCAAGGGTCGTCGGACCGCAAACCGCCATATCGATTTTGCGAAATGTACCGCCGAGCATGATGACTTCAGCATTAGGATGATTGGCAAGTTCGACTGCGATCATCGGATTGACCGTAATCACGGTGCCGCGAAAGGACGGTTTGAGGTTGCGTGCAACCTCGCAGATGGTTGTGCCGCTATCGAAAAATGCCACGCAATCATCCGGGATCAGTTCACGCGCGGCTTTTTGGGCGATGGCAGTCCGTTCGGGTTGCAATTCCTGCGCACGTTCGGTGTAGCTTTCAAGGGCCGTATTGGGCAGAACCGCGCCGCCATGAATGCGGCGCAGATAGCCACCTTCTTCCATCTGACGCAGGTCGCGCCTGATCGTATCAAGGGATGCGTGAAAAAGGGCGGCTAGATCGTGGATATGAACTGTGCCTTGGCTTCGCAGAAGTTTGTGGATCTCGTCCTGGCGGCTTGAGACGCTCGACATTTTCTTTGCCCATTTTGCATGTTGTGCATGTATTGCCCGTATTGGTTATCCCGGGCACGCAAAGCGGTCAATAGAAAAACCGGCCAGATGAAGGTCTGGCCGGTTCCCTGAATTTCAACGATGCGGTGTTTGATCAGGCTTTATCAAGCGCCTGGGTCAAATCCGCCAGGATGTCGTCGATATGTTCGATGCCAATGGACAAGCGTACATAGCCATCAGTAACACCGGATGACAGCCGGTCTTCCTCTGATAGCTGGCTGTGAGTCGTCGTGGCCGGGTGAATGGCAAGGGACCGTGTATCCCCGATATTGGCCACGTGATAGAGGAGCTCCAGCGAATTGATGAATTTCTCGCCAGCACCCTTGCCGCCAGCCAGTTCAAATCCCATCAAGGAACCCAAGCCACCCTTAAGGTATTTGTCCGCACGACGGCGGGCCTCGCCATCCTGTTTGCTCGGGTGGATGACCTTGGTGACTTTCGGATGTGCTTCAAGGAAGTCGGCCACCTTGATCGCGTTTTCGCAATGGCGTTCCATGCGCAGCGGCAAGGTTTCCATGCCCTGAATGGTCTGGAACGAATTGAATGGCGATGCAGCCGCGCCGACGTCGCGCAGAAGGGTACAGCGCAGTTTAATCGCGTATGCGACCGGGCCAATCGGTTTGACGGCCTCGGTCCAGACAGCCCCGTGATAGCTGGGGTCCGGTTCATTGAGAAGCGGGAAGCGCTTGGCGTGTTTTTCCCAATCAAACTTGCCCGAATCAACCACGATCCCGCCAACCGAGGTGCCGTGACCGGCAATGAATTTGGTGGTCGAGTACATGACGATGCTGGCGCCATGCTCGATCGGTTTGCAGATCACCGGTGCTGCGGTGTTGTCCACAATCAACGGAATGCCAAGGTCATCGCCAATATCGGCAACTTCGCGGATCGGGAAGACCTGAAGTTTCGGGTTGGGCAGGGTTTCCGCATAGAAAGCACGCGTTTTGTCATCGGCAAGGCGACGGAAGTTCTCCGGATCCGATGGATCGGCAAAGCGGACTTCGATGCCCATCTGCTTGAAGGTGTTGGCAAACAGGTTCCAGGTGCCACCATAAAGGTCGGTGGAACTGACAATATTGTCGCCCGCCTGTGCGATGTTAAGAACCGCAAAGGTCGAAGCTGCCTGACCCGATGCCAGTGCGACAGCCGCAGCACCACCATCAAGGGCAGCAACCCGCTGTTCAAGCACATCATTGGTCGGGTTCATCAGGCGGGTATAGATGTTGCCAAGTTCCTTAAGCGCAAACAGGTCTGCAGCATGCTGGGTGTCACGGAACTGATAGCTGGTTGTCTGATACAGCGGAACGGCAACGGACCCGGTTGTCGGTTCGGCCCGATAGCCTGCATGAAGGACAATGGTTTCCGGCTTGGTCGAAGACATGATGAATGTTTCCCTGATTTTTCGTTGTTCCTGATGGGAGGAGGGTATGCGCAGCACCCCGGTATCTGCAAGGAACATTTGGCGAAATGGATCATATCCGGGAACGCACGGGGCGAGGATATGCGTAATTGTGATAATTCGGTACGATTATACCGAATGAATTGACAAGTGGCGGGTTTCACGTTTACGTAAAGGGAAAATACAAAAGTAAAAGAGGCGGCGATCCAATGGAATTCAACCTGTCTGAAGATCAGCAGGCATTTGCCCAGGCTGCGCGTGATTTTGCTCAGAATGAAATGGCACCATATGCAGGTGACTGGGATGCAAATCATATCTTCCCCGAGGAAACCTTGCGGAAGGCAGCCGAACTTGGGTTTGCCGCGATTTATACCGGCGAGGAACATGGTGGCACAGGCCTTGGACGGCTTGATGCAGCGGTCATTTTCGAAGAACTTGCCTCAGCATGCCCATCCACTGCGGCGTATATTTCGATCCATAATATGGCTTGCTGGATGATCGACACGTTCGGCAATGACGCACAGCGTGCGAAATATCTGCCGAAACTCGTCACGATGGAGCATTTCGCGAGCTACTGCCTGACCGAGCCGGGCGCCGGATCGGATGCCGGATCTCTTCGCACTCGTGCCGAACGCGACGGCGATCATTATATCCTCAATGGTGAGAAGGCGTTTATTTCCGGTGGATCGCGCAGCGATATCTATGTCGTGATGGCGCGTACTGGCGATGACAGCCCAAAAGGCATCTCCACCTTTATCGTGCCAAAGGATGCCGAGGGACTGTCATTTGGCAAACTTGAAGAAAAAATGGGCTGGAACAGTCAGCCGACCGCAGCCGTTATCTTTAGTAATTGCAAGGTGCCTGTCGAAAACCGTCTGGGTGAAGAGGGCGAAGGTTTTAAGTTCGCCATGAAGGGCCTTGATGGTGGGCGGTTGAATATTGCAGCCTGTTCGATCGGCGGCGCACGAGCGGCAATGGAACACGCACGCGACCATATGAAGGTGCGTAAGCAGTTTGGCAAAAGTCTGGATCAGTTTCAGGCGCTGCAATTCAAGTTTGCCGATATGGTGACCGAACTCGAGGCGGCAAGACTGATGCTGCATAAAGGCGCATGGAAGCTGGATCACAAGACAGACGATGCCACACAGTTCTGTGCTATGGCCAAGCGCTTTGCGACTGATACCGGCTTTAATGTCTGTAACGAGGCGCTGCAGCTGCATGGCGGATATGGTTATATTCGTGAATATCCCATCGAGCGGCTTTTGCGTGATCTGCGGGTGCACCAGATCCTTGAAGGTACCAACGAAATCATGCGCCTGATCATCGCGCGCGCTGCCCTGAAAGACTAGGTTATGAGTACTGTTTCAAATACATCTGACAATACCGCTGAAACACCCATTCTGTTTTCGCAGGATGGCCCGGTTGGGCGCATCGTTCTGAACCGCCCCAAGGCGCTGAATGCGCTTGATCTTGTGATGGTCGATATGATGATGGCGCAGCTTAAATCCTGGGAACAGGATGAAACGGTCAAGGTCGTCGTTGTTGAGGGGGCAGGTGAAAAGGCATTTTGTGCCGGTGGAGATATCCGTGGCCTTTATGATGCACGTCAGGTTGACAACGACGAAATGCTCGACGCGTTTTATCGTCGCGAATATCACCTGAACCACTATATCGCGACCTATCCAAAGCCATACATTGCACTGATGGACGGGATCACGATGGGTGGTGGTGTCGGGGTTTCGGTCCACGGCCGGTTCCGCGTTGTGACCGAGCGTACCTTGTTTGCCATGCCCGAGACCGGCATTGGCTTCTTCCCCGATGTTGGCGGGGGATATTTCCTGCCGCGTTGTCCCGGCAAAGTCGGGATGTATCTTGGCCTGACAGGTGCAAGGGTCAAGGCTGCCGATTGTCTTTATGCCGGGCTGGCGACACATGGCGCGGAAAGTGCAAAGCTTGATGCGATCAAGAATGCGCTGGCCAACGCGACGTGGGACGGAGATGATTTCGCCATCGTCGAGGACATCCTTAATAAGCATGAAGCACCGTTCGGCTCAGCGCCACTTTCAGAAATTCGCAGCGAGATCGACCATTGCTTTGCTGGCGACAGTGTCGCGGCGATTTTCGAATCCCTGCAAGATGCCAATAGCGCGTTTGGGACAGAAACCCTTGAGACATTAAATGGCAAATCGCCCACAGCACTTTGCGTCAGCTTCGAGCAGATCCTTCAAGGTGCAGACATGTCGCTGGCAGAGGTCCTGAACATGGAATACCGCTTGGCGCAGCGCATGGTTTGCAAGCCGGACCTGTTTGAAGGCGTCAGGGCAGTGATTATCGACAAGGATCATGCGCCGAAATGGCAACATGGAGATGTTGGCCAGGTCGATCCGCGTGAAGTAGCGGAATACTTTGAAATGCTGCCAGAAGACAAAGAACTGAATCTTTAAAACAGAAACGACGGGAATATCATTCCGTCAGATGAATACAAAATCAGAACAAAACGCCCGGTTCGGGTGTCAGAGGAGACTTCAAATGGCAAATATCGGTTTTATTGGTCTGGGCAATATGGGTGGCCCGATGGCGGCCAACCTGGTCAAGGCGGGGCACGCGGTGAAGGTTTTCGATCTTTCGGCGGATGCGGTTGCAAAAGCAGAGGATGCCGGTGCAACCAAGGCGTCATCGGTCGCTGATGCGGCCAGCAATGTTGAGTATGTTGTTACCGTTCTGCCAGCGGGTAAACATGTCCTTGCTGTTTATGACGGACCCGATGGTGTCATTGCGCATGCCAAGCCAGGTACTGTTCTGATCGACAGTTCGACAATTGATGTGGACTCGGCGCGCAAGGCATCTGATCTGGCCCGCGCTGCCGGCCTTGGCGTGGTCGATGCGCCGATTTCGGGCGGAACAGCCGGTGCGGCCGCTGGAACCCTGACATTCATGGTTGGTGGGGCGGAAGCCGATTTTGCCAGTGCCGAACCCATTCTGGCTGGTATGGGCAGTAACATCATTCATGCAGGGGACAGCGGTGCCGGGCAGGCGGCAAAGATTTGCAATAACATGGTTCTCGGTGTCAGCATGATTGCTGTTTCGGAGGCCTTCATGCTTGCCAAGCGTCTTGGTCTTGATGCGCAGAAGCTGTTTGAGGTTTCATCCAAGGCATCGGGTCAGTGTTGGGCGCTGACAAGCTATTGCCCGGTTCCCGGTCCTGTCCCGGCATCACCGGCCAATCGGGATTACCAGCCGGGCTTTGCGGTTGATATGATGCTCAAGGACCTCAAGCTGGCACAGCAGGCATCGGCATCTGCTGGCGCGACGACGCCGATGGGGGCACTCGCCGAAAGCCTTTATGCGCTTTATTCCAATGGCGGAAATGGCGGCATGGATTTCTCGGCCATTGTAAAAATGCTGGATGGCGAGAAATAAATAGTCCTCTGTACAGGTCAAGGAAGCGGGTCCGGTTTGCCGGGCCCGTTTTGTTATATGTTGCGTTGTTGGAAAATGGCGGCACAATAGCATCATCCGTATTTTGACAAGATCAGTGCAGCAATGGCCACACGCTATAACACGTCGAACGAAATCTATTTTGAACTGCGCAAGGTGGGTACCTATTTGCGGTGCACAGCGATTGATGGAAAGACCGGTGTCGAAGTGACGGTGGCCGGACCAATCAGCCGCAATCCCGAACAGCTAAAGCGTGTTGCGGCCCAAAAACTTGAATATGTCCTCAACAAGAAGTGATCTTTTCCGTTCAGTTCCGTTTGCAGTCATCATGTATTGCGCGATCTGGCCTGAATTTGGATTAAGCAAAGAAAAACGCCGCCCGGGAATTGGGCGGCGTTTTCTGTAATCGGTTTTGCTTGGGCAGGGCGTTATTTCGCCTTGCGACCCAGACCGATTTTCTTGGCGAACTGCGAACGCTGTTTGGCGTAGTTCGGGGCAACCATCGGGTAATCGGATGGCAGCCCCCATTTCGCGCGATATTCGTCCGGAGTAAGGTTGTAGGTCGTCCGCAGATGGCGTTTGAGCATTTTCAGCTTTTTGCCATCTTCAAGGCAGACGATAAAGTCGTCACCAATGGATTTCTTGATCGGGACAGCCGGTTTCAACGGTTCCTGTTCCGGTTCTTTGTCCACTTCGTGTATTTCATCAAGAGAAGCAAAGACGGTTGAAATCAGTTCCGGAATCTGTGCCGCAGCAAGGGCATTGTTGCTGACATACGCAGACACAATGTCGACGGTCATCTGTAAAAGTTCGTCGCGGTCAAGCACGCTGTTCTCGGTTTCAGCCATAATTGAAGTAATCCTTCATTCGGTAAATCAGATTAAAATTAATTCTGTATTCTTCCGATATAGTCAAACAACAGAAAAACACAAGAAGAATTGTTGTTCAATACCTGTATTCAAATAACTATCAGCTGTATTAAGAGAAAATTTTTATACTTCGTCATTTCACGCTCATTGATTTTAGGTCCGCATGTAAATGCAACCTGTCCGATTGCGCAATGCTACTGTTTAAATGGCAGGATCGTTCTGTACGGCGATATTACCATTCTGATACCCCAGTTGACCTTGTTGACGGCGATAAAACCGACATATGTGTTCAGTAAGTGGAGCGTCTGAATCAAGCCGGTTTTACTGCGCCCGTTCTGTTTGGAAAACTTGCTGATTTGGGTGAGCTGCGCGTTGGCAGGTTCGACGCTATATGCTACAAGGCGCTCAATTTTAATCTTCTGCTTTGGGATGAAGGCACACCTATGACCGTCAAGACCCTTGCCATTGCTTCCGATCACGGTGGTGTTGAGTTGAAATCAGCAATCTCTGATGCCCTGAAAAAGCGCGGAATTGACGTGCTTGATCTTGGTACAGATGGAACGGCGTCCGTGGATTATCCGGACTTCGCACAAGCGGTTGCCAAAACCATTATCGATGGCAAGGCCGAGGCAGGCATTCTTGTCTGTGGGTCGGGCATCGGCATGAGCATGGCTGCCAACCGTTATCCGGAAATCCGGGCGGCACTGGTTCATGATCGTCTTTCGACTGAACTTTGCCGTCAACATAATAACGCAAATGTCCTGTGCCTTGGTGCGCGCCTTATTGGCGAAGCCACGGCAATGGATTGCGTGGATGCGTTCTTGTCGACCGAATTTGAAGGCGGTCGCCACGAAGGTCGCGTTGCAAAAATGTCCTGCTCCGTCTGATTTTATCGCCATCTGGCATCAACCGGAACGGGCAGGCGGCCCCAAGGGTCGCTCCCCGTCACATCTCATCGAAAGAGGCCCCCGCATGTCGTTCAAAGGCTTTTTCACCACCAGCTTGTCCGAAGCTGATCCGGCACTGTTCAAATCTGTTACCGACGAACTTGATCGTCAGCAGAACCAGATCGAAATGATTGCTTCGGAAAACATCGTTTCCAAAGCAGTTATCGACGCACAGGGCACTGTCCTGACCAACAAATACGCCGAAGGTTATCCTTCGCGCCGTTATTACGGTGGTTGCGAGTATGTTGACGTTGCTGAACAGCTGGCAATTGACCGCGCCAAGGAAATCTTCGGCTGCGAATTTGTCAACGTTCAGCCCCATTCCGGCGCCCAGGCAAACGGTGCGGTAATGCTGGCCCTTTGCAAGCCGGGCGATACCATTCTGGGTATGTCGCTTGATGCTGGTGGTCACCTGACGCACGGTGCGCGTCCGGCCCTGTCGGGCAAGTGGTTCAACGCGGTTCAATATGGCGTTCGTGAAGATGACCTGACCCTTGATTACGATCAGGTCGAAGCCCTTGCTGTTGAACACAAGCCGGCGCTGATCATTGCCGGTGGTTCGGCCATTCCGCGTCAGATCGACTTCAAGCGTTTCCGTGAAATCGCTGACAAGGTGGGCGCGCTGTTGATGGTTGATATGGCGCACTTCGCTGGCCTGGTTGCCGGTGGCGTTCATCCGAGCCCGCTTCCTTATGCCGATGTTGTTACCACCACCACGCACAAAACCCTTCGCGGTCCGCGCGGCGGCATGATCCTGTCGAACAACCTTGATATCGGCAAAAAGATCAATTCGGCGGTCTTCCCGGGTTTGCAGGGTGGTCCGCTGATGCATGTGATTGCAGCCAAGGCTGTTGCCTTTGGTGAAGCACTGCGTCCGGAATTCAAGGAATACGCACAGCAGGTCGTTGATAACGCCAAGGCGCTGGCCGAAGTCCTCGTCAAACGCGGCTTTGATATCGTGACCGGCGGTACCGATACGCACCTTATGCTGGTTGACCTGCGTCCGAAGGGCCTCAAAGGCAACACGGCAGAAGTCGCACTGGAACGCGCAGGCATCACGTGTAACAAAAACGGTATTCCGTTTGACACCGAAAAGCCGACCATTACGTCTGGCGTGCGTCTTGGTACGCCGGCTGGTACCACGCGTGGTTTCGGTGTTGCCGAATTCCAGCAGATTGGTGAACTGATCGGTGACGTTCTGGATGCCATGGTCGATAGCCCGGAAGGCAATGCCGAAGTGGAAGCCGCCGTCCGTGCGAAGGTTGAAGACCTCTGCAAGCGTTTCCCGATCTATTCCTGATCGATTTGAGGCTTAGATAAAAATATGCGTTGCCCGTTTTGCGGACATACCGATACCCAGGTTAAGGACTCCCGTCCGACCGAAGAGCATCATGCCATTCGCCGTCGCCGGTTCTGTCCTGCCTGTGGTTCACGCTTCACGACATTCGAACGTGTGCAGCTGCGTGAGTTGATGGTTGTGAAAACAGACGGGCAACGCGAATTGTTCGACCGCGACAAGCTGGCGCGGTCAATCTTCCTTGCCTGTCGCAAGCGCCCGATTGAAGACGAACGCGTTGAAAAGGCCCTGAACGGTATTCAACGCCGTCTTGAAAGCAGTGGCGAAAGCGACATTTCCACCGATACCATTGGCGAAATGGTGATGGAGGCGCTTAACGCCCTCGATCAGGTGGCGTATGTACGCTACGCTTCGGTGTACAAGAATTTCCGTGAAGCACGCGATTTTGAACAATTCGTCGAAAAAATGCATGATGGGGAAGAAGAGGCGGACGCAGAGTAATGACAGCCCCCGCGTTTAGCGAAGACGACCGGCATTTCATGCGGGTCGCATTGAGCCTGTCAAAACGCGGTTTGGGAAATGTCTGGCCGAACCCGTCGGTTGGCTGTGTCCTTGTTTCTTCCGATGGGATCATCGTCGGGCGCGGTCACACGCAACCTGGCGGTCGCCCGCATGCCGAACGGGTTGCCCTTGATATCGCCGGTGATCGGGCCCGTGGGGCCACCGCCTATGTCACCCTTGAACCCTGCAGCCATGTTGGCAAAACGCTGCCCTGTGCAACCGGTCTTATCGAAGCAGGGGTGTCGCGCGTTGTGAGCGCACTGACTGATCCTGATCCGCGTGTATCGGGCAGGGGGCACAAAATGCTGCGTGATGCGGGTATTCAGGTTGATGTCGGGCTTTATACCGACGAGGCCCGCCATGTGAATGAAGGATTCCTGTCCAAGGCTGAGCGTTCCCGTCCGTTTGTCACCCTTAAACTGGCATCAACGCTTGATGCGCGATCCGCTACCGCGAATGGTGAAAGCCAGTGGATTACCGGCCCGGCGGCACGCGAAGCTGGCCATGTTTTGCGTGCCAACCATGATGCCATTCTGGTTGGGGCCAAAACCGTTATTGCTGATGATCCGAGTTTGACCTGTCGCCTTGCCGGGCGAGAGTATCAATCCCCGGTGCGTGTCATTCTGGACCGGACAGGCGACGTGCCGGTTGCAGCAAATCTTG
Source organism: Thalassospira sp. MCCC 1A01148 (assembly GCF_001613795.1). GTDB lineage: Bacteria > Pseudomonadota > Alphaproteobacteria > Rhodospirillales > Thalassospiraceae > Thalassospira. The sequence goes on from NZ_LPVZ01000012.1 coordinate 277,458, forward strand.
TTCAGACAGCAATTGACGTGCCGACATGGTTGGTGACGACAGAGCAGAATTTCGCCGAACTATCGGAAAAATTTGCAAAAACTTCGCTAAAAGTGATTGCTGCGGGATGCGCAGACGATCATCTGGACCTACATGACGTCATGCGCAAGTTGGCAGACAAAGGTCTGACACGTGTTCTTGTTGAAAGCGGCGGCAACCTTGCTGCTGGTTTGATCAGGGCCGGTCTTGTTGACCGCATTATTCATTTCGTCGCGCCATCTTTGATCGGTGGCGATGGCAAGGCGATGATTGCGGAACTTGGCCTGAACAAGCTTGCTGAGGCACCGCATTTCGAACGCACTTCGACTCAGAAGATGGGTCAGGATATTGCGGTAACTTACGATAAAATAACGGAATAAATGAATGTTTACTGGCATCATCACCGACATCGCAACGGTTCGTGCAATTAAGAAGACAGGCGACACCAGATTCGAGTTTACGACATCCTTTGATACGTCGAAGATTGTTCTGGGGGCGTCAATCGCATGCAACGGTGCCTGCATGACCGTGGTTGAAACAGGCGATGACTGGTTTGCGATCGAAGCGTCGGCAGAAAGCCTGTCACGCACGACGCTTGGTGATCTTTCTGTCGGGTCCAAGGTCAATCTTGAGCAAGCAACCCGCGTGGGTGATGAGCTGGGTGGGCATATCGTCTCGGGACATGTCGATGGTGTCGCTATACTGACCAAACGCGTGCCCGAGGGGGACTCTTTGCGCCTGACATTCGAAGTGCCGGATGAATTCGCGAAATATATCGCATCCAAAGGATCGGTCACGCTTGAAGGTGTCTCATTGACCGTCAATGAGGTTGACGGGAACACGTTTGGTATCAATCTGATACCTCATACCCAAACCGAAACCACATTGGGTTCGAAACAGCCGGGCGACCGGATCAACTTCGAAATCGACATGCTGGCACGCTATGTCGCGCGTATGCTGGGCAAGGATTGATAAATAATGCCGCACAATTACCTTTCGCCGATCGAAGATGTCATTGAAGAAGCCCGCAATGGTCGGATGTTTATTCTGGTTGATGACGAGGACCGCGAAAACGAGGGCGATCTGGTCATTCCGGGCCAGATGGCAACCCCGGATGCGATCAATTTCATGGCGACCCATGGCCGCGGCCTGATTTGCCTGACGCTTGAGTCCGAGCGCTGCGACGAACTTGGTCTGACAATGATGAGCGCCCATAACGGCACCCGCCATGAAACGGCCTTTACCGTCTCGATCGAAGCCAAGACCGGCGTTACCACCGGGATTTCGGCGCCGGATCGTGCGCGCACGGTGGCGGTTGCGATTGATCCCAATGCCGGACGCCACGACATCGTAACACCGGGTCATGTCTTTCCGCTGCGTGCCCGTCCGGGCGGGGTGCTTGTCCGTGCCGGCCACACCGAAGCATCGGTGGATATCGCACGTCTTGCCGGATTGAACCCGTCTGGCGTTATTTGCGAGATCATGAGTGATTCGGGTGAAATGGCGCGCCTGCCGGAGCTCGTTGAATTTGCCAAGAAGCATGATCTTAAAATCGCGCAGATTGCCGATTTGATCCGCTATCGTCGCAAGCATGAAAAGGTCGTCCAGCGTAAAGCGACAACGAAGATCAAAAGTGTGAATGGTGGCCAGTTTGACATGCATCTTTATGTCAACAACGTCACGTATGCAGAACATATCGCGCTGGTCAAAGGCGATATTTCCGATGACGCACCTGTGCTGACGCGGGTGCATGCACTGAATGTCATCGAAGATGTTCTGGGTGATACTCAAACCGAACATCAGGGGCAGCTTGCGGCTGCCATGCGCCAGATTGGCGAGGAGGGCCGTGGCGTCGTCGTTCTTATTCGCGAACCCCGGCCCAATACCCTGTCATCGTCAATTGCCAAACTGATTGAACTGAATGGCGGCGATGGCGATGCCCTGCGTCAGGAACTGGCAGACGAGAACGGCGATGGCGATTTGCGTGATTACGGCGTCGGTGCGCAAATCTTGCATGATCTTGGCATTCGCGACATGATTCTGCTTTCAAATACCAAACGCCACATTGTAGGACTTGACGGCTTCGGTCTAAATCTGGTTGATCAGCGTCCGCTTGTCGTCTCGGAGGAATAAAATCATGAGCAACGCCCCCCACATTCTGATTGTGGATGCGCCTTATTACACACATATCGTCGAGGACCTTGTTAAAGGGGCCGCATCGACGCTTGAAGCTGGTGGCGCAACGTGGGACCGCATTTCGGTTTCGGGTGCGTTTGAGGTGCCAATCACCATCCGGTATGCTGTACAGTCGATGGAAGAGCTGGCAACCGGTCCGCGCTATGATGGTTATCTTGCGTTGGGCTGCGTAATTCGCGGCGAAACCACGCACTATGATCACATTTGCGAAGAAGCCAATCGGGCGCTGATGCAGCTTTGCCTTGAATATAAACTGGCGATCGGCAATGGCATCCTGACCGTCGAGAATGAAGCACAGGCACTTGCACGCGCCAAAGCTGACGAAAAGAACAAGGGTGGCGAGGCTGCCAAGGCTGTTCTGCGTCAGATTGAAGTTCAAAACCATTTTGGAATACATCACAAGTAATGACCGATAAACCAAAGGCATCAGCCGCACAGCGGCGCAGCGCGGCGCGTTTTGCCGCTATTCAGGCGCTTTATCAGGCAGAGCTGTCGCAACTGTCAGCTGCTGATATTGTGCGCGAATATTCCGATTTCCGCCTTGATGGGACGGGTGGTCGCGATATCGAAGTCCCCAACGAAGACCTGATTGATCCGGATCGCGGTTTCTTTGCCGATCTGGTGCAAGGTGTTGCCGCGCGGATGGTTGATATTGACGCGATGATTAATGGTGCCCTTGAAAAAGGCTGGACCACGCAGCGTCTTGAAACGGTTCTGCGCAGCATTTTGCGTGCGGGCACTTATGAGCTGATCGCGCGCGAAGACGTGCCGATGCGGGTCGTGATTACGGAATATGTCGATGCGGCACATTCGTTCTTTGATGAGAACGAACCAAAGTTGGTCAATGCCGTACTTGACCGGATCGGGAAGACCCTGCGTCCCGGTGAAGCCGGACAACATTGATATGGCAGCGCGATCCGGCGAATTTGAACTGATCGCGCGCCATTTTGCGCCCATCGCGCAAAGTGATCCAGCCGCATTGTCCTTGCAGGATGATGCGGCTGTGTTTTCTCCGCCTGCCGGGCATGAGGTTGTTGTGACAACTGATGCGCTGGTGGCGGACGTCCACTTCCGAAGCATTGATGATCCCGATCTGATCGCAAAGAAGGTTCTGCGCGTAAACCTGTCTGATTTGGCGGCAATGGGCGCCAAACCGGGCGGCGTGGTTCTGAGTGCGGGCTACAATCGTGACCTGTCCGATGAATGGGTCGAACAGTTTGCCAAGGGCTTTGGCCAAGACTGCAAATCGTTTGGCGTATCGCTTTGGGGTGGTGATACCGTTGTGACCCCGGGGCCGACATTTTTCAGCCTGACCGCATTTGGCTATGTCCCGGCGGGACGTGCGCTGCGACGTGATATGGCAAAGCCGGGGGATGTTCTGGCTGTGACCGGCACCCTGGGGGACGCGGCCTTGGGGCTGGCGGTTTTGAATGATGAATTCCCTGATCTGGACAAGGACTTGGCAGCGTATCTGCAAGACCGATACTTGTTGCCAAAGCCGCGTCTTGATGAAAGCGCGGTTTGTGCCGCGGCAAATATCCGCTTGGCAGCAATGGATGTCTCTGATGGATTGGCGGGTGATTGCCGCAAAATCTGTGCTGCGTCAAATGTCGGGCTTGTCATCAATCGCGATGCAATCCCGCTTTCTGATGCAGCAAAGAGCATCGTGGATGTTGATGAAAGCCAGTGGGAGCGCGTTCTTGCTGGTGGTGACGATTATGAGCTGCTGATTGCCGGATCGCCGGACGATATTGCCGCACTTGGCGATATGGTAACCGTCATCGGTGGCGTGACCGACGAGGTCGGCACTGTGTCACTGGTCGGGGTAGATGGCAAAATGGCCGAACTCGCAGATAGCGGGTTCGACCATTTTAAATAACGGCAAGGATGTTGCCGGGTTCAACGGGCTTATTGCCCTTCGCTGAACCGGCCGAGGTTGCCAAACAGCTGTTGCAGAATCGTGATTTCACGACCGGCGGTCGGCGTCACACGGTCTGTCGGGATGACCGGTTTGCCGTCCTCAAGGTCATATTCGCTGAGGATTTCGACGCGGTTGGCCGCATCAAAACTGATCAGGATAACCTTTTGTTTGACTGTTTCAGGTTCGAAGAAGGCGACGGTTTCGGTCACGCTTGAGATGTAAAGCCAGACATTTTCGTCAAAGGCCGCAACCGAGGACGGCGAACCCAGAATGTTGGTGACATCACCCTTGGTCGATTCTCCGACAGAGATCTGTTCAAGCTGTTCTGGTTCCGGCGCGTTACCGCGGGTCGCAATTCTGGGGCTGCAGGCAGCGACAAAGGCAACGGCCAGTCCTGCCAGCATGATCAGGGGAATGCGGGTAGTTTTGTTATGCATGAAGCTCACCTGAGCGACCCTCTTGTTGAAGCCAAACCGGAATTGCCTTGAGTTTCTGCGCGAGGCGCATGATATTGCCGGGCAATGAATGGGGCAGACATGCCCCAATGAGATTTACGGCATTCTGCGTGCCATGACAGGAATGTCAACGAAGGAGTGTTACTGTTGTTTGGATGGCTAAAGAAAAAGGACCGCAAGCAAACTGCTGCGTTCGAACTTTACACGGCAATGGTAACCCAGGCGCGTCAGCCAGACTTTTATGCAAAGCTGGGTGTGCCCGATACGTTGGAAGGTCGTTTTGACCTTATCCTCGTTCATGCCTTCATTCTGTTTCGCCGTCTTAAGGCCGACGATGGCGACCGTGATCTTGCCCAGCACATATTTGATGTGATGTTTGCCGACCTTGACCAGAATATGCGCGAAATGGGGGTTGGAGATGTCGGCATCCTCAAACGGATCCGAAAAATGTCTGAATCCTATCATGGTCGCATTGTTGCCTATGAAGAGGGTGTTCAGTCAGGCGCAGCCGAGCTTGCCGCCGCTCTGAACCGCAACCTTTACGCTGATTGTGATGCCAGTGACGCACAACTGATGGCGATGGTTGGTTATGTGCATGACGCACTGGCCAAGCTTGAAAATCAAACCATTTTGCAAATGCAGAACGGCGCGGTGCATTTCCCCGAAGTGCCCGATGTCGCCGTGTCTGAACCGCAATAGAAAGAAAGACCTGATGTCTGATAAATTTACTCCCGAGTTTTCCCGAATTGTCAAAACCGAAGAGATGGTCAGTGGCAAAGAGAAACTTGTCGTTGAAGCCAATGAAAAAGAGCGCGCCGCCCTTGCTGAACGGTTCGAGCTGGTGTCCATCAATAGCCTTCGGGCCGAACTTGAAGTCAAGACAGCGTCAAATGGCGAAGTCACAGTACGTGGCCCGATGAGTGCCGAAATCGTCCAAAACTGTGTCGCGACCCTCGAGCCAGTGCCGGAAACGGTCGAGGATACGGTGGAAGTCCTGTTTTCCCCGCATGTGTCCGAAGATGACATGCCGTCAAACCCGGATGATCTTGAAAACCTGTCCGAAGAAGAACTGATGGCGTTGCTCGAACAGCCAGAGCCGCTGGTAGATGGCAAGATTGATCTTGGTGAAGTGGTCGCACAGTTTCTGGCCGTTGCGATGGACCCGTATCCGCGCAAGGACGATGCCGAGTTGCCGGAATCGATCCAGTCCGAAGAAGAGGCTGACGCCGACAAACCTAATCCGTTTGCCCAGCTGGCAGGTCTTAAAGAGCAGCTTGAAAAGAAAAAATAGTGGTCATTGGGACCGGAACGTCTGATGATTAGGCGTGATGAATATGCCGGTATTTACCGGCATTTCACTTTTGAACGGCATTATGACTGTGTTTCAGCTGTTGTACTGTTGGTCGCCTGACTCGGCTTTACCTTGTATCTGGTGGAGAATTCCGGTAATTACGGGCGTTCCGGCCTATGGATGACGGGCTTGTCCCAATTGGCTTGTCTGCCGGGTATCCGGTTCAGAGATTTTAGAACAACCATAAGAGAATACGTTGCCTGAACAGGTTTGCATATCACTTGACGCGATGGGAGGAGACCACGCGCCTGAGATGGTTTTGGCTGGTGCCGAAATTGCGCTCAAGCGGCTGCCCCATCTCAAGTTTCTGATGTTTGGTGATGAAGCGCGGCTCAAACCGCTGCTGGCCAAGTATCCAACGCTGGAGGCTGTCAGCGAAATCCGCCATGCGTCCCAGGAAGTGTCGATGGAAGACAAACCTTCCGTCGCGCTACGCCAGCGCCGGGATTCCAGCATGCGTCTTGCCATCAATGCTGTGAAAGAGGGAGACGCACAAGGTGTGATCTCTGCCGGGAATACCGGTGCATTGATGGCCATGGCCAAGTTTGTCCTTAAGACCGTTCGCGGGATCGACCGCCCGGCAATTGCGACTTATATGCCAACGCAGCGTGGCGAAACAGTCATGCTTGATCTTGGCGCGAATATCGAATGCGACGAGCACAACCTTGTGCAGTTTGCCCTGATGGGCGAGGTATTTACCCGCATTCTGTTCGGTCTTGAAAAACCGTCTGTCGGGTTGCTCAATGTTGGTATCGAAGAGCTCAAGGGCAATGAATCGGTCAAGAAAGCCGCAGCAATCCTGCGCGAAATTGATCTGCCGATCCGATTTGAGGGGTTTGTCGAGGGGGATGACCTTGCCAAGGGGACCGTTGATGTCATTGTGACCGACGGTTTTACCGGCAACGTCGCACTGAAAACCGCGGAAGGCACTGCGCGCCTGCTGGTGCATTTCCTGCGTGAAACCTTCAAAAGTTCTTTCTTTGCCAAGATCGGTTATCTTCTTGCCCGTCGCTCGTTGCAGCGTTTCCGTGACCGGATGGATCCGCGCCGTTACAACGGCGCGATGTTGCTTGGGCTGAACGGTATTGCGGTCAAAAGCCATGGGGGCACCGACGCACTCGGGTTCTCCAATGCCATCGGGGTTTGTCACGACCTGATCGTCAATAACCTCAATGACAGCATCAAGCATGAACTTTCCGTATTTGAAGAGGCCATGAGCGGCCTTGAAGATGCGGAGCAAGAAGATGTTGCCGTTCCTGTTGGTCAAACCAACTGATTAACCCACCAGAAAACAGAAAGCCGGCGGTTCCCATATCATGACAATTCGTTCTCGCATTATTGGTTGCGGTTCATATCTACCTGCAAACGTTGTAACCAATGATGATCTGGCCAAGCGCGTCGACACGTCAGATGAATGGATCGTTGCGCGGACCGGTATCCGTCAGCGCCATATTGCTGCCGAGGGGGAAACTACCAGCGATCTGGCCTTTGCCGCAGCGAACAAGGCGATGGAGCATGCCGGTGTCACGTCAGAAGACATCGACCTGATCATCGTGGCAACCGCAACGCCCGACAATACGTTTCCCGCAACCGCTACCAAGGTGCAAAACCGCCTTGGGGTCAAAGGTTTTGCCTTTGATGTACAGGCCGTGTGTTCCGGTTTTATTTACGCGCTGACGACCGCGGATATGTATATCCGCAACGGTCAGGCCAAAACTGCCCTTGTCATCGGTGCAGAGACCTTTTCGCGTATTCTTGACTGGGAAGACCGCCGGACTTGTGTGCTGTTTGGTGACGGTGCCGGTGCGGTTGTTGTTCAGGGCGTTGAAGGCAAAGGCACGATGGAAGATGTCGGCATTCTTGCCAATCGCCTGCATTCCGATGGCAGCAAATACGAACTTCTGTATGTCGATGGTGGGCCGTCTGCCACGCAAACGGTAGGTCATCTTCGCATGGAAGGTCAGGAAGTCTTCCGCCATGCCGTGACCAACCTCGCCAGTGTGATCCGCGAGGTTCTGGCCGACACGGGGCTTGAGCCAAATGACATTGATTGGCTTGTGCCGCATCAGGCCAACCAGCGTATCCTTGACAGCACCGCGCGCAAGTTTGGTATTTCCAAAGACAAGGTGGTCGTGACGGTCGATCGTCATGCCAATACGTCTGCGGCATCAATTCCGTTGGCACTGGCTGAAGCGGTTCATGACGGACGCGTTAAGCGCGGTGATATCGTCGTGCTTGAAGCCATGGGCGGCGGGTTCACATGGGGTGCATCGCTGGTGCGCTGGTAAGCACGCACGTACTTGCGCGGAATGGCTCAAAAACACGTGAAATTCTTAATTTTCACAACATTCCGTCAAAAAGCAGTGTATCCTGTTGATATTGACTGATTTCGCTACCAGATATAGCCTTGTAAATTAAGTCCCGTAATTAGGAGGCGGCCTGTCATGTCGGAAACAACGATTACCCGTGCGGATCTCGCTGAAGCCGTTTACCAAGAAGTAGGTCTGTCGCGGAACGAGTCCGCCCAGCTGCTGGAAACTGTTCTTGATGAAATTTCGTCTGCCTTGATCAAGGATGAAGTCGTGAAAATTTCCTCGTTCGGAAGTTTCTCGGTTCGTCAGAAAGGACAACGCATCGGTCGGAACCCGAAAACGGGTGAGGAAGTGCCGATCCTTCCGCGTAAGGTGCTTGTCTTCCGACCGTCACAGGTCCTGAAAGCCCGCATTAACGCTTAAGAAAAAGACTCATGAAAACGAACTTGGGGGCTGCGGCGGGGAATTCCCGCCGGACAGCAAAGTCCGACTCTGCTTTTCGTACAATTAGCGAGGCTGCAAAGGAGCTTGGTCTTCAGCAGCACGTTTTGCGGTTCTGGGAATCCAAATTCCCGCAGATCCAGCCGATGAAGCGAGCAGGGGGGCGACGTTACTATCGGCCCGAAGATATTGATTTCCTTGCTCATATTCGAACCCTTCTGCACGATCAGGGTTTCACGATCAAAGGCGTTCAAAAGCTTCTGGATCAGAATAAGGGCAAGCTGCCTTCCGAGATCGCTGTTGCGGGACAAGAGGCTGACACGCGTCCTTCGGACGGGGTGCTAAGTGATGTCGCACCAATGAAGACGGGTGTTTCAGCTTCAGATAAAGCCGCACTGAAAGCTGTTTTGGGCGAACTTGAAGAACTTCAGGTGATCTTGCGGACAGGCCTGCAGGACACCAAAAAAAATCCTTAAAAACCATTTGCGTCTTTGGCGTGGCGCCGCTATTTATCGAGCCGCGCCAAACGGCGCATCTTTACGGTCGGAGCGTGGCGCAGCCTGGTAGCGCACCTGCATGGGGTGCAGGGGGTCGGAGGTTCGAATCCTCTCGCTCCGACCAATTATCTCTCTTCCATGATTAGTTGATTGTTCGCTTCCTGCGGTGCTAGGGCATCAACCGGGCGAGAACTTCTATGTCTGCGGTTTCGTCAGCCAATCGAATCAGAATAATTTCGCCCGATCGCGGAAAAATTCCAGTCAGCGCCGTAATATTGACCTGATGGGTGACCAGTAATCGTTTTTCGCCGTCGGCCAGACCGGCCAGTAGCTGTTTGATTTTACGGGTTTGCGTCGGTTCGGTGCTTCGGTCCCGGAAGAACGAATTAAGTGCGGGTTCTTCGGCGACCGGTCCAACATCAAGTAATCTTGCTGTATCAACACAGCGGCACCACTGGCTGGTCATTACAGAGCTGATTAGAATCCCTTTACTGCGTATGACATTTCCAGTGTTGCGGGCCTGTTCCCGGCCGGTTTCATTAAGGTTGCGTTGGGTTGAGCAATCACCAAGCGTAAAATTCGCCGGATCGCCAGTCCCGGGCGCGATGGCATGACGCATCAGGGCATGTACGCCGTCAGACTTCCATATTTGCCATGCGTCTTCCGCAGCAGAAACAGGGAGGGTGGAAAGGATCAATAAAGCCAGAAAGCTGGCGATCCGAAGTATGTTTGGAAGCAAAATCGACATAATCCTTACCCATCTCGCGTACGAAGGAAGATGAGTCTGATACCTGAAATCAGGGGTTTCGGATCAAAAAGGGGCGGATTTTGATCCCAATGTGTGCGAAAAGCAGGAGTTCATGGCGGTATTAGGCGCCCGCGCTGGCGACACGACGCCCTTCATCTGTCAATTTGCAGATCAGCCAGTCCGGCTTGACCGGATTGTCAAACCAGGGTGCTGCCCAACCATGATCAATGCAGCTTCGAACTGTTTTCTCGCTGATCTGTTTGCCGTTGCCATCGAACAACGGCAATTTGCCGCCGGGCTGGCTTAGCCCGCGACGTAGCCATTCAAGTTGCACGTCTGTCGGTTTCGAATGTTTTTTCCCCGCCATCGGTACTCCCCGCACCGTTATGATATGATTGGTGATACAAACATTAGATGTTGGTCAGTGTGACGGATAATCAACCATGGAGCAATCGCAATGACGCCAGAAGAGTTCCAACCAAGCGAGATGTCATTTCTGTATATCACGGTGCCTGACATGGAGATCGCGCGGGTGATTGCAGGTGGGGCGATCCGCGAGAAGCTGGCGGCCTGTGCGAATGTATTGCCGCAAATGACAGCGATCTATGAGTGGGATGGCGATGTCGAGGAAGAAAGCGAAGTCGTCGTCATTCTGAAAACATCAAAAACGACGGCCTTTGAACTGGCACAATGGGTCGAGGATCATCATCCCTATGAAGTTCCCTGCATCCTGGAGCTGCCTTTGGGAAGGGGGAATCATGACTATGTTTCGTGGTTGCAAACCCAGCTGGGATCAAGATCACGGCTGATGTGATTGCATCTGGAAGACATGGCGCCTAGGATGGCGCAAATTTAGTCCTTGGATGATACGAGTTAATGAATCACCTAACCAAAATGGCCCTCGAGATGGGGCCGTTGATCCTGTTTTTCGGCGTCAACGCGACGACCAATCTGATGACGGCAACCGCTGTTTTTGTTGTTGCGACGGTTGTTGCCCTTGCAACATCTTATGCGCTGGCGCGTACCATTCCGGTCATGCCGTTGATTGGCGGGGTGTTTGTCATCGTGTTTGGCGGCTTGACGCTGTATCTTGATGACGAACTGTTTATCAAGATCAAGCCGACCATTGTGAACCTTTTGTTCGCCAGCATCCTGTTTGTCGGCCTTGCAGCAGGGAAATTGTTCCTGAAGCTGGTTCTGGAAAGCGCATTCAAGGCGACCGACGAAGGGTGGCGCATCCTGACCTGGCGCTGGGCGTTCTTCTTTGTGTTTCTGGCCGTCGTCAATGAAATCGTCTGGCGGAATTTCTCGACCGATACGTGGGTGGCATTCAAGGTCTGGGGGATCATGCCGATCACCATGGTGTTTGGCATGGCACAGGTGCCGGTTTTGATGAAGCACCAGCTGCCTGAAGAAGAAGGCGGCGAGGCGGCGTCGTAGGACCTCGGTGGTGTCCAGATAACGTTGAAAAAACAAAGGGCAGGATGATGATCCTGCCCTTGTTATTTGTTGATGGTCGGTCTGACTAGCTGATCGGAAGGGCGATGCTGACGGCGGCCTGTGCCGCAATGCCTTCTTCGCGTCCGGTAAAGCCGAGCCGTTCGGTCGTGGTGGCTTTGACATTGACCCGGTCGACATCAATCTCGAGGATTTCGGCAACCTTTTGACGCATTGCTGGCGTGTACGGCCCGATTTTCGGGCGTTCGCAAATCAGTGTCACGTCGACATTCACAATCCGTCCGTCACGCTTGCGCACAAGGTCCGCCGCATGTTTGAGGAAGATGTCGGACGCAGCACCTTTCCATTGCATGTCACTTGGCGGGAAGTGCTGGCCAATGTCGCCTTCGCCGATCGCGCCAAGAATGGCATCGGTCAGTGTGTGCAAGCCGACATCTGCGTCGGAGTGGCCCTCCAGGCGGGCGGTGTGGGGGACTTTAACTCCGCACAGGATACAATGATCACCCGGGGCAAACCGGTGAACATCAAATCCAGTGCCAGCCCGGTATTCTTCTTGCGACATGTGCGCTGTTTCCTTGTTATCAAAATCCGCCCAGCTTTGCGCGCGACCAAAATCATCCCGATGGGTGATCTTGTCATTGTTGGTGGTGCCTGCAACGCAGATCACATCCAGCCCGATGGCTTCAAGCAGGGCAGCGTCATCGGTAAATTCCTGACCTTCGAATTTCTCGTGGGCCGCCAATATGATGTTGAATTCAAACCCTTGCGGTGTTTGCGCCCGCTTAAGGCTATCACGGGGAATGGTGCGGGTAATCACTCCGTTTGTGTCGGTCTGCTTGATGGTGTCTGCCACAGGCAGGGTCGGTATCGCACCGGAATGGCTCTTAAGTGCCGTCGTGACCCGATCAATGACGTCATCGGAAATGCCCGGGCGTGCTGCATCATGGATCAACACACTATCGGGCGCCTTGATCGCGAGTGCGCGCAATCCGTTGAGGACCGATTGCTGTCTTGTGTCGCCACCCGCCACCGGCGCGGGCAGTGAAATGCTCTCGCCCAAAGACGCGGTTGCGCTTTCATACCAGCTTTGATGCGCCGGATTGTAGACCACCTGAATAAGGTCGGGATCGGTATGTCGTGCAAAACATTCAATGCAGTGCGCAAGAATGCTTTTGCCGCCAAGCATGTGATATTGTTTTGGTATTGGGTCGCCAAATCTGCTACCGCTGCCGGCAGCAACGATGACAATGCCTGTTTTTTGGGTCATAAACGTAATGCCATGGCTTGTCTGAATTGTGCCGCAGGCTATCTTTCTGTGAGGGTTTTGCCAAGTCGGCAAATGCAATATCGGGGGCGTTTCGTGCCCCTAAGACCAAGATGGGTTCCAAGATGCTTGCTGCATATATCCATATCCTTGCCCTGTTGCCCCTGACCGGGCAGATCATGCGTGCTGAACCACGTCGGGACGTTTGGCTATACGCATCGATTTGTCTGGCGGCATTGGGCACAATGGTTTTGTTGGGCGTTACCGGCGAGGAAGTCCAGTCGCGCGGTTTTGCAGCGGCGTTGCATTGGTCGGAACTGACCGTGATCATGATTTTTGGCGGGCTGGTAATTTGCAAAGGCCCCCATCAAGTATGGCGGCTGGCAGGCTACATTGGCGGTTACCTGCTTCTTTTCGCTATTTTAGCCGCAGTCTTCCGCCTTATTGGTGATAACGACCCAGAAACAGTGAATGGGCCTGCACTCTATTCCGGTTGGCTTTGGGCCCATATCGGCAGTTCACTGATCACCTATGCGCTGGTTACTTTGGCAGCCATTGCCGCGATGGCCTATGTGGTTCAGGAATACGCCCTTAAAAAGCGCAAACCAACCCGTTGGAGCCGACGATTGCCGCCATTGCGTGACAGTGAATACATGTTGGTCGGCTTTTTGAAATGGTCGGCATGGGTGCTGATCATCGGGATTATATCAGGTTTTGCATTACGGTACGTCGAAGGTCGCAGCCTGTGGGAGATTGACCACAAGATGCTGCTAACCTTGCTTGGCTTTGCGACCATCTGCATTCTGATCTTTATCCACGAACGATCAACCTTGCGCGGCAGAATGGCAGTGCGTTTCGTGCTTGGTGCCTGGTTGCTTCTCACCTTGGCATTTCCAGGTGTTCGTTTAGTGACCGGCTATATCGTAGGCTAGTCCCCAAACCGTTGGTTTGTAGTCCTGTTGCCCAATTTTTGCGATCACTTTGGTTGTGTATGCATAATTGCTAGTCATAAATCAGGGGCTCTGATCGGTTGCCGGGGGCTGGACGCGTTTAACTCGGTTGAATTTTCCACGGTTTTTCTTCGAATTATCCAGTTTGACGCTACGAATTTGCGCGGATGCGCCGAGAGTTGTTGCATGTCGTGCCCAGTTTTATTAATCTGCCCAAGTTTTAGGCAATTGGAATTCCTTCATGTCATTGCAGATCGGTTCTGTACATGTGCCAGAGAATGTTGTGCTGGCACCCATGTCAGGTGTGACTGACCTTCCGTTTCGGCAGCAGGTGCGCCATTTTGGCGGACATCTTGTTGTGTCCGAAATGATTGCGTCCGATGCCATGACCCGCATACAGCGGCATGAGAAGGAAGTCCGCAAAATGAATGGCGATTGCGCGGCCGAAAGCCCGCTTTCTGTTCAGCTTGCTGGCACCGAGCCCGAAGAAATGGCTGAAGCGGCCAGGATGAACGAGGCCCGCGGCGCCATGATCATTGACATCAATATGGGGTGTCCGGCCAAAAAGGTGACCAAGGGGTACGCCGGGTCGGCCCTGATGCGCGATGAAAAGTTGGCCGCAGACATTATCAAGGCGACTGTTGACGCGGTTTCAGTGCCAGTGACGCTTAAAATGCGTTTGGGCTGGGATGATGACAACCGTAATGCCCCGGCATTGGCCCGCATTGCCGAGGATCTCGGGATTGCGATGCTGACCATCCATGGTCGCACGCGTTGCCAGTTCTATAAGGGTGAAGCTGACTGGGATGCGATCGCACTGGTCAAAGATGCGGTATCGATCCCTGTTCTGGGCAATGGGGATGTCAACAGCGAGGAAGATGCCGAGGAACTTCTGGATCGGTCTGGCGCCGACGGCGTTATGATTGGCCGTGGTGCGCAAGGGCGCCCGTGGTTCCTTGCACAGGTTTCTCATTATCTCAAAACCGGTCAAAAACTTCCGTCACCTGGACTTGAGGTTCAGCTTCAAACCATCCTGCGTCACTATGACGCGATGATTGAGCATCATGGACGTCAGGGTGTTCGGATCGCCCGCAAGCATCTGGCATGGTATTGCAACAGTTTGCGGAACGCGACGGAATTCCGTCGTGTTGTCAATGTGTTGGATGATCCGGCAGAAGTTAAAGATCAGGTTCGGGCATTTTACGAACCTTTGATCGAAACCAAAATCAAACTGGATCAGGAAGCAGCCTGATCGCTTCATAACAATAATATGGCGACGGTCAAAACACGTCGTCGGGGAAGATATGCATGAGACTGGGATTTGGAAAAGGCAATGGGGTTGACCCGACCGGCGTTCTAAACGCCATTGCCAGTGCTGTTGTCGTTGCCAACAGGGATGGCAAGATCAAGTTCGTCAATCAGGCGACTGAGCAGCTGTTCAACACGAGCTCAAGCGTGTTGTGCCGTAGTAACCTGACGGACTTTATCCCGCAAGACAGCCCGGTATTCTCCTTGATCAAGCAGGCCGTTGATGAGGCAACCCTGGTTGCCGACCACAATCTGCTGATCGAAAGCCCCAAGATTGGCAAACACACGGTCAACCTAACTGTGGGGTCGATGCCCGACGACAGCGAGTGTGCGGTTTTGACCTTTGAGCCGCGATCCATCGCCCAAAAAATCGATAACCAGTTGCTGAGCCGGAATTCGGCCCGGTCTGTCAGCGCAATGGCGGCCATTCTGGCCCACGAAATCAAAAACCCGCTTTCGGGTATTCGTGGTGCAGCCCAGTTGCTTGAGCAAACCAGCAACGAAGATGACCGCGTCCTGACACGTCTGATTTGCGATGAGGCTGACAGGATTGTCGAGCTGGTTGACCGGATGGAGATTTTCTCCGACAAGCCGTTGGAGCGCGGGGCAGTTAATATCCATACTGTGCTCGAACATGTGCGTCGTTTGGCAGAAAACGGGTTTGGCAAGAACCTGACCTTCGAGGAGATTTACGATCCGTCCTTGCCACCGGTTTTTGGCAATCGCGATCAGCTTGTTCAGGTGTTCCTTAACCTGATCAAGAACGCCGGCGAGGCGGTTGATCCCAAGGATGGCAAAATCACCATTTCGACACGTTATCAGCATGGCGTCCGACTTGCCGTTGCTGGCGGTGATGCACGTGTTCATTTGCCACTTGTGGTATCGGTGCGTGACAACGGCCCGGGCATTCCGCAAGACATGCGTGAAAGTCTGTTTGACCCGTTTGTCACAACAAAGCCGACCGGTTCGGGGCTTGGCCTTGCGCTGGTTGCGAAAATTATCAATGACCATGGTGGTGTGATTGAAGTGAAAGATGTGCCTGGGGGAGGCGCAGAGTTTCAAATCATGTTGCCGATATACAATCGGGCACTGGCCGAAGGGGCATCTGACCCGGTCATAATCAAAAACAGGGAAGAAACCGCATGAGTACCAGCCCTGCGAGAATTCTGGTTGCCGACGATGATCGGGCCATTCGCACTGTCCTGACGCAGGCATTGTCGCGTCAGGGGCATGAAGTCCGTAGTACCGGCCATGGCCGTACCCTTTGGGACTGGATCGCCGACGGGGACGGCGACCTTGTGATTACCGATGTCATGATGCCCGACGAGAACGGCCTTGATATGGTGCCGCGTATCCGCAAGCTGCGCCCAGATCTTCGCGTGATCGTCATGAGCGCCCAGAACACCTTGATGACCGCGGTAAAAGCAGCCCAGCGCGGCGCGTTTGAATACCTGCCAAAACCATTCGATCTCAATGAGTTGATGGGGATTGTTGATCGGGCACTTGAGACGCCGCAAGAAAGCGAGAAGGGCGAGGAAGAGGACGAAGAGGGCGATGATCGCCTGCCATTGATCGGTCGTTCGCCGGCAATGCAGGAAATCTATCGTGCGCTTGCCCGGCTGATGAATACTGACCTGACCGTGATGGTTACTGGTGAAAGCGGAACGGGCAAGGAACTTGTTGCGCGCGCACTGCATGAATATGGCGGACGTCGCCATGGGCCTTTCGTTGCGATCAACATGGCTGCCATCCCGCGCGAACTGATCGAAAGCGAGCTTTTCGGCCACGAAAAGGGCGCCTTTACCGGTGCAAATGAGCGCAAGGTCGGACGGTTTGAACAGGCCGAAGGCGGCACATTGTTCCTTGATGAAATCGGCGACATGCCGCTTGAGGCGCAAACACGTTTGCTGCGTGTCTTGCAGGAAGGTGAATATACCCGCGTGGGTGGGCGAACGCCAATCCGGGTGAATGTGCGCATTGTTGCCGCAACCCACCGCGACCTGCGTAAACTGATCCGTGAAGGCACATTCCGCGAAGATTTATTCTATCGCCTGAATGTCGTGCCAATCCGTCTGCCGTCGCTGCGTGAACGTCTTGAAGACATTCCGGAGCTGGTCAACCACTTCCTGATGCAGGCAAGCGAAGAAGGTTTGCCACGTAAAACCTTGTCCGCCGAAGCCATGGCGCGCCTCAAAGCCCATCGCTGGCCGGGTAACATCCGTGAACTTGAAAACATGGTGCGGCGTCTGACAGCGCTTTATTCGCATGATGTGATCGGTGTGGATGTCATCGAAACCGAGTTTTCCGAAAACAATGTCAGCGAAGCCGCCCCAAGTGCAGAGCCACAATCGCTTTCGGAGTCCATAGAGCGTCATGTGCGCGAGTATTTTGACGCCCATGATGACGATTTGCCAGCCAACGGGCTTTATGATCGTATCTTGCGTGAAATGGAACGTCCGCTTTTGAATGTGACACTTGAAGCAACGCGCGGAAATCAGGTCAAGGCAGCAGAAGTACTTGGTTTGAACCGCAATACATTGCGCAAGAAAATCCGCGATCTTGGATTGGAAGTCGTCAGGGGCACGAAATGAACAATACCGACCGTTCGATCTCCAACCGGTTCTTGCGGTCGGGCTTTGTACGGTTTCTGGGGCGGCTGGGCCAGTCACGACGCTTTGCGGTCGGATTGGTAACCGCGGCCCTGATTTCGGTTACTGCGACCTATCTGGCCATGACGGGGACGGCGCCATTCCGCCCGGATCCACGTCTGATCTTGCTGTTGCTTAATATCGACCTTGTGTTGGTCTTGCTTCTGGCAACATTGGTGGCGCGCAAGCTTGTCCAGATCTGGATGGAGCGTCGACGCGGTGTCGCGGGCGCAAAGCTGCACACCCGGATGGTGTTGATGTTCTCGCTGGTGGCGGTAACACCGGCGATTGTGGTGGCCATTTTTTCTGCACTCTTTCTGCATTTTGGCATTCAGGGCTGGTTTAGTGACCGCATCAGAACGGCGGTTGAAGAAAGCATGGTAATTGCTGATGCCTACCTGCGCGAGCATCAGGAACTGATCCGTGCCGACGCCCTGGCGACAACAAGCGATTTGCAGCGTTTTGGGGTGAATTTCTCGACCAGTACGGATCGCATTGCCAATCTTTTGACCGACCAGGCGCTCGCGCGTGGCTTGCCGGAAGTCATGCTGATCGATGGAACCGGTCGGATTATCGCCCAGTCGGAATACAGTTTTTCCTATGACACCAATCAAGCTTCCGTGCCGCCCGAAGTCCTGGACGATGCGCGCGAGAAAGACGTCGTTTTGATGATCGGGTCCAGCGACAACCGTATCCGTGCGATTGCAAAGGTTCCCAGTTTTATTGATGCATTCCTGCTTGTCGGTCGATTTGTCGACCCCAACGTCCTGGATCGTATCGACAAGGCACGGCGTGCGGTTGATGCCTATGAAAGTCTGGAGGGTGAGCGGTCCGGGATCGTGATCACCTTTGTGATGATCTTCGTTCTGATTTCGGTGGTGTTGCTTCTGGCGGCCGTAACGCTGGGCCTGATGGTTGCTACACGACTTGTGCAGCCTGTTTCCCAACTGATCACCGGTGCAGAACGCGTTCGCGATGGTGACTTGTCATTCCGAGTGCCGCTGGACGGGCAGGGTGATGAGCTTGAAGCCTTGGGCCGTGCCTTTAACCGAATGACGGCACAGCTTGAAACGCAGCGAAATGAACTGATTGCGGCCAATCGCCTTAATGATGAACGACGTCGCTTCACAGAGGCCATTCTTGGCGGTGTTACAGCAGGGGTGATCGGCCTTGATCCCGAACGCAGGATTGATCTTCCCAATCGTAGTGCATCTGATCTTCTGGGGATTGATCTTGAAGGCTTCCTCGCACAGGAACTGACAGAGGTCATACCTGAATTTCTGCCGTTGTTTGATGATCTTGGCCGGGATGGCGATCGCAGCAAGCCACGCCAGATCGAAATTCGCCGTGATGGCGTTATTCTGACGCTGATGGCGCGCGTAACGGCAGAGTGGGCTGATGACGGAACTGTTTTTGGCTATGTCGTTACATTCGACGATGTTACCGAACTGCAAACAGCCCAGCGAATGGCGGCATGGGCAGATGTCGCGCGGCGTATTGCGCACGAAATCAAGAACCCGCTGACACCGATCCAGCTTTCGGCCGAGCGCTTGAAACGCCGCTATCTAAAGCAGATCAATGATGATCAGGAAGTCTTCAAGACATGTACCGACACCATCATCAGACAAGTGTCTGACATTGGGCGGATGGTTGATGAGTTTTCCAGCTTCGCGCGCATGCCATCACCGAAGATGCGACTAGAAAACCTTGGTGAACTGGTGAACAGTGCTGTGTTCCTGCAAAAACAGGCGCATAGCAACATCACTTACGACTTTGATCGCAGTGGAATTGAAAACGTGCAAATTTCCTGTGATGCGCATCAGGTTAACCAGTGCTTGATCAACACCCTAAAAAACGCTGCGGAAGCCATCGAAGGCCGGCAAAAGCCTGAAGACGGCGAGCTGCCGCGCGGCAAGATCGAGATTTCGGTGGCGACATCGCCCGACAATCAGCGCGTCTTTGTGGCTGTTTCGGATAATGGCAAGGGGCTTCCGGTTGAGCATCGGGAACGTTTGACCGAGCCCTACGTGACCACTCGGTCGAAGGGTACCGGGCTTGGTCTGGCCATCGTAAAGAAAATCATGGAAGACCATGGCGGAGAGCTTATACTCTCTGACGGCGTTGAAAACGGAGCAACGATTACGCTATCTTTCCCGAAAGTTGTCAACGCCGGAGGCGATGACGCATCGCCGGACGAAAATTCCTTAGACAATTGATTTAATTGTCAAAATCGCAACAATAAAAAGATTGATTTGGTCACGACATGGCGCACGACATTCTTATTGTCGACGATGAAGAAGATATCCGGGCTCTGATCTCCGGCATCCTCGAAGACGAGGGCTATACAACCCGCCAGGCAGGATCAAGTCAGGGCGCGCTGTCCGAAGTTGCAGCGCGCAGACCAAGCCTTGTGGTTCTTGATATCTGGATGGATGAAAGTGACCATGACGGTATTGAGACCCTGAAACTGATCAAGCGCGAGCACAGCGAAGTTCCGGTGGTCATGATTTCCGGGCACGGCAACATTGAAACTGCGCTCGAGGCGTCGCGTATCGGGGCGTATGACTTCATCGAAAAGCCGTTTAATACTGACCGTCTGTTGATGGTGGTGGAACGCGCCATTGATGATGCACGACTGCGCCGCGAAAACCGCGAACTCACGCTACGTGCAGGCGGGGATACAGAACTTGTCGGTAAATCATCAGTTTTGAATAATTTGCGCCAATCGGTCGACCGTGTGGCGCGAACGGGTAGCCGGGTCTTGATCCATGGGCCTGCGGGCTCGGGCAAGGAAGTGGTCGCGCGCCTGATTCATCAGAAATCTGCACGCGCCGAAGCCCCGTTTGTGGTTTTGAATTGTGCAAATATTTCTCCCGATACCATGGAAGAATCGCTGTTTGGTGCGGTCGCGACAGCCGATCGTGAAGCGCGCACCGGGGTACTTGAACTGGCCCATGGCGGGACTTTGTTGCTGGACGAAGTCGCGGACATGCCGCTTGAAACCCAAGGTAAAATCGTCCGCGTCTTGCAGGATCAGACATTTGAGCGTGTCGGTGGCTCGGTGCCGGTCAATGTGGATGTGCGTGTTGTTGCAACAACCGCGCGCGATCTTGAACAACGGATAGAAGAGCAAAAATTCAGACAGGACCTTTATTACCGCCTGAATGTTGTGCCGCTTGAAGTGCCGTCCTTGCAGCAGCGCCGTGACGATATTCCTGTTCTGGCGGAAATGTTTCTGGATCGTTATGCTGACGCAACGGGTCTTCCGAAAAGAAAGCTTTCGCCCGAAGCGATGGCAACCCTTCATGCCTATGACTGGCCAGGAAACGTTCGTCAGTTGCGGAATGTGATTGAAAGACTGATGATCATGGCACCGGACGACGAAGACAAGGTCGACCTGATCAGTGGCAAGATGCTGCCATCCGAGCTGTTTTCTGACGTGCCAACGTCGCTAAGTTTTGACAAGACCAGTGAAATCATGGCATTGCCGCTGCGCGAAGCGCGTGAGATGTTTGAAAAAGAATATCTCCAGACACAGATTGATCGTTTTGGCGGGAATATCTCCAAAACGGCAAGCTTTGTCGGC
The DNA here is from genome assembly GCF_001613795.1 of Thalassospira sp. MCCC 1A01148. Lineage (GTDB taxonomy): Bacteria > Pseudomonadota > Alphaproteobacteria > Rhodospirillales > Thalassospiraceae > Thalassospira. Next base: position 298,611 of record NZ_LPVZ01000012.1, read on the forward strand.
ATGGAACGTTCAGCCTTGCATCGCAAACTGAAAAGCCTTGGTGTAAGTGGGCAATAGGCTCACGATCGTCCGGGACTGTTGTGAACGGGAGAATTCGAAATGAAGGTCATCATTTGTGGCGCCGGGCAGGTGGGCTTCCACATTGCCAAATATCTGGCTGCGGAAAACAATGATGTAACCGTGATCGACCAGTCCGAAGAACTGGTACGCAAGATTTCCGATACGCTCGAAGTCAAGGGCATCATCGGGTTCGGGTCGCACCCGGATGTGCTTCAGCAGGCCGGCGCCGAAGAGGCCGACATGCTCATCGCCGTGACCTTTGCAGATGAAGTCAACATGACAGCCTGTCAGGTCGCGCATTCGCTGTTTAACGTCCCGACCAAGATTGCGCGTATCAGAAGCCAGACCTATCTCCAGCCGGAATGGGCCAGCCTGTTTGGCCGGGAAAAGCTGCCGATTGATGTGGTGATTTCGCCGGAAATGGAAGTTGCACGTGCGGTTGCGCGCCGCCTGCAGGCCCCCGGTGCGTTTGATATGATCCCGTTTGCCGATGACAAGGTCAAAATCCTCGGTATTCGGTGCAGCGATGACTGCCCGGTGATCAACACACCCCTGCGTCAGCTTCATCAACTGTTCCCGGATCTGAATATCTCGATCCTTGGTATGATCCGTGGTGACAAAGCGGTCTATCCCAAGGGTGACGACCAAATGTTGGCAGGTGACCTTGTGTATCTGGCGGTCTCGGGGGATCAGGTCGATCGCGCCATGTCTGCGTTTGGGCATGAAGACCCCGAAGCACGCCGCATTGTGATTTTCGGTGGCGGCAACATCGCACTGTTCCTCGCAGAGGAAATCAATAAAAACTTCCCCGGCGTCACGACCCGGCTGGTCGAGGCAGATCCGGAGCGTGCGCGCTTTGTCGCACAGAAACTGCCAAAGAAAAGCGTTGTTCTGCGTGGTGATGTTCTTGATCCGGAACTGCTCGAAGAAGCCAATGTCGGCAATGCCGAGGCTGTTGTTGCCCTGACCAATGACGATGAAACCAATATTTTGGCATCCCTTCTGGCCAAGCGTTATGGCTGCCCGCGCGCACTTACACTGATTAACAAAAGCACCTATAACTCGCTCGTTTCCGAGCTCGGCGTGGATGTCGTGATCAGTCCGCGTATGACAACGGTGTCGACCATTCTGCACCATGTGCGTCGTGGTCGCATTCGGGCTGTTCACAGCCTGTCAGAGGGATTTGGCGAGGTGCTTGAGGCAGAAGCACTGGAAACGGCACCGATCGTCGGCAAGGCAATCAAGGACATCTCTATGCCGGCCAGTGTTGTATTTGGTGCAATCCTGCGGGATGGCGAGGTTGTGATGCCGCGCGCCAATACCGTGATCGAAGCCAATGACCGTATTGTGGTATTTGCAGGGTCCGAGCAGATCAAGAAAGTTGAAAAGATGTTCGCTGTCCGACTGGAATACTTCTGATTGGGCAGGGGGTTAGCTTATTCCTCATACAAATCGTCATGCAGCCAGCCACCGGAAGTTCAAATGTCTGATCAATTGCCCCATCCGCCCAAAGCCGTCCTCTTTGACTGGGATAACACCCTTGTCGACAGCTGGGGGACAATTCAGACGGCGCTTAACATGACGTTTGAGGAATTTGGTCTGGAGCGCTGGTCGATTGCAGAGACCAAACAGCGCGTTGCGCGCTCGATGCGCGACAGTTTTCCTGTTCTGTTTGGTGAGGATCGCTGGCTGGATGCCAAAGACAGTTTCTATGGCCACTTCCAATCCATCCATCTTCAAACCTTGCAACCACTTGCCGGTGCGCACGACCTGTTGTGTGCGCTGCGTGATAACGGAACTTATATCGGGGTGGTCAGCAACAAGAATGGCGACTTCCTGCGTAAGGAGGTCGATCACCTTGGATGGACGTCGTTGTTTGGCCAGATTGTCGGAGCAACCGATGCCGAAAAGGATAAGCCTGCACCCGATCCGGTCCATATGGCAATGGGCGACTCTTCGGCACCGCAATATGAGAATCTGTGGTTTGTAGGGGACAGCGCGGTCGATATTGAGTGCGCACGCAATGTCGGAGCGACTGCAATTCTGATTGGCGATGAAATAACCGGTTACAGTGACACGCAGAATTCCGCGACTCTTAGCCCTGATTGGCATTTCGCGGATTGCGGGGCGCTTGTAAGGGTTGTAAAAAGCTTCTCGAACGTCTTATAGTTCACTCAGGTCATTAAAAATGGGGCCGGAATCGTGACAGACCTGAAAGTCGACGGTTCCACATTTTCCTTGACCGCCCGAAACCAAAAAAACGCTCATAAAAGAAGGCTAGGTCTAACCAATGGCGGAAAAATCACAAAATGTTCAGGACGTCTTTCTGAACTATTGCCGTAAAAACAAAACGCCGGTTACCGTGTTTCTGGTCAACGGAGTCAAATTGCAGGGCATCATTACCTGGTTTGACAATTTCTCTGTTTTGCTGCGGCGCGATGCTCATACCCAGCTCGTTTACAAACACGCGATTTCGACGGTAATGCCGACGACACCAATCAAGCTGTTTGATCCGAGCCAGCCTGCGACGGAAGAAGAAAATAGCTGACGAGTCTCTGACTTCGGGGGGCGGCGATACGCCAGAGTCTCCCCGGGTCCTGGTTTTCCACCCGGAACTAAAACGCGCAGACCCGACCGGGACTTGGCGCGACGCTTCGTCACGTTTGGAAGAAGCGGTCAGTTTGACGGGTGCTCTTGATTTTGAAGTGGTGGGCGCAGAAATTGTGCCCATCGCAAAGTTGCGTCCTTCCACCTTGTTTGGCAAGGGCGTTACTGAACGTCTTGGTTTGCAAATCAAGGCAGAAGAAGCCGACATTGTGATGATCAACGGCATTCTCACCCCGATCCAGCAACGTAACCTGGAACGTGAATGGAAATGCAAGGTCATCGACCGAACCGGCCTGATCCTTGAAATCTTTGCCGATCGCGCACGGACCCGTGAAGGCCGCCTACAGGTGCAACTGGCACTGCTGAGCTATCAGCGATCCCGCCTTGTACGGACGTGGACGCACCTTGAGCGTCAGCGTGGTGGTCGTGGCTTCCTTGCCGGTCCTGGTGAACGCCAGATCGAGATTGACCGGCGTCTTATCGGTGACAAGCTGGCCAAGCTCCGTCGTGAGCTTGAGGAAGTCAAACGTACGCGTGAGCTTCATCGTGAAGCCCGCCGTCGGGTGCCTTATCCGATTGTCGCGCTTGTCGGGTACACCAACGCCGGAAAATCGACGCTGTTTAACCAGTTGACCGTGTCCGAGGTGTTTGCCGAAGACATGCTGTTCGCGACGCTTGATCCGACCATGCGGGGGCTGATCCTGCCAAGTGGTCGCAAGGTGATCCTGTCCGATACCGTGGGCTTTGTGTCAGATCTGCCGCATGATCTTGTCGCGGCTTTCCGTGCAACGCTTGAAGAAGTGCTGGAAGCCGACCTGATTGTGCATGTACGCGATGCCTCTTCGCCTGAAACCGAAGAGCAAAAGCTGGATGTACTTGAAGTCCTTAAGGAGCTTGGGCTTCAGAAGGCGATTGACGGTGAAGAACTGGTCGAGGCACTTAACAAGATTGATCAGCTGGAAGGCGATGACTTGCAGGCTGTCTTGGAATATGCGACGCGCCATGACAATACGATCGCGATATCGGCCTATAAGGGCACGAATTGTGAATCGTTGCTTGATCTGATCGAAGATCGCCTGACCGAAGATATGCCGATCTTTGAGCTTTGCGTGCCGTATGCGGACGGAAAGTCACTCGCCCGACTTTACGAACAGGGCGAGGTATTGAAGCGCAGTGAAGGCGCGGATGGCATTTCTGTTCAGGTACGTGTCGATACAACCCGTGTTGGCCGGTTCGAGGATTGGTGTGCCAAGGTCGGGCTTGATATTCATCTGGTGTGATAGGGAGTAAGCGCGTGGCGATCAAAGTCGATATGGACAAGGTGACCGAGATCATTCGGGAAGTGTCGGCTGTTGAGATTGCCCCGCGCTTCGGCCAGCTTGAGGATGCCGATATCGATACCAAGAGCCATGCAATGGATCTTGTCACCATCGCCGATACGGAAGCCGAGCGGGTTCTGACCCGGCGCCTGACCGATCTGCTGCCGGGAAGCCGGGCCTTGGGCGAAGAAGCGGCACATGCGGACCCGACCTTGCAGGATCGGATGTTTGCGGCCGCTGATCCTTTCTGGATCATTGATCCGGTTGATGGCACCAAAAACTTCGCCCATCACAGACAGCCATTTCGCTGTATGGTCGGTCTCTATGCGGGCGGGGAAACCGTTGCGGCATGGATTGTCGACCCGATTGAAGGGGCAGCAACTGTCGCAGAACTGGGGTCAGGTACGCGCTACAAGGATCAGCCGGTTTCGGTGCGTTCCAACATTACCAGGGCATCTGATGCCAGGGGTTTTTTGATTTCCTATGCGCGGGACCGCATCCGCAAGCATTACGGCCATCTCGATTTCTTTGCCGATGTTGCGCATTACTCGTGCTGCGGTGCCGAGTATGAAGAAATGGCGCGTGGGGCCTTTGATTTCTGTGCGTATCGCATCCTCAAGCCCTGGGACCACGCGCCGGGCACGCTATTGGTGCGTGAAGCGGGCGGGTATGCGCGCTATATCACCGCAGATGCTGATAACGAATACAATGCCAACGCGACTGCACCCGGCCTTCTTTGTGCAAGTTCAGAGGAACTTTGGGCGGAAATCAACGCAATCCTGATGCCACTTTTTAGCTAGGGGCAGGTCCGCGGATCGGAGCTCAAAATAGCTCTCCGCCAGCTTCCGGGAAGGCAGAGTTTCTGCGAGGCCATCTAGGGCGATGTCGTGCGGATTGTCGTTGCTTGCGCTTTCCACACCCAAGACACTTCTGATTGCAGGAACGCTACGAAATTCAGCGATGCTCAGCCCAGCTTTCGCGGGCGCGCCGGGTTATTTCATCAACCAGTTCAGAGCTAACCGCTTGGGGTGTCCATTGATCCTGGGGATCGAAGTGAAACAGATATAGTCGAGAGGCAAACTGCTCGAGAGGGAGGGATGCCTCACCGTATTGCTCACCGTTGCCTTGGGTCGACACCACCGTGTCATGGCCCCAGTTTTGGCCGCTATCGTTGTTGGGATTGAAAAAATAGACGCGCATGACATGCTCCAGGTCCAGCGTCACACGAGTGATTGTAATCGCATGCCAGCCAACAAAACGACCGCGCACGTCCGTTACAGCAATGCCAGCGGGTTGGGGATGGATCAGGGGGCGGTTACGGTTGTAGGTCGGGTGGTAAATTGCGACGAAGTCACGAACGAATCCCTCGTAGTCAAACAGCTTTCCGGTCGGAACGTCAACGGCGAGACGGCAACCGCGTCCAACCCACCAGCCGTGGAACTCGCGGTTGATCCATTGGTGCGGGTCACCGGGCCGATCTGCGCACAGGCGTCCCATTTCACAATAAATCCGGTCCAGATGCGGCACGACAATCAGCGATACCGGGTCAACATCTCGCGGGGGCAAGTGCGGGGGCAATGCCTGCACATTCTGCGATGATATGGCTTGCCCTTCAAAGTGCACAACGACTTCGTCGTCACGTGCGGCCCAAACAACCGTTTGCATCAAATACGCAGGTTCGTCTTGCGCCCACATCGATAGCGCTCGCGCGGCTTGGCAGGTCGGGTTGTTGCCTTGACCCACGCCGAACGGTTGGCCGATAACGTTTAGCAAACCAGCCAACAGAAAAACCTGGGCCGGACGTGCAGTACCGTAAACGGAGGAGACCAATTCCTCTACGCTAGGCGCCAGTGGGATGCTGATAAAGTGCCAGAATCCGGGCGCAATCGGCGGCATGAACAAAATGCCACGCTCCAGCAATAGCGCCAGCCCGTAGGCTGCTTGACTGGTTTCGGGGTAGATTGCCTCCAAGACAAGGTTTTTCACCAAATCGCGGTAGCAGTTCAGAGCGTCTTGCCCGGTGGAACTCAGGCCAAGAGCATGGGGCATCAGATCCATATTGTCTTGCGCGATAAAGCGTAAAAACACCGGATGATAGGGCGAGACCAGTCCTGTGTCGTGCATGGCGCGCGCAAAACCGCTGGCTTCTTGTGCAAGGGCATTGGCGTCCATGGTGGAAAGACGCTCGTAATAGGCATCAAGACCGGGATCTTCACGACACCCCTGGGTGGGGCCGAACAGGGCGCTGATCAGGCGGTCCGCTCCCATGCCGGCATTGCCGATGCTCTTGCCGCTCAACTCTGCGGTTTCACTGTAAATACACGCGGCAATTTGACTGATCATGGCCTTGACGCTATCGACCTGGATTGGCCTCTGCGCCAGAATACGCCAAATTTCAGCAATCAATTCGTCGAGGATACCTTCAAGGCCAATGCGCTCGGCGAGAAATTCATACAGCGTGCGCACCGATGTCCCGAGCACCGATTCCTGTGCACGCTCGGCCTCGCTCGAACCTTCGAACAAGATGTTGAGGTTGAGAGCCAGAACCTGCGACAGAAAATGGCGCGCCTGTTCGTCGGTCAGGTCGTCGCGTATCAAATCCCCGTTGGCCACCGCGAGGAAGCGCAGTTCATTGAGGTATTCCAGCGTCGCAGTTATTTTGTCACCTTGCCAGAGGGTGTTGGCAGCAAGGCCCGGCTGTAGCGACTTGGGATGCTCCCAGTCGCCGCCATGGAAGATGCCGGCAGTGTCGAGCCGGCCGATGCGGGCATAGATGGCCTCCACGCCGCCGGGCTGAGCGCCCAGGCGACGTGTAATGTCCAATGCAGCCGTCTGATGGCTCGCCTTGGCGAAGTGGCGAGCACGCTCCAGTCGCTCGATGGCAGCATCAAGCAAACCCTCCAGCTTGTGTCGGTGCTCCATGCCGGAGGTGTCGGGCGTGTAATCAGAATTCAAGGCCATTTGCACTCCAGTGTAGCGCTATGTACGTCGGATGGACGTCAGACGTAGTAATCGAGTTCTTCTTGGCGATTGAGCAGCTCACGCATGCGTTCTGCATTGTCGCCGAAGAAGTATGCCAGCCCCCAGTGTGTGCCAAAAGCTGTGCGCTTCGGGACCTTGGCTTCTGCCGGCGCGGACAGCTCGTGAAACTCGAAATATTCATGGTTTTCCGTCTCTTCTGGGATTTGCAGTTCGCTGACCACCCGGCGGCGCGGATAGACACCAAAGCACCCGGCATAACCTGTTGCGTCCACGACTTCGCGAGGGAAGAAAGCCTCGACCTCTTCGGCTGTCGATTTTGGATCGAACATTAATACCAGCCCGTGATAGGCGTTGAAACCATAAGTACGTTCCATCAGTTCAAATACATTGAAGCCAGGCGGGCGGTAAGCAACTTCGCCGAAGTGCATCTTGCCGTCGGACGTGACAAAGTATTCAGGGTGGATGAAACCGAAATCAATGTTGAAGGTCTCGATCAGTTTGTTGATTTCGTCTTCTACTTGTGGACGCCATTTTTCCATTTCGGGTGACGCCGGGACGAACACCGAATAACCTAAGGTGACGTATTCGGAAATGTTGAGAAACTGGATTTTGCGGTTCCAAATAAACGCCTCGCAGGCAAACTCAAAGCCGTCGAGGTGACTTTCCATCAAACACGGAAACTCATCATCGGGGATGTTTTCCACGTCGTCCGGCGTATGGACCACCCGGTGGCCCAAACAACCTGCCATGTCGAAAGCCTTGAGGTGGATTGGATCGTTGGGGTCACCGTCGAGCTTCATCAAGGCTTGATTGACGCGTTTGAGGAAGTGAATAACGTCGCTCCTCTCGCGGGCTTCTTCAAAAATACCCACGCGGATACCGCCAAGCTGTGCACGGCGCTTCATCAACGATTTGTCACGAAACAGCATTGACTGGTTGAGCAGACGGGGATTGTCCAACAGGACCGCGTTGATGGCACCGGCCCATTCCACAACTTCTTCGAACAACGGGATCGCAACGTCGACGCCCATTTCTTGAAGCGTCTGGGCGAGCTCGTACGATCGCTCGTTCAAGCGGTCAAAATTCCATTTGAGGAACGGAATACCGTGTTCCTTGGCGTACGGCTCAGCCCAATCCGGGGCAACCACAATGTAACGTCGGTCGAAGCGGTCAATGGCGTCAATGGCCTTGAGGCTCCAGCCAATAATGGCAATGTAGCCCTTGTTAGGGTCTTTGGGGTTCTCTTGGTTTGATGCTAGCTCAGTAGTCATAGTTATTCGTTCCCTTCGACGGTTATGTCTTGGTCGCGGTATGAAATATGACGGCTTTGATGAACACGGCCGAAAACCGGATCAGCACGCCACGCGTGCTGAAGCCACGACCGTTGTTCAACAACGGTTTAGGAGGCTACGGTCATATTGGCTTGATGTGCTGAACGGGGTGATTTTCCCCTGCTTGTGCTTGATTCATCAGCTTCGGATGCGGCATGTGCGCGCAAGATGTGCATGAACGACGTTGTTATGTTTGTCAGCATGGGGCGGACCATAACGCATTTAAGCTGCAATGTCGAATTTCAGCAAAATCAGAGACTAATATATATCTAAATAAGACGCATTAATTCAGGTCAGATTGTCCCTGAAATGTGATATTTAGATAGAAATACGTGAAATAAAATCGAGAGAAACGAAGATAATCTGTGGATTTTGGTTTAATCGTGCGCCATAAAAATATATTTGTAATTTAGTTGTTTTTATTCAACGCCACATATTATGGTTGTGAGTTCTATATTCCGTGGAAAAGTTATTTTGGATGATGACCTAATAATCTTAAAAATACTGACGAGCATGTTTTGTTCACGCCTAACGGGTGGCTGTGTGGGGCTGCGGAGGGGGTCAAGAAAAACCGAGGCAGAAGACCGGAACTCTGATTGATCAGTTTCCATGACAAGAGTATCCAAACCACTGCAAAAATTCTGGGTAGTCAGTGCCCCATTTGAAGATGTCTTCGGGGGTTGTGCATGCGCAGTGTTAAACTTCGCCTCGCTCTACCTTCTTTGCGAGGTTCCATAGCCCATCCATTTCAGTCAGGTCGGAATCTGCTGCGGTTCGTCCGTCACGGGCGAGCTCGTCTTCAATGAAATGGAAGCGTTTGGTGAATTTGTGATTGGCACCGCGGAGTGCGACTTCCGGATCCACCCCGATCTTTCGTGCCAAATTGGCCATGACAAACAGCATATCCCCTAACTCGTCCTGCAATCGCGCTTGGTCGGGGCTTGCGGTCATTTCGGCTTTGAGTTCGTCGATTTCTTCATGAAGTTTTTCAAAGACTTCATCGGTGCTGGGCCAGTCAAAGCCAACGCGGGCGGCACGCTTGGTCAGTTTTTCAGCGCGCATCAATGCGGGCAGGGCACTTGCCACCCCATCAAGGGCGCTGTGGCGTTCATGTCCTTTGACTTCGGCCTTTTGAGCGCGTTCGGCCGCCTTGATCTTTTCCCAGGTCTGATTAACGCCATCGGTTGTTGTGGCATCCCCGTCGCCAAAGACATGTGGATGGCGGCTGATCATTTTTGAAACGATGCTGTTGGCGACGTCTTCGAACTCGAAATGGCCTGCTTCCTTTGCCATCTGGGCATGGAAGACAACTTGCAAAAGCAGATCGCCCAACTCGTTGCACAGTTCGGGCATGTCGTTGTCGGCAATGGCGTCAGCGACTTCGTAGGCCTCTTCGATAGTGTAGGGGGCAATGGTCGAGAAATCCTGTTCCAGGTCCCACGGGCAACCGCCATCCGGGTTGCGCAGCTTTGCCATGACGTCAAGAAGGTCGTTTATGGCTTTGCTGTTATGCGTGGTCATGGTGAATGTCCTGTTTGCTTTGCTGCTGTGCCCCGTTTGATTGTTAAGTCCTATCGCGCTGCACCAGAACTGACAAGTAGATGATGAGAGCAAAACAAAACCCGCAAGGCCGGTCTGGCACTTGCGGGTTTTGCTGTGATGTTTGGATGCCCTTTTGGCTTATGCAGCCTTGAGCTTTTCCTGTTTTTCGGTGCTGTCATCCTTGGATTGCGTGGATGATGCACTTTCTTCTTTTTTACCTTCGACCAGACCGCGATGCAGGGCGACGATAGCCTTGTTAAAGTCCCCTTCTGCAACAACAAACTGCAGATCAACGCGGCGGCTCGGATAGTGGGAGGCCACCAGTTCAACACCGGCTTCATCCAGTATCGTAACCGCACGGGCAAACAGACCCGGCTGTTCGATATTGGCGCCGATGACCGAAACAATCGCAACCTTGCGGGTTTGAACGGTTGCTTCGGGCTGGTTTGCCTCGATCTCGTCAACACAGCGACGGATTTGTTTCAGCGGTGCTGACACATAATGCGTAATCGTGTTGGCATTCAGGTTCTTGGTGACAGTCGGCACCTTGTAACGTTTCAGAACGTTCAGAATGGACTCTTCGCCACCCGGAACACCAACCATGTCCTGATTGAAGACTTCAATTTCGAACGCGGTTGGTACGCCGGTCACGATTTCAACGCGGCTATTTTCCGGTTCCCAATGATCATCAATAACCGTGCCCGGATGTTCCGGTTCAAAGGTATTGGCGATCCGCAGCGGAATGTCATTCTGACGCAAGCCCTTGGCGGCACGTGGGTGGATGGCTTCCATGCCCATGTTCGACAGTTGGTCGGCCACGTCATAGCTGGTCCGGCCAATCGGGCGTACGGCATCTTCACCAACGATGCGCGGGTCAGCGCTCGAGAGATGGAATTCCTTGTGAATGATCGCTTCACGGGCCTGAGTCAGGCAGGCAATGCGCGAGAAGGTCACTTCACTGTAGCCACGGCCATAGATGCTCATCAGGCCTTCGCTGCACTGAGCGTAACCTGTAGCGATCGCAAGCTGGTTTGACAGATCAATGTCTTCAAATACCTTGTTTATGCGGCCATCAAGGGTGGATGCCTCTGGTTCGCGCCAACCAGAAAGGTCGGCGAACACGGCATTAACGCCCTTGGCGCGCAGGAGCAACATGGTGTTGTGCGCACTGTGTGCTTCACCAATCGCAGAAAGCATTTCACGCACGGTCAGAAGATGCTTTTCAAGCTTGAAATGACCGAAGCTGCACAGGCGATGAAGATCCATCAGGCAGCTGCGCGTGCCTTCGATGCGTTCCTGCACAAAGGCATTGGCCAGCTTCAGTTCCGGAGCGTCGCCAAAGATTTCCTCGTTGATGGCGCACATTTTTTCGGAAACTATGGTCAAGGCATCGCCCCAGGCCCAATCGGTCTCCGAACCGGCGTAAAGCTGATAGACGCCTGCTTCGCCAGTCTTTTTGTTTTCGAGCAGAAGGTCGGTAAAGCCGCCATATGCCGAAACGACAAAGACACGATTGTAAAGTTCGTCTTCGCTACGATTGCCGACCAGAATGTTGTCCATGACCGCATCAACCTGGGTCATCGACGTACCACCGATCTTGTGAACGCTATGCCCAGCGTCCTTGTTTTTCTGGGCTGAAAGCATGTTGCCTCCTTTGGGGGCGTATCCTTAAAAAAATATGCTCAAGAGCGCGCGGGGCAGATTGTCGCTGCCCCGCACAAAAGCTTTTAGCTGGCGAGGGCTTCGCCATCGAGCGGGTAGACACCGTTTTCGTCATGAACTTCACGACCATTGAGCGGCGGGTTGAAGGCACAAGCCACAACCATGTCTTCGGTGCCGCCGCGCAGATAGTGGCGGTCATGTTTGTCGAGGATGTAAACAGTGCCCGGCTCGATTTTGTATTTCTTGCCGTCAGCAATGGTTTCCACTTCGCCATTACCCGAGATGCAATAAACAGTCTCGAAATGGTTGGCGTAGCAGATTTCTGTTTCAGTACCGGCATAGATGGTGGTGATGTGGAACGAGAAGCCCATGCCATCTTCTGCGAGTGACAGACGGGTGCTTTCCCAATTGTCCGAAACCACGCGGCGACCGGATGCTTCACATTCTTTCAGAGTACGAACAATCATTTTTAACTCTTTGATATAATTAAGTTGTGGGGCAGGGCGACGCATCAAAGCGTCGCCCCAACTTTTTGTTACTCAGCGGCAGCTTTGGCCGGGGTGACGTCCTTGCCCATGGCTTTGGCAGTTGCCAGTTCAAGGATTTCCAGACCATGTGCCAAATCCTGCTTGGAGATGATCAAAGGCACAAGGCATTTGACAACTTCATCTTCCGGGCCACTGGTTTCAATTACAAGGTTATGTTTGAAACATTCCTTGGTCACCTGTGATGCGAGCTCACCGCTTTCAAAGCAGATACCCTGCATCAGGCCACGGCCCTTGCGATAAATTTTGCCATCACCATAACGATCAGCGATCTCGGTCAGGCGCGTTTCAAGGAACGCAGCCTTGTCGCGAACGTCAGCGGCGAACTGGTCGTCAGACCAGAAGTGCTCAAGTGCGGCAGCAGCGGTCACAAACGCGTGGTTGTTGCCACGGAAGGTGCCGTTGTGCTCGCCCGGATGCCAGACATCAAATTCCGGTTTCATCAGCAGCACAGCAAGCGGAAGACCATAAGCCGAAAGCGACTTCGACAGGGTAATCATGTCCGGCTTGATGCCCGCAGGTTCGAAGCTAAAGAACGTGCCGGTACGGCCACAACCCGCCTGAATGTCATCGACAATCAGAAGGATGTCATGCTTGCGGCAAACTTTCTCCAGGTTCTTGAGCCAGCCGAAGTCAGCTGCATTCAGACCGCCTTCACCCTGAAGCGTTTCAACGATAACGGCTGCGGGCAGGGCGATACCACTGGAGTTGTCCGACAGGACACGGTCCAGATATTCGGTGGTGTCCGCACCGTCACCCATGTAACCGTCAAACGGAACAGCAACAGCGTTATCAAGCGATACGCCGGCAGCGCCACGATGATGTTCGTTACCGGTGATGGCAAGCGAACCCAAAGTACAACCGTGGAAGCCATTGGTGAATGAAATCACGGTTTCGCGGCCTTTGACGCGGCGTGCCAGTTTCAGGGCAGCTTCGACGGCGTTGGTGCCAGTCGGGCCGGTAAACTGAACCTTGTATTCCATGTCGCGCGGCTTGAAGATCTTTTCTTCAAGGGCTTCAAGGAAAGCGGCTTTGGCCTTGGTGTGCATGTCCAGACCATGGGTCACACCGTTTGATTTGATATAATCAATCAGCTTTTCCTGAAGAACAGGATGGTTGTGGCCATAGTTAAGGCTGCCTGCACCTGCAAGGAAATCAAGGTAGCGGTTGCCATCTTCGTCGGTCAGCCATGCGCCTTCTGCCGATTCAAAGGTTACAGGGAAGGAGCGTGCGTAGCTCTGAACTTCCGATTCAAGGCGATCAAATACAGTCATAGTTCCCTCTTTCAGATTGGGAAAAATCAAGTCCACCTGTCATGCCAAACGTTCCGGCTTGCCGGATGTTCCAGAAATGATCGAGCCATTTCGTGCATGAAAGATGGGGAAAAATTGGTCTGCCGAATTAGGCAGCGACGCGTTCGACGTCTTCGCGCTCGAACGGTCCGATCTGCCACAAGATTTCGCTGGCAGCGGCACCTTCAAAGTGCGTTTCACGTTCAAACTGAACCTTGCGTTTGACGTCGGCGCCCAGTTCGCGTGCAACGGAGCGGAAAACACCCTGCGAAGGAGCGTTGGTTGACGTGATCGTCGTGTTCAGCTGAGAGACACCGTGGCAGGACGGACGATCCAGGATGTCAAGGATCAGGCGTTTCGCCAGGCGCAGGCCACGGGCCTTCGGGGAAACGGCGACCTGCCAGATGAAAAGCTGTTCAGGTGTATCCGGGACGATGTAGCCCGAAACGAAGCCTACGGCTTCGCCATTCAGTTCGGCAATCGCGCATGTGTCAGCAAAGTGTGAACACTGCAGCAGATTGCAGTACACCGAGTTTTCATCCAACGGCTTGCAGTCGGCGATCAGGTTGTTCACCGCAGAGCCGTCTGTGGCTTTGGGTTTACGGATAATCAGGTTGGCTTTCTGGCCGGTATTGCCGTTTGTGTTGGCAATTTTCATCGGTCTGCCTGCTCTGTTATTTCGATATGCGATCATTTATGCCGCGAGAGATATATAGAATAGCGATGTAAATTGATCAACCCTATTGTTGTGACTTTCCTGTGAAAATGTATAAGTCATTGAAAATAAATGAAATATAAATGTATCGACGTCCGATAGTGATTATATTCTTTCGATGAAATATTATTTCCTGAAAAGAGCGGGTTTCGATGTAAAAAATGATCGAAATTCGATGCAAAAATGTCTTAAACCATTGCGAAATTGCGGCCGTAGGGCTAAAACAGCGTTTTCTACAGAAAACCGAAGATGCCCGGAAAATAACAATGGATAAATTGCATGAAGCGTTGATCTCCATCCGCCGTATCCTGCGCGCGAGTGATATCCACGCAAAAAGGCTTGGTAAGGTAACCGGGCTTAAAACGTCACAGCTTCTTGTTTTGCAGTCTCTTGAGGAATTCGGCGAGATGACGGTTGGCCAGATTGCGGCCAAAGTCAATTTGGCCCAGGCGTCGACCACAGCTCTGGTCGACAAATTGCAAGCAATGCAGCTTGTTACCCGCGAGCGTGGCGATACCGACAAGCGCAAGGTGTTTGTCCGGCTGACCGACCAGGGCAGGGCAATCCTTGATCGCGCACCGATGGCACTTCACGACCGGTTTTCTGATAACTTCAATAGTCTTGAAGAATGGGAACAGACTTTTCTGATCGCAGCCCTTCAACGTGTTTCAGGCATGATGGACGCCAGCGACATCGATGTCGCGCCGGTTCTGGACCACAACGTTATTGTTGAAAAACGTGACTAGCGGCAACAACCAGGGGGCCGCACCGCAAATGCATCGGCCCAAAGGTTGAAAGGCGCCAAGGTTCGATGCTCGCGAGCGGGACGTTCAGAGAGCATGAAGGTTGTCATAGAAGGATCTCTAATCCTGAGAAACAGACGGGCGCTCAAGCCAGACGCTTAGTTCTTTGTTTGCCGTAATCAAACCTTCCCGGTTAATGATCTTGCGGGCAATGGCACTGGATACCGCACGCGTACGCTTGTTCAGGACGACGCCCATTTCATTTTGATCATGTGCTTCGACGTCAAGCTTGTCATAGAGCGACAGCAACCGGTTTTGTACGGTGCGTAATGACAGCTTTCGTCGCATTGCGATTGCCTTGTCAGGAAGGCCCAGCGCCAGATCAAGCAAGATCAGATATTCGAATTCGGTGAGCGCACTGCGTGAGCGCATCTGCTGGGCCTGGATTTGATGGACTTCACGATCAACCACGATCTGGGCTTCGATCAGAACAGCGCGCAGTGCCAGCCGCATTTTATCCTGTGTCGCTGTTTTGAGAACGTAACCATATGCCGCCTGGTCGGGGACAATGCGCGTGATTCCGCGCAAATAGGCCTCATCTGAATAGTTCGACCAAAACAGGATCCTTGTATTGGGTCGACCTGCCCAGATTGTTCGGGCTGCCTCAATCCCGTTATGTTCTTTCATCCGAAGATCCATCACGATCGCAGTGATTTGATGCCGATGCGCAAGGGTTTCCGCTTCCTTGCCGTTATTGGCGACGAGAATTTCATCAAATTCCGGCAATGTTTGCTCGACGATTTCCAGCAGAAAATCGGCATGCATGTTGTCATCTTCAACCAGCAATATTTTCATTGACGTTTTCTCCTTGTTGTCTGGTTTTTTGATGCAACTTGATTGTCACAGTTGTTCCGTCTGACGTGGCAAGATCGTAATGCGCCCCAATCAGTCTGGCGCGCGTTTTCATATGTTCAAGCCCACTAGAGGGTTTCATGGGTTGCGGTCGGAATTTTCCATTGTCTGAGATCTGGATGGTCAAGACATTATCCGGGGAGGCTGTAACCTGCACAGACACAAGCGAAGCATTCGAGTGCAGCACGGCGTTGTTGATTGCTTCCTGACAAATGCGGAAAATCGCGATGCGGGTTGTTTCAGGCAACAAGTCAATGGCGCCATCTGTCGCGTCATTGACCTTGAATTGCATTGTGCTGTCATAGCTTACAGCACGTTCAAGGTGCGTTTGAACAGCATGGTGGAAACCGAACAGGTCAAGGATTGAGGGGATGGAAGTGTCGATGATGTCCCGAAGCCCCTGAATCATGTTTTGGACTTGTCGTTGCAATCTCAGATACTGGGCCTCGCTTAGGCCAGGGCGCAGGTCCCTGGCGATGCGGGTCAGGTCGGCCAGGGTTTGATCGTGCAAATCCATGCCGATACGCTGACGTTCTGCCTCAAGCGCGTCTGTCAGGCTTAGCGCACCGAGCCGTAATCCTTCTTCGCGCGCAAGTATTTCTGCGCGCATAATCGCTTCCTTGTTTGCCTTTTCGTTGGCCCGCAAGGCGTGAAAATAGGGCGCGAGCATATCGGCCAAGATGCGCATTTGCTCAAGGTGGCTATGGTCGTAAAAATCTTCTTTTGTTGAAGAGCAATTCAATGAGCCAACGACTTCACCAAGAACCTTCATTCCGACGCTGACACGGCTGCGTAATTCGTGATCAATGATCGGCGCACTTACCGCGCCGGGGAAAACGAAACGAGGGTCTTTAAGGGCATTTCCCGTCAGAAGATGATCTGTGTTGCCCAGAAGGATATCGCGGATGGGAGCCTTGTGGACGTTCGAGCGCATCTTGCTCCAGGCGGTTTCAACGCCAACCTCGTATGCCGTCGCCCACATTTTGTCTGTGTCAATCAGGCAGACATCCAGATGATCAAACTCAATGATCTTTTCGATCTCGGTTTTTACCGAACTTAGGGCCGAATGAATATCAAGGTTGCCTGCAAGCAAATTGGATATTCGAAGGTAATGAGCAAGATCCGACATGGTTGTTTCCTCCGCCCTTTGAATAATATTCGCAGGCATTTCCCTTGTCTTGCGGGAACCCGCAACTTGGATGCGTAACACCGTATGCGTTGTGCGGAAACTGCTCTTTACGATTTAATTGAAAGCAATGAAGGTTGCGCAACGGTTTTCGCTTGGCTTTGCTGGCGTAAACCCAATCTTGCCGATCAACGGCAAGGGTTAAAACAAAAAAACAATAAGTCACAAGCTGACATCAGGGGAAATGTTCGGGTTACGCAATATCTGCGTGATGACGAAACTTCCTTACAGGTAACAGACGATACCGCCATTTCTGATCACCAGTCAGAAGTGTTGATGAAAGCAATTGGCAAAAGGGCGACCAAGATAATTTCACAATGCGGGCTGCGGCGCTGACCTGCAGCGGATGACATAAAGAACAATGCATCCAACGGGAGGAATACCATGAAAAAACTATTGACTATGACGACAGCTACTGTCGCGTTGATGATGACCGCACACGTAGCGATGGCTGGACCGCAAACCGTTGCGGGTCCTGGTGCCGATCCATCCTGTTTCACGCCGGTATCGGAAAACACCAACTATTTCCAGTGGCCTGCGCGTGAGGGCCCATACAAAATCGCACTGGTAAACGGTTTTATTGCCAATGACTGGCGCGTTCAAATGATCGCGGTTGCGAAAGCATATGCTGCCCAACCGGCTGTCGCTGCCGACATCGAAGAGTTCAAGGTTGTGTCGGTTGGCGAAGACATTGCCGCACAGATTGCTGCTGCGAACAACTTTATCGACCAGGGCTTTGACGCCATCATCATCAACGCCAACAACACGGCGGCATTTGGTTCTGTGGTACGCAAGGCCAATGAAGCCGATGTGGTGGTTCTGTCGTTTGACAACGTTATTGATGATCCCAACCAAATTGCGATCAATGTCGACCAAAAGGGCCTGGGTAAATCAGCTGGGGAATTCCTGCTTAAGGAAAGTGGTGATGGTCCGGCCAAGTTCCTCCATGTGCGTGGTCCGGCAGGGCAGCCGGTCGATATTGCACGAAACGATGGCTTCCTTGAGGTCATCAAGGCATCCGGTCGCGATATCGAAGTGGTCGATGTTGTCGGAAACTGGGCCCCGGGTGACGGGCAGAAAGTAACCGCAGATGCCATCGCAGCCGGTGGTGTGTTTGACGGGATTTATGTACAGGGTGGCTCGCAAGGTGTTGCCACGGCAATGCTGGATGCTGGCGTATTCAAGGCCCCGATTTCCGGCGAAACCGAAAATGCGTTCCGACAGCTTTGCAATAAGGCTGGTCTAAGCTGTCAGTCCGGTGGAACGGGCCCCGCGCAGTCCTCTGTAACCATCAAAACCGCGATTGCGGCGTTGAAGGGCGAGGTTGTTCCGTCGGAAATTGCACTCCCGACTTCGATTTCTTATGCGCCGTTTGAGGAAGGCGTCGAGATGTTCCCGAAACTGCCGGGTAGCTTCTTTGCGGGTAACAATTTTGAATCCTGCAATATCGGCTTCACGGCAGAGGAAATCGCCTCGCAGACCGGCGAAAATAACTAACAATAACAAGCATCCAAATACCGTCGACCCTGTTTGGGTCGGCGGTACTCAAGTCTGATTAGGAATACTGCCGTGTCAGAGAGCAACTCTCCTTATTTACTGTCAATGTCGGGCATTACCAAGCGCTATGGCGGGGTTCGCGCGCTTGAAGACGTCAGCTTTGACACCAAACGTGGATCTATTCACGCACTGCTTGGTGAGAATGGTGCTGGAAAGTCGACATTGATCAAAATTCTGTCGGGCGTTGTGCAGCCTGATAGTGGCACCATCAAGATCGATGGAGATGTCGTCAATTTCGCAAATCCGCAGGAAGCAAATGATCTGGGGGTTTCGTGCATTTTTCAGGAACTCTCCCTGTTGCCGGACCTGACGGTTGCCGACAATATCGGTATCACCCGTCCACCACGCAACAAGCTGGGGCTTATCGACTATCGTGCGCAACGCCAGATTGCGGAAGAAGCCCTTGCGCGGGTTGGAGGTGAAAACATCGATCCGATGGCTACGGTGAGTAGTCTTTCGCTGTCGCGGCGCCAGATGGTGGAAATTGCCAAGGCTTTGGCACGCAATCCAAAAATCCTGATCCTCGACGAAGCAACCTCTGCATTGACGGCGGCCGACGTAGAGAAGGTTTTCTCGATGCTTCACCGGCTTCGCGATGAGGGCATGGCGATCATCTATATTTCGCACCGGATGCCCGAAATTGCGGAACTGGCAGATACATGCACCGTTTATCGCAATGGCAGCAAGGTCGAAACTTTTGCCAATGGTACGAAGTCCGACAGTGCTGTTGTCGAGATGATGATCGGTCGCGAATACAGCAGTGTTTATCCTGCGAAAAGCACCAGTCCCGTGGCATCCGAGCCAATCCTCGAAGTCGAGAACCTTTCGTGGAATAACGAGCTCAACAACATCAATCTTGAGATGCGACCGGGTGAAATCGTTGGACTGGGTGGTCTGGACGGGCAGGGACAGCGACAGTTGCAACTTGGCCTGTTTGGCACCCTGATCGGGTCGACCGGTTCGGTAAAGGTCAACGGAACCGCGGTTAAGTTAAATAGCCCGAAGATGGCCAAGTCTGATGATATCGGCATTGCTCTTGTGCCAGAGGACCGCAAATACGAGGGTTTGATGCTTTCAATGACGGTGCGTGAAAACCTGTCATTTGCAGCGGTCGAAAAAATGAGCCGACTGGGCATTGTTGATAGCCATGCGGAAGAAGAAGCGATTGATGAGATGGTCAAGCTTCTCAAGATCAAGGCTGACGGCATCGACGGGCCGGTCGGGGCCTTGTCAGGCGGCAACCAGCAAAAAGTCGTCATTGGTAAATGGTTGATGACCAAGCCAAGAATTATCCTCTTAAACGACCCAACCCGCGGCATCGATGTCGGTACCAAGCAGGAAATTTATCAACTTCTGCAGAAGCTCGCCGCACAGGGATGCGCAATCCTTTTGTATTCAACCGACTATGACGAATTGATCGGTTGCTGTGATCGCGTTCTTGTCATGTATGACGGCCGGATCGTTCGCACCCTTGCGGGCGATGATCTTAACGAAACAAATCTGGTGTCGGCTGCGCTTAATCTTCCTGACCAAGTTGCGGCCCAACCTGAGCAAAATAAGAAACAGGGAGTGTCGTCATGACTGTGGGATCTGAACCAGCAGATCTGGTTTCTCGGCCAAAATATTTCGCGTGGATCGGACGTCTGTCAGCGGCCCAGCGTGGCGTTCTGATCGCTATGCTGATCTTTACGACAATGTTCCTTGTCTATGGCTGGAAGCAGGCTGTCGGCCTGTCTCCGAATATGATCAACACGGCGGCAAACAAAGGTGCGTTGCTTGCGCTGGTGGCAATGGCACAGACTTTGCCGATTATCACGCGCGGTCTTGATCTTTCTGTTGGCGCGACGTTTGTGCTGTCGAACTGCCTTGCCTCTTCGATTGTTGTCGGTGGACCCGTCGCAACAACTTTCGGGATCTTTGGCGTGTTGCTGCTTGGTCTGGCCTGTGGCGCGATAAATGGCGTCATAATTGTGTATGGCCGCCTGCAGCCCCTGATTGCGACGCTGGCGACAAGTGCCGTCTATTTCGGTGTTGCGCTTGCCATTCGTCCCCAACCAGGTGGGGCTGTGAATTTCGAACTTGCTGATTTCATGACCCGTTCGTCATTTGCGGTTCCGCATACTGTATTGCTGTTGCTGGCAGTGGTCGTGTTCATCTGGATCCCGTATCGCCGATCGGTTCTGGGAAGAGCTGCATTCGCCATCGGTTCATCAGAACAAGCGGCTTATATGTCCGGTATTCCGATCAATCGCGCAAAGATGCTGGCATATACCCTGAGCGGATTACTGGCGTCCATTGGCGGTATCCTTTTAACAGCATTGACCTATTCCGGCGCGGCGAAGATGTCGATTGCCAATGAATATACGCTGAATTCAATCGGCGCCGTGGTGATTGGCGGAACATCTTTGTTTGGTGGCGTCGGAAGTGCTGTTGGCTCGATTTTCGGAGCCTTCGTCATGCGGACAGTTGGGGATCTGTTGATCGTGTTTGACATCAACCCTGTTTTGCAGCCGCTGTTTGTTGGCGTCGTGCTGCTTGTTGCGGTCAGTCTCGGTTCATTACGTGTTCTGCGAATTAAGAACAGACTAGATATTTATCGGTAAGGCGGAAAAATGAGTGTTTCAGGCGTAATCGCAAGGCAATTTGATCGGGCGACCCTTATTGCATTTGCATGTGTAATTGTTCTGCTACTGATCGGCGCTATGGTCGAGCCAGCATTTCTGTCACCAAAATATCTGATACAGCAGCTCCACACCGCATCCTTCCTGGGGGTGGTTGCCAGTGGCGTGATGCTTGTCATTCTGTTGGGGCATATCGACCTTTCCATCCCGTGGACCATTGGCGTTGGTGGCATGATGGCAACGGGTGCAACCGGCTTCCTCGGGCCAGAATGGGGTGTCACGCTTGCGGTACCGTTCGGGGTCTTCTGTGGCGCATTGATCGGCACGGTGAATGGGTTGGGTGTGGCGTATCTGCGTGCGCCGGCCATGATATTCACCCTTGGAATGAACGCGGTTGCACAGGGCCTTATGGTTTATCATACAGGCGGTTTCGCACCGCAAGACCGGGCAACCGAGTTCATGCGTGAACTGGCGGTCGGGCATCTCATTCCCGGCATTCCCAACCCACTTCTTATCTGGATCATTTTGGGTTCGGCGATTGTGTTTATGCTTAATCGCACGGTTCTTGGCCGTCGGATCTATGCCGTTGGCAATCAGGAAAGATCCGTCTTTCTGAGCGGGGTGGATACACGCAAGGTTATTCTGGCCTGCTTTATCTTTTCGGGTGCATGCGCGGCATTGACGGGTGTTCTGTTGGCAGGGTGGGCAAACCGCTCTTATCAGGCAATGGGCGATCCTTATTTGTTGCCAACCATCGCTGCGATCATTCTTGGTGGAACAAACGTCCTTGGCGGCCGCGGAAAGTATGTCGGAACGATCGCCGGGGTCATCTTGATCACCATCTTGCAGTCGATGCTTTCAGTGGTTCAGCCGCAAAGATACTTCGCCCAGCTCGGTGTCGATATTCCTGCCGATACTTTCCGTCAGGTGGTATTCGGGGCGGTGATTATCGGGATGTTGCTGATCTATGGTCGTCAGCAGCTGGTGCGGTAGTGGACGTGACCGCATTCGAGCCAAGCATTCTTGTCACACAACTTGTTTAGCACAAAGGATTGTCACGTGGCTTACTGCGCCGTAGACAAACTTGAAAGTACTTCTGGTATGTTTGAGCCATATCAGATTTTGGATGATCGGTTTCGCGACCTGGTTCTGCCAAATGTTCGACTGAGAAAAATCTCTGGTGGGCATCTGTGGACAGAGGGACCGGTATGGTTTCCGGCGCATCAATGCCTTCTGTTTTCTGATATTCCGAACCAGAAGATATTCCGCTGGATGTGTGATGGTTCGGTCAACGAGTTTCGCGATCAATCTGACTTTGCGAATGGCAATACCCGCGACATCAATGGTTGCCTTGTGACCTGTCAGCACGGATCAAGGACGGTCACGAGGACCGAACACAACGGAAAGATCACGACGCTGGCTGATGGCTTTGAGGGCAGGCGTCTTAACTCGCCCAATGACGTCGTGGTGAAGACAGACGGATCAATTTGGTTCACGGACCCAACCTACGGGATTTTGTCGAACTATGAGGGATACAAGGCAACACCCGAGCAGGAATTCAACAATGTGTTCCGTCTTGAACCAGAAACCGGAATTGTGGAAAGCGTTGCACAGGACTTTAGACAGCCAAACGGCCTGGCATTTTCCAATGATGAGAAGCTGCTTTATGTAACCGAGTCCGGAAGCAGCCACGATGCGACAATCCCGGCCGTCATTCGTGTTTATGATGTTGTTGGTGAAAGCGCGCTTGGAAATGGGCGCGATTTCGCCGAAATCGACAATGGCTTGCCTGATGGGATAAGGGTCGATTGTTACGGCAATGTCTGGAGTTCTGCCGCAGATGGCGTTCACTGTTTTGACCCCGGCGGCAAATTGCTTGGCAAGGTTCTGGTGCCCGAAACCGTCTCAAATTTAACGTTTGGTGGTGCGCGTGGGAACGAGTTGATGATTACAGCGACATCAAGCGTTTACGCAATACACGTCAACAGCCAAGCGTTGGTGCGCTAAGCGAAGAAAATACACTCTGCAGTGGGCCCGCGATCATTCCGAATTGGGGTTGGGTTCAACAGAATCGCGTTCAACCAACATGCATTCGACTTTGATCTGATTTGGAGACGCCAAAAGTCCCCCGACACTGTCGATAAGAAGTTCCGCGCAAATTTCACCCATCTCATAGTGCGGGAGAATAAGCGTTGTGAGGGGAGGGTGCGTATGTTGTGCAATCTCTCGATCATCGAATCCGATTACCGCAACATCATCCGGGATGCTTAACCCAAGTTCGCGCAAGGCATCAAAACACCCAAGTGCCATCAAATCGTTTG
Source organism: Thalassospira sp. MCCC 1A01148 (assembly GCF_001613795.1). Lineage (GTDB taxonomy): Bacteria > Pseudomonadota > Alphaproteobacteria > Rhodospirillales > Thalassospiraceae > Thalassospira. Next base: position 322,006 of record NZ_LPVZ01000012.1, read on the forward strand.
CGCAGAAAATCGCATCTGGTGGATTGTCCAGTGCCATAAGTTCGTGGGTCATCGAATAGCCGGTGGAGGGTTCCCAGTTACCAGGGCGCACAAGGGTTGAGTCGAACGGGATGTCGTTACTGGCAAGCGCTTGTCGATATCCTTTCAAGCGATCACGCGACGCATCAACACCTTTCTGGCCATTAATGATTGCGATGCGCTTGCGCCCCGCGCGAATAAGCCGTTCAGTCGCGGCCCGTCCACCAAGCAAGTCACCGGGCAACACAGACGGAAGGGTGCGGGTGCTGTCATAGCAATTGGCCAAAACAGTCGGTTTCTGCGACAGAACCGGGGGCAATTCCACCAATCTTGTCAGGATGGTGCCGTAGATAAAGCCAATAACGTTCGAGCCTGCCATCTGGTTGACGATGCTGGCTTCGATGTTGGCGTTACCATGGCTGACGGCCAGACAGACATTGATGCCGTACTCCAGCGCCTTGTTGTGGGCACCTTCAAAGGCCAGCGCCATCCAGGGATCCGTGCTGATTTCATCGGCGATAAAGATGATTGTCGAACGTGATTTGCTGGTCTGCGTGACCTGGCTTTCCCGGCGAACAAGCTGGTAACCGAGTTTGACGGCAGAATCGATCACGCGCTGCTTTGTTGCTTCGGTCAGTTTGGCCGGGCTGCCATTCAGGACCAGCGAAACAGTAGCCTGCGACACGCCCGCCATTGCAGCGACATCCATCATCGTGGGGCGCTTGTTTCCACCGTAATGTTTGTTTTGCGACATGGACTTTTCTGCCTCTGGTCTTTTTGCCAAGCGATTGTTTGCAGTGATTGTGTCAGGTGATTGAGAAGCCGCCGACAAACACAGCTATTGGTTCCGCAAATTGAATGGTTTGGTGAATGCCTACCCGTTCAAATCGTCATTGGTAATACCTGTTCAGTTTGATCAAAACAACCCGTCAGGCGATTCAGTCGCGATATTTATTAATTGTAGAAACTAATGAATTTATCGACGAGACGTCCGATAGGTCACTTGACTTAAAGATATTAATTAATATTATTAATTCAACAGGAAGGATGATTAATGAAGATTTTGGTTACGGGTGCGACGGGAAAGGTCGGCAGGGAGTTTCTGGCGACGTTTCTTGGTTGCGAGCAATATTCGTCCGCCAGCGTTGTGGCGCTGTGTCACAACCGAAAGGTCGAAACAGACGGTCGGATAGAGGTCATCAACGGTTCTCTCTCTGACCCTGAGACCATTGCGCGTGCAATGGATGGCGTAACCCACGTTCTTCATATGGCCGCGGTAAAAGAAAGCCCCGAGCTTGTGATTGATGTCGCGATTAAGGGCATGTTCCTGCTGCTTGAAGCGGCACGCCAGTCACCGACATTCAAGCAGTTTGTTTTGATCGGAGGGGACTGTTCTGTCGGGCACATTTTCAAAGAATACCCGGAACCCATCACGGAAACCTCGCCGAGGAAAGCCTATAGCGGGTGCTATGCGCTGACCAAGGTGCTCGAAGAGGTCATGATTGAGCAATATCAAATCCAGTATGGCCTAAATGGCACCGTTTTGCGCGCGCCCTGGATCATGGAGAAAGATGATTTCAGGTACGCGCTTTCATTCGGGGCTGATCAGTTTGGTGGCCCGGTCTGGAGCGACCTTATGAGCGCAGACAAGGCTTCGCGCCTTGGAAAAGGCAACTTTGTGCCGCTGATGCGTGACAGAACCGGGGCGCCACTTAAACGCAATTTTGTGCATGTCGATGACCTCGTTGCTGCGTTGATTGCTGCCATCGATCATCCCGCGGCGATGCAAGAACTTTTCAATATCGCTATGGATGAGCCGGTCGATTATGCGCAAGTGGCGGATTACCTCGTTCGGACACGGGGTATGGAAGCCATCGAAATCCCCACACCGTTTCATAGCAACTGGCTGGACAACACCAAGGCTCGATCCGCCCTTGGTTGGCGTCCGCAAGTAGATTTCGAGGGAATGATCGAGCGGGCCTGGTCATACGAGAGAAGCCCGGGAGATCCTCGGAAAATCTGGTATCCGGGGTAATCAACTTCGGGCCAGACCAACTAGGGAGAGCTAAACGTGAAACATAAAATGTTACTAACTCTCACATCTGCGCTCATTCTTGCGACAGGTGTTGGTGCTGCAAATGCCGATGAAAAAAAGACATTGGCCATCGTAGTCAAAGGCTTGGATAACCCGTTTTTTGAACAAATCAACCTTGGTTGTCAGCAGTGGTTGTCGGAGAACAAGGACTCTGAATATGAGTGCTTCTATACCGGACCGGCATCCAGTGCGGATGAGGCTGGCGAAGTTCAGATCGTTGACGATCTGCTAACCCGTGGCGTTGCTGCCATCGCAATTTCGCCATCAAATGCGCCGGCAATGGCTAACCGCATTCGTCAGATCAACCCGGATGTCCCTGTGATGACGATTGATGCGGACTTTCTTGAAAAAGATCGCGATTTGCGTGCGACTTATCTGGGGACAGATAACTATCTGATGGGGGTCAAGATGGCCGAAGAGGCCATGACCCTGAAGCCGGATGGCGGATCCGTTTGCTTGCAGCTTGGGAACGTTGCGGCAGACAACATCAATGCACGGGCGGCCGGCTTTCGTGACACGATCTCAGGCGTGAAGGGCACTGAACGTCTTGATAACAGCAATGGCTGGACGGAAGTCGATGGGTGCCCGGTCTTTACAAACGATCAGGTTGATCTCGCGAACCAGCAAATGGCCGATACATTCACTGCCAACCCGGATCTCGATGCCTTTATCCTTATTGGTGGTTGGGCGCAGTTCGCGCCACAGGCTTATGCCCAGGTTACAGATCAGGTCATGGATCGGCTGAAGTCCAAGGAATTGATCCTGATTGCCGGGGATACGCTTCCGCCGCAGACGCAGGCCTTCAGGGACGGCCGCAGCCATGCGCAGGTTGGTCAGCGCCCGTTTGAAATGGGCTATCGCGCCCCTGATGTCATGATCGAGCTGATCAATGGCAAAAAGGTAGATGACCCGCTCTTTACGGGATTGGATATTTGCAATCAGTCAGATCCGGGCTTCTGCGCGGATAATTGATGCTCAGGTAGCGTAAGCAGGGCCGGGTTCCCATGGATCCGGCCCAATCTTTATCGAAATTCAGACAGGACAGGCGACAGGCGTGACAAAGCGAAAAATCAACTGGGGTATTCTTTCAACGGCCAAGATCGGATTGGAAAAGGTTATTCCTGCAATCCAGAAGTCCAGTTCTTCAAATGTCTTGGGGATTGCATCGCGCAATGCTGGTCGATCGGCAAGGGCTGCCAATGATCTTGGAATTCAAAAATCCTATGCTTCTTATGAGGCCTTGATCGCAGATCCGGAAATAGACGCGATCTACAACCCTTTGCCAAATCATATGCATGTGGATTGGACCCTCGCAGCGGCCCGGGCAGGGAAGCATGTGTTGTGTGAAAAGCCAATTGGATTGAATACAGACGACGCACGGCGCCTTCTGCAATGTCCGGATAACGTTCTGATCGCAGAGGCGTTCATGGTTCGCTATCACCCGCAATGGCTTCGAGTCCGCGATTTGGTCAGGAGCGGAGAGCTGGGAGAGGTAAGGGCTATTCAGGCGGCTTTCAGCTACTTTAACACTGACGGTTCCGATATTCGCAATCGCCCAGATGCCGGGGGTGGGGCGATGATGGATATCGGGTGCTATCCAATCACTGCAGGGCGGTTTTTGTTTGAAAACGAGCCCGTGCAGGTGATGGCTCTGATCGACAGGGACCCGGAATTCAAGACAGACCGAATGGCAAGTGTTGTGGCGGACTTTGGGCGCGGGCGGCAGTTGTCTTTCGTCGTTTCCACGCAATTGTGTCCATATCAGACGTTAATTGTCCTTGGCACAAAGGCGCGCGCCAAAATCATGATTCCGTATAACGCGCCATCAGACGAAGAAACGGCTGTGGTTATTGATGATGGTCAAAGTCTCGACGGCAGCCTTGCAGGCTGTGAGATATTGCCTGCGTGCGATCAATACACCGAACAGGCCGAGCAGTTTTCCCAGGCAATCCTTACAGGTACCGCATTGCCGTACGGCATTGCGGATTCCATTGCGTCGATGCGTGTTTTGGACGCGGTTTTCGCCAGCGAACATCAAAAAAAATGGATCAATGTGTGATTAAAACCATCCACTTAAACAATTAGTGGTTAAAAACACTTGATCCAAATTTATTAATGATATTATTAATAAACATCCGCACGGATAATTCATAAAATAGTGCTGCGGTTCAATAATCGGGAGGATTAAACGCATGAAAATAGCAACGACCTTCGCAACGCTTGGTCTGTCAGTGGTTTTGGCTGGCGGAGCGCTTGCACAAGAAAAACAACAGCTCGCATTCGTCGTGAATGCGGCATCGGATTTCTGGAAACTTGCAGAAGCCGGCGTAGAGGCTGCGCAAGCCGAATTGCCGGAATACGAGCTGCAATTCCGTTATCCGGCGCAAGGCACAGCTGCACTGCAGAATGCCTTGATGGACGATTTGGTCGCAGGGGGTACTGACGCGATCATGATCTCTTCGGCAGACCCGAAAAACTCCATTGATGCGTTCAACCGTATCGCTGGTCAGGTTCCGCTTTTCACCACCGATAGTGATGCACCGCAAAGTGATCGCATTTCCTATCTCGGGTCTTCAAACGTTGCCGCAGGTGTCCAAGCTGGCGAAGTCGCCGTCAAAGCCATGCCTGATGGTGGCAAATGCATGGGCTTTGTCGGTTTCCTTGGTGCAGACAACGCAATTGAACGCATTGCTGGTTTCCGTGAAGCCGTTGAGGGCAGTGGTATTGAGCTTGTCGATGTCCGGGGTGATGATGTCGACTTTGCACGCGCGCGCTCAAATGTCGATGATGTGCTTGCTGCAAATCCGGATATCGACTGCATGGTCGGGTTCTATTCCTACAATCCACCCAAAATTTACGAAGCGTTGCAGGCTGCCGGAAAATTGGGGCAGGTCACTGTTATCGCGTTTGATGAAGACCCTGTAACGCTTGGCGCCGTCCGCGAGGGCAGTTTTGCCGGAACTGTCGTGCAGGACCCTTATCAGTGGGGATATCAGGGTATGCATCTGATGGCGGATTACCTTGAAGGAGATACCTCCAAGATTCCCGATGATGGTCTGATTATCGTGCCGACCAAAGTTATCGACAAATCCAATGTTGATGAGTTCGAAGCCGTCGTTAAGGAAAGAATAGGCGGGTAATTTTCTTCCCCCTGCCTAGCGAGCGGGTGCAGTTAATCTGCGAGTGCGCCCGCTCGCACCTTTCCAATGATGTCGAATTGACATTGGGGAGACGAATATAATGAGTGCAGTGCATGAGCTTGATCTGCGACTTGAAGGTGTCACCAAGGTTTATCCCGGCGTGGTTGCCCTTGATGATGTTTCATTGCAGATCAAAGCAGGCGAAGTTATTGGACTTCTTGGTGAAAACGGGGCCGGTAAATCGACCTTGATGAAGATCCTTGGTGGGCTGATTGCCCCGACTTCGGGAAAGATCATTCTGGATGGTCAGGAGTATGACGGGTTTGACGTCAAGCAATCTCAACAAGCCGGGATTGCGTTTGTCCATCAGGAACTGAACGTGTTCGACAATATGGATGTTTCTGCAAACATCTTTCTGGGGCGTGAAAAAGTGCGTGGACCGCTTCGGTTGACTGACCGAAAAGCGATGAATGATCTTGCGCGACCGCTTCTTGAACGTGTTGGTGCGACGTTTAAACCAGAAACAATGGTTTCGACATTGTCGTTGGCAGAGCGTCAGTTGCTTGAAATTGCCAAGGCTTTGTCTGTGAATGCGCGTCTTGTCATCATGGACGAGCCAACGTCAAGCCTGACGCTTTCGGAAACCAACATGCTTTTAAAGGTCATTGCGGACCTTAAGACGCAAGGGATTGCCGTTGTCTATATTTCGCATCGTTTAAGCGAAGTGGAGGAATGCGTGGATCGTGCGGTTGTTTTGCGGGACGGTCGAAATGTGGGGGGACTTGCGCGCGAAGAAGTAACGCATGATGCCATGATCCGCATGATGATCGGCCGAGACCTTAAATCGCTTTACACACCGCCCGCAGCACCCGCGACCAAGCCTATCCTCTCAGTCAAAAACCTATCGATCAAAAGCAAGCCGGATCACACAGCCAGTTTCGACCTGATGGCAGGCGAAATTCTTGGTGTTGCAGGGTTGATCGGGGCAGGGCGCACAGATTTGGCCGAAGCGATATTTGGTGCTGGCGAAAAACTTGGTGGCGAGATTTCGCTTGATGGAGCGACGTTGGAGATCAAGTCGCCCTCAGACGCGATCGCGGCAGGACTTTATCTTGTGCCGGAAGATCGCAAACGGGCGGGCTTGATCCTGGAATTTCCGACGCTTGAAAATGTCACAATGGCAAGTCTTCCTGCTTACACAACCCATGGCATCGTTTCTCAGCGGCGGCAGATGGCAGTTGCCGAAGCCCAGCGCAAGGCACTGGGCATCAAGACGCACGATGTACGCAGTGCGGCCAGCGAAATGTCGGGGGGAAACCAGCAAAAAGTTGTTTTGGCAAAATGGCTTTCCATGAATCCGAAGGTCATCATCTTTGATGAGCCGACCCGGGGAATTGATGTCGGCGCGAAAGCCGAGATTTATGGATTGATGCGATCTCTGGCGGATCGCGGAGTAGGGGTGATGATGATATCGAGCGATATGGAAGAGGTGATCGGGGTGTCAGACCGCATTGTCGTGATGAAAGACGGGGTTATTACCGGCGAGTTACCTCGGCTCAGGTTCTCCGAGAGTAACGTGCTTAACCTTGCCGTCGGCAAAGTGCTGGAAGAGGCCTGAAAAATGCAGAAAAAAGATATTGGTCTTGGGGTTCTGATTATTGTGGTTGGCGCAATTGTCTATATGCGTAACCCCTTGTTTCTCTCGCCGATTAACCTCGGAAATACTGCGAACCTGATTGGTCTGTTTGGACTGTTTGCCATCGGGCAGGGTTTTGTCATCATGACCGGGGGCATCGACCTTTCGGTTGGTTCTGTTATTGCCTTGCTCGGGGTCTTGTTTGTCGACATGGTCGGCGAATTTGGCGTGCCATGGCCCGCTGCAGTGGCAGTTACCATCGGCTTGGGTGTGCTGATCGGTCTTGCGCACGGCATACTGATTACACGGTTCAGGCTCCAACCCTTTGTCGTAACATTGTGCGGCCTGTTGATTTATCGCGGGATTGCCCGTGGTTACACTGCAGAATCAACCGCCGGATTCCCGTTTGGCTCCAGCTACCCACAACTTGAATGGCTGACAATCGGTCGGAGCTTTGGTGTTCCTCACTCATTCCTGGCAATGCTGATTGTTGCCGCTGTGATGTGGGTCGTGTTGCATCATACAGTGTTTGGGCGACATCTATGTGCCGTTGGCAAGAACGAGGAAGCGGCGCGGTTCTCGGGCATAAATACCCGTTTTGTCACCATTGCCGCGTATGTCATTTGCGCCGTATTAGCCTCGATTGCAGCGATATATTTCGCAATGTTTACAAAATCCGTACAGCCGTCATCGCATGGCAACTTTTATGAGCTTTACGCTATTGCGGCGGCTGTTTTGGGCGGATGCTCACTGCGCGGCGGCGAAGGGTCTGTTATCGGTATCGTCCTGGGGGCCGTCTTGCTTCAGGAACTGCAAAACCTGGTGAATTTGCTCGGAATTCCATCCTCGCTGAACTTTGCGGTCATGGGCGCGGTGATCCTTATGGGGGTCTTGGCCGATCAGCAATTCGCGGCCTATCGCAGCCGTAAGAACACCGAGCGTGCGTTGGGTCTGCTGCAAAAACAATAGCCGGCCGTCAGTTGACGGGATTGCGTAGAGGAGGGGAAGTCATGAGCGTCCTGGAGCTTAGAAACATATCCAAACGTTATGGTGCCATTCAGGCGCTCAATAATGTGTCGCTTGCTATTGAGCCAGGTGAAGTGGTCGGGCTGATGGGGGATAACGGCGCCGGAAAGTCCACCCTGGTAAAGGTCATCGCGGGCAACTTTGCCCCGACTTCCGGGGATGTTTTTATCTCTGACCAGAAAATGGCGTTTCATAAACCACTGGATGCGCAGAAAGCAGGCATTGAGGTCGTCTATCAGGATCTTGCGATCTGCAATAATATGAGTGCTGCTTCAAACGTGTTTCTGGGGCGTGAACCCACCAGAAAAATTGGTCCGATCAAGGTTGTTGACTATGCATTCATGCGCAAGCGGTCAGCAGAGCTGTTTGCCCGTCTGAAGTCCGAAACCCGACCGCGAGATTTGGTGCACAAAATGTCCGGTGGCCAGCGGCAGGCTGTTGCGATTGCAAGGACACTTCTGAGCGATGCAAAAATTGTCCTGATGGACGAGCCAACCGCAGCGATTTCTGTGCGCCAGGTGGCAGAGGTTCTTAACCTTATACGGCAACTGAGTGATCATGGAATTGCTGTTGTCCTGATCAGCCATCGTATGCCCGATGTTTTTGACGTCGCCAGCAAGGTTGTGGTTCTCAGGCGTGGGGAGCTTGTCGCAAACAAAAAAGCCTCGGCGTCATCGCCAGAAGAAATTACGGGCCTTATTACGGGGGCAATTGAAAGCGCATGAGTGGGTTTAAGAAAGGAACAATAAACATGGCAAATCCATCTCTTGCTGACGTTATAAACCGTTCCCAGCACCATGGTTGGGCCGCCCGGATCGTCAATCAGCAGATTTTCTGGGTGTTTTTGGCGGCGGTGTTCGCCTGTTTGGCTCTTACCGTGCTCACCGACAGTTTTGCGACAGAGCGAAACCTTTTTAACGTGACGCGCAACTTTGCATTTGTTGGGATTATTGCGCTTGGGATGACCGCAGTCATCGCATCAGGTGGCATTGATCTGTCAGTTGGGTCGACCTTGGTAATTTCTGCCATGACTGTGAGTGTCATAATGTCGGCCGGAATGCCGTTTTGGGCCGGCTGCATTGCAGCGCTAGCCGTTTCGCTTCTGGTCGGCGCGGTTAATGGCGTACTGATCGCTTATGCGAAAATGCCGCCATTTGTCGTGACCCTTGGGATGTTATCTGTCGCGCGTAGCCTGGCGATGGTTCTATCTGACAACAAGATGATCTACGAGTTCGGGCCAGATCACGATTTCTTGCTCTGGCTTGGGGGTGGTGCAACTTTTGGCCTTCCGCATCCGTTGATCATCATGATCATCTTGGCGTGTCTCACAGCGTTCGCATTTCGGCATTTGCGTTGGGGGCAACATTTGTTCGCCATCGGGGGCAATGAGAATGCTGCTGTTCTGACCGGGATTCCGGTCGCACGCATTAAGGTCAGTGTTTATATGTTCTCCGCACTGATGGCGGGGATTGCCGGTGTCCTCGAAGTTGGTTGGCTTGGGGGTGTGACGACCAATCTCGGGCAGGCGATGGAGTTGACCGTGATTGCTGCTGCTGTTATCGGCGGTGCCAATCTGGCCGGAGGTGGAGGCACAGCGTTTGGCGCGGTCGTTGGTGCGTTGTTGATCGAAGTAATCCGCAACAGCCTTATTTTGCTGGGTATCAGCACGTTCTGGCAGGGAACGTTTGTCGGGTCATTTATTGTTATCGCTGTCGCATTCGATCGCTTCAGGCAGAAGAAAGTGTAGATAAAACAGATGTGACAAGGCGGAAGTTAATCCAAACACGTAATAACCGGGGCGTTGAATGTTGGTGCTATTTATTTGTCATAATATATATTATAGAACACATGTGTGATCTAAAAGATGGGTCTATTGACCCCACCTCTGAGGTCCCCGGTTCCTAATTAACCTCAATCACCAGACCATCATACGCTGGTTCGACATGGTCTGGTGTATCGGCCATCGCCTGTGCGTAATCAAACTGGATGCTCATGTGGGTCATGTAGACCTGTTTGGGTTTGTATTCTTCAACCCATCCCAGAAGCTTTTCCAGATGTGCATGCGTATTATGTGGACGATGGCGCAAGCAGTCCACCACCCAGACATCCAGATCATAGAGATGTTCTTTGGACTCGTCGGGAAATTCAACCACATCAGTTGAATAGGCAAACTTGCCGATTTTGAATCCCAGCGTCTCGCCATAGCCGTGGTCTTGCGAGAAAACGGTGATTGGGACCCCTGCTGGCTTGATCGGGCCTGTGATGACATGCGGGATCAAAACAGGCTTGAAATAGAATTCAACGCCATCTGGCAGCGGTGTAAAGACATAATTGAAACGGTGATCAATGTCCGAGATCGTCTGCGCATTGGCATAGATATCGATCGGACTTTCCATCGCGACATTCAGCCATCGCACGTCATCAATGCCATGCACATGATCGGCATGTGAATGGGTGAACAGGATCGCATCAACATGATTGATGTTGTGCGTTAGCGCCTGTTGACGAAAGTCAGGTGTGACATCGACCAGGATCTTTTTGCCGGCTTCCTCAATCAGGATCGAGCTCCGCAAACGCCGGTTTCTCGGGTTGTCCGGGTCGCACTTTCCCCACCCAAGGCCAACCGATGGCACACCATTCGAGGAGCCGCAGCCAAGGATGGTTACTTTTGTCACAGTTACTCTGCTCCCAGCGCCAACAGATTGTTGCGATCTGCTTTTGTGAACAGTTTAAAGAAGTTATCCGTTGTTATTCGCGTGATTTCTTCGACGTCAACGCCCTTGATTTCTGCAAGTTTGGCAGCTGTATGGGCGACATAGCTTGGCTCGTTCGGTTTACCCCGTTTTGGCACGGGGGCCAGATACGGCGCATCTGTCTCGACCAACAGCCGATGTAGCGGGACATCTTCAAGAGCCGCCCGGATTTCCTTGGCAGAGTTGAAGGTAATAATGCCCGAACAGGAGATATAGAAACCGATCTTAAGTGCCCGCTGTGCCAGCGTGGCTGAGCTCGAGAAGCAGTGAATGACGCCGGTAAACGGCCCCTTCTCATACTCTTCTTCGAGGATGTCCATCGTGTCGTCATCCGCATCGCGGGTATGCACGATCAACGGCAAGCCGGTCTCGCGGCAGGCCGCGATATGAGCTCGGAAGCTTTCCTGCTGCGCTTCACGCGGGGAATTGTCATAGAAATAATCAAGCCCGCTTTCGCCGATGCCGATGACTTTCGGATCGGATGCCTTTGCGATCAGGGCATCGGGGCTTGTCAGCCCCTCCTCGCCTGCTTCGTGCGGATGAACGCCAATCGTGCAATAGATATGATCTGATTGTTCGGCTACGGCACGGACGTTTTCAAAGGTTGTGAGTTTCACACCAATGGTAACCATCATGCCGACACCGGCATTTTTGGCCCGCGCAAGAGTCCCGCTCAGATCATCGGAGAACTGCGGGTAGTCCAGATGGCAGTGGCTGTCGACAAGGGCGACATTCATGCCTTCTCTCCTTCGTCTTCGGTCTCGACATAGCGCGGGAAGACACCCGCCGGTTTCGGGATTTCCGATCCCGGTTTCAGCGCATTGTCCGGACCAAGTGCATCAAACCCGCGTTGCTCATCACCAAGCACCAGAAGATCAAGGATCTTCGATGCAGAATCAGGCATGATGGGCTGAACAAGGATACCAACGTGCCGAATGACTTCGGCCAGAACATAAAGAACCGTTTCCATGCGTGCCGGATCGGTCTTTTTCAGGCCCCAGGGCGCCATTTCGTCGACATAGCGGTTTGCATCGCCAACAAGGCTCCAGATTGCCTCAAGCCCCTTGTTAAAGGCCTGTTCCTCAAACAGCGGACGCACGGTATCAAGCATGCCATGCGCTTTGGCGAGGATCTCCTTGTCTGCACTGGTGAGCGCGCCCGGTGTCGGGATTGCCGCGTTGCAGTTCTTGTGGATCATCGACAGCACGCGCTGGCACATATTGCCAAGATCATTGGCCAGTTCGCTGTTCATGCGGTTGACCATGGCGCGATGGGCAAAGTCGCCATCATTGCCAAACGGGACTTCGCGCATCAGGAAGTAACGCGTTTGATCCAGACCGTATTTATCAGTCAAATCATAAGGATCAATCACGTTGCCGATCGACTTGGAAATTTTCTGGCCTTCATTGGTCCACCAGCCATGGGCAAAGACGCGCTTAGGGGGCTGAATGCCGGCAGCCAGCAGGAAGGCCGGCCAATAAACAGCGTGGAAACGCAGGATATCCTTGCCAACCATATGCAGGTCTGCCGGCCAGTATTTTTCAAGTTTGGCCGGATCGGCGTCGGGATAGCCGATCGCGGTCAAATAGTTGGTCAGTGCGTCCAGCCAGACATACATGACGTGATCTTCGTCGCCTGGAACAGGAACACCCCATTTAAAACTGGTGCGCGAGACAGAAAGATCATGCATGCCGCCTTTCACAAAGCTGATCACTTCGTTACGGCGTGATTGCGGCGCTATAAAATCAGGGTTCTGTTCATAGAACTCAAGCAGACGATCGCCCCAAGCAGAAAGCTTGAAGAAATAGCTGGGTTCAGACACCCACTCCACCGGTGCGCCGGTTGGAGCAAGTTTTTCGCCGTCTTTTTCGATCAGTTCCTTTTCGGCGTAGAACGCCTCGTCACGGACAGAATACCAGCCGTCATAGGAGCCAAGATAGATCTCGCCCTTTTCAAGAAGGGTATTCCAAAGCGCCTGACAGGCCTTTTTGTGGCGTTCTTCCGTTGTACGGATGAAGTCATCGTTGGAATAGTTCATATGAACAGCGAGATCGCGGAAGTTCTGCGACACCTGATCGGTGAAGGACTGCGGATCAATATCCTTGGCCGCGGCCGATTTATCGACTTTCTGACCATGTTCATCGGTTCCGGTCAGGAACATCACGTCGTAACCGTCCAGGCGCTTGAAGCGGGCCAGCACATCGCAGGCAAGCGTGGTATAGGCATGGCCAATATGGGGCTTGTCATTGACGTAATAGATCGGTGTCGTGATGTAATAGGGCTGTTTGTGCCCGGTCATGGTCGCAAATCCTTCACACAAGTCGTGAAACAAAACGGCCCGAATTGGGCCGTTATGGTCAAAATTTCGGTATGTGGGCAGTGATGTCAGGTTCGCATGGTTTCTTCAAGCATGAAGAATGCATTTAGCAAGGCTTGCTTGCGATCAAGATGCAAACCGCGGGTCGCGCCCATCAGTTCGTTGATCTTTTCCCACACCTCTAGCCATTGATCAAGCGGTTGCGCGGCGACCATACGTTGCATTGCGGGCAGTTCACCGTCAACGACTTCTCTGGGGGCCTGCCCTGTGGCAGCAAACCGGATCATCCGCGCAAGCCACCAGTGCATTAATTCGGCGATGGTGGCGAAGGCCGCATCCTTGTCTGCAGGTGAAAAACGTTCTGCAAACTTGTGTTGGGCCGCAACATCTGCATTCGGAAGAGCTGCGATGATGTTTACAAGATCGGTATATAGCTCAAGCCCGCCGACATCGTGAAGCTGCAGCGCGCGACCTATACTGCCCTCTGCCAGCCCCGAAAGTGCGTCACGTGCGCCAAGATCCATGTCCGGGCAATAGCGTCCCAAAAGATCGACAACCTGATGATCGTCAAGCGGCGCAAGATTAAGGCGCCGGCAGCGTGAACGTATGGTTGGCAACAAGCGCCCCGGATGATGGGCAACCAAGATCATCATGGCGTTTGACGGCGGTTCTTCGAGAACCTTGAGGATCGCGTTGGCGGCGTTGCGGTTCAGCTCATCTGCCGCATCGACAATGACGATACGCCAGCCCCCCTCGGCCGATGTCTTGGACATGAAATTGCCAACGGTACGCACGTTGGCGACCGTGATTTCGCCCTGCAGACGTTTTTTCTTGTCGTCATACAGGCGTTCAATAACCTTGAGGTCACCATGTCCTCCACCGGCAATACGCCTTGAAACCGGATCCTCAGGATCGACATAAAGGCCGTCATTCTGATCGCCAAACAGGCCAGCGCCGCCATTTTCACCGCCGCCAGACAAAATAAAGCGCGCCATGCGGTAGGCCAGTGTTGCTTTGCCAACGCCCTTGGGGCCGCACAGCAGCCAGGCGTGATGCATGCGTTTGCTGTTCCAGGCATCCAGAATGGTTTTCTCGGCCTCTTCATGGCCAAGAAGTGCATCATTTCGGCGTGGTTCGAAGGGGTTTTCTTCAGCGGGAAGATCGTCCTTGGCCATGTTCGGTTCAGGCCCCCTGCCCGGCAATATGGGACGTAACGGCCGAAATAACCCGTTCACTTACTGTCTCAATGTCACCACTTGCATCAATGATCTGACAACGGTCCTTCTCATCAGAAGCAATTTCGCGGAAGCCATCGCGCAGGCGTTGGTGAAATTCCAGCCCCATGCGTTCAAAACGATCTTCCGCTGCACTGACATTGGCAAACCGTTCGCTTGCGCGTTCAAGGCCAAGTTCAAGCGGCAGATCAAAAATCAGGGTCAGGTCGGGTTTAAAGTCACCGATCGCCAGTTGCCAAAGCTTGCGGATATAATCAGCCCCAAGACCATGGCCGTATCCCTGATACGCGACAGATGAGTCAGCAAACCGGTCACACAGGACGATCTTGCCGCTATCAAGTGCCGGACGAATGGTCCGCTCAACATGATCGCGGCGTGACGCAAACATCAAAAGCGCCTCTGTCACGGGGTCCCAGCGTCCGGGGTCACCGGTCAGAATAAGGTTGCGGATTTCTTCTGCCCCCGGCGACCCACCGGGTTCACGGGTAACAACAATATCTTGACCCTGATCGCGAAACCACTTTTCAAGACAGCGTATCTGGGTCGACTTTCCGCTGCCTTCGCCACCTTCGAAACTAATGAACAAACCGGGCTTAGGTGTCACCCGTTTGCCCCCCAGAGCAGATATTTGATCGCTGCCCCGATACGGCCAACAAAACCAAGGCGTCCGACATCATGGGCGGCGTAGAGCGGAAACTCGATCGTGTCCTGATCGGGTACTTCGACCTTGAGCATCGCGATCTGATCACCCTGACTGATCGGCGCCGGAACCGGTCCCTCGTAAACGACTGATACCTTCATATCGCGGCTTGCGGTACGCGGCAATGTGAGGAGAACTTCCTTGTCTGCGACAAGATCAACCTTGGGCTCCGAACCCAACCAGACATTGGCAGAGCTAACCGTTTCGCCTTCGGCGAACAGGTCATAGTTGTCAAATTCCCGGAAGCCCCAATCAAGGAGTTTCTGTGATTCCGTACGGCGCTCCCGAACGGAGCCCAATCCATTGACGACAAGAATCAGGCGACGATCATCACGTTCGGCTGAAGCTGTCAGGCCGTATCCGGCAGCCTCGGTATGGCCGGTTTTAAGGCCATCGACACCTGCACTTGTGCCGAGAAGCGGATTGCGGTTTGGCTGACGGATGCCGTTATAGGTAAATTCCTTAATGGAATAGAGTTCGTAAAGATCAGGGAAGTTGCGAATGGTATCACGCGCAAGGATCGCAAGATCACGAACCGTAACAAGATGACCCTCTGCGGGCCATCCGGTCGCATTTTTAAAGACAGACTTGGTCATCCCGATTGCGCGGGCTTCTTCAGTCATGGCTTCGGCAAAGGCTTCTTCTGACCCGCCAAGGCCTTCTGCGACCACGATTGCAGCATCATTGCCCGACTGGACGATAATCCCGTGTAGCAAGTCTGAAACCGAAACGTTGGAGTTCACCTCGACAAACATTTTCGATCCACCTTTTCGCCAGGCCTTCTCGCTGACATGGAAGGTGTCATCCATGGAAACGCGACCATCCTTGATATACTTGAATAGCATATGGACGGTCATCATCTTGGTCATCGAGGCTGGCTCGGTCAGGGTATCCCCTTCCTTGTCAAGCAGCACGGCCCCGGTGTCAAAATCCATAATGAATGCTTCACGCGCATTCGTCTCGATGGCCTGCGCACTTGCAGAACTCATCGACGTAGCCATGACAGAACCAAGAATAAAGGCCCCGGCCACTACCCGGTTCAGAGTGTTTTTGAACGGAACTGGCGGCATCAAAGTCATGGCATACAAACCCTGTTAAATAAATTCTCTAACCACCGGGAACCGGTGTATCCGCTGTTTTGCTTATGTCGCAAATTCGGCAGAATTGTGCAACAGCTGCGAGGTCGGCATATTAAATCGCTAGCATAACCCGCTTTTTTCAATCAACAACCAGATGTGGCCGAACCGCCATCTGCGCACTCTACAACCACTTTTGCGCCGTTTTGTCCCGTTGCAATAACACGTTCAAGAAGAATGTCAGCCTCTGGCACAGTTTCAAGCGGGCCCAGACGCACGCGGTAAAAGGTAGTGCCCTTGACCTCGATCGGCTCTATCTTGCTGGGGGCAAGGTCGTAAAGGCGATTGCGAAGATTCAATGCGTTGTCATAAATGGAAAAGGCGCCAGCCTGTACGTAGATCGATGATGTTGCGACCGGTGTTACTTCTACAATAGCGGCTTCTTCTACCACACCGTCAAGCGGAGCGGATTCAACGCTGGTGTTTGCCGAAGGTGGTGTTAGCTTGATACGGGATGTCGTCGGTTCCCCGCTATCAGCGATGGGGCCATCATCTAGACGAACCGTTTCAACGACGTCGCGTGGTGCAGCACTTACAGTGCTTTGCTCCGCGACGCTTACTTTCGGGGCTGCCTTGCCCTGTGCGATGGCCGCGATCTGTCGGCTTTCTGCCTCGACCACCTCAACCAGCACCTTTGCCGTGCCTTTGCGCTCGAACCCCAAAAGCTGTGCAGCACGGCGCGACATATCGATGATCCGGCCATGCGCAAACGGTCCGCGATCATTTACGCGGACCTTGATTGATTTGCCGTTTTCAAGGTTGGTTACGCGAACGATGCTGGGCAGCGGCAAGGTACGATGGGCAGCTGAAACTTCATACTGATCGAAAATTTCGCCATTTGCCGTTTTCTTGCCGTGGAACTTCGGCCCATACCAGGATGCGATACCTGTTTCACTGTATTCGTAATCGACTGCAGGATAATACCACTGACCGGCAATCTCGTATGGATTGCCGATCTTGTAGTTTCCGATCTGCGTCGGTTGTGATTGTCCACCGAGCCGTTTGACGCCATGAACAGCGAGCTGAGTTTCAGCACAACCTGCCAGCAAGATACCAAGCGCTGCGGCCGCCATAGCGAGGCGGCCTTTGGATCGCAAATGTGCCAAGGCACTGTTTCGTGGTTTGGGCATCAAGGTGTCCCCGCTTTTAGATGCTCTGTCCATGCTCGTTTAGGTCAAACTGTCGTTATTCGAATTATGTGTTTTTATCGACCAGCAATCGCGTCGGCCAACGTACCAACAGCTATTGCAAAGTATGTCGAGCGGTTCCAGTGCATGATGGTATGGAAGTTGTTATAAACCATATAGGCTGGGCCTTCACCGTCATTTACGATGACAATTGACGCGTCCATATCCGCAACAGGCAAGTCTGCGCCACTTGGCATCCGGACACCAAGCTGCTGCCATTCTGCAATCGGCTTGCGGATATCGCGACCTTCCAGTTCCATATCGAAGTTTTCCGGTAGGCTGATCTTGCGACCCCAGCGCTCATCTGCATGCCATCCGACGGATGACAAATAGTTCGCAGCAGAGGCGAACACATCTTCCTTTGCGCCCCAAAGATCAATCTTGCCATCGCCATTGCCATCACGTGCGTAGTTCAGGAATGTTGACGGCATGAATTGGGCCTGCCCCATGGCGCCAGCCCAGGAGCCTGACATCTTTTCCGGCGCGATATGACCGGCATCGATAATGGTGAGCGCGTTCATCAATTCCTTGCGGAAATATTCAGCGCGACGGCCTTCGAATGCCAGGGTGGCAAGTGAATCCACAACGGAATATCCGCCAGTAAAGCGACCAAACCCGGTCTCGATACCCCAGAACGCGGTCAGGTAATGGCCAGGCACCCCGTATTTCTTGGCTGCGGCATCAATGACAGCACGGTTTTCAGCATATTTGCGGCGACCTTCATTCACTCGGGACTGAGGCACAACGCGATCAAGATACTGCTCGAAGGTCAGTTTGAATTCAGGCTGGCTGCGATCATATTCGATTACTTTCGGGATCGGCTTGGTATCGGCAAAGGCAACGTCGAGTGTTGCGTCAGAAATGCCCTTGCTTGCGGCTTCTTTTTTGAATTCAACGAGCCATTCGTCAAATCCTTCGGTGGTAAATTCTGGAAGTTTCTCATCAGTCTGTGCAAAGGCTGGTGCATGTGCTGCCATCACGGCAACGACGGAGGCAGCGGTAAGCAGTTTCCAGAATTTCATCTAAGCCTCATCCAAATTTGTATCAGTTTTCAGTCCCGGATTCTTTTGGTCCGGGGAACCATTCATCGGTTCGGCCGGTCCAGTAATAAGCGGTTAACCCAACCCATTCACGCAAAGCACGACCCAATGATTTGATAGCCCCTGAGACGTTAAGACTTGCTAAATGGATGTCATTGGAGGTGAATCTATCGACAGGATAAGGGATTACGTTCCAGCCTGCCTGGCGGAATGCTCCGACAGCGCGCGGCATATGTTGTGCCGAAGTAATTAGGACCCACGGTTTTTTCGCAAGCTCCGGCCAGTCGCGATAAACCAGTTCAAGAGATTTGGTGGCGTTCTCATGCGTGTTACGTGATTTCGTTTCAAAAAACATATTCGGTGTCTTCAGCCCCGAATCGTCCAGCCAGTCTTCGAGCACGACCGCTTCGCTGAAACCGCGATCAGTAAGGTTGCCATCGCCACCAGTAAAAAGGACCGGCTTGTTCGGATACAGGTTCGCGACACGCATCATGGTAAAGATACGATCCGCCGATGCACCGACATGCATTTCGCCACGTTCTAAGTAGCTAGAAGGGTCAAGGCTTCCTGCAAGTGTTACTGCACCTGCAAACTCAATGTTTGCAAGATCGGGCTTCTCAAACCGGCTTTCCAAAGTGTGCGACAGGATAGTACCAACAGGAATAACCGTGATCAGAAGCGATGCCCCGGTTACGAAAACCAGCCCGCCAATCGCGATTCTACGCGTGCGTCCAAAGATCAACAGACCAAAGAGAATGGCGAGTAAAAGGCCATGCATGAAAGCTGTATTGATCAGGATGCTGACGGTTTTGGACAGGAAGTAGAACACGATCGCAGGTTCCGAAAACAATTGGTTATTTGAACCGGCTTACCATACCGAAATCCGGATAAATCGCCAGCATTCGCTGCAATATTGGATTGCCCTATTGACAGGTCATCTTCCCCAATTTATTGAAAGCGCCCAGAGCAAAGCGCTCCAACCAGTTTTGCGGAGAGGTGGCAGAGCGGTTGAATGCAGCGGTCTTGAAAACCGCCGTGCCTTTACGGGTACCGTGGGTTCGAATCCCACCCTCTCCGCCACTTACCCAAGACAGAGCAGAACCAGTTCAGTAATCGCAGGACGATCTTCTTTGCGAGACGCCAAGCCGTATCTGCCATGACGTCACAATCGTCGAAAGGTTATTGATATGAGCGAACTGCCGCCCTGTCCCAAATGTTACTCCCCCTACACCTACGAAGACGGTGAGTTGTTGATATGCCCGGAATGCGCCCATGAATGGTCGCTGACAGCCGCACATGCAGATGCGCCTGTTGTGCGGGATTCCAACGGCACGCCGCTTGCTGACGGTGATACGGTTTCGGTGATCAAGGACCTGAAGGTCAAAGGTTCATCGGCGGTGGTGAAAGTCGGTACGAAGGTCAAGGGCATTCGGCTGGTTGAAGGTGACCATGACATTGATTGCAAGATCCCCGGCATCGGGCAAATGGGCTTGAAATCGGAGTTTGTGAAAAAGGTTGCCGAGTAGTTGACCAAATCCATTCCTCGCCAAAAGAAAAAGCGCACCAAATAAGGTGCGCTTTTCTCGTTTCGGTGTTTTGCCGCCGTGTTTAGTCTGCCCCACCCGTGCGGAAGGTCGAGCCCGGTTTCGGTTTCAGCACACGTTGAATAAACAGCGTGCCAATCGCAACACCAATACCAATCAGGTCGGTAATAAGGCCGCCGGAAATCATGAACAGAGCGGCGATGACCAGCAAGATGCGCAGGAACCAGACGGCACTACTGCCAAGGAACCAGCCCTGAACACCGGAAGATAGCAGGAAGACGCCAACAACAGCGGTGACGAGAGCCTGTCCGATCTGGAGATATGTTCCATCCATCAGGATCGCAGAGTTATAGAAGAACATGAACGGTACGATGAAGGCCGCGATCCCGATCTTGAACGATGCGACCGACGTTTCCATCGGATTGGCGCCGGATATGCCGGCTGCGGCATAGGATGCAAGTGCCACTGGCGGGGTAATTGCCGAAACCACAGCAAAGTAAAACACGAAGAAGTGTGCTGTAAGCGGTTGAATACCCAGCTCAATTAGGCCTGGCGCCACAACGGATGCTGCGACGGCATAAGCCGCGGTTGTTGGCATTCCCATGCCCAGAAGAATGGCAATAAGCATGGCGAAGACCAGCGCCAAAAGCTGGGATGCTTCTGCGAGACCCAATAACAGGTTCGAGAAACGTGCACCAACACCAGTCAGCGCAATAACACCGACAATAATACCGGCACAGGCGCATACGGCGATGATCTGGATCGACATACCGCCTGCGAGTTCAAAGGCCTTGGCAACTGAGCGCACGCCGACCCGATTGGGCGTCAACCAGCTGACAACAACGGCCGCAACCGTTGCAAGGGTCCCCGCCCTGATAACGGAATATCCAAGGAACAACGCAACGATCAGAATGATGATCGGCAGGAAAAGGAATACCTTTTTGATCATCGCATCAAAGCGCGGCAGCTCGTCCTCACGCATGCCGCGCATGCCAAGCTTCGCGGCCTCGAAATCGACCATGAAGTAGATCGATACGAAATAGAGGATGGCCGGAATAATGGCAGCGATGGCAATATCGGTATAGGGAATGCCCGTGATTTCAGCCATGATGAAGGCACCTGCCCCCATGATCGGCGGCATGATTTGACCACCGGTGGAGGCGGCTGCCTCAATCGCGCCTGCCGTTTTCTTGTGATAGCCTACCTTCTTCATCAAGGGAATGGTCAGTGAACCGGTGGCCACCACGTTGCCTGCAGACGTGCCATTGATCATGCCCATCAGGCCAGATGCAAAAATCGCAACTTTTGCTGGTCCGCCACGGGCCCGGCCAGCGACCGAGAAGGCAAAGTTCACGAAGTAGTCGCCAACCTTGGATGCCTGAAGGAACGCCGCAAAAATGATGAATAGAATGATGTAGGTCGACGAGACGGCCGTCGTTGGACCAAGAATCCCGGCATCGGTGTAAACTTGGCTGAAGAACCGCTGCCAAGTAACTGAGGGTGATTGCAGGAAGCCAGGCAGGTGTTCGCCGACAAACACATAAATAAGGAAAATCGTCGCAATGATCACAAGTGCAAGCCCGGCAACACGGCGGGTCAATTCCATGATCAGCAATGTGCCGGCAACCGCAGCAATCGAGATCCCGATCGGCGCAAATGGTGTGCCGGTCGAGTTGCGCATGAGGGTGCCATAAATCGTGATCAGGTAGACCGCAACGGCAACACCACAAACACACAGAACAAAGTCTGGCGCGGAATATTTGTCGCGCGATGTCTTGTGGAACCATGACAGAACGATCCCGCCCACCGTCGCAATCAAAAGCGGTGTTCCGAACAGCCAAGTCTCATTGAACTTGATGGTGGCATCAATGCCATTCCACATCACACCATTCTGAATATCGAATGCGAAACTGATGGCCATGCCCGTCGCCATGAAAGCCGGCACCAAAAGGACGTAAGACAGATACCCCAGAAGAGGTGTTGAAGTGCCCGGGCTGTCACTAAAGCTGTTGGCGGAGTACCACAGGAACCCAAGTGCCAATGCACCGGCAACGTGAACAATCCGGAAGTTCCAGGTTTCGAGTGGAAAGTCTGGCAGGAACGGCAGATTGACCAGGCCGCCTGTCATCCCCGACAGGGAAACGCCATTGAGCGCAAGCATGTGGAAGGCCGCGTAGATCGCCGCGGAGATTGTGATGAAGGTCAGTCCCCCGCCCTCAAACATTCGCCGGTTATGTTCGACCGGTTCTTCGTCAACACCATCAGCAATGAGGTGTTCGTCTTCCACCTGGCTTTTATCTGACATCTATTCCCCCGCACTCACGCAAGTTTGTTTTTGGCCACAGGCAAGCTGGTAATTGAAATATGGCGGACCGTCCACAAGGACAGTCCGCCTTACAAGATGTTTTTGATGGCAGTGATCAGTTGATCATGTCTGCCGGAATGGACGCGCCATTCTCGTTGAACCACTTCGCAGCACCCGGGTGCCACTTCATGACCTTGTTCTTGTCCCAGTTCGCCGGAACGGTCGAGCGGGCCGCACGGTGGATGGAAACCATCCGGTCATTGTCGGACATCACAACATCTGTAGCTGCATAGACGAAGCTTTCCGGAAGATCACAGTTAGCAATCGCAAAGTTCCACATGGAAACCGAACGTGCAGGTTCGGTCAGCGTGGTATAGGTATCTGCTGCGATGTCGAACTCCGATACCGGGAAGGCATCCATGATTTGCTTCTGTTCTGCTTCGGTAAACTCGATGATGTTTACGTCGGTCTGAACTTCAAGCTGGCTGACAGCGGGAACCGGGACGCCTGCGGCAAACGCGATCACGTCAAGCAAGCCGTCCTGCAGCTGACCACCAAGGTCAGACCAGCCGCCATTCCGGCGTTCGAAATCAACACCCAGTTCTTCAAGCATGCGCGGGAAATAGGTGTCCGAGGTCGAGCCAGCCGGACCAAAACCGATTTTGGCGCCTGCCGGAATATCGGCAACCGAGGTAATTCCGGAAGAAGAAAGTGCGGTGATCGAGAACGGCGTCTGGTACATCGGGAACATCGCGCACGCATTGGTCATCTGCAGACCTGGTGCAATCGGGTTGGTACCCGCCAGAGATTCTGCAGCCGGACCCATGGTGGTCATGCCAAAGGCGGCTTCGCCGGTGTGAACAAGTGCCATATTCTGCATCGGGCCGCCGGTGACTTCGCCGCCACCCGAGATTCCAAGTTCTTCCGCGACCAGGTTGGCCCAGCCAGAACCATACGCAAAATAGGTCCCGCCCTGAGACGCTGTGCCGACGGTGAAGCTCTCAGGCCAGCCATCACGATCCTGTGCCACGGCAGCAGTGCTCCCGAACGCAAACGCGACCGCCATCCCTGCAAATAATGCGCGTTTCATTAATTTCCTCCGTTTATCGGTATTTTGTGAGAATCTGCCACAAGTCATTTCCTCATATGGGGAAACTTGAGGTTGATGGCAATGTGGTTCTTAATCAATACCGAAAATGGTGAGATTTCATAGTGATGTCGATCTCATGACATGCTCGACTTTAGTTGTATTCGCCGTACTTATAAGATTTAATTAGAATTATCTAACGTGCGCAGATCACTAAGACGGCGCGGCTTGTAATCGTGACGTTCAATCACATTTGTATCTGATGGCGTGGGTGTTTTGGGGGACTTATGAATGTCGTTAAACATTGGTAGCCGGATACTGCTTGCGGCAGCGATGATCGTTGTTGCCACATTCGTGGCCTTTATCCTCTATTTTGACTATCAGCAGCGTACGTCGATCCAAACCTCCTTAGAATCGAAACTGACCGAAAGCGGTTCGTTGGCGACGGCTGGTATTTCGAATTGGCTTGATGGTCGCCGCCTCTTGGTTGAGAGCCTTGCCAACAGCATTGCACGTGACAGTTCACCAGAGAATGTGTCGGCGGTTGCAAGTGGTGAAGCCTTTGCCGAGTCATTCATATTTTCGTATTTCGGCAGTGCGGATGGTGTGATGACGATGTATCCACCTGATGAGTTGCCGCCCGATTACGACCCACGTAAACGTCCCTGGTATGCCGACGCTGTTGCAGTGGGCGACAGTACCTTGACCGAACCTTACACTGATGCCTCCACCGGACAACTGATTGTCACGGCGACCACGCCGGTTTCCGAAGACGGCAACCTACTCGGTGTTGTCGGGGGGGACATTGATATTGGTATTCTCGGTGATCTGGTGCGCAGTATTGACCTTGGGGGTATCGGGTATGGCTTCCTTGTGAACGATCAGGGAACGGTCCTGATCCACCCGAATGCCGAGTTCACACTAAAACCCCTGTCTGATGTTTTCCCTGAAGACACACCAACAGTGACCGAAGGTATGGACAATATCAAAGAAGGTCGTGGGGAACAGCTCTTCACCTTCTTTCGTGTGAGCGGCCTGCCCTCGGTAAACTGGTATCTTGGGTTCGCTCTGGATCGGGATGAAGCGTATGCTTCACTTTACGAGTTCCGCTACACGGCGATTATTACCGCCGTAATTGCCGTCCTGGCGATCATGGGGCTGATGGGCGTTTTGGTGCGCGTTTGGGTTTCAGGTCCGGTTATGAGCATGACTTCTGCCATGACCCGGCTTGCCCAAGGTCAGAAAGACGTCGAGGTTCCAGGAACAGAGCTCAAAGACGAGATTGGTGCGATGGCCGCTGCGGTGCTTGTGTTCAAGAATAATGCAGCCGAAGTCGAACGCTTGGCGCATGCAAACGAAGAAGCAACGAAGCGGGCTGCGGAAGCGCGAAAACGTGCGCTTGAGCAGATGGCGGACAACTTCGAACAGAGCGTGCTTTCAATCGTGGAAACCGTCGCAGATGCCGCGGAAAAAACGCAGTCAGTGGCAACACAGTTGTCGGCCAATGCAGAGGAGTCGACGTCACGCGCTGCTGCTGTCTCCAATGCAGCAAATATTACCACGGAAAATGTGCAGGCCGTCGCGTCTGCCACCGAAGAGCTTTCCGCCGCTATTCGCGAAATCGGGGCGCAAGTGACGCAATCCATCGAAGTGGCAACCGAGGCTGTTGACGGCGTCAACAGCACATCGGCAACTGTCACGGAGCTTGCAGAAGCAGCTGAACGGATCGGCAAGGTCGTTGGTCTTATTCAGGATATTGCCGGGCAAACCAATCTTCTGGCTTTGAACGCAACCATCGAAGCCGCCCGCGCAGGTGACGCTGGCAAGGGCTTTGCTGTTGTTGCTGGTGAGGTGAAATCACTTGCCAATCAAACCGACAAGGCGACAGGCGATATCCAGGTTCAGGTCGATGGTATTCAGGGATCCTCGTCCCGCTCGGTTTCGGAAATTGGTTCAATTTCAGGAACGATCGAACGCATCAATGAGTTCTGCAATGCGATCGCAGCAGCCGTAGAGCAACAAGGGGCTGCCACGCGTGAAATAGCCGATAGCGTCCAACGCGCGGCGTCGGGCACACAGGAGGTATCGCAAAATGTTTCCGCTGTGTCTGATGCGTCAAACATGGTCAGTGTCGAAGCCAATTCGCTTCTGCAGTCCTCGCGGGAGATGCGTGAACTTGCCCATCGATTGCGCGAAGAAGTACTCGGTTTCCTGAAGTCAGTGCGTGATAATGATTGAGTTCCCCATGGTGACATCTTTCGTGTGATCTAAAACCCAGAGCGCCTGATTAACGGACTCCGTCTGTCCTGCTTAACTCCATGAGAACTGGATTCTCAGGTGAGCGTAACCTCTGTGTAGTTTTTTATTGCGTAAAATCCCTTACTGCTGCACGATTTGTGCAATGCGGTCGTTAATGGTGATGTGTAACCGTCTGAAACCGCAGTTTTCTTCACAAAACTGCAAAATATCAGTGGAAATGCTCTCGTTGGACAGGCAATTATTGACGGAATGAGAGGCGCTTTGGCGCGTCTTGTGGGGGAGCATCTGGTTTCAGATGCTAAGACGAACGAAGAAGACAAGACTCTCAACAGGGAAATTTTAAACTCGATATGAGCACAGACATACCCGCCCTGCAGGTCGAAGGGATGTTCAAAAGCTTTGGTGAGCATGAAGTTCTCAAAGGAATTGACCTTACGGCCAACACCGGGGACGTGATTTCGATTATTGGCTCGTCCGGATCGGGCAAAAGTACATTTTTAAGATGCATCAACCTGCTTGAAACGCCAGACTCCGGTGAAGTTCATGTTAAGGGTGAACTGATCCGCATGAAGACGTTGAAGGACGGCTCGCAGGAAGCGGCTGATAAAAAACAGTTGCAGCGCATCCGCACCAAACTCGCCATGGTGTTTCAAAGCTTCAACCTCTGGAGCCATCTGACCATTCTTGAGAACGTGATCGAAGCACCGATCCATGTTTTGGGTGTTCCCCGCAAAGAAGCGATTGAGCGCGCTGACGCATTGCTCAAGAAGGTCGGGATGTATGAACGTCGGGATTACTATCCCGGTCATGTATCCGGTGGCCAGCAACAACGTGCCGCGATTGCGCGCGCGCTTGCAATATCACCCGATGTTTTGCTGTTTGATGAGCCGACTTCAGCCCTTGATCCCGAGCTGGTTGGTGAAGTTCTTCGGGTTATGACCGATCTTGCCGAGGAAGGCCGCACAATGCTTGTGGTGACCCACGAGATGGGCTTTGCGCGCGGTGTTTCAAGCCATGTCATGTATTTGCATCAAGGAAGGGTCGAGGAATTCGGCAACCCGACTGATGTTTTCGAGAATCCAAAATCGGAACGCATGAAGCAGTTTCTTCAGCGCGATTTCTGATCTGGGCGGACCAGGGCCAGGTGTGCCGTGGTCGCAAGAATGGGAGTACCTCAATACGTACGCCCCGTTCCAATCAACAAGGGAGACTATGAATGAAAAACTGGATCAAGGTTGCATCTGCTGCAGCAGTTGGCATTGCACTGAGTGCTTCGGCCGCAAACGCTGATTGGGATAAAGTCGTTGTCGCGACCGAGGGGGCCTACCCTCCGTTCAACATGATGGACGACAATGGCAACCTCATCGGTTTCGACGTTGATTTCGCCAACAAGCTTTGCGAAACCGCGAATGTCGAGTGCGAAATCGTTGCACAGGACTGGGACGGCATGATCCCGGGTCTTCTGGCCAAAAAATATGATGCAATCATTGCGCAGATGTCGATCACCGAAGAGCGCAAGCGTTCCATCGACTTCTCTAACTACTACAGCAACACCCCGGCCGTGTTCGTCGGTAAAGACGGCATGAGCATCACCGCTTACAAAGACGGCGAAGTCATTGAAGACGCGCTTGATGGCATGGTCATCGGTGTTCAGCGTTCGACCACCCATGCGAACTTCCTTGAAGATAACTTCATGGATACCGAAATCCGCATGTATGGTACGCAGGACGAAGCTCTGCTTGACCTGACTGCTGGTCGTATTGATGCAACGCTTGCTGATTCCGGTACCCTCGAAGCGTGGGTTAACTCGGAAGAAGGCGAAGGCTATGGTTTCGTTTCCAACCAGTTCGCACCGAGCGAGTGGTTCGGCGAAGGTGCCGGTATTGGTATCCGCAAGGAAGACCAGGACCTGAAGGAAATCTTCAACAAGGCACTGGCTGAAATGCTTGAAAACGGCTCTTACGAAGAGCTGAACAAGAAATACTTCCCGGCGATCGATCTGCATCCGAATTGATCTGCCTGATCTATTCAGGGCGGCGAAGTGTTCGCCGCCCTTCCCTTATTGTTGCGCGTTGCTTGTAATTCAGGGGTGAAAAGCACGGGCAGCATCAAGGAAATCTGGAGATACCATGCTCGATTTATACGGCCGCGGCTGGCAGATGCTTGAAGGGGGACTGGTGACAGTTCAGCTTTGCCTAACCGTTTTGCCATTCATGATTGTTATTGGTTTGTTGGGCGCGTCGGCAAAGCTGTCGCGCTATCGCACACTGCGTGTGATTGGGGAAAGCTATACCGTTCTTATTCGTGGCATTCCCGAGCTTCTTGTTATTTTGTTGATTTATTTCGGCGGCACCATCGCCGTCCAAAGCCTTGCAGAGCTTATTTCCGGCGAAGAAACCCGTGTTGATATTCCTGCCTTCTGGTCTGGTGTCGCGGCTTTGGCGTTGGTCCAGGGTGCATTTGCATCCGAAGTTTTCCGAGCAGCCATGCAATCGATTCCGCTTGGCCAAATCGAGGCCGCGACAGCATGTGGCATGACGCCAATGCAAGTTTTCATGCGCATCAAACTGCCGCAGCTTTGGCGCTTTGCCCTGCCGGGGCTTAATAACCTCTTTCAGGTCCTGATCAAGGACACCGCACTTATCTCAGTTGTCGGTGTTGAGGAAATCATGCGCAAGGCCGCCATCGGTGCCGGAACGGAAAAGGCACCGTTCACTTTCTATCTGGTGGCGATGCTGATGTTCCTTTCATTTACAACGGTTTCGCTTCTGGTCTTCAACTATCTTGAAAAGCGGGCGGCCCGCGGTGTGGCGAGGGCGTAGCAGATGTTTGAAGATTTCATATACGTTCTTGGCAAGTATGACACGTGGCTGTGGCGCGGCTTTCTACTGACCATCGAGTTGTTGGTCATTTCGGTTACGTTGGGCACCCTTCTGGCCATTCCACTTGCCGTGGCCCGCGTTTCTAAAAAGGTCTGGATACAGGCCCTGCCCTTTGCCTTTATCTATGTGTTCCGTGGTACACCGCTGATCGGGCAGCTGTTCATGATGTATTATGGCGTCGGGCAGTTGGTAGCAGAAATTGATGGCATTCAGGATCACTGGACCTGGACCTATTTGCGTGATCCATACTGGTATTGCCTGCTGACATTCGTTTTGAATACAGCTGCCTATGTCGCCGAAATCATGCGTGGTGGTATTCAGAACGTCCCGAATGGTGAACTGGAAGCCGCGCGTGCATGCGGTATGTCCCCGTGGATTACCTATCGGCGAATCATCTTCCCGCGCATGTGGCAAATGATCTGGCCTGCTTACACCAACGACGTGATTTTCACGCTGAAGGCGACGTCGCTGGCATCCACTGTCACCATGATGGAGCTGACGGGTGCCGCGCGCAAAATCGTTGCCCGTACTGCCCTTCCCTATGAAGCATTTATCTCAGCAGGCGTGATCTATCTGATCATCGTTTACACGCTGACCTTTGGCTTCAAAGGGATTGAACGGTATTTGCGCCGTAGCGAAGTACGCAAGGAACCAAAATCCGGCAAGCCTAAAGCGGCATCTGCCTGATCAACTACCCATATCAAACCCGGTATTCAGAGACGGACATTGCCAGCCTCAATGGTTGGGTGTCCTGATCCGGCCGGGTTGTTTTGCCCCACACCCCCCTCTTTCAGGATTTCGAAATGCAAGAAGAACGCATTGAACTCGTCCGCCCGCAGATGGGTACGTCACGCGCCCTGACAGTCCGCCGTTATGGCAAGCCCGGCCAAGGCCCAAAGGCCTATTTCC
The DNA here is from genome assembly GCF_001613795.1 of Thalassospira sp. MCCC 1A01148. Lineage (GTDB taxonomy): Bacteria > Pseudomonadota > Alphaproteobacteria > Rhodospirillales > Thalassospiraceae > Thalassospira. The sequence goes on from NZ_LPVZ01000012.1 coordinate 351,275, forward strand.
AGGCTGCTTTGCATGCCGATGAATTGCCCGGTGTCATTACGCTCCACCACCTTGAAGTTCTTCTGAAGGAAGCCGACGCAAAGGGCGAGATCACCGGCGATATCGTCGTTGTGCCGTTTGCCAACCCGATTGGCTTTACCCAGTATGTCGATATGAAACCGCTTGGCCGTTTTGAGATGCGCAGCGGTCAGAACTTTAACCGCCACTACCCTGACCTGAGTCCAGCATTGATTGACGCCGTTGACGGAAAACTGGGCCAGGATGGCGACAAAAACGTTGCGCTGATCCGGGCTGAATTGCGCCGTCTGATCAAGGAACATCGCAAGAACGTCAGTCCATTGACCGATCTTCAGGATTTGCGTCTGACCCTTGCGGAACTTGCGATTGATGCGGACTACGTCATGGATTTGCATTGCGACTGGGAAGCGCCGATGCATCTTTACATCAGTGACCATAACTGGCCGGATGCTGCCGACCTTTCGGCACAGATCGGCTCGGAATGCAGCCTGATTGCCGAGATCAGCGGCGACAATCCGTTTGACGAGGCGTTCAGCCGACCATGGGTCGAACTGCGCCGTGCCTATGGTGATAGCTTCCCGATCCCGATGGCGACCTTGGCAACCACGATTGAGCTGCGTGGTGATCGGGACGTTTATGACGAATACGCAATCAAGGATGCAGAGAACATGTACAAGTTCCTGCAGCGTCGTGGGCTGGTCGCTGGTGATCCCGGCCCCCTGCCCGAAGCCAAATGTGATGCGACCCCGCTTTCGGGTGTTGATCGCGTTATGGCCCCGCATGGTGGCATGGTTGTGTTTGGCGCAGAGGCCGGAGCAAAGGTCACCGCAGGTCAGGAGCTGGGGTATGTTCTTGATTGTGAGACCGGCGAGAAAACACCGTTCTCCAGCCGAACGGATGGTGTTCTATATTCACGCATCGGGATCCGTCTGGTGGTTCCGGGCGGGTATCTATGTTCGGTCGCGGGCGAGAAGCCGCTTGAAGGACGTGAAGGTCAGCTTTTGTTGTCCTAGTAGCGTGACAGAGCTCTTTTCTGTGTTCTTGTTGAAACTGTGTTTTGAGACGGATCGATTGATTGCCGCTTGAAGGTTGGATACCTTGCAGGGCAGCTGATGGATCCGTCTTTCGCGTTCGTGCCAGATGGTATCGGGCGAGTTGACGGACTAACTGCACCAGACGCAGTAGCGGTGCAATACAAGGAATGTTTGATGTTTGATCCAAATACCGTTTCAGAAGTGATTTCTGCCGCAAAGGACGAGGCCATGGCAGATGCCGATACGGCCCGACGCGCCATTTCTGTTCTGGATCTGACCAGCCTGAATGACGATGACAATGAACAGGTCATTGAAGCCCTGTGCAAGCGCGCGCAAACCCCGGTCGGAAATACGGCCGCCGTTTGCGTCTATGCCCCGTTTATTGAAACATCGTGGCGTGCACTGGGCCAATCGGGTGTGAAAACCGCAACTGTGGTGAACTTCCCCGAAGGTGGCACCAACGCCCAGCGCGTTGGTGACGAGACCGCCAACTGCGTTTCCAAGGGCGCGGACGAGATTGATCTGGTGTTCCCTTATAAGGCGTTTCTTGATGGCGACGTTGCGACCGCAACCGAGGTTGTTGATGCCACCCGGATGGCGTGCGGCACCATGACCACCATGAAAGTCATCCTTGAAAGCGGCGAGTTTGATGATCTGGGAAAGCTTTATGAAGCCGCCCGCCTTGCCATCAAGCATGGCGCAAACTTCGTTAAAACCTCAACTGGCAAGGTAGCCGTCGGCGCAACCCCCGAGGCCGCAGTAGCCATGCTGACTGCCACTCGAGATGCCAGAGACGAAGACGGTATTGACGCCGGATTCAAGGCATCCGGCGGAGTGAAAACCACCGATGATGCAGCCCTTTATCTTGCCATTGCAGACCACATCATGGGCAATGGATGGGCAAAGCCGGAAACCTTCCGGTTTGGTGCAAGTGGTGTTTTGACTGCATTGCTGGAAACATGCGGTTCGAAACCGGGCGATACACCTGCCCCGACTGGCAACTATTAAAATTCATCACTATTTGCGGGTGATCACATTGCCCGGATTAGGTTTTAAGGAAGATATCAATGGCACGTGCCATCATTATCGTGGCGGACAGTTTCGGGATCGGTTCGGCACCGGACGCAGCAAAATTTGGCGATCAGGGTTCTGATACCCTTGGCCATATCGCCGAACACTGCGCCAGAGGCCTTGCCAATAGTGACAAGCGTAGCGGACCGCTTAATGTGCCAAACATGGTCGCACTGGGCCTTGGTGAAGCTGCCAAGGATGCGACGGGTCGCGTGCCGCCCGGATTGGATCACGGTGGCGCAATGATCGGTGCGTTTGGTCATGCCAAGGAACTCTCGCGTGGCAAAGATACGCCAAGCGGCCATTGGGAAATTGCCGGTGTTCCGGTGGATTTTGACTGGGGGTATTTCCCGCTTACGGTCCCGACCTTCCCGGCGGAACTGACAGACGCCCTGATCGAACAGGCCAAACTGCCGGGCATTCTTGGCAACTGTCATGCATCGGGCACAACCATCATTGCCGAACTTGGTGAAGAGCATATCAAAACCGGCAAACCAATTTGCTATACGTCGGCCGATAGCGTGTTTCAGATCGCCGCCCACGAGGAACATTTTGGTCTGGAGCGCCTGTATGAGGTTTGCGAAATCGCCTTCAAACTGGTTGAGCCCTATAACATCGGCCGCGTGATCGCCCGACCGTTTCTTGGCGAAACTCCGACTGATTTCAAGCGGACGGCAAACCGGCGTGATCTTGCCGTACCGCCAACCAAACCGACTCTGCTGGATCAGTTCACTGAGGCAGGCGGTACGGTCGTTTCAGTTGGCAAGATTGCCGATATTTATGCCCATCGCGGGATTACCAAAAAGGTGAAGGCGGCAGGCAATATGGCCCTTTTTGATGCCATGATGGCCGAAATTGCCGGGGCCCCGGATAACAGCATTGTGTTCACCAACCTGGTGGACTTCGACATGGAATTCGGTCACCGTCGTGATGTCGCCGGGTATGCAAACGCGCTTGAGGAATTTGATCAGCGAATTCCGGAACTGCGCGCTGTACTTCAACCAGGTGATCTGGTGATCATTACGGCAGACCATGGATGTGATCCGACTTGGCGTGGCAATGACCATACGCGCGAATTCGTCCCGATCCTTGCTTTTGGACCGGCAATCGCGCCCGGCCCATTCGGGATGCGCGAAACCTTTGCAGATATCGGGCAAACGGTTGCCGACCATCTTGGGATTGCGCCACTTGCAGCCGGAACGTCTTTCTTGAATGGATAAAATGGCATGAATTGGCAGTTCGGACAAAGTGAGCCTTCAAACGCGCCCATCAGGATCGAGGCGATCGTCGATACCATTTGTCCGTGGTGCTATATCGGCAAGAAGCGTCTTGAAAAGGCGTTGGCCCGTGAAAAGCTTGATAACCTGATCATTCACTGGCGTCCGTTCCTGCTCAACCCTGACATGCCAAGTGGCGGTATTGATCGCAAACTCTATTTGTCGGCCAAGTTTGGCGGGGCTGAAAGTGCCGAACGGGTCTATAGGGCTATCGAGGATGCCGGGGCTGCCGTTGGCATTCCATTCAAGTTTGATCAGATCAAGGTCACCCCGGACTCAACAGATTCTCATCGACTGATTACCAAGGTCTGCGCCGAACGCCCGGCCGTGGGGAATGATCTGGTTGAGGATCTGTTTGTCGCCTACTTCCTTGAAGGTCAGGATATCGGTGATCATGAGCTTCTGGCCGAAATTGCCGTGCGCCATGGCGAGGACAGAAACGAAATCCTTGAATACCTTGCTGGTGATATGGATCGGGAATTTGTCGGTCAGGAAAACCGTGTCGCCCATCAGATGGGCGTTACGGGTGTGCCGTGCTTCCTGTTTAACAGCCGCCACGCCCTTTCGGGTGCCCAGGAACCAGATATTCTACAGCGTATGATCCGGTTGGCCCGACAAGAAGAAATTCCGGTTTAACTAGGCCCATCAAGAACGAAAAAGGCGGGATAACAATCTGTTACCCGCCCTTTCTTCATGTGGCTTCGGCAATATCCGAAAGGCGCTTCATCAAACGTTTCAGCCCTTCAAGCCGGTCCGTCGGACCATCCCAGCCTGCGGCATAGACCATCTTATGGTCAGGGCGCAGACGGGCCACACCAACCTGTTGCTGGATGAAACCGATCAGACCGGCCGGGTTCGGGAACTCGTTATTGCGCAGCGTGATCAATGCACCCTTGGGCCCCGCATCAAGCTTTTCGATATTGGCGACCCGACACCATTGTTTGATGGTAACCACATCCAGAAGGTTTTCGACTTCTTTGGGCAGCTTGCCAAACCGGTCGATCATCTCGGCAGCAAACTGATCGACTTCTTCACGGGATCGCAGTTCTGAGATCCGGCGGTAAAGACCAAGGCGCACACCAAGATCGGGCACGTAACGGTCCGGGATCAGAACCGGCATGCCGATATTGATCTGCGGGACGAAGCTTGCTTCTTCGGATGCGTCGATCTCGCCCTTGGCTTCTGCCACGGCTTCTTCGATCATCTGTTGATACAGCTCGATCCCGACTTCCTTGATATGCCCGGACTGTTCTTCACCCAGCAGGTTCCCTGCCCCGCGAATATCAAGATCATGGCTTGCCAGATTAAAACCGGCCCCCAAACTATCAAGCGTCTGCATGACTTCGAGACGCTTTAGCGCGGTCGCCGTCAGCTTCTTGCCATGTGGCAGCGTCATATAGGCATAAGCACGTTGTTTGGAGCGCCCGATGCGCCCGCGCAGCTGATAAAGCTGTGCCAGACCAAACATATCGGCCCGATGAATGATCATGGTGTTGGCGTTCGGAACATCAATGCCCGATTCAATGATGTTGGTTGCCAGCAACAGATCAAATTTACGGTCGGTAAAGTCGGTCATGACCTGTTCAAGGTCACGCGCGCCCATCTGGCCGTGCGCCACGTCAAACTTGATTTCCGGCACAAGGTTTTCAAGTTCCTTGGCAACCCGACCCAATTCGTTCACCCGTGGGCAGACATAGAAAATCTGGCCGCCACGATGGCGTTCGCGCAAGATGGCCTCTCGCACGACAACCGGGTCGTAGGGCGTGATATAGGTTCGGACAGCAAGGCGATCGACTGGCGGGGTTGCAATGATCGACAGTTCCTTGACCCCGGTCAGTGCCAACTGCAAGGTTCGCGGAATTGGTGTCGCGGTCAGGGTCAGAACATGCACATCAGATTTCAGTTCCTTGAGCCGTTCCTTGTGCTTCACGCCGAAATGCTGTTCTTCATCAACAATCAGAAGTCCAAGGTCCTTGAAATGCACACCGGTTCCCAAAAGCGCGTGGGTTCCACAAACAATATCAACATGTCCGCTTTCGATATTGTCCTTGACCAGTTTGGCATTCTTGCCAGTGACAAGACGCGATAGCTGTTCAACGCGAACCGGTAAGCCTTCAAAGCGTTCCTTGAAATTCAGGTAATGCTGGCGACACAAAAGGGTTGTGGGTGCGACCACGGCGACCTGCTTGCCTGACATGACAGCCGCAAAGGCAGCACGCATGGCGACCTCAGTCTTGCCAAACCCGACATCGCCGCAGACAAGACGATCCATCGGTTTGCCAGCCGAAAGGTCATCAAGCGTGTCGCGGATCGCACGTGCCTGGTCCTCGGTTTCGGCAAACGGGAAGCCTGCGCAGAACTCGTCATAGGCGCCTTCAGGGGCCTGAAGTGTTGCGCCTTTGCGCAAGTGGCGTTCGGCAGCGACCTTGATCAGCTTGCCTGCCATGTCGCGGATGCGTTCACGCAGCTTGGCCTTACGCGCCTGCCACGCAACGCCACCCAGCTTGTCAAGGATAGAGACACCCTCGTCCGAGCCATAACGTGACAGGACTTCGATATTCTCGACCGGGACAAACAGCTTGTCGCCCCCGTCATATTCAAGTTCCAGGCAGTCATGTGGCGCTCCACCCGCTGTAACGGTTTTAAGGCCCAGATAACGCCCAATACCGTGTTCAAGGTGGACAACAAGATCGCCTTCAGAAATTTCGGACGCTTCGCGCAGGAAGTTGTCGGCCTTGCGGCGCCTTCCGCCAGGGCGGCTCATGCGATCGCCAAGGATGTCCTGCTCGGTTACAAACCACAGCCCCTTGCGCCGGAAGCCTCGTTCAATATCAAGGATGACCACGCCGACATGTTCATGGGTCAGGTCATCGGTAACGTCTTCCCAGCACTCGCATGGGACGACCTTGCCCACCCCATGTTCACGGAGTAGAGAGACGATCCTGTCGCGCGAGCCATCAGAATATGCGGCAATGACAACCTGGTTCTCCTTGCCGCGCTGGGTCGTGATGAAATGACGAAGCTCGTCATACAGATTGACGTCCGCACGTGCACGGATATCCCCAAAATCACGCCCTGCGCGCGCGCCAAGGTCATAAATACCGCGTTCCGGATTTTCATCGTCATAGTACGGCGAAAATTCCAGAACCGGGCGGTCTGACAACAGGCGGTCAAACTCTGCCTGATCAAGGTAAAGTCGTTCTGGTGGTACAGGTTTGTAGACGTTGTCACCCGAAAGACCGCCGCCTTTGATGTTGAGCCGCGCCTGATAATAATCATCAATCATCTCAAGGCGGTTTTCGATCACCTCACCAAACTGATAATCAAGACTGACGATGGTTTCGGGCACATAGGCAAAGATAGTGTCCAGACCGTCGTGGAATAGCGGCAACCAATGTTCCATCCCGCCATATTTCAGGCCATTGGAAATCGATTCATAAAGCGGATCGGTCTGCGAAACCGCACCGAACAGCTCGCGATAACCACTTCGGAAACGCGAAATGCCGTCCGGATCAAGATAGACCTCACCCACAGGTAAAAGAGCTATTTCCTTGATCTTGCCAACTGTACGCTGGGTTTCCACATCAAAGCGACGGATGCTTTCGATCTCGTCACCAAAGAAATCAAGGCGCACCGGCTCTTTCATACCGGGTGCAAAGATATCAACAATGTCGCCGCGAACAGCGTAGTCACCCGGTTCCATTACCTGTTCGGCGCGGTTGTAGCCCATGCGCTCGAAATAAGCGGTAAGGTCTGCGCGGTCATATTCACTACCAGCCTTGAAGGCGAGCTTGCCCTTGCGCATGACATCAACGGTCGGAACGCGTTGCATTGCCGCAGCGACGGTTGTCAGGACAATACGCCCGTTTCCGGCGGCGGATTCCACACTATCAGCAAGGGTTGTCAGCGTTTCAACGCGACGTGCCGTTACCTCGGAAATTGGTGAAACACGGTCATATGGCAGGCAATCCCAGGCCGGCAGGGTCAGGAAGTCGATTTCACCGGCAAAAAATTGCAGTGCCTCGGCCAGTTGGGCCATGCGCTTGTCATCACGCGCCACATGAAGAACGGTTTTGTTCTTGCCCGCACTGTCGAGCAGCTCGCGCAAGATCAGGGCGTCCGCACCCTCTGGTACACCGCCTACCCGTTTGCGACCGGTGGTCGATATAATTTCTTTGATTTTATTCAATGTTTTGTCAGGCGTTGCTGAGTGCACGGATCATGCGCAGGACATCGGTATCATACTGCGCCGGTGCCTCTTCCTTGCCGGTGGCCCATTTGAAGAAATCGGCATCCGGCACTTCGTTGATCAGGGTCTCGAATGTATCAAGCTGTTCTTTGGTGAGCGTCGCAAGATGCTTGTCCATGAAACGGCCCATCAGGATATCGTTCTCCTTGGTGCCACGATGGCTTCCACGGAACAGCAGCTTTTTGCGGCGCATTTCAAGGTCCGATATGGTGTCGGTCATTATACGATCTCCTGACTTCCTGTGCAGTGCCTTGCGGGCAGCGGCTGCAGCCTGTTCTGTGGCATGGTTTGTACGGCAAAATCTCCTACGGGTCCATGCCGTGATCGGGTCATTTTGCATCAAATGATGACTTGATGGTTGTGGCGGGATAGTTTTGTTGTATACCCGTGCCATAAACGCAATTGTTCTATTAACGTTCTCATCGAAAGTTTCAACGAAAACCGTCATGCGTCCGGAAATTCTGTTCCCGCTTTTTGCTGAAATTGACACGCTGGCCGGTATCGGACCACGCTTAAAGCCGCTGGTCGCGCGCCTGATCGGTGGGGAACATGTCGCCGATCTGTTGTGGCATTTGCCATCGGGCATCATTGATCGCCGGTTTTCGCCGGACCTTTCGGACACCATCGACGGATCGATCGTTACCATGGATGTCTGGGTCGAACGCCATGAACCTGCGCCCAACCGTCGTCGTCCCTATCGTGTGGTCTGTAAAACCCAAAGCGGTACGCTTGTTCTGGCGTTTTTCAATGCACGGGCAAAGTACCTGAATGACGTGCTTCCGGTTGGCGAAAAGCGGATTGTTTCGGGCAAGATTGACCATTACCGCGGTGAATTCCAGATCACCCATCCCGACCGGATCGGCACAGAGGCAGAACGGTCTGAAATCCAGACGGTCGAGCCAGTCTATCCGATGTCCGCCGGGGTTACGGGAAAGACGCTGACCAAGGCGGTACGCGGTGCGCTTGAAACGCTTCCCGATTTGCCAGAATGGCATGACCCGGCACTGGTCGCACGTCACAAATGGCCGGATTTAAAAACGGCACTCTATACCGTTCACAATCCGCAAGACGAAACCGACCTTTCTCCTGACCATCCGGCGCGTAAACGCCTTGCTTATGATGAGTTGCTTGCCAATCAGCTGGCACTGACATTGATCCGCGCCAAGATGCGCAAGCTTGGCGGGCGTGTAACCAAGGGCGATGGACTTCTGCGCGAGGCACTTGGCAACCACTTGCCCTTTGCCATGACCGGTGCACAGCAACGCGCCCTTGCTGATATCTATGACGACATGGCAAGCGAGGGTCGAATGCTTCGTTTGCTTCAAGGAGATGTCGGTTCGGGTAAGACCGTCGTCGCACTCATGGCCATGCTCAATGCGGTTGAGTGCGGACGTCAGGCGGCTCTGATGGCGCCGACCGAAATTCTTGCACGCCAGCATTTTGAAACCATTTCGCCGCTGCTAGAGGAAATCGGGATCAAATGCGCCATCCTGACCGGTCGCGATAAGGGTAAAACCCGCAAGACTGCCCTTGAAGGCTTTGCCAATGGGGATGTCCAGATTGCTGTCGGGACGCATGCCCTGTTTCAAGATGATGTCGCCTTCCATGATCTTGCCTTTGCGGTCGTCGACGAACAGCATCGCTTCGGCGTGCATCAACGTTTGATGCTGGCTGGCAAAGGTCAGGCGGTTGATGTCCTGGTGATGACGGCAACACCTATACCGCGGACCCTGACCCTGACAGCGTTTGGAGATATGGAAGTTTCGCGGCTGGATGAAAAACCACCGGGACGCAAGCCGGTTGATACGCGCGTACTGCCGATCGACAAGGTCGATGATGTTATTTCCGGCATCGGGCGCGCCATGCGCACCGGTACCAAGATTTACTGGGTTTGCCCGTTGGTCGAGGATTCCGAGGTTCTGGATCTGCAAGCCGCAGAGGAACGTTATCGCGTGTTGGCAGAGCTTTTTGGCGCAGAGCGTATCGGCCTTGTCCATGGCAAGATGAAGGGCAAGGAAAAGGACGAGGTCATGGAAAAGTTCGCCCATGGCGATACCTCCATCCTTGTCGCAACGACGGTAATTGAAGTGGGCGTGAACGTGCCGGAAGCGACGATCATGGTGATTGAGCATTCCGAGCGTTTCGGTCTGGCACAACTTCATCAGCTTCGCGGTCGGATTGGCCGTGGTGACGCGGCATCGACCTGTTTGTTGCTTTATGGCAGCCCGCTTGGACAGGTTTCCAAGGCGCGTCTCAAAATCATGCGTGAAACCGAGGATGGGTTCATCATTGCGGAAGAAGACCTGAAACTTCGTGGGGCTGGGGAGGTTCTTGGCACGCGCCAAAGTGGCCTTCAGGAATACAGACTTGCCAATCTGGAACTGCATGGAGATTTGCTGGCCATTGCAAGGGATGATGCGCGTTTGATTGTCGAGCGTGATCCGGACCTTCAAAAGAGCCGCGGTGATGCATTGCGTTTGTTGTTATATTTGTTTGAACGTGATGAAGCGGTTCGATATTTCAGGTCTGGATAAAAAACAAGGGCGCATCAAGATGATGCGCCCTTGTTTTGTCGGACATTAACGATGCATTACGATCACGCGTCTTCGGGTGTCTTGCCATCTTTTGCCTGCGGGTCAGAGTTTTCTGTCCGTGCAGGTATGTCGCGCGAGACCAGGATTGGAACGTTTTCCTTTTCGCGAAGGGTATCGACATCCTCATAGGTTTTGGCCGAGACCTTTGGCTGGTTGCGTTCTACTTCCGGGCGACGGTCTGGCGGGGTCACGATGCCGCCCGACATGACCATCTTGATGGCTTCCTCGACCGTCATATCAAGGATCACCACATCACGCTTGGGCACGAACAGCAAAAAGCCCGACGTCGGATTTGGTGTTGTCGGCAGGAAGATGTTGATGACCTTGTCTTCGGTCAGGTTCTGTACCTCACCAGTCGTTTCGCCGGTGATAAAGCCAATTGCCCACATGCCGCGGCGCGGATATTCCAGAAGAACGGCCTGACGAAACGCATTGGACTGATTGGCCAGAACCGTTTCAAGGATCTGCTTTACCGCACCATAGATGCTGCGCACCGCCGGGATACGGCCAAGAATGCGTTCGTAAAGTTTAATGAGCGCCCGACCGGCAAAGTTGGTGGTGAACCAGCCAACGACGGTGATAAAAACGATGATGACCAACAGGCCAAAACCGGGAATCCCGTATTCCTCATAGCCTACCGGAAGATAGGATTCCGGATTGTAATGGGCCGGGATCAGAGGGATGACCTTGCTATCGACGAACTCGATAAACCACCATGCAAGCCCAAAGGTAATCGCAAGAGGTGCACTGACAAGCACACCTGTCAGGAAATAGGCTCTCATCCGGGCAAAGATACCCGGACTTGGGATGACATGATCCGAACCCTTGTTTTCCGGATCATCGTTATTGTCGCGCTTGGCGTTCATTGAGCACCTGTGCAAAAGAGCCAAATATCAAGAACCAAAAACTGCAAGATTAGTCTTTGGTTTTTGGTCATTGTACGTGAGAATATGGCAAAGCTGGGACTTAAGACCGGGTTGTTCCCGCTTATTAAAGTGATAGCAGTAATCAAGTTTGCGGTGCAACCAACAAACCGTAATTCGCAGATCAGAATTGTTGTGGAGACGTTTTGCAGGTCTGGATTGTTGAATATATTTACGATGATGACGGTTCGGTCGGGATCAAGACCGCGAAGGTCCGCGCCCCTGACTATGAAACCGCACGGCAGTTTGCCATCGGCGATGCCCCATCCCGGGATTTTGTGATGTCACTCCATCCGGAGTCCGAGGAACAGTTTCTTGGAACCCCGGGCATTCGGGCGCGTGAAATGACTGGTAAGGTTGTCCACGAAGTCCCCGACCCCGATGATGATTTGGAAGAAGATGATGACGATTACTGAACTTGATGATCAGCGAACCTTTTTGCCGCGTCCTCTTGTCGGGGTTGGTGCCGTTGTATGGCACAAGGACCATGTTCTGCTAATTCAGCGTGGCAAAGAACCCCATTTGGGAACCTGGAGTCTACCGGGCGGCGCGCAGGAACTTGGTGAAACCGTGCGTGATGCCGTTTGCCGCGAAGTTCTTGAAGAAACCGGGGTCAAAATCTCAAGCCCGATCCTTGTTGATGCGGTGGATATGATTTCGACCAACGAGGATGACAAGGTCGAGTATCACTATACACTGATCGACTTTGTAGCGGTGGCGCTTAATCCTGACGTTACGCTTGGCGGGGACGCCGCCGATGCAAAATGGGTTAATGTCAAGGATGTGACCAAGTACGCCCTTTGGAACAAGACCATTGAAATCATCGCCAAATCCCGCGATGTGCTCTCGAAGGGTTGAGCGGCTCCTTCGCGACTTCAGACAATATCGCATGAAAAAGGCGGCACCAGTTTGATGCCGCCTTTTGTTTTGAATGCAGTGTAGTGCTTACGCTGCTGAATGCTGGGTCAGGACACTTTCCTGGATTTTCTTGAAAGCGCGCGCTTCGAGCTGACGAACACGCTCGCGGCTAACACCAAAGCGTTCGCCAAGTTTTTCAAGCGTGATCGGATCATCGCTCAGGAAGCGGGCCTTGATGATTTCCTGTTCGCGTTCAGGCAATTCACCCAAGGCATTTTTCAGCATGCCGTTATGAAGAACACGTTCTTCGGCATCGGCAACCAGTGCTTCAGGGCTTGGTGCATCAGACGACAGGGTATCGAGATACTCCATCCCCTCGTCCTTTGGCATCGGCGTGTTAAGCGAGAAGTCACGCGCCGCAAGGCGACGGTTCATATCAAGCGCTTCCCGGCCGGTCACACCAAGTTTTTCGGCGACCTGATCAGCTTCCTCTGGCGAAAGTTCACCATTGTCATAGATGTTAAGCTGACGCTTGGCCTTGCGCAGGCTGAAGAACAGCTTTTTCTGCGCTGCCATGGTGCCGAGTTTAACCATCGACCAGCTTTGCAGGATATATTCCGTCACGGCGGCGCGGATCCACCACATTGCATAGGTCGAAAGACGGAAACCGCGTTCCGGGTCAAACTTCTGCACGGCACGCATCAGGCCTGTATTGCCCTCTGCAACGAGGTCGGCCATCGGCAGGCCGTAGCCGCGATAACCGAACGCAATCTTGGCAACAAGACGCAGGTGACTGGTCACAAGTTTATGGGCGGCCTCGGTATCATCATGATCCTGATAACGGTGGGCCAGCATGTATTCTTCGTCTGCCGTAAGCATGGGGAATTTCCAGACTTCACGGAGATAACCCGAGAAACCTTCTTCCTGAGGAACGGCTGGTAATTTAATGGCGCTCATTCTATGTCCTCCTGAGAGGTTTACACGTCGGGATGTGTATTGGATACGGAATCCATCACAAGCTAGATGACGCGCAAACACTATCGGTTGTGAAATAATTCACGTGGACGACCGGAACTCGTTCAAAGACAAGTGCAATCCGGTCGTATCTCATTCCAAAGTCACCTATGGAAGAGGACAGCAGACGCTAATAAGAAGTGTATTCATCGTGTCTCATCCTTACTCGAAGCAAATCGACAATTTACATGTCCGCCAATTGGCCGGACGTTGATCCGGCGGTGCCTTTGGGCCCCCACCCGCATTTATTAATATATCTAAACCCGACCAAATCCGTCAAGAACTTATGACCAGTGTTTCAGTTATATTAATTCCTCGATATCAGCGTTTTAGGATTTATAGCCGACAAAATCAGTCAGGTACTTAAAACGCCAATGGTTAACGCTAGGATCGATATAAGGCGAAACAAAGGCAGCCTTCCAAATTTCGGTTATTACGCGTCAAAACAGGATTTTTGACCTGATGCCGCCCCAACCGCCCCGATCGGCCCGCAGAGATGGATTCCATCAAACACCTGCCATAAGATGGTGGTGAATACAGTTTTGCCCGGAGTTAATATGCCCAGCTTGCCAACGAATGCGCCCTGCCCCTGTGGCACTGGTGACGCTTATGTATCCTGTTGCGGGAAATATCATTCAGGCAACGCAAGTACCGAAACTGCCGAAAAGCTTATGCGATCACGTTATTCTGCCTTTGTACTGCGTGATGGGACTTACCTTCTTTCAACGTTGGCAGAGGAAAATCGTTCCGGATTCAATGCTGACACGATTGCGCAGGACAGGACCCGTTGGACCGGGCTGGAAATCATCGACGTTGTTTCGGGTGGTGTGCTTGATCAAACCGGCATTGTAGAGTTCATCGCCCATTTCGAAGAAAACGGAGCCAAGCACCAACTTCACGAGCGATCCAATTTCGAGCGTCGAAACGGCAGATGGCTTTATGTTGATGGTGTTTTTCCCGGGGCTCAGCGCGATGCCGGTGCAGCTTCCGTGAGTTCGGGATCGGTGAAAACCGGTCGGAATGACCCCTGCCCCTGCGGTTCCGGGAAGAAATTCAAGAAATGCTGTGGCTAGCCCACAAATTCCAGTGCCCAGCGATGAAATGGTCGCAACAGGTTTTCATGCGCTTCTTTATAAGGCATCCAGATCAATTCGTGATCCTGATCGATGGGCGGGCCAAGCTTTTCGGTCAGCTCGCACTCAAAGAAGGTCGCACGCTTTAATCGATAGCGATCCTTCGCAGCGTTATTGACATACTGAGATGCGAAGCCCAACCGCGATATGATCTGAGCACGGTAACCGGATTCTTCGTAAGCCTCACGATACAGGGCATCACGTTCACTTTCGCCGTCCTCGACCCCGCCACCTAGCAGAACGATCCCTTTGGGCGTGCGGGCAACGGCAACATCGCCGTTGTCACGAGAGATAACGGCATAAACGCAGTCCTGAACGCTATAGCTTCGCCCCATGCGCGGGGTTCCAAATATCGGCCCGGCCAAAAAACACTCCCTTAAGCCGCCAAGTGTGATCTTCAACCTTAAATCAGGTTTTCTTAAATATTTACAGTCTCGCAGCTAAAAACGATCTGATTTGGGAAGTCCATTTCATGTGTGGTCGGGGTGCTGTTTGTCAAAGGCGTATCACCCCAAAACCAAAACACCCCAAAACAACCAGTGCTTTGGGGTGCATTGAACTTGATTGGCAAATGATTACCTAGAACGGGATCTCGTCATCAAGGTCCGGGCTGCCGGCCGGTGCCGAACCACCACCCGACGATCCACCGTTCCCCCAACCGGCATCAGAGCCGCCGCCAAATCCGCCGCTGTCCTGGCCGCCGCCATAGCCGCCACCAGAGGACGAGCCACCACCCATGCCTCCGCCATCGCCGCCGCCGCGGTTATCAAGCATGGTCAGGTTGGAGTTGAAGCCTTCAAGCACAACTTCGGTGGTGTAATTGTCTTTGCCGTCCTGTCCCTGCCATTTACGGGTGCGGAGCTGGCCTTCGATGTAAAGCTTGCTGCCTTTTTTCACAAAGCGCTCGACCACATCCGCAAGACCTTCATTGAACACGACAATGCGGTGCCATTCGGTGCGCTCGCGGCGCTCACCAGACTGACGGTCACGCCACTGTTCGGAGGTTGCGATACTGAAATTGGCGATCTTTTTGCCAGCCTGGGTAAACCGGATTTCAGGATCGCGGCCAAGGTTCCCGACGAGAATGACTTTATTGACACTGCCAGCCATGGGTTATCTTCCAAAGTTTGTGTTGTCCGCTGTCCCAATTTGTCGGGACTTGTGGGTTATCATTGCGCAAAAATGCGCTGCATTAAAGTTTCAAGTGCAATGCGATCCGTTTCATCAAACGAATTGGCTTCGACACTATCTACGTCGAGCACGGCGATCAACTGTCCATCCGCATTAGTCACCGGCACGACGATTTCCGAATTGGTCCGGCTATCGCAGGCGATATGCCCCGGGAACGCATGAACATCGACGACCACCTGGGTTTCAAGCGTTGATGCAGCAGCACCACAGACACCGCGCCCGAACGGAATGCGAAGGCAGCCAAGCGTGCCCTGATACGGACCGACGACCAGTTCGTTTTCCTTATGGGGATCAACATTATAGAAGCCCGTCCAGAAGTAATAGTCGAACTTTTGCGAAAGGATACAGCAAACCGTCGCCATAAGCGCGGTCACGTCCGTTTCGCCTTCGGTAATGCTGATCAGTTCTTTTTCTGCTTCTTCGTAAAGCGCTTGTTTCTGTTCGGTCTGCACGATTTACTCCTTAACTTTCGCCGATAGGAACTACCCCGTTCCGGTCTGTTGAGACAAGGGTAAACTGGCGAAATGGAAAACAAAAAAACGCCCCTGACAGGTAAGTTGTCAGAGGCGTCAGATAGATAGCTGTTATCTGCGATATCGCTCAGATACGCTTGCCGCTTTCGACATCAAAGAGATGGATTTTCTCGGCCGGGACGGACAGATTTAATTTCTGTCCTTGCGTGAACTGATGGGTCCCCTGCAGTCGAAGCGTAACGTTATCTGCATTTGCGCCAAAATCCAGATAGGCTAGCGTTTCCGCACCAAGTGACTCCACCATGCGCACACCGGCATCAATGCGGCCGTGACCATCACTATGCATTTGCAGATGTTCCGGACGGATACCGACCGTGACATCCCGTCCCCCTTCGACATCGTGATCAAGTTCGAGTTCGACACCATCGCCAACCGTCACATGCTTTTTGTCGTCCGATGCCTTGCCTTTGAGGAAATTCATCGCAGGCGATCCGATAAAGCCGGCAACGAACTGGCTTGCAGGTCTTTCATAGACGTCAATCGGTGAGCCGATCTGTTCCGCGACACCGCCATTCATGACAATCAGACGGTCTGCAAGCGTCATTGCTTCGACCTGGTCGTGGGTAACGTAGACCGAGGTAATTCCAAGGCGTTGCTGCAGGTTCTTGATTTCAAGGCGCATGTCCACACGCAACTTGGCATCAAGGTTTGACAGCGGCTCGTCAAACAGGAAGACCTTGGGTTGGCGCACAATCGCGCGCCCCATGGCAACACGTTGGCGCTGCCCGCCTGACAGCTGGCGCGGCTTACGCTCAAGGTAATCTTCAAGCTGAAGGATGCGTGCAGCCTCACGGACCTTTGCATCGATCTCGGCTTTGCTATGACCGCGGTTTTTAAGGCCGTAAGCCATGTTGTCATAGTTGTTCATATGTGGATAAAGCGCATAATTCTGAAAGACCATCGCGATATCCCGGTCAGCCGGGGCGACCTTATTTACGACCTTGTCATCAATGCTGATCTCACCATCAGAAATACCCTCAAGGCCGGCGATCATACGCAGCAATGTCGATTTGCCGCAGCCCGACGGGCCAACAAGAACGGTAAACTCGCCATCGTCGATTTTAAGGTCAATGCCATGAATGGCCTTATAGCCATTCGGGTACGTTTTTTCGGCCTTGTTAAGCGTTACAGTTGCCATCTTAGTATCCTGTATACGGATCGGTTGTTTTCAATTCAAACTCGTGGGAGACGGAGATCATTTCTCCGTCTCGACCAGTCCTTTGACGAACATGCGCTGGAAGATCACCACCACCAGTACCGGCGGGATCGATGCCATGATTGTCAGTGCGAATGCTTTGGGAAATTGCGGGATCTGCCCGCCTTCATAAAGCGAGTTATAGACCTGCTTGATCCCGATCACGATGGTGTAAAGCTGATCATCGGTCGTCATCAAAAGCGGCCAGAGATACTGGTTCCAGCCAACCACGAACATGATGATGAAGATCGCGGCAATCATGGTGACAGACAGCGGCACCAGAATGTCGATAAAGAAGCGCAACGCCCCTGCACCATCTAGCCTTGCGGCCTCAAGCAATTCGTCGGGGACGGAACGGTAAAACTGCCGAAAGAAGAATGTGCCGGTTGCCGAGGCGATCAACGGCAGGATCAGACCGGTATAGCTGTTGAGCAGCCCAAGGCTTGCCACGACCTCATAAGAAGGCACAATGCGCACTTCGAGCGGCAGCAACAGCGTTGAGAAGATGATCCAGAACAGCGGCACAGCCAGCTTGAATCGGAAATAGACAATCGCATAGGCCGCCATCATCGAAATGATCACTTTGCCAATCGCAAAGCCAAGGCCGAGCACCATACTGTTAAACAGCATCTCAAGTGCGGTCACCCTGCCCTTTGTTGCCTCGGCATCAAACAGGATCGCACCGTAATTGGAAAAGAACTCGCCGCCCGGCCAGAATTGAAGGCCATGCTGGAAGATATATTCACGGGTATGGGTGGATGACGCAAAGGCAATCCAGACCGGAAGGATCATGAAAAGTGCGCCAAGCACCAGAATGGTGTGGTTGGTAAATATACGCCATTTGGACTGATACATGATGACGTTCCCCCTAGTAATGCACTTTGCGTTCGATGAAGCGGAACTGGAACACAGTCAGGACACTGACCATGATCATCAGCAAGACTGACTGGGCCGCACTGCCGCCCATATCCGCACCCAGGAAGCCATCGACATAAACCTTGTAGACAAGGGTTGCAGTCGAGCCACCCGGTGCGCCCTTGGTCGAAACGTCGATGATCCCAAAGGTTTCAAAGAAGGCATATGTCAGGTTGATCACCAGCAAGAAGAAGGTTGTTGGTGCCAGAAGCGGGAACGTGATGGTCCAGAAACGGCGTTCCGGGCTTTTGCAATCAAGGGTCGCAGCTTCCTGTATCGATTTCGGAATGCCTTGCAATCCCGACAGGAAGAAGATGACGTTCACGCTGACCTGTTTCCAGACCGCAATCAGAATGACGACAAACGCGGCGTCATTGGGGTTCTCGATGTGGTTGAACTCAAACCCGAAGCTGTTAAAGACCATATAAAGGTCGCCCATTAACGGGTTGAACATCATAATGCCAAGCAGGCCAGCCACTGGCGGCGCAATGGCATATCCCCACATCAGAAGTGTTTTATAGGTTTTTGCCCCGCGGATGACTTCGTCGGCGCGCACTGCAAGGAACAGCGAAATCGCGATCGAAAGTACGGAAACAAGAACAGAGAATACGACGGTAAAGATGGCGGAGCGCGTCCATGAACTGCTTGAAAGCACATCTTCAAAATTGCGGAACCAGACAAACTGTGAAGACAGGCCAAAGGCGTCTTCAAGCAAGAATGACTGGTACAGCGCCTGGACCGCCGGCCACAGGAAGAATATGGAAATAATCAGAATTTGCGGCGCGATGAAAAGGTATGGCACCGCGCTATGTTCAAATTGTACGCGCTTCATTGTGAACGCAACCTCAAGGCAAAATCAGAAAATGCAAAACAGGGCGGCCAAAAGATCGGCCGCCCCGCTTTTGCGAAAAGCAGATTAGTTCGAATAGGTATCGTTGAAGCGATCCAGAAGACCGTTTGCTTCTTCTTCAATGGTCGCAAAGGCTGCATCAACGGTTTCTTCGCCGTTCATGATCTTGTCGACTTCACGATAGATGACTTCGCGGATCTGGACGTAGAAGCCAAGACGGTAACCTTTGGTCCACTCCCCACCTTCTTCGGAAAGCTGGATGATACCAACTTCGGCATCCGGGCTTTCGTTGTAGTAGCCGTCCGATTTTGCGAGATCATATGCCGCGTTGGTGATCGGAACATAACCGGTTTCTTTGTGCCAGTAGTACTGGGTTTCCGGCTTGGTCAGGAATTTGAAGAATTCGGCTACACCGGCATCCTGTTCAGCATCATGCCCAGAGAACGCGAAAAGAGCAGCGCCGCCGATGAAGGTTGATTTCGGTGCGTCGCCAACATTTTCCCAGTACGGCAGGGTCGAGGTGCCGAAGTCGAACTGTGCGGATTTGCGAAGACCACCAAACGAACCGGAGGAACCGATCCACATTGCAACTTGCTGCTGAACGAAGGCATCCTGGTTGGCGCCCCATGCACGGCCGTAATAACCATAGTAGCCGGCGTCTTTCCAGTCTTTGACGTGCTGCCAGTGGTCTTTCAGAGCATCGTTGTTGTATAGGATTTCAACATCGGTGTTGTCATAGCCGTTGTTGCCCGTCGCCATCTGAAGGTTATGACGCGACATGAAGTTTTCGAAGAAGATCCAAGGGCTGTGCGACTGTGCAAGCGCGGCGTAACCGGCTTCTTTGAGCTTCGGCGCAGCAGCTTCGAATTCCTGCCAGGTTTTCGGAACGTCAACACCGGCTTTGGCCAGCGCTTCTTTGTTGTAATACAGAAGCGGGGTCGAGCTATTGAACGGCATGCCGATCATCTTGCCGTCTGAATCCGCATAGAAATAGCGAACACCCGGGATGTAATCGTTGATGTTGAAGGCAACATCGTTCTCTTCGAGCAGATCCTGAACCGGCTTAACAGCGCCTTTGGCGTTGATGATGGTGGCTGCACCGGCATCGAAGATCTGAATGATGTTCGGCTGGTTGTTTGCACGGAACGCTGCGATACCTGCCGTCATGGTGTCTTCGTAACCACCTTTGTTGATGGATACGAGTTTGTATTCATCCTGGCTGGCGTTGAAGTCTTCGGTGATCTGGTTGACGACGTCACCCAGGGCGCCGTCCATTGCGTGCCACCAGGTGATTTCGGTTGCAGCCTGTGCGGTGTTGCCGATGGCAAACACGGCAGCAGCGGCCATCAGTGTCTTGCGGAACATTGTCAAATAACTCCCTATTGAAAACTTGTCGCGAGACGCCGCCCGTAATCCGGCGCCCGGCTAGACGTTCGTTTTCTTCTCGAGGGCGTTTTCACTCAAGTGACAGTTTTCGGAAACTTACTTTTGATGTGCGAATTGGTTGTGATCTGACATAAAAACAGCCAATTTATGATCGAACGAACATCAAAAATATTCATTATAACGCTTGGTCGCAGCCATATTCCTTCCAGTCTCAACAACAAGAATTAGCTTGGGTTTTAAGGGCGTTGATCAAACCTATTCGTTATTTCAGTGTGTTGCAGGGCTCTTGTTATGTTTCAGACAAATGAATTTTTTACGACGGAAGCATGAAAACAGGCCGTTCCGGCGCCCGCTTTATCGATGTTCGAGAAATGTTCATGTTCGAATAATGCGAAAGTTTTCATTCACAGCCGGCACAAACCGCAAAACTGAACCTTTAATTTTATCCCGCAATACGATTGCGGCAGTCGCATCAGCCCTTTACGATGCACGAACCCCGTTTCCAGACACGCAGAGATCGGAGATTCAGGCGTGAGTGTATTTGCTATAAGAAATGCCCGAATCTTTGATGGTAGCGATTTTCTGGCTGATCATGCGGTGCTTGTGAAAGATGGAAAAATTGACGCGATCATTGCGGATGGCAGCCTACCTGATGATGTCGAAACCTTCGACGGCAAAGGACAAACCCTCGCACCCGGTTTGATAGATGTTCAGGTAAATGGCGGCGGTGGCGTATTGCTAAACGACGCACCTGACGTCGAGACGATCAAAACCATGGTCACGGCTCATCGCAAGTATGGCACCACGGCGATGTTGCCAACCTTGATCACAGACACCCGCGAAAAGATGGAAGCCGCAATCACGGCTGTTCAGGAAGCCATTGATGGTGATCTGCCCGGTGTGATTGGTATTCATCTCGAAGGGCCCTACCTCAACCATCAAAGGCGCGGCGTGCATCCAGATCATCAGATCCGTCACATGGAAGACGATGCCATCGAATTGCTCTCAGGCCTGCGCAATGGTCGAACACTTGTGACATTGGCACCTGAAAATGTTGCGAAAGGCGCGATAAAGGAACTTGTTGCCCGAAATGTGCTTGTATGTGCCGGCCACACAGCTGGTACTTATGAAGACATGATGTCGGCAATTGACGAAGGCATGCAGGGCTTCACGCACTTGTATAATGCCATGAGCCCCCTTTCCCATCGTGCGCCCGGCGTCGTCGGTGCAGCACTTTCTGATGACAGGACATGGTGTGGTCTGATTGCCGATGGCTATCATGTGCATCCGGCGGTCATAAAGGCTTCTGTACGCGCCAAGGTCAAAGGCAAGATGATGTTGGTAACTGATGCCATGCCAACAGTAGGCGCCGTTGAGAAGCGGTTCAAACTGGGCGAAGAAGAAATCATTGCGGTCGATGGCCGCTGTGCGCTTGCGGATGGAACGCTGGCAGGATCGGATCTTGATATGATTTCGGCTGTCAGAAATTGCATGGGAATGGCGGAAGTCAGGCTTGATGAGGCCCTTCGCATGGCTTCGTTATACCCCGCGCAGTTTCTTGGCCTTGATCATGTTCTTGGGCGATTGGCGCCCGGGTATCAGGCCGATATGATTTTGTTCGATGATCAGTTCGCAGTCACCCGGAGCTGGGTCAAAGGAGCCGAACTGGCCTGTGTCTGAGCAAAAGCGAGATTTTCCGAAAGTCTATAACGGAAAGCCTTGACCTGAGGCGGCATTTCGAAGATGCATTGGGCTCTGTAACAGTTTGTATGCAGGATCCTCAGGAGATTTTGCTGTTGACCTGTTTTTGCTCTGACCCCCAGGAGGAGTACCCACATGCCTTCCGTTAAACCCGGTGTTGTTACCGGTGCTGCTTACCGCGAACTCGTTGCTGCCTGCAAGCAGGACGGTTACGCCCTTCCCGCCGTCAACATTACGTCTTCAAGCACGATGAACGCAGCCCTTGAAGCTGCTGCAAATGCCGGCTCTGACATCATCGTTCAGCTGTCGAATGGTGGCGCGCAGTTCTTTGCCGGCAAGGGCATCAAGGACGCTGCCACTGCCCGTGTTCTGGGCGCTGTTTCTGCTGCCCGCCACGCACAGCTTCTGGCTGAGCATTATGGTGTGGCTGTCGTCATGCATACCGACCATGCCAACCGCAAGTTCGTGCCGTGGGTCGATGAAATGCTGAAATGGAGCGAAAAGGCCTATGCCGAAACCGGCAAGGCGCTATACAGCTCCCACATGCTTGATCTTTCCGAAGAGTCCTTAGAAGACAACCTTGCAACCTGCGAGACCTTCCTGAAGCGGATGTCCGCCATTGAAATGAGCCTTGAGATCGAACTGGGCGTCACCGGTGGTGAAGAAGACGGTATCGGCCAGGAACTTGATACCTCGGTTGAGGAAATCGATCCGCGCCTTTACACCCGTCCGGAAGAAGTTGAAGAAGCCTATCGTCGTCTTTCCCCGCTCGGTCACTTCTCTGTCGCGGCTGCGTTTGGCAACGTGCACGGCGTTTACAAGCCGGGCAACGTCAAGCTGCGTCCGGAAATCCTGCTGGAAAGCCAGAAGTATGTCGCCGAAAAGCACGGCCTTGGGGATCGCCCGCTTGATTTCGTGTTCCATGGTGGCTCCGGTTCGGAGAAAGAGAAAATCGAAGAAGCGGTCAGCTATGGCTGCTTTAAGATGAACATCGATACCGACACCCAGTTCGCCTATGCCCGCCCGGTTGGCGAGTATGTCGAAGCCAATGATCGCGCCTTTAAGTACCAGGTCGATCCGGAAACCGATCAACCCTACAAAAAGCAATATGATCCGCGTGTCTGGATCCGCGAAGCTGAACTTTCCATGGCCGCTCGCCTTGAAGAGGCTTTCAAGGACCTTGGTGCAACCGGTCGCACGGTTACCAAAGGCTAAGTCAGAAAAAAAACTGACCTTTTTGGTCACAGGATTTATGAAGCCCGCCGGTCTTGTCCGGCGGGCTTTTTCGTGGCCCCATCGCCTCTGGGATTGTTAATTGCCAGTCTCCTGACAAATACTGACAGGAACTGTCAGGGGTGCGCTTGCGTATAGCTAATGGCTCCTCTATACATTCCCCGAACAATTCAGGAACAAAAGGCCCGACATGCTGACGAAAATTTCGGTTCGCGGTGCGAAAGAACACAACCTTCAGAATATTGATGTGGAACTGCCGCGCGATTCTCTTGTGGTGATTACCGGCCTGTCGGGTTCCGGCAAAAGTTCGTTGGCGTTCGATACCATTTATGCCGAAGGTCAGCGACGCTATGTCGAAAGCCTGTCAGCTTATGCACGCCAGTTCCTTGAACTGATGCAAAAACCTGACGTCGAATATATCGACGGCTTGTCGCCAGCAATTTCCATCGAACAGAAAACGACTTCCAAGAACCCCCGTTCGACCGTCGGTACCGTCACCGAGATTTATGACTATATGCGTCTGCTCTGGGCGCGTGTCGGCATTCCCTATTCGCCTGCAACCGGCCTTCCAATTGTCAGCCAGACGGTATCGCAAATGGTTGACCGCGTTATGGAAATGGATGAAGGCACGCGTCTTTATCTGCTGGCCCCGATCGTGCGCGGCCGCAAAGGCGAATACAAGAAAGAACTGCGTGAATTGCGTGCACGTGGCTTCCAGCGCGTCAAAATCGATGGTGAAATGTATGACATCGACGAAGCACCGGAACTCAATAAAAAGCTTAAGCACGATATCTCCGTCGTGGTTGATCGCCTGATCGTCAAGGACGGTATTTCTACGCGTCTGGCGGACAGTTTTGAGACTGCGCTTGAGCTGACTGACGGGATTGTGCTGACGGAAGATGCCAAAACCGGCGAAACCACAGTGTTTTCGGCAAAGTTCGCCTGCCCGGTTTCCGGCTTCACGATCGAGGAAATCGAACCGCGTCTGTTTTCATTCAACAACCCGTTTGGTGCCTGCCCGGCGTGTGATGGCCTCGGAACCCAAATGGAATTCGATCCGATGCTGGTCGTCCCGGATGAAAGCAAGACGCTCGAAAATGGCGCTGTTGCCCCCTGGGCCAGCACAACATCGAAATACTACCTCCAGACCCTGAAATCGGTCGCCAAGCACTTTGACTTCAAAACCAATGTCGCGTGGGAAAAACTGCCGAAAAAGGCCCAGGACATCATCCTTTATGGTTCCGGTGACGAGGAAGTCACGGTGACCTATGATGATGGTTCGCGCAGTTATAAGGTGTCCCGCCCGTTCGAAGGCGTTATTCCCAATATGTCGCGTCGCTGGCGCGAAACAGATAGCCAGTGGGCGCGCGATGAGCTGTCAAAATATCAGATGGTGTCAAACTGCCCGACCTGTTCTGGCAAGCGACTGAAGCCTGAAGCGCTGGCCGTCAAGGTTGATGGCTGTGACATTTCACAGATTACAGACCTGTCGATTGCCAAGGCAGGTGACTGGTTCCTGGCACTGGAAGAAAATCTGAACGAGAAAGAAACCGAAATCGCGCGCCGCATCCTGCGTGAAATCAATGATCGACTGCGCTTCCTGCGCGATGTCGGTCTGGATTATCTTTCAATGTCGCGCACCTCGGGCACGCTTTCTGGTGGTGAAAGCCAGCGTATCCGGTTGGCATCCCAGATCGGTTCTGGTCTGACAGGCGTTCTTTATGTGCTTGATGAACCATCTATCGGCCTGCACCAGCGCGATAATGACCGCCTGCTTGAAACGCTCAAGCGCTTGCGTGATCTGGGCAATACGGTTCTGGTTGTTGAACATGACGAGGATGCTATTCGTGCAGCCGACTATGTTGTCGATATGGGGCCAGGTGCAGGTATTCATGGCGGCCGTATTGTTGCCGAAGGTACACCCGAGCAGATCCAGCAGAATCCGGACAGCCTCACGGGCAAATACCTTGTCGGGGTTGAACAGATCGCGGTACCAAAGGAACGCCGCAAGGGTAACGGCAAGGCCATCAGCATCACGGGCGCCACAGCCAACAACCTTCAGGGCATTGATGTTGACTTCCCGCTGGGCAAGTTTATCTGCGTCACCGGGGTTTCCGGTGGCGGCAAATCAAGTCTTGTCATCGAAACGCTTTATAAGGCGTTGGCAAAACGGATGCATAATGCGCGTCATCATCCGGGCGCGCATGACGAGATCAAGGGTGTCGAGCTGATCGACAAGATCATTGATATCGACCAAAGCCCGATTGGCAGAACGCCACGATCCAACCCCGTCACCTATACCGGCGCCTTTACGCCGATCCGTGAATGGTTTGCGCAATTGCCAGAGGCCAAAACACGCGGCTACAAGCCTGGTCGGTTCTCTTTCAACGTCAAGGGCGGGCGTTGCGAAGCCTGTCAGGGCGATGGCGTGATCAAGATTGAAATGCACTTCCTGCCCGACGTTTACGTCGAATGTGACCAGTGCAAGGGCCATCGCTATAACCGCGAGACACTAGAAATATCGTTTAAGGGCAAATCGATATCCGACGTCCTTGATATGACAGTTGAGGAAGGCGCGGACTTCTTTAAGGCCGTTCCATCCATCCGCGACAAGATGGAAACCCTCAAACAGGTCGGGCTTTCCTATATCCATCTGGGACAGCAGGCCACGACCCTGTCGGGTGGTGAAGCCCAACGTGTGAAGCTCGCCAAGGAACTGTCCAAGCGCGCAACCGGTCGAACAATCTATATCCTTGATGAACCGACCACCGGTTTGCATTTCCACGACATTCGCAAGCTTCTTGAAGTGTTGCATACGCTGGTTGATCAGGGAAATACGGTCGTTGTGATCGAACATAACCTGGATGTCATCAAGACCGCCGACTGGATCATTGATATCGGCCCCGAAGGTGGTGATGGCGGCGGACAGCTTGTTGGTACAGGAACGCCAGAAGACATCATGGGCAACGAGCGCAGCTATACCGGACGCTATTTGAAGCGCCATCTCGGACTGGAATAAGACATAAGGGCAGCATCCAGCTGCCCTTTTTGATTCTGGCGCTATTTCATGGCCCCTAGCCAGGATGCGTTACCCTGTCCTCAACCCGCTTCACCAGCGCAGTGCTGAGCCGTTCGCTAAAGCCTGACAGGAAGGCGAAGACCAGGACGATTGATATCTGTTGACCGGCGGCGGCGGATTGACTGATTTCGTCAAGATCGTCGATCTTGTGCAATTCATCCAGTGGGATTGGGAGCATCCCGGCCCGCAAAGCCAACAACACAAGAATGGCAAAGCAGAACCCCATGCACGGTCGGAACAGGAAATTGAAGAACACAGAAGCCGGCTCCATTTCATCCCACGGAACATCCTTGCCAAGCCGCATCATCATACTTGTCAGTGCCCCGATTGCGCCAAAGCTGCCAACCACGAACAGCAAATCATAGCTGAAACCAAACACCTTGCCGCTGCCCGCGCTGATGATGTTGTCGATCTGAACGAACAACAACACAGCGAACACCAGAACGATTGGTGAAAGCGCCAGTGCCAGTGCGGCAATTCGAAGGCTTTTGTTAAATGCCAGCTCTATTGGATTTTCAGGGAGAACCGCCTTGGGGTTTTCTTGCTGCTCGTGCTTTAGGTCGTGAAGGTATCCCTGAACAAAACCGTCCCGCCCCTGGTTTAACGCCAGAAGCATGATAATGGCGTCGGATTGTTTACGGTCGCGGATGGCGTCGCTGTCATTGTCATCATCTTTACGCCACCAACGCAAAAACGATCGTATGACCATCGAAGAGCGCCAGCCCTGACGGGTGGCCACGACGTATTCGATCATGCCTTCTATGTCGGCGGGGCCGAACGCGCTTTCGCCCGCACAACCGAACGGAAATCCAAGACGACGCTCCGATGGAACGGGCTTTTCTTCGATTTCTATAGTTTCCGGCTCATCCCGGGCATTTGAACAGTCCACGTCGATGATATGACGCCTGCGCGGCACAAGATCAATGACCGGACAATGTGTTGGTTCGTAGCCATAGGGATGATGCGGGTAACTCATGATGCCATCTTCGCGTTATCGGTACAGAACGGCGCTGTCCTTCAAGACGGTTGGGATGTGGTGTTGTGAAAATTTCAGGTCACTACAACACCATGTGATCTTGTTTGCCCATCTTACGGTGCAATTGACTTGAAATCTGCCCCCTTGCACCGCTATGTGTGTGCCACGTTATCAAATCCACTCTGGCAAGGAGTTCGCACACGTGAATACGGTCAAGCCTGTTCATATTATTGGCGCCGGTCTGGCAGGCAGCGAAGCCGCCTGGCAATTGGCAGAAGCCGGTGTGCCTGTCATCATCCACGAAATGCGACCAACGCGTCCGACCGACGCACATCATACGGACAAGTGCGCTGAACTGGTCTGCTCGAACTCGTTCCGTTCAGATGACAAGGAATACAATGCCGTCGGCCTGATCCATGATGAAATGCGCCGTGCGGGTTCGATCATCATGCGCTGTGCTGATCAGCACAAGGTGCCTGCCGGTGGTGCACTTGCTGTAGACCGCGAAGGCTTTTCCGAAGCGGTAACAACCGCGCTTGAAAACCACCCATTGATAACGATGGAACGCGGCGAAATTGATGGCCTGCCGCCCGAAGAATGGGAACAGACCATCATCGCAACTGGTCCGTTAACGTCCGGGGCCCTGGCAGACGCCATTCGCAAGGCAACTGGCGAAGAAAGCCTTGCCTTCTTTGATGCGATCGCGCCGATTGTCTACAAGGACAGCATCGATTTTGACAAGGCGTGGTTCCAGTCGCGCTATGACAAGGGCGATGGCAAGGACTACATCAACTGCCCGATGTATGAAGATGAATATAACCGCTTCATCGATGCCCTGATCGAAGGTGAAAAGACCGAGTTCAAGGAATGGGAAAAAGACACCCCCTATTTCGACGGATGCCTTCCCATTGAGGTCATGGCCGAACGTGGTCGGGAAACCCTGCGTCATGGTCCCATGAAGCCTGTTGGTCTCACCAACCCGCATAATCCGACCCAAAAACCACGCGCGATTGTTCAACTGCGTCAGGATAACGCACTGGGCACGCTCTATAATATGGTTGGTTTTCAGACCAAGCTTAAGTACGGGGCGCAAGTTGAAGTCTTTCGTACCATTCCCGGCTTGGAAAACGCGGAGTTCGCCCGTCTGGGGGGGATTCATCGCAATACTTTCCTGAATTCTCCGCGCCTGCTGGATGGAACTTTGCGTCTGAAATCGCGTCCGGATCTGCGTTTTGCCGGTCAGATCACCGGGTGCGAAGGCTATGTTGAAAGTGCGGCTGTCGGGCTGATGGTCGGTCGGTTCACCGCGGCGGAAAAAGCAGGCAAAAGCATCCCGACCCCGCCGCTTGCCACGGCCATGGGAGCCCTGCTGAACCACATTACCGGTGGCGCGGATGAAAGCACGTTCCAGCCAATGAATGTGAATTTTGGTCTGTTTCCCGACCTTGAGCTGACAAAACGGGTCAAGGGTCGTGACCGCAAAAAGCTCTATACTGATCGTGCCATTCCGCTATTTGACGAATGGCTTGGCGCCGTATCAGCCGCCTGAAGAATTAAGAGCCGCATCCTGTTCGATGCGGCTTTTTCGTTGGATCGTGAAAGACTGTATCAGTATGGGGAAGATTGGCGGGTCAATTTACCCGTGACATCGCGGATCTGTTCGCCATCGCGGAAGCGGCGAAACACCAGATCCAGGTTCCCCTCCTCATCAAGGGTGCGCTTGTAGACCTGCATCTCATACCCGCCTTCATCGTTGATATAGAGGGCGTGGATGGTCAGTGTCTTGTCGACGATCCTTGCCCAGAAGAACGGTTCACCCTTGAGCGGATCATTGGGAATACGTTTCCCGAACAGGCCTGAGCGCATGGCGCTGCCATAGATATCGGCGCGTTCGGTTGCATAAAACTCGACATCCAGTGATACGGTTTTTTCCCGACCATCCGCCTTGTGAATGACAGTCGACCAATCGACGACAAAGCCGCGGTCGGTTTTTTCGATCACAACATCAAGGTCACGTGCCTGAAGTTCATTTTCGGCATGTTCAATTGTCGTACCATGATATGACCCGACGAAGGGATCTATACTGGCGGCCTGAGCCATGGAAATGGAAGCAAGGCACAGCCACAGGGCAGCAATCAGGGTCAGATTACCAAACCAACGCATCCGGGAGTGTGAGATCGAAGTTGACATGTCGGTCCTCATCGCGGGGTTGCCCCTTGTGTCGTGCCCAATTTCAAAGCGTTATCAACGCTACCATGGACAGCTCAACACTGTCCTGACCTTAATCACCTCTTTAAGAGATACTTTTGTGATGATCACGGGGCAAGTGACATTCCATCAATATCTCTTGAGCATCCCATTCAGCGTCAAACGCAGGCTGGCCGGCCGGGCCAAACCAAATTCTGCAGAAAACGGATCGTAATTCGCCTTGGCCAGTTTCCGAAGATATCCATCTGCCAGAACGACCGGCAATGCAGCAGCGTGGGCCTGCTTCGGCAAAGCCCGACGATGTTTGCGGGCCTCATTGATCCGCTCGCGCGCAAGCTTCGCCAACTCGCTGATGAAGTCGCGAATTTCCTGTTTTTTGCGAAATTCGAAGACATCGCCCTGCGCCACTTCATGATGATCCATTCGGTCCTTGGGCAGGTAAAGGCGTTTTGAACGACCATGGAACACGATGGCGCGCATGATCCCCACCAACCCATAAGCATTCCCCGCAAGACGTGCGGCATGCTCTGCATCTTCGCCTTTTGCCCCAAGAAGCTTTGCCGCCAGAACACTGACCTGGCCGGATGTTTGATTGATGTAACGATCAAGTTCCTGCTGGGAGGCAGGTTGGCGATCTTCTAGATCAAATTCGCGTGCTGCCACGATTGCTTCAAGTTCGGGAACGTGGAGGTGACCGTCCTTGACCAGTTCGGCCAGTGGCTCGACAACCTCGTGTTTGCGGACCTGTCCCTCGCCCAGTTCAGTCAGGGTGTCACGCCACCATTGCAGGCGAATATGCCCCAGCATAACTTCGCTGACCATTTCACGGGTCTTGGAGACTTCCTGATTAAAGGCATAGAGCGTGAACAGGGATTCACGTTTCTCCGGTGCCGCAAAAAGTGTGCACAGGAAACGATCCCGGTCATGGCGCCTGACATAGTCTGCGCAATGAGAAAGCTTGGGCGTATCGGTCATTTATCCTATCCGATCTTACGTTCCGCACGTTGATCGTCATTTGGGCTATTGCTGAATTCCGGCATGCTCTCGACATATAGCGATTGTGACGGGAAGGCGAAAGCCGCCCCCTCTTCCTCGACAATGCGCTTGAAAGCGATGATGTGACGATTTCGGATGTCACGCCAGGTCACCCAGTCCGTGGTTTTGGTGAAATAATAAAGATCAATATTGATCGAACTGGCACCAAAGTCCGAAAAATGAACCATCTGGGCCACGTCGGTCTGCGCAACATCTTCGTCGTTTTTCAGAAAATCACGCAGCTTGTCGACGATGGCTTCCATCTGCTTGGCGGTTGTTCTGTATTCAAGACCAATCACCATTTTGATCCGACGATGTGTCATGCGCGACCAGTTGATCACCGGTGAATCCACGATTTGGGCATTGGGCATCGTCACCAAGGCCTTGGCAAAGGTGCGTACTTTGGTGGCGCGCAGGCCAACGACCTCTACCGTCCCTTCAAAATGCGGCGTTTCGATCCAGTCACCGCGCTTATACAGATTGTCGGCAAAGATCGTCAGACCGCCAAAGATATTGGCCACTGAATCCTTTGCTGCCAAGGCGACAGCCATCCCTGCAAGACCAAGACCACCGAGAAACGCCGAAACATCAATGCCCCAGTTTTCCAGAATGATAACGCCGCCGATAACGACGATGAGGGTTTTCACACCACGAATAAAGAATTGCCTGAGATCATCGCCAAGCCCGGCACCAAACCGGCCGACCAGCCGATTTAACGATACACCCAATGGCTCCACAGCGCGAAACAGCGCCCAAAAGACGCAGAAACCAGCCGCGATTGAAATAGCCTCAACAGCAAACGCATCAATTTCATCAGGGAGTGTCAGTACCTCGGTCGCGAAATATACCCCAAGCAGCATGAACAGCGCTTGGAGCGGTAAGGCAAACGCGTCGAGCACATTGGCCATCATGCTTTCCGAGCGCTGCTGTGCGATGCGGCGCAATATACCAAGCGCGCCGCGCACCAGAACACGTTTGAAGATGAAGAACACAACCAGCACCAAAAGCGCACCGATCAGTCTTCCGACCTCTCCGCCGCCAAGCATGTCGACCCAAGAATTCATTTGGCCGATGACCTCTTCATTGAGGTTGTCCAGTTCGGTCGTGATTTCATCCATGGCTTGTAAGCTATTCTGATGTTAAGGTTATTACGACTTCTGACATGACACGACTGTGTAGCACATCGTTCTCTGGCCTTTGTATAACAACTAAATTGGCTCAGGCATATGGCATCATTTGCGTCGGGAAGCATACATGTTATCGGTGGCGGCCTTGGTGGGTCAGCACTTGCAACCTGTATGGCAGAAGACGGCTTTGAGGTTACGCTTTATGACGAGGCGGAACCATTCGAAAGCCGCTGGACGCGCGGTATGCACACTGCGGCCGAAAGCCAAAATGCTGCCGAGCCAGAAGTATTCTATGACCCGCAAGGGCTGGTTGAAGGTTTCTTCGCGCAATACCCGGAAATTCCGAGAAAGCTGATCCGACCTGCCCATTGCGTAATGGGTTTGAAACGTGGACGGCGCAAACATGCCATCGTTTCACTTGATCAGGGGCTCTCACGATCATTGATATCTCGGCGTATCGGCCTGGCAGCAAGGGCCTATACGGCCCTTACTCTTTTTCAACAGCGCTATGCCAGCGAGGAAAGCCGTGTCGAGAGCACACTGGGATCAAGCACCTTTGATTCAGATGACAAAGCGCACCAGCCAGGTACATATCACCGAGATGCGCTGACAGTGTTGGCTGAAGTGCTGTTCTCAATGCCAGCGCACAAATGCTCGAAAGCATTACTGGCCCGTGTTCTGGTTCCCACGCTGCGCGAGATGCTGCGACGTCATCATGAACCGGTTTTTTCTGCTGTTGATCCAATCATTCTCAATGACATCGCCTTGCCAGCCCTGCGCGAGCGATTCATTGCAGCCGGCGGCAAGATCAAAGCGCGGACGAAACTTGGCGACATTGACAGCACATCGGATTACGCCACCGATCTATTGTTTGAGGATGATAGTCAGGTGGTTCTGAAACCCGATGATGCAGTCGTACTTGCGCTGCACCCCGGGCCGTTATGTGATGCGGTGCCAGACATCGGCATTACACCGGCCCCGGCCCGTCGTCTGAGCATGGCATTTGAGATACGCAAACCGTTTGTTGAACCGCGCGCTCTTCTTGCCGGCGACGATATTGTGCGCGCCATTTACTGCACCCGCCGGCACCTTCAAGTTAGTCTGAATAGTGCTTTGCCATTAACAGCGATCCAGAACGCCAATCAATTTGCACAACTTGTTTGGCAACGCTGTGAGTGGCTCTGTGATCAGTATCTTAATCTTGATCTACAAGCGCGCATTGACACGGGTGATAACGCGGAACATCCCAAACATCTTTTTATAAATGCAGAAGCCCCGTTTCCAGAAATGACGCCAGGAATGGCTGCGGCCAGACAACACCTGCGCGCGCCCTGGAAAAACCTGTTCCTGTGTGGTGACGCCTTTCCTGTCGATCAGGCACCGGGCCCTGCGGCCCTGTTTTCAAGCGTATCGGATGTGCGCCATCAGCTTGAAAAGTTCTTCGCATAGCATTCAGCTGAAGGGTCTAAACAGCGATCATTGCTGCGGCAACACGACGTGCTTCTGACACCAGAACGTTATAGGTTCGACACGCGGCACCGGTATCCATCGGTTCGATTACAATGCCGTGCGGTCTTAACGCCTGACGCCACTCAATTGGTACAGGTGTTAGACGTGTCCCCATGCCAAGCAACAGGATTTCGATTTCATCGGCCTTTTCTATCACCCGGGAAAAAGAGTCCGGCGTGATGTCGTCTTTTTTCGTAACGTTCCATGAATAGACGGCTTCAGGAAACAGCAGAATTGATCCCGTAACCGTCTCTTCGCCAAATCGAAAAATGCCATCGCCATAGCTGGTGAATATTTTACTGCCTTCGGCGACCAAGGTGCTTACTTCAAGAGACATGCGGGCCCCATTTGCGGTTGTTCGATTAATTTGAATTTGACTTAGTCTGGATTTCACGGAGTGTCGAGGTGCTCCTCAGTAATTTTTCTGCGCCAAAGAATGAACAACCCGGACAAAACGACGATACCGCAACCGACCATCATCAACAGGTCGGGCTCCTCGCCAAACAGGATCATGCCCAGTGCAATACCAAACAACAAGCGGGTGTACCTAAATGGCGTAACTGCGGAAACATCACCAATGCGCATCGCTTTCATTAAGGCAGCGTAGGCAAAAGCCCCCATCAAGATTGCGCCAACGAAATACAAAACGCTTTGCGTATTCATCCACGTAAACGCTTTTCCATCCCAGAATGAAAACATGATGCCAGCCAGTATAATGGCCACAAAACCATAGAAACCAAGGATGGACGTACTAGTGATACAGGCGCTGCACGGCTGGCAAGATCACGCCCGGCAAAGCCAATCGTGCCAATAACAGCAAGCAGGGATAACGCAGAAAAGCTGTCAGCCGTCGGGCGCAAAATAATCAAAACGCCAATCAATCCGACGATGATTGCCGTCCATCTTCTCCAACCCACCTTTTCGCCAAACAGGAGTGCTGCTCCAAGAACGACAATAATCGGCGTCGCCTGAAGAATTGCGGTCGTCGATGAAAGCGGCGTTAATGCCAATGCGAGGACATAAAACAACCGGCCAATAACTTCAAAAACGATCCGTATGCCCATCGCGCGCGACAGCACGTCAGGATTAAGCAAGTGCTGTTTGTTGATCCGCGCGACAACTGCAAACAGGAGCGCCCCACCGACCCCGAACACAACCAGGACCTGACCAACGGCATGGGTTTCCGAGACAGCCTTGACAAAAGCATCCTCAAAAGAGAACGCCACCATCGCGGCGATCATCCAGATGCTTCCGATCAGATTTGCGCGATGTTCGGGAGGCGATGCGATATGGGGTGTCATCCGTTTCCGCCAGTTCTTGATGGACTTTTTATCGGCTCTCTAGGCACGGAAACCAAAGACCGCAAACGATCAAATCCCGTAAAGAAATGGCCGGGTTTGTTTTCTCACAAACCCGGCCATAGTGTAAATGTCTATCAATCCAATCCGGCAGATCAGGCGCCAGCTTCCTGACCTTCTTCTGCCTCGGGGATCTTGCGTTTCAGGCGCAGAACAACCAGAAGCGGCGAAGCGACACAGATCGAAGAATATGTCCCGATCACGATGCCAAAGATCAAAGCCATGGTGAAACCACGAATGGCTTCCCCACCGAACACAAACAGCGCAATCAGGGCCAGCAAAGTGGTCAATGACGTCATGGTCGTACGGGCCAGCGTCGAGTTGATCGACAGATCAAGAAGATCGGGGATTTCCATCTTGCGGAATTTGCGCAGATATTCACGGATCCGGTCAAACACCACCACGGTATCGTTGATCGAGTAACCTGCGACAGTCAGAACCGCAGCCAGGGTCGCCAAATCAAACTGAATGCCTGTAACGACAAAGAAACCCACGGTAATCAGCACATCATGGAGCAACGCTGCCACCGATGCGATGGCAAACTGCCATTCGAACCGCACCCAGATATAGACCATGATCAGGAATAGCGAGATCACGACCGAATAGAAACCGGCCTCCTTAAGCTCACCACCGACTTTTGGCCCGACAAGTTCGCTCCGACGGATGGTCACATCATCACCAAGCGCCTCGGTAACCGCAGCAAGGGCTGCCATCTGGGCTTCTTCTTCTCCGTCCTGGCGTTGCAGCTGAATCAGGACGTCATCTGGTTCGCCGAATTCCTGAATGGAAACATCACCAAGGCCAAGGCTGCCAAGATTATCACGCAGCGCATTGATATCGGCCGGACCATCGGTCTTGATTTCAACCAGAATACCGCCACGGAAATCGATGCCAAAGTTAAGACCCTTGGTAAAGAACATGCCAACGGATGCCAGCACCATTACCAAAGACACGATATAGAAAATCTTCCGGAATTTAAGGAACGGGACGTTCACGTCATCCGGGATAAGATGTAAAGGTTTCATATCTTCCCTGTTCCCTTCCTTAAATAACCAGCTCGGTCGGACGACTGCGCTTGACCCATGTTGCGATCAGCAACCGAGTCAGCCAGATCGCCGAGAACATCGACGTGATAATCCCGATGGCCAGCGTCACGGCAAAGCCCTTGATAGGACCTGACCCGAAGCTAAACAGCACAAGCGCTGCAATCAGGGTCGTAATGTTGGCATCAAGAATGGTCGACATCGCACTGCGATAACCTGCATCGATGGCATTGATGATTGACCTGCCATTTCGCCGTTCCTCGCGGATACGTTCAAAGATCAGAACATTGGCATCAACCGCCATACCGACCGTCAGCACGATCCCGGCAATCCCCGGCAAGGTCAGCGTCGCCTGAAGAACCGACATCACTGCCAGAACAAGGATCAGGTTCATCATCAGGGCGATGTCCGCATAAACACCAAACCGACCGTAACTGATGATCATAAAGGCGATTACAAAAACAAGCCCGAGAACTGCTGCGAATTCACCTGCCTCGACTGAATCCTGACCAAGGCCAGGACCGACCGAGCGTTCTTCGAGAATCTGCATAGGCGCAGGCAAGGCACCTGCACGGAGAAGAAGCGAAAGATCGTTGGCTTCCTGAACACTGAACTGACCGGTAATGATACCGTTGCCACCAAGAATTGGTTCGTTGATGCGCGGTGCGGAAATCACTTCACCATCCAGAACAATGGCAAGGCCACGGCCTGCATTTTTGCTTGTTACATCGCCAAACCGTGCGCCTCCGGCCGCATCAAAGCGGAAGGACACTACCGGGCGACCGTCGCTAAAGGTCGGCTGCGAATCAACAAGGTTGTCGCCCGACACCACGATACGACGATCAATCAGATATTCACGGATACCGGCAGCCTGATCGCTGGCATCAGCAGCCGGCAAGATCATCGTTCCCGGCGGAAGACCCGTTGCACGGGCCTCGGCCGCGGTTTTCTCGTTATTCACCAGATGGAAGTTCATCTTTGCGGTACGGCCAAGAATGGCCCGCAGGCGCGACGGATCATCAAGACCCGGCACCTGAACAACAATGCGGTTTTCGCCCTGACGCTGGATTGATGGTTCTGTCGTGCCCAACTCATCAACACGGCGACGGACCACTTCCAATGACTGCGCAATCGCGCGGTCTATCAGTTCACGGTAAGCAATTTCGTTATAGGTAACGGTGATGTTGTTACCTTCGCCGCCCAGCTCTGTATTCGGTTCCGCTGTGCGCGCGATTTCGCGGGCTTTTTCCACGTCTTCGGGGCTCAGAACGGTGATTTCTGCACCACTGGCGCTGGATTCACGCGGGCGGTTGCGGATCTTTTCCTGACGCAGTTCTGTGCGGATTGCATCCGCAAGAGCATCATAGCGTTCGCGCAGGACCGTATCTGTGTCGACTTCAAGCAACATGTGCGAGCCGCCACGAAGGTCAAGGCCGAGATTGATCTGCTTGCCCGGCAAATAGCTGGACTCAGTCGGGAACGTTCCCGACGGCAGGAAGTTCGGCGCAGCATAAATTACGCCCAATGCACACACCAGAAGGACCAGTGCTGCTTTCAATTTGGTAAAATAAAGCATGTTTTTGTGACCGGATCTGTCTGGGTCAACCTTGGTCTGGTTCCAAGGTTCTTGGAACAACGGGTATTTGGTACCGCTTCAGGCCACCGGCAAAATGCAAGAAGGCGGAGCCGTGTGCCCCGCCTCGCTTGATACGAAGAGATCAGTCTTTTTTGGGCTCTTCTTCTTTTTCTTCTTTGTCTTCTTTAGCGTCGCTTTTGGCCGGTTCGGTTTTCGACAGAACCGTCGAAACCATACCGCGCGCTACTTTGACTTTGACGCCATCAGCGATCTCGACCGAAAGTTCATCATCGCCAACGACCTTGGCAACGGTACCGATCAGGCCACCAGCGGTAACAATCTTGTCGCCGCGACGGATCGCCTCGAGCATTGCTTTATGTTCTTTCTGCTTTTTCTGCTGAGGACGAATAAGCAGGAAATAGAAAACAACAAAAATCAGGATCAGCGGCGCAAACTGCATCAGCGCACCTGCGCCATCTCCACCACCAGCGGCCTGAGCGTAAGCCGTCGAAATAAACATTAGGAACTCCTAATTCCTCAGAACAAAAAATATCAACTGCCGGAATATAACGGGGTGTTGCGCCAAAGCAAGGGAGAACCGGTTTTAAAGCGGTAAAATCAACACTTGTGTGCGTTTGTTCACCTTGCGTTGCACGAAAGTCATTATAACAAACACTTCCATTGGCTTGCTGATGTGCTAGCTTTCCGGCCAACAAAAAAAGTCACCAGAAAAAGAAACACCCAAGAGGCCCCGATGACCAGCGATTTCGACACACTTTTACCCACACTCGAACGCATTGCCAATGCGCTGGAACGCATGGCACCACCGGCTCGCTCCAGGAACGACCTGAGTGCCGCGGATGCTTTTGTCTGGCAGGCCCAGACCAGCTATCTGCAGCCGGTGCGCAATGTGAATCGCGTCGATATCGGCCTGCTTCAGGGTATCGGGCAGCAAAAAGAAATTCTGTATAACAATACCAAGCGCTTTGCAGACGGCCTTCCGGCCAATAACGCTCTGCTTTGGGGGGCACGCGGTACCGGCAAAAGTTCTATCGTCAAGGCGATGCATGCCATGATCAACGCAGAAAGCCCGGCCTCACTGGCGCTGGTCGAAATACACCGCGAAGATATTCCGACCCTTCCCGATCTGCTGCATATCCTGCAGGAAAGCGGTCGTCGCACAGTTCTGTTCTGTGACGATCTGTCATTTGATCTGCACGATGAAAGTTACAAGTCTCTTAAGGCCGTGCTGGATGGTGGTATCGAAGGCCGCCCGAAAAACGTGATTTTCTATGCCACGTCAAATCGCCGACATCTGATGGCGCGCGACATGATTGAAAATGAACGTTCGACGGCAATCAACCCGTCCGAAGCGGTCGAGGAAAAAGTCTCCCTTTCGGATCGGTTTGGTCTGTGGCTCGGCTTCCACAATATATCCCAAGACGTCTATTTCGATATCATTGATGGTTATGCCAAGGAATTCAAACTCGACATGCCAACCGAAGAGCTGCACGCACGCGCCAAGGAATGGACAGTGACGCGCGGCAGTCGTTCTGGTCGCGTTGCCTGGCAGTTCATTCAAGAGATCGCGGGCGAACTCGGCAAGTCGATCGACTAGCCCAAAACTGCTTGCAGGAAACGCTGAAGGCACCCGGGCAATGTCCGGGTGTTTTTATTAGCGCGAGACCATCACGCTTGGCAGATATTTAATCGGATCGGAAGACTTGCGCCCTTTGCGGACTTCAAAGTGAAGCTGCGGGAAAGTAACCGCCCCCGTCGTACCGACTGTGGAGATTTTCTGGCCGCGTTTTACAACGTCCCCCCTCGCAACCAGGGGGCTTTCCGTGTGCGCATATGCGGTCACGAAGTTATCGGCATGTTTGATCAGGATCAGGTTGCCAAAACCACGCAATTCGTTGCCGACATAAGTCACAACACCGTTTTCCGCTGCAAGGATGGGTGTGCCACGATTGGCCTGAATATTGATGCCGTCATTAAACAGTCCGCCGGTGCTCGCCCCGTACTTCAGGACCACCTTGCCCTGTACCGGCCAGATGAACCCTTTTCGGGCGGATGGCTCGGCCAAGGCAACGTTCTGGCGAACGTTACTGCCCTGCCCGGCAACCGGTGTCGACCTGCTATCAGACACCCAACTGCGTGCAGACGCCATCTTGCGTTCGGCAGCGGCAGCAAAATCTTGTGGTTTCAGGCCTGGCGTCGGGATGCTTCCGCCGTTGCGCGGCGAAACCCGTGCATGCATCGTCGTTGGCCTTGTGGTTCGAACTGGCGCGCTTGTTGAGTTCGTCGGCACGCTCACCACCTGACGTTTGCCACCAATCGTGACAGTTTTCGTCGGTGCTGTGGTTCTCGATGCGATAGCCGTATCTGGCGGCATGCTGTCATAGTTCGGGGTCCACGGCGGCAACACAAGGCGCTGTCCCGGATAGATCACATAAGGCTTGCGAAGATCATTACGGCGAGTGAACTCGACGAAGTCCATGTGATAGCGCACGGCGAGTTCGGAAACTGTATCCCCCGGCGCAACGGTGATGACGCGTTCGCCGTTTTTAAGTTTTGGCATGCTGTAGGGGCTATAACTCGCCCCATCGCCATAAACCACCGGCACCGGAACGGAATTGAGCAAACAGCCGCCAAGCGCCGCACTTGCCGCGCAGACAAGCAGCAGGCGTTTACCGTGATCAACAGCGCGTTTGACACAATTTTCCATCATGGTTCCGATTGTCTCCGATCAGCGGTTAACAATCGGTAAGCATGCGGACGCTTTGAATAGGAATTTTTAGGGCCAAGAAGTCATCAGAATTCTTCGGTGCCGGGAAGCATCGGCACGAAACGGACCGGCATTAGTTCGGTCACATCGACGCCACTTGGCGTGCGCAGAACACGGAGCAGCAATTGCGTATGCGACACCTCACCAACGGGTACAACCATAATGCCGCCCACGGCAAGCTGATCAACAAGCACCGGCGGAACATCCTGTGCTGCAGCGGTCACGATAATACGGTCAAAAGGTGCCTGCGCCTTCCAGCCAAGCCCACCATCAGCATGCAGCGTGGAAATGGTATGCAGGCCCAGTTCACGAAACTTCTCTTCGGCTTCACGCAACAGGGGTTTATGACGTTCAAGGGTGTAAACCCGGCGTGCCAACTTGGCCAGAATGGCAGCCTGATACCCAGACCCGGTTCCGACTTCCAGCACCTTCATTCGGTCATTAAGCTCAAGCGCCTGCGTCATCAACGCAACGATATAGGGCTGTGAAATCGTCTGTCCCTTGCTGATCGGCAAGGCGACATTTTCCCATGCGCGGGTCACGAAGGGATCAGCAACAAAGGATTCACGCGGGATTTCAGCGAGTGCAGCCAGAACCTCTTCGTCGTGAATGCCATCTTCACGAAGAGTTTGCAGCAGATTAGCAATGGCGTTTTCGCGTGTCATCACCGGCTCGTTCACGGGAATGCCTTCGTCAGTTTTTCAAACGTTTCATAATGGGTGAAATCAAGACTTATTGGTGTCACCGAAATATTGCCCTGTTCGATGACACGCAGGTCCGCAGCTTTATCAGCTGGCAGTTCGGATTGAATGGCACCAATCCAATAATAAGGCTCGCCACGTGGATCAAGACGTTCTGCAATATGGTCACCGATCTTGCGCTGCCCCTGCTTTGCAATTTTGACCTCTGCCCCGCCTTTGGCCTCGTGGTCAGGGAAGTTAACGTTGATCAAAACCCCTTTTGGCCATGTGGTGGTGACCAGGGTTGCAAGAACGTCCTTCAGGTACTTCTCGGCAATCGTCCAGTCGATCATCTCACCGGCAAAATACTGTGAGAACGCGACGGCCGGTACGTTCAGAAGAGTTGCCTCCATCGCCGCAGCGACCGTCCCTGAATAGGTCACGTCTTCACCAAGGTTCCCGCCACGGTTGATCCCGGACAAGACGATGTCTGGCGGATTATCACGCATCACCTGTTGCAAGCCGAGCAAAATACAATCGGTCGGTGTACCGTCGACTGCAAAATGCCGTTCGTCGCGCTTATGAATGCGCAACGGACGTCGCAGGGTCAGGGAATGCCCTGCCCCGCTTTGCTCCATTGATGGTGCGATCACCCAGACATCATCCGAAAACTCCCGCGCGAGCTGTTCTAGCAGCTTGATCCCGGGCGCGTCGATGCCATCATCATTGCTGATCAGGATACGGGCGTTGGTGAGGTCAAGCATGTCTGTTTCGTCCTAGCGCGCCGAAATGACCTCGATACCGCCCATATAGGGTTTGAGCGCATCCGGAACACGGATCGAACCATCAGCCTGCTGATAGTTTTCCATAACCGCAATCAGGCAACGACCAACCGCAAGACCAGACCCGTTCAGGGTATGA
This sequence comes from Thalassospira sp. MCCC 1A01148, assembly GCF_001613795.1. Taxonomy (GTDB): domain Bacteria; phylum Pseudomonadota; class Alphaproteobacteria; order Rhodospirillales; family Thalassospiraceae; genus Thalassospira. The sequence continues at coordinate 392,750 of NZ_LPVZ01000012.1, forward strand.
ACAAACTGGGTTTTCTTCTCGCCCGTCGCGCGATAGCGAGCGTTCATACGACGTGCCTGGAAGTCACGGGTGTTCGAGCAAGACGAAATCTCGCGATACTTGCCCTGTCCGGGCAGCCAAACCTCGATGTCATAGGTTTTGGTCGCCGAGAAACCGATATCACCGGTGCAAAGGATCACAGTGCGATACGGCAGGCCAAGGCGCTCCAGAACCGTCTCGGCACAACGCGTCTTGCGGGTGAGTTCTTCGTCGGACTTTTCGGCTTCAACCACCGAAACCATTTCCACCTTCGAGAACTGGTGTTGACGGATCATGCCGCGGGTATCACGCCCGGCCGAGCCAGCCTCCGAGCGGAAGCACTGGGTTAGCGCAGTATAGCGCAGCGGCAACTTGGCCTGATCAACGATCTCGTCTGCCACCTGATTGGTCAGGGTGACTTCAGAGGTCGGAATCAACCAGTAATCATTGGTCGTTTTGAAAAGATCTTCCGCAAATTTTGGCAGCTGACCGGTCCCAAAAACCGCATTGTCACGCACAAGCATCGGCGTGATGGTTTCTTCGTAACCATGTTCGGTTGTGTGCAGATCGATCATGAACTGCGACAAGGCGCGTTCAAGCTTTGCCAAACCGCCACGCAGAATAACAAACCGCGAGCCCGAAAGCTTGGCCGCAGTTTCAAAATCCATCAGGCCCAGTTTCTCGCCGATTTCGAAATGTTCGAGCGGTTTGAAATCAAACTCACCTGGCGTCCCCCAGCGATTGACTTCGACATTATCGTCTTCGTCTTCGCCCACCGGGACTTCCGGATCCAGAACGTTCGGGAAAGAGGACAGCAAAAGATCAAGCTTGTCATTCAGGGATGCCTGTCCATCTTCGGCTTCTTTGATCTTGTCCTTGAGCGTGGACATCTCGGCCATCAGGTCGTCGGCGTTTTCACCGTTCTTGCGCAGCTTTCCGATTTCACCGGAAATCACCTTGCGGCGGGCCAGCATTTCCTGATGTTCGGTCATCAGTTTACGCCGCTCTACGTCGATATCGATCAAACGCTGTGCGGTAACGTCCTGTTTGCGCGCAGTCATTGCTGCGTCAAAAGCCTCGGGATTTTCCCGAATCCATTTAATGTCGTGCATCTAACGGCACCCTGTCAGTCTATCTATTTGTGGCTTTATACGATGGGGTGGACACAAGGTCCACCCCGTCAAATCGGACTGTTTTAGCGAGCATTTTCAATCAACGCGCGTTGTTGAAATCATCCTCGCCATCATCATTGTTCGACGGCCCGGACAATTTCGGTGCATCGCCATCATCATCAGAAGATCGGGTCAGAGATGACTGGCCATCATCATAGGATGCAGCCGCCTCACCTTGCGCATCGACACTTTCCTGGGCTGTTGCCACTGTTGTGCCGGTTGACGCCTGTGCTTCTTCACCGTCATCAGATTCCGCTTCATCTTCATCGTCTTCGTCATCCTCGGCGTTGGCCTTTGCGCGCTTGCGCTCGGAAACCCGCGCCATGACGATCGAAATCTCGTAAAGAATGATGATCGGGATCCCCAGACCAATCTGTGAAATCAGGTCCGGCGGTGTCAGAACCGCTGCAAAGCCAAACGCAATCACAATCGCGTATTTGCGACGTCGCGCCAAGCCATCAGCGGTCACGATTCCGGCGCGCGCCATCAAGGTCAGAAGAACTGGCAACTGGAAGCAAAGCCCAAAGGCAAAGATCAGCTTCATCACCAGCGACAAATATTCGCCCACTTTGGCTTCGAGCTGGATCGCCAGATTGGCTGCGCCACCCGCCTGTTCGAAGCTCAGGAAGAACTTCCAGGCCAGCGGCATGATCAGGTAATAGACCAGTGCACCGCCCATCAGGAACAGCACCGGGGTCGCAAACAGGAACGGCATGAAAGCCGAACGTTCGTTCTTATACAGACCCGGCGCAACAAACGCCCAGAATTGACCAAGGAATACCGGTGCTGACACAAAGCAAGCCGCAAAGAACGATACCTTGACGTAGGTGAAGAACACCTCGGTCAAGGCCGTATAGATCATGCGCCGATCCGGGCCCATGATGTCGGCAAGCGGTCGCACGAGGAAGCCGTAGATATCCTCGACGAAGTAGTAGCAGACACCAAATGTAATAAACAGTGCAAGAACCGCCCAGGTCAGACGGTTTCTCAGCTCGATCAGATGCTCCATGATCGGCATCTGTCTGTCATGCGATTGCATGTTCACGCCTGGTTCTCCGGCTGATCTTTTTTCTTGCTCTCATCTGCGGACTTTCCAGCCGTGGTCTTCGCCGGTTTCGCAGGAACATCCGCCTTTGCGGCGGGCTTGTCTGCGGTCGGTTTTGCCTCGGTCTTTTTCTCGTCGCTTTTGGGGCTTGAGATTTTGTTCTCGAGGAAGTCGGTCGGGTTGCTGTGCGAACTGTTGACCTGCTTGCGCAGATCATCAAGCTCCGCCTCGCGGATGATGTCATCAATTCCGCTTTGGAACTCGCGCGCCATTCCGCGCACTTTTTTCCAGTAACCCGCCAATTTATACAGCAGATGCGGTAGCTCTTTGGGGCCGACGACAAAGAGTGCGACGACGGCCACAAGAGCCATTTCGGTCCAGCCGATATCAAACATATGACACGCCTATCTGAAGGAAATCCGACAGACGATCAGGATTTCACAGAATCCTTCTCATTATCCTTGCTCTCGGAAGAAACCGATGCAGAGGTCGTGTTTTCGATGGTCTTGGCCGAAGCGCTCGCATCCTGTTCTTCTTTTTCATTGATGCCCGCTTTGAAGCTCTTGATCCCTTTGCCCATGTCGCCCATGACTTTCGGCAATTTGCCAGCGCCAAAGATGATCAGGACAATCGCAAGAATCAGAACGATTTGCCAAACGCCAATACCCATAACTTAAATCTCCAAAGATCCATTCTGCCTTCCGGCGACTTGCCCGGATAATGGCAGAAAGCCCCCCACTGTGCAATGCGACGGTTGGTTAATAACCGTGCACGACAAAATGCTTGTTAAACTTGCGTCGTTGCACTCGTCGGAGCCGCTAAAACCCCGATCGCTGCAACGCATCAAGTCATAGGAAACACGAAGGTCATCTCGGGATCAAGCGTTATAGCGACAGAGGGCTGATTAATCGGCGAAAGACGCCGTGGCACCCGTGCGTGAATATGGTCGCCCGCCTCGAGTGTCAGGTGAACCAGGTTGACTTCGCCAAGAACGCGCACAGCATCCACGTTGGCCAAAACGTCATGCCCGTTCAGTGCTTCGGCGATATGAAGACCTTCTGGCCGAATCAAAACTTCGACATCGGTGCCATTTTCAATCTCGTCGGCATGTATCGCCCCAAATGGCGTCGCCACCTTGCCATTCGCAACAGTTCCGGAAAACCTGTTCACTTCGCCAAAGAATGACGCCACGAAGCGGTTTTCAGGGCGGAAATAAAGCGTTTCAGGGGTACCGTCCTGCATGATCTGCCCTTCATTCATAATGATGATCCGGTCCGCCATATACATGGCTTCCTGTGGGTCATGGGTCACCATGACGGTCGCAATCCCGGCATCCTTGAGCACATGCAAGGTGGTATCGCGCAAATCTGCGCGCCGCGCCACATCAAGTCCCGAAAACGGTTCATCAAGCAACATGATCCGGGGTTTCGGGGCCAAGGCACGTGCCAGGGCGATGCGCTGTTGTTGCCCACCGGAAAGCTCGTGGGGATAGGCATTCAGATATTCCGACATGCCGACCTGATCAAGCGCCGCTGCAATCGCATTCGTCCGGTCTGCTTCACTGAAATGACGCAGGCCAAAACCGATATTTTTCGCGACGTTTAGATGGGGGAACAAGGCATAGTCCTGAAACACCATGCCGACACCCCGCTTTTCCGGTTCTACATAGCCACCGGGTTCCGCGACGATGTGGTTGTCGACCGCAATTTCACCGACCTGCAGCTTTTCAAGACCTGCGGCCAGTCTAAGCGCAGTGGTCTTACCGCATCCGGACGGTCCCAGAAGGCACACCAGTTCGCCGGGTGCTACATCGAAACTGATATCGCGCAACACGCGGTTCTCACCAAACAGGTGCGATACATGCGACATCTTCAAGCCGTCGGTCATCGGGTACTCTTCTTGCAACAGGGAGCGAACACTTGCAGGTGCAAATGATTTGCGAAATCTTTCGGGGAACTTAAGGTCCCTGAACGCACGATGCAAGAAGATGGATCAATTGGTTTCCTGATCCTGCGCGTCAAACGGGTCGTTTTCCGCGCCCATCCCATCGCTCTGATCAGTTTCAACCTCCTCGACTGCCCTGCCCGGCTTCTTTTCATCTGCGTCGAGCAGATTTGGATTATCCGAGTAGATCGTTTCATCCAGATCGTCGAGATTACGGGTGGTAAGTGCCTCTTCGACCACAGAATCGGTCACCTCGCCGTCATCGACCAGGTCAGGCAATGCTTCGTCATCGGAATTCGCGCCATAGCGGCCCATGCCCGGACGACTATCAAGCAAACCAGCCGCTTTGAGGTCGGCAAGCCCCGGAAGATCATCTCGGCTCTCAAGGCCAAAATGATCAAGGAAATTATCCGTCGTTGCCCAAAGTACCGGACGCCCCGGAACGCGTTTGCGGCCGCGTGGCCGGATCCATTTGGATTCAAGCAGGATGTCGAGCGTACCCTTGGAAAGGGCTACACCACGGATTTCTTCGATCTCGGATCGGGTCACCGGTTCGTGATAGGCAATGATCGCCAAGGTTTCCAAGGTTGCTCTGGTGAGTTTTTTGGCTTTCTCGACCTCAATATGCAGGTCCCCGGCCAGATCAACAGCAGTACGGAATGCCCATTTATCGCCGATCTGCTTTAAGTTTACACCACGTGGTGCATAGGTCTCGGCAATCGCATTCATGATTGCGCCGATATCAGTGCCCTCCGGCAGGCGCGCCGCAATCACCCGTTCACTGACCGGTTCGGCAGAGGCGAACAAAACAGCCTCAACAATACGAATATGTTGAAAGTCAATCTCCGGTCCGGATTCGACGCCTTCGATTTCAAGCTGCGTTTCTTCGTTCATTGAGTGCCCCTGCCCAACTTATTTCTTAAACGTGTCTGCGTCATAGTCATAGTTGCGCGGTAAATCCCCTTCCCGCGCAGTCTGTGGAGATCGCAGCAGAATCGGCCCAAAGGTTTCTTCTTGTGAAATTTCCAATTCGCCGTCTCGGCACATCTCAAGACTTGCGACAAAGTGCGCAGCCAAAGCCGAGCGGGCCTTGAGTGGCGTACCCAAGCCACGCGGCATGAATTCAAGCAGCTTTGTCCATGTTGGAACGACGCGCCGACCAAACAGATCGCGCAAACGCTGAATGGCATCGTCCATGGCGTAAAGATCAAACGCCTCAATCTCGAGCGTTTTACTTTCCGATGTCAGCATGATCTGCGCATAGGCCTTCAGCAAATCATACAGCGACGCGTCATAAACTGATGCTGTCGTAACACGAACTTCTTCCGGGTCGCCGCGCCCAAAGAAATCACGCCCCAAATTGGGCCGTTCCAGAAGCTTGTCGCCCGCCGCTTTCATTGCCTCAAGACGCTTAAGCTGGAAAGCAAGAAGTTCCGCCATTTCCTCGGCGCTGAGCTCTTCCTCGTCATTTTCCTGCTTGGGCAGCAACAGGCGGGACTTCAGATAGGCAAGCCAAGCGGCCATCACCAAATAGTCGGCTGCAAGTTCAAGGCGCAAACCCTGTGCCGTGCTAATAAATTCGAGATATTGTTCCGCAAGATCAAGGATGGAGATCTTGATGATGTCGACCTTTTGGTCGCGTGCCAGTTCAAGCAGGACATCCAATGGCCCCTCGAAACCGTCCAGATCAAGAATCAGGCGTTCGGCAAGGCTCGGCCCATCGTCGACCGGTTTCTTGTCGAACACATCATCTGGAATTTCGAATTCGAACTGGTCTGCCATTTATCCCCGATCATCCCCCGTATATCGGCGTTCAGGCAAATATATCTGCCAGAAGCCTCACCAGTGCATTTGCCGGTTCAAGAACCAACCACTGGAATACCGGCAGGTCGATGCCAAGCTGCGTTGTCACATAGGGCAGCAGAAAGACCAAGCCGATCAAGATGATCATGCCGGTTTTTTCCATACGCGCCAAGACCCGCGCAACCGGCATTGGTGAAATCGCTGTCAAAACCCGCCCACCATCAAGCGGCGGAATTGGCAGCATATTGAAGACCGCCAGGATGCAATTCAGCCAAAGTGACTGATTAAGCATGGTGGAAAGCCAGTCATTGACCGCCGGAGAGAAGCTTGGCAGCCAAACCAGTAGCAGGATGGATGCAACGGCAAGTGCAACGTTTGTCGCCGGACCGGCAATCGCGACGCCGATCACTCCCAAACGTTGCGGATGCAGGCGATGAAATGCCACTGGTACCGGTTTCGCATAGCCAAACAGAAACGGTGCTGCTGTCACCAACAGCAAACCCGGGATAAGGACGGTGCCGACCGGGTCAATGTGCCGGATGGGGTTCAAACTCAGTCGGCCCATCCGTTGCGCGGTGTCATCGCCAAACAATTTCGCGGCAAAACCATGCGCAGCTTCGTGCAAGGTCACGGCAAGCAGAACCGGAATAATCCACGTCGTTGCCGAGATGATCAGGTCAATCGTGTCATTCACTTCTGATCATCTCCTGCCGACCAGACCGGTGCCAGAAGTGTCGCCAGACGCACCTGCCAATCGGCGACCTGGGTGCCGTCCGGCACATCGGCCTTAAAGGTCGCGATCTGGTTGGTAAAGGTCTGAGCGCGTTGCAAAGAACTGCCCGACAGAAGCGGCGCCATGGAGACAACCTCTTCCATCTCGGTGCGCTTGCCATTGCAATGAAGTGCGATGTCGCATCCGGCTCGCAGGCACTCATGCGTGCGGCTGGCGATTGAACCACCAAGGGCTTCCATCGACAGATCATCACTGATCAGAAGGTTTTCAAAGCCGATTTCACCGCGAATAACGTCTTCAATGACCTTGGGCGATACTGTGCCGGGGCGCTGATCGTCAATGGCCGTAAACAGCAGGTGAGCCGACATCGCAGCCAACACATCCTTCATCTGCGCAAACGGCGCAAAATCAAACTCGGAAAGCGTATCGCGCGATACGCTGACAATTGGCAAATCCTTGTGGCTGTCGACTGTTGCCCGGCCATGACCCGGAATATGTTTGATGATCGGGGCAATGCCACCATCCAGAAGGCCAGCCGCCACGGCACTGGCGAGCATGACCACCTTACCGACCTCGGCGCCATACGACCGGTCCCCGATAACGTCACTCATACCTGGCAGGCGCAGATCAAGAACCGGCGCACAGGTCGTATTGAACCCGGCTTCGCGCAGGTCCATGGCCATCAGGCGTGTATTGGTATAGGCCGCTTCGCGGGCATCATCTGGATTGCGATCAAACAGATCCCCGAATGCGCCAGCAGGCGCAATATGGCGCCAGTGCGGCGGCTTCAGCCGCATCACACGCCCGCCTTCCTGATCAACCAGAATGGGAACGTTGCTGTTGCCAACCGTTTCACGCAGCGCATCGGTTAGCGCACGTACTTGGTCATGATCTTTAACGTTACGGGCAAACAGAATGAAACCAAACGGATCAGCTTCGCGCAGAAAACCTTTTTCCCAATTGCCAAGCTCCGTCCCGGCAATCCCAAGAATACAGGCACGTGGCTTTTTGACTTCAAGGCCGGACAATGAGGCACCCCACACTGCGTTCTTTCAGATCTGCACAAAGCTTTTCGGCGGCACCTGCATCGCCAAGTGGGCCCGCCTGCAACCGATAGAAGACACCTTTTCCTTCGATATCAATACGTTGCACAAACATTTCAAGGTTGCCAAGCAAGTCTTTGTTTTTCGACGATAACCGCTTCCACTCTGCCGCAGCACCCGCTTCTTCACGTACCGATGCAAGTTGAACACGAAATGCCCCCGCGTCTGCTACTTCTTGTTCGGCAGGCGCCGGTTCTTCTTTGGCTGCTTCCACCTGTTCGGCGGCCGCGGTTTCATTGGTCCGGCTTTTGGCGGCTGCAACCGCTTTTTCGGCGTCGGTCAGATCCGGCTCGTCGATTTCCGGTGCTTCAACGACTGTATCAGCAGCTAGGCCTTGCGACTCTTGCACCTGTTGGACGGTTTCTTCCATCGATGATTCTTCAACTGTTTCAGTCGTTTCATCATCCCCCTGTGCCTTCGCGGTCGGCACAGCTTCTGGCGCGCGTGGCATGTCCGGCAATTCCTGCAAAACCACATTTGCGTCCGGATCGACATCGCTTAGCTGATCGTAAACAGTCGTTTCGCGATGCGGAACCTCCATGCCACCCGGATCTTCCGGGCGGATCTTGATCGGTGATGGATCAGGCAAAAGGATCGGCAAATTGCCGTCATCCTGAATTGGCTGCCCCTGATTGTAAAACCAGTAACCTGCCCCACCCAGCGCACCACCGATAACGACAAGACCAAGAAACACGGTCGCAAGCCCTTTGATCATGCTTTTGCCAGCGGGCTTTTCTGATCCGTAATGATCGGCGCGCTCTGCATGAAGGTCGGAACCGTGTTCTTCGCTCATATCTTACATCTCCTCGACGGGCGTGACGCCCAACACCTCAAGACCGGATGCAATGACCGTCGCAACCGCACGGATCATCGCCAGACGTGCCAGAGTCGCCGGCAGATCATCGGCAACGATGAAGCGCAGTGCGGTGTTGTCACGTCCCTTATTCCACAATGCATGGAATTCTGCGGCAATTTCTGTCAGGAAAAAGGCAATGCGATGGGGTTCGTGTGCGATTGCCGCCTGTTCGACGATACGCGGCCATTCTGCCATGCGGCGAACCAATAGTTTCTCTTCTTCGGTGCTTAGCAACGACAGATCTGCGGATGACAGTGTTTTTTCCGAAAGGTCCTGCCCCGGGAATGCTTCAGCCGCCTGCCGGAAGACCGAGTTGATGCGCGCATGGGCATACTGAACGTAGAAGACAGGGTTGTCCTTGGACTGTTCGGTCACCTTGGCGAAGTCAAACTCAAGGGCGGCGTCGTTCTTGCGTGTCAACATGATGAAACGCACCACGTCTTTGCCAACGCGCTCCACCACATCGCGCAGCGTAACAAAGGTTCCTGCGCGCTTGGACATTTTAACCGGCTCGCCATTGTCAAACAGGCTGACAAGCTGGCAAAGCTTGATATCAAGATCGCCCTCGCCGTGCGTAATCGCCTTGGTGGCCGCCTTCATGCGTTTGACGTAACCGCCATGATCGGCACCAAAGATGTCGATCATCAGGTTAAAACCGCGCTCGTACTTATCAAAGTGATAGGCGATGTCGGACGCAAAATAGGTCCAGCTGCCATCCGATTTCTTCAGCGGACGGTCTACATCATCGCCAAATTCGGTCGCTCGGAACAACGTTTGCGGGCGCGGCTCCCAGTCATCGGGCTTCTTGCCTTTCGGTGGCTCCAGCACGCCGACATAAATGTCACCCTTTTTCTCAAGATGCTCGAATGCTGACTGAACCTTTCCAGCCTTGACCAGTCCGTCTTCAGAGGTGAAGACATCATGGGCAACGCCAAGAAGACGCAGGTCTTCCTTGATCAAAGCCATCATTTCGACAATCGCGAAATTACGGAATTCCTCAAGCCAGTCTTCTTCGGGCGCGTTTTGCCATTTGTTGCCATCGCGCTCGGCCATTTTCTTACCCGGCGCAACCAGATAGTCACCCGGATAAAGGCCTTGCGGGATTTCGCCAATATCTTCGCCAAGCGCCTCGCGATAGCGCAGATGAAGCGACCGGGCCAAGACATCAACCTGCGCGCCGGCATCGTTGGTGTAGTATTCTTTGGTCACGGCATAACCGGCCTTGCCAAGCAGATTGGCCAGAACGTCACCCACAACGGCCCCACGGCAATGACCGACATGCATCGGGCCGGTCGGGTTGGCTGAAACATACTCGACGTTGATCTTTTCACCCTTGCCAAGATCGCTGTTGCCGTATCCCGTGCCGACTTCAAGCACTTTGCTCACCTGGGATAGCCAGAACTGATCGGCCATGCGCAAGTTGATGAAACCGGGGCCAGCAATCTCGACGTTCTCGATATGATCAAGACCACGAAGCTTTTCTGCAAGTTTCTCGGCCAGATCCCGCGGCTTCATTCCAGCAGCCTTTGAAAGCAACATCGCCGCATTGGTTGCAGCGTCCCCGTGCGACGCATCGCGCGGCGGCTCGACCGTCACACGTGTCGTGTCAGTTCCGGAAGGAAGAACACCATCTTTTTCAAGGGCGAGAAGCTGATTCTCGATGTCGCTTTTCAACAGGCTGAAAACATTCATGACTTGGAACTTTATAATTTCTGGTTCTGACCGGACAGGCCAATTGACTGGCGCCTGTTTTGAGCCATTTCACCTTAAAACGCAAGTCACCCTTGTCAGGACCCCTGACAGGTTTTGACATTTCTGCCATGCGCGCTAAATAGAGACTTAAATACAGCGTTCCGACCATGCTATGATGTGTTCACAGAACGCAAACATGCCTGCCCAGGCAGGCTGGAGACCAAGGAGTGTTGAATGACCGATTCTTCTCGGCAAGTTCAAATGACTGAAAGTGCTGCGAAACGCATTCAGGAACTTATTGCAACCGAAGGTGCCGCGAACACGATGCTGCGCCTGCAAGTCTCTGGCGGCGGTTGCAGCGGGTTCCAGTATGAGTTCTCGCTCGATTCAGACACCACCGATGAAGATCTTATCTTCGAAAACCACGGTGCGAAAATGGTGATTGATGAAGTATCGCTCGACCTTCTGGGCGGTGCAGAGATCGATTTCGTGCGTGAATTGGTTGGTTCGGCGTTTCGTGTGAACAACCCGAATGCCACGTCCTCTTGTGGTTGCGGATCTAGTTTCTCGATTTGATCCGGATCTACAAACCGATTTATGAAACGGGGTTCGTTGATGGCGAACCCCGTTTTGTTTGACCAGATACCCCAAAAACCGAGGCCCGAATGAAAATCGCCACCTGGAATGTCAACTCAATCAAGGCCCGCCTGCCAAACATTCTTGAATGGTTACAGGACGGGAAACCGGATGTGGTTCTTTTGCAGGAAACCAAAACGGTCGATGATGCATTCCCGGCAATGGAGATCGAGGATCTCGGCTACAATATCGCGGTGCATGGTCAGAAAACCTATAACGGTGTCGCTATCCTTTCAAAGTTCCCGATTGACGATGTCGAACGCGGTCTTCCCGGTAACGATGACGATGACCAGGCACGCTATATCGAAGCGACCATTTCCTCGCCCAACCCGGTTCGGGTCGCCTCGATCTATGTTCCGATGGGAACTGCCGTTGGCGACAAGAAGTTTGATTACAAACTGAACTTCCTTGACCGTCTGATCACCCGGTTTGATAAAATTCGCGCCAGCGGTGAGGCCGCCGTCATGGGCGGTGATTACAACATTGCGCCCGATGACATGGATGTCTATGACCCGGTGAAGCTGCGCGAAACCGTGTTGTGCACAACGGTTGAACGCAAGCGTCTGCGCACCATGATGAATATGGGCTTTACCGACGCATTCCGGACCTTCAACCCGAAAGGCCATCAATATAGTTGGTGGGACTATCGTGCAGGTGCGTGGAACAAGGATAATGGCCTTCGTATCGACCATCTTCTTTTGACCCCGGCCGCGGCAGACAGACTAAGCGCATCCGATATCGACCGCGATCCTCGTGGTAAGGAAAAGGCATCTGATCACACACCTGTATGGTGCATGATCGACGACTGACCAGTTGCGTTCATTGATATAACAAAGGGCCGCACCAGTCAGGGTGCGGCCCTTTTTATTTGTTGTACGTTTCGGGTCTTATTCAGCTGCCTGCTGCATCGCGCTGCGATAGGCAACGATGTCTTCAATGCTGATGACGACCAAATCGTGGGATTTGGCATATTCGATCAATTCGGGCAGTCGCGCCATGGTGCCATCCGGGTTGGTGACTTCACACAGTACACCTGCGGGCTTAAAGCCAGCCAGACGCATCAAATCAACAGTGCCTTCGGTATGGCCACGACGTTCCAGAACCCCACCTGGACGGGCGCGCAGCGGGAACACATGACCCGGACGCGCCAGATCACTTGGTTTGGTGTCATCCGCTATGGCCGTTTTAACGGTGGTGACACGGTCAGCGGCAGATACCCCGGTGGTTACGCCAACCTTGGCTTCAATGGTGACGGTAAAGCCGGTCCCCATGCTTGAGGTGTTGTCTGAGACCATCGGAGGCAGTTCAAGTTCCGTTGCCTTTTCGTCGGTCAAACACAGACAGACAATGCCACTGCAATCGCGGATCAACATTGCCATCTGTTCATTGGTCAGATTTTCTGCGGAAAAGATAAGATCGCCTTCATTTTCGCGATCTTCGTCATCAACAACCAATACACCTTTACCCTGGCGCAGATCATCAAGCGCACGTTCCATGCGCACATGCGGATCGCCAAAGATCGAAAGATCGGATTGTTTTTCAATACTCTGATTCATAACCGTCCTCTACGGATGGGGCTTACGAACCAGGGCAACAAAGAAAGGCCCGCTCTGCGGCAAATTGCCACATTGCGGTCGCAGTCAGACGGCACGTCAGTCACGCAAAAGCGCTCCTGTCATCACCGTCACGCTTTATCCTCTCCCATCCGGACTATTACCGTCGGCTCCGGAATCTCACCGGATCTGCTGACCCCAAAAGTCTTTCGACCTGTGGGCGCTCGCGGGCTTCCCAGAAAACTGGATTACCGCCGGTCGGGATTTGCACCCTGCCCTGAGAATAAGCGCCGTGTTTCAACGACAAACGCCGATCATAATTGATCGACAGGCGCACTTTATGAAAGCGCATCTGCGTTGTCAAACACCTTAAAACCATTGAAAAGTTGGCAGCTAAATTTCCGAAAGGACTTTGCCCGCACGGAAATGGAAATCACAACCGGTTTTGCGTGCCTCGCGCGGGGCCCACTGGCAAACCGCACATCTTTTGTCCGAAGTACGGCGCTTTGATTTGCATTCCCGATGTAGATAGCTGCCAAGCATTGCGTCAATATAACTGCCTTCAAATACATCGACGCCCAGGCTACGCCCCATTCTAAGGGCGGTTCGACTGTCGCACCGCGTCAGGATAAGACTTTGATCCGCAAACAGTTCGGCAAATTCGCGCAACCTGTCTGCGACCTCTGCACGACGGGACCCAACAATGTTTTGATCCCAGATCACCTTGATGAAATCGACATTCACTTTGCGTGGCGACAGGAACTCCAGTGCAGGTAATGTTATTCGATCCAGACCGACCTGAATTCCCAGCGAGTGCAAGAACTCACAGGCATCTTCGAATTCCCACCAGTTCGCAATCGCGTTCTCCATCGAGAATTCAATCGCCATATTCTCAATCAGCCTTCCATCATGCTCGGCGATGAAATCGGTGAACTTGTCGGTATGTACTGTCTGAATTTGCATATTCAAATGCAATTTATCGGGCAAGATTGCAGGTGCTATGGACGCTGTGACTTCCATGATCTTTTCATCAAGCACCCGCGACAGAATTTCGATCTCACCCGGTCCTTCCAGAAGAAAACTGGCAAGATGATGTTGGCGCAGGTAATCCAGTGAACAATAGATTTCATGGCCAAGGATTTCGCGGCGACTGTCTTCAAAACCGACAATTGCCTGTCTGCGGCACGAATCAAATACTGCTTCGGTTGTAATCGCACCGCGGAGCATTTCGGCCATGTCAAAACGCTCTGCCGCTGCACTGGCCGGCCGCTCTGCAAGTGAAATCCCCAACAAATCGCCAAGCTTTTCCTGGTCTTTTGGCCATTCGAAACGGTTCCAGAGATTGTCCGGAATATGGCCAAGCCCTTGCCTGTCAATCACGTCCGTCAGGATTTCACGGATATGCTCGACAAAGGTCTGATCATCGCTGTCCCAAGCACCTGCGCGTGCAAACGCCACCATCCCGTTTTCAAGACGGTGGACTTTGGTGTTTTCGGGCAGATTGTGAAAAGCATCGCGCGTGATCGCCTGATAATCTTCTGTACCAAGACGAAGATCAGCCGGAATATTCAGGATGCCCAATGAAGGAGACTTGCCGTTAGCTGCGTGTTTGCGCAAGCTTTCGATAAATCGGTTTATGGTCAGCGCGGGTTTGGTCGAGTGGGAGTTCATGAGCATTCCTGTGTGAATCGGTCACACCATATGCCACAAACTTGGTTAACTCAACCTAAACAACTATACCATTGCATAGTGATTCCTCCACCTTTAGAGCGAGTTTGGTGAAGAAGGTACTCGCTGGCACGCCGACAACATAGCCATCAATACGATCAACAACCCGCAGCCCCTGAAGCGCGTTGGCGGTAAAGACCGCATCAAACTCACGCAATTCCTCGGGCGTTTTGGGATCTGTGCTGATTTCAAGTTCGGCTTCCTCGGCCCACTGCAGGACATAATCCCGGGCAAGGCCACAGAGAATCCCGGTATCTTCATCCGGCGTCCACAGGCTGTCACCAGCGATACCAAACAGGTTGGCAACACTTGTCTCAGCCACGTGGCCGTCTGCCGACAGGATAATGGCATCATCTGCACCGTATTTCCGGACTTCCTGTTTGGCGGCGATGTTATCAAGGTAGTTGGTGCTTTTGATGCTACCCGCCACCGAATGCGCGTTCCGGCGCACTTTTTCCGACGTTGCGACGACAAGGCCAACATTGGGATCGACCGGGTCGAACGGTGCAGCTGTGATCAGGATGGTCGGGTCTGGTGAATCTGGCGGCAAAATGCCACGCTCTCCCGGACCACGAGAAACTGTCATACGAACAACTGCGTCCTTGCGGTGAACTTGCTCAAACAAGGCTTGGACAACGCTTTCGACTTCTTCGGTCTCTGGCAAAAGATCAAGCGGAAACTCGATCAGCTCTGCGTGATGATCAAGCCGCCCCATATGAGCGTCAAGCCAGGCAATCTTTCCTTCGTGGGCGCGCATGGTTTCGAAAAAACCGTCACCAAGAAGAAAGCCCCGGTCCGTTACCGGAATCGACGCTTCATCAAGATCGCAAAAACTGCCATTCATCCAAACCTGCATAGCCCGATCCCTTTTAGTCGTTATCGGCTCCCTTCCCGGAAGCGCATTTCAGAAAGTTGGCCAAAAGCATGTGGCCCTGCTCCGTCAGGACAGCCTCGGGATGAAACTGAACGCCATAAAGTGGCAGGGTTGCATGGGCAAATGCCATGACCTCCCCGTCTGGTCCCGTTGCTGTCTCAATCAAACTGCCATCATTTGGCAAATCAACAATTAACGAATGGTAGCGCGTTACTTGCAAAGGATTGTTTAATCCGGCGAACAAACCAGTCCCGGTGTGTTTTATGTATGATGTCATGCCATGCACAGGGCGCTTTGCCCGTTTTACGGTTCCGCCAAAGGCCTGCGCGATCGATTGATGACCAAGACATACCCCCAACATCGGGTAGTCGTTCTTAAGGGTGCTGATAAGTTCAAGACTGTTGCCTGCTTCATCCGGCCCGCATGGTCCGGGTGAGAATACAATTGCCTCAGGCATCATGCGACGAACATCATCCGCGGTAATATCGTCATTTCGAACAACTTTGACCGCATGACCCAGTTCTTCGAGGTAACGAGCAAGATTAAAAACAAAGGAATCATAGTTATCAATCAGCAGGATCATTTCAGATCCTTTGCATCAATGCCGAACAGTTCGAACATCTTCGCGGCCTTGACCAGTGTTTCTTCGTATTCCAATGCCGGGTCACTATCGGCAACAATTCCGCCGCCCACGTTAAATGCCAGTCTACCACCATTCACGCTGAGTGTTCTGATGGCAATATTGGTGTCCATGGTGCCATCAAACCCGACATACCCAATCGCACCACAATAGGCGCCGCGCGTCGTGCCTTCGAGTTCCGTAATGATTTCCATCGCACGAATTTTCGGAGCACCAGTAATAGACCCACCCGGAAAACAGGCCCGCAACGCATCAATGGCAGTCTTGCCTTCTTTGAGTTCACCCGTCACGGTCGACACCAGGTGATGCACGTTAGCATAGCTTTCAAGTGTACAAAGCGCAGGTGTCTTCACAGTATGAGGTTTACTCACTTTTGACAGGTCGTTTCGCAAAAGATCAACAATCATAACGTTTTCTGCGCGATCTTTTGCAGAAAGCATTAATTCCTGTGCCAATTCCGCGTCACTCAACGGGGTCTCTCCGCGCGGCCGGGTTCCCTTGATCGGTTTGGTTTCGATCTGTCCGTTGGTGACTTTCAGAAACCTTTCAGGTGAATTGGAAAGTACCGCGACATCGCCAAAGTTCAGGAACGCGCCAAAAGGTGCGGAGCTGATGTCACGCAGGCGTCGATACAGGTCAAAGCGCATCGGTATTGCATCGGTTGGATACTCTGCCCGGAAACTTTGAGATAGGTTTGCCTGAAAAATATCGCCCGCAAAAATGTAGTCAATGACGCTTTGTACAGCTGCCTCATATGCCTTGCGATCAAAGTTTGATTGCCAGTTCGAGATGATCGGCGCGTGCGGAACTGCGGGCGTATCGATCAACGGTTTGGCAAGTTTCAGGTACTTGCGAACCAAGCTCATACGATCCTTGGCGCGTTGATCACGTTTCGGCCCGGGCGTTTCGGGAATACCACTAGAAATCAACCACATGCGTCGATCATGCTGGTCAAACGCAATCACCAGATCATAGATGCCAACCGCCATATCCGGCATTGAAAGCCAGTCATTCGCTGCTTTGGGCAGGACTTCGGTCTGGTGCGCCAGTTCATATCCAAAATAGCCAACAGCCCCACCCTGAAATGGTGGAAGCCCCTCCTCGGTCTGAACTGGATATCGTCCCAGAAGATCATCAAGCACATCAAACGGATCGCCGGGTACGTCAAAACCATCAAGTACCACCTGCCCGTTCTTTGCCGTTAGCTTGTGTAATGGCGACACCACAATGTAGGAAAACCGGTCGCGGTCTCCGGAATCAAGAAAGTGGCTATCGGCAAAGACCGAAAACGCGCCGTAGGCATCGACCGGCTCGATATAGGGACATTCTTCTATCAGCATTCAACAGGGGCAATCTTGCGGGAAAAGGGATCAAAACCGCCGCGAAGTGCGGATCACAGCCAAGTCTGTAACAAGGAATGCAAAATTAAGCGATTCTTTTGCAATCTGACGAAGGGTTTTTATCAATCAAAGTTGATTTTCGAACCGAACAAAAGAAAAGGCCAACCCATCAAGGTTGGCCTTTTGTCATTTCAGATCGAACTTCCGATCACATCGAGGCGATACGTGCGAAAGCATCATTGAGTTTGGCCAACGTGTCCTTGGCCTCTTCAAGTTTGGCTTTCTCCGCACTCACGATATGTTCAGGCGCGCGGCTAACAAACTTCTCGTTCGACAGTTTGCCTTCCTGAGCTTTGATGTATTTCGTCTTGTCCTGAATTTCCTTTTCAAGACGCGCTTTTTCGGCGGCCACATCGATGAAATCGGCGACAGACACGAAGACCGTCACCCCGTCAACCACAGTCTGGATCGCGCCCTTGGCAATTGCTTCGACATCACCCTGCCCTTTGAAGGCAATCTCAGCCACGCGTGCAAGGCGTTTCACCTGGGCTTCCTGTGCGGAAACAGCGGCCTTCATCGCGTCAGATGCATCCACCAGATAAATTGGAACTTCGGCCGCCGGCGGAACATTCATTTCCGAACGCACGCCACGGATATTCCCGATCAGGCGGATGGCAAGATCAACTTCGGCTTCTGCCTCACGATCAATCAGGGCGTCGTCAAATGACGGATAACCTTCGGCAATCAGCATTTTGGCACGACTATCTGCCGTCTTGTCCCAAAGTTCCTCGGTGATAAATGGCATGATCGGGTGCAAGATCAGAAGGATCTGATCAAGAACCCACGCGGTGACGGCCCTGATTTCAGCCTTGGCTTCTTCGTCATTGCCCATCAGAACCGGTTTGGCCAGCTCCAAATACCAGTCGCAGAAAGAACCCCAGACGAACTGATAGGCACTGCTGGCCGCATCGTTGAAACGATAGGTCTCAATACCGGTGCCGACCGACTTCGCAGCTTCAACCGTTTTACCAACGATCCAGCGCCCAAGGACCGATTTCACTTCGCTTGGGTCAAAGCCCTCAACCGGCTTGCATTCGTTCATCTCGGCAAAGCGCGCAGCATTCCAAAGCTTCGTTGCGAAGTTTCGGTAACCTTCAACACGTGAAGCGGCAAGCTTGATGTCGCGTCCCTGTGCCGCAAGGGCTGTCAGGGTGAAACGCAGGGCGTCACAACCGTATTCATCAATGATTTCAAGCGGATCGATCACGTTGCCCTTGGACTTGGACATCTTCTGGCCGTGCTCGTCGCGAACAAGTGCATGAATATACACATCACGGAACGGTACTTTGCCGTCCATGAAATACATGCTCATCATGATCATCCGGGCAACCCAGAAGAAGATGATGTCAAAGCCGGTAACCAGAACATCGCCCGGATAATATTTGGCAAGCTCAGGCGTCTTTTCCGGCCATCCCAGCGTTGAATACGGCCACAGGCCAGACGAGAACCAGGTGTCAAGAACGTCGGTTTCCTGCGTCAGTTCGACATCCTTGCCGTAATGGGCCTTGGCAGCTGCCTTGGCTTCCTCTTCGGTCTCTTCGACAAAAAACTCGCCGTCCGGGCCGAACCATGCGGGGATACGATGCCCCCACCACAGCTGACGCGAAATACACCATGGCTGGATGTTACGCATCCACTCAAAATAGGTATTTTCCCAGTTCTTTGGCACAAAGCGAATGCGGCCGTCTTCAACCGCTTCGGTTGCCGGCTTCGCAAGAACCTTGGCATTTACAAACCACTGATCGGTCAGATACGGCTCGATCACGACGTTGGAACGGTCGCCATAGGGGACCATATGGACGGTATCTTCGATCTTCTCAAGCAGACCTAGTTCATCCATCTTGGCGACAATCTGTTTGCGGGCTTCAAAGCGATCCAGACCGCGGTATTCCTCGGGCGCTTCGTCATTGATGCACGCGTGGTCATCCATGATGTTGATTTTTTCAAGTCCGGCGCGTTTGCCGACCTCAAAGTCATTGAAATCATGGGCTGGCGTAATTTTAACAGCGCCAGAACCTTTTTCCGGATCAGCATATTCGTCTGCAACGATTTTGATACGACGCCCGACAATCGGCAGGATGCAATATTTACCAACCAGATCCTTGTAACGTTTGTCGTCCGGATGCACGGCAATACCCGTATCGCCCAGCATCGTTTCCGGACGCGTGGTCGCAACCGTTACAAATTCGCCGTCGCGCCCCTCAATCGGATATTTGAAGTGCCAATAGTGGCCTTTGACCTCTTTCTGAACGACTTCAAGGTCGGAAATCGCCGTCAATAGTTTCGGGTCCCAGTTGACCAGACGCTTGTCACGGTAAATCAGACCATCTTTGTGCAGCTTGACGAACACCTTGCGCACAGCGGCCGACAGGCCATCATCCATGGTGAAGCGTTCACGCGGCCAATCCGGTGACGCGCCCAGACGACGCAGCTGATTGGTGATGGTCCCACCGGATTTTTCTTTCCACTCCCAGACCTTCTCGACGAACTTTTCACGACCAAGATCATGACGCGTGACATTCTGTTCGCCAAGCTGGCGCTCAACCACCATCTGGGTTGCAATCCCGGCGTGGTCAGTACCTGGCTGCCAAAGGGTATCTTTACCCTGCATCCGGTTGTACCGGATCAGGATATCCTGAAGCGTAAAGGTCAGTGCGTGCCCCATGTGGAGGCTGCCGGTCACGTTGGGCGGCGGCATCATGATGACATAGGGATCGGCGCTTGAGCTCACATCGCAGGCAAAGGCCCCTGCTTTTTCCCATTTATCGTAAAGTCTGCCTTCAACATCGGCCGGGTTGTAGGTCTTCTCCAACATGGTCTTTTGATCCGCTGCGGGTTTCATCAGTTATACAAAGAAAAAGCGGCGCACCGTTGGCGCGCCGCTCGAATGTTAAAATCGGCTCGCCTACAGGTCTTCGGCGCGGTTCACGATCCGCTCGATTTCCTTTTTCACAAGGCGTTCGATCATATAGGGAAGGTTTTCGTCAAGCCATTCCTTAAGCAACGGACGAAGCATGTCACGCACCAGATCCTCTAGGGTGGCATGCCCGGCATTGACGCCAAGGGCCACAGCGCGTTTCTTTGCAACAGCTTGCGCCAATTCCGAGATGGTTCCGGTCGCTGTTGATTCCGTCATATTGGAAATCAGCGGCTCGTCATCATCCTCGTCGTCATAAAGGGCTGGCATTGCCGGTTCGGGCTCTGGCTCGGGTTCCGGCTCTTCAAATTCCTCATCCAAAGGGGTTTCATCGAAATCGAGCATATCGTCGAGTTCGAGGTCTTCCTCTTCTTCCGGTTCATCGAGTTCCAGTTCCTCTGGCTCGTCGTCGAATTCAAGCTCTTCTGGCTCTTCATCAAGAACGAGTTCGTCGATTTCTTCTTCTGGCTCGGGCTCAGGTTCTGGTTCCGGCTCGGGCTCAGGTTCTGGCTCGGGTTCCGGCGTCGGTTCGGGTTCAGGAGCAGCTTCCTGTTTTTCTTCATCCCCTTCATCAGCAAGAATCTTGCGGATCGACTGGAGGATATCCTCCATGGAAGGTTCTTGTTGCCCGTCACTCATAATTAAACTTCCGCACTAGTGTCATTTAACCAGACCGATCCGACCCAAGTCCGAAGGCAGGGTGATTCACCCTGCCCCGACCATCAACAAATCAATCCGTTCCCCACCACTGGTCCTTGACCTTTTTATAGTTGGACTCAGTGTCATAAATTTCGACCGGCAGACCAAGGACCTGCGCATTAAGCGCCCCCATGGCGGCCTTTACCTGAAATTCCGCAACTGCAGCGTCACGACGTGAACCGACAAGATCCACACGGGCCTGCAATAGTTCCTGTTCCTGATCAAGAACGTCAAGAACTGTACGTGAACCTACAGATGCTTCTCGTTGAACGCCATCAAGGGCGACTTCCGCCGATGAAACCTGCGCTTGTTGCGATTCGATACTTGCACGTGCTGTAACAAGCGTTTCCCATGCACTGGTCGCATTTTCGATCACCGAACGGCGCGCTTCATCGATCTGTATCCGCGCCTGTCCAGCAGTCTGTTTTGCCGAACGCACGTCCGAGAAAACGGCACCTTGCTGATAAAGCGGAATGGAAACCGATGCGATGATATCTGCGCTATCGGCCGTAAAATCCTCGGTCGAGGCTTCATGCGCCCGCTCAACACCAGCTGCCAGGGTGACTTCCGGGTACAGCGAACCTTCGCTCAGTTGGATATCAGACTGCGCTGCTTGTTCGGTATAGACCGCCTGAAGAACTTCAGGGTGCTGGTCCTGCGCGATCGCCAGGACATCGGAAATGCTGGTCGGCAACCCGGCAAGCGGATTGGGAATTTCAAGGTTGCTTGGCGGATTTCCCACAAGGCGCTCGTACTGTGCGCGGGTATTGGCCAAGGCGCCCTGTGCTGAAATCAAATTAGCTTTTGCGCCCGCAAGGCGCGCTTCAGCCTGGGAAACGTCCGTGCGCGTTACCTCGCCGACTTCAAACCGATCACGGGTGGCTTCCAGCTGACGTTCCAGAACGCGGACGTTATTCTGATTAAGCTCGACAACAGCCGTATCCCGCAGAACATTGAAGTAAACCGTTGCGACTTGAAGCATCACATCCTGCTCGGTCGAGCGCAGCGAAGCGCGCCCTGCCTTGATACGGGCTTCCGCGCGTTCGGTTTCTGCTGTCGTGCGCCCGCCACGATAAAGCGGCTGTGTAACATCAAGACCAACAGTATAAGGTGTCAGGCTGTTGTCGGTGTTGGTGCTATTGACCTCGGTCTCGTAGTCGCGAACACCTGCGCTGCCCGAAAGGCTTACGCTTGGACGCCAGTTTGACAGCGCCGATGAAATTTCTTCGTCAGTCGAGCGCAAAGCGGCACGACCGGCTTCGAGTGTCGGGTTGCTCTGATATGCCTTGATAAGAGCTTCTTCCAGGCTTTCTGCAGAGGCACCGTTGGCAAGAACACCTCCGGTGGCCAGAATACTGCAGGTCAGCAAGAACCGTTTGATCATTTATCTACCCTTGTAAAATCCTACACCAAGTCCCGACCCCGGCGCAGTTTCACGTATGGTAACGACGGAAAGAAAATTTTCCAAGAAAAGAGGCATTTGCATCAAAAAAAAGTAATGTGCCCCGTTTTCTCCGTCATTGCCGTTTTCAATCGTAGCGGCTCATATCACGCTCAATTTCAAGCGCCCATGCATCTATACCGCCGCGAACATTAAAAACCTCTTTAAATCCATGGTCCTCAAGGAACCGGCCAGCATGACGACTGCGAACGCCATGATGACAGATGATTGCCAAAGGCACATCAGGCGCCAGTTCACCCACCCTGCTCGAAAGCTCGGAAAGTGGAACATGCAGCGCCTGACTGATAGAGCAGATTTCAAGTTCCCAGTCTTCCCGAACATCAAGCAAGGCAATAGGCTGATTGCTATTTAGCCTTGCCGAAAGTTCAGTACAACTGATGTCTCGCACCATCAAACCCCAAACCGGACTCGATCCGGTCGAAACACAGAATCAGAAGACAAAGCGTTCTGCCGGCTCGAACCCAGGAAGGTATGGGATATTCGCATCAAACAGATCGCGATGACCAATCACGCCATTTTCACGTTCATAAAGGCGTGCGACACCCACCTTGCCGGGCTCACGCACGACAGCCAGCAAACGACCGCCGTCGGAAACCTGATCAAGGATTGTCGCAGGAACATCGGCGACCGCACCGTCAAAGATAATCACGTTATAGGGTGCCTGTTTGGCATAACCGGTGGCCATGTCACCTTCGACAACAATAACGTTGTCATAGTTTTCCGCCTGGAAGGTTGCCTCGGCTGCCGCGGCCATTTCCTTGTCGCTTTCGACGGAAACGACAGTTTCAGCAACGCGTGAAATCAGTGCACTGGAATAGCCGTAACCAGCCCCAATAACCAGCGCAACGTCCGTTTCAGCAATTTGTGCGCTTTGCATAAGGCGTGCGATGACCATCGGCTCCATGGCAAAACGTCCGCCACCGACGGCAATGTCCTCATCGATATATGCGACACCGCGCTTGCCTTCTGGCAGGAACAGTTCGCGCGGAACCCCTTCCATCGCTTCGATGACCAGCGGATCGGTAACCTTGTTGGTCCGAACCTGATTTTCCACCATGTTGTGGCGCGCGACTTGGTAATCCATGTTTATCTGACCTGAAAATTCTCGCGAGAAACAGACCACAGTCCTCTTTTTGTCCCCAAAGACGGCTGCGGCAATTGCCCTGTTTATAGTCAGCACATAAGCAACTGACAACATCGGATC
This sequence comes from Thalassospira sp. MCCC 1A01148, assembly GCF_001613795.1. Taxonomy (GTDB): domain Bacteria; phylum Pseudomonadota; class Alphaproteobacteria; order Rhodospirillales; family Thalassospiraceae; genus Thalassospira. The sequence continues at coordinate 416,229 of NZ_LPVZ01000012.1, forward strand.
AATGTGTGGCTTCGATTTTAACACATTGAGGGCACTAAAAGATTGACCTTTACACGCTCATATCCGCGCAATGCTCCTTTTCATAAGGCAACTGAGCATCTGGACATGGCAGGAACATAGCTCTGTGCGATGCCGACTACTTCTTGCTCATATGAAATATGTTTTTGCGTTTTCAGGTCGTTACACAACAACGCGTCCGAGAAAACACGACAAAAATTACACAACCGTCACTTGAAACGGTCGACGGCTGCCTAAACATAAACCAAAGCATAATCTTAGGCACGCCTTGCACACACCATAACGGCGAACGATTTCGCTTTGCCTAGCGGGTTCTGCTGTCGCGCTTCGGGTGACTTAGTAAATTGTCTCGGCAAGAGATTTAGGGGAAAATAATGCGTGATAATGGTCCTGTAACCAATCGCGAAGTCCTGATGAATGACGATGATATTCTCGTCTCGGGAACAGATACGGGTGGACGCATCAAGTTCGCCAACAAATCCTTTGTGGATATTAGCGGCTTTACAGACGACGAACTGATCGGATCGCCGCACAATGTTGTGCGCCACAGCGACATGCCCAAAGAGGCCTTTGCAAACCTTTGGGAAACGATCAAAGCCGGACTTCCCTGGCAAGGTCTGGTCAAGAACCGCACCAAAAATGGTGACCATTATTGGGTTCGCGCAACTGTAACCCCAACCTTGGAAAAGGGTGAGGTCACAGGCTATGTATCGATCCGGACCAAACCGACGGACACGGAAAAAAAGCGTGCCGAAAGCATTTATGCGGACTTGCGCAAGGGTGAGGCAAAAAATGTCGGCCTTGAATATGGTGAGATTGTAGATACCAGCACCAAGGCGAAATTGGGCAACTTCCTTTCCAGTATCAAAGGAAGCCTGACCGTCGCGTTTGGCACCATGGTCATTCTGATGATGCTGATCGGTGGATATGGCCTGTGGGGCCAATACAACACTGAGAAGTCGTTGATAAACCTCTATGAAAATCGCGTAAAACCACTGAACCTGCTCAAACAGATATCGGATGATTACGCTGTTTTCGTTGTTGATGCCTCTCACAAGGTTCGCAATGGCAACTTCTCGTGGCAGGAAGGCATTGAAAGTATTGATCTCGCGAAGACACGCATCAAGGCGAACCTTGAGCTTTATCTCAATCGTGAATTAGGCCGTCGGGAAACGCCAATCGTTCAGGAAGTCCGCGGCATGCTGCCCGTCGCTGATGAACTGGTCGACCGCCTTCGACAGATTTTTGTCGCTGAAGACAGCGCGGCCCTTGATGCTCTCGTCAAGGAAGAGCTTTATCAGAAAATTGATCCGCTGACTGAACTGATCGGCAATCTGTCTGTTCTTCAAAACCTGATCGCCGGCGAACGTGTAGAAAAGGCGCGCGCGGATTTCGTTCAGACCCTGATTATTGAACTCGTCCTCATCGCACTCGCCATCATCTCGACAGTGATTTACGGTGGATGGTTGATCAAGAAGCTCAGACGTCCACTTGCGCAGATGGAAAATCATTTCGATGCCATCGAAACCAATGATTCGGGCTATGTGATCGAATTACCATCTGTTTCCGATTTCAAACCGGCGATACAGCAATTGCGCGCTTTGCACGCCAAACTTTGCTATGCCAAACTCGAACGCGAAGAAAATGAATCCAGGTCCAACCAGCAACGCGTTGGCGCGCTGCGTGGGCTTGCCGAGACCGTCGAGCAAGAACTGCAGAAAGTCGTTCAGGCAATCATTGATCAAACAGGTCGTTTGAACGCTGCTGCTGTTGATATGGCAGGCTCTTCAGAGCGTGTTTCCGAGAACTCCGAGAGTGTTGCCGCTGCTGCACACGAAGCCTTGGCAAATGCAGAAACCGTCTCTGGCGCATCTGAAGAACTGGCTGCGTCGATCCGTGAGATTACGCGGCAAATTGAAGAAGCAACCAGCCTGACAGCAGAAGCCAATCGTGCCGGTGAAAGTGCAGAAAACACAGTCAAATCATTGAAGGACAGCGTTGATCGTATTGGCGAGGTTGCAGAACTGATCGGTGATATTGCAGCTCAAACCAACCTTCTTGCCTTGAATGCGACCATTGAGGCCGCCCGCGCTGGCGATGCTGGCAAAGGTTTCGCGGTTGTCGCCCAGGAAGTTAAAAACCTTGCCAATCAAACCGCTAAGTCCACTGAGGAAATCACCCGCCAGCTTGGAGAAATCCAGAATGTTACGGGTTCTGTTGTCGCCACCGTTCAGCAGATGACGTCAAGCATCCGTCGCGTTGACGAAGTCGCCTCCAACGTTGCGGTCAATGTTCGCCAGCAAGACGACGCAACCCAGGAAATCGCTCGTAACGTGGTTCAGACGGCGGAAGCGTCAAATGAAGTGACCGAAAAGATCGGGCATGTTGCCTCCGAGGCGCAGGACAACCTCACGCGAGCGGCTGACATGAATAAAATCGCCGAAGAAGTAGATGTGAGCATCGCTGAACTTCGCAACAGCCTTGTTCGAATCGTTCGTACTGCCACACCTGAGGTAAATCGCCGCAAGGATCCTCGGCACGAAGCTCAACTGGCCGTTACGGTTAAGGTCAAGGGGAAGTCAATCCGTGGTCAGACCATCGACATATCGACGGGTGGCGTAAAGGTCTCGCTTGCTGAGGCGATCAAGGAAGGGACAAAAGGCGAAATCACCATCGATGGCCCGAACACCACGATCCCGTTTGAGGTCGAAAACGCCCTTGATACGATCGCAAACCTCGATTTCGCACCAAGCAAGATCCGCGAGGAACAACTGAAACCGTGGCTTGAAAGACGATTTGGCAAAGCCAAAGGTTAGTCCCAAGGCCAACTGTGGAATGACATTCCTATAAGCCCTCACAACCACCCGAGAAGTTTTTTCGGGTGGTTTTTCTTTTTCACGGGACTATTCGGCAAGCCTTCAGAAAAATGTAAATTGGGTGCTTGACGGGTTATGTTTGTTGGGGCTATACACCGCTCCAGCCAACGCGAAGGCGCGATGGCGGAGTGGTTACGCAGAGGACTGCAAATCCTTGCACGCCGGTTCGATTCCGGCTCGCGCCTCCACTGGTCCGGCATAGCTCAGTTGGTAGAGCAAATGACTGTTAATCATTGGGTCGCAGGTTCGAGTCCTGCTGCCGGAGCCATAAACCCCTGGAACCTAGTTCCGGGGGTTTTTGCTTTTGCGGGCCAGTTTCATCTGTTTGATCAAGCATTCGAAATGGCGACAGGCGCGTATAACGCCATGCGTATTTCAACCTCCTTTTGCCCTCCTCGCCATGTGATCCAATCGCATTGAAAAAAGACACGATTTTGGCCAGATTTTCTCAAAAAAGGTCTTGCGGGCCTCGGACTGTTTGATTATACACCTGCCACGCGCTTCGAGAGACGCGCAAAGCCTGATCCGGCATAGCTCAGTTGGTAGAGCAAATGACTGTTAATCATTGGGTCGCAGGTTCGAGTCCTGCTGCCGGAGCCAATTAAAAAGGGACCGAACAATTTGTTCGGTCCCTTTTGCTTTTAGCCCTTACAACCGCTGGATACTCAAGTGATGAAAACCGTCAAAATCGAGCTTCGTGAAGTTGAGCTAGCAACCCTTTCCGGATCGACCCGTGGTTGGCTGATAACTAGCGATGGCGGAATCATTCATGGAATGGTGCACCCGATTGACGGGGATCTGTTTACAATCTCGTCCAATACTGACCCCCGCATACAGGCCTTCGGCTGGTGCCCGATGTTTGACAGCCTGGCCCATGTGCAAAGTGACCTTGAAATCGCCCTTGCGATGTCTTCGCAAGAAGAAGTCGAAACCTGGCTTGAAGAATCCGAACGATTTGATGACGATGGCCATCATGGGCATGTTCATTAACACCCTGCGTGTCTGCTGCTTACCGGCCTGACCTCAAATGGCCACGCACTGCCACAAAAACTTCGTACCGGCAGTGCTTTATTGATACACAGCAAATCAATATAATTGTTACGCCTCTAAAATACCGCACCGCATCATGGATCGCGTGCTGACAAACTGGCATGCGCATCACCATAAAGGGCAAACAGGCCAAAACCCGGCCTGCCCCACAGGACAAGGCGCAATTTGGCGATGAGTACAATTAACCTCGATCATCTGTTCAAACCCAAATCGGTCGCCGTGATCGGCGCGTCAAACCGCCCGCACTCTGTTGGCAGTGTTCTGATGAAAAACCTGCTGGCCGGTGGCTTTGACGGGCCAATCATGCCAGTTAACCCGCGCAGCCAGTCGATTGGCGGTGTGCTGGCCTATCCGGACGTCGACAGTCTTCCAGTGGTTCCGGAACTTGCGGTGATATGCGTCCCGCCAAAGGGTGTTGTGCCGGTCATGGAATGCCTTGCGGAAAAGGGCTGTCTCGCCGCGATAGTGCTGACTGCGGGCCTGACTGCGGAGCAATATGATGATAACCGCACAGTCAAACAGGCGATGCTTGATATCGCGGCCTCCAGGAAGATGCGTCTTCTTGGTCCAAATTGCCTTGGCCTGATGGTGCCGGGCATTGGCCTTAATGCCAGCTTCAGCCATCAAAGTATTGGCAGCGGCAAGATCGCCTTTGTCTCTCAATCCGGGGCCCTGTGCACAGCTGTTCTGGATTGGGCTGCGGCTCGCGGAATCGGGTTTTCCCACTTTATCTCTTTGGGCGAATGCGATGACGTCGATTTCGGCGATGTGATCGACTATCTGGGGTCTGATCCTGACACCCGCGCGATCATGCTTTATATCGAGTCCATCCATGAACGCCGAAGCTTTATCTCTGCGGCCCGTGCGGCATCACGCAACAAGCCGATCTTGTGCATCAAATCTGGCCGCTTTGCCGAAGGTGCGGCTGCGGCAGCCTCCCACACCGGCGCTCTTGCTGGCGCTGATGATGTCTTTGATGCGGCCATCAAACGGGCCGGTGTATTGCGTGTGTATACGGTCAGCGAGATGTTTTCTGCAGCTGAGACCCTTTCACGCATGCGCCCTTTCCGTGGCGACAAACTTGGCATCGTCACCAATGGTGGCGGGATTGGTGTTTTAGCGGTTGATGCCCTGATCGAACGTCATGGCCAACTGGCACATCTTGAAGACGAAACCATTTCTGCACTCGACGAAATTCTGCCGCCGACCTGGTCGCATGCCAACCCGGTTGATATCATCGGTGATGCGCCCGGTGAGCGTTATGCAAAGACCATTGATGCGGTCCTCAAGGACAAGAATATCGACAGCTTGCTTGTGATGCATGCGCCGACAGCAATTACCGACCCGGTGGAGGTCGCACAAGGTGTGATCGACACAATCAAGGGCAGCAAGAAGAACATACTGACCAACTGGGTTGGCGAGGCCACCGTGGCCGAGGCGCGCAACATGTTCTACGCGGCCGGAATTCCGACCTATCGCACACCCGAAAATGCGGTTGCCGCCTTCCAGCACATGGTGAACTTCCGCAAGCTGCAAGACCTTCTGATGGAAACCCCGCCATCCGTGCCACATGATTTTACGCCCGATATAGACAAGGCGCGCAGCATCATTCATGCGGCAATCCATGCGGGACGTAACATGCTGACGGAACCCGAAGCGAAGTCGGTTCTGGAATGCTTTGGCATTAACACCGTCAAAACCTATGCAGCACGTGATGTGCAGGACGCTGTTAGCAAGGCTGAAGAGATTGGTCGTCCGGTCGCACTGAAAATCCTGTCTGACGACATCAGCCACAAATCCGATGTTGGTGGCGTTATCCTGAACCTTGAAAACGGGGAGGAAGTTCGGGCTGCTGCGGAAAAAATGGAACGCGTCATTCGCGAAAAGTTCCCGGAAGCACGTCTGCGTGGCTTTACCGTTCAGGAAATGGTCAAACGGTCTGGTGCACGTGAACTGATCGTTGGCATGACCACCGACCCGATATTCGGGCCGGTCATTCTGTTTGGTCATGGCGGTGTTGAGGTCGAAGTTGTTCGTGACCGTGCCATGGCATTGCCGCCACTTAACATGAAGCTTGCCCGCGAGCTTGTGGAAGGCACACGTATTCACAAACTGCTTCAGGGCTATCGCGATGTGCCCGCAGTGAACCTTGAAGAGCTATACATGACACTGGTGCGCCTGTCGCAGCTGGTGGTGCAGTTGGGTGAAGTTGTCGAACTTGATATGAACCCGCTCTTGGCTGACCGCGAAGGTGTCATCGCGCTTGATGCCCGCATCAAGGTCACGCCAAAAGTGCTGAGCGACGAAAACCGTCTGGCTATTCACCCCTACCCGCGTCACCTCAAAGAGAACGTGGTGATGGATGATGGCACGACTTATTTGCTACGGCCAATCAAGCCCGAAGATGAACCTGCTCACTATGAGTTCATGTCGCGCCTGACCCCCGAAGACATTCATTTCCGCTTCTTCGGATCGGTTCGTGAACTGCCGCATTCGGAAATGGCGCGTCAGACGCAGCTTGATTACGACCGTGACATGGCCTTCCTTGCGATTCTGGTCGATGGCGACGAAGAAGTTGAATTCCACGGCATTGTTCAGGTTGTTATTGACCCGAACAACGAAACAGCCGAATACGCCATCATGGTTCGTTCCGACATCAAGGGGCGCGGGCTTGGCCGTATACTAATGGAAAAAATGATCGAGTTCTGCCGTCGCAAAGGCACAGAAACCTTTATTGGTCAGGTTCTGCCAAACAACCGCCGCATGCTGACCTTGTGTGAAAGCCTGGGCTTCACCCGAAAATTCATTCCTGATGAAGATGTGTTTGAGGTGACGTTGCCATTGCAGCGCGACACAGAATGACCAAACGATGATCAAAACATGCAAAAAGCCCGGCCTAATGCCGGGCTTTTTCATAAGATGACGAGTTTTGCCTTGATATCGGCCACGGCCTTTTCAGGGTCGATACCCTTTTCAAGCAGTGAGTCTCTGGCTTCGTTCTCAATCACGCGCAGTTCATGCAAGGTCGTCTGAACATCTTCCAATTGCTGTTCGAGCTCTTCGATCCGCCGTCTTCCAACCAGCATCAAGTGTGCAAGCTGCTCGGTGCGGGAGCGGTCAGCATCGTAAAGGTCAATATATTCCTTGATGTCTTCGAGCGAGAAACCAAGACGCTTTCCACGCAGAACAAGCATTAGCCGCGCACGGTCACGATAGTTGTAAACACGCGTCGCCCCTGCCCGCTGAGGCGAAAGCAGGTTTTTGGTTTCATAAAACCGGATTGCGCGCGGGGTAATGTCGAACTCTTCGGCCAACTCGGTGATGCTATAAAGCTTGTCGTTCATGATTTTTCTTGTTTGTTGAATGCGGTGCGCCACCATCGCAACATTCCGACAGCCCAGTCAACTGATTTACGCATACGTAAGGCGAAAACACCTGGTGTGGTGTCTTACGATGACGTCGTGTCAATCATTGTAGACTGGTAGGGAACGGACATATTCAAGATCGACAGGAATGTAGTTCGGACCTTCGAAAACTGAACCACGCGTGCGTGCCCCTGGCCAATACCCGCTTTCACTAGACCACGTACTGCCATCTGGCATCGGCACATCCAATGCATCGCAATAACCTTCCTGATGCTGCGCGCGAAGCTCGAAGCGTGCAGCCAATCCATCCTCGAACAATGGGGTATCTGAGGCGCGTGGCGCGCTCAGAACACCATCATAAGGGGCAAATACGTCGGGATACGTCACGTGATTGGCAAGATCACCGGTAAACTGAACCGGTAATGGTCCGTCCGCTGACAGATCAAGCTTATCGAATGGACCAAAGAAGGACTGATCCAATGGCATTAAGTCTTCAGGCAGTTTGTTTGGATCCGCATGTTCAATGGCGTTGCGCGCATTGATCAAACCGCGTGTTGTTCCCTTTTTGATGTATTTCTGGCGCAAGAAAAAGCTGTTGTGCAGGCAAACCGATACATAATCGGGCTGTGCCACGGCCCCGCCTTTGCCCAGCTTGAAAACAGCGCCGCCATTATACTCATCACCCTCCGGGCCCGGTCGGCTGTCAAACCAGCAGATATTTCCATAATAGTACCAGAACCCGCCACGGACACCGTCCTGCGAGAACAGCTTGTGGCAGTTATAAAACCGGTTGCGCCCAATCCACCAACCGACCGCCGTGGCTTCGGGTTCGATCGGATTATCGCGAATATATCGAAAGCGGTTGTCTAATATCCGGACGTCGCGGTTAAAACTGCCAACCGGAGCATTAAGATTATGGGGCGAAACATCCATCCGGACGCCATTATAGCAATCACAGATATCGTTTCGGATGATCTCTACATCGCCGATAATGTCATCAGCGCCAAAGAAGGCACCATTCAGATAGCGGTACTCAACCTTGATGACATTGCCGTTTTCGTCCTTGCCATCATGGATTTCGTCCCAGCGGATGCTGCGCCAGATATTTGGGTTCTGAACCCATCGACAGTCCGATATCGAAATGCCACGGGTTTGTTCACCATTTGCATAAAAGGCATAGGTCCCGTCGGCGATATCAAGATCACGAAAAGCCAGATCCTGACTGTTCTCGATATAGACGGCACTCGGCCAGGCGCGTTTGATGGTAAATAGCTCGATCCGAATATGGGCGACATCAATTAACTGGAATACAGCAAAGCCGTCCCGCCCGGGATTACTTGCCGATACAGATGGATCGGGTTGCTTGTTCGCATTGATGATCGCATCGGGTTCACCCCGGACGATGATTGGTTGTTCAGAAGTCCCGCTGCACGGAAACCGCAAAGGTTTATCAATGCAATAGTCACCGGCAATCATCCGGATCATTTGTCCTGGCTGGCTTTGGCTAATCGCCTGTTCAAGGGTTAATGTCGGACGCAATTTTGCGTCGATCCAGTGTTGCCGACCATCACTTGAGACATAGACAATTTCCATACCAAACCCTCCTGCCAATGATTGCAAAACTATATCGCGTAACAACCGATTACAAAATCAGTTGTTTGCAGCACATTTTGCAAATCTTGGTTTAACAGAAATCCGGACGCAGTCCCGGTCCATCAGGGTTTAGACATAGTGATATTCGATCAAAACTTGGTATGGTGGGCCGCAAATCAAAAAAGTGAGTTTTTCTCATATTCTATTAACAAAACATATCCGCTAGACACGATCCCCGCTTTCCATCGGCCATTTTGTATGATGGCTGTCGATGACAAAGTGATGTTTATGGGTAACAGGCGGGTGATAGTGGCGATGTCGGTGTTTTTCCCTGTCCTGTGCGTCTTCATGAACATGCACGTGATGAGGATCATTATGGTCATGCGGATGTTCATGCCAAAACCCGGGATGGCTATGGCGTATTGCAAGCTTGTCTTCCTTGGGCCACAGCAAGATTGCAGCAATGATTGCCATGAACGCAAGACCACCTGAGGCCAGAAACGCAACAGACAGGTCAGCCAAACTGCCAAGCCAGCCAACAATACCATAGGCAAACAGCCAGCCACCATGTGACAGTGCAAAATTGGCCGCAAAGAAAGCCGACCGATCACCGTCACCCGCCGATCGTTGAACCAACCGACCACCCGGCGTTTGGGCAAATGTCGTACCTGCGCCTGCAATAACCCACAGGGTTGCAAACGCCATCACACCCCGTTCACCAGCGACCAACAAAGCACCACCGAGTAACATCGCCGCCGCTGCCCCGACGATGCCCGAAAGCATCAATCGGCGTTCACCTGTGCGTTCGATGAAGCGCGGGATCAAAAAAGCGGCAATCATGGATCCGCCGCCCGCACAGGCGAGGAAACTGGTGGTAAGGAACTCGCTCCCGCAAAGAACACCACGGGTTAAAACAACCGTATTGACGATAATCATCGCACCGACCGATGACACGGCAAAGTAAACCACCAAAAGCCCGCGCAAGCGTGGCGTTTTCAAATAGGCTACGATCCCGAAGATCGTATTATCATAGATACCGCCAAGCCGATCTGTTGCTGCCGCTTGCGGCACAACGGTGGTCATGATCAACAAGGCTGAAAGTGCAAATGTGAGACTGTTTGCCATGAACAGACTGTCAAAGGACCAGATGGCAAGCAGTGCCGCCGCCACCGCCGGACTGACGAGGTTTTCAAGATCATAGGCCAGGCGGGCGTATGAAAGCCCCTTGGTATAGGCCTTTTCGTTCGGAAGAATTTCGGGAATTATCGCCTGAAAGACCGGGGTAAAGGCAGCAGACGCCGCATTGACCAGAAACACCAGAACGAAAATCTGCCAGACTTGATCAACGAATGGCAGACATAGAACGATCAGCGCACGCAGCACATCAAGGCCGACGAGCCAGATCCGCCGTGGCAGCAAATGTGCCATGCCGCCCGCAACCGGCGCGATCAGAAGATAAGTCACCATCTTCAGAACAAGGATGGAACCTAGCACCCGCCCGGCATCATCCCCGGCAAGGTCATAAGCCAGCAGCGATAGAGCCACCGTGGTCAACCCCGTGCCAACCAGTGACGTGATCTGGGCTGCGAACAAATGACGAAAGGCCGGTTTGGTAAATGGGGATATGCTTGATGTCATCTCCGCCCTTTCACTTTCATCCGGCCGTTCGCGTCCTCAGGATGCGTCCTCGGCCTCTTTGGCCCGCGCACTGGCCGTACATTTCTTTTCCGGTAATTGAAGCATTTTTCCCGTGCGCAGTTCAATGATGCGTGTTGCCAGTTTGCGGCGAAAATGCGGATCATGCGATACAAGGATCATGGCCTGAGGCAGACCAAGCAGGATTTCCTCAAGCCGGCGCATATTTTCTTCATCAAGCGCGTTGGTCGGCTCATCGAGCAACAAGACATCTGGCTTCATTGCAAGCACCGCTGCGACCGATACCAGCCGCTTTTCGCCCCCCGAAAGTTCGTGCGTGATCCGTTCGCGCAGATGCTTGAGATGCAGTTGATCAAGGACATCATCAACAATTGCAAGCGCCTCTTCGCGGCTGGCACCAAGGTTTAGCGGGCCGAAGGCAATGTCTTCGATAACTGTCGGACAGAATAACTGATCATCCGGGTCCTGCACGATGAAACCCACACGGCAGCGCAAGTCATGAAATTCCGCCTCGGTAACACGTGGCGAGCCAAAGGCCCGGATTTCGCCCGCGTGCGGTTTAATGAGCCCCACGATGATCCGCAATAGAGTACTCTTGCCCGCCCCGTTTGGCCCGGCAATAAACAGCCGTTCGCCGGGGTCAAGCGTCAGACTGACACGATCCAGAACGTTTTGGCCCGCCCGATAGCCATAGGAAATATTATTCAGTTCAATAAGCGAAGACATAAATTCGATCCAACAGGACTAGCGCGGTAATCAGCGCCAGGAAAATTACGGCGAACAAACCATCTCGACGGCGGAAGGCCATATCATCAATCAACGGGAAATGACCGCTGAACCCACGACACTTCATGGCTTCAAGCACTCGTTCCGCACGTTCAAGCGAACGCACCACCAGCATACCAAACAAATACCCGAATGATCGGTATGTGTGGGCATTATTGCGTGCCTTGAAGCCGCGCAGTTTCATGGCCATGCGAAGACGGTGATATTCGTCATGCAGCACAGAGATATAGCGCACGGTAAACATCATCAGATGCACAAGTGCTGCCGGACATTTCAAGCGGTATAGCGCATGGCCAAGGGTCACCGGCGTCATGCCTGCAAGCAGGCTTAGCATCATCAAAACAACCGCATTCGCGCGGATACCGACAAGAATGGCATGCATCAGGCCCTCTTTGCTGGCCTCTGCCCCGAAAACGGTAAACATCGGTGTTCCCGGTGTCGTGAAGGGCAACATGATCAGCATGACGATGATGAACCCATCCATGGCCGCCATGCGTTTTAATGTCACGCGCCAGGGCGGATCGGTCAGGCTCATTGTCATAGCGGCAAGCGCCAGGGCACAGAGCGCGAATTCAATCTGTTGCAGGGCAACAACGACAATCGCAAAAACACAAGCAGCAAGGACACGCGCTCGTGGATCGAACCTTTCGACAAATGCGATGGGGTTCCCGACACCTGCCTTGACATTCAAGGGGTGATCATGTCCGAAAAGATGGCTCATGCTTCAGGTGCTTTTGCTCTTAGGCGTCGCGCGGCAAGGTAATAAACAATCCCGAATGCCCCGAATATATAACCAATACCGCCCAGAATCGATTGAAGATCGTTCTTTTCCTTGTATGCCGTGATTTCGCGGCGAAGCGGGCGCAATTCATCGCGCACGATAGATGCAATGATTTCTTCCTGGGCACGGGTAATGGCCGGAACCGCGTTTTCGGTTGTTGCAACCACTGCCACCTTCGCAGATGAAGCACTTGTTGCATTTGCCTGCGCGACATTTGATAAGTCGTTTATGGCAAATGCAGCTTCTGCCACGTGACCTGCACCAAGGTCCGCACGAAAACGTAAATCCACATCACCTGATGGCGTGTATACGAAAAAGCCATCTTCATCAGTGGTGATTTCGTCAATCTTCGTGCCATCGGGGGCCAGCACTTCGACCAAAGTGTTGCCGGCCATGACACCATTTGAGAAGCCGACTTCCCCTTCGATGCTGGGTCCACTTGGGAACACAGACGCAATCACCTTGTGCGCCTCTGCGCTACCAGTCCCCTGGAGAAGCGCAACCATGGTCAAAAGCAAAGCAAACAGCCTAACCATTTGGTGTCTGCTCCGCCTGATTTGCGCGCAAGACGGCTGCCTGCATTTGAAAGTCTTCAACGGGATCTGCAGGTTGCAACAGGGCCGGTTTGACCTTGGCAATAAGATAGACAGAAGCCGCAGAGACAAGGCCTTCAACGATCATGATCGGGATATGGGCAAAGAATACCAGTTTAGCCGCCGGAATAAATGCATCCCCGCTAAGCCCCAGGGCAATTGCGACAAAAAGGGTCGTGAGTGCAATTGAGAACGCACCAGCCACCCCACCCAACACAGCCGCTGGGACCGGCGGAACACGCGCAACCATCCCCCGGAACAGGAGCCCTGCCAACACAGCGGGAAATGCGATATTCACCGTATTGACGCCAAGTACCGTCAAACCGCCAAAGCCAAAGAATATCGCTTGTAGCAGCAGACCAACGAAAAGTGCTGGAAACGCGGTCCAGCCAAGCACCAGCCCGGCGAGACCACTCATAATGAGGTGCACACTGGAGGGCCCAACTGGCACATGAATAAGCGACGCAACAAAGAATGTTGCCGACAAAACCCCGGTTGCCGGGATTTTATCAATTGGAAGTTTCCGCAGTCCCAAGCCAAGCCCAGCCACTGCAAGACCCCCCCCACCAATCAAAACTTCCGGTGCCAGCGCACCATCCACAATATGCATCTGTTCTGTCCCTCGCCTATTTCACATCATAGGCGCGAACCCACAGGACTGCATCCTGTGAAAGCTCTTTACCCTGAAATTCTTTGTCAGGGCCGCTGCCAAGTGCTGCAAAACCCCAAAAGCCCGCTTTTGGCACGCCGAATGTGAAATACCCGTTTTCATCGGAAAGTGCGACCACGGCACCACCAGGCATTGGCGATGCGGTTGGTTCCTGGGGCGTATTGCTGGCCATGTCGGGTTCAGCCGCCATGTATTCGACTTCAACCTCTACACCCGCCAACGGTTTCCCGTTGCTGAGAACGCGACCGGTGAAGGTTGAACCGGCAATGATATTGGTTGGCCGATTAAGCGGCAGAATCTCGGTTTTCAGCCCTTGCGGTTCCATCCAGTCTGTCGGGATCTCGTTGCGGCTGACATAGGATTTTGTGATTTGCTGGATGAAGATATCTTCGCTTTCTTCATAATACGGTGCTGGAACGACGACCATCACATAGTCACCGCTGCGCCGAAGCGTCAGCACTCCGTCAAAGGCGGCTGCCGAATTCGCGCTTCCGGTAAAGGTGATCGGCGAAAGCGTTGATTTTAAATCAATTTTCTTGCCGCGATTAACCGCATAAAAATCCAACGGCTTTGCCATATCCATGACATGACCATTTTCAAACGGATGCCAGAAAATCAGTTTAACGGGCTGATCGCCCGCCTTGCTAACATTCACTTCCGGCGTATAGGCCAATTGAAAATGAGCATGCGCCGGCAATGTGGCCGCCATCACGCAGGTGCTTGCAATGACAAGCCTGCCAAGGGTTTTCAACATGTAATCGTCTCTTTCTCAAACGATGCACGCAAGCCAACGGCCCAACGCGCAGGGTCAGGACAAAGAACGATAGGATGGCTGGAAGCAAGATTGCGGATCTTGTTAAGACCGTGTGTACCCCTGCAACCTGACGCTCACCCCGGCGTCCAACAGTTTTATACCGGGCCATAAACACCCGGCAGTCAAAGGCAGGTCTCCTGGCTCGCGGCTTTAAAAACACTGCGCCTTCCCGGCTTGTACCAGTGGCATATGCAGTGCTCTGACCGCTTACAGTTGCGGGGGCAGCCGTGGCTTTGTCATGCGTGACGCACCACGTTCCCTTTTAAGTTGATCCATTCTGATCAACACCAAAGACCGTTTCATAATCCACGCGCGACGGATTGCTGTCAACTATTTGCCCCGTTGCTGAACAACAAACTTTTGGGCCAATGGCTTGACGTTATCTGGGGGCTACGCAAAGATCGTTCGCACCTTTACCAGCAGGCAAAGAATGCCTCAAACACGACGGGCGAAAACATTATGACACCTGAAACAGTTCTTGTTTTCTGGTTCAAGGAACTTGAAGAAAAACAGTGGTTTATCAAGGATACTTCCCTTGATCGCCATATCACCGAGCGCTTTTCCGATTTTCACGCAGCAGCGTGCACCGGCGAGCTTTTTACCTGGCGAAAAACGCCGCATGGCCGTTTGGCCGAGATCATCGTTCTTGATCAGTTTTCGCGCAATATGTACCGCGATCAACCGCAATCCTTTGCCACCGATCCAATGGCACTGGTTCTGGCACAAGAAGCCGTTTCACTGGGACTGGATCGCAAACTCGTGACACCGCAGGAACAAGCATTCCTGTATATGCCCTATATGCATTCAGAATCCGAGATCATCCACGAAGTGGCGGTTGATCTGTTTTCGCAGCCGGGGCTTGAAACCAATTATGAGTTCGAGCTGAAACACAAAAAGATCATCGACCGATTTAGCCGCTATCCGCATCGTAATGAGATATTGGACCGCCAATCGACGCCAGAGGAACTGGCGTTTCTGAAAGAGCCCGGATCATCCTTCTAAGCATAAAAAAGGGACGGTTTCCCGTCCCTTTCATCTGCTCTCAGCTAAGCGCAGAACATCACCCGACATCCCGGTCGCGATTATCCCACCAGTCTTGAACAAGGCTTTCTGCCTCATCCATGTAATCAGCCTTGCCGGCAAGGAAGGCTGCCATAGCTGCGCTGCCTTTGATTTTGGCCTCTGCAGGGATGTCTTCGACATCGCCACGCCAAACACCAAGGAAGTGTTTAAGAGAGACCGGGCTTTGGTCTTCATCATCTTTTGCGGGTTTAGACAACAATGCAGGCCAGCGAACATCATTGAGTTCGCCATTATCAAGCATGCGCAAATCGACATGCTTGTAAGGCGTTCTTTCCGCCTCGCCGCCGCCACCCTTGATCACGCCAATGCGCGGCAATTCAAGCAGCCTACCGGTTTCGCGATGAACATCGAGAAACGCCGGGTGAAACACGCCAAGAAACGCAGAACGTGCTTGCAGCGGGTTTAACAACCGAAGAAGGGTATTAACCGGGCTGCGCAGACCAAGCAATGGGCGCAAACCAATCAGCTCCTGCAGTTTCGGATGCATATGGCGTAACGGCAAATATGCAAAGCCCTTGGATGCGATATCCGACCGTGCTTCCTCTGCAGACATGGCAATTGGCAATTTCAGAGCCTTGATGGCGGCTTCTGTGCCGACGCCATTTACAAGGTGCGAATTGTAGCCATGCATCAGGATCGGCACGCCGTTTTGTGACAGCAACAGGGCTGAAAGAACAAACCATGGCAAACCACGGGTTCGACCGGCAGCATAAGATGGCCAATCGAGCGCAGGGCGTTCAAGCGCATCATCCTCGCCGTCTTCATCCGGCTCCAAACGGGCCGCCTTGCGCACAGCCTCAATCATGCCAGCAAGTTCTTCGGGCGTTTCGGCCCGATAGCGCAGCATCAACAAAAACGCGCCAAGCTGGATCGGTTCAACCTCGTCACGCAGGATCATGGAAAACGCTTCAAACGCTTCTTCGCGGGTCAGGCTGCGCGAGCGCCCCGGTCCACGGAAAAACGTGCGTAAATAGCCCGAAAAAGGATGCGCTTCGGGTAAAACGTTTTCTTCCTCGAGCTGTTCAAGATGCTCGTCGGTCATAAGACTTCACCGGATAGTTGTCGTTACTTGTCGTGGATACGCGTAAAGACCCACTCTGTCTCAGTGGAGAGGTCATCCTGATAGCGATAGCCGTCGACATCAAATTTCTTGAGGTCTTGCGGGTCTTCGAGCCGATTGTCAATCATATAGCGCGCCATCATGCCACGTGCACGCTTGGCTGAGAACCCGACAACCTTGGCCGTGCCCCCCTTTACCTCTTTGAAGACAGGGGTAATGACCGGGCCATCAAGCGCCTTGGTCTTGATCGATTTGAAATACTCGTTCGAGGCCAGATTGATCAGGCTCCGATCCTTATGACCCTTGGTGATTTCATTGATCTGCTTGGAAAGCTTGTCGTCCCAGAATGCATAGAGGTCCTTGCCACGCGGATTGGCAAGACGTGTTCCCATTTCAAGGCGATATGGCTGCATCAAATCACGCGGTTTAAGCAGACCATAAAGCCCGGAAAGCATACGAAAATGATCTTCGGCCCAGTCAATATCCGCAGCCTTCATCGTATCGGCATCAAGCCCGACATAGGTGTCACCACGAAATGCAAAAATCGCCGGTTTTGCGTTGGTCCGATCAAATGGGCGCGAAAAATGCTGGAATCTTTGATAGTTCAGATCAGCCAGATTTTCACTGATGCCCATAAGTTTCATCAAGTCGCTGCGACTTTTTTTGCGCGCGACATCAACGAGTTCTTCTGTGTCATCGAGAAATGCAGGTTGGGAAACAGACATTTCCGGGACATCTGTTTCAAAATCCAGCTTCTTGGCCGGGGACACAACAGCAAGCATCAATCTGCCTCTTCTCTTTCATCTCGGTTCGATTTGTCGTAACAAGCCACAAGGCATGGGCAATGTCTAGGGCCCAACCCCATGTACAGGAGTATACGGCTGTGCATCGGTTTGGACCCTTGGCGTTAACCATAAACTTCTAACTTTGCAGAAAAACCGTCTTGCGCAAGCTCTGACGGAAGAAAGGAACCATTATGAGTGAACAAGTTCGCGCATCCCACATTCTTCTGATGTATGCGGGTTCGGCCCGTTCGACCGCTACCCGGACCAAGGACGAAGCCCTGACCGAAATCAATGCACTTAAAGATCAGATCGCATCAGGTGCTGATTTCGCAGAACTCGCCAAATCAAACTCTGACTGCCCGTCCGGCCAGCAGGGTGGTGACCTTGGTTTCTTTGGTCGTGGCATGATGGTTCCGGAATTTGATGCCGCCGCCTTCAGCATGGATGTTGGCGCGACCTCTGACGTGGTTGAAACCGACTTCGGTTACCACCTGTTGCAGCGTACCGCCTAAGCAACCGCTTACGCGTCATGCAAATGGTAAAGGCTGGCATATGATTGCCAGCCTTTTTCTTTTTCAGTCCTGCATCTCAGAAATCAACAATCGGGGCATCAAGCTCATATTCCGACTTGTGATCCTCGACCTCCAGCACCCAGACATCGCGATCAAATCCGACTTGCTTGCGACAGTATTCGTCGCAGGCAAATTCCGTTTCCCGGCCCCCATCCGGCCCACCGGCAACCAACATCCAACCAAGGTCACCATCGAGCGTGGTCACGCGTGAGTAGACAAAACACCCCGCGTCAAACCGGTTAAGCTTCAAAAGCACAGCACCTGCGTCTTCGTTGCCCTTATGAGCGACCATGGCCGTGATCAGCTTTGACTGGCAAATCGCGATCTGCCCCCGCACCCATAAACCTGCCTTAAGACGCGGCTGCATCACACCCCATCCCGCGAAGCGGTTACGTTTTCCGGCATTTGCAATATCAGGTTCGCATTGGGGCAGATGTTTTCCCACATATCCCACTCGGAAGGCTTGGCCGCGCCAAAGAAGTCCCCTTCCCGACCCAGCATGTCAAAAATGATCTGGAAATGCAGATGCGGAATCCAGTCTCCGTTGATCGGGAAATCCCCAAAACGGCATAGTTGATCGCCCGCAGTTATTTCCATGCCCTTGTACAGCCCTTCAAGAGAATCACGACTTAAGTGCCCGTAAAGCGTATAGAATTTAACCCCGGCAGCCGGTTCATGCTGCAAGATGATCGTCGGTCCGTAATCAAGGTGCAGGTTGTTATCCGCAAAGCTGTGTACAACCCCGTCAAGTGGCGCGAACACAGGTGTGTATGCTGGCGCGAACAAATCGATGCCCAGATGCTGGCTTCGTGCCTCGCCATCATTTTTAAACTGTTCGGATTGATAGCAAATCCGGTCTTCGCGATAGCGGCCAACGCCGACAGGCGCCTTGGCATCTGCAAGTTGCTGCCACATGATTTCGGTTTGGCGCGCCGGATCGCTTTCCCCGCCAATGACGACGTCGCCGTTCGATGAGAAGTCGTAAACGATCTTTGTACAGGTCTTGAGGTCACATTCCATCACCGACCGGAAACTATCGCGATTCTCTTCGATCCACGCACGCAGCTCTGCGGCCTCTGGCATCGGTTCCTGCCCTTGTATGAGGCGTTCCTGATAGGTTTGAAGACGGTTGGCAGCAGCGGTAGATCGCATGACGGTCACTGTGGTGGCTCCGAAACAGAAAAAGGCAGGGACGATGCCCTGCCTTTAGCTACATTAATATCTGCCTGATCGGCAAGCCCTGGCTTACCAGTTGGTCACTTCGTATTCGCAGGACACGTCATCATCATCGGTGTCGGTCAGCGCAACCGTCAGGCGGCGCATCTGCGGGTTAAAGCGTTTGATAAAGTTCAGCAGCAGAAGCGATTCTTCGGAAAGCTCGCCCGCGTCCTCGTCGTCTTCATCAAGTTCGCACAGCTCAACCAGCTCAAGGAACAGCGCACCAAGCGCGCGTTTGACATCTTCACCGCCCTTAAGGCCGCCCGTCAGTTCGCCGAGCGGTCCAAGATCAATTTCGAGTTTGCGCAGGTTCTTGCTCATCTGGTCGATGGCGTCTTCATCAAGAACCATCTCGGCCGCAATCATATGCGTACCAACTTCGTTGATATTCATGAAACCGACGAACTCGAACAGATCGTCTTTGGTCCGGCCATCTGCCAGCAGCTTTTCGGTATGCGCTTCGAATTCATCGAAGTCGATATCTTCGCCAAGATCGTTTTCAAGATCGCTCATGTCGCTCTCCAATCTGAATTTGCGCTGCTGATACTCTGGATTGCGGGAAAACTCAACCCGGACTGGTGATATGGTCATCTGCTATGCAGCCATCACATTGCCTGCAATAAATCCTAGCAAAGAAGATTGCGAACATTATCGCAATATCACTAGGATCAACACCTCAGATTATAATAGTTCTGCACGGTCAGCTTTTAACGGATAGTGTCATGCCCGCCTTCACGCTTCTCGATATTGTCGCATTCTTCTGGGCTTTTGCCTGGTGGGTGGGTTACACGCTGTTTGCAGATGCCAGTTCAAGGCGGCGAAACTCCATTTCGGCCCATATGGCAAGAAATCGCCATCGCTGGATGGAACAAATGCTTAAACGCGATATCAGGATGGTCGACACATCCATTGCCAGCAACCTGATTACGGGCATCAGTTTCTTTTCATCGACCACCATTCTTGTTCTGATCGGTCTTGTGGCGTTGTTGGGCTATACCGACAAGGCAATTGAAACAGTGTCCGCCCTGCCCTTTGCGGCTGTCACAACGCCCGGTGTTTGGGAATGCAAGGTGGTGTTGCTGATTGTGATCTTTATCTACGCCTTTTTCAAATTCACCTGGGCGTTTCGCTTATCCAACTATTGCTCGATCCTGATTGGTGCTGCCCCTGATGCAGATGAACCCGATGCCCCGCGCGCTGCGGCCCGCGCTTCAAGGATGAGCATGATGTCGGCACATAACTTTAATCGTGGCATTCGGGCCTATTTCTTTGCCCTGTCAGCACTGGCATGGTTCTACCACCCGGTCGCATTTGTTATCTGTGCAACATGGGTAACGCTGGTTCTCTATAATCGGGAGTTCCGGTCGCACGCGCTCGATATCCTCAGTGGTCATCACTGAATTCTTCAAAAATCAAAAAAGGGCCGCGATTGCGGCCCTTCTCGTATCGTCGTATCGCGCGCTTTCAGGCGGTCTGCGCGCGTCGCCGAATTGCAAAGGTTGCAACAACGAACAACACCAGACCAACCGGCAGGGCTGCACTGTAAAGCAGCGTCACCCAACCCGATCCGGCATAGATTGTACCGGCTGACAAAGATGCGATTGCAACCGTCCCGAATACACAAAATTCATTGATCGCCTGCACGCGGGCCTGTTCGGATGGACGGTAGTTTTCCGTCAGGAACGTGGTTGCGCCAACAAACATGAAGTTCCAGCCAATTCCGAGCAACACCAGAGACACCCAGAAATTGCCGATTAAATCCTGACCGGCAAGACCGACAGCCAGGCACACAAAGTTCAGGATCGCACCAGCCTGAATGACTTTAAGGGCGCCAAATCGTTTGATCAGGTTGCCGGTAAAGAACCCGGGCGCATACATACCGACGACATGCCATTGAATGATAAATGCCGCATCGCCAAACGCGTAATCACAATCAAGAATCGCAAGCGGTGTCGCCGTCATCACAAAGCTCATGACCGCATAGCCCAATGCCCCGGCAATGATCGCAACAATGACAGCCGGTTGGCCCATGACGGTTTTAAGCGGACGTGCTGGTTCAGGGTGCTTGTGCCCGCGCATATCGTGCAACCGCAATTGCCCAATCGCGATCACCAACAGGAACTGCAATCCGATCAAGGCGACGAAGGTGCCAAGAAACGGCACCGTACCAAACCAGTCGCGGGCAAAACTTGCCAAGTTGGGGCCGATAAAGGCAGAGGCCAACCCACCGAGCATCGTGTAGGAAATCGCACGCGCCCGGAATTCTGCCGGCGCTGCTTCGGCTGCCGCAAACCGATACTGCATCGCCACTGCGTTTCCGGCCCCGATGCACGCACAGGCAATACACAGCAGCCAGAAATTCGAATAATAGACGGCCCCCATCCCCGATACCGCCCCCAGCATCGCGACCGTAGCCCCCATCCAGAATCCGAATTTGCGTCCCATCTTGGCCATGATCACGGCTGACGGGGCTGTCATCGCCATCATGGCGATCATCATGAACGCAACAGGAAGGGTTGAAAGGGATTTGTCACTGGCAAGTGAAAAACCAATGACTGCGGCGACGGTAAAAATCAATGACATCGCACTGGCAGACAGCGCGACACACAGACTCAATATCATGATGTTCCGGCGAACTTCCGGGCTCGACATTTGGGGCTCCCTTCGGTGGCGTTGGTGGCGCCGTTATGATGTTTTTGCAAAACAGGCCAAAGGCAAAGGCTTCTATCTTGCTCTACATGTTTGTCCTGTTATATTGGCTCTTCACCTTACGGGATAGTATCAATGCACGGCTTTGCCGACAAAAAGTTGAATACCGCCAGACTAACTGCATGCCGAAATGGCTGCAGCGCGGTTCGTGCTGTCCCGAAAGTCGCTTTTTTCAAAGAGCGAACTTGACCTCATCCTGAAATTCCTTTTCTTGTGCATTTACCCCGCGTAAACATGCGGGTCTTATATGTGCATTACTGAATTATGCCCGCAGATAAAGCAGAGTTGAGCCAACCATGATTGCCCTGACCCTTCCCGATGGTGCCGTACGCGAATTTGACGGCCCGGTATCGGGGTTCGATGTCGCCAAAAGCATCAGTTCTTCGCTGGCAAAGAAGTCCTTTGCCATCATCGTCAACGGCGAAGTGCGCGACCTCGCGCGCGAGATTGACACTGACGCGACTATCGAAATCGTGACCAAGGGCCATGAAGAGGTTCTGCCGCTGATCCGTCACGATTGCGCACACGTGATGGCCGAAGCCGTTCAGGAACTCTATCCCGATACGCAGGTCACAATTGGCCCGTCCATCGAAAATGGTTTCTATTACGACTTTGCCCGCGAAACGCCATTTACGCCCGACGATCTGGTCAAGATCGAAAAGCAGATGCACAAGATCATCGAGCGGAATGAGCCGATTGTGCGTGAAGTCTGGGATCGCAACGAAGCCATCAAGTTCTTCCTTGAGAAAGGCGAAAAGTACAAAGCCGAAATCATCGAAGACCTGCCGGAAGATGAGACCATCACCTGCTATCGTCAGGGTGATTTCATCGACCTGTGCCGCGGCCCGCATGCGCCCTCGACCGGCAAGATTGGCAAGGCCTTCAAACTGATGAAGGTCGCCGGCGCATATTGGCGTGGCAATTCCGATAATGAAATGCTGCAGCGTATCTATGGCACTTGCTGGGAAAGCAAGGAAGACCTGGATGCGTATCTGCACATGCTGGAAGAAGCAGAAAAGCGCGATCATCGCCGCCTTGGCCGCGAGATGGACCTGTTTCACATGCAGGAAGAAGCGCAGGGTTCTGTTTTCTGGCACGACAAGGGGCTGAAGCTGTATCGCAAGGTCGAAACCTATATCCGTGATCGTCTCGATGATGCCGGTTATCAGGAAGTCCGTACGCCGCAGCTTGTCGACCGTGTGCTCTGGGAAAAATCCGGTCACTGGGAAAAGTTCCGCGAGAACATGTTCACCACCACCCCGGATGAAGATGATCCAGAACGCGTTCTGGCACTCAAGCCGATGAACTGCCCGTGCCACGTGCAAATTTTCCGCCTTGGTAGCAAATCCTATCGCGACTTGCCGCTGCGTATGGCGGAATTTGGCTGCTGCCATCGAAATGAACCGTCTGGCGGTCTGCATGGCATCATGCGTGTGCGCCAGTTCATCCAGGATGATGCCCATATTTTCTGTACCGAAGACCAGATTGTCTCGGAAACCAAGATTTTCTGTGACCTTCTGAAGTCGGTCTACAAGGATTTTGGCTTCACCGACATTCTTGTGAAGTTTTCGGACCGTCCGGAAGTTCGTGCCGGTTCTGATGAAATCTGGGACAAGGCTGAAGCAGCCCTTCGTGAAGCGGCACTGGAAGCTGGCCTGGCGCTCGAAGTCAATCCGGGTGAAGGCGCGTTCTATGGACCGAAGCTTGAATTCGTTCTGCGTGATGCGATTGGCCGTGACTGGCAGTGCGGCACGCTTCAGGCCGACTTCGTTCTGCCGGAACGTCTTGATGCATCCTATATGGGCGAAGACGGCGAAAAGCACCGCCCGGTCATGTTGCACCGTGCGATTCTGGGCTCGCTCGAACGTTTCATCGGTATTCTGATCGAGAACTACGCTGGTCGTCTGCCGCTTTGGCTGTCACCGGTTCACGCAGTTGTCTGCACCATTACCAATGACGCGGATGACTATGCGCACGAGGTTAAAGCTGCTCTCGAAGCCAAGGGCCTGAATGTTGAGCTCGATATTCGTAACGAGAAAATCAACTACAAGGTCCGCGAACACAGCCATGCCAAGGTACCGATGATCCTTGCGCTGGGCAAACGCGAAGCAGAAGAAAAAACCGCTTCGGTTCGCCGCATTGGCTTCAAGCACCAGAAGACCTATGGCATCGATGAACTGGGTGATGCAATGGCCGCAGAAATCCGGGATCGCGTGATCGAAGCCGAATTCTGATTAAGGTCATACCGACAAATAAAAAGCCCGCAGGTCAGATGCTTGCGGGCTTTTGTTTTATCTAAACACGATGTTATTCGTGCGGAAGTTTCGGGTTATTCGTTGGCGGCAATGATCCGCCACCTGCCCCGGACAGATCCAGCTTTGGCATCCCAGTAGCAGTCTCTGCTTGTTGTGCACGTGTCTGGGCATAGGCTACGGACGGATGGCGGGCATTGCCAAATACTTGCCCGATAAAACGCCAGATCTTTGGCACAAGCCAGACCAGCAGCAGCACAAAAACAGCGAGCAGCACAAAGAAAACCACAGGGTGGAACGCAACAGTGTAAAGCGCACCAAAAACGGCCACATCTTCGGCGACCGAGGCGACGCTGTTGCTAATCGGTTCAGGTGACGTGTTGATCGCAGCCCGACTACCTGCCTTGGTAAAATGACTTCCAGCTGCAACGGTCCCACCGACCAGCAATGCAATGGCGGTTTGAACGCCATCTCCCAACCCAACATCAAGGCCACCCAGGGCGCCGGCCGCAAGCAGGGCACCAGCCGGAATACGGATAAAGGTGTGAATGGCATCCCAAACACTGTCGACGATTGGAATCTTGTCCGCAACGAATTCGATCAGGTACAGGAACATTGCCAACGCCAGCACCCACCAACTTCCCAGAATCTGAAGTTCCGGTGGCAGATCCAGCAGCCCGAAATTGTTCATAAAGCCAAGGATAACCACGGTACCATACAGATTTACACCGCTGGCCCAGGCCCCGCCCATTCCCAAAGCAAGAGTTTCAATGACCCCCACAGATAACGCCCTTTCAAAGACACAATTCTCACTAACAAGTGACTAGGCAAAACTTCCAGTTGTGATAAATCACACTTTCAGAGCGTCCCAACGCACGTATCAATGCCAAAGTAGATCTACGAAAGGTACGACGATGAACCGTGATGGTGAAACCCCAAAATTGATCAAGGCATGTGCTGTGGTGATGTTTCTTGCCGCCCCGCTTTTAACAAGCAACGCATTTGCGATGGGCAGTTCAGATACATGGAGTTCCGGGGGAACAGACCTTGGCGCCGTGACCGATCTTGTAGATACCGGCATGTACGACATGGCTATCGACAAGATCGAAACAATGCTCAAGGAAGATCCGGACAACGCCGATCTGTATAATTACCTCGCCTACAGCCAACGCAAAACGGGGGATTTTGACAGTGCGGCACAAAACTATGAACGCGCACTTATGATCGACCCGGAGCATGTCGGCGCTCTTGAGTATCAGGGCGAGTTGTTTCTTCAGACAGGCAAGCCGGAACTGGCACAGGAAAATCTGGCACGGTTAGAACAGCTTTGCGGCACGGGTTGCGAAGAATACCAAATTCTTGCAAGCAAAATCACAAACTGAACAACGTTATTGAGACCGCCCAAAACCTATTCGTCTGGATAGGTTCCCATTCTTGCGTAAACAGGCCATATGTCTTTCTTATATGGACAGACGCAAATGGGATTAGCCATGTCAAATGCGGTAATGCGTAAAAGCTATACGGTGGTTTGCCAGCGGACGACGGGCCAGCTGATGGAACTGGAAACAGTGTCCGACTATACTGCTGCCCTCAATACCGCCAAAGAAGCGATTGGCAACAAAAGCAATACTGAAATCCGCATCGTCGAAAACAAGTATGATCAGGCCAGCCGAAAGGACAAGAAGCAAGTCGTCAAGATCCTGACTGCCGAGAGCAAATCAGGATCTCGCGGATCGGCAGGACGTGCCGGGCAACGCCCCGGTGTGACGCGTGAAACAGCTAACCAAGCCAGCAAAGGGATCATCAACATCGTGATCGCCGTAACTGTTCTGGTCCTGCTTGCCGGCATCATGATTCCCTTGATCATGAGATAACCTGCTTCCATCACCTACGCTGGTCATTCACGCAAACAGATCCAGCTGCGTTTGTTTGACTATGTTCCTGATTTCTAAGTAGACCTGATCGCAGTTGGTTATTTGCGACAGTTGTTTTTGTCGGCAAGGAAAGATATAACTTTCCCTGATACAGTGATGATCAGGTGAAGCGTGAAAAGCAGGTCTGCGACAACAAAAAACAACCCTTGCAACAAGCGGGGCTGGATTACCGCCGCAGCGCTTTTGCCGCTCCTCGCCGCCTGTAGCACGGATGACCTTTCCGGTCTCTGGTTTGGATCTTCTTCCACACCACAAGAAATCACTTCCGCATCTGGCGATCAGTCCTCAGCCGCCGAAAAAAACAATTTTGATCAGGTTGCTTGTGGGTTATTTCTTGGTCAGACAGAACAGCAACACCGTTCGCAAGAAGGCAACAGTTCCGGTACGTCCAATCCGATATCGCTTGCGAGCAGCCCCCAAGAGAACCTGCTTCAGGCCATTTCCTATGACATGGACGGGAACTACCAAAGCGCGCGTAAACTCTATGTCTGGCTAACCGCTACACCACCTGACACGAAAGTGGATCTTGATTGTGGTCAGGGTATTCGTCTTTCCGGCAGCATCAACAGCCTTGCACAGAGACGTCTTGTTGCGCTTGATGCTGCATCCCCTGAATACGCCCGTTCCGAGGAAATCGATACAGTCGTCGCATCGGCAACGGTCCCGCCTGGCCCGGAACTTCCTGATCCACCACAAGTCGAACGTGATCGCCGCTTTTATGAGACAGGCGGCGTCGTAACGGCCGAACCCGAAGCGCCGACCAACGCTGTTGCGCGAATGGATATCGAAGTCAGCGAGAACACAGCACAGCTGACCCGTGTTGAACGTCGGACCGCATCAACCGCCCCTGCGGTGTCAAAAGCTACAAACGATGCGAAAATCGAAGCGGAAAAACCAACACAGCCGCCAAAAAATACAAACGCCACTACGGTAGCAAAGATTGCCCCGGTTGCGGCACCTGAGCCAGTCACCGAAGCGCCAACAATCGCAGGTGACTCTGCATCTACTGAACATTCGGGTGCGATTGTCACATCCAACGCCCGGCCTGTCGAACAAGGCGAGCTTGATGTCGTGGACCGTCGCCCAGAAGCACCGATGATCGAGCTTCCGATTGCATCTGCTACACCCCCCTCAGGCGCGACGAGCGAAACATCACAATCAATGGCGACTGAACCAAATCCGCCGGTACAGACCACTGCGTCAATGGCCCCCTACTACGCCGTTCAACTGGCGGCGTACCGGTCACGCGGGCGGGCCGAAGGCGCCTGGTCAAAGTTCCAGAATGCGTCTCATGGTATGCTTGCCGCCGCTGATCACGAGGTGGTCAGTATTGCAATTGAGGGTAAAGGTCTGTTCTTCCGCTTATTGACGGGCAACTATGGCACCGCTGCGGCGGCAACACAGGCGTGTAATACCCTAAAATCCGCAGGGACAGATTGCCTGATACGTAAAGTCAGCCCTTAGGCCTGAGGCGTTCTTTGGCCGCTATAGCGATTTTTTGTGAACGCACAAGGCCATCTGGACGCGTTTTCTTTCCGTGTCTGCGCACGAATCCTGGCATCCTGTTCAGGAGGTATTCGACCTTGGCGTTGTGCCGGTAATAGCGCCAACGCAGATGCTGGATAAGCCGCCTTGTTCTTTTTGACCCCGCAGCCAATAGCGGGACGCCAAATGCAATAAAGACCATCCCAAAGAACGGTGGCGGCAACGGCAAGAACACCAAACCGACCAGCAAACAGAATGCTCCTGCGATCATCAGACCCATTGATTGCAAACGCTTTAGCTTACGCAAGGCCGACCCTACCGAGCAATTCCAGCGACTTTTGATGTCGATTATCCAGATCACACTCGACGCTGCCAAAAGAATGTTCAAAGACATTTGATCAACAGGGGAATTGCTATTGTGCGCGTCTGGAGTACATTGCACCCATGAACACACAAATTTCTACGGGATAAACGATATGTTCTCCGTGCTAAAAGCCGATAAACCTAAAATGCCAACCGCAGAAACCGCGCTTCCGGGCCGTGACGAGGCACTCCCGGTCGCGGAGACAAATATAGTGACAGGCAATCCCATGAAAGGCCCGTTTCCTCAGCATCTCGAAATGGCTGTCTTTGGCATGGGGTGCTTCTGGGGTGCTGAACGGCTGTTTTGGCAAACCGAAGGCGTTTACAGCACAGCTGTGGGATATGCTGGCGGCTATACAAAAAATCCGACTTATCGCGAAGTTTGCGGCGGCATGACCGGTCATGCAGAAGTTGTCATGGTTGTGTTTGATCCGGCCGTGGTTTCCTATTCATCACTTTTGAAACTGTTTTGGGAAAGCCATGACCCAACACAAGGCATGCGTCAGGGCAATGACGTCGGAACCCAATACCGTTCCGTGATCTTTGCCTGTACGCCCGAACAGATCGAAGCTGCAAAACAGTCACGCGCGGAATATAACGCGGCCCTGAAGGCAGCCGGTCAGAACGATGTAACCACCGAGATTGCCGAGGCACCGGAATTCTTCTACGCCGAGGACTTTCATCAGCAGTATCTTCACAAAAATCCCGACGGGTACTGTGGTCTTGGCGGCACAGGCGTTTCCTGCCCGGGCATGTAACGAAGACGGTGATCAGAGATGTTTTTCTGCTCTGATCACCAAATCTAAGTTATCGCGTTGCTTTAACCTCAGACCGGCTTTCCGCCATATTCACGGCTAAGGTCTGCGCACACCCGACGGACCTTAAGCCCCAGATGTTTAATTTGGTCGTTCGGAATACGTGCCGCAGGTCCTGAAAGCGACAAGGCTGCGATGGGTAGCCCGGTCTCGTCACGGACCACGCCAGCGACACAGCGCAAACCTACGGCATGCTCTTCGTCGTCAAGTGCATAACCGCGCAGCCTGGAACGTTCCAAATCCTGCTCCAGGGCCGACTGAGTTACGAGAGTTCGGTCGGTAATCTTGGGCATACCGTGCTGCGCAATGACGGAATGCAGTTCTTCTTCTGGCAAAAAGGCAAGGAGTGCCTTGCCCACGCCTGAACAATGCATCAATGCCCGACGGCCGGGCGTGACCAGCGCACGCATCATCTTGCGGCATTCAACCTGCGTCAGGAAGATGACTTCGCCTCCGTCCGCGACAGCCAGATTGACGGTTTCACCACTGTCTTCCATAAGCGCACGCATATAGGGGCGCGCGATCTGGCTCAGGTTGCGGTTTTTGGTAAAGGCGTTGCCAACGCTAAACGCTTGGACACCCACAAACCAAAGTGTGCGCTCACCATCAAAAGTCACAAAACGTTCGTGCTGCATGGTTGTGAGCAACCGATGCGCCGTTGACGGCGGCAATTTTACCTGCTGCGCAATTTCGGTCAGCGTCATCCCGTCTTCACTTTCCGCAAGCGCGTTAAGGATGCTTAGCGCCCTGACGAGCGACTGCACTTGTTGCATTCAGAGACTTCTCCCAAAAAGCGGTCAGGAATGCCGACCACCGTTGTTATGTTGTCTCTAAATTTTAGGAGATCATCGTGCGGCTTGCACGGACTTTTGACGTACCCAGACAAAAGCCGAGTAACTGACCAGATAAACCGTGGCCGCCCCAAATGCACAAACTGTACCCCACCCCAAACCAAGGACAGGATAGCCAAGACTTACGGCAAGAATGTAAACCCACAGCGCGCCCATCCCACGCGGGAAATTGCGGATCACAGTGTGAACCGGCTCAACCCCGTAAGAAAAATGAATGATGAGCATCATGGGATACAGCGTTACCGGAAAACCTGACAGCAAACCGGACCACCGGGGACCGATCCATGCTGCAATTCCGCTGATTACCAAGACGATGACCGCCGCCAATGCCGCACGCAGCAGAACCACACCCTTCGTCAGGCGGACACGATTGAGAATTCGGACATTCTCGATCTTGCGAAACAGTATAAGGGCAACAAATATCGCGACCAGCAGGATCACAGCCGCCTGTGTCAAACTCATCGGGGCCAGTTGAAACAGCCAAGACACTGAAAGATATACGACAAAAGCGCCAAGGGAACTCAGAACAATCTGGGGAATGACCGGTAAGGCCACGCATTTCCGTGAAACAAGGAAATAGGCATAAAGGAACGTGAGTGTCGCGATCAGCCCCGGCAACGCATAAACCGCGCTTTCACTGGCAAATGAAATCCCCTGCTCGATTGCGATGAAATACAGAAGGATGGCCGTTCCCAACGGATAACCAGAAAGAACACCTGCAACCCGTGGGCCTGCGCGCTCTGCAAGGACGGACAGCCCAAGAACTGTTCCAACAGATACGGCAATCTTGGCAAGGATCAGTTCCACCGGCTTTGGTTCCTCTATACAATCCTCGATAACAATTTATCGACAAAGTGCCAATATCGGTAGCCGGTTTCGCTGAGTTGGGCAAGTGCAAACAAGTAAACCGAACAAATCGCTCGATATGGACCGCATTCCGCCGGTTTATTTCCGCCAAATTGGCAAACGCTGGCAGGCAGCCCTTCAGGCTGCTACTTATCGGTTTTCATTGGATAAACTCACAGGGTAGTACAATCGCCTATCCCGTTTCCCGTAAACACCCAAGCGATCTTCAGGCCGTGAACTCAAGGATAGAATCAGTCAGCAGTTTAACCCCTGTCAGGAACAGAAGACTGTAGCAAACCCGATAGAACAAGGTGACACTTACCTTGTCATGCGCCCACAAGCCCAACCAGGTTCCAAACAATGCCACGGGCACGAACAAAAGCGATGTTCCAAGGTTCGAGGCGTCGAACTGCCCAAGCATGGCATATGGAATCAATTTCACATAATTGACGACGATAAAGAACATCACCGTCGTGCCAACGAAGATCGACTTGTCCATTCTCTGCGGTAACAGATAAACCGACACCGGTGGCCCGCCGGCATGGGCGACAAAACTTGTGAACCCGGCGAGCGCCCCCAGAATGGTTCCTTTTCCGATTGTTGCGGATCCGGGCACCGTACTTGCGCTGCGGCCACGCAACCAATGGTCCAGTGTGAAAATGATTGCGATCATTGCGATAATCAGTTTGACCGCGGCTTCATTCAGGTAACTGAACGACAATGTTCCCACCAAAATGCCAAGCAACGCAGCAGGAACAAGTATCTTCATGTTTCTGCGGTCCCAGCGCTTGCGATAGGCCCACACATTGGCAACATCCATCAGGCACAGAATAGGAAGCATGATGGCGGCCGCAGCTTGCGGCGAAACGGCCAACGCCATCAACGGCACTGCGATCACCCCAAGGCCGCCACCAAAACCACTTTTGGATACGCCTGCGATTAAAACCGCCGGGATGCCAACGACATAGAAAAACGGATCCGAGATAAACTCCATCGGACGTCCTTGTTTGTTCGGAAACTTTCAGGATTTAGGGCCGGGTCTAAAACCGTTCACATCCTTATTTCTCAAGAAGCCTGGGCATTAACTCGACGAAATTGCAGGGTCGATGCCGGTTGTCGAGTTGATAGGTCAGGATTTCGTCCCATGCATCCTTGCAGGCCCCTGTCGATCCCGGCAAAGCAAACAAATAAGTGCCCATACAGACACCGGCAGTTGATCGTGACTGAACGGCGGACGTTCCGATCTTCTGGAAGGAAACCCATCGGAAAAGCTCCCCGAAACCCGGGATTTCCTTTTCATACAAGGCGCGATGCGCTTCGACTGTGACATCACGTCCAGTAACACCGGTGCCGCCCGTTGTTATAATCGCATCGACATTTTGGTTGGCGCACCATGCACCCAGCTGTTTACGCAAAGCAACCTGATCATCTGGCAGGATTTGCCGTTCATAGACGCGATGTCCCTTTTCGATGATCCGTTCGCACAGCACTTCCCCGGACGTATCATTATGGAGATCACGCGTATCGCTTACAGTCAGAACGGCAATGTTGATCGATACAAACGGTATGCTTTCGTCAATACCTGCCATGATGTTCTCCATATCTTTTGAAAGGCTGCACCAACCTAATATGACCTGAAATGGGTGCAAGCGTTTTCACGCATCAGGAGAATACCAATGCGGCCTTCCGAATCATGAAACAACAATTCAGGCATATATTTTGAAGTTTTATTAGCAAACCGACCTTCCAAACGCGTACTCCACCAAACTAATTTCTCCCAAACGAACGGCCCCACTCCTCATTTAATTTGAATAGCTTGACAAAATTATTGAATGTCTTACTTCATCAAAAATGACATAATTGGTAATACCAATATACGACATCTCGGTGACTTCGCTTGCCGGTCTGAAAAATTACGCTTAGAAAAGCGGTAAAGGACTACCAATTTGGCGCCCCGGAATGATGCGTCAAAAACAGAAAATATGGTCGACAGGAAACAAAGGACTCATCATGAGCGACTTGCTTTGGCAACCGACGAAAGAACGCGTTGAAAATGCAAACGTCACCCGCTTTCGCGACTGGGTGAACGACAAGTATGCGCTTGATCTCAAGAGTTTCACGGAACTCTATGACTGGTCTGTTTCCGAACTCGAACATTTTTGGCCTGCTGTCATTGAGTTCGCCGACCTCAAGGCCGAAACATGGGGCGAGCGCATCCTGATCGATGGCAACAAAATGCCGGGAGCACAATTTTTCCCTGACGCACGCCTGAATTTTGCCGAAAACCTGCTGGTTCGCGATGACGACAATGATGCGCTGATTTTCTGGGGCGAGGACAAGGTAAAAAGCCGGCTTTCGTGGGCTGAGCTTAACATTGCGGTCTCCAAGTTTTCGCAGGCACTGCGCGCCGAAGGCGTTGGAAAGGGCGACCGGGTATGTGGCTACATGCCAAACATGTCCGAGACCGTCATCGCGATGCTGGCAACAGCGGCCATTGGCGCAACATGGTCTTCTGCCTCCCCCGACTTTGGCGTGCAAGGTGTAGTTGACCGCTTCGGTCAGATTGAACCAACCGTCATGATAACGGTCGATGGATACCATTATAATGGCAAGCAACATGATATCCGCGAAAAGGTGCGCGACGTCGTTGACCGCATCGACAGCCTGAAGAAGGTCGTTATCGCTCAGTATGCCTTTGACGGGGCAAACACCACCGGAATTCGCAATGCAATAAAGTATGAAGAGTTCATCGCCCCTTTCCGGACTGAAAAGATCGTCTTTGAGCAGGTTGAATTCAATCACCCGCTTTATGTCATGTTCTCATCGGGCACGACCGGCAAACCCAAATGCATTGTGCATGGCACTGGCGGCACTCTGCTCAAACAGGTATCCGAGCATATATTGCACTGTGACGTAGCACCGGGTGACCGCGTTTTTTATTTCACGACCTGTGGCTGGATGATGTGGAACTGGCTCATGGCCGGGCTCGCTGCCGGCGCGACACTCTTGCTCTATGACGGCTCACCGTTCTATCCGAATGGCAACATCCTGTTTGACTATGCCGACGCCGAAGGCATGACTCTCTTTGGGACATCGGCAAAATACATTGATGCACTTGCCAAGGCAGAGCTGAAGCCGCGCGAAACCCACGATCTTTCTTCGGTTCGCGCCATGACCTCTACTGGTTCCCCGCTTGCCCCGGAAAGCTTTGATTACGTTTATCGCGACATCAAGGAAGACATTCATCTGGCATCCATTTCCGGCGGCACGGACATTCTCGGTTGCTTTGTTTTGGCATCCCCCGTTTTGCCTGTAAAACGCGGCGTCATTCAAACCCGGGCCCTTGGCGTTGCAGTCGACGTGTTTGATGATGATGGCAAGCCTGTGCGTAATGAAAAGGGTGAGCTTGTTTGCACCAAGCCCTTCCCGTCCATGCCGGTCGGCTTCTGGAATGACCCGGATGGGTCACGCTATCACAGCGCCTATTTTGATCGGTTTGATAACATCTGGTGCCATGGCGACTATGTCGAACTTGATGATGAAGGTGGCATGGTTATCTACGGTCGATCGGATGCCACGCTTAATCCAGGTGGTGTTCGCATCGGCACGGCCGAGATCTATCGCCAGGTCGAAAAGCTGCCTGAAATTCAGGAATCGATTGTTATCGGTCAGGACTGGGACAACGACGTTCGGGTCATCCTGTTTGTTGTGCTCCGCGATAATTATGTGCTGGATACCGCTCTGATCGATAAGATCAAGAAGCAGATCCGAGCCAATTGCACACCACGCCATGTGCCAGCCAAGGTACTTGCTGTCGCAGATATTCCACGTACAAAATCGGGCAAGATTACCGAACTGGCCGTTCGCGATGTTGTCCATGGCAGACCGGTGAAAAATCAGGAAGCCTTGGCTAACCCGACGGCATTGGAGCTGTTTTCCAATCTTTCAGAACTAAAATCCTGATCTTCAAAAGCCCCGCCATCACGAGCGGGGCTTTTTTCACACTTGCCCCCTCGCCTGACCACAAAGTGTTGCGACCTTTCTGCGCGTCACACCGATTCCGCACTGCAGCGGTGCATGTTTTTTAAACAATGTGAACTCGTGCACTTTTTTTGACCATCGATCTGAATTTGGTGAAAAAAAGTTCGTGCAATTCCCAACGCAGTCCCCATACCTGCACAAAACCCACCTAGAACATTGAATAAACATAGGAAATGGGAATTTGTATAATTTATCTACGCAAAAGCACGCAGGATATAACTGCAGAAAAAGTCTCATTTTCCCGCTGAAAACACAGTTCTCTGCCGTGCCCTAAATTTTTCACACTTGACACAAGGCGGCCTAAAATTTCTTAATTTGGCGGTCCGATCTTCTTCGGACGGATGGATATGCGGCTCTGCATATCCAGGGTGGCACAAAAGCTAAAAACAATGCTTTGCTAATAAGGGAGCTCATCTTATGAAAATCCAAACGATCCTTGCCGCTGGCGCAATGACCGTTGCAGCCGTTGCCGCGCAGAACGCACAGGCAGGTGCTGTGCTTGACGGCATCAAGGACAAAGGTTTCGTTCAGTGCGGCGTGAACACCGGTCTTCCGGGTTTCTCCGCTGCCAATGCCGAAGGTAAGTGGGAAGGTATCGACGTTGACGTTTGCCGCGCTACTGCAGCTGCGCTGCTTGGTGACGCGAACGCCGTTCAGTACACCCCGCTGACCGCAGCACAGCGCTTCACGGCCCTGCAGTCCGGTGAAATCGACATCCTGTCGCGTAACACCACTGCAACCACCACCCGTGATGCAAAACTCGGCCTGACCTTTGTCGGCGTCAACTACTATGACGGTCAGGGCTTCCTGATCCCGAAAGGCCTTGGCGTTTCGAGCGCAACTGAGCTTGACGGCGCAACCGTTTGCGTTGAGCCGGGCACCACGACCGAGCTGAACCTTGCTGATTACTTCCGCGCCAAAGGCATGTCCTTCGAGCCGGTTGTTATCGAAAACATCAACGAAGCAACTGCTGCCTTCTTCTCTGGCCGTTGCGACGTTTACACCACCGATGCTTCGGGTCTTGCTTCCATCCGTACCCAGATGGCTGAAAACCCGGCTGACTATGTCATTCTGCCGGAAATCATTTCCAAAGAACCGCTCGGCCCGGTTGTCGCCCAGGGTGACGAACAGTGGTCGGACATCGTTCGTTGGGCCTTCACCGCAATGGTTGAAGCAGAAGAGTATGGCGTCACCATGGAAAATGTTGACGACATGAAAGCAAACAGCACCAACCCGGGCATCCAGCGTCTGCTGGGCGTAACGCCGGGCATGGGTGAAGCTCTTGGTCTTGACGAAGCTTGGGCATACAACATCATCAAGCAGGTTGGTAACTATGGCGAAAGCTATGAGAAAAACGTTACCGCCAAGCTGGGTCTTGAGCGTGGTCTGAACGCTCTGTGGACCGATGGTGGCCTGCAGTATGCATGGCCGGTGCGCTAATCACTAGCAAGCCGACTATCTAAACCTACGAAGCTCCGCCCCACTGCCTGAACGCATGGGCGGAGCTTTTCGTTAGGTGCTTACTGATTTTGGATATAATCTACACCTGAGGGTCATATGAGTAAGCCTCAAAATGCCCCGGGGGATGTTCGTTCCAAGGGTCTCGTCGACTACCTGAATGACGAAAACGTTCGTGCGGTGCTGTATCAGATCATCGCGATTGGACTGATCGTCCTTGCGGGCTGGTATCTGGTGTCCAACACCCTGTACAACCTTGAACAACAAAACATCTCTACCGGTTACGGGTTCCTCGATCTTGAAGCGTCCTTCGAGATCAGCGAGACCATGATCGACTACAGCGCACAAAGCAGTTATGCGACAGCGCTGATGGTTGGTCTGCTTAACACTGTGAAGGTGTCACTTCTCGGCATCATTTTGTGCACGATCATCGGGACTATCTTTGGCATTGCACGCCTGTCCTCGAACTGGATCGTTCGTAAACTGGCAACCGTTTATGTTGAGACGTTCCGAAACATCCCGGTGCTGCTACAACTGTTCTTCTGGTACGCACTGATTCCCGGCGCATTCCCGCACCCGCGCGATGCGTTGGAACCCATTCCCGGCGTTTTGCTGACATCACGCGGCATGTATATGCCGGTTCCAGAACCTGATGCCGCCTATACCCTGATGGCCATTGCGGCCGTAATCGCCTGCGCAGTGATCTATTTCGTCAAGAAATGGGCCAAAAAGCGTCAGGATGCAACCGGTCAGCCCTTCCCGATGTTTCTTGCCGGTCTCGGCATTTTCGTCGGGTTTGTTTTGCTTGCCTATCTGGTCGGCGGTGCGCCAACCGAACTGAGCATGCCGGCCCTTAAAGGGTTTAATATCCGGGGTGGTTACAATATTTCACCCGAATTCATGGCAGTACTGATCGGCCTTACGGTTTACACCTCAACCTATGTTGCAGAGGTTGTTCGTTCCGGTATCCAGGCTGTTCCGAATGGTCAGTGGGAGGCTGCCGACAGTCTTGGCATTCGCCGTTCTGTCGCCCTTCGCAAGGTGATCCTGCCGCAATCCATGCGCGTTGCGATCCCGCCACTGACCAACCAGTATCTGAACCTGACCAAAAACAGCTCATTGGCTGTTGCTGTCGGTTACCCGGATCTGGTTTCGGTATCCAACACGACCATGAACCAGACCGGTCAGGCGATTGAGGCCATCTCGATCTTCATGTCGATCTATCTTGGTTTGTCCTTGTTGACCTCGCTCTTTATGAACTGGTTCAACAAGAAAATGGCACTGGTGGAGAGGTAACATGTCAGAAAACGCAAAATTACCTCCTCTGCCGACCGGCACCTTTGCCGAACGTGCGATTATATGGTCGAAAAAGAACCTGTTTGACGGATGGTTCAACACCATTCTGACACTTGGTTCGATCGCGTTCCTGTTCTGGCTTATCCCGCCAATCGTTGAGTGGGCCATCGTCAATGCGACGCTGTCCCCCACCATCGAGGGTTGCGCAGAAGCCAGCGGCGCCTGCTGGGGCTTTGTGAATGCGAACTTGCGACTGATCCTGTTCGGGACCTACCCGTTTGACGAACAGTGGCGTCCGCTGTTGGCCATGATCCTTCTGATGGGCATCATTTGCGGTAGCCTCGGTGGAGTTAAGTATCCGGGCATGCGCAAGGCCATCATCCCGATGTGGGTGATTGGTGTGCCGATCATTGCCATCCTCATGTGGGGTGGTGTGTTTGGTCTGACCTATGTCCAGAACAGCTATTGGGGTGGCCTGCCGCTGACCCTGATCCTGTCATCAATCGGTGTGATCTTTGCCTTTCCGTTCGGACTGCTGCTGGCACTTGGTCGTCAATCGCACATGCCAGCGATCAAAACCGTCTCAGTGGTTTACATCGAGGTTATTCGTGGTGTGCCGCTGATTACGGTGCTGTTCATGGCATCGGTCATGTTCCCGCTGTTCCTGCCTGATGGGGTGACCATCGACAAGCTGCTGCGTGCACAGATCGGTATTATCCTGTTTACCGCTGCCTACCTCGCCGAGGTATTCCGTGGTGGTTTACAGGCTGTGCCACGTGGTCAGTTCGAGGCTGGTGACAGTCTTGCTCTGTCTTACTGGCAATCGATGCGCCTGATCATTTTGCCGCAGGCACTGCGTCTGGTGATCCCGCCGACCGTCAACAGCTTTATCTCCATGTTCAAGGACACCACACTGGTCGTGATTATTGGCCTGTTTGACTTCCTTGGCACGGTAAAGCTGGCACTGCGCAGTGACCCGGCCTGGACCAAGTATTACGTCGAAGGTTATGCCTTCGCCGCGGCAATATTCTTCCTGATCTGTTTCTCGATGGCGAAATATTCCGCCTATCTTGAAAAAGAGCTTCGCAAAGGCGAACAAAGGTAAGGAGTGAGGAAAAAACAATGACTGTAGCAACTGAACCCACTACCGGCGCTGTGCCTCCTCCGTCCAAAGAGGATGTCATCACCGTCAACAAGATGAACAAATGGTATGGCAATTTCCATGTTCTCCAGGATATTGACCTGTCTGTTCGCAAAGGTGAGCGTATCGTTATCTGCGGCCCGTCCGGCTCAGGTAAATCGACGCTGATCCGCACCCTGAACCGCCTTGAGACCTATCAAAGCGGTGAAGTCTTCGTCGATGGCATCTTGCTTGGCGACGATGTCAAAAACATCGAAGCCGTGCGCCGCGAAGTCTGCATGGTGTTCCAGCACTTCAACCTTTTCCCGCACATGACCGTGCTGGAAAACCTGACGCTGGCCCCGATCTGGGTTCGCAAGATGCCCAAGAAGCAAGCCAACGAACTGGCCATGCATTATCTTGAGCGTGTGCGAATTGCCGAGCAGGCCCACAAATACCCGGGGCAGCTTTCCGGCGGTCAGCAGCAGCGTGTGGCGATTGCCCGTTCGCTCTGCATGCAGCCGAAAATCATGCTGTTTGACGAGCCGACCTCGGCCCTTGACCCGGAAATGGTCAAGGAAGTTCTCGACGTCATGGTCGAGCTTGCCAAGGAAGGCATGACCATGCTTTGCGTGACCCACGAGATGGGCTTCGCCAAAGAGGTCGCAGACCGCGTGATCTTCATGGATGCCGGCCAGATCGTCGAAATGGCTGGTCCGCAGGAGTTCTTTGATAACCCGAAAAGCGATCGTACGAAGCTGTTCCTCAGCCAGATTCTTTCGCACTAGTCGGTTAGCGAACCACTTGATCTCTGCAAAACGGCCCCCTCTACGCGGGGCCGTTTTCGTTTTTGCAAAAATGATCCTTGCCCCGGCCCGCGCAATTGCCGAAACTCGCCCCACCCTGTTCATCATCCGGAATGCAAATGACCACGCCTGAAACGAGTTCCGTGACACATCCCGCGCTTATTTCTGTTGAACATCTCAGCAAACGGTTTGGCAGCAAGCTTGCGCTTGATGATGTCAGCCTGTCTCTTCCTAAAGGTGAGACATTGGCGATCATTGGTCCGTCGGCGGCAGGCAAAAGTGTTCTGATGAAATGTCTGGTCGGAATTTATGGGGCAGATGCCGGCAAGATCATCCTTGATGGCGACGATGTCAGCCAGACCAATGCGCCCAAACGGGCCGCCTGGGCCGAACGCATTGGCATGTTGTTTCAGCAAAACGCCCTGTTTGACAGCCTTAAGGTCTGGGAAAACATCTGTTTCCGGCAAATTGAACTTGGCACGCTCAGCCGCAAGGACGCCAAGGAGCATGCCGTCCATCTGCTGGGACTTGTCGGCTTGGCTGCTGAAAGTGCTGACTTGACGCCTGGTGATCTGTCAGGCGGCATGCAAAAACGCGTTGGCGTCGCGCGGGCCATTTCAACAGATCCAGCCATCCTTCTGCTCGACAATCCAACGGCTGGTCTCGACCCGGTTTTATCGAATCATATTGAGCTCATGATCGGCAAAATTGCCGAGCAGCGCGGTACCACGGTGATTTCCATCACCAATGACATGCAAATTGCCCGAACACGTTATCAGAACCTGATGATGATGCATGATGGCAAGGTCTATTGGTCGGGGAAAACCCATGATATTGATGATGCGCACAATGAACATCTGACACAGATGTTGAACGGATCATCGCAGGGACCGATTACCATGCGTACCGGAAAACGCGAAGATCACGTCTTCAGCTAGAACCCAGCTTCCACCCCTGTTGTGCCCGCCTAGTTTGCGGTGTAGACCGACACGTCCGCTTCGCGGATGACGTCCGACCAGATCGGTCCCGGATGGCGATCCGTGAACAGCGCATCAATTTCGGAAAGATGCCCAAGACGCACCATTGCGCGGCGCCCAAATTTGGACGCATCCGTGCACAGGAATGTCTGACGTGCGTTGGATATGATCGCACGCGCCACGCGGACTTCGCGGTAATCGAAATCCATCAGACTGCCATCCTCATCGACGCCGGAAATCCCGACAATCGCGTAATCAACCTTGAACTGGTTGATGAAGTCGATGGTCGCTTCCCCAATCACCCCGAAATCCCGCTGCCGCACCACGCCACCGGCAATGATCACTTCAAAGCCCTGGTTTGCGGCACAGATTTCCGCAACATGTAGGTTGTTGGTAATGATCTTAAGGCTCTTGTGCCCGAGAAGCGCATGCGCAACTTCTTCGTTGGTTGTCCCGATATTGATGAACAGCGACGCACCTTCTGGAATGTGTTCTGCAACCAGCTTCGCAATTTCACGCTTGCTGCCAAGGTTCAGAACCTGACGGTCTGTATAGGCCGTGTTTTCAGTGGTCGAAACACTGGCCGCACCACCATGGTATCGCGCGATCAGGCCCTCTTCAGCCATTTCGTTGATGTCGCGGCGGATGGTTTGCGGTGTGACGGAAAAGTGTTCGGCAAGGGTATCAATGGTCATAAAGCTGTTTGAAGCGACGAGCTCCAAAATCTCTCTACGACGTCGATCCAGTTTCCCCATGCCTCTCTCCTACTGTTCTCAATTTTCATCTTTATCGGAAAATTTTCATTCCTGATCAAAATGCTTTCTCTTGCTCCATTTGGCAAGTCTTGTCCGTCTCACGAAAAGTACCTACAGCACCAACGGCACCAAAATCACGGCAAACAGTGTGATCATTATCAGAGCTACGACATTCATAACGGCACCAGCCCGCACCATGTCCCCAATGCTGATATACCCGCTGGCAAAAACGATGGCATTCGGTGGCGTGGCCACCGGCGACATGAAAGCACAGCTGGCTGCCAATGCTACCGGCACGGACAGCAGCAAAGGGTCAATCCCCTCACCGATCGCGTATGTCGCGACGAGCGGCAGGAATGTGGCGACCGTTGCTGTGTTGGACGTCAGATGACTGATCATCGAGACGATCAAGGCGATAAGAGCAATTTGCACGAACACCGAAAGATCAGGAAAAGCGCCTGCATTGCCAGCAATCCATCCGGCCAGTCCGGTATCATTGATCAAAGCCCCCAGAGCAAGACCACCCCCGACCAGAAGCAACACACCCCATGGCAATCGAAGCGCTGCCTTCCAGTCGAGAACATAAAGGTTTTCACGTGCCTTGACCGGGATCGAGAACAAGGCAATTGCTGCCATCACCGCAATTGATGCATCAGACAACTGCAAGCCCGGCAAGATGGCATTGATCAATGGCTTCAACAGCCACAGGCATGCCGTGATCACAAACACCAGTGCAACTGACTTCTCGCCCCGCGACATGGGTCCAAGAGAATCCATATCTCTCTGAAGGGATTCGCAAGCCGCGTCTGGAAGAGACGATTGCAACGGATAGACGATCTTGGTCAGGACCACCCAACACAGGGCCAACATGATCGCGGCAAACGGCACGCCAACAATCATCCATTGACCAAACCCTATGGAAAGATCGAAGTTACTCGACAAATATGCCGCAAGCAGCGCGTTGGGTGGTGTTCCAATCAAAGTCCCTATCCCACCAAT
Organism: Thalassospira sp. MCCC 1A01148; assembly: GCF_001613795.1. Taxonomy (GTDB): domain Bacteria; phylum Pseudomonadota; class Alphaproteobacteria; order Rhodospirillales; family Thalassospiraceae; genus Thalassospira. The sequence continues at coordinate 457,856 of NZ_LPVZ01000012.1, forward strand.
GCTCGCCCCAAAGGCAATTCCAAACAGCAGTGCAAAGGCAAAATTTCGCACATCCGGCGCCAACTGGATCGGATCATCGTTTGTGGTTTGGTTGGTGGCGATGTCCAACGGGTCCGCTTTCCCGTCATCACGCAGCAGCTGCACCAGCGACAAGGCAATTGGCAGCATCATCGTCGCCGTTGCGGTATTGCTGACCCACATGGACAGGAACGCGGTTGCTGCAATAAATCCGCCAACAAGAGACGACGGCCGGAACCCCACCTGTTTGAGGATCAAAAGCGCAATACGCCGATGAAGGTTCCAGCGTTCCATTGCGATTGCAATTACGAAACCACCAAAGAACAGGAACAGCAACGGATTTGCATAATGCTTGGTGACCTCACTGATCCCTGCGACTGACAGGCTGGGCGCAATGGCAATGGGAACAAGGGCCGTTGCAGCGATCGGGATCGCCTCACTTAGCCACCATATTGCCATCAGAGCCGCAATCGCCGCTGCATACATGGCCGGTCGCGGCATGCCATCGGGTGGGTCTGACACCATCATCACAAGCGCCACGATGATCCCGGTCCAAAATCCGATCTGCCGACGCAACGCCCCTGGACGGCGTGGTGACGCGGGGTTCGCCCCTGTTGTCGATATTGGCAGACGTTCAAGAAGTCGGAACCGTATCATTGTTACACGCTCATCAATCATCAAACGGGAAAGCAATCCATGGGGATTACTGCATCAAACTTATCTGATATCAAATTGATTTTGCTTGAATTATTCCAGTCCCCAGCATGATGGCAATTTTTCCGCATCACGGTAAACCGACCAGTTCGATTATGTTTGCAGATGCCAAGATCGGTGATAGCGTTCCGTAAACAGACAAAACAAGACAAGCTGCTTACAGCGCATCAGAGAGGAACCATCCGTGAAACTCCATTGCTGCCCCACCCGCGTTTTCGTTGCCCCCCTTGGCGTGGAGGCAGAAAATGGACCGCTTTGACTACATCGTGATCGGGGCCGGTTCGGCCGGATGCACCCTTACCAACCGGCTTTCAGAAATTCCTGATGCCAACGTGCTGTTGTTGGAAGCAGGCGGCAAAGATCGCAACCCGTGGATCCATATCCCCGTCGGTTATCTTTATTGCATCGGCAACCCAAAGGTGGACTGGTGCTTCAAGACCGTTGAAGAACCCGGTTTGAATGGCCGGTCGCTGGGTTATCCGCGCGGCAAGGTGCTGGGTGGGTGTTCTTCGATCAATGGCATGATCTACATGCGCGGCCAGGCCAATGATTATGACCAATGGCGCCAGTCTGGTTGCACGAACTGGGGGTGGGATGATGTCCTGCCTTTCTTCAAGAAATCCGAAGATTTCTATCGTGGCCAGGATGATCTCCACGGCGAAGGTGGTGAGTGGCGAGTTGAACAGGCCCGCGTGCGTTGGGAAATTCTTGAAGCGTTTCAGGATGCTGCCGAACAGGCCGGTATCCCCAAGGTGTCGGATTTCAACCGTGGCACCAACGAAGGTTCATCCTATTTCGATGTGAACCAAAAACGGGGTATTCGCTGGAACACGTCCAAAGCATTTCTCCGCCCGGCCCTTGAGCGCAAGAACCTTGAAGTGCGCACCAACGCGCATGTCCGTCGCCTGATCATTTCCGAAGGTCGCGTCACGGGTGTCGAATATGAACGCGACGGCAAGATCGAAACCGTTTACGCCAACCGCGAAACCGTTTTGTCTGCCGGTGCAGTCGGATCTCCGCAGATATTGGAGCTTTCCGGGATCGGACGTGGTGACATCCTGCAGCAACACGGGATCACTCAGACCCTTGATAGTCCGCAGGTTGGCGAAAACCTCCAGGATCATTTGCAGCTGCGTTGCGCTTTCAAGGTTTCCGGTATCAAAACGTTGAATGAAAAGGCCAGTAGCCTGATGGGCAAGGCCAGCATTGCCCTTGAATATTTTTTCAATCAATCCGGCCCGATGTCGATGGCACCAAGCCAGCTGGGTATCTTCACCCGGTCAGATGAATCATATGAAACACCGAACCTGCAATATCACGTGCAGCCCCTTTCGCTGGAGAAGTTTGGCGATCCTGTCCATCCCTTCCCGGCCTTTACAGCCAGTGTATGCAACCTGCGCCCACAAAGTCGCGGCAGCATCCATATTACGAGCCCGGATCACGCGACGCAGCCCGCCATTGCACCGAACTACCTGTCGGCAGAGGCAGACAAGAAAGTTGCTGCTGATTCCATTCGTCTAACACGCAAGATTGCGGCCCAGCCGGCCCTGTCTGCCTACAGCCCAGAAGAATTCAAGCCGGGCCCGTCCTATGACAGTGAAGAAGATCTGGTCAGGGCCGCCGGTGATATCGGAACAACCATTTTCCATCCTGTCGGCACATGCCGGATGGGGGCCGATAAAGGATCGGTGGTTGATCCGGAATTGAAGTTGCGCGGCCTTGATGGACTGCGGATTGCCGATGCGTCCATCATGCCGACAATCACGTCGGGCAATACAAACTCACCTACCATCATGATTGCAGAGAAAGCCGCGGCCATGATTAAAGCTGCAGCAGCCGGTTAAGGCAGGCCAAACAGCAAAAGCCGGGGCATCAACCCCGGCTTATTTTGGTCACCAGACGGATATCAACCCTGTTTTCGTGCAACAATCCGTTCGCGCACAGCGGGCTCACTACCCGTTGGGTCAACATCACCTTCACCAATCACAATCGCTTCGCGCAGCAAGGCCGTTGCTTCATCAAGTTGTGCCTGATCGCGGGTATGCGCCATGCAGATCGGCGTTTCGGCAGAAACTGGCTGTCCGACCTTGATAAAATCGGTAAAGCCAACGGCAAAATCAATTTTTTGGTCCGCGCGTGTCCGCCCGCCTTTGAGCGACACCAGCGCAAGGCCGACCTTTCTGGCATCCATCGAAAGCACACGTCCAGTCTTGGCTGCTGTTACCGTGTTTATCATCGGTGCCGCTTCTAAATACTTGCCGGTATTTTCAACGAAGTCCGCCGGACCACCAAGACTTGCGACCATCTTGCCAAAGGTCTCTGCAGCCTTCCCGCTTTCAAGCGCATCTGTCGCCATGCACAGTCCATCGGACACGTCCACAGCAACACCACTGACAGCAAGCATCTCCGCAGCAAGCGCCATCGTGACATCATAGACACGTTGTTCCCGGTGTTTCCCCGACAAGAAGTCGATTGCTTCATGCATTTCAAGTGCATTGCCCACGCTATCGCCCAGGACCTGTTCCATATCGGTCAAAAGTGCGACTGTTGGTACGCCGTTTCGGGTAGCAACTTCCGTGATACTTTCAGCAAGCTCGCGGGCGCGATCATACTCAGCCATGAAGGCACCTGATCCAAACTTTACATCCATCACAAGGCTATCAAGCCCTGCTGCCAACTTCTTTGACAAAATGGATGCCGTGATCAGCGGTATGCTTTCCACCGTCGCCGTCACATCGCGAATGCCATAGAAACGCTTGTCCGCTGGTGCCAGATCGGACGTCTGCCCGATAATCGCACAGCCAACGTCGCGGGTAACCTTGGCAAACTCTTCGAGTGTCGGGGTGGTGCGATAGCCCGGAATGGAATCAAATTTGTCCAGCGTACCGCCCGTATGACCAAGACCGCGACCGGAAATCATCGGCACAAAGGCACCACAGGCGCCGACAATCGGGCCAAGCATCAGGCTAACCTTATCGCCAACGCCACCAGTTGAATGCTTATCAACAACCGGTCCATCAAGTCCAAGTGTCTTCCAATCCAGAACCGTACCGCTATCGCGCATATTACGCGTTAAAGCGGCGCGTTCATCCATGGTCATCCCGTTGAAGAACACCGCCATCGCAAGGGCTGCAACCTGACCCTCGCTAATGCTGTTGTCGGTTATGCCTTTGACGAAAAAGGCGATCTCGGCGTCGCTCAGAACTTCGCCTTCACGTTTGCGGCGAATAATTTCCTGGGGCAGCATATGCTGTCTCCTGCGCACTTGTCGTTAAATCAAATCAGCAACTTAGAAGTCACAAAACTTCATGAGTCACTTGAAAAATACTGCAGCAATATCTTGATAAGATTGGCTGAACCCTCTTTAGCCATTTCCAGTGTCTGTTCATGGCTAAGCGGTGTGGCACTCATGCCTGCGGCCAGGTTGGTGATGTTTGACACCGCCGCCACCTTGAACCCAAGTCGGCGGGCAAGAATGTTTTCCGGCACGGTCGACATACCAACCGCATCTGCACCCAACACCTTGAGCGCGCGAATTTCGGCTGGTGTTTCAAAGCTTGGCCCGGTGCACCAGCAATAGGTTCCCTCGAACAGTTTAATGCCGAGTTTTGCAGCCACGTCATGCAGGCCGGAACCGATTTCCGGGTCATAGGGTACATCCATACCGACAAAGCGATCATCACCGTGATAGCCAATCAACGGATTCGGGCCAAACAGGCTGATATGATCGGTAATCAGCATCAGGCTTCCCGGAACGACGTCTGGAATTAGCGAGCCCGCCGCATTGGTCAGAAGCAAGCGCTCTGCCCCCAATTCACGCAGAATTTCAAGCGGCTCAGCCATCAAATCGGAACGGCCATGTTCGTAATAATGGGCCCGCCCCTGCATCACGGCGACGGAAACACCGCCAATACGTCCAAGCACAAGTGTGCCCCCATGTCCGGCGACAGTTGGACGGGGGAACCCGGGCAATTCTTCATAAGAAATGCTGATCGCATCGCTTACGGCGTCAACGACCCCGCCAAGGCCGCTGCCAAGCACCAATGCAACGTCCGCCCTGAATCCCGGTGCCTTGCTGGCAATGATGTCGAGCGCTGATTTTACATTGCTCATTTGAGGTTCTCCGGACCAAACGAATGGGGAATAAGTTCTTCGCGGCTCAGGGTCAGAAGTGTCTCGCCGGAATCATTGATGATAAAAATCTTTGCGTCCGAACCGGTAAACTCGCGGATTTTTTGGCGACATCCACCACACGGGGTACAGGCGATATCACCAAGCCCGACAACAACAATCTCGTCAAACCGGGTTTCCCCGGAAAGCACCATCGCCGAAATCGCTCCGGCCTCTGCACAGACACCTTCGGGATAGGCCGCATTTTCAACGTTGCACCCTGAAATGACCTTACCATCTGCCGTACGCAGGGCGGCACCGACAAAGAACTTGGAATACGGTGCATACGCCTTGTCACGGGCCGCTAGTGCCGCGTCAATCAGATCGCGCGGCGCCTGTTTCTGAACAACCATTTTTTTGATCCTGTTTTGATTACCTATCGCGCCTGACCAAAGCGCTAGATACCGTAAAATGTGGTTCGGGACTGCCTGTATCTTAGGTCCAGACCCGAACCACGAAAAGCTTAGCGTTCCTTGACATAAGCGCGACCAAGCGCCTTTGGCGGAATGGCCCGGCCAATAAACCCGGCCAGAAGAATGACCGTAAGGATATATGGTAGCGCCTGTACCAACTGGACAGGTACTTCGCCAATCCCCGGCAGCACGACGCCCTGCAAACGGGTTGCCGCCGCATCAAGGAACCCAAACAACAGGCATGCAGCCAGTGCCGGGAATGGACGCCATTTACCAAACACCATGGCCGCCAATGCGATATAGCCCTTGCCTGCCGTCATGTCCTGCAGGAACGAAGCCCCCTGCGCAGTAGAAAGGTACGCGCCCGACATGCCGACAAGTACACCGCTGCAAATCACCGCGCGATAGCGCATGGCTACAACACCAATACCGGCAGTATCCACAGCGCCCGGGTTTTCACCAACCGCACGCAGACGCAAGCCAAACCGGGTGCGATACATCACCCACCATGCCGCCGGAACAGCAACGAAGGCGACATAGACCAGAATATTGTGACCACTGAGCAATTCCGAATAGATGGGCCCCAAAACCGGCGCGTCGGCGAATGCTTCGGCCCCCGGGAACGTTATGGGCTGGAAACGCGATGCCTTATCAAGTGCCGGTGTCTTTCCGCCCTGTGCAAACAGTGCAATTCCGACAAGTGCCGTCAGGCCGGACATCAAGATGTTGATCGCCATGCCTGAAACCACCTGATTGCCCTTGTGCGTAATGCAGGCAAAACCATGCAGCAATGAAAGCCCGATCGTGGTGGCAATCGCAGCCAGCAGCCCCACCCACGGGCTGCCAACATAAAATGCAACAGCAGCCGCGGAGAACGCACCACCAAGCATCATGCCTTCAAGGGCAAGATTGATGGTCCCGGACCGCTCCGAGAACATCCCGGCAAGGGCTGCAAGAATAAGCGGCGTCGAGGTGCGCAGCGTTGCATCCAGCAACAGGATAATCAGCTGAAATGTATCCATTATGCGGCCTCCCCGGCATCCTGACGCAGACGCCACGCTGTATATATCTTTGTCACACGCGGCCGGAACATATGCTCCATCGCGCCGGTAAACAGGATGACGAGACCCTGAATAACCACGACCATGTCATTGGAGATGGTCGGGATTTCAAAGGAAAGCTCCGCCCCGCCCTGATAGAGCATCCCGAATAGCAAAGCCGCAAGGAAGATGCCAAATGGATGGTTGCGTCCCATCAACGCGACCGCGATACCGACAAAGCCATAGCCAGCAGTGAAATCAATCAGCAGGCGATGCTGAACGCCCATAACTTCGTTGAGCGCCATAAACGATGACAGCGCGCCCGAGATCATCATTGCAATGATGATAAAGCGTCCGGGCTCAATGCCGGCATAGGTCGCGGCGACGGCATTAGCGCCCACAGTGCGGATCGCATAGCCCCAGCGGGTATGCCAAATGAACAGCCAGACCATCACACTGATGACGATGGCATAAACAAATGACAGGTTGAGCGGGCTTGATGCCATCTTGATGCCAAGCGCAGCGGCAATGTCATGAATGAATGGCAAACGCAGATGTTCGGCGATCTGTTCACTTTCCGGCGTCATGGAGCCTTCCGGGCGAAGCACGTTCACCAGCAGGTAAACCATTAGCGACGACGCGATAAAGTTGAACATAATCGTCGTGATCACAACATGCGATCCGCGACGTGCCTGCAGATAAGCCGGGATATAGGCCCATGCAGCCCCGAAAATCATCGCAGCCAACATCGCAACGACCAGCATGATCGGGAATGGCAGGAAGTCGAGGTACAGGGCCGCCAGTGTTACACCAAGGCCACCGACATAGGCCTGCCCCTCGGCCCCGATGTTAAACAGTCCGCAGTGGAATGCGATTGCAAAGGCCAAACCTGTGAAGATGAAGTTGGTGGTATAATAAAGCGTATAGCCCCATGCCTCTTCATATCCGAATGCGCCGTAAAGCAGGATCTCGACAACTTCTACCGGGTTTTCACCAATCGCCAGAACCACCAGACCCGAAACGACCAGTGCCAGCAAAAGGTTCAGCAGCGGCAACGCTCCGACATCAATCCAGCGCGGAAGTTCGACAGTCTTGCTCATGCCTGCCCCTCCGCTGCCTTGGCTTCGTTTGGATCAACCCCGGCCATCATAAGGCCGAGCACGCGTTCATTTGCCTCCGATGCAGCGACTTCGCCAATGATGGCCCCGTCACACATCACCAGAATGCGGTCGGCAAGCGACATGATTTCGTCAAGCTCCACAGACACCAGAAGGACGGCTTTGCCTGCGTCCCGCATGGCCACAATACGTTTGTGAATGAATTCAATGGCACCAATATCGACCCCGCGGGTCGGCTGGCCCACCAGAAGCAATTCCGGGTCACGCATGATTTCACGCGCCAGAACCAGCTTTTGCTGGTTACCGCCCGAGAAATTGGCGGCTTTCAAATCCGGATTATCCGGTCGCACGTCAAATTCCGACATCATATTGGCCGTGGCGTCCGAAATAGCATTCCAGTCAAGAAGCACACCCTTTTGATAGGCTGGGTCATCTTCGTAGCCGAGAATAGCTGCCTCTTTGGCCGAAAACGCCGTGACCATTGCCATGCGATGACGGTCTTCGGGCACATGGGCAACACCGCGACGGCGCAGTTCGGCAGCGTCAACACCTTTGCCCGGTGTGACGTCCTGTCCGTTGAGTTCCACTGTCCCTTCGCTTGCAGAACGAATACCGCCAAGTGCTTCTAAAAGTTCACTCTGGCCATTGCCGGACACACCTGCAATGCCGACGATTTCGCCTGCCCGGACATTAAAGGTCGCATGTTTGACCTTGCGCACACCTTGGGCATTGTCGACACACAGGTTATCGACATTAAGGACAGTCGCCGCCGGATTGGCTTCACCTTTTTCAAGGCGCAGCAATACCCTGCGGCCGACCATTAATTCTGAAAGTTCTTCCGGGCTGGTTTCGGCTGTCTTGCGATGCGCCACCATTGCACCCTGGCGCATCACAGACACGTTGTCTGTTGCTGCCATGATCTCGCGCAATTTATGGGTAATCAGAACAACCGTCTTGCCCTGTTCCTTAAGCGTGTCCAGAATTCTGAAAAGATGGTCCGCCTCTTGCGGGGTCAAAACCCCAGTCGGCTCATCCAAAATAAGAATTTCTGCCCCACGATAGAGGGCCTTGAGGATTTCCACACGTTGCTGCAGACCAACCGAAAGGTCGCCCACAGTCGCATCGGGATCAATATCAAGCGAATATTCACTTTCAAGACGTCTGAGTTCTTCGCGGGCCTTATCAACGCCATCGCGCAGAACAGCACCGCCTTCGACGCCAAGAATGACGTTCTCGAGAACCGAAAATGTTTCGACCAACATGAAATGCTGGTGAACCATACCGATGCCGACGGCAATCGCGTCTTCTGATCCCTTGATATCACAAAGCTTGCCATCAACATGAATGGTACCGCCGTCGGCTTGATAAAAGCCGTACAGGATACTCATCAGGGTCGACTTTCCAGCCCCATTTTCCCCCACGATCCCGTGGATCGTTCCTTTATCGATCTTAAGATCAATTTCTTTATTGGCATGTACCGCACCGAACCGCTTGTCTATACCGCGCAGTTCAATAGCGGGTTGCACGGCACCGGTTACCCCGGCACCGTGCATTTGATGCATCGTATCCGACACGACAAATCCCCGATTTGATTGACGCTTGCCTTACATCGGGCAGGCGCTATCGCTCATGTAATCGTGTACTTCAAGGCTGCCGGAAATGATTGCTTCCTTGGCCTCAGCAACGGCTGCTTTCATATCGTCGGTGATCAGGCTTTCGTTATGTTCGTCAAGTGCCCAATCAACACCACCTTCAGCAAGACCCAGAATGGTCAGGCCCGGCTCCCAGGTATCGGTGGCAGCAGCATCGAACGCTTCATAAACAGCAACGTCGACGCGTTTCAGCATAGACGTCAGAACCGAACCCGGATGCAGGCCGTTCTGGTTTGAGTCAACACCAATGCCAAGCTTGCCAGCATCGGCTGCAGCCTGAAGCACGCCAACACCGGTACCACCAGCGGCATGGTAAACAACGTCTGCACCACGGTCGAACTGCGACTTGGCAAGTTCACCGCCTTTTACCGGATCGTTCCAAGCAGCACCGGTTGTGCCGGTCATGTTCTGGAAGACTTCTGCATCCGAATTGGCATGTTTTACGCCCTGCGCATAACCACAGGCAAATTTGCGGATCAGCGGAATGTCCATACCGCCGACGAACCCAACCTTACCGGTATCAGACGCCATTGCGGCAAGAACACCAACAAGGAAGGAACCTTCGTGTTCCTTGAAGACAACGGACTGAACGTTCGGAAGGTCTACAACCATGTCCACGATGGTGAATTTGGTATCCGGAAATTCTTTCGCCACTTTTTCAAGTGCGGATGCCTGAGAAAAACCAATCGCAACAATCGGATTCATGCCACGGCGCGCAAAGTTGCGCATAGCCTGTTCACGCTGAGAATCGTTCTGGATTTCGAAGTCGCGGTACTCGGTACCGGTATCTTCCTTGTATTTCTCCGCACCCGTGTATGCCGCCTGGTTGAACGAGCGGTCAAAACGGCCACCAAGGTCGTAAACGACAGCCGGTTTGATTTCTGCAGCCGAAGCAACACCTGCATAGCAAGCGACAGCCGCGACCACCGAGGTCAGAAGCTTTTTCATTCCGATGCCCTTCTTTGTTTGAATTCTGATTATGTCTTCCACCAATTCCGTTGATTGGTGGAACTCCCTCATCGAAAACACATTATTCACAACATGACGAAACGCAGGTTTTGGTCCCTCAACCAAAGTAACACAGGCGGTCATGCTGCGGACGCTAATGGTAACTACAAAATGTGGTGTGCTGTAAATAGCTGAGGACGCAAGACTTCGACAAAACCTGTCCATTTGGTCGAAATCCACAACCGATAGCCTAATGCAAACACCGCCTATCTGCGGGGTTTCCCTTAGTTTTCAGGAGCCTTTCAGTGAGTTTTACCGCAACCGTTGCCCGACGACTATTTTCCCACCCGAATGCTGGTTTTGGTGGCCGGTTTGCAACGAAACAACCAATTGTAGATCAAAATTCATCCCTGCCCGATTCTTCAAACACGGTCTGACCATGTGTTTTAGCCTCTCAGCGTTGCCTTGCATGCATGAAACCGGGTTGCGTTTGAACACCTTTCACCGACGCCTCTAATTCAACAAACCCAAGGCAGTAATTTGTCAGCTCTTTCTTTGTTTTTCTTGCGTTCGAACGCGCTTGAGGATTATCAACATCGCTTGTTGCAAATGACCTTCTGGCTTGTGACGTCCCATTAAAACGAGCAAACGTTCTCCATGACCCCTAATGCCAATATCCTTTGCTTTGGTGCAGCGCATTTTGACCGCACATTGCAATGTACTGAAACATTTGTCCCAGCCGCCTCAAACCCGGTTCGAACCCTTCATCGCAAACCGGGCGGCGTCAGCCGCAATATTGCCGTCCATCTGCGGCTTCTTGGAAACAATGTGGCAATGCTCGGCGCAGTTGGAGATGACGGTGATGGCGATCAGGTCATTGAATCCCTATCCGATATCGGAATTGATACCCGACATGTCATGAAGATCAAGGACGTGGCAACAGCAGGTTACACCGCACTCTTGGACGAAACCGGTGAACTCGCACTGGGTATGATGAATGCTGAAGTCTACGACATGTTAAGCATTGATCGACTGCAACCGCATTTGGCAAACCTTCTGGCGCGTCCATGGTGGTTGATTGATGCCAACCTGCCGAGTGAAAGCATCCAATGGCTTGCCGAAAACAAAGGGACGGCGAAGTTTTGCGCTGCCACCGTTTCTCCCAGTAAGGCTGGTCGTTTCAAAAACGTGCTCGATAAAGTTGATTTGCTGATCGCCAACCGTGCAGAGACACGTGTTCTTACCGGGATCGATATCACTAGCCTTGATCAGGCCAAACGTGCCGTTGAACTGCTGCGCAGCACAGGCATCCCGGACGTCATCATCACACTTGGCGCCCAAGGTGTTGTATCTTCGTCTGGTTCAAAAATAGCGTTCTGGCCCCCGCTGCCAACCAAGGTCAAAGATGTAAACGGTGCCGGAGATGCATTCTATTCCGGTTTCCTTTCCGCCTACGCCAAACCGAAAACAAATTTCGACACGGCGATGGCGTCGGGACTGGCAATGGCGAGCCTGACGGCAGAGACCGAAGGTACGACCGTTTGGGATGTGTCACAGGAAGCTCTTGCCACACGCGCCGAACATGCCGAAAGCACCCCGCTCTGACCCCTGCGATCTGTACGTCTGCGGTGCTTGATGATTGCAAGCATCCTTCAAGGCAGGTAGCTTGTCCTGAATTCAACATCAAACCGGAGCCATTCCGATGCATCCATTTTTCATCTTTGTGAAATGTGAACTTGGCAAAGCCTACGACGTCGCAGCTGAACTCGTCGAAGAAATTGAAGGCGTGTCGGAAGTTTATTCCATCTCTGGTCCGTTTGAACTGTTGGTCAAGGTATATGTCGAAGACGAACAGGATATCGGGCGCTATGTGAACGAACAAATCCACAAATTGCCCTTTATTAAAGACACACAGACAATCATCACTTTCAACGCCTTCACTTAAGGCGCAATCCCGGTCTGTCATAAAAAAAAGCGGTGCCAATCTGGCACCGCTTTTCTGTTTGAAACGGCGAATGCTTGCTTAGTTGCCAGCAACATCACGGATAACATCAAGGATAATATCCGTACCCCTTTCAATCAGGACCACATCATTGCCTACAATTTGGCGGATCGCGCCATCACTGCGTTTCGGCAGTTTTGCAACCACATTGCCTGGCAAGTCACGCTTGGCGATACCAGGTGGCAACGTACCCCCACGCTCAAGTTTCATGGCTATTCCTGGCGGCAAACCCTTGTTTCCTTTGCCCTTGCCGCCCTTATCCTTCTTGCCGTTTTGCCCGCCGGACTTTTCGGTATCATCTTCTGTTACGATATCTGCAACATCCAGAACGTCACGAATGATACGTCTTTCTTCGTCGCTGAAAATACCGCCGGCTTGCGCAAGTTCGATCGAAGCATGTGTGTGAGTATGATCTGCAGGATGAGTCATCCCTGGCAGTGCAAATGTAATGCTGCCTCCCACAAACAAGAGACCCGTTGCAATTGATTTAAACCGTCTAGTGAATGGCATTCTGGCCTCTTTCATCGTGATACATGCTGTGATTGATGTAGGCGCATGTCAGCAAAATTACGACACCCCCATCTACGATAACGTCTGAGAAACAACATTTCTGTCATTCCGGCGCAAAATATTTCAGGAACGGTCGCTCCAAGCTGGGATTTTGACGGAAGCGCACTATTACTTATCCTTTCGAGCAGGGGCTTAATATTTCACACGATGATGAATATGCGCCTCGGGCACATTTGTTCTGTTTCAAACCATTATAGTGTTTTCAGGATGTGTTTATTGTGTGATATACATCACATTAACTTCGCGAGTGCGCATCGACAATCAGTATTATTACAACAAAGAAATCTAATGCTTCATGGCTTCTGGTAGATTTTCGGTTCACCTTGCTAGATCAAAAAAGGATCTCGCAGCGGCGCAGGCTCTGCGTTTTGAGGTTTTCTTTGATGAGTTCAAGGCAAAAGCCCTTACCGACCAACATTCGGCCGGCCTCGATAGCGACAAGTTCGATGACTTTTGCGAGCACCTGCTTGTCGTAGACAATGAGCAGGACAAAAAAGTCATCGCAACAACACGCCTATTGTTGTCTTCACAAAAACCGGCGGATTTGCCCTATATCGCACAGGAAGAGTTCTCTATTCCCCTGCTCGATGCCGTACAAGACAACTGTATGGAAGTCGGTCGGTCCTGCGTTCACAGGGATTATCGGGATAGCAAAGCCATTCAGTTCTTGTGGCGCGGCATCACCAAGCTGATCTTTGACAACGATATTCGATATCTTTTTGGCTGCGCCAGTTTTCATTCAACTGACATCGACGAAATTGCATATGAGCTGGCCTACTTGCACCACTATCACACGGATCCGGCTGCCCATGTGGCACGCGCACTCGATTATCAATCGATGGACCGTATGCCAAAGGGTGAAATAGACCCTGACAAGGCCACTGCCTTATTGCCACCATTGATCAAGGCTTACTTGTCATTGGGTGGCGTCGTCGGAAACGGTGTCGCGCTTGATCCTGATTTCAAGACACTTGATATCCTGATCACGGTCGATGTATCCAAAGTGCCAGACCAATATCACCGGTTTTACAGAAAACAGGCGGATCGCCTAAGTTTTGATCCGCTGTTCATCTGAGTCCCACAACGACGTTGATGGCATTACTGACATCCGCCTATTTGGCCTTTGGAAAGATAACGACAATGTCACGCTGACATTCACCAAGGATTTCTAAGCGTTTTGGATCAGACGGTTAAGACAGAGACGACAGCACCCATCACACCTGCACAACACATCAAAGCAGGGATCAAATTCACCATTCTGATGGTCTGGTTGATTGTGATGCTAATCCCCTTCCTGATCTTGGAGGGACTGAAAGCAAGAGCCAGTGCGAAAATCGTTCGCTTCTGGCATATTGGTGCGCGCAAGATTACCGGCATTAAAGTCGAACAGATCGGTTTCCCAAGCGATACCTTGCCGCTTCTTATGCTTGGGAACCATACGTCTTATCTTGATATCCCGGTGATCAATTCACTGTTTACCGTGAACTTTATCGCCAAATCCGAAGTTCGTAGCTGGCCGGGCATCGGGTTTCTGGCGCGCTGTTGTCAGACCATTTTCGTCGAACGCCGTGCGATCAAATCACACGAACAGATCAAGGTTCTGCGTCAGAAAATCCTGCCGGACCGCCGACTGGTCCTGTTTGCGGAAGGCACTAGCACCGATGGCAGTGTCGTACTGCCATTCAAATCGTCACTGATGGAATTTGTCTTTGATCAAAAGATCGCTGAGGTGTGCCATGTTCAACCGGTTACAGTGATCTGCCTGAAAGAAACCTCCGACAGCACATCACCAGAACCAGAACATGTCCTGTACCCGTGGTTTGATGATACCACGCTTGCATTTCACTTCTGGCGTTTTCTGGCAACCAAGGGCTGTATGGTCAAAGTTCACTTTAGCCCAAGCCGCCCTGTTTCCGACTTTGCCAACCGCAAGGAACTGACCCAATGGGCCCATGCGGGTGTCCAACAAGGCTATGCAACCATCCTGAAAAACTCTTAAGCCTGCCTTACGCCTTTCGCGCGCGAGCATGCGCCCAGTTTTCCTTGATCTGATACCACTTCTTTTCGCCAACCATCTTGCCAAGGTACTGATCAATCACCTTAAGCTTGATGATGCTTGCAAGCCCGGCCAGACGCGCGGGCCAGGTTTCAGGCATCGCGCGCAAGGTCAGGCTGATGCCGGCTGTGCTATATTCAATGAAATGCCACCAACGGCTTGGAATGAAGATAGTATCGCCAGGTTTAAGAATGCACTCGTATCCCTGAATCTCTCTGAGCTTCGGATAACGTTCAAGATCCGGGTCGCGGAAGTCCACATTGCATGAAACAGTCAGCGGATGCCGGTAAAGCTTTTTGCTGTCTTCGCTGCCATACAGAATCACACGCTTGGTGCCAGTCATCTGGGTCAGGAAAACGTGGCTATGATCAAGATCATAGTGAATATCGACATAGGCATCCTGACCGCCCACAAACAGAAACGGATGGTTTTTCAGGAAAGGAACACCAAGGTCGGGATAAGAGAAATCGTCGCGCAGTTGCGGCATGTATTTAAATACATTGAACAAAAACATGCGAAGCGGCGTCGGCCCCGCCTGAATCAGGTCCAGATACTCGCCAAACGGCATGCTCTGGGTTGAGTCCAGATAGTCGTTATCGGAGTTCGCAAAGGCCTCACTGTAAAGCGGCACTTCAACCTGACCACACCCCTGTTTCAGATACTCGTAGGTCCACTTCTCCAACGCAGGCCAGTTCTGTGCGAAACTGCGCATAATGACGGGACGCCGGGGCTTCAGGTAGTTTTGAATGAAATCTTCCCGGCTGAGTACGTCGTGACGATCAATGCTCAAGTATGGCAACTGGTTGGTCATTCGGGACCCGTTCTCTTGTTTTTTGGTGCCTGCTTCTTTGGCGTAAGAACACCATTTATTCTTCGTTCAGGTGCATTCTTTCGATCACACGATCGATGAAACAAAGCAGTTTCTGCACCCGGGCCACATGGGCTTGCCAAGGAACGGGCAAAACAGCCGGGTTTCAATTGAAATATGCTCTGCCTGATGCAACTGACCAAATCTCAGATAGAGCATATGCCGTTCACGAAATCAAGCGGCCAAAACCTGCCATAAATCGCATTAAACGCCTGTAATAATTATGGTCTTAATCAAACAAGAAACAGACCACATCCGAAGCAATACTGCATGGCTTCACATGACGATAAACATCAATCAAGGACACCCCGCATTTCCGTCGCGGCCCCCTTAACGCAATCCCAATTCAGATCAGTTGTCTTTATTTGTGATGATATCACTGATCCTTAAACAGTAAGGCCCATCTGAAATATCGGTATGACCTGCAGGACTTGTCGCCTTTCGCTTTTTGTAACGGCGGCATTGAAAACTCCTCCGGCGTCGGAAAGTCAGCAACGAAGCGCGTCCAGTACCGCTTCAGCCTGCATATCTGCAGAGGCATTCCTGCGCTGAGACCCAAACGAAAAAAGCACCCCGTCTTGGGGTGCTTTTTCACTGGCGGGCAAGGAGGGATTCGAACCCTCGATAGGGCTTGTCACCCTATACTCCCTTAGCAGGGGAGCGCCTTCAGCCACTCGGCCACTTGCCCTCTATGTCCTTGGTGTTCCGTGCGGAACGACGCCTTTCTTAAACATCGCCATGGCCCGTGTCAATGCCCGAAACCGGCGTTAAGGACGTTTTCTTTTTAACAGTCCTGCCAAATAAAACCAGCAGCTTTTTGCCTGCTTTGCTCATCACGTTTCACGGTTGATGGCAAAAAGAGTCTTCAAACCATCACACAGCTGTAATCAACTGGAAAAAAACAGATGTCATAAAGCCATGGTCGATTGGTTTTTCACCGTCATGTGACGTAAATGCTGGTTGGAGAAAGATGCGTACGATCTATCAAAGCACCGACGATTTCGGTCACACCCTTCGTGCCCTGAAAATGACAAAGGAAGGTCACAACGATCCGGTTTACATGGGGCTTGTCATTCAGGACCGCGAAGTTCTGTTCCGCACCCGTGAAAACAGTTCGCGCGATTTCGTTTTGCAGAAGATCAAGGATTTTGTCGCTGGTAACGCGGCAACACTGGTATCCCAACCGGCCTGATGGCCGGTTTTTTATTACCAAAACACCCCCTTGCCTTCCCGGAGCCCCGTATCCGCAGGAAAGCAACGTGACGATTTCAGTCGCGCCGGGGCGACACTCCCCGTTCGCCCTGCAACTTCACCGCCGGTCACTCCGACCGGCGGTTTCTTTTGCTTTCAGGCCTGCGAAGTCGCTTGCCTTGCGACATATCCCCGCCACATCAAAAGCAACGCAACGATCAGCACCGGAAGAACCCCGTAATTCACCGGAACCCACCCTGCGCCAGCGATCAATACACCACTCGCAATCGACGCCAATGTTGCCGTGACGCTGTTGCCAAGCTCCATAAGACTTTGCGCATGCCCCCGTTCAGAGGCGTCATGCCCCTCGCCCAACAATGTTGTTCCGGCCAGCAGCATCATGTTCCAGCCAAACCCGAGCAGGAATGAACTGACCAGAAAGGCGGAAACTGAAATCCCCGATACCGCAACCGCGACGCTTGCCACCAGAACCAGGGCACCAACGGATGCCACCCGGCGCGGACCAATCCGGTCAATCATTGGCCCGGCAACAAAGGCAGGCAAAAACATGCCGATCAGGTGCCAGCGGATAACACTGGCCGAAACATCCACGTCATAGCCGCAATATTTCATCGCAAGCGGTGTCGCCGTCATGACCAGAACCATAATGCCCTGCCCGGCGGCACTGATGGCAACCGCCCCGCGGATCACAGGTCGACGCAGCAGTTGCGCCATCACCGCCCGGCTCGACCCGGTGCGTTCGGGAATGCCACCATCGGGCAACATCGTCATAAGGATCGCGCCAATCGCCGCCAAACCGGCCAGTGCCACATAGGCCCCAGAAAATGGAACCGGCAGCATATCGCGACTGCCAGCGGCGACTTCCGGGGCCACCAGTGCCGCCAGCACACCCCCGCCAACCACGAGTGCCGCTGCACGCCCCTTTTGCCCGGGATCGACGGTTTCCAGTGCAGCGTAGCGGTAATACATGGCGGATGCCTGATAGGTGCCAATCAGTGCTGGTGCGAGCGCGACGATCCAGAACGCCCCAATATAAATCCCGTAGGCAACCAGCAGGCCACCAAAAACACCAAACAGAGCCCCAACAGAAAGCCCGACGCGCCGCCCATGCCGTTGCATCAACATGGCAAGCGGATGCACGGAAACCAGATTACCGATCATGAGAACACCAAGCGGCAAGGTCGCCAGCGCAGGCACCGGTGCAAGCGAGACACCGATAATCGATGTCAACGTGATCCCGATCAACGAACAGGACCAATAAAGCGCCTGAGCGATAAAAAGCAGACGCAGTGAACCATTGGCTAGCAACAACATGTTCCCAACTCCCCAAAAGATAGACTGTTATGAAGACCGTCAGGCCACGGTCAGATGGCAGCCGCTAATGACTTGCGGGCAAAGCGTTCCGCGTATTCCTGCGGACTGACAGAAAGATGGCGCTGAAATGCCCGACGTAACGTTTCCGGATGCCTAAAACCACAAAGCTTTGCGACCTGCCCAATCGTAATGGCTTCGTCCTGGAGCAATGCGCGGGCAGCTTCGACGCGTACGCGTTCGACATAGCGGGCCGGGCTCATTCCCAGATCACGGGTAAAAACACGTGAAAAAGTCCGTGGGGTCATTCCGGCACGTTCAGCCATCGTTTCAAGCGACAAATCATTGGCAATATTGCCCGGCAACCATTCAAGCAGGCCGGCCAGTCGGGCCGTCGTGCCAGCTTCCGGGATCAGATAGGCACTGAACTGCGCCTGCCCGCCCGGCCGTTTGAGGAACATCACAAGCCGACGCGCCACAGCCAAGGCAAGGCTCCTGCCAAAATCGGCCTCAACAATTGCCAGCGCCAGATCAATGCCTGCTGTTACACCGGCGGATGTAAAGACATGCGGATCGCCATCCAGTCCAGCCGGGTCATAGCTGTGCAGCCGATCTCCCATCATCTGAATGGCCGGGTATTCACGCGCCATCTGGTCACATCGCGACCAGTGGGTGGTTGCCATTTTGCCATCAAGCACACCAGCCTCTGCCAAAACAATTGCGCCTGAACAAATAGAGCCCAGTCGCGGCACGGACATACTGGCAATGCGCACCCATTCGATAATGGCCGCATTGTCGCGCAAAGACCAAACACCGGCACCACCAGGCACGAACAAGGTATCAATCTTGCTCAGGTCAAGATCACGCCACCCGATATCAGAATGTATTCGCACACCGCAGGATGTCCGAATGGGGCCGCTTGTTTCAGCAACAACAACGTTTTCGTATCCCTGAGGTCGCCCCAGACCAACCAGCTCGTCATTGGCCGACCCAAAGACCTGCAAGGGTCCAATGACGTCCAGGCTCATGACATCGTCAAAGGCAAAGCAGGCGATAGTTCTGACGGTGTTGGTTGGGTTAGACATCGCGGTATCTCCTTCTCACAGATACAGGATGCCGGATTTGGAAATTGGCAACAATGACAAACACCCCACGAATTTCGCCAAATGGCTCTCGCGGGGTGTTCAAATCATTTGTCGTCAAAGAAGCAGGTGTTTGGTTCAGAACCCGCTTCGTTGCAACAGCGCATAGAAGTCACGGATCGTGCCTTCCTTGGTTGTCATATCCTTGATGTCATCGACCAGCTTGTCGGTGAAGTTGGGCTGTTTGAGGTACCCCACAACCCTTTTTCGGGCCATAGCCGCAGACTTGCCTTCAATCAGGACACCGCTGGAACAGAACTGGACCAGCATATAGGCGCGTTTGCGCAGATGGAGCGAAGGATTATCGATCCGTTCAATTACCTTTTCACGCACAAGGTAATCGGCAAGACCATCATCAAGCTTGGTTGCAATCTCTGTCTTGATGTCATCCGGGACACTTGAAGCCGCAAGCAGGTCGTTCATGTGCGTAACGGTCGCCATCTTGTCACGCGGTTTGGATTCGGGGGAACAGAATGCCCGAAGGGCGCGCATATCCTTCACAGAATCGCGCATCATGTCATAAAGCTCGTCGGCATAGTCTTCGACGATTCCGCTATTGGCAACGGCGATAAGCCAGGTCAATTTTCGGAAGTTCGGAATAAGGCGTCCGTTAATCTCTGCAACGCCGTCAATCAAGGCCCGTGGGCCACCGACATTGCGCAAACGCGCGCCGCGTTCGGCAATTGCCTCGACCATTGGGGTGCCATAAATGACCCCCTGCTCGGTAATCAGTCGATCAAGAATACCCTCAAGCGGATCAGGGTCGCTTTCGTGACGTTGCAGGCTGTTTGCACTTTTCAGTTCCCGCACGATGTAATCAAACATCGCTTCCTGACTGTTCGCCAGAAGGCCCGAACCAAATAGCGGGTTGAGGAGTTCAAGGATATCGTCGGCAGCGCCGCGATTACCCTTTGCCCGACCAAGCGCCAAATCGATGTGAAGGGTGACGGCTTCGCCGAAGCTGCGCGAGCTGCCAAGCAGCTCTTTTAATGCGACAGGAGAGCCGAGAATATCGGCAATCACGTCGTCGATCATCTTGCGCGCGGCTTCATCTTTTTCGTCGCCCTTGACCTTGAGCGCCAGATCAAGTTTGCCAACCCAGTTTCGGGTTGATGACAGCACGCGCGTCAACGCAACCATGGTCAGGAAGTCGGTATCTTCGGCCAGATTGAGCCGACGGATTTCGTCACGAACTTCTGAGATGGTGGCGTCTTCGAATGCCGGGAGGTCGACTTTTTCAACTTCGCGGGCGCGCGCAGAAAGCTGCTCGATCGCGCCATGAAGGTTGTTCATCGCCTCGATATGGTCACCTTCGGTCGCCTTGGCGTGCAACCCGGCGACCTTGTCAACCGCAGTCGGCATCAAGGTGTCATGGAACATCAGCTTGCGCAGGTTCTGGTAATTGTACATTACCTCGCAAGGTGTCAGGATTTCCTGTTCGAAATACTTGCGCAGCAACCGGTTGATGGTCGCGCGGCTTTCCTTCTGCAAAAGGTCGTTATCGGTTTCGCATAGCGGCGCTTCCTCAATGGGTGAAACGCGAACGTCATCATCCTGATCCTCGCCAGCACCTTCTTTTTCGAGAAGTACCTTTTCGATATGACGACCGTCGCCGCGTTCCCAGTTACGAATAACGCGCACAGCAGAGATCTTGGTTTTCACAAGCTTTTCAGCTTCTGCAACCGCTTCCTTTTCGACATCAAATGTCGAATGGATTATCCAGCGATCCCCACGCTGGACCATAACTTCAAATGTCGTATCCGACATAACGCGCTCTGGCTCCCTAACTTCCTGTTTGGGCGGCATTACTCTGCCGTTCAACTAGTCAGGCGCGTGTCCCACTTTTTTATATTTATTCTTCTTTATAAAGCCAATCGGGGTATTAAAACAATAGTTGGATGCGATGACTCCATATACTTTCGGTTATTTCTTTAGTTTTTTCTCAATTTTCTTCGTTTTTGCGACTGCATTGCAACCACAATTCAACTGCGCATGTTTGTGATCGATCTCCTTCCGGTCATGATCACGGAATCCGCGTCGCAATTTCCCTGGTCAAATCTGCAAGCAAACTACTCATCGCGATCACAGTGCCCTCTATCGTCGAATCATTGGGCGTACTTACCTTGTTGTATTTTGCCGCTGCGACGATCTCGCCGCTCTGGAAATGAACAAGTTTCCAGCGTGCCGTCAGAATGACATTCCCGTCCGCCTGGCGCTCAAACTGGTCGATATCAACAACGATCTGCCAATCGACTTGATCCCGCGACGTCCAGGGAAAAACCTCAAGCCGGGACGCAACACCACTCCGGTCTAGATTGTCCATGACGACACGGTTGATGTTCTCGCCAAGCGGCTCTGCCCAACGATATCCGGAATTGACTTCGGGCCGGTTGGCCGTACTCCGGGTAACGATGGTGGACCGGTCCAGATAACTCGGAATGGTCACCGGCCCGACACCGATTACAGATGAACTCCCTGACGCGGAGACCGGCTGTACCATCGGCGACAGCAGATAATATTGATCCGGAACTGAAGGCGAAGCGCACGCCACCAGAACTGGTGCGACCAGCAACATCACGCATCTGCTGATCATCATTTTAATTGAGTGTCGCATTATTCGTCCTCCTCCGGCCCGCTTCTGCCAAGGATCAGGGCGCTCGGGTTCTGTTCCAGGAAATCGGTAAGCTCACGCAGCGAACGTGCAGTCGCCCCAAGCTCTTTCAGGGCCTGTTCAAGATTGTAGCGCACAGGTGATGTTGGTGCTGTAACATCCCGAACACCGCCAAGGGCCTCACGCGCGGCATCCAAAGCTGTCTGGGTAGCCGGCAACACACTGGCATCCAGATTGGTTACAAGGGTACTGATCCCTGCTGCTGCTTGTTGCAGGCTGACCATCCCGTTATTGAGCGCAGGCGACGTCACAATGTTTTCCATGCCCTCGACCGTGCCGAGCAAACGAATGCCGATTTCTTCAAGCGGGAAGGTTTCCACTTTCTCAAGAAGGCTGGTAAGCGAATTCGCGATTTCGTCAAGCTTCTGCGGTAGTGTTGGCAGCTCGGGCAATTCCCCCTGCTGATCACCAAGGTAGCGGGCGGGTGAAACCGGCTGCATCGAAAGATCAACAAACAATTGCCCGGTGATGAAGCTTCCAGTCTTCAGGCGCGCGCGCATACCATTGTCGACAAGTGTTTCAATGGTTTCCTGCGGGTCGACATCCCCCAAACGTCCCCCGACGATACTGACGCGCTCGGGTTCAAGTGTTACTTCAACAGGAATCCGGAAAGATCTTTGATCTACAACATATTCCAGATCGACATTCTCGACGGTACCGACACGAATGCCATTGAACTCCACCGGCGCACCGCGCGGTAGCCCTCGGACCGAAGAGTCGAAATAAAGCTTGTATCGCTGGCTGTATCCTTCGGCCAGCAACTCAGCCTTTTCAAGGCTTTCATGCAGGCGAAATACTGTATCAGCCGCCGCCATTTCCGCATTTTCATGGCCGGGAGGCGTGTAGAAATTGATGCCGCCCGCCAACACAGAGCGAACTGACTGCGCCCGCACCGAAAACCCTTCGGCATTCAGATCAAGCGCAATCCCGCTTGAATCCCAAAACCTTGTTTCGCGCTTTACAAGCGCGTCGAATGGCTTGTGCACAAAGACCGGTATCGACACCCCATCGGCGTTGGCATCAAGCTCTGCATCCAGAACCTCACCAACCTCAACCCCGCGCAGCAGGACCGGCGTTCCCTCCCCCAAAGAACCGAGTTCTTCGGCCCTCAGAACAAATCGGGTACCGTCTTCCTCGTTCGGAACAAATTGTGGCTCTTCCTCGCCAACAAAGCTCCGGGCCTTGTTGCCGGTTTTGTCCGGGACGACTTCGACATAGGCCCCCGACACAATGGTTTCGAGACCGGTAATGCCCCGCGCACTCACCCGGGGTCGCACCACCCAGAACCGTGTCTTGTCAGTAAGATAGTCCTTGAAATCCGCATTGATGCGTACGGTCAGGACAACATGTTCCAAATCATCCGCGAGATTAATCGCCGTCACCTGACCGACATCGACATCGCGATAACGGATGGCGGTTTTGCCAGCTGAAAGGCCCTCGGCGGATTCAAAGGTAATGGTAATTTCCGGGCCCTTCGATACGATATCACGCCATAACAGCCAGCCACCGATAATCAAGGCCACCAAGGGCACCAGCCAGATTAAAGAAAAGCGGCCCCAGCCTTTCCCGATGTCGGGCGTTTCGGGCGTTTGATCCGATCCGGCACTCTTCACGTCACTCATGACGGAACCCCCTGTTTATCGATATGGCTTTGGTCATCATTCCCCGAACTGTCCTGCTTTGTTTTGGCTTTTTTCATTCCGGCGCGATCCCAGATCAGACGTGGATCAAATGCCATCGCTGAAAGCATGGTCAGAATAACGACCCCACAAAATGCGACGGCCCCAAAACCGGGCTGGACCGATGCGATGTTACCAAGTTTGACCAGTGCTGCCAGGATAGACACCATAAAGACATCCACCATCGACCAGCGACCGACCAACTCTGTGACGCGATAAATCAGTGTGCGCTGCTTTAGGGGACCCGACAACCCCATTGCCGTCGCGAAATAGATCCAGCCCAACAGAACAATCTTGATGATGGGCACCAGAATACTTGCGGTAAAGACGACGATGGCAATCGGCCACTCACCGGCCCGGACCAAGGCGCTCACCCCCGACAGAATTGTATCCGCCCCGGTTCGGCCAAGATAGGTCACCGTCATGATCGGAAAGACATTGGCTGGAACATACAAGATCATCGCAGCCACCAGAAGAGCCCAGGCCCGCGAAAGACTTCGTGGTTTGCGGTGGTGGACCATGTCGCCACAGCGCGGGCAACGAAGATGTTCTTTGCCATCACTAACCACGACCATCGCACATGTATGACAGGTCAACAGCGTTTTCTGGCCACGATCAGCGCTGGCTTCCCGACACATATCGGCTGACACCGGATAAGACAGACTTTTCGGCGCCAATCGGCGCCAGACATAGCGCGGATCCAGCGTCACATTCATCAAAAGCACTGTCGGAATCAGAACACAGATGGCAAAAAATGCCGGACCAGCAATGACTTCGGCGTAGTCAGTCAATTTGGTCAGCGCCACAAGCAAGCCGATCAGGAAAACATCAAGCATCGACCATGGCCGGATCAACGCAAGAATACGCCAGACCTTCTGCATGCCAGGCCAAGCTTGGTTCAGAAAAATTGGCAGCAAAACATAGATATGCGCGACAATCAGCAACAGCGGCGCCAGCATGGACGTAACCGCAACCATTATCGCCAGAAACGGAAATCCTTCACGCCAGAACGTCAGGACACCACTGCCAAGGGTGTTTGTTTCAACCCGACCTTCCATCGCAAATGTCAAAATCGGATAGCTATTGGCGATGACGAATAGCAAGAAGGCGGTAACCGCAAGGGCCAGCGGTTTATCAAAGCGCGCCAATGCCGAGCTATAAAGCGGCGACCCACACCGAACGCAATATGCGACACTTCCTGTCGGGATATCCTTCTCGACATGGAGATAGTCGCAATGCTCACAGGCGATCAGTCGATCTGGCATTGTTTTCCTGTTTTTACAATCCGTTATCCGCACTGGTTCGCAAATCAAAGTAAGCGACACTTTTGCCCACAAGTCAAATCACGCCACGATCTGGGAATGAATGCCGTCGGCCAGTCAGGCAAAACTTGTTCAGGAATGTGTGGTGCGGTTTAGGTTCGTATTTCAGGCAGATGACGACGCGCCTCTGACAGAACGATTTCATTGACCTGGTTAAGCAACCGGCTGTTGATGGTTTTGTGGTGCCAATAAAGGGGACGATCAATTTCGAACGGGCACGGGCGGATCAGCTTTCCGGTGCGCAATCCTTCCTCGGCCTGATGCTGCTCTACCACGGCATAGGCAACACCCTGTTCGGCAAGTGTCACAAACCCTTGGGAACTTGGCACCGTGTGGGCGGGAAATTCTCCGGGATTGAGTCCGAAATACTGGTGAAGGAACTGGTTTTGCAGTTCGTCATGTTCGGAGAAGTTCACGGCCGGACACGCCTTCAACGCAGCCGCCGTGACACCATTCTTGAAATAGCGGTCGTTAAATGTCGGCGAAACCACCATGACGTAGCGCATGCGCCCCAAGGCCCGCACACGGCACCCTTGAATGGGTGTGTCACGCAGGCTCACCGCCCCCAAAACATTGCCGTCCTGTAACGACTGATGGTTAAGCGATTCATCATCAACCACCAGATGCACCAACAAGCCAAGCTTCTCAAAAAGAACCTTCGGAACATCGACAAACCAGGTTGCCAGGCTATCGGCATTGACCGCAAGGGTCACCTGCCCATACCCACTGTCTGCCTGCAAGTCTGGAAGCTCATCGCCAAGATCCTGCTCAAGCAACCGAACACTTTGATAATGCGCAAGCAACCGTTGCCCGGCAACCGTTGGCGCAATCGGCTTGGAACGCACGATAAGAGGTTGCCCAAAGCGTTCTTCAAGCAGTTTCACCCGCTGGGATATCGCCGACTGAGTCAATCCCAAGGCGCGTGCAGCCTTTTCAAAACTGCCAAAATGAATGACCTCGGCACAGGCCTGAACAAGTTTGTAATCCAGCATGATTAATCGTCAATTTTCCTAATACTATATAAGTATAATTCCATTTTCTTATTTTCGAAAGCTGGTATCAACGGCGTGCAACCACACGGCGTGCAACCACACAGGAACATCAAAGAATGCTGTTAACGTATGTCACCGGATTTGGCCTTGGCGGCGGACTGATCATAGCGATTGGTGCGCAGAATGCCTTTGTTCTTGGTCAGGGACTTCGGCGCAACCACCCGGTGATGGTCGCCTTCGTTTGTGCATTATGTGATGCCGTCCTGATCGCTGCCGGTGTTGCGGGACTTGGAACTCTGATTGCGGCTTACCCGTTGCTCACGACGGTGGCGGCATGGGGCGGCGGGGCTTTCGTGATCTGGTATGGATTTGGGGCGTTTCGGCGCTTGTTTGAAACTGAAACACTGTCGGAAAAGGCGATATCAAAAACCGGGTGGCAAGCGGTTCTGAGCACCACCTTGGCTGTGACACTTTTGAACCCACATGTTTATCTTGATACGGTCGTTATGCTGGGTGGTATTGGCGGGCAATATCCGCCGGATGCAAGGATTGGCTTTGCATTGGGTGCAATGAGTGCCAGTTTTGTCTGGTTCTTTGCCATCGCACTGGGGGCAGCATGGCTTGCACCTTATGTCGCCCGACCAATCACCTGGAAGATCATCGATGGACTGACCTGCGGCGTCATGTGGCTTGTGGCATATAGCCTTCTTGCCCCGGAAATCCGCATTCTCCTTACGCGCTAGAAACAGGTTGCCGGGCGGGCTCCCTACTCGCTCATTGCTTCCTTGAAGTGGCGGCGGCATACCGGAACATAGCGGTCATTCCCCCCAATTTCGACTTGTGCGCCTTCACGGATCGGGTTTCCGTTTTCATCAACGCGCAGGACCATGCCGGCCTTGCGCCCGCAATGACAGATGGTTTTCAGCTCATTAAGCTTGTCCGCCCAAGCCAATAGCCATTTGGAGCCTTCGAAAAGTTGCCCCTGAAAATCGGTCCGGATGCCATAGCACAGCACCGGAATGCCATGGATATCTGCAATATCGGAAAGCTGCCAGACCTGTTCTTTTGACAGGAACTGTGCCTCGTCAATCAGGACACAATCGACCTTGCCCTTTTCGACCTGCTCAAGGATCAGGCCAGCCATATCGGTCTTGGCATCAAACAGCAGTGCCGGGGCTTCAAGACCAATACGCGATGCAATCTTGCCTTTCCCGAAACGGTCATCAAACGACACTGTCATCAGCAGCGTTTCCATGCCACGTTCACGGTAATTGAAGCTCGCCTGAAGCAACGTGGTCGATTTGCCCGCATTCATGGACGAGTAATAGAAAAACAGATTGGCCATGGATCCCCCCGAAAGTCGTCAAAGGGACATAGCCGATCATTCACGATTGATCAATACAGCGAAAAGACTGTCACGCACCATTGCGCGAAATATCAATATCACGCATTTCGTGACGCATGAATTCCAACAACGACTGGATCTTGGCGCTCCGCGTCACACCAGCCGCAAAAACGGCATAGATTTCCAGATTAGGCAGGCTGCAGTCCGGCAGAACCCAAACCAGTTTTCTGTCATCTATCTCATCCTGAACATCACAAAGCGGCACGACGGAAAGGCCATGACCACCACGCATGAATTGCAGACGTGCGGTCGCGTTATCGACCCGGACATTTCCATTAACCCGGACTTTCTGTTCTATGCCTTTGCACTTCATCGTCAGGGTTTCGGGCACGCGGCTATACATCACCCACTCGTGGTCAGCCAATTCATCGATTGTTTCAGGGGCACCTGCCCGTTCAAGGTAGTTCGGGCTCGCGCAGATGATGCGACGGGTTTGATAAAGTTTGAAGCTCTTGAGGTCCGAACTTTTAAGCGGCCCGGACCGGATGCCAATATCAATACCCTCTCCGATCAGATCGACCACCTCATCGCTTAAATGCACATCAAGTGCGACCCCCGGGTATGCCTGCCGGAAACGATCCAGGATCGGGACAATACGCAAATTTCCCAGATGGACCGAGGATGTAATCGAAATTTTTCCGACCGGGTCATCGCGCAATTCCTCCACCCGTTTTCGGGCCGCTTCGGCCTCTAGCGTGATGGTGCGACAGCTGTCGTAATATCGCGCGCCCGCGTCGGTCAGGCTGAAGGTACGCGTGCTTCGGCGTAACAACGGCGCCCCAAGCTTGGCTTCGAGCTGTCGGATTTGATGGGATACGGCCGCACGGCTCAGCCCCATCTTGCGTGCCGCGGCAGAGAACCCGCCTTCTTCGACCACATGCGCAAACATCATCATTGCTCTGACTTCATCAAGTGCCGACATTTTTATACGCTCAAAAATTTTGACAATCTGTCCAATTATTTACTCTTACGCAAATTTACTCAGCCAGTTACCATCAAGGCAAATGAAATCAACGCACGGAGGACCTGATGCGTATTCTGATGATTGTTACCTCGCACGACAAAATGGGTGAGACCGGACACAAGACAGGTATCTGGCTCGAAGAGTTTGCCGCTCCCTACTACCGCTTCCTTGACGCTGGCGCGGACGTAACTCTTGCCTCTCCCAAGGGTGGAAAGCCGCCGCTTGATCCGAACAGTGAGGTGCTGGATGCCCTGACTGATGCGACCAAACGTTTCGAAAACGATGCAGACGCCCAGGCGGCATTCGCCAACACCGTCACGCTTGACGGGCTTAAGGCCGATGATTTTGATGCGCTGTTCTATCCTGGTGGCCATGGCCCGCTTTGGGATCTTGCAAATGATGCAAAATCAATCGCCCTGATCGAAGCGTTCACCGCACAGGACAAACCTGTTGCTGCGGTCTGCCACGGGCCGGCTGCTTTGGTTGGTGCCAAGGGCACAGACGGAAAACCATTGGTGTCGGGCAAGAAAGTCACAAGCTTCACCAATGACGAAGAAAAAGCTGTCGGACTTGAAACCGTCGTCCCGATCTCGATCGAAGACGAATTCAAAAAACACGGCGCAATATTTGAACGCGGCGAAAACTGGGCATCCTACGCGGTTGTTGATGGTAAATTGGTCACCGGGCAAAACCCGGCATCCAGTGAAGAAACAGCCGACGCGGTTTTGAAACTGCTTTCAGCATAAAACGCTTGACCTTCCATCTACTGGAACCTCGATAATGCCTTCATAGACACCCGATTTATGGAGAGTTTCGATGGTAAAACTGAAGGTGGAAAAAATGAGCTGCGGTCACTGCGCAAGTGCGGTGAGCAAAGCTGCTACCAAGGTCAGCGGCGTTGAAAGTGCCGAGGTTGATCTGGCAAATGGCGAAGTCGCTGTTGCTGGAAATCCCGATGTTAACGCCCTGATCGCGGCCATCACAGACGCCGGTTATCCGGCATCTGAAGCCCGCTAGATCAGAACCCCCGTTCGCGTTCCCCACCCGAACGTCAGAGCCGCCAGTATTGAATATATACTGGCGGCTTTTCTTTACCCTGACCGCTCGTTTGTGCAACCATCACCACAAACAGAAAGCGGCACCAAAATGACTTTTCATATCACTGCCCTGTGCGGAAGCCTTCGCCAAGCCTCGATTAACAGGACCCTCCTGAACGCGGCCAGACAGGTCGCAAGCCCCCATAACGCAACAATTCATCTGTTTGACGGCTTGGGCCATCTTCCGATCTTCAATCCGGACAATGAAGATACCGATGACGGTAATGTTGCAGCGTTTCGCGCAGCACTTCATCGCGCGGATGCAGTCCTGATCGCCAGTCCGGAATATGCGCATGGTGTCACCGGCGTGATCAAGAATGCCCTTGATTGGGTCGTTGCCAGTGGCGAATTCATGCAAAAACCTGTTGCTTGTTTGAATGCGTCTGGCCGGGCCACAATCGCCCAGGCTGCCCTGATCGAAACCATCAGTACGATGGATGCGCGGATCGTTACCCACGCGTGCATAACGATTCCACTGAACGGCAAGAACTTTGGCGTTGACGATGTCGTGCAGGATACGTCCAGCCGGGCTTTGCTGGATAGGGCCCTTGGGAACCTAACGGCTGCAATTCCAACTGACGATATATCCAAGGTCATTTAGTCATACAAAAAAAGCCGCCCAAACGGGCGGCTTTTTCTTTGGTCTGATGATTACGGTCAGCCGAGGATTTTGTCACACAGAAGCTTGTGGACCTGGCCAACGAACTACCCAATGCACCTTCATTTGATTTCTGGAGAACCTAGCTTTTGACGTCTAGCCTCGTAGATGGATTTGTCCATAACCATAATCATGTCGTTTTCGACCTGCTCGCTATAGTTTTGTACAAAAAACAATGGGAGCTTGTTAACGCCGATATACCCTACTTGTGCTCCCTTGTACGTACCTTCAAACATATTAGCGCCGATCATTTCCAGTAGTTGGGCGCGATCATAGAGTTTCTGTGGGAAGGCAGTTGTGCAAAAAGTGGCATTTTCGACAACTGAAAAAACGGCAACAAACTTCTCGTCATCGAGAAAGGCATAGTTTTTTGTTTGATAAATGTTACCGTTAATATTGATACTGCGAGTTTGATCCGGTTGATACGTGCCTCCGAGGCTTCTTGCCGCCGCGCCGACAGCCTCAATATCACCCATGTTTTCGACGCAAGTATCAAGAACTATGCTAACAATTTTTCCCAAATCTTCTGCTGCATAGGTGGACGGTACTTTTGTGCCAGCAGAATTGCTTGTCGTCTGACATGCGCCAAGAAGAGAGAGGGCAGCCGCAACAATAATCAATTTCATTTTGAACCTAAAACTCCTTTCTTTTGATAGTTGTATTCAAAATCAGCTTAGACTTGCAACGAAGCTTTTGCACCTTTCTGGTTTCAAGCAGACAATTTCCGAACGAAAAAGCCGCCCAAACGGGCGGCTTTTTCTTTGGTCTGATGATTGCGATCAGCCGAGGATTTTGTCGCGCAGAAGCTTGTTGACCATACCCGGGTTGGCCTTGCCACCGGTGGCCTTCATGACCTGACCAACAAACCAGCCAAGCATTTTTTCCTTACCACCTTTGATTTCCTCGACCTTGTCGGGGTTGGCAGCAATGACTTCATCAATCGCGGTTTCAATCGCACCGGTATCGGTGATCTGCTTGAGACCTTTTTCCTCGACAATCTTTTCCGGATCGCCGCCGGTTTCGATCATGATTTCAAAGACATCCTTGGCAATACGGCCAGAAATGGTGTCGTCGGAGATCAAATCGATCAGCTTGCCAAGGTTTTCCGCCGTTACCGGGCTATCGGCAATACCGACCTCTGCCTTGTTCAGCGCACCAAACAGGTTGGTGATCACCCAGTTCGCTGCCAGTTTGCCATCACGGCCCTTGGCAACGACTTCGTAGTAATCCGCCTTTTCCTTTTCAGCGACAAGAACACCGGCATCATAGGCCGACAGGCCGTTTTCGCGCATGAAGCGGGCCTTTTTCTCGTCCGGCAGTTCCGGCAGTTCCTTTTCGATTTCCGAAACGAACGCGTCATCAAAGACCAGCGGCAGCAGATCCGGATCCGGGAAATAGCGATAGTCATGCGCCATTTCCTTGGAACGCATCGAACGGGTTTCCCCAAGACGCTGATCATACAGGCGTGTTTCCTGAACGATCTCGCCACCACCTTCGATCACTTCGATCTGGCGTTTTGCTTCGATCTCGATCGCCTGCATCACAAAACGGATGGAGTTGACGTTCTTGATCTCGCAACGCGTGCCGAAACCTTCGCCCGGACGGCGCACCGAAACGTTGGCATCACAGCGCATGGAACCTTCGTTCATGTTGCCATCACACGTGCCAAGATAACGAACAATCGCACGCAGCTTGGTCAGGTACGCGCCCGCCTCTTCCGGTGAACGGATGTCTGGCATGGAAACGATTTCCATCAGCGCTACACCCGAACGGTTCAGGTCGATATGCGAATATTTCGGGTCCTGATCGTGCATCGATTTACCGGCATCCTGTTCAAGATGCAGGCGCTCAATGCCAACCGACTTGGTCGAACCATCAGGCATATCAAGAATGATCGTGCCTTCGCCGACAATCGGTTTGTCGAACTGCGAAATCTGGTAACCCTGCGGCAGATCGGCATAGAAATAGTTTTTGCGGGCAAAAACGCTTTCCTTGTTGATCTTTGCCTTAAGTCCCAGACCGGTTTTAACCGCCTGACGTACACATTCTGCGTTCACGACCGGCAGCATACCTGGCATGGCTGCGTCAACGAGGCTGACGTTGCTGTTGGGCTCGTTACCGAACTTGGTCGATGCACCTGAGAACAGCTTTGATTCGGAAATCACCTGACAGTGGACTTCCAGACCAACCACGATTTCCCACGGGCCGGTTGAACCTTCAAGAATATAGCTCATGGATCAGCCCTCCTGCCCGGCAGGTTTTGCGGTAAAGTTGGCAGCACTTTCCAGTACACCACCAACACGCAGAACAGTTTCTTCATCAAACGGCTTGCCAATCAGTTGCAGCCCAAGCGGCAAACCCTCGGAAGAAAGACCGGTCGGCACTGATAGCCCGGGAAGACCCGCAAGGCTTGCCGGAACGGTAAAGACGTCATTGAGATACATCTTGACCGGATCACCTTCGTTATCACCAATCGCAAAGGCCGCAGACGGTGCCGTCGGGGTCAGGATCGCATCGACCTGACCAAATGCACCTTCAAAGTCCTGATAGATGCGGCGACGGACCTTAAGTGCCTTGTTGTAATAGGCGTCATAGTAACCAGCCGAAAGCACATAGGTACCGATCATGATACGGCGCTGAACTTCCTTGCCGAAACCGGCTGCACGCGACTTCATGTACATGTCATCAAGGCTGTCGCCCTCATCCATGACACGCTGGCCGTAACGCAGACCATCATAACGGGCAAGGTTCGAGGATGCCTCTGCCGGGGCGACGATGTAATAAGTCCCAAGCGCATATTTGGTGTGCGGCAAGGTCACATCGACCACTTCGGCACCAGCATCACGCAGCATGGCAACACCATCGTCCCACAGCTTGCTGATTTCTTCGGGCATGCCATCAACACGATATTCCTTCGGAATACCGATCTTCATACCGCGAATGTCCCCCGTGAGGGCAGCTTCAAAATCAGGCACGCCAATGGGGGCAGATGTGCTGTCCTTGGCATCATGACCAGCCATTGAACCCAGCATGATTGCTGCGTCGCGAACGGTTTTGGTCATCGGACCTGCCTGATCAAGCGAACTTGCAAAGGCCACAATACCCCAGCGCGAACAACGACCGTAGGTCGGCTTCAGGCCAACGATACCGCAATAGGATGCCGGTTGACGGATTGAACCACCGGTGTCGGTACCGGTCGCGGCCAGCGCCATGTTTGCAGCAACAGCAGCGGCAGAACCACCCGAAGAACCACCCGGAACAAGATCCTTGCCGGACTTGTCTTTCCACGGGTTAACAACGTTGCCGTAATATGACGAGGTGTTCGACGACCCCATGGCGAACTCATCAAGGTTCGCCTTGCCCAGCATCACGGCACCATTGCCAAACAGGTTGGTGGTGACGGTGGATTCATATTCCGGTTTGAAACCTTCCAGGATGTGCGATGCCGCCGTGGTCTGGACACCTTCGGTGCAGAACAGGTCTTTGACAGCAATCGGCAGGCCTTCCATCTTGCCAGCTTCGCCCTTGGCGCGCTTGGCATCGGATGCCTTGGCCATTTCCATGGCCTTTTCCGGGGTTTCGGTGATGTACGCGTTCAGATTGCGATGCGCGTCCATCGATTTCAGGTGTGCTTCGGTCAGTTCGACCGAGGTATAATCACCCTTCGCAAGCCCGTCACGGGCGTCTGCAAGTGTCAGCTTTGTCAGATCAGTCATTATTCAACCACCTTGGGCACAACAAAACAGCCAGCATCGGTCATCGGTGCGTTTGACAGCACTTTTTGCTGGATATTGCCATCGGTGACTTCGTCCTTGCGCAGCGGCAGGGTCAGATCGGCAACAGACGTCAACGGCTCGCAGCCTTCGACATCGACTTCTTGCAGTTCCTCGACGAAATCGAGGATACGGGTCAGATCTCCCGCCAGTTCGGAAAGGCCTTCTTCGGACACGTTGATACGCGACAGATAGGCAATACGGCGAACTGTTTCCTTATCCAAAGACGACATGGATGAAAGTCTCTCTTAAGGAATGACAAAAACCCGGCAGACAGAACTCTGCCGGAACGTGAATTACAGCGCGGAAACTAGCACCCCGCCGCCCCTGCCGCAAGGGTTGGAAGTGACGAAGAATGCCCGTTGCCGGGCTGTTTGACCGATCACACTGTTGCGCATGAAAATATCGCCAGACCTGATCGGATGACTGCGACCGAAAACAAACAGGCCGACAACGTGAATGTTGCCGGCCTGTTTAGTGTTTTTGTCTGCCCCAGAGTGGCGGGACAGAAAGCGAGATTGGCTTAACCCGGGCTCATACCACGCAGACGTTCGGAACGACGACGCAGCAGTTCCACAGTCAGCAGCAGCAGGATCGAGACCGATACAAGGATGGTCGCGGCTGCCAGGATGGTCGGTGAAATCTGCTCGCGCAGGCCGGTATACATCTGCCATGGCAGGGTCTGCTGACGGGCCGAACCGACGAACAGCACAACAACCACTTCATCAAACGAGGTGATGAAGGCAAACAGGCCACCCGAAATCACACCTGGCAGGATCAAAGGCATCTGAACCTTGAAGAAGGTGGTGACCGGGTTTGCACCCATGTTGGCGGCTGCACGGGTCAGTGATTTGTCAAAGCCAACAAGTGTCGCCGTCACCGTGATAATCACGAACGGAATACCCAAAACAGCGTGGGCCAAAATCACCTTCACATAACCGACAAATGCCTGGTTTAGTCCGAGCTGGAGTTCAAGCCAGTTACCCAGCGGCGCATAGAAGAAGAACATACCGGTTGCGGAAATGATCAGCGGCACGATCATCGGCGAGATCAGAACCGCCATCATTGCCTGACGCCCCGGAACATGCGACTGGCTCAGGCCAATCGCAGCAAGGGTGCCAAGGGATACCGAAATCAGCGTCGCAATCGGTGCAATGATCAGCGAGTTCTTGAGCGGCACCATCCATTCGTCAGTACCGAGGAAGTCGCGATAATGCTTCAGGCTATAGCCCTCTGCCTTGAAGCTCAGCATTTCCGGCGTAAAGGTAAAGAAGTTCTCGGCATTGAAGCTGAGCCACACCACCGGAAGAAGCGGCGCGATCAGGAAGAAGAACACAAATGCACAGATGAACAGGAACGCATTGTGCCAAAGAACCTGACCAGGCGTGTAGTAGATCGGAACGCCGGCACGGTAACGTCCGCTTCCAACCCAATTGGCAAACCAGCCCATCGAAATCCCGACGAGGAAGCCACCAAACAAGCCACCAAGGCCGCCGAAAACAAGACCAACAACACCGAAAACAACAGCGGTCGCCAGCGTTTTCTGTTTGCTTTTCATCTTGACGATTTTCGAAAAGACAAAAGCAAGCGCCGCGCCGACAGCAGCACCAAGGACAAACCCGATCCACGGGCTGCCAAAGATGTTGCCGGTAATGAAGCCGAACATGGCCCCTAGCAGAGCCACAAGTGGCATCGTGAAGGTCATCAATTCGGGCCGTCTTACGTATGAGATTACTTCATTCATGTTCTTAGCCCCCCAACTTCACGTTATCGATGCCCACAATCTTGTCGTAGCACCAGTACAGGCCAAGAACGACGACGAGAAGGATAGACCCGAGTGCGGCCGCAAGGCCCCAGTTGAGCGAACTTGAAATGTGATAGGCAATTCGGTTGGAGATGAACACGCCATCCGTACCGCCAACGATTTCCGGCGTGATGTAGTAACCGATCGCCAGAATGAACACGAGGATCGAACCCGCACCAATGCCCGGAACCGACTGCGGGAAATAGACACGCCAGAAGGCAGTCCAGTTCGTCGCACCAAGAGACTTGGCCGCGCGTTGATAGCTTGGCGGAATGGTCTTCATCACGGAATAAAGCGGAAGGATCATGAATGGCAGCAAGATGTGTGTCATCGCAATGACCGTACCTGTTGCATTGTTCATGAGAATAAGGCGGTCCGCATCATCGACGAACCCAAGCCAGACAAGGATTTCGTTGATCACCCCTTGCTGCTGTAAAAGCACCTTCCACGCCGACGTACGCACCAGAAGCGAGGTCCAGAACGGCAGCAGCACCAGGATCATCAGAATACTTGCTGTACGCATCGGCAGGTTCGCCAACAGCCACGCGACCGGATAACCCAGAAGAATACAGCTACCGGTAATAATCAGCGCCATCACCAGCGTACGCGTAAACAGCGTGGTGTAGATCTGCTGATTGTCCGGCTTCATCTTGACCCCGTCTGGCGTCAACGACATATCTACGGAATTAAGGAAGTAGCCCGGCGTCATGCTTGGCGAGTAGAGTTTGATCGTGGCCCAGACCTCGGCATTGCCCCAGTCTTCATCTTCTTGGGTGAAGGCTTCGCGGAAACCGAAATCAGGAAGTTGATCAATATTTGCTGCAGCTGCCTGAAGAGCACTTGCACCCGCACCGTTATAGCTGTTGATCGCTGAAACGGTATCAGGGTTGGTCAAATCCATGCCGAGTGCGCCATAGACCGACTCCCATGGATCTTCTTCGGCAACGGTATCACCATCACGAATGGCAGCCCAAAGCGCAAAGTCGGTGTAGGCGCGTGCCGTCCAAGGCAACATTTCGATGATTTCTGCCGACGGTACAAAGCCGACATCACCGCTCATGTTTTCGTCAGACATCGCAGCCATCAGTTCACGGCGCTGTTCAAGGAAACCTTCACCGCCGGTTCCCGACATCATTTCGAACCAGAAAGACCCTTCTTCAAAATTCGGGTCAATGGCTTCGAGCGGGTCCTGCCAAAGTTCACCAATATCATCAAGCGAACGACCGGTGGTACGGAACAACGAGGAAACGCCGGTCTGTTCATAGTTCAGGCGGGTACCCAGGCGCGTGTGCTGCTTGGCTTCCTCTGCCTTGAACAAATCAATGTAAAGATTGCGATAGACATCTTCGTGTGGCGGTTGACCTGTGGAACCATCCCATTCTGACAGCGCCACCACTGTGCCCGGAATCGTATTGGGCACAATTTCGTTCTCAACCGACCGGAAAAGCATCGAGAGGATCGGTACGATAAAAGTCACGACCACAAAAATCAAAAGCGGTGCAACCAGCATAAGTGCGCGCATCTTCTGGCGCATCAATGCCCTTCGTAGACTTTGTTTTAGTGGTCTGCCATCTGCAGCCAACACTACTTCTTGTGATGTATCACCCATTACGCCCCCGTAAGCCTGCCCCGGTGTTTTCGATCTGTTTTATCGATTGGCAATTTGTTTTGTAGCGATTTGGTCGGTAAAGGGGGCCGCAAACGGCCCCCTTCCCTTAGCTCTTATTGAGCGAGCCAAGCCTGGAACTTGGCATCGATGTCGTCACGGTAGTCAGCCCAGAACTCGTAGTTATAGAGGAACGTGTTCTTGGCGTTTTCCGGATCGGTCGGCATGTGCGGAGCCATGTCGATACCGAGCTCTGCGTGCTTACCAACGAGCGGAGCAGAGGAGAAGCGAGCCGGGCCATACGAGATGTATTTAGCCTGGTCTGCAAGACGCTGGGTGTCGGTTGCGAACTTCACGAAGTCCAGAACACGGTTCAGGCGATCTTCCGGAAGACCTGCCGGAATGATCCAGCCGTCAAGGTCGAAGACCTGTGCGTCCCAAAGCATGGCAATCGGCTGATCCTGTTCAACAATAGCGGAGAACAGACGACCGTTGTAGGTCGAGCCCATGAACACTTCACCGTCAGCCAGAAGCTGCGGGGTATCTGCACCAGCACTCCACCAGATCACGCTGTCTTTGATGGTTGCCAGTTTGTCGAGAGCGCGCTGCTGACCTTCTTCGGTCTCAAGAACGCTGTAAACCTCGTCCTTCGCAACACCGTCGCAGAGCAGAGCCCATTCCATGTTGTTGATCGGACGCTTTTCAAGCGAACGCATGCCCGGATAGGTTTCGGTATCGAACAGGGCACAGATGTCGGTCGGTGCCGGGGTTCCAGCCGGAACCATGTCTTCACGGTAACCGAAGGTGGTCGAGTAGACGATCTGCGGAATGAAGCAATCGCTTACAAGGAGATCACCGAAGTCATCTTCTGCCGAGGTGCCGTCCGGCGCGTCAGCAAGAACTTCGTCCGGATCGATTTCCATTGCGAGACCTTCATCGCAAAGGCGCATCGCATCAGCAGCAACAACGTCAACCAGATCCCAGGTTACGTTGTTTGCTTCGTTCATTGCACGCAGCTTTGCTACAGCTTCGTTGGAGCTTTCATCCCAAGTGATCGAAACACCCGGGTTCATTTCCATGTAAGGCTCAGCATAAGCCTTGATCTGGCTGTTCTGATAAGCACCACCCCAGCTGACCAGCGTCATGTCCGACGCCATATGGTCGTCGGCATATGCTGCACCAGTTGCGACAACAAGCATAGCTGTTGATGCTGTAAGGGTTTTAATGAGTTGCATTAATAGACTCCCTGATTGTTTCCCGGACTATTCGTTGAGGACCAGCACCCGGGCGTACCGGTCCTGTATCTGCCTGACTCTGAGATGATTACGACGCGTCAAGCGCGCGGCAATCCTCTGCAAGCCAGCCGATCTCGATTTCCTGACCAGGTGTCAGACGGACCTGATCCGGTGCGTTCCTGGTCTTGATGATGAACTCATCATTGCCAGCCACGCGCAAACGTGTACGGAAGATGTCACCCATATAGATGAATTCCAGCACCTCTGCCTTAAGCGTATGAGCATCTTCGTGCAGACGATCACGGTTATATTCAACACGTTCAGGACGGATTGAAACGCGGGTACGTTCGCCCACTTCGGTCACATTGACCGGTACAGCATCGATGATCTCGCCGCCATCAAGCTGGACGACACAAGTGTTGCCCTTGATTTCCTTGATGATACCCTCAAGCGTGTTGTTCTCACCGATAAACTGCGCAACGAAGCTGTTTTCCGGCTCTTCGTAAAGTTTGTCGGGCGCTGCAAGCTGCTGAATACGGCCATCATCAAACACAGCGACACGATCTGACATCGTCAGTGCTTCGGTCTGGTCATGGGTCACGTAAACAGTTGTAATACCCAGCTGATGCGCAAGGTGCGTAATTTCAAACTGCATCTTCTCGCGAAGCTGTTTGTCGAGCGCGCCAAGTGGCTCATCCATCAGAACCAGTTCCGGTTCGAACACCAGCGCACGTGCCAAGGCGACACGCTGCTGCTGACCACCTGAAAGCTGTGCAGGACGACGCCCACCAAAGCTGCCCATTTCGACCATGTCGAGGGCGCGCTTAACCTTTTCTTCCTGCTCTGCCTTTCCCAATTTGCGAACTTCAAGCGGGAAAGCCAGGTTTTCCGCAATCGTCATATGCGGGAAAAGCGCGTAGTTTTGGAAGACCATACCGATACCACGCTTGTGCGGCGGAATATCGTTGATCGAAACACCGCCCAGACGAATATCGCCATGAGTCGCGGTTTCAAAACCTGCGAGCATCATGAGGCAAGTGGTTTTTCCCGAACCTGACGGACCAAGCATCGTCAGGAATTCGCCCTTCGGCATAGTTAGGTTGAGATCTTTAACGACAAGAGATTCGCCGTCATAGCTTTTTTGTACACGTTCAAATTCAACGAACGCTTCGTTCGATGCACCGTCTGCCAAACCCAATACCCCCTGATATGTCTTTGTTTGTTCAGCGTTAACGCTATTGGTGATTTTTGTATGCGGAAATTCACTGGAACCAATTCAGAATGACGGCTCGTGAACCCCGAGGATAGAAGCATTGCGACACTACCGCGTAATAGGTGCGCTGCATCTATCTGTTTTCTCTCTCAAGATGATGTGCGCATTAAGCCTGCCTGTCTCGCCCTGCATATTTCGATTTCGATTAATTTCTGCAGCGCGACATTAAAACAAACCTGATATAGCACTTCAACCCCTCATAACTCATAAAGATTTTTCCGCTAGGAAATCCGCCATTCTTTAGATTGTTCAGAATAAAATTCGCCAGCAAGGTCAAATCCGCATTTTTTCTTCCATAAATCGGAATACGATACATTTGCTTTACGCTGGCAATTTCATAAAAACACACCTATAAGGTCGCCATGATTTGCAATGATACTCAGGAATTGCTGCGGTTCTTACCACCGGCAGCACGTGTGTTGGGCCTTGATCTGGGCACCAAGACCATTGGCGTGGCCCTTTCGGATGTCGGGCTTCAGATTGCTTCACCTTATGAGCTGATCTCGCGCAAGAAGTTTTCGCGCGATATGGCGCAGCTTTCTTCGATGATTGATAAGCAGAATGTTGGCGGCATCATCATTGGCTTCCCGCGCGAACTTGACGGTTCGATCGGCAAGGCATGCCATCGCGTCTATGCGTTCATCGATGAAATGGAAAAGTATATCGACCTGCCGGTCTTGATGTGGGACGAGCGACTGTCGACCAATGCGGTCGAGCGCGTATTGATTGACGAAGTCGACATGACCCGCAAACGCCGTGCCGAGGTCGTGGACAAAACCGCGGCTGCCTATATTTTGCAAGGCGCACTGGATCACATGAACCGTCATACCGATCCGGGCGAAAATGCCGAGGCAGATGATGACGATATAGAAGGCGAAGAAGACTAAAGCCGTTTGCTCTGTCGCTATCGAGCCAATCAATCCAAAGCTGCCTGCATCTTCAGGCAGCTTTTTTATTGGGCCTTGATCACCATCATGACACCGAAGAACCGGGATGGCGGAAGCACAAGATCGCCGTTGTGTTCAATCGCGCCCATGGCGATGGCCGCCTCGGAAATCTTGGAAATATCATCCACAATCAACTCAAACCCGGCAAACCCATCGGTGGGAAAGGCCGGATCCTCGACCCCATATCGCGAAACCAGCTCGTCGCCATGCAATGCGTCGAAAATCCCGTCGATCCCGATTTCGCCATAAAATTCCTGCACGACCTCGGCAGCCCAATGATTAAGCAACACTTTGCCAATCGCAACGGCCCCGTTCGTGTGGCTTTGGTAAGCCGGAAAATAGAAATTCTGAACCGGATGACGGTGCTGGCAAACAAAGGTTACCGCATGCCGCAACAAGGGATGGTTTGCATAGGCCAGAGAAAACGCAACACCGACAGTATCGCCGTCCGGCGTCTTTGCATCGCGCTCGAAGTGAAAGACCGGCGGAACCGCAGCACCTGCTTCGATGAATTTGTCGCGATCATGTTCGGCATCATCAGATTGCAAGGCCAGCATCGACATGCCTTCGCGATGGCGCAGGTAATCCCGATTGTATATCGGAAACGAAAAAGGCTGCGCCAGATCAGTCTCAGCGACCTTGGCAGGGTCCACAACGGAAAGAAGTTCGATATACATCCCGTCAAGCTGCACTAGCGCGTTGCCTGTGCCAAAAGGATGAACTGCACGCGGAGTCACCGTAAAGCCAAGCTGTGAATATGCAGAGATCGCGGAGTCCAGATCGTTCACACACAAGACAATGTGATCTATCGCGCGTGGCATGGCATCCCTTTCCGTGAAGTTTCAGCGACCTGGACGACTTTCAAGCGCCTGCACTGTATAGACGCCCAAATCCGTTGGCTGTGCTGACTATCACATCGGAAAACACAGAGCAAAGCGCAACTGGGCCTAAATGAATTTTAGTCACCTGCCCAAACGCATGAAGGGCAGTATATTTCCCCCGGTCCCCATTTAATGATAACAGTAGGCGGAATTCTTAAAGCTCTCCGCACATGGTACCGAAAGCCGCTTTATGATCGCCATCTTGTCAGCTTTGCTGCCTACTTTTGCCCTGATTGTTTTGGGTTATATCCTGCGTGAACGCAAATTCCTGCCTGACAGCTTCTGGCCGGGCGCAGAGAAGCTGACCTATTTCGTCACCTTTCCTGCCCTTTTATTTTCCAATACAGCCAAGGCCGACCTTGGCAGCCTGCCGCTTTTCGGGATTGCGACCGCTATGCTTGGCACGATCGCCATCTGTACCATCCTGATCCTTGCGGTACGTCCCGCCCTGAGGGTCTCTGGCCCGACCTTTTCATCATTGGTACAGGGTGCCATTCGCCCCAACACCTATATCGGGCTTGCCGTTGCTGCCGCACTGCTTGGAACGCATGGCCTGACGGTTACGGCCCTGTG
Source organism: Thalassospira sp. MCCC 1A01148 (assembly GCF_001613795.1). Classification (GTDB taxonomy): domain Bacteria; phylum Pseudomonadota; class Alphaproteobacteria; order Rhodospirillales; family Thalassospiraceae; genus Thalassospira. The sequence goes on from NZ_LPVZ01000012.1 coordinate 499,970, forward strand.
CGTTGCGCTGGTTGTACCAACGGTGAATGTCATATCGGTTCTGGCTTGTGCGCATCTGGGCGACAATGATCGCAATCCGGGCTTATTGTCCCTGCTCCGTGACGTGGCAAAAAACCCGCTTCTGATGGCTTGCGTTTTGGGCAGTGTGTTTAACGTCCTCGGGATTGGGTTGCCGCCAATTGCCGGACCGTTCCTTGAAGTGCTGGGTCGTGCCGCACTTCCCGTGGGTCTGCTTGCCGTCGGAGCGGGTCTTGATCTTGGTGCCGCGAGACGCGCGGGGTTTCCGGTTGGCATTTCAACTGTCGGGAAATTGATGCTTAGCCCGGCAATAGCTGCTGGCCTTTGTCTGGCACTTGGACTGCCGGCCACTGAACTGGCAGCTGTCGTGCTGTATGCAGCCCTGCCCTGTTCCGCCAGTGCATATGTGCTGGCCCGCCTGATGGGCGGTGACGCACAAATGATGGCCAGCATCATCACGGTTCATACCCTTGCCGCAATTGCCACGATGCCGGTGATTGCAATTCTGGTTCAGGTTGTTTGACATGCGGACCGTCTGACCAAACGGTCAGGAAATCACAGTCTATTGGTGGGAATATTTACCTTTTCGTGACTGGGGCAATTCGTTATGCTCCGCGCGAAATTCTTGCAAGACCATCCAAGGGAAATGTGCAACGCCATGAGCGTCATGGGACCAGCGGCGGATCATTATCCGCACCCACACCTCCTCGGCATAGAGGGTCTGACCCCCGGGGAAATCACCCTTATTCTTGATCGCGCACAGCACTATGCGGAAAAAAACCGCTCCGCTGACAAAACCAGCAATATTCTGGCTGGTGCGACGGTTGTTAACCTGTTTTATGAAAACTCTACCCGGACACTGACATCGTTCGAACTTGCGGCCAAACGGCTCGGCGCAGACGTTATCAACATGACGGTCGGCACCAGTTCGGTCAAAAAGGGTGAAACCCTGATCGATACGGCTATGACCCTTAATGCCATGAACCCGGATGCACTGGTTGTTCGCCATGGCGACAGTGGTGCGGTCAAGCTTCTGAGCGAAAAGGTCAATTGTGCGGTTCTGAATGCGGGCGACGGTCGCCACGAACACCCGACACAGGCCCTTCTTGATGCGCTGACCATTCGCCGCCACAAGGGACGCTTGCATCGCCTGAATGTTGCGATTTGCGGCGATATCGCCCATTCCCGGGTCGCGCGTTCCAATATCCTGCTTTTGAACACCATGGGATCACGTGTGCGCCTTGTTGCTCCGCCAACCCTGATCCCGTCCAAAATCGACCGGATGGGTGTGGAAATCTTCCATGATATGGAAGAAGGCCTTAAAGACTGCGACATCGTCATGATGCTGCGCCTGCAGCTTGAACGCATGGAAGGAAGCTTTATCCCGTCGGTGCGTGAATACTTCCATTTTCACGGTCTTGATCGCGCCAAGCTTGCCAATGCCAAACCCGACGCCCTGATCATGCATCCCGGCCCAATGAACCGGGGTGTCGAAATCGACAGTGAAGTCGCAGATGACGTTGAACGTTCCGTCATTCGCGAACAGGTCGAAATGGGTGTCGCGGTACGTATGGCAGCGCTTGAATTGCTCGTGCAGAACCACAGAAAAATCGGAGGTCAGGCATGAGCCCCGCAATTCGCGCCAAAGGTGCTGGCAAAAAAGCATTCATCAATGCCCGCCTGCTTGACCCGGTCAAACAAACCGACGAGGTCGGCGGCCTCCTGATCGAAGACGACACGATTGTCAAAAGTGGTTCGGACATCACCGAACGCTCGGTTCCCGATGGCTTCGAGATCATCGACCTTGGTGGTGCCTGCCTGGCCCCCGGTCTGGTCGACATGCGTGCCCAGTTGCGTGAACCGGGCTTCGAGCATCAGGAAACCATCGAAACAGCCGGAAAGTCGGCAGCAATCGGCGGTGTTACCACCATCATTGCCCTGCCCAACACTGACCCGGTTATCGATGATGTGGCGGGCGTCGAATTTATTGCGCGGCGCGCGCGCAAGGTTGGACTGGCCAAGGTATTTGTCTATGGCGCCGTTTCCAAAGGGATCGCAGGACAGGAAATTACCGAGATGGGCCTGTTGCATCAGGCAGGTGCGGTTGCCTTCTGCGATGGCGTCAAAACAATTGCAAGCGCGCGACTATTGCGTCAGGCGCTGTCCTACTCTGCTTTCTTTGACGGCATGATCGTCCAGCACCCCGAAGAGCCAGAGCTTTCAAAGGGTGCTGCCATGAATAGCGGTGAGCTGGCGACCCGCCTTGGCCTTTCCGGGGTGTCACCGCTGGCCGAGGTCATCCAGATCGAACGTGACCTGCGCCTTGTCGAAATGACGGGCGGGCGCCTGCATTTCGCGCATATCTCGACCGGTGAATCGGTCGAGGTCATCCGCAAGGCCAAAAAACGCGGTTTGAAAGTGACCTGTGATACGGCGCCGCCCTATTTTGCGCTAAATGAAAACGCGGTCTCTGATTACCGTACATTTGCCAAGCTTTCACCGCCGCTACGATCTGAAGATGATCGACAGGCGATTGTCGCGGGCCTTGCAGATGGCACAATTGACGCCATCGCATCGGACCACGACCCGCAAGATGCCGATTCAAAACGCCTGCCCTTTGCGCAGGCCGCGGCAGGTGCCGTCGGCTTTGAAACCCTTTTGCCGATGGCGTTGGAGCTTTATCACAACGAGCACATGTCGCTTCTTGAGGTTATCACCAAGCTAACGCGTGTTCCCGCCGAACTGGTTCGTATTAAAGGTGCAGGAACGCTAGATGAAGGAACGGCGGCCGATCTTGTGATATTTGATCCGGATCGCCCGTGGAAAATTGATCCCTACCAGTTCCAGTCGAAATCCAAAAACTCCCCATTCGATGGCCGATTGACGCAGGGGCGCGTGCTGCGCACCCTGATTGATGGCCGCGAAGTGTTCTCGGAAGGTGCCTGAAATGGAACTTGATGCCACGTACAAAGCGATGTTGATGTCGCTTCAGGTTGCCACAGTGTGTGGTTATCTGCTGGGCTCAATCCCGTTTGGTCTTGTGCTTACCAGAATGGCGGGCCTTGGCGATATCCGTCAAATCGGTTCTGGCAATATTGGTGCGACCAACGTGCTGCGCACCGGGCGCAAGGGCCTTGCCTTTCTGACCCTGATCGGGGATGCAGGCAAAGGTGCCTTTGCGGCATTGCTGTTCACCCATCTTTATGGTGCTGAGCAAGGTATCTTCGCGGGCGGCGCAGCGGTCGTTGGGCACATGTTCCCGATCTGGCTGCGTTTTAAAGGCGGCAAAGGCGTTGCAACCACGCTTGGAACATTGGCAGCCGTAAACTGGATCATGGGCCTTTGTGCCGCGCTGACCTGGCTTGTCATGGCGCTTGTTTTCCGCATATCGTCCCTTTCGGCGCTGATCGCGATGATTGCCGCCCCACTGGCCGCCTTTTTCATTGCCAAAGATCCGGGTGCCGGATGGCTTGGTGTATTTCTTGCCGTGATTGTCTGGCTGGCCCATCACGCGAACATCAGACGCTTGATACGCGGCGAAGAACCCAAAATCGGTCAAAAGAAAAAGCAGGCTGACGAAGATACTTCAGCTTAAGGGACGCAAACCGCCCCTTCGAATAGCTTGACGAAAGAACGCCCGGATGACCACAATCCGGGCGTTATGCATTTTCCAGAGCAACAACCACAGCGATTGCCACAATCTGAACGCCTTGCTCGTATGCGGCTTGCGCGGAGCACCAATATCGGCCCGGTCAGCTTTCGCAAGATGCTGGATCAGTTTGGCACGGCTCGACTTGCGATAGAGGCGCTTCCGGACATTGTCGGCCAAGCCAAAGGTTCACGGAAAATCGAACTCGCAGGCCGAGAAGAAACCATTGCGGAAATCGAAGCGGCAAAAGCTTGCAAGGCCAAACCCGTCATTTTTGGTGATCCCGAATACCCTGAGCTACTTGCCAGAATTGATGATGCGCCGGCGTATTTCTACGCCATCGGCAACCTGGAGCTGCTGGGTAAAACAGCGGTTGGAATTGTCGGTGCCCGGAATGCATCCGCCACCGGATGTGGTTTTGCGCGCAAACTCAGTCATGAACTTGTCAGCGCCGGTTATGTTGTCGTATCCGGCATGGCGCGCGGGATCGACGGGGCTGCGCATGCGGCAGCGATGCAGTGTGCTGGCAAAGACACCGGCGGCACGATTGCAGTGCTCGGTGGTGGCGTTGATGTGGTGTATCCCCGCGAACATCAGGACCTTTATTCGCAGCTCTGCGAACAGGGCTGCGTAATATCGGAAATGCCACCCGGTCTAAAGCCGCAGGCAAGGCACTTCCCCCGTCGCAATCGCATTATATCGGGTCTGTCTTATGGCGTTATTATTGTCGAGGCCGGACGAAATTCAGGGTCGTTGATAACCGCGCGGTTCGCAGGAGAACAAGGTCGCGACGTTTTTGCAGTTCCGGGTTCACCGACGGATCCCCGTGCGAGCGGACCAAACAGCCTGATCCGTGATGGCGCAATATTGTGCGACTCTGCCGACGTCGTTTTGGATACGATCCGGCAGGCAGAGCAAAACAACTATCTGTCCGAAGAAATTCATGCTTTCACTCGAGAGCCCTCTGCAAAGCCTAATGGCTCATCCTCACCCCGATACGCAGAGATACTTTCTTCGCTTGAACGTGACGCTATCTCAGAGGACGAGAAAAAAGCAGAACAACCAATTGAAATAAATGAACTTTCATCCTGTGCCGACACTGAAATAAATCCGATAGAGGACACTGAAAAACTGTTTGATTTACTCTCCTCCTCACCCCTTCTTGTGGATGAACTCATCCGTACGTCGGACTTGCCCGCCGAGCAGGTTTCGACAATTTTGATTGAACTAGAACTTGCAGGAAGGGTTGAACGTCACCCCGGAAATAGGGTATCGCGTATCGCCAAATGAGAGTCGCGCCGAATATGGACGTGACAAATATTGTTGTGATTTGCCGCATTTTGCGCAATTTGATCTGAAAAACAGCGACACACTATAATATATGTGTGCAAAACTTCAGGTTACTGACCACACAGCATAATGACCGCCTTCGGGCGCAAGAACCGGACACGAAAAACGTAATGAATCTTGTCATCGTCGAATCCCCGGCCAAAGCCAAGACGATCAACAAATATCTCGGTGACGATTTTAAGGTGCTGGCCTCATTTGGTCATATCCGTGACCTGCCCTCAAAGGATGGTTCCGTCGATACCGACAACGACTTTTCGATGGTCTGGGAAACAGACAGCCGGTCGGAAAAACAGATTCGCGAAATTGCATCGGCAGCACGTGACTCTGATACCATCTACCTCGCGACTGACCCGGATCGCGAGGGGGAAGCTATTTCGTGGCATATTCTTGAAGTTCTAGAGCAGAAAAAGCTGCTCCGCGGTCGTGATGTTCATCGCGTAGTGTTCCACGAGATCACCAAGAAAGCCGTCACCGAAGCCATCGCCAATCCGCGCGAACTCAATCAGGAGCTGGTTGATGCCTATCTGGCGCGCCGCGCGCTGGATTATCTTGTTGGCTTTAACCTTTCTCCGGTTCTGTGGCGCAAACTGCCCGGGTCGCGTTCAGCAGGGCGTGTCCAGTCCGTTGCGTTGCGGCTAATCTGCGAACGCGAAATCGAGATCGAAGCCTTCAAGCCTGATGAATACTGGTCGCTTGAGGCAGGATTTGCTGTGCCAGAAGGCAAGTTTTCAGCCCGCCTCACCCATTTGAATGGCGAGAAACTCGATAAACTTGCACTTGGCGATGAAAACGCTGCCAAGGTCGCCAAGGAAAAGGTTGAAAGCCGCAGTTACAAGGTATCGAAGGTCGAGCGCAAGGACGTAAAACGCCGTCCGCAGCCACCTTTCACGACTTCAACCCTGCAGCAGGAAGCTTCACGTAAGCTTGGCTTTGGTGCGAAGCGCACAATGCAGTTGGCCCAGCGCTTGTATGAAGGTGTCGATATCGGTGGCGAGACGGTTGGTTTGATCACCTATATGCGTACGGATGCCGTGGTGCTTTCACAGGAAGCACTCGCCGCCGCACGCCGCCTGATCGGCAAGGATTATGGCGATCAATACCTTCCGGCCAATGCGCGCAGCTTTGCCAACAAGGCCAAGAACGCGCAGGAAGCCCACGAAGCCGTCCGTCCGACCGATCTTTTCCGCCGCCCGGAACAGGTGTCGCGTCATCTTGATAAGGACCAGTTGGCCCTTTACACGCTGATCTGGAAGCGGACCGTAGCGTGTCAGATGGAAGATGCACGCTTTGATCAGGTCGCTGTGGATCTGTCATCGAATGACAATCACGTGGTCCTGCGCGCCAACGGATCTGTCGTTAAGTTTGATGGTTTCCTGAAGCTTTATCAGGAAGGCAAGGATGACGATTCTGATGACGAAAAAGATCGTCGTCTGCCGCCGCTCGCAGAAGGCCAGAAGCCTGACCTGGGCAAAGTCAGCATAGATCAGCACTTCACCCAGCCTCCGCCCCGCTATACCGAGGCGAGCCTGGTCAAGAAGATGGAAGAGCTTGGGATTGGCCGGCCATCGACCTACGCATCAATCATCTCGGTCCTTCAGGATCGAAACTACGTCTTGCTGGATCGTCGCCGTTTCGTCGCACAGGACCGTGGTCGCCTCGTGACCGCCTTCCTGTCGAAGTTCTTTGAACGGTATGTGCAGTACAACTTCACCGCAGACCTCGAAAACCAGCTTGATGAAATCTCGATGGGCAAGCTCGCCTGGAAAGATGTTCTCAAGGATTTCTGGAAATCGTTCAAAGGCAATGTTGACGAGGCCAAGGAACTAAAGATCACCGACGTTCTTGATGCGCTTCAGGTAATGCTGGAAAACTATTTGTTCCCGCCGCGTGAAGACGGAACCGATCCGCATAAATGCCCGAAATGCGAAGACGGTAAACTCAGCCTGAAACTTGGCAAGTTTGGCGCATTCCTTGGCTGTTCGAACTATCCGGAATGCAATTATACGCGGCCGCTTGTTGCCAATGAAAACGGTGCGGATTCCGAACTGGATGCCGGCCCCAAGGTCCTGGGTATCGACAAGGAAACCGGTAAGGAAATCACCCTTCGCAAGGGCCCGTATGGTGTTTACGTCCAGCTTGGCGAGGAAGAAGAAGTCGAAGGCAAGAACGGCAAGCCGAAAAAGGTCAAGCCAAAGCGGACCTCCCTGCCCAAGGGACTGGAACCATCTGTCGTTGACCTGACAAAGGCCGAAGAACTTCTGACCTTGCCGCGCGTTGTCGGGATCTATCCCGAAACCGGCGAGGAAATGAAAGCCAACATTGGCCGCTTTGGCCCCTATGTTCAGGCGGGCAGCATCTTTGCCTCGCTCAAAGCCGACGATGATGTTCTGACCATTGGTGAAAACCGTGCCATTACCCTGATCGCCGACAAGCGCGAGAAGGCTGGCAAGGAAATCGGCAAACACCCCGATGATGGTGAACCGATCTTTGTTGCCGTCGGGCGCTGGGGACCGTTCGTTAAACACAAAAAAACCATCGCCAATATCCGCGATGTAGAGCGTGACGACATTACCCTTGAGATGGCAATAAAGGCCATCAAGGAAAAAGAAGCCAAATCGGGTAAGACCACCAAGGCTTCTGCGAAAAAGACGGCGACGAAAAAAGCGCCAGCAAAAAAGAAAACCGCTGCCAAGAAACCGGCAGCGAAAAAGACCACCAAGAAAAAGGCGGCGGCAGATTAACTGCCGCCTTCCTTTTCTCTGGAATACCTATGAAAGGACGCCGCAACGTTGGCGAACGATACAGAAGACAAAAAGCACTTCCCGACCAAGGAAGAGATTATCGAATTCATCGATATGAGCCCGACACCCGTTGGGAAGCGAGAGATCGCGCGCGCCTTTAACATCAAGGGCGCAGCCAAGATCGAACTCAAGAAGATCCTGAAAGAACTGAAAATCGGCGGCGATGTCGTCAAGGGACGGCGGCGCTTTGACAAGCCTGACCGCCTGCCCCCGGTTGAGGTGCTTGAAATCACCGGGATTGATGATGATGGCGAAGTCCTGGCCAAACCGAATGTCTGGAAGCATGACTATGACCCGCCGCTGATCGTGGTGAAGTCGATCCGCCGTGGCGGCCCAAGTGCACCGGGTATCGGTGACAAGATTTTGGCCAAGCTGCGCTATACCGGCAAGCATACCTATGAAGCCAGCATCATGCGGGTCCTTGGAAGCGGGCCACAGCGCGTCTTGGGACTTTATCGCCCCAACGAACGCGAAGGCCGCGTTGTGCCCACAGATCGCAAGGATAGCGGCGAGATTGCAGTCCCGCTTGATGATCATCCTGATCTGGAAAGCGGTGCACTGGTTCTGACCGAAATCCTGCCGGGCAAGCATTTCGGATTGCGCAAAGGCCGTATCACCGAGGTTCTTGGCAATATCAACGAGCCAAAATCCATTAGCCTGGTGTCGATCCATGCGCGCGGCATTCCGTTTGAATTCCCGCCTGAAGTCGAGCTTCAGGCGCGTGAGTCCAAGGCCACACCACTGGGCAAACGTACAGACCTGCGCGATATTCCGCTGGTCACCATTGATGGCGCCGATGCGCGGGACTTTGACGATGCTGTCTGGGCTGAAGCCGACCCGGATCCCGCCAATGAGGGTGGCTGGCACATCATGGTCGCGATTGCCGACGTGTCTTGGTACGTGCGTCCGGGCGATGCGCTTGATCGTGAGGCGGTCAAACGCGGCAATAGCTGCTATTTCCCGGATCGCGTGGTACCGATGCTGCCGTTTGAGCTTTCGAATGGCTGGTGTTCGCTTGTCCCGCATGAAGATCGCGGTTGCATGGCGGTAGAGATGTGGCTTGATAAGCACGGCCACAAACTTCGTCATAAATTCTGCCGTGGCATGATGCGCTCGGCGGCGCGTCTGACCTATGATCAGGTTCAGCGCGCTATGGACGGCCAGCCGGACGAAACCACCGGTCCGCTGGTTGATACCATCATCAAACCGCTTTACGGCGCGTTCAATGCATTTTTGGAAGCTCGCAAGAAGCGTGGCGTACTCGAACTTGATGTGCCCGAACGCAAAATCGAGCTGAATGATCAGGGACAGATCATTGCCATCGCACCGCGCGCACGATTTGACAGTCACAAGCTGATCGAAGAGTTCATGATCGCGGCCAACGTGTGTGCGGCAGAAGAGCTCGAACGCATCAAACAGCCCTGCATGTACCGTATCCACGATGCCCCGAGCGAAGAGAAGCTTGAAGCCCTGCACGAATTCCTTGAGGGTGCCGGATACAAGCTAAACAAGGCATCGGTCCTCAAACCGCGTGATTTCAACCGCATCCTTGAGCTCGCCAAGGACACGCCTGAGGCTGAACTGATTAACACAGTCGTGCTCCGCAGCCAGTCACAGGCAATGTATAGCCCCGACAATATCGGGCACTTCGGGCTTGCGCTTAAGAAATACGCGCACTTCACCTCCCCGATCCGTCGTTATGCCGACCTTCTGGTCCATCGCGCCCTGATCGCAGGCCTCAAGCTTGGTGAAGGCGGACTAACGCCTGAAGAAGGCGAACGGTTCGAGCAGATCGGTGAAGATATATCGGGCACCGAACGGCGTGCCGCCATGGCCGAGCGCGATGCGGTTGACCGGTATGTTGCGGCCTATATGTCCGATAAGGTCGGCGCAGAGTTCCCCGGCAAGATTTCCGGGGTGACGCATTTCGGACTGTTCATATCGCTGAACGAAACCGGTGCCGACGGCTTGGTTCCGATATCCACCCTCCCCGATGACTATTACATCCATGATGCGGCGAGCCACGCGCTGGTCGGGCAGAACCGGGGAAAGAAATTCCAGTTGGGCGATACGGTTGTCGTTCGGATCGCCGATGCTGATGCCGCCACGGGTTCTTTGGCCCTGCGCCTTGCAGAGCATGCCGACATCACCGAACGTGACCTGATTGAGCGCCCGCGTGGACGTCGTGGATCTGGCAAACGGCGCGGTAGCCCGGGTGATCGCAACCACCGGCATGGCAGCAAGCCAGGATTCCGGTCTGGTCCGCGCGACGCACACGGTGCCGGCGGGGCCTCCGCGACCAAGTCGAAGGGCAGGAAAGCCGGAGCCAAGAAAAAGACAACGCCGAAAAAGCAACGCAAACTGGTGGCATCCAACCGTGCGGCGCGCAACTCGGCAAAACAGGGGCCGAAGTCGGATTAAACCGATTGATCCCGCGAAACGACAAAAGGCGGCCTATATGGCCGCCTTTTTCAGTTTACCACGAACGTTCCGGCAAATGATCAGAGCATGGTTTCGATGAACTTCGCGAGATGTTCGGCAGTCTGCTTGCCCCGGTTGCTAATGATCGCGACGTTCTGCGGCAAACCTTCCAGATCCGGATGAGACGCATCGAAGCTTGTCAAAAGGCCCAGTTTTTTGTCCGCCAGCGTTTTCATCGCCGCCAGAGCGCGGATCAGTTCAATCCCGCTCAGCCCATCCAGCACGGCAGCGGTAATCACGGCATCCGGGCGTGATTGCACGACGGTCTCGAACGCCTCGACCGCTGAGCGGGCCGTAATGGTCCGGAATCCCTTTTCACGCAGCTCACGCTGCAGAAAATGGCCCTGCACGGCTGTAGCTGTGACCAAAAGGACTTCCTTGTTCTGTGCGACCGCCACGTTCGAGGTCTTGTTCTTTTCATCGGCTTTGACGCTTCGGGTCGGCAAGGAGCGAAGGATACGGGTTTCTTCTTCTGCCTGCGGGTTCGTACCGCTTTCGATGATCTCTCGAATCCAGCTGGTGAAATCGACCAACGATGCCGCTTCAAGGTCATCAATTTCGCTCAGATCCGCGATATAGTCCTCAAGTCGATGGGCAATCGCACCGACCAAAGGAAACCCGAACGATCCGGCCAGACCTTTGACGGTGTGGGCTTCGCGCCGAAGTTCAGCAATACCCGGCTCTGCTTCATCCATGCCGCCCGCAACACGGTCGATCGTTGTTTCAATGCGATCAATGCGTTCCAGCGTGTCCTCAATGAAGTCCTGTTTCAGACCGGCAACGACGGCATCTGCATTTCCCATTGGGCACTCCTTTGGCAACTGTTCGATCAAGCAAACGTTACCATAAATGCGCCCGCAAGGTGAAAATGGCGGGTCGATTTTACTTGCCTGCGCGATCGAACATCATGATGATGGCTTACCGTTTCAATGCCCGTTTTCGTCACCCGGATCAAGTGCGCGTTGAGAGGCGACAGGAGTAAATTTTGACCATGAATGCCCCACACGATCTTTCCCCGCAAACAAATGACACCGCCCCCGACCAGAATGGCAGTCGCATCATGACTGGCCTGCGTCGTGGTTTTCGGCGAAAATGTCCGAACTGTGGCCATGGCTTTGCCTTTGGCGGGTATCTGAAGTTACGCCCGGAATGTGATGTGTGCAGCCATCCGATTGGTGAGTACCGCTGCGACGATGCCCCACCCTATTTCACAATCTTTTTGGTCGGGCATATTGTCGTGCCGGGCGCACTGGCGATGGAACAAAATTTCAGCCCGTCGATGGCATTGCAGCTTTCGATTTGGCTTCCGGCAACAGTCGCGCTGTGTCTTGCAATATTGCCCTTTATCAAGGGGGCTGTCCTTGGCACTCAGTGGGCCATGCGCATCAAGGGATAGTCGTTAGCCAACCAGCATTTTTTTGATTAGAATGCGTAGGTTACCTTACCTGAAATCAACGGATTGTTTAGTTGGTCGCACCAGGCATTTTTCAGAACACCAGTGACACAATCGACAACGGCATACGCTGTTTCCAACGCATATGCGCGGTTGTTGGCCTTTCTGTTGTTCTGTCTGCTTGCGCAAGTTCACCGAACGTTGGTGTTAGCTCGCCAGATGATCCACAAACTCAGGAATTGATTTCCCAGACAATCGAACTGGTCGCAACGCGCTATATAGACCCAATCAGCCGCGAGCAGATCCTGGTTAATACTCTGGATGGCCTCTCAGCAATTGACGATGACATCCGCGTTGATATCACGCCCAATGACCTGATCCTGCAGTATGAAAAGAAAACCGTCGACCGGATCGCATTGCCAGTTGTCTCTGGCGAAGCCAATGATCAGGACAATCTGCAGATTTGGTCAGAGATCACGCTTCGTGGCCTTGCAAGCTATCGTGCGCATTCTGCCAAACTCCGAAACACGGCGACGAAAGACGTCGAGTCCGCTCTGATCAGCGGTGCGATCCGTAATCTTGACCGATATAGCCGCTATGAGGGCCCGGAACGCGCAGAAAATGCACGTAACCGCCGTGATGGATATATCGGCATTGGCGTAAGGGTTGTTGGCGGCACCGGCTATCCCGTCGTCAAACTTGTTCATGCCGACAGCCCCGCCGCACGCGCAGGGCTTAATGCTGGCGACCAGATTGTTACCGTCAATGGTCTGGACATGTATGGCAAGGCCAGCCGATACACCGCTGACCTGTTGCATGGCGAAGAAGGAAGTTCCGTCCTGATTGAGGTAAATGCCGCCAATAGTGGTGCGATTACCCCGATCGAAATTCTGCGTGAAAGGGTGATTGACCGAACTGTCTTCACCGAGATCCGCGACAACGTCCTGATCGCACGGATTAGCAGCTTTAACTCGGCAACAGCGTCAACTCTTGCCGATAACATCATGAAGGCCAAGCTTTATAACGGCGGTCTTCATGGGGTTATTCTTGATCTTCGCGGCAATCGCGGTGGGTTGCTTCAACAGGGTGTGGCCGTCGCAGACCTGTTTCTTGCCGACGGCCCAATCGGCAAGACCTTTTCACGTGTTATGGCCGCGCGTCACGAATTTCAGGCAGAAACAAAAGACCTGACCGAAGGTGCGCCGCTTGTGATCCTGATTGACGGGCGTACAGCGTCTTCTGCCGAACTGGTCGCAGCAGCCCTTCAGGACCGTCATCGCGCTGTTCTGATTGGCTCGACAAGCTTTGGCAAGGGTTCCGTGCAGGCAATCAACGATTTACCGAACCATGGAACGCTGACCTTTACCTGGTCACGCATCACCGCACCGTCTGGTTACACTTTTGACAGGATTGGTCTGTTCCCGGCGATTTGCACGCAGCCAGAGGACGGTACCACACCGATACATTACGTCACCGACGCCCTGTCGCAACGTGACAAAATCGCTTCTGTGATGACGAAATGGCGCAACCTCGACTATCAGGATGAAAAATCCCGTCGCGAGCTTCGCGATGTCTGTCCCGCGAGTTCAAATGGGACAGCATTTGATGTCGACGTCGCCCTGGAACTTCTGAAAAATCACCGTGAATACAAGAATCTGGCCTATGCCGGACAAGAGGAAATCGCGGATACATTTGCCAGCCAATAAATTTGCATTCTTTTTTGCCAAAATGGCTTGACACTCTGCTGATAACCTTTATGTTCCGCGGCCTGAGATACACCTGAACACAGGATGCAGAGACATGGCGAAGCCCGCTTCGATCCTCGTAAAGTTGGTAAGCACCGCAGACACCGGTTACTTCTATGTTGTTAAGAAGAACCCGCGGAATACCACCGAGAAATTCCAGTTTCGCAAGTACGACCCGGTCGTGCGTAAGCACGTCGTGTTCAAAGAAGCGAAAATGAAGTAATCCAGTTCTTCGGAACCGGTTACAAAGATCAAAAAAGGACGTGTTCTTCGGAACACGTCCTTTTTTGTTTCTACCCGCCTCTACCTGCTGCGATGCTAGACTTGATGTCGATATCAGCCAAAGCGGCGATACCCTGCTGCTGCCAGCAACAACCAGCCACCGATAAAGGCAAAGCCACCAATCGGCGCGACCGCACCAAAGGCGGAAATGCTGCTAAAGGCGATGGCATACAACGATCCGCAAAAGAACAAGATACCGATCAGCATCGCATATGCGGCAAAGCGCAGGAACTTTTCGTCCCGCACATGATGCACAAGACCGGCAACTGCAGCCAGTGCAACTGCATGGGTCAACTGATAGTGAGCGCCCTTCTCAACAAGGCTGCGCGCATAGTCCATATCACTGCCTGTCATACCATGCGCAGCAAACGCGCCTAGCGCGACGGCCATAGCACCATTCAATCCGGCCATAACGACAGATAAACGCATTGTTGATCCCCTGTCTTAATAAGCATTTGTCTTGCTTACCTTAGTCAGGCCGCTGATGGTGCGCCATGCGAAAACGCAAAAAAATGGCCGTACAATAAATGTACGGCCAGTAACTCTCTTGGGGGAGATGTGCCGGATCATCGAAACGTCCGCCACACCGTTATGTTTACCTGTCGATTTAACCTTACTCTGTGACAGCCATCACATATCGGCCAAAAAATCACACAAATCGCAGTTAATGAATTGACTCGCTTAGGAATTCTTCAAGCCTGCGAACATCAGGCACAATCAGACCACTATCGGCCTTCTGCACCAGTTGCCGACGTCCAAGCGTGCTCATCACCCGCGCCACAGTCTCGCGCGAGGTGCTTACGCGACTGGCGACTTCAGAGTGCACCGGAACGGGTGACAACAACGCAGCACCGTTTTCATCACTTACATTGCGCGCACGGCGTAGAACTTCTGCGACCACGCGTTCGTTTGCGCCCAATGTGCTGACATCAACAATCCTGCGGGTGGAATTACGCACAATTCTGGCCAGTTCCCCGATGACGTTCCAGGCAACCGATGGGTGACTTTTGACAACCTTTTCAAAATTGGCAGGGCTCAGGATGCCAACACTGGTATCGTCAACCGCGATAACACAGGCTGAGCGCGGCTCCCCGTCAATTGCAGACAACTGCCCGACACAGCCACCAGCGCCGATTTCCTCAAGCGTGATTTCACGCCCTGACAAGGAATAATTGACGATCCGGACGCGCCCCGAAAGGATCAGATAAACGTCCGAACTGTCCGACTCAGGTTCGATAATTTGCGCCCCGGCAGAAAATGTCTTTCGGTTAACGTGGCGTTCGACATCTGTTATCGCACTCTCATCGAGATCTGCGAATATGCCGACCACAGATAATTTGACCATATCCCCCCAAGCTTCTCACTAAAATGTTGTTCTGTTCCGAACGACAGATCACCTGCGTCCGATCACATCTTTTGCTGTCCCTTGGGTAATCATAAGCAAACAACCTCAGACTGACAATCATTGCCAAACCAAAGAGGCATTCATACTTGTGAATGGACAAAAACATGCTGCATGTGCGAACATACACCACGGCTTTTCAATTAAAGCGTCAGTTTGCACCCATCCCGCTTAGCGAGGAGGAGACCGGCCATGAACACCGAACTGGAGATTTTTCGCCGCAGTCCAACCGGCAAACCCAAAAGCAAGCATCCCCTTGTCTTTACTCATGGCGCCTATACCGGCGCGTGGTGCTGGAACGAACACTTCCTGACCTGGTTTGCCGAACGCGGTTTTGAGACCGTGGCTTTCTCCTTACGTGGTCATGGGGGAAGTGGTGGTCGCGAACTGCGCAGTCTTGCGTCCATTGACGATTACGTCGAGGACCTTGAAGAGGTTGTCGAAACCCTTGGCAAGAAACCCGTCCTGATCGGGCATTCCATGGGCGGCTATATCGTTCAGAAATATCTTGAACGCCACAGTGCCGAGGCCGCAATACTGATGGCATCCGTCCCGCCCGAAGGATTGATTGCCAGCAATGCCATGATGGCGATGGCCCAGCCAGACCTTTATTTCCAGATGTTCTGGCTGCAAGCCATCGGCCCGCACACCTTGCTGCGTGAACGACTTGGCCGTGCAATGCTTTCGCCCGATATCGCGGAAGACGAAGGTATGATCTATTTCGGGCGACTTGAAACGGAAAGTCAGCGCGCAATTGCCGACATGATGGGAGCCAACCCGATCTTTCTGTCAAAGGATGAGGTTCCGTCCATGCTGGTGCTTGGCGCACGTGATGACGAAATCATCCAGAGCGAGCTGATCCACCACACCGCCAAACGCTATGGCGCGGATTATGCCCTGATCGAGGACATCCACCACGCCATGATGCTTGATAAAAACTGGGAAAAAGTGGCTGAAACCATAATGGAATGGCTACAAGTCAAGCTCGTCACACAAGCGCGCAGCAAGGGTAACAAAACTGCTGCCTGAAAAACCAGCCACAGATTTTTCTGCCCATTTGCACCCGCATCTGCCACGATGCGGGTGTTTTGTTTTACGCAAACCTTCAAGCAACCAAAGAGGTCTGGAACATGCCCCACGAAGCTTCCATCTCTGTCAAAATGATCAAGGCTGTTGCTGTGGCAGGACTATTGTCGACCTGCCTTGTCCAAGGAACTTCTGCCCAGCAAACAACAGACGCCATTGCACCCGAAGCAAGTACAACCAGCTTATCCAATCAGACACGCGGCTCCGACATCGCCAATGACTGGATGATCAGTGCCGCCAACCCGCTTGCGGTCGAGGCTGGTGCGAATATCCTGCGTTCCGGCGGCAATGCCATTGATGCCATGGTCGCTATTCAAACCATGCTGGGTCTTGTGGAGCCGCAATCATCCGGGCTTGGGGGTGGTGCGTTTCTGGTTTACTTCGATGCGACCACTGGAAAGCTGATCACCCTTGATGGCCGCGAAACCGCCCCACTGAACGCAACACCCACACTGTTTCAGGATGAAAACGGTGAACCGCTTAAATTCTATGATGCGGTTGTTGGCGGAAGGTCGGTTAGTACACCTGGCACCCCTGCCCTGATGAAGGCTGCGCATGAAAAATGGGGCCAACTTCCATGGAATAGCCTGTTCGATCCAGCAATCCAGACAGCGACAAAGGGATTTGAAGTTTCACCGCGTCTTGCGGCACTCATCGCAAACGATGCCGAGAAACTGTCACGCGACCCCGAAGCCAAGGGGTATTTCTTTGACCAGGATGGCCTGCCACTTGCCGCAGGTACACTTCTTCAAAACCCGGAATATGCCAAAACCTTGCAAGACCTTGCAGCCAACGGCACCGTAAATTTCTATCAAGGCAAGATCGCGCGCGACATTGTCGACAAGGTTAAGGCGGCTGTCTGGAACCCCGGCGTGCTTTCACTTGCGGATTTCGCCACCTATCAGGTCAAGGAACGTCCGGCTGTCTGTATCGAGTATCGCAAACATGACGTGTGCGGCATGGGGCCGCCTTCTTCGGGCGCGCTGACGGTTGGACAGATACTTGGATTGCTTGAACCATATGACATCGCAGCGATGGGCCCTCGTTCCCCACAAAGCTGGCGTTTGATTGGCGATGCATCGCGTTTGGCATTTGCTGATCGCGGCCGTTACATGGCCGATATTGACTTTGTTCCGATGCCATTGACCGGTTTGCTCGATAAAACCTATCTGACGGAACGATCCAGACTGCTTGATCGGAAGACCGCGCTTGAAACCGTCGACCCCGGCATGCCGAGCTTCAGCCACGCCATGAAATGGGCTGACGACAACGCGATTGAACTGCCAAGCACCAGTCATTTCTCGATTGTTGATATCTATGGCAATGCGGTTTCGATGACGACCACGATTGAAAACGGATTTGGTTCACGCCTTATGGTCAACGGGTTTATGCTCAATAACGAGCTGACGGATTTCTCATTCCGTACCCATTCCGATGGCGTACCGATTGCCAATGCTCTGGCACCGGGCAAACGGCCACGTTCATCCATGGCGCCCACCATCGTCATGAAGGACGACAAACCGCTTATTGTGACCGGCTCCCCGGGGGGATCGCGCATCATTGGTTATGTTGCGCAATCACTGATCGGCATGATTGACTGGAACATGTCCCCGCAGGAAGCCATTAACATGCCCCATCTAGTCAACCGGTTTGGCACCTTTGACCTTGAGGCCGAAACAGATGCGGAAATGCTTGCCCCTGCCCTTGAGGACATGGGCTTCAAGACCAGCATTCGCGACCTTAATTCCGGAATTCACACCATTATGGTGACACAAGACGGCTTGATTGGCGGGGCCGACCCCCGCCGCGAAGGCATTGTTATCGGTCAGTAAGGATCCCGTAAAAAGGGCAGCGCCTTTGCGGTGCTGCCCTTGTTTTCAGATCACCTGCCTAGGTACTTTCACCAGACCAACACCCAGTCTTCCAGCAGGCGATAGAGATCGTTGTGATCGGTTGCAATATGATGCGCGCCTGCATCAAGCAGATATTCAGCGGGCGTAATGTCCACAAGACCGACAGTCGTCGCCCCGGATGCAACGCCCGCCCGTACACCATTCTGGCTGTCATCCACGACGATACAGTCGCTGATATCCACACCGATCTTTTCTGCTGCCAGCAAGAACACGTCTGGATGCGGTTTGGCGTTGGCAACATCATGGGCAGAGCATACCCGCCCCGCAAAGCGGTCTTTCAACCCCACCTTTCCAAGCGACACTTCCATCTTTGCATGCGGGCCATTGCTTCCGATTGCCATCGGAATGTTATTTTGGTCAAGCAGATCAAGCACCGGGTCAAGATGCGGGAACGGTTTCAGATCATTGCGAAACGCAACAAATGTCCGCTCATAACATTCAGCAAGCCAGTCGTCGGGCAATGTCACCCCGAACATCGTTTCCATCTTTGGCGGCACCATGGCCAATGTCCCGCCAATGAAAAGGTCATGTGTTTTGGCCATATTCATGTCGCAGCCATAATCACAGAGCTGTTCGGTCAACACCCGGCATGCCAATGTCTCGGTATCAACCAACACACCATCACAATCAAAAATCACGCCACGAACGACAGGCTTGTCCATAGGTTTTCCCCTTATCAACCGGCCAGTTCCGTCCAGCGTGCCTCATCATAAGACACTGTGCGGGTAGATCCGAAATCGACAACCGGGCGCTTGATTACAGTCGGGTTGGCAGCAAGGATTGTGGCAGCCGCAGCACCGCCCTGATCAAGCGTTGCCTTGTCGTCATCGCTTAAGTTGCGATAGCTCGGCCCGCGCTTATTGATCAAAACCTTGCCACCGACTTCATCAAGCCAACCTTCGATAGTCTTGGCAACAATACCGTCAGCACGGAAATCATGGAGCTTGTTTTCAATGCCCTTTGCATCAAACCATTTCAGGGTTTTGCGGACAGTATCGCAGTTCTTGATGCCGTAAATCGTAACCATATCAATTCCTGTGCTTTAATATCTTCGGGATGCAGCCATGCATCACGCAATCGGTTTTGACCCTAAATCCCGGAACCTATATAAAGACCGCGCTTGGAATACAGCAACCCTCTTCACCCCGCTTTGATGAAAAACGGTAGGCATATGACTGTTAATCGGCGTATTTCCGTCGCCCCGATGATGGATTGGACGGACCGGCATGATCGCTATTTCCTGCGGCAGATCAGTCGTCATACGTTGCTTTATACCGAAATGGTCACAACCGGCGCCATCCTGCATGGCCGGGTAGACCGGCATCTGCGTTATAACAATGTCGAACATCCGGTTGCACTTCAGCTTGGCGGTAGCGATCCGGATGATCTGGCTCGTGCGTGTGAGATCGCCAATGAGTATGCCTATGACGAAATCAATCTGAATTGCGGTTGCCCGTCTGATCGCGTCCAGAACGGCGCATTTGGCGCCTGTCTGATGGCGACACCCGATATTGTTGCAAACTGCGTGAAATCGATGATCTCGGCCAGTGACGCGCCGGTTACGGTCAAGAACCGCATTGGCATCGATGATCAGGAAGATTACCCGTCGCTCAAACGCTTTACCGAAACGGTTGCCGAGGCCGGCTGCAAGACCTTTATCGTTCATGCCCGCAAGGCGTGGCTCAAGGGGCTGTCTCCGAAGGAAAACCGTGAGGTACCGCCGCTTAAATACGAATTGGTCTATCAGCTCAAACAGGAATTCCCCGAACTGGAAATCCTGATCAATGGCGGTATCAAGACGCTTGATGACACAGAAGAACATCTGAAGCAGGTAGACGGTGTCATGATCGGGCGCGAAGCCTATCAAAACCCGTATATTCTGGCCGATGTGGATCGACGTTTTTACGGCGACGACGCCAAGGCACCAACCCGCCACCAGGTGGTTGAAGCCATGCTGCCCTATATCGAAGAGCACCTGAAAGAGGAACATGGCACCATTGGCCATGTTACGCGGCACATGCTGGGCCTTTTCCAGCAAATGCGTGGGGCAAAACAATGGCGTCGCTACCTTAGCGAAAATGCCCATCGCAAAGGGGCTGGTACCGACGTCGTGCGCGAAGCCCTGTCCCTTGTCCCCGAACAGGATGACGAGGTCCTGTCTGCATGACCGCAGATCAAAATGCCGACGAAAAAGATCAAAAGGCCGGTGACATCACTTGGCGTGATGGTGACGTACCCTACTCCCCGCATTTTGGTGACATCTATTTCAACCCCAAGGACGGGCTGGCGGAAACGCGCTATGTGTTT
The DNA here is from genome assembly GCF_001613795.1 of Thalassospira sp. MCCC 1A01148. GTDB lineage: Bacteria > Pseudomonadota > Alphaproteobacteria > Rhodospirillales > Thalassospiraceae > Thalassospira. The sequence continues at coordinate 520,397 of NZ_LPVZ01000012.1, forward strand.
CTGGGGGGCAACAACCTGCCCAATGCTTGGCAGCACCGGGAAAACTTCACGATTGGCGAGACCGGCTTTGGCACGGGGCTTAACTTCCTGGCTGCATGGCAATGCTGGGATAGCGATGCCAATCGCTCCAAACGCCTGCATTTCGTTTCGGTCGAGAAATACACGCTTACCCGCAATGACATGATCCGCGCCCATCAGAGCTGGCCAGAACTGTCGCAATACTCCAAAAAGCTTGCCGATATCTGGCCCCATGAGACCATGCTACCGGGCGTGCATCGGTTTTCCCTGGCGGATGGTGCGATCAGCCTCACCCTTCTGATCGGCGATGCGATTGAATGCTGGTCGGGATATGACGGCAAAATTGATTGCTGGTTTCTTGATGGTTTTGCGCCGTCGCGCAATCCCGAGATGTGGCATCCAGACTTATTTGCAGCGCTTGCCAGTGCCTCTTGCCCAACTGGCGCAAGCCTCGCGACTTTTACTGCAGCGCGCATCGCGCGCGACGGACTGGAAAGTGCTGGCTTTGAAATCAACAAGCGCAAAGGATTTGGCTATAAGCGCGACATGATCACGGCGACGCTTTCTGCGTTTGAAGAAGCTGACAATAAACCGCCAGTATTCGAGATCGCAGATGATCCATGGTTCAATCTGCCAACGCCCGAAAATGCAAAAGCGGTGGCCATCATCGGTGGTGGCCTTGCCGGTGCATCTTGCGCCGATGCCTTAAACGCACGCGGATGTGCCGTGACGCTTTTCGAGAAGGCCGATCAACTGGCGAATGCCGCATCGGGCAATCCAATTGGCATGCTGGAGCCCTATCTGACCGTTGATGACGCAATCATGGGTCGATTTTATGAGGCAGGCTATCGTTTCAGCCATCGCAAGATCAAAAGGCTTGCCGATCAGGGACAGGTAGAAGCCGAATTTTGCGGCGTGATTGATCTTGCCACCAACGCACGTAAACACGAACGGCTGGATGGTTTGATTGCCCGTCTTGGTGACAAAACTGATCTTGTTGAGGCGCTTGATGCAAACCAGGCGTCAGAGCGGTTTGGCCTGGCCTTGCCGTTCGGTGGCGTGTTCTATCCATCGGCGGGATGGGTCAATCCGCCGTCTGTCGTTCAGGCGTTTGCAAGCGGTATAGACATTCACCTATCGAGGACAATCATACGCATCCGTGATTGCGATAAAGGCAAATGCCTGACAGACGAGAACGGCAATGAATACGGTCCGTTTGACGCCGTTATCATTGCTGGCGCATTGGAGACCCTGACGCTGGATCAGACAAGCTGGCTTTCCAGTCATCTTAACCCCGTGCGAGGCCAAATCAGTTACCTGCCAGCAGAGCTTGTCGCAAAAACCGGCGAGCACGCCCGGATTAAATGTGTCCTGAGTCATAAGGGATACATTACGCCCGCCAGAAACGGCGTTCACGTGTTTGGCGCAACTTTCGGCCGCGATGATGCCCGGATTGATCTGCGCGATGATGATCACGATTTTAACGTCAAACAACTTGCCAAGGTCCTGCCCGATATCGCAGCAAATTTGTCGGCGACGAAGTTAGACGGGCGTGCATCCTTGCGGACCACAACCGCCGATCATTTGCCCCTGATCGGCCCTGCGCCGGATTTCGATGCCTATCTGGCCTCCTATGGCGATATAGACAAAGGCAAAAAAGGCGCCCGATATCCGGATGCGCCCTACCACAAAGACGTGTATATCTGTACCGGCTTCGGGGCGCGCGGCTTGATCGGTGCCCCACTTGCCGCCGAGATTATTGCCAGTGAGATTTGCGATATGCCCCTGCCTCTGGAAAAGGTGCTGATAGATGCCATCCACCCTGCGCGTTTCATCATTCGCGGCCTCAAACGACGGCAAATCACGGTATGAAAACACCAAGCGCCGCCGCGGCCTCAACGCCAAGACCAGACAAAGACCCTGATCGCATGAAAACGGCGACCGTACTGGCGCTGTTCTTTTCCGGCCTGTTTCTGATTCAAGGGGTATTTCTGCCATATTGGCCGGTTTGGCTGAAATCACAGGGTTTGTCGGCGGCCGAAATTGGTATTTTGCTGTCGTTGCCCAACTGGGTACGCGTCTTTGCCGATCCTTTGATTGCCCAGCGCGCTGACCGTACCGGCAACCGCAAAACGCCTATGCTATGGCTTGCGGGCATCTATGTGATCTCCATTTTGGCCTTTCCGCTCTCAAGCGACTTCTGGTGGCTTGCAGCCCTTTCAGTGGTTATCGGCTTTACGTTCTCCCCGCTTTTGCCCCTTGGCACCACAATTACGGTGCATGAATGCAAGGCGCGTGAGCTTGATTACGGACGGGTACGGCTTTGGGGATCGCTTGCCTTTATTCTGGCCTCCTATGGCGCAGGCTGGGTTCTTGACAGCACATCGACGGAATGGATCGTCTGGATGCTGTTCGTTGCCGGAATTGTGAATTTTGCCATCACAACCCGCATGCCTGATCCGCAAACGGACCGCCCGTTGCGGTCTGGGTCATCCCTGATTTATCTCCTGCGCAAACCGGTTTTCCTGATCTATCTGGCCTGCATCGGCTTTGCCCAAGGGGCACACGGCACCTATTACGCATTTGCGTCTGTCCACTGGGAATCGGTTGGTTTTTCCCATGAAATGATCGGTATTTTCTGGTCGATTGGTGTGATTGCGGAAATCGTTCTGTTTGCGGTCGCCGGACGCTTTGTCCGCGGTCGCCACCCGGGCATATTGTTTGCGCTGGGTGCCGCTTCAGGGATTTTGCGATGGATTGTACTGGGCACAAGCGACAATCTATGGTTGATTATTCTTGTCCAGCCTCTTCACGCCATGACTTTCGGGATCACGCATTTGGCAGCTGTCAGCTTTATCGCCCGCGCCATACCGCAACAACTTGCGACGTCGGCGCAAAGCCTAATGGCCACCTTGTCGATGGGTGTGTTCCTTGGCAGCAGCATCTGGGTTTCCGGACCGCTTTATGAACAGTTTGGGTCGCAGGTTTATTACCTGATGGCGGCTTTCTCTGCGATTGCATTTGGCTTTGCTATATGGCTATTGCAAAGCTGGCGCGGCGAGGATCAGACCTTTTGCGACGATTGAAACCAGCCAATAAGAAACGACTGAACGCCACATTGAATTCAAAGGGGCCTTTGCAATGACCTCCATGCCGTTCTCTCGCAGAATGCGTCGCTGGAAACTGGGTTTGAAGACCCTGTTTGGCAACGCGCCAGCAGGCTATTTCATTCCATACCGCTACGCCAATGAGACAGGCAAGGCCGTTGGACGCCCTACCTACCCGGCAATTGAAAACATGATGGACGGCGCGGCCCCCACCATGAAAGCATGGCTTACAAAGGCTGCACAGTATCATGATGCATTTGCGAGTTTCGGCAACGCCACCCCGCCCAACCCGCGCTGGCAGCAAAGTTGGTTTCCGCGCCTTGACGGCATGATGGCATATGTCTTTACGCGTGAATTTCGCCCTGATCGCATCATTGAAATCGGATCTGGTCATTCAACCAGATTCTATTACCGCGCGATCAAAGACGGCGAACTTGAAACATCATTTCACGCCATCGACCCGGCACCACGTGCCGATATCGCAAAGCTGCCAATCACGGTCGAGCGCACCATCGTCCAGAAGGCCGATCCGAAGGTGTTCGATACGCTGACAGGCGCAGACATCTTGTCCATCGACTCAAGCCATATTCTGATGCCCGGAACGGACGTTGACCTGCTTTTCTCATCGGTCATCCCGGCCCTGCCAAGCGGGGCGATCATTCATATCCACGACATCACCCTGCCTGATGACTACCCGGAAATCTGGCAATGGCGCGGATATAACGAACAACAGGGGGTCGCGGCCCTTCTGGCCGGCGGCGGGTTTGAAATCATGTGGTCAAGCGCATATGCCACGACCCGCATGCGTGACGAGGTTGATCACTCCATAGCCAACGGCATCCACCTTCCCGAAGGCGCGCATGAAACAAGTCTTTGGCTGCGCAAGCGCTAGATAACCTCGCTCAGAACAGCAAAAGGCAGCCTACGCGGCTGCCTTTTGCATGTGTGATGGTTATCGTGTGTCAGTTCTTGTAGGGGTCGGCCGCATCGCGCAACCCATCACCCAGGAAGTTAAAGGCTAGCACCACGACAACCACTGGGACAACCGGCAACATCAGCCAGGGATAAACCGCGACCGCATTGATGTTTTGCGCTTCATTAAGCAAAACACCCCAACTGGTCACCGGCGCACGAAGCCCCAGCCCAAGAAAACTAAGCGCTGTCTCGCCAAGGATCATGTTCGGGATTGAAAGTGTTACCGATGCGATAAGGTGGCTGGCAAAGTTTGGCAAAAGATGACGCCCGATGATGCGTTTTGGTTTTGCACCCATCAGGCGGGCTGCCAGGGCATAGTCTTCTTCGCGCAGAGCCAAAAGCTTTGACCGCACAGCGCGGGCAAGTCCGGTCCAATCAATCAGGCCCAGAATGATGGTGATACCGAAATAGATCAGGATCGGGCTCCATGTGACCGGCAAGGCCGCCGATAATGCCATCCAGAGCGGGATTTCCGGCAAGGAGCGAATTACTTCGATCGAACGCTGAGCTGTTGAGTCGACCCAGCCACCGTAATAGCCGGCCGCCCCGCCGATCAGAATGCCGAGCAAGAAACTTACCGCAATCCCGACAAGGCCAATGGTCAGCGAAACACGCGCGCCATAGATGATGCGCGAAAACATGTCGCGTCCCAGTCTGTCGGTACCAAATAAGAACAGTGTGCCGTTCTCTGAGGGGCAGATGAAATGGAAGTCCATATCAACCATGCCCCAGAATGCGTACTCATCCCCGGAACAGAAGAAACGAAGCTGTTCAAGCCGGTCAGGGTTAACCGTATAGATCGGCTTGAGCGTTTCCATATCCACCGAGAAATCCGTGCCATAGGTAAATGGCCCAACAAATTCCCCGTCATGGAAAAGATGCACCCCCTGCGGCGGATGGTGGATGTATTCGGAATTACGCGTTTCCTGTGCATAAGGCGCAATGAATTCGACGATAAAGACCGACGCGTACATAATCGCCAAAATAATCAGCGAAAAATAGGCCAGCCGGTGGCGTTTCAAACGCCACCACATCAATTGCCATTGCGAAGCGAGGAAATACTTTTCCTGCTCTGGCGTCAGTTCCTCGCGGTCCCAGGGATTGAACGGTGCAGTATCAACAAAATGTTCGTTCCGCTTTTCTGTTTCCTTGCTCATTTGCCAACCCCTCCCTGCAAGCGGATACGAGGGTCAAGCCAAGCAAGCAAAACATCGGAAACAAACATCCCGACAACCGTCAGCAGTGCCAGAAACATCAGGAACGAACCAGCCAGATACATGTCCTGACTTTGCAAAGCGGTAAGCAACATCGGCCCCGTAGTGGGCAATGACATCACAACCGATACCAGAACCGACCCCGAGACCACCTGTGGCAGGATGTTACCGATATCGGCAATGAATGGGTTAAGAGCCATACGGAGCGGATACTTGAACAGTACCTTGGTCGGTGAAAGCCCCTTGGCATGGGCGGTCACAACATACTGTTTGCCCAACTCATCAAGAAGGTTCGCACGCAGACGGCGGATCATGGATGCCGTGCCAGATGTCCCGATAACGACGACAGGCGCCCAAAGGTGTTCGACCACCGACATCATCTTGCCCAAGGACCAGCCTTGGTTGATGTATTCCGGGTCCATCAGGCCACCGATTGATGTGCCAAAAACGACGTTGGCATAGTAAAGCAGGATCAACGCGAACAGGAAGTTCGGCATGGCAAGACCAAGGAATCCCAGAAGGGTAAAGCCATAGTCGCCCCAGCTATATTGCCGGGTTGCAGAATAAATCCCGATCGGGAAGCTGACGATATAGATGAACAGAACCGTGCTGAAATTCAGGACCAGAGACAACCAAAGGCGGTCGCCAACCACGTCGGTTACCGGCAGGTTGTATTCAAAGGAGAACCCAAGATCACCCTGCAAAAGGCCCCACGCCCATTCGGCGTACTGAATATAAATCGGCTGATCGAGCCCATATTGCCGTTTGAGAAACTCGATCTTGGCTGGATCGACCGCCTCACCCTGTGCTTGAAGCTCGTTGAGATAGGTGGTCAGAAAATCACCGGGTGGCAGCTGAATGATCACAAAGACCAGCACACTGATTATCAACAGTGTGGGTATCATCACAAAAAGCCGTCTTGCCAGATAGGTCAGCATCGGCGCTGTTGCTCCCCCGATGCTGTTTCACGCCATTCCCTCAACAGCGCAAAACAGCAGGTTTCCAGTTAAAAGATTATCGATCCCACCAAAAGGTATCAGGTCGATAAATCCCAAAGAACGCGCCCGGCTCCCAGCTGTGGATGCCTTTTTCCGGCACGTTGCGCATATTCTTGTCGATGATCACCGGTTGCGGCACGTTACCGATCAGACCGATCGAAAACATGTTTTCGGAATTGATGTCCAGAATGGCCTGCCATGCTTTTTTCTGGCCGGCTTTATTGCTGGTTTGCCATTTGCGGTATTGTTCCATCAGTTCCTTGGCCGCAGGCATATCCGGTGCCTCGCCCGCTTCGCCGTCGGTTTGATAGTACTGCCCCCATTTGGGCCATTGCAGGCTGTCTTGCAGAACGGGAACGAACTCATCCGGTGCGGTATTGGGCGTGGCCAGTCCGTTATCAATACCGTTGAAGATCGACATGATCGTCTCGCCGCTATAGGCACGGCTACGCATTACTTCGCGCTGCAAGCCTTTGACGAACAACTTGATCCCGACCTTGCGCCAGCTGTCACCAATCAGTTCAAGCATATCGTCATGTTCGGGGTTCTCGCCAGATGTCTCTACAATGATTTCCATCGGGCGGCCATCGGGCAGAAGACGGATACCTTCGCCATTGCGTTCATCCAATCCGATCGCATCAAGCAGCCTGTTGGCTGCCTTGACATCGAAATCGGTATAGCTTTCGCGGTATTCCGGTTTGAAAAGCGGGCTTTTTGGCAGAACAGTGTTGTTGGTCGGCTTGGCCAGCCCAAAGAACATGACCCGATTGATCTCGGTCCGGTTGATCGCCAGTGACAACGCACGACGGAAACGCACATCGCGCAAAACTTCGCGCCAGACCGGATCGCTACATGTCAGGTTCGGGTACAGGGCGGCATAAGCCCCTGCCCCGACATCCCACAGACGCACATTATAATTCTGTTTGGCCTCGGACTGTTTTAGGAAGGTGTAATCCTTGAGCGACAGAATTCGGCTTTGCAGATCAACTTCGCCCGCACCGACCTTTGCCGGAACCAGTTTGGCATTCGAGATATCAAAAACCATCCGGTCGATATAAGGAAGCTGGTTACCTTCCGGATCGACCCGGTGGTAATACGGGTTTCTGACAAAAACAAACCGGTCAGACGGCTCTTCGGTTGTGATCAACCATGGTTCAAGCGACGGGCGCTGAATATTGGAAAGCTTGTAGGGCCGGTCCATGTCCGTATGTAAAACTGCCCAGCTTCGTAGCCCGCGCTCTTGAACAATTGCTTCAAGTTCGCTGGCGTCGCGATAGTTCTCGTGAAACTGTTTCAGATAATGCGCAGGACGATAAATGAAGGGCGGACGGGTTCCGGCCAGCTCCGTCAGGAAGAACGGGTTTGGCTGCGACCAGCTATAGCGCACTGTATATTCGTCAAGAATTTCAAAGGTTGCCGGTTCGTCGCCAACAAACAGGAAACGCGGCGGACCAACCGGAAACAATTCATCGTTATTGACGATATCTTCCCAATAATAGCGGAAATCCTCTGCCGTGAATGGTTCGCCATCTGACCATTTGTGGCCTTTGCGAATATGCAACGTGAAAACATTGCCTTCTTCATTCACTTCAAGATCTTCAAGGATATCGGGCTCAAGGTTCAAGTCCTGGTCATACCCGATCAGTCGCGCATACCCATAAACGACGGCCATCCGAATATCCTTCGACCGCCCCATAATCGTTACGAATTCCCCGCCATATTTGCCGATTTCCTTGTCCTCGGCAGCGAAGTCAATGACATGCGGGTGTTCCGGCAGGCGGTCGTTCATCGCGGGTAAGGAACCACTAGCAACCGCGTCCTCGAAATATGGGATTTCTGCATTGGCAGTCGACGCAATCGCACCTGCCCCCACGATGCCTGCTGTCATCACCAGACCGGTCAAGGCGCATTGAATCATAGACTTCGGCTGGTTCGAGGGACTGATCATATGGCGATCTCCTTAAAGTCGGCACGTTCGGCGCGAACAAAGTGATCTTCGGCGACCTGCATCATCGTGGGGTCGCTGGTCTGATTGATCGTGAATGGTGCAGGCCAACGGGACGGATCAGACGCCTTTCCATCCACGATCTTGTCAAAATCAAGCAGGTGGTCCAGATCCGCAAACGGCACAGCATGCAGCAACGCCTGGGTGTACGGATGGATCGGATTTTTAAACAGCAACTCACGCGGTGCAGACTCAACAATGCGCCCGGCACACATCACTGCAATCCTGTCTGCCACATAATCCACCACCGCCAGATTGTGCGATATAAACAGATACGTCAAATTAAGATCACGCTGCAAATCTTTCAAAAGATTAAGTATTTGCGCCTGAACTGACACATCAAGTGCGGATGTCGGTTCGTCAAAGATCAGCAAATCGGGTTTAAGGCTAAGCGCACGTGCAATCCCGATACGCTGGCGCTGTCCGCCCGAAAAACTGTGCGGATAGCGGTTCAAAAAGCGGGGATCAAGACCGACCAAATCCATCAGTTCCAGCACCATTTTCTGCCGATAGGCACTGTCCCCGACACCGTGGATAAGCATCGGCTCTGTGATGATGTCCTGTATCGTCATCCGCGGATTAAGCGATCCGAACGGATCCTGAAAAACAAATTGTATCCGTTTCCGGTATGGATTTAGCTGATCTTCATCAAGACCGGTCAATTCGGTCAACTGACCGCTTTCACCCCGAAACATAATGGACCCTTCATCCGGGCTCATCGCGCGCATGATAAGCTTCGACAACGTCGTCTTGCCGCAGCCACTTTCCCCCACAAGCCCGACACATTCACCCCGATTGACGGTCAGCGAAACGTCTGCGACTGCGGGTATAAGATGCTTTTCAGACTTGATCCAGTTGCCCTTGCGGGTGGTAAAACTTTTGCTCAGGTGACGCACCGCAAGAACCGGCTCGCTTGCCATGGTCGGATGCAACGCCAGCGACGCGGGAACATCGGATGGCTCACGGTCCGTTACCTTGTCACCAGCATCCGCCAGCAAACTGCCTGTTTTTGGCTTGATCTCGCGCAGGGGACGCAAACGTTCATCCGGTCCCATGTCAAAATGAGGAACAGCCGCCAACAATGACCGTGTATAGGCATGCCCGGGATTGATGAACACGTCATCGGTCTTTCCCGATTCCACAACGCGCCCGTCATAAATGACAACCATCCGATCTGCCATATTCGCCACAACGCCCAGATCATGGGTGATCAATAAAAGCGACATCTGAAGTTCTGACTGCACCTCCTTGATCAGGCGCAGAATTTGCGCCTGGATCGTCACATCAAGCGCAGTCGTCGGCTCATCAGCAATCAGCAATGCCGGTCGGCAAACCAATGCCATCGCGATCATTGCGCGCTGGCGCAAGCCACCGGAAAGTTCAAATGGATAGGTTTTAAGTGAATGGTTGGGCTGCGGAAATCCGACCAATGTCAGCATCTCAACGGCAAGTTCACGCGCCTCGGCCGCGCCAACCTTGCGATGAAGCTTTACTGCCTCGCAGATCTGGTCACCAATGGTGTGCAGTGGAGACAGGGAACTCATCGGTTCCTGAAAAATCATCGAGATTCGACCGCCGCGGATAGAACGCATTTCCGAGCCGGAACGATCCAGCATAGCAATATCGACACGCGTACCCGGCTTTTTAGGATCGGCAAAGATGATTGATCCGTTGGTAACTTCGGCCACCCTTGGCAGCAGCCCCATAATGGCCTGCGAGATCGTACTTTTACCTGATCCAGACTCGCCCACCAGCGCGACGGTTTCCTGCGCACCAATGCGAAAGCTTACATTCTCGACCGCCTTGACACGCATGTGCGGCAGAACAAACTCAACTTTCAGATCCTTGATACGCAGAATATCGGTCATTTCCAGTTCGTACCACCCTAAGTGCGTTCGGATGCGGCGGCCTTGACCAGCGTTTCCGCCTCATCCATGCGCATCAAGTTTGTTCTTGTGACGTCATCAACCAGCAATTGGTTATCTTTCGCCCAATCACGAGAAATTTCAAGGAGATCGTCAAATCCGTCCAGTGTCGATTCTGCGACAATTTTGGCTTCACCAGCTTGTAAGGTCAGCTCGAACCACCCCTTGTTACCGTCACGCTTGGTACTAAAGTAACGCAAACGGAACTTGGAAAGTTCCGGCCACGCGAAAGCCGTTCCTCCGCGCAGACTGGAAAGACGTATCCCGTACTCCGAAACATAAATCTTCGACTGGAACCGCAAAATCGTGCGCGCAAAATAGAATACGAACAGCAACGCCAGCCCTGCCGCGGTCCATTGAATAATTTCAAGCATCTCGGGGATCAGCGCGATTACCCCGCAAATCAGCAAACCGACAACAGACTTTGCCAAATCAGGCGCCATCAGCTTTGACGGATAGCCCATGGTCTGAACTTCGCTGTCACCAACACCAGCCGGTTTTACGGGATCCGCAGCACTGGGCGTTGCAGGCATGCTGGTGGTTGCATCTGGCTCCAGATGTTCTTTGGGACTTACTGCCATGGAAATACTCCGGGTATTCTCAGCCAGCACAAAGCTGAATGGTCCATCGAAAACAGATTATCAAGGAACTTCGTGGTGGCTTCGTCATGCACAAGATGATGGGTCAGAATGCCGGTTGGTTCATCGGCATCCACCTGACCGGTTCGTCTGGCGGCAAGGTGACTGATCATTGCCCCAAGGGCGATATCTTCGCCAACAAAGCCACGACTGCCTCGCCAATCAATAACATCCACATGTGTGTTGACCTGCATGATGCCTTTGTATGGCTCTGCCACCTTGCGCGGATTAAACGTGCTAATTCCGCAAAAGCCAAGGGAATGCAACGCCGCCACGACATCTTCGGCCACCCTGTTCCATGGCGGCACCAAGACCGGCAGAAAACGATTACCAAACCGCGATTGTAATACAGAAAATCCGTTACGCAGATCAGCGACCACATCGCCGATGTCACGCACGTCATCAAGTTCCTGTTTCTTGCGCCCTTCTGGCATATGGTTCTGATGAGACCAGCCATGCTGCAAGACCCGCGTATCGAGGGTCTCAACCAGACGTTCAACCAAGTCGTCCTGCAGTTCTGCCGGGATAACAGCCAGTGCAAGCGGAACCTTGTAATCCTGCTCCAAGGCTAAAAGGGTCTCAAGTTCAGGGGTAACGGAAACCGCATCATCGTCGCGCCACCATGCCGTGGCCGTCCTTCCTTCGGACTGCCACAGATCAAGTTCCGCGCGCAAATGGTCCCAACTGCTCATGCCTGCCCTTTTATATTTTCTGCGATGATAGACGCAGTTCTCGCCGCGCCATCCAAGTCAATCTTAATCCCGCTTGGATCTCTGGCGTTATCTATTTGTTTTGCTAATGATTGCGCAGACAGGCCATCAAGATCAAGCAGGGAAATAACCCCTTCATCTGCAAGAACTTCCGCACGCTCCGTTTGTTCGCTTTCACCGCCTTCTGCAAACGGCACCATAACCGCAGGTGTTTGCGTTGCCAGCACATCCATAAGTGTATTGTATCCGGCCTGGGACACGGAAACCGCTGCGCCCGCCATCCGGTCACGAAAATCAGACAAGAACCGATGCAAAACGACACCGTCGGGCAGGTCTTTGTTCAGCATTTCAAAATGCGCTGACGGGAAATGCGGGCCAGTCACAATATCCCATTTGGCGTCATGGTAGTTCCGAGAGTGGGCGCGCGCAGCAATGGCATGTCTGATCAAATCGGCCCCGACGGCCCCGCCACCTGCAGAAACCAAAACCCCCTGGCGATGGCCATTACCAGTGTTGCTCGGCGGGTTCGGGACTGTTGGTGCGACATAGCCCGTGTAGGTAATCAGATCAGCGATACCGTCAGCAAGCTCAAAACTGCGGTCAAACCCGAACAGTTTCTGATCTCCGTGGACCAGCACTGCATCAAGATATTTGCGCGCAGTATCATGCATCCACTGTGTTTTACGGATGTCTTTTTTGCGCACCAAAAGGTCTCTGACAGAACAAACCACGGGCACTCCGGCTTCTTTTGCCGCGTCAAACAGCGGAATCAATTCAAACCGGAACGCTCTGCGGCCGAACGGGAACATCTCAATCAAAAGAAGCTTGGGCGATGATGATTTGAAAGCCGCCAAAAGCTGACTCTTACGCTTTTCCTGCCAATCATCACCTAATGGATTCCCATAGGGATCGACAAGCGCAGAGAAACCCGTATCAGACGTCTTGCACGGTGATAGCTGAACCACCTCATCAGCCGCAAAATCAAGATTGTCATCCGGGACACCGCCGCTTGCGACGATCACACTCAGACCCCGGTTACGAAGCGCCTGATTGATCAGCGCCATGCGGCGTACATGCCCAATACCAAGCAGGTGCTGCACATAAACCAGAACGTCGCTCATAACTCTGGCTCCGAGGATACAAGTGGCACGTTCAATGCCTCGATAGATAGGCCAGACATCTCGGACCAGCCAAACACCTGCAGACATTGCCAATCAAGTTTGTCAGGAATCTTGCCCATCATGTTCCAGCCACGCGCGGCGGCATAAACCGATCGTATGACACCCTTGTGGGTCACGACACCAAAACTTGGCATATCGCAGCCCCGCAAAAACGCTGTGACACGTTCAAGAACATCTCGCGGACTTTCACCCTTATCCGGTCGAAAGTCCCAACCACGGTCCTCGTTCTCGCGAAGCTGTTCTCCAAGTCGGGTGCGAAGATCAGGAAGTTTCTCGCCTTCCCACATACCCCAATCCATTTCAATAAAAGGTGATGCTGGCGCTATGGACCCGATCCCCAAAGCGTTAGCTGTTTCACGGGTGCGCGATAGCGGAGAAGTAAACCAGGGCACCTGACACCAGTCCTCGGGCAATTTGTGCTTTTGATACCAGGCAACGGTTTCTGGCGTGATTGATATATCTGTGTGCCCCTGAATGCGTTTTTCAGCATTCCATTGGGTTACGCCGTGGCGCAGCAGGGCAAAACGGGTATTGATCATGCGCTGCTTTGCCCGTCCTGTTGATTTCCGTAGTTTGATACGACCTGTGTGATGGTTGCTGACAGCAGGTCTGCTGCAGCCTCAACCGTATGAAGCTGTTTGGCTTTCGACGCACCCGCATGCCCAATGGTCCGCAACACCGGCGCATCGTCCTTGATACAGCGGGAAAGTCGGTCTGCAAAGGCGTTCACGTCCCCAACCGGAACAAGCCAACCTGTTACCCCACCAGACACAATACCGGACACGCCGCCTGCATCCCCAGCCAAGACAGGAAGGCCGCTGGCTTGGGCTTCGAGCAGCGCCATGCCGAATGCTTCGTTGATGGCTGGCCAGACAAACAAATCAGACTTGCCAAGAATGTCGCGGGTTTGCTGCGGCGTGGTTAACCCCATAAACGACACTGCATTTTGCCCAATGCTGGCATCATCAAACAAGTGTTCGACCGTTTGGCGTGCCGGACCATCGCCAATAACCGTCAGATGCCAGTTATCAATCCCCTCCCCCAAAAGTTTCCCCAATGCCTTTGCCAGCGCCTCGTAGGATTTCAGTTTGTCACCATCGCGCATCATTGCAGTTGTCACCAATCGGATGCAGTCGCGATTGATCTCGGGGCGCTCGGTGACTGTCCAGTCATCTACCCGGTTAAAGGGGTGTAAAAAATGCAAACGGCTTGATGGGCACACCTGTTCAAGGCACGCCATATCCGCGCGGTTTAGGGAAAAAACTGCATCCGCCTGTTGCAAGGCGGTTTTAACGGCCACATGGCTTTGCGCCCATAAACCAGTGGCGCGTTTTGGTGCGAAAGATGCTTCGGCCACGACATAGGGAATACCCAATGCATCCGCGACAATCGGCCCGATCCAGTCTGGTGCCTTGTAATAGAGATGATAGGTAAACCACACGTCCGGTTTGGGGCGGAACCCGGAGTGATATTGGCGAAGCAACCTTGCCGCAAGATTTGTCCCGACTTCTGCCATCCGCGCCTGCCTGAAGGCGTTCCCATCCGCGACCCGGCTTCGAAGGCGCACCGCAACGTTAACGTTCATACCTGCCGATTGCAGGGCGTCGCAAAGCATGCGCGCGATCAGACGATCACCAGACGGAACTGGATGATCAATCGGTTTTAGGGGCGCATAAAAGGCAACCTGCAAATGTTTGCCTCCTACTCTGCAGCAGATTGATCGGTGGGCCTTGAGCCCTGTTCTGCTGGCTGAACCACACCAAAGCGGTCTGCCAGATCTTTCATGCCGCGATAGAATGAGAAGTCACGGCGGACGATTTCGTTGCCCTTGCGCCCCATTTCTTCGCGGAGCTTCGGGTCAACAATCATGGTTTCAAGAGCAACCGCCAAAGACGCGGGATCACGTTCAGGCACAAGCTTGCCGTTCACACCGTCCTCGATCAGCTCAGGAATGGCCGATATCGCCGTTGAAACTGCCGAAAGTCCGCAAAGCTGTGCTTCCATCAAGACGTTTGGCAGACCATCGCGGTCGCCATCCTTCTCAATGCGACTGGCCAGCACAAACAAATCAGATGACTGACAAGCAGCAATCACTTCCTTCTGATCACGCGCGCCTTGCCAATCGCAGCGATCGGCAATGCCAAGTTCCCTGGCCAGCTGTTGGTATAATTCGCCACTGCCGCCACCAATGTGGACAAAACGCCAATGAAGGCCATCGGGCAGTTTCGCCAATGCGCGCAGAAGATCGTCATACCCCTTCTTCCCAACCAACCGCCCGACAGACAGGATCACCACCGGGTTTTCAGGATCGCTGCCATCGCGCAAGGGCCGTTCTGACAAATCTTCCGGGAACCGGGAAAAATCCAGACCATGATAAAGAAGATGAACCTTTGCGGGGTCTTCGGCAAGCGTACGCAGGTAGTCGACATTGGCCTTGGTGCAGGTCACGAGCCAATCCATATCACGCAGCTTTTCACGCATATCCCAGTCCTGACTGGTATAGATATCCTTGGCGTGGGCCGAACAGGACCACGGGAGACCACGCATGATGGCGCAATATCGGGACACAGAAGCCGGTGTATGCAAGAAGTGCGCGTAAATGCGCGTGATATCATCTGGAAGTTCTGCGGCCATCACCATTGCCTGCGCAAATCGGCGTGCGCGATTGGCTGTACGGTCGCGCCGGTAATCCTGCCACCAGAGATTCACGGCACGACGGTATCCCGGCATCTTGCGGGCCTTGAACCAGCCACGCAAAACGCGCATCGGTTCCTGATAGACATATTCAGGCAAGTAATCGACCGAACCGGCAATGCGCTCATTGATCGGGTGACGTTTTTTGTCGGTTGGATGACGCAGTGAGACAATCCGATAAGGAATTCCGGCCTGTTGAATGCCGAGAATTTCCTGCGCTATGAAGGTCTCCGACAATCGCGGATATCCCTTCACCACGATTGCCAGACTATCGCGTGCCATCAACTTGTTTTCCCGATGCGTTACTCTGCGGCCATTTGCGGCGGAAGCCAGCGATCCACAAGATCACCCACGCGATCCAGCCCGCCCATAAGGTTCGGAACAGTGACATTGGACGGTTTTGGCTGCTGGATCAAACCATGCAGTGCATCCGCCATCTCACGCGGATCACGCCCGTCATCCTCTGTAAGCATTTTGACCAGGCCAAGTTTTTCAGCTGCCGAAGCGCGCACATATTGTTCAAGGCGTGGCACGGTGCGTGGCACGATGACAGCTGGCTTGTCAAAGGACAGGATCTCGCAGAACGTATTGTAACCGCCCATGCCGATCACCCCGGCCGACTTGTGCATCAGTACTTCGACATTGGCATCAAAGGTAATGACAGACAGCTTGTCGATCTTCTCGGCACGCTTCATGAATTCATTTTGTTGCACCGGGCCCATGAATGGCCCAAGAACCACAAGTGAGGGTACCGGAATGGTCGGGTCGGTCTCGTAGGCACTGATCACCCAATCCACCAGATTGACCCCATCCCCACCGCCACCGGTGGTAACCAGATAAAACGGCTCTTCCAGGCCAAGCGCGCCGTGCTCTGGTGCTGGCCGGCGGGTCGCCGTACGCGGCAGATAGCCGGTATAGGTCATCTTTTCTTCAACGCCCGGGGGCAAATCGATCCCTTCGAGCGGATTGCAGATTTCCTTGAGACCATAGACCCATATTTCATCATACAGATCTGCCAGAGCCGGAACGCATTGCTTCCTGTCCCATTCCTCGCGCAGGTGCACCGGATCATCCATCACATCTCGCAAGCCCATCACCAAACGGGTGCGGCGATGGCGCAGCATCTGCAGCGTAGATTCGACCTCGCCGCGCAAACCAAGCGGTTCCTTGTCGACGATAAATATGTCCGGGTTGAATACATCTGCCGTGTGCTGAATGATCGACTCTCGCATCGCGAGGATCTGGTCGACATCAATATTGAGATTGAGCGAGGTATATTCGCCATTGGAAAGCTTGATCACACCCGGAATGCGGACAAAGTCAACGCGCGAACGAAACTCGAAACTGCCAATGATCGGCGAGCCTGACAAAATCAGAACCGATACATCATCACGTCGTGAAACCATCGCATGCGCAATGGTGCGGCAACGGCGCAAATGCCCAAGCCCGAACGTATCATGGCTATAAATCAGAACCCGATAACCGGAATTCCCTACGATTGACATATACCCGCCCGTCTGCGTAGTGGTCTCACACCCCGACACAACCTGATAACAGGGTGACAGGTTCTTCTTGTTTGACAAGTGAATCCGTGACTTCGGGGTTTTCCCCCTTCATTTGGCTTCCGGGTAATTGCTCTCACACTGACCCGATATCGCGCAAGACTTTTTCGAGCATCTCCTTCCTTTCTTCTGCCGTTTCAAGCGAACGCAGCTTCTCGGAAAGTGCTGTTACTGTACCTGCATAAAGGTTGTGCCAGTCATCACGCGACAGTTCTTCCCCTGAAAGTCTTGCGGCCGGAACCTCCGTTTGTGCCTTGCCCTTCTTGAGCGTGACCGTGTCATCAAGCATTGGCATGGCAATCAGTTTTTCGTCAATGCCCTGCCCCATCAGCACTTCGCGGAATGCCGCACGCGCGCCCTCTTCACCGTGGGTAAGGAAAATGCGCCGCGACACCGGCAGACGACTTTTTGTCCAGTTCAGAAGCATATCCTGATCGGCGTGACCAGAATAGACATCAAGGGTTCGAATACGTGCGCGAACCTCGATTTCTTCGCCATGGATACGCACATGTTTCGCACCACCCTGCAGAACGCGCCCAAATGACCCCGCCGCCTGAAATCCGACGAGCAGAACCGTGCAGTTAGATCGCCACAGATTGTTTTTCAGATGATAACGAATGCGGCCCGCGTCGCACATGCCGCTCGCCGAAATGATGATGGCGCCACTTTTAACCTGAGCCAGTTGTTTGCTGGCCTGTACGTCGGGCACCATATGGAATTTCGGGTGGGACAATGCCTGTGCATCGCCACGTTTAAGGTGTTTGGCAAACACATCGGTCGCACGCTGTGCAAGTGGACTGTCGACAAAGACATTTGCAGGCGGCAACTTTCCACGGTTAAACAGATGCGCCAGATCGACCAGCAACTCTTGGGTTCTGGCCACCGCAAAGCTTGGAATTACCAGATTGCCCCCACTGCCAAGCGCATCCTGCACTTCCTGCCCCAGCAGTTCGCGGCGTTCTTCGTCGGAGATGACCGGACGATTTCTATCCCCATAAGTCGTTTCGACAAACAGGTAATCCAGATCTGTCGGGGCCTCAGGGGCCTCGTTAAACACGGCCTCACCGGTGCCAACATCGCCGGAAAACAGTAATCGGGTAGGTTTGTAGTCTTTATCGCCGTTTTCGATTTCAATTTCGATCGAAGCAGACCCCAGAAGATGTCCTGCGTCCCAGAAACGGGCCCGAACACCATCAATCACCGGTAGCCATTCGTGGTATTCGACCGTTTTGAGCTGTGAAAGCGTATTCTCGGCATCTTCACGCGTATAAATCGGTGTGACTTCCGGACGGCCACGACGCGCATTGCGACGGTTGAGTCGTTCGACTTCGCTTTCCTGAATGTAACCGGAGTCCGGCAGCATATATGTCAGCAGATCACATGTCGGCTCCGTGGCATAAATCGGGCCACTGAAACCGGCCTTAACCAGTTTGGGAACCAGACCTGTATGATCGATATGCGCATGGGTCAGCAGTACCGCTGAAATCCGGGATGCTTCAAACGGGAACTTGCCATAATTCAGTTCACGGACCGTTTTGCTGCCTTGGAACATGCCGCAATCGACAAGGAAATTACCGTGACCGGTTTGCAAAAAATAGCAAGACCCGGTCACACCGCCAGCCGCACCACAAAACGTCACCGATATTGTCATTCTATTCACTTTCACGGATTGTAAGAGATCCAAACGTCCGGCAAAGCACCTCGCTTTGCAATGACATGGATCATTACGGGCGCAATCACTGTAGCCCTTGTAACGGCAGATAGAGAACCTGATCACCCTTCACGACCTGCCCGCAATCTTCGGGCAGTTCAATCAGACCTTCGGCCCACACCATGGATGACAACATGCCCGAACTGGTCGAGGCAAAGGCAAGCGCTTCGAGCTCACCATTATCATTCCGAACAAGACGTGCGCGCAACCATTCACGACGCCCGGTGCCACGTTTGAAATCGAACCCTGCGCGCACAGGAATGCGCGTGGGTGCGAGGTGTGACCGGGCAGCCCCCATCGCATGACGCAACAGCGGTTGAACGTAAAGCAATCCTGAAACCAGCACAGATACCGGGTTCCCCGGCAACCCGATAACCAGGCAATCACCGATCTTGCCCCGCATCAGGGGTTTTCCCGGCTTGATCGCAAGTTTCCATGCCGTGATATCGCCCAGACTTTCGACAACCGGCTTCAACAGATCAGCCTTGCCAACCGAAACACCGCCTGACGTCATAATGACATCGTGGGTGTCAGCCGCATTCGCCAACGCGTTCTGCAAAACGTCAAAATCATCTGCCAGCAGGCCAAGGTCGGTGACATCGCAGCCAATGGCTCGCAGCATGCCGATCATGGCAAACCGGTTGGAGTCATAAATGCCACCGGGCGGCAATGGGTCCCCGGGTTTTGCCAACTCGTCACCGGTTGAAAAAACCGCCACCTTCAATGGACGGGCCACCGACAGAACACCCACCCCTTGCCCGGCGGCGATCGCAATATCCTGCGGGTGCAGGACGGCTCCTGCCTTAAGAACGATATCCCCGGCTTTGATATCTTCACCTTGCCAGCGGATGTTTTGGTGCAGACTGGTACGTGCGATCACATCAGCAGAAATTTCAATTACCGTTTCATCAGCGTTGGCCGTGACATTTTCCTGAATGACCACACAATCCGCCCCGCCAGGGATCGCTGCACCTGTCGCAATGCGAATTGCAGCACCCTTTGGCAGCATTCCCTCATACGGATGACCGGCCAGCGAAACACCTGCCACCGAAACCGGTCCGTCGATCGCGGCAATATCCGAATGACGCAGCGCATAGCCATCCATGGCAGAGTTATCCACTGATGGAACAGAGACCCTTGCGATCACATCCTCACGCAATATGGAACCGTAGCATTCGTTAAGCGGACGTTGTTCGGCGGGCGTCATAACCGGCACTTCGGCAAAAGCAATATCGAGCGCATCGGAAAGCGTTGTGAGCCCCGGTTTGAGATCACTCATCTGGAAAGTCTCCTGCTTGCGGTCGCCATATATTGTTCCGCTGATTTGATATCAGGACAGCCCGGACACAAACCGGTGTATCATGATTGTCCACTGTGCCCCGGACGGGATTTTGAAATCGCACGACTAAGCATAATCACCGGCACCACCCCGACAACCACAATTGTCAATGCGCCCAATGCAGCCTGTTCGATCATTTCATCCTTGGCAAATTGATAAACATGGGTGGCCAGCGTATCAAAATTGAAAGGACGCAGAATAAGTGTGGCTGGCAGTTCCTTCATACCATCGACAAACACCAGTACCGACGCGGCCAGAATGCCCCCACGAACCATCGGAAAATGAATGCGCTTAAGCGTTCCCCAAGGGCTTTCACCAAGGGTACGGGCCGCGTCATCCATGCTTGGACGTACCTTGCCAAGGGCAGCTTCGATCGAGCCATAGGATACCGCCATAAACCGCACCGCATAGGCAAAGACAAGCGCAAACACCGTCCCACTTAACAGCAATCCGGTCGAAATCCCGAAGGTGTCGCGCATAACAGCATCAAGGGCATTGTCAAATCGCGCAAACGGGATCAGCACCCCGATCGAAAGCACAGCACCGGGCACCGCATAGCCAACCGATGACAGGCGGACAAAGAACTTCAGAAGCGGTTGCGGGAAAAGGCGCAGGGCATAGGCCATGAAGATCGCGCACCCTACCGCCAAAAGTGTCGCCAACCCTGATACAAGAAGGCTGTTGCCTGCAAACTCGAAAAAGTCTGCTGTCCAGCTTTGATCAAAATAGCCGATGGAATAGTAGATCAGCACCATCGACGGTACGACAAAGCCCAGAACAATCGGCAGAATGCAAATCGCCAGCGCAGCGGTCTTGGCCAACGGGGCCAGTTCATAGCCCGGCAGTTCCTGAAAACGGCTGGTCGTGTCGTGGAAACGTTGACGGCGGCGGGAATAACGTTCGATCACCATAAGGGCGATTACAACGGCAAGCATGGTCAGTGCAATTTGTGCCGCACCACCGGCATTGCCCATCCCCAGCCAAACATTGAAAATACCGGCCGTCAGGGTATGCACGGCAAAGAAATCAATCGTTCCAAAGTCATTGAGGGTTTCCATCAACGCAATGACAACACCCACGACAATTGCCGGGCGCGCCAGCGGCAAGGCCACGGTAAGAAACGAACTCCACGAACTACGACCAAGAATACGGGCAGCTTCAATCGCGCAGATTGATTGCGACAAGAATGCAGCACGCGCCAGCATGTACACATAGGGATAAAGCGTCAGGCTAAGCACGATGATTGCACCACCCTTGGTGCGAATATCCGGGAACCAGTAATCCATCGCCGTCTGCCAGCCAAACAGGTCGCGCAGCATTCTTTGCACCGGACCGGCATATTCCAGAAGATCGGTATAAACATAGGCGACAATATAGGCCGGGACAGCCATCGGAAGCAGCATTGCCCACTCAAAGAACCGCTTGCCCGGCAATCGGCACATGGTCACGACCCATGCCGAAGACACACCAATCAAAGTCACGCCGATGCCAACGCCCAGCATCAGAATACCGGTGTTCTTGAGGTACCTTGGCAACATGGTCGATGCCAGATGCGGCCAGATATTCTCTGTTGGAAACAGTGCAATCCAGGCAACAGCGACAATCGGTGCAGCCACCATCGCCGCAACAACAAATGCCCCGATCAACCAGAACGCCGATTGACCACGCGGCAGCCACCGCATTGCGGTAAGCCCTGTCGGGGAGCGCATCGGGTCAAAGGTATCCGCAACGGCGGCGGGCCGAATGTCGTCATCCTTTTGCGTCTGGAAAGCGTTATTCAAAGCTGTTTCCGTTTCATCCGTCGCGGGTCACACACCCGATGCAGGCCGGCTGGTTTTGATACATTGGGGTTAATCGCAGGTCTACTCGTTGAAGCCGACCTCATCAATCAGACGGATTGCCGCCCCACGATTGGCCGCCACCGTGCTAAGCGTCAGGTCATCGTGAACAAAGGTGCCCCATGCCCGAACCCGCTCGGACCAGGCCACACCCGGCTTGACCGGATATTCAAAATTGATATCGGCATACATGTGCTGGGCTTCGGTGCTCGAGAGGAATTCCACCAGTTTGATGGCGTTTTCCTTGTTGGGTGCATGCTTCATCAGCGCAACACCGGAAATATTAACATGTGTGCCGCGCCCGCCCTGATTGGGGAAGACGATGCGCACCTGTTTGGCGGCACCCGCTTTATTCGGGTCATCAAGCATCTTGCCATAATAGTATGAGTTGCCAATTGCCACATCACACACGCCTTGTGACACGGCCTCGATCTGGTCGGTGTCACCACCCTGCGGTTTGCGCGCAAGATTGTCCTTAACTGCAGTCAGCCAGGCTTTGGTTTCTGCTTCGCCATGATGGGCAATCATCGATGCGATCAGGGCAATATTATAAACATGCATGGCCGAGCGCACACAAATGCGCCCATTCCATTTCGGATCCGCCAGTTCCTCGTAGGTGGTGATGGCATCCGGCGCGACACGATCAAGCGAGGTATAAAATACACGCGCACGTGTCGTCATCCCCACCCAAAGCCGGTCATCATCGCGAAACTGATCGGGAATGTTCGCGTCCAGAACAGCACTTTCGATCGGTTGGGCAATGTCGGCGTCAACCGCGTCCTGAATGCGTCCGATATCCACCGTTAAAAGCAGGTCAGCCGGGGTATTGCGCCCTTCATGTTTGATCCGTTCCACCAGACCGCTTTGCGAAAACAACGTATTGACGCGAATGCCCGTTTCCTCGGTAAAGCGCTTGAACATCGGTTCGATCAGGAACGGCTGTCTGAGCGAGTAGACATTGACCTCTTCTGCGGCATGCGCGGCGGGCAAAAGGGAAAGCCCCATCGCCGACATAACAAGACCAAGAACGGTTTTGCGCAGAGAAATCATAAATGCCTCGTTTGGATCAGTTGCAGGTGGCACAGCAATTAGGAATGATTTGTATTTGCTGCGGCCGAAATTAAAGGGCCTGCACCGCCTTTTGCAAGCAAGAAAACCACATAAGAGCCATACACATGGTCACGAATCCGCGACAATCCCCCACCCTTCGCCTGACATTGGAAATGCAAAAAAGGGGTGGCATTGCACCACCCCTTTCAAAAAGCCATTCAAGCTCAGTCGGTTTGACTATTCGTTATAACCGATCTCATCGACCATCTTGATCGCATCCGGGCTAAGGCGGGCGATTTCCGCCAGCGACAGGTCATCGGCCTTGAACGTGCCCCATGACTTTACGTTGTCAGCCCATTCGACGCCCGGTTTGACTGGATATTCGTAATTGACCTCGGCGTAGATTCCCTGCGCAACGTCGTCAGACAGGAATTCCATCAGCTTGATCGCGTTTTCGCGGTTTGGCGCGTCGGCGATCAGGCTCATGCCCGAAATATTCATCGACATGCCACGGCCATTCTGGTTGGGGAATACAAGGTTGACGGCATCTGCCCACGGACGCTGTTCCTCGTTATCAAGCATTTTGCCGTAATAATAGGTGTTGCCAATTGAAAGGTCGCACACGCCTTCCTTGATCGCCTTGACCTGTGCGCGGTCATTGCCCTGCGGTTTGCGTGCAAGGTTGTTCTTGAGACCCTGCAACCATTCCTTGGCCTTTTCTTCGCCATGAACGCTGATCATGGATGCGAACAATGCCACGTTATAAACATGGCTGCCTGAACGGGTGCAAATGCGCCCTTCCCATTTCGGGTCGGCCAGATCTTCGTAAGAGGTAATCTCACCTTCTGCGACGCGATCCTTGGAGGCATAGATCGCACGACCGCGCTGGGTCAGGGCAAACCAATGGCCTTCCGGATCACGGAGATGGGCCGGGATATTGGCGGCCAATGTATCGTTGGAAACGGCCTCGGTCACGCCGGCGTCAACCGCCTGCTGGATACGGC
The DNA here is from genome assembly GCF_001613795.1 of Thalassospira sp. MCCC 1A01148. Taxonomy (GTDB): domain Bacteria; phylum Pseudomonadota; class Alphaproteobacteria; order Rhodospirillales; family Thalassospiraceae; genus Thalassospira. The sequence goes on from NZ_LPVZ01000012.1 coordinate 544,366, forward strand.
TGATGTCAACCGTCATCAGGATATCGGCCGGGCTGTTCGCCCCTTCCTGCTTGATGCGTTCGACCAAGCCTTTTTCGGCAAAGATCACATTAACGTCGATGCCGGTTTCAGCCGTGAATTTCTCAAACAGCGGTTCGACCAAAAAGGCCTGACGCAGGGAGTAGACATTAACTTCCTGTGCAACTGACGAAGTAGCAGCCAGCGCAGTCGCGCCGAACACGGCACCACCGATGAGTTTTTTGATATCCATGAGAACGATCCCCGTTGAATTTGGTTCAGGCGCGATGCGCCTTGACGATGCAAATCACTTGCATACGCAATGCAATTAAGATCAAATCGCACTTAATTCAACAGAATTTCGCCTATTCCGACAAAAAAATGTGAACAAACTCACACCAAAGCATACCCGTCATGTCTGAATAAACCAGCAATCACAGCGCGTTAAACGATCCGTCACTTGATTGCCGCCAGGCATCAAGAAACTCCTGATAGGCGGGAATGTCCCCTGCCCGTTCTTCAAGCCAACCCACGGTCAAATTGATCGCATGATTGTAGCCATCATGATCGGTCAGCCCGGTATGAAGCGCGTGACGCAGATACAGCAAATAAGTATTGAGAACATCAGTCTCGCAATAACGGCGAATGCCATCGATCTCGCCATTGTCATACATATCCGAGATCTTGCTGCCATCAACCCCGGTCTTGCCCGGCAGATCAAGGGCCGCACACACCTCGTTCATCTTTGTGCGTGCCGATGCACCGTAATCCGATAACACCTCGGCCAGATCGCAATGCCAATGCGGCGCATAGCGCGCGGTATAGTTTTCCCACTTGTTCGATGCCTGATGCAGCCAGCCCGCCGACACCCCATGCTTCATCGCGCGGTACTTCAACACCGGCAGATCAAACCCGCGACCATTGAAACTGACCAATCGCGGATACAACTTGCCGCAATAGGCAAAGAACCCGTTCACAAGGTCCTTTTCCTCGGATGCCAGTTCTCCACCCGATCGCAGTTCCTCTATCTCGTACATTTCGGTATCGCCGTCGCGCTGAATGGTTGCGCGCAGGAAGCTGATCGCCACCACCTTGTGAAACGGCTGACGCGGGAAGCCATTGCGGCCACTGGTGATTTCAAGATGATAATCTTCGAGCATCTTGCGCCCGGTTTCCGGATCGGGTGCCGTTTCACCGGTCAATTGCGGCAAGACATCAATATCGGGGACGGTTTCGATGTCAAAGACGAACAGGCTGGAATGCATCATGGTGGCCCCCGATGGTGTGTGCCGGTGAATGTCGCGGGTTTGTCCTGCGCCCAACATAACGACAAAGCCAGACAAATTCACGGGCGGAATTAAACCAATCTCTACGACAACCGTAAATCATAGTACCTGACATCTCCTGCCATTCCTGTCAGGAGCATTGTGCAATGATCTCAGGGCCCAAACGACATCACGTCACCGTTACATTCCATACCCGGGGTTGCACCTGCCTGAGAGCCATGTCTAGAATTGGTGCACCTGTATCAGGGGCACGGTCATATGAATGCTCCGGACCAAAAGCGATCCGGACGTTTGCGGGGGATACCGCACCGACCATGCATTTGATGCGATTCCGGACCGCAACAACGAAGGGACAGAAGGATGAAAACCCTGCCTACCGGAGCCGCAATGCTGATGGCCGCTGGCCTCGCATTTATTTCTCATTCAAGCGCAAACGCGCAAGAAGCAACCTGCGAGATTGATCGACCGGTGATGTTTGCCGGGCTCAATTACGACAGTGCGCTTTTCCATAATGCCGTTGCCCGCTTCATTATTGAAAAGGGCTATGGCTGTCAGACCGATGCCCTACCGGGCGATGTCATTCCGCTTTTGACGGGTGCAGGCAAGGGGGACGTTGATGTCGTCATGGAAATCTGGCGCGACAACGTTGCCGAAGCCTGGACCAAGGCCGAGGACGCTGGCAATGTCAGCCAGATCGGGGTGAATTTCGATGACGCCGTTGAAGGCTGGTTCGTGCCAAGCTACGTGATCGAAGGGGATGCTGATCGCGGCATTGAACCGATGGCACCCGACCTTAAATCGGTCGATGATCTGGCAAAATACACCGAGCTGTTCGAAGACCCGGAAGAACCCGGCAAGGGCCGTTTTTATAACTGCCCGTCAGGCTGGGTCTGTGAAAAGGTCAATTCGGCCAAACTTGGTGCCTATGATCTTGATGACAGCTTCACCAACTTCCGCCCGGGCACGGGTGCAGCCCTTTCGGCTGCCATCGCATCGGCGCATAAACGCGGCAAACCGGCCCTTTATTACTATTGGGGGCCGACCTGGGTCATGGGTCTTTATGACAGCACGCGTCTTGAAGAACCGGCTTATGACAAGGCGATCTTTGATGCGCTGAAAACAGAAGAAAACCCGACCAAGGCAACAGCTTACCCGCAAAGCACGATCACGATTGGTGTCAATAACGACTTCAAAGCCGCCGCACCAACTCTGATCACCTTCCTGACCAACTACGAAACCAGCAACGCGCTGGTCTCGGAAATGCTGGCCTATATGCAGGAAAACAACGAAAAGCCGGATGGGGCTGCGATGTATTTCCTGAAATCCAAGCCGGACGTCTGGAAAGCCTGGGTACCGGAGGATGTTGCTGCACGTGTTGAAAGCGCGATGTAATCGACCTAGACCGGAAAGCGATCAAACACCCCGCAGAAGAAATCTTGCGGGGTGTTTTGTTTGGCGATCCTAATACTTTTGAAATTGGCCAATCAGTTTTGTCGCGGCTGATCCGCGACAGCCGCAACTTGGCAATGAGTAAGGCGTTTGAAGCGCCATGCGGCCCACAGTCGATATACAAGATTTGCGATCTGCCGAATAACCGGCAGCGCAACAACGGCTGCCAAAACACGCCATCGGTCAAGCTGGCGCCAGATCAGAATGAACGCATCTGCACCTGCATGCCATTGCCCGTCTGAATCCAGTGCACGCATTTGCTTTAACCCTTCGACAAGGGAGATGCCGTGCTTTTCAAGATCACCTGCGTGTTCCCTGACGTCGCGCCATTCGAAAACGCCGCTTGGTGCGATATTGCGGTAGTAATTGATTTCGCGCGAACACAGACCGCATTTTGCGTCATAGAACACCGTGATCATCGCAACCTCTCTGGAAAGCAATATTGTCTTTGAGTTACGACTATAGCTGGCCTCTGGATTATCAATCACAGGAATAGGCTACCAAAAGAAGTCAGGAGATGTCAGTCAGAGTTCGATTTACGGTCGCGCGGCCCACGTGATCTTGTTAGGCTCTTACGCTCATTGATTTTTTGAGCAGATCGGGCCAATTGCGCCATGTTTCCAGAACAGTTGAATGTGCCTTTGGGCAAGTGGGTCAATCAGTTTGTTGATTGGCTGGTGGTCAATTACGGCGCGGCGTTTGAGGCCTTTGCCGACAGTTTGCTGACCGTTCTGGTCGCACTTGAGCAGGTTCTGCGTGGTGCACCCTGGTGGGTGGTTTTGATCGCCATTGCTGCCATCACCTGGCACGCCAGCAAAAACTGGAAGCTGGTTGTCGGGCTGGTTGTGGCGATGTTTGCCATTGGCATGCTGGGCCTGTGGGACAAGGCGATGCAAACCCTGGCCCTGATGATTGTCGCCACATCGCTTTCGGTTCTGATTGGCATTCCGGTGGGAATTGCCATGGCAATGTCCAATCGCTTGCGGGCCGTCATGCTGCCTATCCTTGACACCATGCAGACCATGCCGAGTTTTGTCTATCTGATCCCGGCCCTGATGTTGTTTGGATTGGGCAAGGTTCCGGCCATTCTGGCGACGGTGATTTATGCTGCCCCGCCCGTCATGCGCCTGACCGATCTTGGTATCCGTCTTGTTGATCAGGAAGTGCTCGAAGCATCCCGGTCATTTGGCGCCAGCCGAAAGCAAATCCTGTTTGGTGTGCAGTTGCCACTCGCCCTTCCCAACATCATGGCCGGGATCAACCAGACGACGATGATGTCAATCTCGATGGTCGTGATTGCCTCGATGATTGGCGCGCGTGGATTGGGGGAACAGGTTCTGATGGGTATTCAGCGTCTTGATGTCGGGGCTGGCATGGAAGCCGGTATTGCGATTGTGCTGCTGGCCGTGGTGTTTGACCGGATCGGTCAGGCCTATGGCAAGCGATCACAACGATCGCACGATGCGGAGGACGCGTAATGAGTTACATCGAAATCCGCAATATATTCAAGATCTTCGGGCCCGATCCGCAATCCGCACTTGAACTGGCAAAGGGCGGTTCAGACAAGGATGAAATCCTTGCAAAAACCGGTCATACGGTGGGCCTTCATGATGTGTCGCTGTCGATTGAACAGGGTGAAACCTTTGTCGTCATGGGCCTGTCCGGATCGGGCAAGTCGACCCTGATCCGTCATCTTAATCGCCTGATTGATCCGACTGCAGGCTGCATCTCATTTGGTGGTGAAGATATCCTTGCGATGGATATTCCGACCCTGAATGCGTTTCGCCGCAAGCGGCTTGGTATGGTGTTTCAGCGCTTTGGCCTGCTCCCCCATCGCAATGTGATGGATAACGTTGCCTACGGGCTCGAAATTCAGGGTACTGTGCGCAAGGAGCGCGAGGCCGCGGCATCGAAATGGATCGAGCGGGTTGGTCTTGCCGGATATGAGACCAAATATCCCGATCAGCTATCCGGTGGCATGCAGCAACGCGTCGGCCTTGCCAGGGCCTTAGCGACCGATCCGGAAGTTTTGCTGATGGATGAAGCGTTCTCGGCCCTTGATCCACTGATCCGGTCTGACATGCAGGATGAGCTGATGAAGCTTCAGGCGGAGCTTCACAAGACCATCGTGTTTATCACCCACGATCTGGATGAGGCACTGAAGATCGGGGATCGGATTGCGATCCTGAAAGACGGCAAGCTTGTGCAGGTCGGCCGGCCAGAAGAAATCGTGCTTAGACCGGCAGATGACTATGTGCAGGCCTTTACCCGCGACGTGAACAGATCACGCGTCTTGCGCGCAAAGTCGATTATGGAACCGATCAATTCTGGAGAAAGCCAAGCAGTACGTGAAGACTGGCCAAGCATTCAGGCACATGCGCGTCTTGCCGATATCCTGCCTGTTGCGCTTGCCAATGGCACGTCAATGACGGTGCGTGATGCCAAAGACACCCCGATTGGTACCCTGTCGCCACAGCAGATTGTCGATGCGCTAGAAAGTTAAACCCAGGCGTCTTGCGAACACCTAGCTGTCAGCAATCTGGCAGCGTCGAAAATAGCGCAGTTCCGATTGCGCTGCCGCGTCGGTGGTTGTTTGGTGAATGATGCGATAAAGCCCGCTATCGCCTGCGCGATTGTGTTCGGTGGCAATTATCAGCCACAGAAAACCGTTTTCATCGGCTCGGGCCCGGTCTGTCGGCGATGGCAATGCCTTGCCATTGGGGTGGGAATGAAAACACCCGACCACCCGTTCACCCTTTTGCCGGGCCGTACGGTGACAATCAATCAGGGTCTGCGGATCGATCTCGAACGTTGTGAGCGGTTCTTCTGCCACGTTTTTGGCGAAAACGACCCGTTCGATCCGGTTTGGGGTATCCTTGGCGGCGATCAAAAGACCACAAGCCTCTTCTGGCCATTGCAAGGCGCATAAATCACGAACTTCTTCGTGCAGGGCATTGGTGAACACGATACAGGTGTGATCATCCTCACCAGCTGTTCTGTTGCTTGCAATCCCCTGCCCGTTCCCCATTTCGGCATGCTTTCCCTTAAGACCGGGTCACTGTTCAGACGATTGCAGGATGATGCGACCAAGAACCTTTTTCTCGACCAGCGAAACGACAACGAGGCGTGCGCCTTCACCATGGCGGCTTTCGATATGAAGAGTGGCCTGCGCGCCATTTATCGAATAGCCGACAAGTCGTTCGCCCTCATCCACATCAATTGCGATGTCGCCGAATGCATCCAGCGTCGTTTGCCCGATAACAGTTTTGGTTCCGGCAACCGGAACCGACGGGGTTACAGTCGGTTCGCTTGTTTCAACGCTTGTATCCGCATTGTTCTTGTCCAGTGACAGGCCATAGACGACCAACCCGATGCCTACCACGATCAGAACACCCATGAACGCGACCAAAGCCTTAACTACACGCATTGTATTTCCAACTGACAAAGCTTGATGAAACCTGCATGCTCGCTTTAAACGCGATCATACGAAACCATGTTCAAGGCCATAGCGGCAAGCACACCCAATTGCAAGGCAACAAACACCACATGATATCGCAATTCGTTGCAATCGCCGCATAAAGCGCTACAAGCTGCCAGAACCGATTTGACCCTGGTTACGACCAACACTACAGCGCGACAGCCAACTATGTCTGACAATCTGAGTTACACCGCAACGGCCGATGACGAAGGCGCCCGCCTGGACAAGGTGCTGGCGTCCGCCTGGCCCGACCAGTCGCGTTCACGGATCAAGGCATTGATCGAAGACGGCCAGCTCAGCGTTAATGGCAATCCGACGACCAAGATGTCTGCCAAGGTCAAGGCAGGCGACGCTTTTGAGCTGGTCATCCCGGAGCCGGAATTGGCAGAGCCCGTCCCAGAGGACATCAAGCTTGATGTTCTTTATGAGGATGAAGACCTTCTGGTGATCAACAAACCAGCAGGCATGGTTGTACACCCGGCGGCAGGCAATGAAAGCGGAACACTTGTGAATGCGCTTCTTGCCCATTGTGGCGACAGCTTGTCGGGTATTGGCGGCGTCAAACGCCCGGGTATTGTCCATCGACTGGACAAGGACACCAGCGGTGCCATGGTGGTTGCCAAGAATGACATGGCCCACCGCGCGCTTTCCAATCTGTTCTCCGAGGACAAGGAAAATATCGACCGCGCTTACCTTGCAGTTGTATGGGGTACCCCAAGGCCACTGAATGGCGATATCGAGGGAAATATTGGCCGCAGCCCGCGTAACCGCAAGAAGATGGCCGTGGTCAAAAACGGGGGAAAATATGCACTCACCCACTACAAAACCCTGCAATCTAGAGACGACTCGTTGGTATCACTGGTTGAGTGCCGTCTCGCAACCGGGCGTACGCATCAAATCCGCGTTCATATGAACCATATTGGCCACTCACTTGTGTGTGATCCTGTTTACAGCCGAAATAGAGCTATTCAAAAGTTCAACTTTAAGGCGCAAGAGATTTTGAAAGGATTCAACAAACAGGCGTTACATGCTCGAACCTTAGGATTTCTGCACCCGCGCACCGGTAACTACATATCGACCGAGGCCCCAATTCCGGATGATCTTTTATGCCTAATGAATGCCCTGGAACTATACGTGTGAGTAGTTAAGACTAACCTTAATGTCTAATTTTCCATTGACGGTATCTAATACCCCCGTATAAGATTTTTGAAAGTGCAAGGGGATAAACGCACTTTTTGAAAGCAATACGGGAGGCTTCAATGAAACAGGGAAACGCTCTTCCAACCATCTCTCAAGACGGTCTCACAGTTTATTTGCAGCGTATTCGCCGCTACCCGATGCTTACCCCGGAACAGGAAACAACTTATGCCTGCGATTTCCGGGACAAGGATTGTGACAAATCCGCAGAAAAACTGATCACCAGCCATCTGCGTCTCGTCGCCAAGATCGCAATGAGTTACCGTGGTTATGGCTTACCCCTTAACGAACTGATTTCCGAAGGCAATGTCGGGCTGCTCCAGTCTGTCAAACGGTTTGATCCTGACAAGGGCTTCCGCCTTGCGACTTACGCCATGTGGTGGATCCGTGCCGCCATTCAGGAATATATCCTTCATTCATGGTCGCTTGTGAAAATGGGCACGACGGCCGCCCAGAAGAAGCTTTTCTTCAATCTGCGCAAACTTAAAAGCCAGATGCAGGCAATTGATGAAGGTGACCTGCAGCCTGAACAGGTCGAATTGATCGCAACCAAACTTAACGTGTCTGAAGATGACGTCGTCATGATGAACCGTCGTCTGGCCGGTCCGGATCATTCGCTGAATGCGCCTGTACGCATCGAAGGCGATGGTGAATGGGTCGACTGGATTGAAAGTGACGATGAAGACCAGGAAAGCCTGTATGGCAAACGCGAAGAATTCCTGCAGCGTATGGGCATGCTCAAGGACGCCATGTCACATCTTAATGATCGCGAACGCGACATTCTGACTCAGCGTCGCCTGCTTGAAAGCCCGGTAACGCTTGAAAACCTTAGCGTCACCTACGGTATTTCGCGTGAACGCATTCGCCAGATCGAAGTGCGCGCCTTTGAAAAGGTCCGCAAATCAATCCATACGGACCTGCCCCACTAACAACTTTTCATCTTTTCCCTTCTGAAATGACTTGCGGCGGACCTTTGTCCGCCGCTTTCTTTTGCAAACAGCATTTGCGTCGTGTTTCACGTCTGGTCAGTTTCCAGACCGGTCCACTTCCTTGATCAAGCTGTCTCCCCAGGTCTTGATCAGGCCACGTTGTTTTTTGCGAAGTTCACTGACGCGACGCTGCGCCGACAGGTTCAGAACATTTGCCACAATCGGCGGCATTGCCAAATACAGCAACCAGCCAAGCCCGGCCGCCCCATACATGATCGAAAGTGCAAGCGGCTGGAAGATTTCCTGCGTGGCACCGCCAACCGTTTGTGCGGGTTGCTGCCAGATTTCAAGAATATAGGGCGCGACGCCCGAAAAATTCAGACCAAACACACACCGTGCCATCGTTCGGCCCGGACTGCGATCAAAGATAAAAGCGACCAGCGACGGCAACAAACCCACTGTTAGGGTAATGAAGGTCGGAAGTGCCACCATGAACAACAGCACAGCGGAGGCAACAACCGACAAGCCGGAAAATGCGCTGCGACCGCCCTTTGACCGTGAACCTTTGCCTTTTGCCATGTCGTTCCCTTAAAAGATATGCATCAAGAACAGCGCAGATACCGTCAACAACGCGATCATCGTCGATGCAAACGCCGCAGCCTGTTGCCCGACTTTCTCTGCCAGTTCCATTCGCGCTGGTCCCGAAGATTCCAGATCAAAGACTTCGCTTTCCGCTTCAGAATATTCGGCAACTGCCTCGACAAACTCTGACTGGTCTTTGCGGCGTTCCTGCTCGTCATTGATCAGATTGTAAAGTTCGACCAGATTGCCGCGTTTTGCCAACTTCGGGATCTCGGTTTCAACACGTTCTCTCCGTGCCTTGCTGTGAAACACCTTGATCGCCGGTTCCATCAAACGCGCAACCCAGTGCGACAGATTCTGAAGATTGTCCGGACCATGACGCCATTGCACGATCGCCAGCATGCTGATGATCGCGCGGCTGTATTCGACCTCGTCCGACGGGTTTTGCATTGCCATCAGCTGACCCTCGACATCGTCTTCAAGACGGGTCGCGATAAATGCCGCGATATGACGATCAACCGGCCAGCTGTCTTCTGACGCCGTCTCTGCTGCCTTTTCCAGTGCGGGCAGAAGATCGGCAACATCAATGACGAACTCCTCTTCGACCAAGGGGCTCAGGCAATGCTGGTTGCGCACGGTGGCATACAAACAACGCTCATAGCCATACCCGGCACTTTGCTGCTGAATGTAGTAGCGCAGATTTTTGTATAGCTGCTGCTGTTTCTGAACTTCGGGACTGTATCCTTCCTGTCGTCCGAACCAGAAAGACGGAATATCGCGCACGATTACATCGGCAAAACGTTGCGGTCCGCGCCCATGCTGCACGTCATAGGAAAGCATGAAGCCAAGTCCATCGACCATCGCCGAGAACCCCTTGAACCTGACAGGTCCTGATGGATCGAGAATCAGGATTGAACGCGCAACCAACACGTCTTCGGCCGAACGTTTATCCGTTCCGGCCCATTGCAATTGCCGCATGGCATCTGACAGCGCCTTGGCACGTTCATTGTCGCCCAACCCGCGCCGCAACCAGATTTCAACCGTGCTGTCACGCAGCGGGCCAAGTGCCGTTACCCAGTTCTTGGAAATCGCCTGTGCCAGTGCACGAACGGTATAGTAGTCCCGGCCGGCAAGGTTTTGGGCACGTGCGGCGCGTTTTTCCGTGTTGGCCTGAACCGGTTTGGTCCTGCGTCCGTCAAGCCAGGCATTCAGTTCGGCAAATCCCCAACGTTCTTCAGGGTCATCGCACAACAAACCGCGCACGGGTTCAATCAAGATAAGCGGCAGTTTTTCCTGCGAAGCAATCGCCTGAAAAGAGCCCTTGGCCAGTTTCAGCTCCATGATCTCTTGATCATTGAGTTTCTTGAGCGGTTGTCGCCCAACGCCCAATTCCGCCAGCATCATGCCAAGCGCGTAAAAATCATCGGTAAGATTGCCCGACCCACGCCCAGCGGGTTCGGCACTCATCCGCGCAGTGGTTTCATAGACGGAAGGTTGATCATATCCGGGCGGGCCACTGGCACAGTCACCCAGAACAACCTTTTCGCGCATCGGGTCGGCGAAAAACAGGTTATCTGCACGAATGTTGCGATGCGCAAGGCCCTTTTCGCCAAAGGCCTGCAGGACACTCAGCAACGGCTCGACCACGACAGTTCCGATGTCATGTTCGTCGATTGCCAGTTTTTTGTTTTCTCTGGGAACGACTTTCCCGCCAGAAGGCTTGTCATAGAAAAGCACCATGGTCTTGCGACCAAATGGCGGCCAAAAAGCGATTTCGTAATCAATCAGGTCAATTTGACCGGCCATATGCATGCCGGTCAGAAAAACAAGATGGTCGTGGCGGGTTGGCAAAACAGGATCGGTTACCAGCGCAAAGGCATTCCCCTCATCCCGGCGCAGGTTGTCTGCGGAAAAGGCCTTGCAATGACCCATGTCGAATTCGGGCAAGCGCAAGTCCATAAAGACACGGAAATTACCGATCTCGACACTTTTGCCACCGGCATTAAGTGCGACATCTTCGGAATCAGAACCTGTTTCCGGTTCTTCAGGCGCAACAGAACCGCCGCCCGGTGCATCCATCACCGGCTCAGTCGCAGCACCATTCGAAACGTCCTGTTCCTGATCTTCTGCTTGCTCTGCCATGATCCCGATATTCTTTATGCGTTATCATTCCCCGAGTGACGCGCAGTCCACTGACTGACAGTCCTCCTGACCTATCCATCAGAACGCTATCCTCAAAAGGTTGATAAAACGATACTTGTGATCCCCCTTGCGGGCAAGCTGTTATCCATGTGCAACACCACGTGACAGCGTACAGACTGTTCATCTGCAAACGAAAAAAGCCACCGGCAGTTTGCCGGTGGCCTTCAAGATCAGGTGTCGTCAGGTGCGATCACGCGCTGAACGGATCATGTACCAGGATGGTGTCATCACGTTCCGGGCTGGTCGACAGAAGCGCAACCGGCGCCTCAATCAGTTCCTCGATGCGGCGTACATATTTGATCGCAGCGGCCGGCAAATCAGCCCAGCTGCGTGCACCCATCGTCGTATCAGACCAACCTTCAATGGTTTCGTAGACCGGCTTTGCCTTGGCCTGCAGACGCTGGTTTGCTGGCAGATGATCATAGATTTTGCCGTCAATGTCATAGCCGGTGCAGATTTTGATTTCGTCAAAACCGTCAAGCACATCAAGCTTGGTCAGTGCGATACCGGTAATACCGTTTACCTTGACCGACTGACGGACAAGGGCCGCATCAAACCAGCCACAACGGCGCTTGCGCCCGGTAACCACACCGAATTCATGACCACGCTCGCCAAGACGGGTGCCATCGTCGTCAAACAGTTCGGACGGGAACGGACCCTCGCCAACGCGGGTGGTATAGGCCTTGGTGATCCCAAGGACATAACCGACACCAGACGGCCCCATGCCGGAACCGGCAGCAGCCTGCCCGGAAACGGTGTTCGAGGAGGTCACGAACGGGTACGTGCCATGATCAACATCAAGCATCGTGCCTTGCGCGCCTTCAAACAGGATACGCTTGCCCGCTTCCTTGAACTGGTTCAGCGATTTCCAAACCGTGTCAGAAAACGGCAGGATTTTTGGTGCAATTTCCTTAAGCTGATCAAGCAGCTCTGCACCATCAACCTCCGGCTGGCCAAGGCCACGCAGCAATGCATTGTGATGGGTCAGAAGGTTTTCGACCTTTGCTTCGAGCAAATCGACATCTGCCAGATCACCAACACGGATCGCACGGCGACCAACGCGGTCTTCATATGCCGGGCCGATACCACGACCAGTGGTGCCGATCTTGTTGTCACCCGATGCTGCGGCTTCGCGTGCACGGTCAAGGTTGCCATGCAGCGGCAGGATCAGGCAGGCATTTTCCGCCAGACGCAGGTTTTCCGGGGTAATATCCACGCCCTGCTCTTTGAGGCGGGCGATTTCGGCCAGAAGCGCCCAAGGATCAACAACAACACCGTTGCCGATCACGGACAGCTTTTTCTCGCGCACGATGCCTGATGGCAGCAAGCTGAGCTTGTAAGTCTTTCCGTCGATCACCAAAGTATGACCGGCGTTATGACCGCCCTGGAAACGCACAACAACGTCTGCCCGTTCGGACAGCCAGTCGACGATCTTGCCTTTACCTTCGTCCCCCCACTGGGAACCGATCACGGCAACATTGGTCATCGCAAAACTCCTTGTGCGATAAAAAGTTCGTTCAGTAAGGGCCAGAACCCTAAGCGTTTAGCGGCACAACCTTACCGCCAAGATAAATGTGGTTGCAGCCCATGGCTTCTGCCTCAACCCGGGCAGCGGCCTCGGTTTTGGCTTCGGCAGCCCCTTCAAGGGCAGCAACGGTATAATGACCTTCTGCACGCAATTTGCGCGCTTCGCGCTGTGGCGTGCCCAACGGCAGGTAAACCCGATCAATCAACTCTGCATCCGGAAGGCCGCGCAAAATGCTGTCCATGTATAGTGACATACCTGTTGCAGCCTCGCCCGAAGCACCACCGGCACGGTAGCGACCGCCGCGGCCGATCTCGCCACGCACGTTGCGGGCAAACAGGGTAAAGCTGACACCTGTCTGATAGCGGAAACCGGCCATTTCGACCGGATCAATGGTCAGGGCCGCATCAAGGCCAGATGCCAGGACACGTTCAGCGACATCAATCAGTCGATAGAGTTCTTCGGAAGCACCGAGCGGCAATTCAAGTTTTTTGAGTTTCGGCAACGCCGATTGAGCTGGACCGGCCGCTTCAAGCAATGCCACCAGAACGCCTGTAACCTTGCCGTCAGCAGCACGCAAGGCCGCAACATCGCGGCGTTCAAGTGCTTCGGTCAAAGCTTCGCGGTCATCGCGCGACACACCAAAGGCATCAAACAAACGTACTGGCAAAGTCGGGAGGTTAAGGTCTACCGAGACGTCGGCAAGGCCAATGCTATCGAGCGCTTCCAGAGCAAGGAGGACGATTTCGGTATCAGCTGCGGCACTTGATACACCAATCAGCTCTGCGCCTACTTGCGCGAACTGACGTTCTGGACGCAGATGCGATCCCTTAATGCGCAGAACATCGCCGGAATACGAAAGGCGCAGCGGGCGCGGCGCATCGACCAGACGGGTTGCAGCAATACGCCCGACCTGCGGGGTCATATCCGAACGCAGTCCCATCATACGGCGCGATTCAGGATCCATCAGACGAAATGTCTGCGTCGCCAATTCCGGTGCAGCACCTTCAAGCAGGCTTTCCTCAAACTCGACAAGCGGCGTTTTCACGCGGTCGTAGCCTGCATGCGCCAGGCTGGCCATCAGCTTTTCACGGATTTCAGCTTCCCGTGCGGCGGTTCCTGGCAGGACATCCTGCAGGCCGGCGGGCAAAAGAGCTTTCCTGGCAAGTTCGGTCATGTTGTGTGCTTTCCCGGACGAGGCGCGCAAATTCAAATTGATAATATCCCAAGCAACGCTCAGGGCTCACTATCCGGTAGCGGTTACTACCGCGTTGTGCCGGACAGGGCAACGGGGAAAACCCCTGTAACGCAAATAATACGTACGAATTATTTCCTAGCTGGCCTGAAATTCGGCCTTAACAACCGCATAAGCCCAATCCAGCCACGGCAGCAACGCCTTGATATCACTGGGCTCAACGGTTGCCCCGCCCCAAATACGCAAGCCGGCTGGCGCATCACGATATCCGTTGATATCAAGTGCGACATTTTCCGCTTCAAGAAGCTGGGAAATCTTTTTTGGCAGTGCCGCCTGCTGATCAGCTGGCAAATTCAATGCCCACGGATCAACAATTTTGATGCACATCGACGTGTTTGATGCCGTTGCCGGATCCTCGGCAAGATCGGCGGCCCAATCACTGTTCGCAAGCCAGGCATCAAGGTGCGCCCGGCTTGCCTGCGTGCGGCTCAAAAGCCCTTCAAGCCCACCGAGCCCTTCTGCCCATTTCAGGGCATCAATCGCATCCTCGACCACAAGCATCGACGGGGTATTGATGGTTTCACCACGGAAAATGCCATCAATCAGTTTGCCACCTTTGGTCATGCGGAAGATTTTTGGTAACGGCCATGCTGGGGTATAGCTTTCAAGGCGTTCAACGGCGCGCGGGCTCAGAATAATGATCCCGTGACCACCCTCGCCGCCCAGAACTTTCTGCCAGCTATAAGTCACGACATCGAGCTTATCCCACGGCAATTCCATTGCAAAGATGGCCGAGGTCGCATCACAGATCGTCAGACCCTTGCGGTCATCAGCGATCCAGTCACCATTGGGAACGCGGACACCCGCGGTCGTGCCGTTCCAGGTGAAGACAACATCACGGTCGAAATCAACTGCGTTCAGATCTGGCAATTTGCCATAGTCACCTTCAAGGGTTCGCACATCGTCAAGTTTGAGCTGCTTGATCACATCGGCAACCCAGGTCGACCCGAAGCTTTCCCAAGCAAGCATGTCAACGCCGCGCGCACCCAACATCGACCACAGCGCCATTTCAACAGCCCCTGTATCGGATGCCGGAACCACGCCCAAAAGATAGTCATCAGGCAGGTTCAGGATGGCCCGCGACCGGTCAATTACCTCTTCAAGGCGTTGCTTGCCGAATTTGGAACGATGCGAACGACCAAGAACTTCCGTCTGCAATGCTTCTGCGGACCAACCCGGGCGCTTTTTGCACGGACCCGATGAAAAATTCGGGCTGGTCGGACGAAGTGTTGGCTTTGCAATTTCGGCAGTCTGGGCCATCTGTAAGTTCCTGAGAAAGAAGAATAACCGCCAAGGGCTATGTCAGATCAATTGAGGAGCCTGATCCTATTGCCCCGAAGGCAAAAGTCAAACGCCTTCCGCACAGACATGACAGCCATTTTTGCATGGCTTAAGTCGCATGAAATTGGCGTCATCCTGCCCGAATTAACAAAACTCAGAATGCCATGTCGTAGTACCATGGCGCAAAGAGGCTGAATGCGATCCAAAGAACGATAATCAGCGGCGTTCCGGCCTTGAGGAAGTCGATAAACCGGTAATGCCCGGGGCCCATAACCAACAGGTTTGTCTGATACCCGACAGGTGAGGCAAACGAACAGTTGGCCGCCATCACCACCGCAATCGCAAACACATGTGGCTCCACGCCAAGTTGCTGGGCCATACCAATGCCGATGGGTGTAAACAGAACCGCACAGGCATTGTTTGACAGCACATTGGTAAAACCGGCCACAATCAGGAAGAACAATGACAAAATAACCGGTGCTGGTGCGCCACTTGTCGCCGCCAACAATTGATCGGCAACGAATTCGGCCCCGCCGGTCAACTGCAACGCATTGCCAAGCGCAAGGGCCGCTGCAACCAGCAGCACAATTTTGCGGTCAATCGCACGTGATGCCTGACGCAGGTTAAGTGCGCCGGATGCAATCATCAAACCGGCCCCGATAAAGCTTGAAACCATGATCGGCACGATCCCGGTCGCAGCCAGCGCAATCACACCAAGGAAGATCGCCGCAGCACGACGCGCATGGAACGGGCGCGGCAATGTGCGCGTCGACCATTCCAGCAACACGACATCACGAATGGTACGCAATGCTTCGACATCTTCTGAGCGTCCCTGCACCAGAAGGACATCACCCGCTTCAAGCCGGATTTCTGTCATCTGGGTGCGGATCATGCGTGACCGGCGCTGAATCCCCAGCACAAGGCACTTGTACTGATAGCGGAACCCGATCTGCTCAAGGTTAAACCCGATCAGCCGTGAACCCGGCGGCAACATGACCTCTGCCAACAGCTGCGTTGATTTTTGCGGGGCTTCATCGCCTTCTACAGCCGCGGCATCAGAATGCAGCAAGCCCGGATCTTTTTGCAGTGCTTCAGTCAACGCCTTGCGCGTGGCCGCTACGACCAATACATCGCCTGCCTGAATTTCCATATCGTCTTCGAATGGCGGCAGTTCGGCATGTTCGCGCCGTACGATCATTTGAATGGTGATATTTGGCAGGTTCTTGAAGAAACCGGCGACCGGTTTTGTGCCGATCATATTGGCGGCAGGCCCGACCGTGATCTGTGCAATGAATTGCTTGCCACTGCTGTCAGGGTTGGCGAGCTTGCTGCGCATCGACGCCAAAGCCGGCAACAGGCGCGGCGCAATCAACAACACATACACAAACCCGACAAGCGCCAAAACACTGCCAATCGTCGTGAACTCAAAGAACTCAAGACCGGGCATCCCAAGCTCGATCAGCGAACTCGACACCAACAAGTTGGTCGAAGAGCCGATCAGGGTGGTCATGCCCCCAAGGATCGCCGCGTAGGATAACGGGATCATGAGCGCGGATGGAGAACGCTCAATACGTTCGGCAAGGGCCTGAATGATTGGAATAAAGATAACGACAACCGGCGTGTTGTTCAGGAAGGCGGACATGACCATCACAACAAACAAACCGATGAAAATCGCGACCGAGGCGTTCTTGCCACCATGTTCGGTAATCAACCCGGCGATGTAACTGACACCGCCGGTCAGGACCATGCCCTGCCCGACCACCAGCAATGACAGAACCGTCAACAAGGCCGGATTGGCAAAGCCTGACATGATGGTTGACGGCCCAAGCAGGTTGTCACCATCCGCATCAAGCAGCGGGAAAAACTCAAAGAAAAGCAGAAGAGTCGCGATCAACGCGATGCTGGTCAGTTCAAGCGAAATACGCTCCAGCCCATACAGAACAAGCGATCCGGCAACGAGTGCAAGAACCACCCACATCTGCATCGGCGTTGCAGAACTGGCAACAACACTTTCGAGCACGATAAACTTTCCCCTGTAAAGCCCTTGGTCTTGCGTTTTCACAGCCTGTCAAACGGGTGTGACTTGGTCGCAAGATACCTATTTTGCCTTTTACTTAGACGAAAGCCCCACCGCACGGTCAATAAAAAAACAAAGTAAATCAGGATCAATGCGGATTATTGGGTAGATTTTTCACCGGCCAACAGCACCCGATCCAGATTAAAAATGGCGGGCAAATTAGATCCTGCCCGCCACAATAATGTTTTCTACGCTGCCATGACGATGGTCATCGTGGCACGACTATTTCGCCCTTGAGGTACAAAACCGCCTCACCTTTCAGGTGGACGCGATCACCGTCAATCTTGCACGCCACCACGCCGCCGCGCGCAGATGCCTGATAGCCGACAACATCTTCCTGGCCCAGTTTTTGAGCCCAGAACGGGGCGACAACGCAATGCATGTAACCTGTCACCGGATCTTCATCAATGCCAAGGGCGGGCAGGAAATACCGCGACACCATATCAAGTCCGGTCTTATCGCCGGGTGCGGTCACAATCACACCGCGGTCCGCCAATTTGCCCAGTGCGGACATATCCGGGCGCATATTGCGAACAATGGATGCCTCATCAAACACAACCACGATGTCCGTATCACGACTTACGACGCCAAATGTCTCGATTGGCGTCGCACCGCCAAGCGCATCAAGAACGTCGCGTGATACGGGTTCGGCCGAGATTGGCTGTTTCGGGAAATTCAAGACAATTCCATCCCCATCACGCCGGGCTGTCAGCACACCGCTTTGGCTTTGCAATCTGATCTGATCACTGTCAAAGCCAAGCTGATTGAAAATCACAAACGCACTGGCAAGTGTTGCGTGACCACAAAGCGGCACTTCGACCGTCGGCGTAAACCAGCGGATGTGGAAATCAGCATCATCGCCGACACAAGGAACAAAAAAGGCCGTTTCCGACAGATTGTTTTCCATCGCGATCTTTTGCATCAAATCATCTGGCAACCAATCCGATAGCGGCACAACCGCAGCCGGGTTGCCGGAAAACAAAACATCGGTAAAGGCATCAATCTGGTAGATCGACAGAGTCTGGGGCGTCATCATACTATCCTCAGCGCAGCACTTGTTTGATCTGGTGGATCAATTTTCGGGAAGCTTATCGGTGATTTCAGTGGGTGTTTACAAGGCCGATTCAATGGCCTGTTTGATGATTACAAGATCATCATCGCAGGTCCGCCAATTGCTGAACGCTGCACGGAAACCAAACCGCCCGCCATAAACTGTGGGGGTCATAAAGACCTTCCCGGTCGCGTTGATTCGCGCCAACAAAGCACGGTTATCCTCGTCACTCCCGCGCGCAGCAAACATTGTCACATTGAGTTTGGGCTCACTGAACAATTCAAGCCTCTCATGGGTGCGAACCCACGCTGCAAGGTCCGCTGCCTGATCACAATTTGCACGGATAACCGACGCAACCCCGTCACGCCCATAAGCCACCATCGTCATCCAAAGCGGCAAGGCACGAAAACGGCGGGAGTTCTCCACACCACGATTTATGTAGCTATTCCCATCAGCCTTGGTGTCGAGATATGGCGCGAAGGCACGGCAACAGGTTTCGAGGACCGAAATGTGCCGCGTGAGGAATATCCCGCAATCGTAAGGCACATTCAGCCACTTATGCCCGTCGGACGTAATTGAGTCCGCGCGTGCAATGCCCTTGGTAAAGTCGGCACGTCGATCATCAAGCGCGGCAAAGAACCCGAATGCTGCATCAACGTGCAACCACGCACCATATGCGGCACACAGGTCGGCAATCGCTTCAAGATCATCGAAGTCGGTGGCATTTACCGTCCCGGCAGACGCAATAACAATCTTGGCGCGTGCATCACTGGCGCTGATCTTGGCTTTCAGGTCCGCGATATCGGTTTCTTCTGATCCTGGCTTGGTTGCAACCTTGGTAAAGTTGTTGCGGCCAATGCCGGTGATAGACAGATCCTTGATCATACTCGCATGCGGACTTGCAGCGAAAACCTCCAGATCTGGCAGAACACCTGCGCCATCAGCATCGACATTCACACCAACCTGTTCACCGCACCATTGCCGGGCTGCCACAAGTCCCAAAAGGTTCGATACCGTGGCACCAGTCGTCAGAACACCATCAAAACGGTCCGACGGGACACCGCCAAGATCACATAGCCAGTTGATGACTTGTTCCTCTACAGCGGCATTGACCGATCCTTCCGGGCCAGTTGCATTCTGATCAATTGCACTGGCAAGCCAGTCGCCAGCAAGAGCGGCCGGTGTCGTGCCGCCGGTTACAAATCCAAGATATCTCGGACCTATTGATGCGGCGAGCAGCGGCAGAATTTCTTCTTTCGCTGCTCGCAACGCATCAAGCGTGCCGCGGCCCTGCCCCTGTAACGGGCGCGAGGGGTCAAAGGCAGAGAAATCGCGGCAGGTTACATCCATGTCATCCGCCCCCTGAATGAAGCTGTGCGCGATATCTCCTGTTTCGACAAGGATACGGCCAAGCTTTTCAAGGTCATCAAACATCAGATGACGCTCATCAACAGTGGGGCTGTTCGACGAACGATTTGAAACGTGGTTCATTTGTTTTCTCCTGAGAGGATGCGGGCATAGTCGGCGCGATCTATGTTGGCTCCGGTCAAAATCACGGCGACTTTCTTGCCAATATTGCGTTCACGCTGCGCAATGGCGGCCGCCAGCGGCACAGCACCTGCACCCTCAGCAAGGGTATGGCACGAACTGAAATAAAGGCGCATGGCCTCGGCAATTTGGGCATCACTCACTGCGACGATGTCGGCAGCGCCTTTTTTGATGATATCGAAGGCACCCGGATCAGGACTGCGGCATGCAACACCATCGGCAAATGTTGTGGCGGTTGGAGTCTGGAAAATCTCACCCGCC
>NZ_LPVZ01000013.1 GCF_001613795.1 Thalassospira sp. MCCC 1A01148
GGGAATGGCGCGAGTGACGAGACTTGAACTCGCGGCCTCCGGCGTGACAGGCCGGCGCTCTAACCAACTGAGCTACACCCGCATGGTGCGTGGCGCGGTTTTTAGCAGTCGCATACAGGTGGCGCAAGCGGTTTTTGACCCCGAAATTCAATTTTCGAAATCATTCCTCTGCCGGTAGAAACCAAGGGTGCTTTGGGTGCGTCAAGGTTCCGGGGCGCTGGCATGGATCAGAGGCACGAGGGCGATGGATTTCGCCTCGAACGGATCGGTAGGGGAAGGTTCAGTTGGGTTGCCGCAGATGTCAGCTTGATGGGATGCGCCAGCTGACTTGGTGGTTTTGTTCGGCATAACGTTGGCAACAACAATACCGTTACCCAGCCCGTTGGTTATGTCGGGCGGCCTTGTCGGCAGAATATGCGTAGTGAGCAGCTATTCGCGCGGGGATTCGTAGCGTTCGGTCAGTTTGGTAAGGGCGGCGACAGTTGCCTGTTCGACGCTTGAGCCAAAACCGGTGACGCGACCAGCCAAAATGACATAAAGCGAGTCGATATGAAGCTGTGCGACCAACAACTGCTTTTCGTTTGCCGTTGTTCGGTCCGCCATGAAGGTTTCCATCGACTTGGCGATTTGGGTCATCAGCGGATACTGGAACGTACCACCCAGCGCCTTTACCGAATAAGCGAGGTCGGCGGCTGCTTCGACAGCAGCAGGACGTTTGGATTTGTCGTTAAGGGCGGTGATGATGGTTTTGCGGCATTCCATCAACTCGGTGCCAATATCACGGACAAAGGTTTCCGAGCTTTTCTGAACAACTTTTTCAAGCTCTTCGAGTTGCTCGGGCGACAGGTTGATGTCAAAGCCCTTGATGAAATTTACAGCACGGCGCTTAAGATCCGTTTGGGCGGGGATAATTTGGACGTTCTTTTTTTTCTTTGGTTCTTCAGGTTTCACGACAGCTCCGCTTCCCCAATCAAAATGGGTCATTCGTCTGGGCTCCTCCGATCAGGACCATCAAACTGGACCTGTCTGCGACGTCTATCCGGACCAAAATACGTTCCCGTGTTTACAAAGACACGTGGACGCGTGATGACCGACACCAAACGACTATAAAGTGCCTTAGCATTGAAGGGTTTGGCAAGAAATTCTGTTATGCCAAGGTCGCGTGCCGTCGTCACATAGCGCATCTCGGAATGTGCCGTCAGCATGATCACCGGAATAAACCTGTTTGGTGAATTGGTCGAGTTGCGCATCACGTCGAGAAACTCCAGACCATCCATGCCGCGCAAGCGCCATTCACAGATCACAATATCAATCTTCTCAGTGCGCAAAACGTCAAACGCATCGTTTGGCGCTTTTACACGTTGTATATGACTGGCACCCAAATAGGCGAGCGTGTCATAGACCACCTGAGCTGAAATCTTGTCCCCGTCAACGATCAGAAAACTAATCTTACTAAAGTCTATTTTCGCGTTCATCCGGCCTCGGTTCCTGAGCATCATCACGAAATGCGTCGCTGTTCAGGAGAATACAGCAGCAAATCATACCCCGTTGCTGACTTGTAAATCCTTATACCTTTGTCTGGTTCCCAGCAAGACCAAACCGCAAAGGTTGGGTTCTGGAAATCTGACAAATACTGACCCCGGGCCAGCGTGGAATATGAAACAGACGACGTTTGCGTCTTCTTGTTTTTGTTGCTCGTGTCCGGTGTGAACACACCCAATATTGGGCATTTTTTCCAAGAGTAAAGAGGAAGATCGTTTTTATTTCATAGGCTTGGTGTTGCCCTCGTCGTCAATCACCTTAACGGCGACACCCGATTCCTCGAACATTTCGGTGGATATTTTCATATCCTGTTCCCAGCGTTCGAGGAAGTCTGCAGTCAGCTTGGACTTGTCGACATAGACCTCTGCGATGCCAGCCTGAATGATGGCGCGCGCGCAATCGCAGCATGGGAAGTGCGTGACATAGAGTGCGCAGCCATCAAGCGACGTGCCGGTATAGCTGGCGTTATAAATCGCGTTGCGTTCGGCATGTTCGGTATAGGCGTATTTTTCCGGGCGCTGGTGGCGGCTTTCGATTTCGTCATCGACCCCGCGCGGAAAACCGTTATAGCCGACCGCGCGAATTTCCTTTTTCGGGCCGATGACAACCGCACCGACCTGCGTGCTGCGGTCTTTTGACCAGTCTGCAATATGGGCTGCAAGTCCAAGAAAACGGTGGTGCCATTTGCTCATGAAAAGGGTCCTGTCTGCGCCAAGGGGTCGGTCGGCCGGAGGCTCGAATATGACCGGCATGTTTTATCGATATGGCTCCTTTAAAGAAGGGGCTTCTTGTAATTGTCCAGCGAAAAATCACATTTTTGTAAAGGCATTTAATGAAAAGTCCCTGTTCAAATAGGGGCTGATTGATTATTAAGGGGATACCCCCAGAAAAAGATCAGGATGCCTTTTCGTCTCGCCGCAGATGCAGGCCGAAGCGGGAAGGCTCATGTGTAAACCGAATAACAAGAGGTAGTAGCCGATGCGCCGTCAACGTAAGGCGAAGATCATCGCGACACTGGGGCCAGCAAGTTCAAAGCCGGAAGTCCTCGAGAAAATTGTCGAGACAGGCGTGGATGTATTCCGCCTGAATTTCTCGCATGGGGAACACTCAGAACATCTGGCCCGTTTTGAAGCGATCCGCGCCGTCGAAGAGAAAATCGGGCGCCCAATCGGTATTTTGATGGACCTTCAGGGGCCGAAAATCCGTGTTGGCACGTTTGCCGACGATGAGGTCGTGCTTGCCGCGGGCGACAAGTTCAAATTCGACATGGACAAAACGCCGGGCGACAAAAAACGTGTTTCGCTTCCGCATCCGGAAGTATATGCCGCGATCAAGCCCGGTGCGAACCTGCTGCTTGATGATGGCAAGCTTCGCATGCGTGTCGAGAAATGCGACGACAAGTCCGCAGAATGCACCGTCATCACCGGTGGGCCCCTGTCAAACCGCAAGGGTGTCAATCTGCCCGACGTGATGTTGCCGCTTTCACCCCTGACCGACAAGGACCGTGCAGACCTTGATTACGGTCTGGAAATGGGTGTTGATTTCGTGGCGCTGTCGTTCGTGCAGCGTCCAGAAGATGTCGCCGAAGCACGCAAAATCATTCAGGGCCGTGCGGCCATTGTTTCGAAACTCGAAAAACCGCAGGCGATTGATCATCTTGATGAGATTGTCGATCTGTCGGACATGATCATGGTGGCCCGTGGTGACCTTGGCGTTGAATGCCCGCCAGAAGATGTGCCGATTCTGCAGAAGCGGATCATCAAGTCATGCCGCGAAGCGGGCAAGCCGGTGATCGTTGCGACCCAGATGCTTGATTCGATGGTTTCCAACCCGGCACCGACCCGTGCAGAGGCATCAGACGTTGCAACGGCGATCTATGATGGTGCCGATGCCGTGATGCTTTCGGCCGAAAGTGCGGTCGGTAAATATCCGATTGAAACCGTGTCGATCATGAACCGGATTCTGGTGCGCGTCGAGCAGGACGAGCTTTATTACCGGATGCGCGATGCCAACCGCCCGGATCCGGAGCACAATGCCCCGGATGCGATCAGTGCGGCAGCACGTCAGGTGGCGACGACGATTGGTGCCAAAGCGGTTGTGAACTATACATCGTCCGGGTCAACGGCCTTCCGTGCCGCGCGCGAACGTCCGGAAGTTCCCATTCTTGGTCTGACACCGCGTATTCAGACTGCTCGTCGGCTTGCTCTTTGCTGGGGCGTGCATCCGGTCTTTACCCGTGATGCCACCAACTTTGCCGAAATGGTGGGGATTGCCACCGAAGTGGCAAAGCGCGAAGAATTTGCTGGTCCGGGTGACTCGCTTGTCATTACGGCAGGTGTGCCGTTCGGTACGCCGGGTGCGACAAACATTCTGCGTATTGCGTGGGTCAGTAATAACTAAGGCAATTCGCAAGACATCAAGAGTTTTGGTTGACGGGCGTCCTTTTGGGGCGCCCGTTTTCGTTCGGGTTTTGTGCAGACTGGACAGGTGAATGATGGATATTTCACGCGTAAGGGGCAGGTGCAGGCACAGCACCCTGTAACGTTAATGTTTTTTTGAGTCTTTGCGTCGATAGTCAGTCTGTAATCAAGGCTTTGTCCAAGGATGTGGGTCTTGAAGTTGGGTTATAAAATTTAGACGCCTTGTCTGGTTGCGCTTCGTTGTCAGTTTCGTTTAAGTTATTCTGACAAAACACAAAAATAAGGTGCCACAGGGTTGGTGCCGAGCTGCCACCAGGCATGGGATCAGGGGAATAGCTGCGATAATGCTGAGTTGGATGTTCAATCGGCAGAAAAATGCGGGCAATGGGGGGCTTGAGGACAAAGCCTCGGAAAAGCTGCGTGATCTTGCCGATACGGTCCGTACCATCGCACCTGAGACGTTTGGATCTGAAACAGGTCGCGCTCAGGGGCGCGCGATTCCCCGAAAACATATCTCTGAAAACAATGCTGATGCGGCGGGTCTTGAACACGCAGCACGCCTGTCATCCGAATTGGATGCGCTTGACGAAGCCGAGGACGCCCCGGACTTTGACAGCGATGTGCGCATGGATGTCGCGCGGCGTTTGCGCCGTCATTTGACCGACCTTAGCCCGTCGGAACGTCTGGAAATGGTTGACGAGTTCGTCGCTGCCATTGCCAATATGGGGGATTGTTATCGCCCGCAGGTGATTGCCCTGATCGAGCAGGAACTGGGCCATACCCCTTATATGACGCGTCAAGCCGCGACACGGCTGCGCCAGGACATTCAGGCGATTGGTCGTGTGTCGATTGCCGATTATATCGAACTTCTGAGCGACGCCGATTTCCTTGATATCATGCGTGGTCGCAGTGAGTTTGTGCAGACCGCCGCCGAGCGCGAACGTGCCGAGCTTGAGGCCGCAGCCAAAGCGCGCCTGATCGAGCAGCAGGCCGAAAAGGAAAAGGGCGGGTTGCTTAACCGGTTGCTGTCGTCTGATGATGCGCCGCGAAACGTTGTGCCGATGACGCCGCATCTGTCCGAGAACAAGGTGGCGAAGCCGAAAGTGCCGGAGAACGACATTCTGGGTGGCCAGAACCGCATTTCCCGACAGGCACAACGCCGTGTCGCCCATTTCATTATGGCGTCGCTGTTTGACACGCTGGTCGAACAGGGCCGAATGCGCACCGAGGTTGCCCGTGCGCTTCGCCAATCTGTGCGCCAACGGATTGAAAAAGCCCGTTTCGAAAACCGGATGCACATGCCCGCACGCGATGGCGAGATGGACATCGAAATTGCCGATAACGAAATGGTCGAGAACGATGTCGTAGAGGCCAGCGATGCCAATATGACGATGGACCAGTATGTGCTTGATGCGCTGTCGCGCAACGACGATGCGCTGGTGGTACAGGCCCTGGCCCAGTATGCGCAAATTCGCGCCAATGCCGTTTCCAAAATTCTTGATTCCGGCAGTGCCCGGGCGATCACCGCCCTTGCATGGCGCGCAGGCATGACCGCGCCGGCAGCTGTTGTCTTGCAGATCAGCAACGGCATTCCGGAATCGGCGATCGAAAGCCCGGCAGTTGGTGGCCGCTATGCGATGGCCGCAGCTGATATGGACTGGTATATCGACTTCTTTAGTGACATGAAGCCGGTGGTTTCACGCGCGAAAGCCGAAAAAGAAAGTGAACCGACCCCCGCACAGCAGAAGAAGCCGACCGCACGGAACCCAGGACGCAGTCATGGTATCCGTCCACGGGCCGGGCGCAACAGCAGCGGGCTTGAAGGCTTGGTCTCGGACCGGCGATCCAAGGGCCGTAAAGAGGATTGAGTGCCATGAGCAGCAATCACGGCATCTCATATGAAGGGTTGAAACATGCCCTTACCATCAAGGAAAGCTATCTATCGGGCGAGCCGCTTACTGTCATGGGGGCGGCCAAGCAACAGCGTCTTTTGATGCCGGAACATTTGCTCAGCAATGATCTTGCCCTGATGCAATATGACGATCCGCTGGCGCTGGCCGTGATTGCAACCAGAGACCCGGAAAGCCCGATGGCGCTGGCAGCGGCCATTCGCATGGGGCCGCATGCAAAATGCAAGGAATTGATCACCGGGGTCTTTGAAGTCGTATCCGAGGCAACCAAGCACGAACTGGTCGCCGATTGCGCCAATCTTCTGACCAAAAACGCCTTTAGCCCCGAAGCCTTCCATCTGGTGCGCACGCGTGCGTCCAACCACGTGGTCGAAATCCGCGAGGCCTATCGCCGGGCGATGGGCGATAACCTGCGTGCATTGCTTGATGGCAAAATGGAAGCCCGCGAATTCGTCGAGGAATTTATTGAACTGGCCTCGAACGGCAATCTGCGTATCGACATTTATCGTCGTCTGGTGATGAAGCTGATGCGGTCCGACGCGGTACGGCCGAGTGTGAAATTCATGCTGCTTGAACGGCTTGATCGTTTCCCGCAGATGGTAAAGCTTCAGATCGTCAATGAGGTCAATTCCGCACCCGATACGCCGGAATACCAGACCCTGAAGCAGGAACTGCGCTGGATTTACGAGGCAAAGCAGAAACAGCAATTGCCCCAAGCTGCGCAAACGCCGATCAATGCATCCGGCTCGGTAAAATCGCCCGGACCGCAGATCAAGGCGGCCGATCTTGTCGGGCGTTCGCAGATCGATTTCGGGGCTGCTGCGGGCATGCATCGCCGCAACAGCATCATCAAGCCGGCCGAGCCTACCCTAAAGCGCAATACCAGCCCGAACATCATGACCAGTGGCGGGTTCAGTACGCGTGAACTTTCATCCTGGCTGAACTAGAACCAGTCTGTGCTACCAATCAGCCCTGACAGCGGCCTAGTTGTGCATCGCTGATGTTGCAGCATTGTCTGGCACATGCACATGCAAGCCGGCCTGTTTTTCCAGATAGACGGTGCAAATCACACGGACAAGTGACGCAAAATTGGGGATGTCGCCGCGCTTTGCGACGACTTCATCGTGAATTTTGCCCAGAAATTGTGGTGTGGTGAAACCTTCGCCTGCGGCGATTTCATCCAGAATCTGCCAAAAGCGCAATTCAAGACGCAGGCTGGTTACCACGCCATTGATCCGTACAGATCGACTGACAGATTGATAAAGTTCGGGGGCAGTTCCGGAATAGATCTGACACATTTGGACGGCCTTTCCTGTTGGTGCCACTGTTACAAGATGTCCAGCGGTCTTCTTTTTGGTTTGGCGCAATGGTCAAACAAATAGCGCCCAAACGCAATGAACGTTTGGGCGCCTGAGCATTACAGATTGATTTCAGTGCCCAGAACCTTAAGGAAGGCGGCCATCCATTTCGGATGTGCAGGCCATGCCGGAGCCGTCACCAGATTGCCGTCGATGCAGGCTTCATCAATGGCAATATCGGCATAGGTGCCGCCACCCAGTTTGACTTCCGGTGCACATGCCGGATAGGCCGAGACTTTGCGATCCCGGATGATATCAGCCGCTGCAAGAAGCTGTGCGCCATGGCAGACGGCCGCAATCGGCTTGTTGGCGTCGTGGAAGTCGCGGACCAGTCGAATGACATCTTCGTTCAGGCGCAGATATTCCGGTGCCCGGCCACCCGGGATGACCAGCGCGTCATAGTTTTCCGCGCGTGCCGTCGCAAAATCGGCGTTCAGCGCAAAGTTGTGGCCGCGCTTTTCGCTATAGGTCTGATCACCTTCGAAATCATGGATCGCGGTCGCCACCGTATCGCCGGCCTTTTTATCCGGGCAGACGGCATCGACCTGATGGCCAACCGCCAGAAGCGTCTGAAATGGCACCATGGTTTCGTAATCTTCGGCATAGTCGCCGGTGATCATCAGAATTTTTTTCGCAGACATATTTATCCTCCCGATTGTTTTGTTTTGCCGCCTTTGGGCAAGGCAGGAACTATACGCCTGATGCAAGTCTGGCGGGTAACAGCGGGGTACTACGTGCAAAGAAGACAACCGCACGGAACAAGGTGATCGAACTTGCAGACAAAAAAAGAGGCCCGACCGGGCCTCTTTGCAGATGATGGTTGTTGGTAAAAAGATCAGCTTTTGGTGGCGGGAGTCTTTTTCGCAGTCGTCGATTTTGCAGCCGTTGACCGCGCACGGGTGGCCGGTTTTTTGGCCGCCGTTTTTGCTGCGGGTTTGGTTGCTGCCTTTGCCGCCGGTTTTGCAATGCTGGCGGTTTCTGCATTTTCGATAACGTGCAGGTCGCGCTGCGGGAACGGAATAGAGAAGCCGGCGGCTTCGAGTTCTGTTTTTGATTTGCGGGTAAGATCGAAGAAGGTCGGCCAGAATTCGCTGGTGGCGACCCAGCCACGTGCCGTCAGATCGACCGAGCTTTCGCCAAGGTTGGCGACGAAGCTCATGGGTTCCGGATCCTTGAGAACACGTTCATCAGAGGCGACCAGGTTTTTGAGGAACTCAAGCGCCGCATCGACATCATCATCATAGGCAATACCAACCTTGATATCGAGACGACGGGTCGGGTTGCGCGAGTAGTTTTTGATCGCGCTGTTCCAGATTTGTGAATTCGGTGCCGAGATAAAGACACCATCCGGCGTCTTAAGCAGGGTGGTAAACAGCGTGATTTCGACAACGGTACCCGATACCGAACCCGCTTCGACAAATTCGTCGACCTTGAGCGGGCGCAGGATCAGGATCATGACACCAGCCGCGATATTGGACAGCGTACCTTGAAGCGCGAGGCCAATGGCCAGACCGGCGGCACCGAGGACGGCGATGATGCTGGTGGTTTCAACGCCGAAGTTCGAGAGCACGGCGATGATGACAAAGATCAGTACGGCATAGCGCGCAATGCTTGCTGCCAACGGTTTCAGAGTCGAGTCGACGAATTTTGCATTTTTAAGGGAGTGGCGGACCAAAGCCGCAGTCCGACCGGCAATCCACCAGCCGATAACAAGTATGAGGACAGCGCCAAGAAGGTCGAGGCCAAAGCCCAAGGCAAACCCTTTCAGCATTTCGGTTATGGTCGCGACATCGGTTTCGATCATGAGATCCTCGTCTGCTCAGTGTCATAATTGTGTTGATTGCAAACCATACATCTGTATGAGACAATTAGCATTACAGGTTTGAGCGTGCTTGAAAAGCACGATGCAATCACCAACTCTTTGTAGGTGTATGGAACAAACCAAGTTTTCGTTCGTTAAGGACCATAATATCACCATTATTGGTGTTAAAGTGTTATTCGAAGAACAACCTAAAGACAGGGGTAAGACATGCAGATTCGTCCGAAAATTCTTGTTGCTCTTGGGGGCGTTGCGCTTCTGAGTGCATGTAGCACAGTCGATAACGCTGGCACTGCTGTTCCATATGGCGGTAACCCGCTGACCTACAGCAGTTCGGTTTCTTCTGCGGTTTCCTCCGAAGCACCGACCACGGACTTCGGCATGGCACTTAAGGAAGAGTATCTCGCCTATGCGCAGCGTGAAGCTGATGAATGGTATGACTACTTTGATGCCGACTTCTTTGCGAAGAAAGCCGGTCGCGTGAGCGGTGATACCATTGTACTTCCGGAAGACCCGGCAAACTGGCGTTTTTCAGATGAAGAAATTGCCCAGAAGCGCGTCGTTCGTGACGAACTCCTGGCGCTTCTTGATGATGGCAAGCGCGAAGAAAAGCCGGCTGTCGCCGCTGTCGCGCAGGCCCGCTATGACTGCTGGGTCGAAGAAAGCGAAGAAGGCTGGCAGACCGAACTGATCAGCCAGTGCTGGAAAGACTTTGAAGCAGCAATGGCCGAACTTCGTGCGGTAGAGCCGGAGCCGATGGCGGCACCGGTTGCTGTTGTTGAGCCGCGTTTGTTCACCATCTTCTTCGATTTTGACAGCGCTGCGATCACCCCGGTTTCCGAGCGTGTTCTTGATGCTGCTGCAGAACAGTGGGCGTCCTCGATGGGCGATATCTCTGTTGTCGGTCACGCCGACGCAGCGGGTTCAGCCGCTTATAACCTGGGTCTGTCCGAACGCCGTGCATCAGCTGCGCTTAGTGAGCTGACCGAGCGTGGTATTAAACGTGACATGGTCGAAACCGACGCCGTTGGTGAAGGCGATCTTCTGATCCCGACTCCGGATGGTGTTCGTGAGCCGCGTAACCGTCGTGTGACGATCTCGGTCGACTAATCACCGACATTTACCAAATCTTTGGCAACGAGGTGGCATTATGCCACCTCGTTGTTTTTATATGTGCTTTTGACCATGCCGCGATTTTTCGCGGAAACAGGTGTTGAATTTGGGATTAATGTGAATAATCTCTGGATTGTATTCCTGATTTAAGTGAGAGGCGGGGACATATGCTAAGGGCCATCAAGTCGGTCTTTTCGAAGCGCTCGGGGGGCGTTTCTCTTGCAGTTGCGACACTGGCGGTCATGACCACCGCCGTTTTGTCCGCAGCCCGTGCGGCGGACAAAACACCCATTGTTCCGTTCGAACGTTATTACGCCGACTTGCGCGGTGATGGAAAAACCCTGCGCTTTAATGCGTTTTCGGGCGAAATTCCGGGTAAACGAATCAAGGAACTTCTGCGGTCCGGTCAGGTGATCGGGGATCGTATTCTGCTGGCAGAGGATGTCGCAGTGTATTTCCCGGATGGCTATATCGTTCAGTCGCAGACCCATTTCTCAAAATATGTGCCCAAGCGCGGTGTGAAACCAAGTGCGGTGTCTGGCCGCAGCGACTTGGTGGAAAATCCACGCTATGTACTGGTCGAGCGTTTCGACACCATTCTGGGTCATGAATGCGCACGCACCGAATATGCAAACGGGTTTGCCGCTCTTCGCCTTAAATCAGACGGTGTGATGTCGCTTGTTCTTGAAACGGCGGGTCATTTTGACTCGATTGTTGGCGAACAGACAAAGGCGTATGCCGTGACCAGCGCCGTGCAGCCGGTCTTTATCGGCAATCAGGGGCTTGTTCCGGATCTGATGTCGCAGTGCCGACGCGGCTAAAACCGCTACGGCAGCGCAAAAAGAACAAAAGCACCGGGCATCCGGTGCTTTTTTTATGAGATGACGCTGATGACGCTGAAGCTTACGACAGGCGAGGTAGTTCGATAGCGGGGCAGCGATCCATCACCGCGACCATGCCATTGGCCTTGGCCTTTGCGAAAGCGTCGGGATTAATGACCCCAAGCTGCATCCAGACAGATTTGGCGCCAATGGCAATCGCATCATCGACAACCCCGGCCGCGTCGTTGCTGTTGCGGAAAACATCAACCATATCAACAGGTCCGGTTATATCAGACAGTTGTGCCACAACGGTCTGACCATGAATGGTGCCGCCCGCCTGACCTGGATTGACCGGGATGACCTTGTAGCCATGATCAAGCAGGAACTTCATCACACGGTTTGACGGGCGTTCGGGTTTTGGGCTGGCACCGACAAGGGCGATTGTCCTGGTCGTGTCGAGCAGGTCCTTGATTTCCGCATCGGTAGGATTTGTAAATTCGGCCATTCGGTTTCATCCGCTTTTGGTGGTCACTGCATATGATAGTTATATGGTCCGGGCCATGTCGCAACTTTGATATGCGTCATCGGACCTGTTAGGGCGCTGGTTTCTGATGCTGAGCCCTTTCTACTCGCGGAAAGTTGATGGCAATTTAGGTGACGGTTGCTTGCAGATGCGCTTTGACTTGGGGATTGATAAAATCTGACAGGTTCGCTTCGAATGTATCCATGGCTTGATCCTTCCGGACGATTTTCAGTTTTCAAACTGGCGGTTTTCATCGCGCTTCTGGTGCCGGGCATTGTGTTGTTGTGGCCGGTGATTGCCGAGGGCGGGGCAACCATCCCGGTCAAGGAAGCCATTCTTGAAAGCGGTGAATGGACCATCCGGATTTTGCTGATCACGCTTTTGGTCACACCGCTTCGCCGGATAACGCGGTTTTCAAAACTGGTACAGGTGCGTCGTCAAATCGGGGTGGCGGCGTTTTGCTATGTCATGGTGCATTTTGCGCTGTATGCGATCAGTCAGAATCTTGATCCGGTCCGGATCGCAAGCGAGATCGCATTGCGGATTTATCTGACGATCGGTTTTGTTGCAGTTGTCGGGCTTGCTGTATTGACCGCGACCTCGACCAAATCAGCAATGCGCAAATTGGGCGCGAAATGGGGGCGTCTGCACAAGCTGGTCTATCCGATTGCCGTCCTTGGCGTGGTGCATTTCTTTTTGCAGTCAAAAGTCGACGTCAGTGAAGCGACGCTGATGGCGGGACTGTTTGTCGGTTTGATGCTGTATCGTTTTGCCCATTGGCGTGGCTGGTCGCTTCGATCTGCGGTGACGTTGTCAGTTGTTGCTGTGGTGGCCGGGGCGGTCACGGTCGGAATTGAGTATGCATGGTATGCGCTTGCGACCGGCATTCCGGCCGAACGGGTGGTGGCGGCCAATCTTGAATGGATGTGGCCGCTGCGTCCGGCATGGAACGTGTTTCTGGCAGGGATGTTCATGGTCGTGATCCTGCCGTTTGGCAAGGACGGCACGATGCGTGTGTTCTTCGCCAATCTGATGGCTGTAAGACGCCTTAGGCCGCAGCACTCGCGCGGCGGGTAAGGGCGGTTAGCAAGCCAGCGCCGATCATCACCCCACCACCAATACGGGTCAGGCGACGCAATGCGGCTGGATGGCGGAACCGTTCACGCAAAGCACTGGCCATAATTGCCCAGATCGCCACATTGATTGCTGCCAGAATGACAAAGGTTGCCGTCATGATGATGAACTGCGGCAAAAGCGGGTCGCTGGCAGTGACGAACTGCGGCACAAAGGCGATGAAGAATACGATGCCCTTGGGATTAAGCGCAGTGACGACATAGGCCTGCAGGAACATGCGCGACGGACGGTTGCGCTTGGCATCGGGATTGTCGTGCAGGGCTTCGGGTTTCTCGCGCCACATCTTGATCCCGAGATAGATCAGATAAGCCGCTCCAACGAGTTTCAGAACCGTAAACGCCTCTGCCGAGGCGGCAAGCAGCGCCCCGGCACCGGCCAGCGAGATCGTCATTGCTGTAAGATCGCCCAGGGCGACGCCCGGGACAGTCGCCCACGCGGTTTGTTTGCCCTTGCCCAAGGCATAGCTGACGACAAGCATGATGGTCGGGCCGGGAATGGCCAAAACAATGGCGCAAGCAAAAGCGAAGGCAAGCCAGATTTCAAACGACATGGGACGATCTCCAAGCTGAGGTATCTTTGATTAGAATGCCTGATCGCGGATCAAATGCAAATGCGGTCATGCATTCTCAGGCGCGGTTTGGGGCAGGTTATTCGTGACGCCAGCTTGGATGGCGCTTTTCAACAAAAGCACCGATCCCTTCGCGGGCATCGTGCTTTTGCATGTTCGCTGTCATCACATCGGATGCATAGGAATAGGCCTGCGAAAGCGGCATTTCGATCTGTTTGTAGAAGGCCTGTTTGCCAAGTCGCACGGTCATGCCCGATCGGGCGGCGATTCCGGTGGCCAGTTCATTGGTCCGTGTTTCAAGATCATCATCTTCGACGACATCAGACACCAGCCCCATGGAAAAGGCTGTTTCGGCATTGATCGGGTCGCCGGTCAAAAGCATGCGCATGGCGTGTTTGCGCGCGATATTGCGGCTAAGTGCAACCATCGGCGTGGAGCAGAACAGGCCGATATTCACACCGGGCGTCGCGAACCTGGCTGTGCTTGCGGCAACCGCCAAATCGCAACTGGCGACCAGCTGGCAGCCGGCAGCGGTTGCCATGCCGCGCACCCGCGCGATGACGGGTTGCGGCAGGCTGACAATTGTCATCATCAATTCGCTGCACTGGTTGAACAGGCTGGCATGTTGATCGCATTCGGTGATGCCGCGCATTTCCTTAAGATCGTGGCCAGCACAAAAAACCGGGCCTTCTGCCGCAAGAATGACACATCGGATATCGGTTTCATTGGCGATCTGTTCAAACGCTTTCTGAAGGGCAGTCATCATCGCGCCTGACAAGGCATTGCGACGTGACGGGTTGTTCATGGTGATCGTGACAAACCCATCATGGTCTGTGCTGGCGACAAGCGGCATATCGGTTGCGGTATCAGGCATCGTGTTTCTCCCGGCGAAACGTATGAACGTGATGTTTTTTTTTGATTTTTAAATTACGGTAACCCGTAGTAGAATTGCACGTAACGGGTTAAAAATAAAACCCTGGAGATGAGCCGAATTTTCTAGTGTCTGTGCGCGATAGATAAAATTCATTCGGCAAGTGGTTGTGGATGAGCGAAGACTTACCGCGTCGGCGCGGACGTGCGCCGGGTCGTTTTGTACCGACCCGCAAAGTCCGGGAAGCCGTCAGAGTGACAAAGCCTGTGCGTGAAACGCCCATCAAGCGTTTTGACCGCAAGGACATGATGGAACGCGATCTTGAAAAGTATCGCGCAGAGGCACGTGCGCGACTTTTAAGGAACGGCTTTGATATCCCGGCCTTTCTGATGCCCAAACCCAAAGTTGAGCCAGACGAAGAAGAGGGCGATGATATCCCCGATCCAGTGATCGAGGATGATTTGAACCCGCCGGCTTTGTCAGGACCGAAACCGACGCTTTTGGTCAGCAGTGCGGCACTTGCGGATGCCAAGACCGAGCGAGTTTTGGAAGCCAAAACCAAACCGCGTCGCCATGTCTACGTTCAGAACAAGACGAGCGGGCTGGTATCGATGTTCTTGCCGCACGATGCCCGGCAGACCATGACGTCGTCCAACCCGTCTGGCATTGCCCAAACGACCCGTCAGGACCCTGCGGCCCATGCCGCTGCCCAGCAAGCCGCCATTGCCGAGGAGCGGAGTGCATATGACGAGTATATCGAAAGCCTGAATGGCGGGAAAACGCTGCTGGATCGCGCACGCGAGCGAGATGATGGCGCGGGCAGTGGCGGCCAGGGTGATATTACAGGCCGGGTGGATGACCTTAAGGAAGCCGAAGTTCGCCAGTCACGCATCAACCTGCCTGACAGTGAGTCGAACTGGGCGATGCAAGAAGACCTTGATGCCAAGCGCCGCGCGATTTTGCAAAAGCAGGAAAAGTCGAAGGGGCGGGCACCCAGGGGACGCAAACAGTCCGGAGAACCACTGAGCTGGAACAAGATGATTGCTCGGTTGGCAGCCTATATGATTGCGGCTGTGGCTGTTGGGTATGTACTGGTTCTGACAGTTAACGAGTTCTCGGCAATTATCGGCAGATAACACAGTTACCAAACTATTGCCGAATGATTGCCTTAATCCCCATATACCAGACAGGTAATTAATGACGTGATGCCCAAGACATTTTGGTCGGGCATTGCCAAACAGAAAAGGCGAAGGTTCGGGGGAACGCAGAGCGACATAATCCGAGGCGGGGGCACCGCGATCATGGCATGACGTAACAAGTGCCGGGATCAAGGTGGGGAAATGAGAGTTCACCCTTGTTGCAGGAGCCAGCGAATGACGCTGTGAAGTCACATGATGTATGACGAAACCGGTCAGGAAGACCGCCAGCCTGTTTATTTGCCCGAGAACCGACATCACTGGGCATCCAATAACGAAGTACCCAAGCCGCTGCATGATCTTTCGCGCGGTCCCGTCCGTGCACGGTTCAAGCGCAAAACCGATAATGCACAGGGCATGTCCATGAGTGAATGGATGACGCAAAACCTGCCCGGGATCGGGGCAACGGCGATTGTCGCGATTGTCATTCTGTGTGTGGTGGTGGCGATTTATACCGATGTAGTGGGGATTTTGACCCGCTAGATGTTGCGCTAATGCGGCAAAGAAGCATGTTTGGTGGCGCAAATTATTGACGTTAACGTAAACGTTATGTCAGGCTGTCTTCCGGTAATAAAATGACTGTACCAGAATCAGTCATAACGGGGAGACCAACCAAGTCATGAACAGTTCCGAAACCCGAACCGGGGTAACGCCGGCCGACTTTGACGCCATCATGCGCCAAAAGGTACCGTTTGTCGGCGATATGGGGGTGGTAACAGAAAGCCTGTCTGAAGACACGGCCATTCTGCGTTTGCCATTTAACGAACGTTACTTGCGCCCGGGCAATGTGGTAACAGGGCCTGCCATCTTTGCATTGGCCGACATTGCGCTTTATGCGGTTGCTTGGCTTGTGGTTCCCAAGGCTGATCTGGCGGTAACGACAGAAGCCACGGTTCACTTCCTGTCAGGCGCGAAGCCGGGGGATTTGATCGCAGAGGCCAAAATCCTCAAGGCTGGCAGGCGGCTTTTGATTGCAGAATGTCATATTCGATCCGCAGTTGATGACAGTTTGTGCGCCCATGTCATCGGGACATATGCCATGCCACCGGCCGAAAAATAATGCAATTATGTGTGGTAAAATAATACCGCGCATCATAAAGCATTGATTTGAAACGAAATATTCCTGTTGTTTTCCTGTTGAATGCTGGCATAATGCGCCGACTTTCAACGAGGGAACAATCCCTCCGTGGAACCCAGTTTTCGAGTATAGAAATAATGAAAACCTTCACTGCGACACCGAGCGACATCGAGCGCAAATGGTTCGTGGTCGACGCAGAAGACGTCGTCCTTGGCCGCCTTGCAGCCGTTGTTGCCAACCGTCTTCGTGGTAAACACAAAGCGATGTTTACCCCGCACATGGATTGTGGCGATCACATCGTCATCGTCAATGCCGAAAAAGTCAAACTTACTGGCCGTAAACTTCAGAACAAGAAGTTCTACTGGCACACCGGTTATCCGGGCGGCATCAAAGAACGCACCATGGACAAGCTCCTGAACGGTGAGCACCCGGAACGCGTTATCATCAAAGCTGTTGAGCGTATGATGACCCGTGGCCCGCTGCGCAGCCAGGTTCTTTCCAAACTGCACGTCTATGCTGGTACCGAGCATCCGCACGAAGCTCAGAAGCCGGAAGTCCTCGACGTAGCGGCTATGAACGAAAAGAACAAGCGGAGTGCTAAATAATGGCCGACACCAAAACTCTTGAAGATCTCAAGGATCTGGCACAGGGCGGCGAAGTTGCTGCAGCTGCAGAAGGCACCCTGCCGGAGCCGAAGATCGACGCACAGGGCCGTTCCTATGCAACCGGCCGTCGTAAGAACGCAATTGCACGTGTCTGGATCAAACCGGGCTCGGGTAAAGTCACCGTCAATGGCCGCGAATTCGAAGAGTACTTCGCACGTCCGGTTCTGCGCATGGTGATCAACCAGCCGTTCGGCGCAACCGATCGCAAAGATCAGTTCGACGTTGTCTGCACCGTAACCGGTGGCGGTCTTTCCGGTCAGGCCGGTGCCGTTCGTCACGGTATCTCCCGTGCGCTGACCATGTTCGAGCCGGCACTGCGTCCGTCACTCAAAGCTGGTGGGTTCCTCACCCGTGACTCGCGTGCTGTTGAACGTAAAAAATACGGTCGCGCCAAAGCTCGTCGTAGCTTCCAGTTCTCGAAACGTTAAGTCGTTTTCGGGCACACGGCTCGCGATACTGTTTGGAAAAGCGTCACCTTCGGGTGGCGCTTTTTCTTTTTGCGGTTTTGCTATCGGGCCTAGATTTGCATTTCAGATAAAAAAGCGGCGTCCTTACATTGAAGGACGCCGCTTTTTTGTTTCGTATCAAGACGTGTCTGTTGCCTATTGCCAGCGGTCCGAGAAATCGCGCGGGATCATCAGAATATCGCGATCCACCTTGGTAATGTCGGTATGCCCGCAAAGCGCCATGGAAACTTCAAGCTCCTTGTGAATGAGCTCCAGCGTTTTGGTCACACCCGCTTCACCCATCGCACCCAGGCCATAGACATAAGCACGGCCGATATAGGTGCCCTTGGCACCAAGCGCCAGGGCCTTCAACACGTCCTGACCAGAACGGATCCCGCTATCAAGGTGGACTTCGATCTTGTCCCCGACGGCATCCATGATCGCTGGCAGTGCGCGAATAGAGGACAGGGCACCATCAAGCTGGCGACCGCCATGGTTGGAAACGATGATGGCATCTGCGCCGACATTCAGCGCCTCGAGCGCATCGCGCGGATCCATGATCCCCTTGATGATCAGCGGCCCGTCCCACATCTTGCGGAATTCGCGAATACGATTCCAATCAAGCGATACATCAAACGCCTCGGCCGTCCAGGTGCTCAGCGATGACGCATCGGCAACCCCCTTGGCATGGCCGACAATGTTGCCAAAGAAGCGCCGCTTGGTGCCGAGCATGCCAAGGCCCCATTGTACCTTGGTCATCATGTTGGTGACCGATTTGAACGTCAGCTTGGGCGGGGCGGACAGGCCATTTTTGAGATCCTTGTGGCGCTGGCCCAGCATCTGAAGATCCACCGTGATGACCGCGGCCGAACATTTGGCGGCTTTGGCGCGGTCAAACAGGCGCTGCATGAAGTCATCGTCTTTGAGCGTGTAGACTTGCAACCAGAATGGCTTGGAAGTGTTTTCGGCGACGTCCTCGATCGAGCAGATCGACATGGTCGACAGCGTATAGGGGACGCCGAACTTCTCTGCGGCGCGGGCGGCCTTGATCTCGCCATCAGCACTTTGCATCCCGGTCAGTCCGACCGGGGCAAGGGCGACGGGCATGCTCACATCCTGACCGATCATCTGGCTTTTGGTGGAGCGTCCGGCCATGTCGATTGCGACGCGCTGACGCAGGTGAATTTCCTGAAAATCCGTGGTGTTTTCACGGAATGTCTGCTCGGTCCAGCTTCCGGATTCTGCGTAATCATAAAACATCCGCGGTGTGCGTCGTTTATAGATACGTTTCAGGTCTTCGACGCAGGTAATCACTGGCATGAGCTCAACTCCGAATAAAATGTGCCTTGTATTGGTAATACCAGTTTCCGACATCGCAGCAAACCGAATTGAGGTTCAGTTTTTGATTTGTGACTATCGGCTGCCAGAATTCGGGCGATGTTGTTGTCATCAAAGAATTTTAAAAAGAGGGATCGAAAATTCGCAAGGGTGTGATAATAACACTCCTCTGACGCGATAATTTTCTGAATTTAAGGTGTGATCCAATGGTTGGAACGATGCGACGAGTTTTCAAAACATAATTGTTTGAACCTCTGTTGGATGACCTTGTGATGTATGAAGGGCCGCTAATGGAGCGGTCTTTTTTTATGCCAATTTGATTGGTTGGCAATGACCTGAACCCCAAAGAAAGGGACCCCTGATATGCAGTACAGAAAGCTGCACGACGCCGATTTTGATGCCGCAACCGCATTCCTTGCCAACCATGCTGCGACTTGCATGGTGCTGCGCGGGAACATGCGCACTGCCGGTATCGAACGACGTCGTCATCCGCTTTCTGGAAACTGGTTCGGGGAAGTTGCCAGCGATGGCAGCATCAGTGCGATTGTTGCGCAGTTTGCCAATGGCAATGTTTTTGTCGAGGCGGGGGATCAAGATACGGTTCCGGCTGCTTTGACAGAGGTATTTGTGTCTGATCCGCTTAAACCGGTGGCGGGTGTCTTTGGTGATGCTGCCCCGGCGCAAGACATGCTGTGCCAACTTGGGTTAAAGGATGCGTCCTATGCGATCAATGCATCGGATGTGCTTTACGAGCTTGATCTGGAAAGCCTGATCGTGCCGCAAAATGCACGTGCTGATGATTTTCAGATGGTCGATGCAGAAAAGATCGAACGCAATACCTTGCTGCGCTGGTTGCGCGCCTATGAGATCGAGGCCTTGGGGGCGGCAGACACCCCGAGCCTGGACAGCAAGATCGCCTCACGCCTTGTCCATGCGCTTGATGCACGGACGATGTGGGGGCTGATCGTTGATGGCAAGGCAGTGTCGCTTTCGGGCTTCAACGCAACCTTGCCCGATATGGTCCAGGTTGGCCCCGTGTGGACGCCGCCCGAAGAACGCTCGAATGGATATGCCCGTATTCTGGTTGCCAAGACGCTTCTGGCTGTGCGTGCCCGTGGCGTTAAGCGCGCCATCCTCTCAACCGATAGCGAAGCGGCGGCAAAGGCCTATGAAGCGCTTGGTTTTAAAAAGGTCGGGCATTACCGGTTGGCTTTGTTGAAGTCGACCGTTTCAGTCGGTTTTGAGCAGGTTAAACTTGCTTAAAGGGTCGGCTGGCACAATGTGGGCAGATGAAAACACATCCTGACGCGATCATGTATCGTGCCGTTCAAGGTGCCAGAAAGGAAAGTTATGAAGAACTATTTTGTCATTACCGCCGGTCGCACGGGCTCTGCCTGGTTGGCGGATTTCCTTTCTGAAAATCTGAAAATAGACGCGATACACGAACCGCTTGGTATAGATGATTTTGGCGTCCGCATGCCCGATATCCGTACCATGCGGAATTTCAACAACTACGGTAACAATGCATTCGTCAAAGATTTCTGGACCCGCAAGTTTGACAGCATTCCAGACGGTATATATGCCGAGACCAACCATACCCTGTGCAAATGCGGCTTACTGGAAAACCTTGCCGAAAGTGACCGGACAGATTTCACGACACTGATCATTCTGAAGCGCGACATCGTCAAACAGTGCGTGAGTTACCTTGTTCGAAGTGATTTTGGTAATATCACGCTGGCTTGGCAGTGGTATCTGCACCCGTCCTATCAAAAGAAGCTGGTCAATTTCCAGCCTTTTGCCCAGTTGGGCGGATTGGGCATGCCGCTTTGGTATTGTTACGAAATGCAGGCCCGTCAGGAGTACTACCGCCAGAAATATTCTGACCAGATCGAGATGATTGATGTCACTCTTGATGATGCTATCAAGGAAGAGGGTGCGAAAGCCTTCCTTAAAGACCTTGGCATTGACGGTGACTGCATCATGCCGCCCAAGAAGAATGCCAACAAGGCAAAGCCGCCCCAGCAGCTTGTTGATCAGGTTTCGGACATTATCAGCAAGATCAGCTTTGACAGTAGCAAGATTGCAAGTGAAGCCATCAACGGTGGCTTCACTTTTGATGCCTGATACGGTTCGGGTGGCAACGATGCTTGGCGCTTTGGGGCGTAACTAAAACGTGGATCGTTTCTTTGATGCCCTAAACATATAACGAGGCCGGTCTTGACCCGTCGCCTGCTTTGTCAGTTTAGCTTGAACTTGTTTTTGGTGCTTGCCGCGTCTTTCGTGTGTGGCATGCGCATTGAGGTTGCACGTGCGCAAGATGATGCGCTTGATCTTTCACAAGTTCTCTATCGCTTCGAAAATCGCGCGCTTACGCTTGGGCGTTATGGTGCGGTGGCCGTTTTTCAGGAGCGTCTTTTTGCGCGGGCGGGGAATTGTGCGGGTAAGTCCGCCAGCAATTATGGCTCGGCCGATGGGATTGTCGGGGCGAAGACGCGTCAGGCGATTGTTGATTTGCAGCCTTGCCTGAATGCGTCTGTGCGCGCAGCGGTCGGGGCCGAGAGTTACGGGGCGATCACGGTCGGTCTTTGGCGGTTGTTGATGCCAGCACAGTTACCGCCGCCTGATGCGATCACACGGGCCAACCATCTGACGTTTGCGTTGGAAGGCACGGATTATGACGTGATCCAGTTCAATTTCTGTCAGTCAAAAAATCCCCGCAGCGGAAAGACCTTTCTGGAGGGAGATCCGTACTGCCACACCAATGATCCGCGTGCCTATCTGACATGGGGGCCGCGCGGGGCGACAGCCGGGGCGGGGGCGGAAATTCAGCAGATCCTGTTTGCGGCAGAACGGGCCAATCCGGGATTGCTGCAAAACGTGTTTGGCCCGTTTACCGAGGACATGCACAGGCTTGCCCTTGGCAATAATGACGCGGCCTTTGATGTGTTGTGTGCAATATGGGTCGATGACGCAAAACGTAATGCATTTAAGAAACGTTTTGCCGCCTATGGCGCAAGACCCGAAGTGCAGGCGGCCTATCATCGGGTCTATGATGCAGCCAATGCCGATGGCGGAAAAATAGCGCGATTTTTCAAGCTGTATGCCGCCCTTAAACCAGTCATCGGACGCGACCCCAGCGAGATTGATCTGGCATTCTTTATCGACCGTGCAACCCATGGATCAGTGCCGCCGGGTGATATCAGTTCGCTTGTCGAAAGGATGACAAAATTTGCGACCCGCACACGCGATGTGCCAAGCCCGGGCACGCTTCGTAAACAACTGGCCGCATGGTTGCCGACCCACCACAAATATAATGACCGACTGGCGCGTGATGCCATTTTTCTGATTGATGACGCGGATGTGGTGTTATCGGATGCCCATCGGCGCATGTGGTTGCAGCGATCCGGATTGAAAGCCAGCGACTTCGGGCTTTCCGACGCGCGATACGTTGCAAGCTATCCCGTAGCAAGCCCAACCGGATACGAGAAGATCGAGAAGTTTTACACCGTACGGCCCGAAGATGCGCGCGCCTGTCCGGACACAGTGCGCCGTGCGCGCAAAAAATAGGCTTTGATGACCTGCTGCCATGATCAGGCCGCATGGGAATGTTGCAGATTATCAGGGATATTTGCCGCCTAATTGCTTGCATCTGCGGGCCTTGTTTGCCAACATCCGCGCGTTATCAATACCCGCAAATGGCGGGTGCCTAACTTGGAGCAAGATTTGATATGAGCGACGTTAAGGTCAAAGTCGGAATTCTCGGTGCCAGTGGCTATACCGGGGCGGAACTGGTTCGCATTCTTGCGCATCATCCAGCTTCGGAAATTACCCTGTTGACCGCAGACCGACGCGCCGGACGTCCGTTCGGGGAAGTTTTCCCGCATCTTGCCCATATTGATCTGCCAACCATGATCAAGATCGATGACGCGGACTGGTCGACTGTGGACCTGATTTTCTGCGCGCTGCCGCATGGCACGACACAGGAAGTCATTGCCGGTTTGCCGAGCCATGTGAAGGTTGTTGATCTGTCAGCAGACTTCCGCCTGTTTGATCCGTCGACCTACAAGGAATGGTATGGCGCGGACCATGCGGCACAGGACCTGCAGAAGGAAGTGGCCTATGGCCTGACCGAACTGCACCGTGAAAAGATCAAGTCGGCCCGCGTGGTTGCCAATCCGGGGTGCTATCCGACCCCGGTGCAACTGGCGCTGACACCGCTTCTTGAAGGCAAGATGGTGCATGCCGAAGACATCATTATTGATGCCAAATCCGGTGTGACCGGGGCAGGGCGTTCGCCCAAGGAAATGACCCTGTTTGCCGAAGTGACCGAAGGCATTCATGCCTATGGCACCGGCGGGCACCGCCACGCACCCGAAATCGAGCAGGGCCTTGCCTGGGCGAGTGGCATTGATGTTGTGGTGAACTTTTCACCGCACTTGATGCCGATGAGCCGCGGTATCCTGGAGTCCATCTATGTCAAAATGACCGATGGCACGACGCCCGAAGACATTCAGGCCGCCCTTGAAAAGCGTTACGCGGACGAGCCGTTTGTCCGTATTCTGCCGTTTGGTGTTACCCCCCAGACCCGTCATGTGCGCGGTTCGAACTATGTTCTGATGGGGGTGGTCAAGGACCGTGTGCCTGGCCGTGTGATCATTGTTGCGGTTGAAGACAACCTTGTGAAGGGTGCATCAGGCCAGGCGGTTCAGAACATGAATGTGATGCTGGGCCTGCCTGAAACCATGGGGCTTGAGATCGAGCCGCTGTTCCCGTAACGGTGTG
The DNA here is from genome assembly GCF_001613795.1 of Thalassospira sp. MCCC 1A01148. Taxonomy (GTDB): domain Bacteria; phylum Pseudomonadota; class Alphaproteobacteria; order Rhodospirillales; family Thalassospiraceae; genus Thalassospira. Next base: position 23,585 of record NZ_LPVZ01000013.1, read on the forward strand.
CGGCAAAGGCAATAAAAAAAGGGCGTCATTACCGAATGGCACCCTTTTTTATTGCCTGCGCCCGGTGCTTGCTGGTCCGGCCAGTCCGACCTGTGTTAGTTGAGCTCCCCCGTCGGGTTGATTTCGGCAAGATCGGCGGCAGGCCAGTATTCCTGATGCACGCGGGCGATGAAGCCTTCGGCATGGAGGTCGGTCATGATCTGGCTGATCTGGTCCAGTCGGGTCATAAGCGATGAGTTGCGCGATACAGCAAGATGAATATCGTTGCTGTGATTGGTACGATAGGGGGCCTTGGCGATGATATTGCCAAGGCCGGCACGTCGAATTTGATAATCTGCATTGGCATCGGAACCGACCATCGCATCGACCCGTTTGGCCGCCAGCATCCTGAGCAAAAGGATTTCACTGTTGGCTTCGACTTTTTCAAGTCTGTCGTCACTGTCAAACGGTTCGAAATAGCGGGAATCCACCACAGCCCCCAAGGTGAGTTGATAGAGGTCTGAATAGGCGGAAATTGTCACCGGGTTTTTGCGATTATAGTAGAAAACAGGGGTGACACGACTATAGGCCGGTTTGATGAAACGGGCATATGTGGCCCGTTCCTGGGTGTAGGCGATGCTGGTCATGATATCAATATCACCGGTTTCAAGCATCTTCAGGCACCGCCGCCACGGGCAAGTATGGGGTTGCAATTCAAGACCAAGACGCTTGGCCACCTCTTTCATGATGGCGCGATCAATACCGTGCTGTTTGCCGTTGCGGTCTTCGATCGCAAATGGTTCCCAAACCGAGAACGTCACACGCAACACCCCGCGGGCATGATCGTGGTTTTCGCTTAGCATATGGCCATGCGAAACGGTGGAAAGCAGACATAAGACAAGGGCAAAAGCCGATATTGTGCAACCGCGTAACCAGTTGTCTGTCTGGCCTTTGACATTGATGCGCGCCTTTGTGGGCGATGGCATGAGCATCTTTCTTTTCGATGAGTTTCCTTTTTGACATGTTAGGCCTTAAACTTGAAAAACAAGATGTGCTGCGTCGTGGATGCATCCCCGAACTGTTGAATATGAAAGGTCCCATCATCATGCGTTTGTCCTATCGCGGGGTAAAACCCACCATTGATGAAACCGCGTTTATTGCCCCGAATGCGACCATCATTGGGGATGTCGAAATCGGGGCAGAGACGGGTATCTGGTTTGGATGTGTAGTTCGTGGCGATGTGCATGAAATCCGCATCGGTTCGCGTACCAATATTCAGGACCTGACCATGGTACATGTCGCCAAGGGGAAGTTTGGGACCTATATCGGCGATGACGTCACCATCGGGCATTCGGCCATCATTCACGCCTGTACGCTTGAAGATCGAAGTTTTGTCGGTATGGGCGCGACCGTCATGGATGGTTGCGTGATCGAGCAGGGCGGCATGCTTGGTGCCAATGCGCTTCTGGCGCCGGGAAAACGTATTCCCGCGGGCGAGCTGTGGGCCGGTGTGCCAGCACGCAAAGTGCGCGACCTGACACAAGAAGAAATCGAGTTTTTCAAGGTTTCTGCGGATCGCTATGCTGATCTGGCGCAGGAATATGTCAAATCAATCCCCGAGGATCTGGCGTAACCGTCATTCGCGCCCGTCACAAAAATCAAACCATCTGCAACAGCCTGAGAAGGCTTTCACCGCAGAATGTTTTCAGGCATCATCATATCGTATGAGGGGAACAATACGTCTTGTCTGATGAATAAAGTTCGATAGACACACCCGCGAAAAACGCAAGAAAACGACAAAAAATCAGGTGTGCAGATCAGAAACTGGGTGCGGGGATTAACCATATGACTGCCTGGCGTTTTGTGCCATGCGCCGTCGTCTGTTTGTTTGTTCTGTTGCTTTTGGGGATGCAGTCAGGGCAGGCAAAGCCAATGGATGACTGTTCGCGACCGCTGCTTGTTCGCGCGTCGGAAACATACAGTCCGTTCAGTATGAAGGATGAAAACGGTTTCGCTATTGGAATCGACAACGCCTTCATTTCCAAGGTTTTGAAATCAGTTGGCTGTGATGTTCGGTTTGCCTTCATGCCATGGAAACGTTCGCTTTATGCAATAAAGCAGGGGAATGTCGATATTCTGCCATCGGCCTCCCTTACCGCGGAGCGGGCAAAATACGGTTTGTTTTCCGTTCCCTACCGAGATGACGTGATCGGTTTTGTCGTCCGTAACGGCGATGCCGGGCGTATTGGGCTTTCCAGTCTGAAAGATGTGATCGCACAGGGTCTTGTGATCGGACATGTGCGGGGTGCTTATCGCGGCGAGGCGTTCGAGAACTTCATGAACAGTCCCGAAGGGGCAAGGCACGTAAGCGACGTGCCGCTTGGTCCGCATGGGCTGCAATTGCTGTTAGCCAACCGGGTGGATTTGCTGTTGGGGATACCGGCGGCCTATGTTGCACAGGCCGAACAGCAAGGGCATGGACATAGTGTGGAGGGGCATCCCTTCATTCTGGCGCGTGAACCGGTGCGTCTGATGTTTTCGGCAAAGACCATCGCCCCGGAACTGGCGCGCAAGATCAGTGACGCGATCCTAAGAGAAACCCAAACCGCAGAATATAAGGTTTTGTATGGCAACCAGGGTGTTGACCTGAACTAGGTATGGCAACCTGGTTTCGGGATACTGATGCAAGCGTTGACTTTCATCAAGGCAGAAGGCAACTGTGTAGGTGTAAATGAATAGCGTTCGCGATTGAGTGTTCTGCGCTCCGCATTCCTGGACCTGTTGAAGTAAAGTATTGCCGATGTCCTGTATGATCCGTTCTTCGTTGCGTTTTGCCGTTCTGGTTGCCGTGTTTGGTGGGGGCATGGCAGCACCTGCGGTGGCCGAAGAAGATGCGTCTGCGATGCTGCGTCGTTTGGCTGTTGATGCGCAAAACCACAGTGCAAAGGTTTCTGAAATTGCGGTGGCATCCGCAAAGGAGACGCCTTTCGCCAATCTGGCCCAGCTGGGCGAGGCGCTTTATTTCGATACAAATCTCTCAGCCAATCGCACGATGTCGTGTGCGACATGTCATGATCCTTCGACGGCGTTTCGTGACCCCAGAATTGATGTCGCAGATGGGGCGTTTTCATTGGGGGATGATGGCAAAAGCCTTGGTGATCGCAATGCGCCGACCGCAAGTTATGCCAGGTTTTCCCCACCATTTCATGTCCGCGACGACGGTGTCGCTGTTGGCGGGCAGTTCTGGGATGGTCGCGCAATGGATCTGGCGGAGCAGGCCGGTGGCCCGCCGCTAAATCCGATTGAAATGGGCATGCCGGACAAGGCCAGTGTGGTGAAACGCCTGCGCGAGGACGAAGATTATGTTGCGGGCTTCAAGGCGCTGTTTGGCGATGATGTCTGGTCTGATAGCGATCAGGCATATGGCGCAATGACCAAGGCGATTGCGGCCTTTGAAGAAAGTGATCAGTTCGCACCGTTTGACAGCAAATATGACCGTTTCCTGCGTGGCGAATACAAGATGACGCCGCAGGAAGAGCTTGGTCGTGTCCTGTTCTTTTCGCAGCAATTTACCAATTGCAATACCTGCCACATGCTGAAAACCAGCCCGACGGCAGAGGGCGAGACCTTTACCAATTACGAGTTCCACAATATCGGCGTGCCGCGCAATGTTGCGACGCGTGATGCCACTGACAAGGATGTCGGTTTTACCGATAACGGGTTGCTTGATAACGCCGCCATTGAAGACCCGGCCTATCGTGGCAAATACAAAACCCCGTCACTGCGCAATGTTGCCGTGACAGGGCCCTATATGCATAACGGCGTCTTTGCGGACTTGGAAACCGTGGTCAGGTTTTATAACAAATATAACAGCAAGGCCGAGGTCAACCAGACCAACCCTGAAACCGGCAAGCCGTGGGGGGAGCCGGAAGTCGCGGACACGATTTCGATCAAGGAGCTTGAGCAGGGCGATGCCCTTGATGACAAGCGCATTGATGCCATTGTCGCCTTCCTCAAGACACTGACCGACGCGCGCTATGAGCCGTTGCTTGCCGATCACGAAACGGCAAGCAACGACTAGCCGCTAGCGTTTGAGCGGTTCGATCACCGCACTTTGCGCCAGATCGCCCAAGCCTTCGGCCGTTGCATTTTCAAACACGCCATGCGCGGCCTGTCCCACCGGAAGGGTAAGGCCGTATTCCTTGGCCAATAGCATGGCATAGCCTGCGTCTTTGGTGCGCAGGCCGGTTGTGAAATGAATGCCTTCGTTGTGGTTGCCGCCGATCAGACCCGGCAAAACCATCAGGCCGGTCGGACTTGCATTGGCACCAATTTCAAAGGTCTCGGCGACCTTGTTGCCATCCAGCCCGGCCTTTTGCGCAACAGCAACCAGTTCGGCGGCGGCGGCAATGTGAACTGCGCCCAAAAGATTGTGCATCAGTTTATAGACCGTCCCCGCGCCAACTGTGCCGAAATGAACGATTTTCTTGCCGGTGGCTTCCATGAGCGGGCGGGCGCGTTCCAGATCACTGGTTTCGGCACCAATCAAGAACACAGTGTTGCCTGCTTCGACATCGGCGGGGACGCCTGTAACGGGTGCGTCGATATATCGGCAACCGGCAGCCTCGATCTTTTGGGCAAGATCCAAGACAAAGGCGTGCGAAAGGGTGGAACATTCAATCGCAAGCGCACCTTTGCCCATTGCAGCAAGCGCGCCGTTATCACCCAGCCACACAGCTTCGGAGGCGCTGTCATCAGCCATAAAGGAAATGACGATGTCGCAATTTTGCGCTGCTGCGGCCGGGGTGCTGTAACCAGTGGCACCAATGGCGGCAAGCGGTTCGATCTTGGCCTGGTTTCTGTTCCAGACTTTGATCTCATAGCCCTTTGAAAGCAGGCGTTTGATCATTGCAGCAGCCATGCGGCCCGCACCGAGAAAACCGATTGTCTGTGTCATCTTGATTTGTCTCCTGGCATTCCCGTTTGGGTCGGGAATTGCTTGTTTTTGATAAAAGAATACGGCCTGCCATATGATGGCAGGCCGCATTAGAATGAATTACGCGTCACAAATCAACTGAGTCTGACTTTGACATATTCGCCCGGTGCCGGGCCAAGCACTTCAAGCTTGCCATCGCCCGGTTTGCGGGCATCGACCTTGCCGCCAGCCCTGCGGCTGACCCAGTTTTGCCAGTCGGTCCACCAGGAACCGTCATGCTGGACGGCCTTCGCCATCCAGTCTTCTGGATTGGCCGGATTACGGTTATAGGTCCAGTAGCAATATTTATTGGCTGCAGGCGGGTTGACCACACCGGCAATGTGACCGGACGCCGAGAGCACGAACTTTACCTGTCCCGACATCAGCTGGGTGCCAGCATAGGTTGCCTGCCACGGTGCGATATGGTCTTCGCGGGTGGACAGGAAATAGACCGGGATCTTGATGTCGCGCAGGTCAATCGGTTCGCCAAACAATGTAATGCCGCCCGGTTCGCGCAGCAGATTCTTGTTATACATGTTGCGCAGATAAAAACTGTGCATGGCTTTGGGCATGCGCGTGGAATCGGAATTCCAGTACAGCAAATCAAACGGGAAGGGATCCTTGCCCAGCATGTAGTTGGACACCACAAATGACCAGATCAGGTCATTGGCGCGCAGCATGTTAAACGACATCGACATATCGCGCCCGTCAAGGTAGCCCTCTTTGGACATCTTGTTTTCAAGGCTTTTGATCTGTTCGTCATCAACAAAGACCGAAAGCTCGCCCGACTTTTCAAAGTCGGTCAACGTGGTCAGGAAAGTCGCGGATTTGACCCGGTCATCCCCGGTTTTCGCCATGTAAGCCAGAGTTGAGGACAGAAGGGTGCCACCAAGGCAATAGCCGATGGCATTGACTTCTTTCTCGCCAGTGGCCTGTTCGATCATGTCGAGTGCCGCAAGTACGCCGTCCTTGGCGTAGTCTTCAAACGATTTTTCGGCAAGTTCGCTGTCGGGGTTAACCCAGGACAGGACAAACACCGTGTGGCCCTGATCGACGGCCCATTTGATGAAGGAGTTTTCCGGGCGCAGATCAAGAATGTAGTATTTGTTGATCCATGGCGGCACGATCATCAGCGGGCGCTTGGCGACCTTGTCCGTGCTGGGCTTGTATTGCAAAAGCTCCATCAGGGGGGTCTTGCCGATCACCGATCCTTCGGTGGTGGCAACGTTTTCGCCGACCTTGAAGGCATCAAGGTCTGTCATGCGGATTTGAAGTTTTCCCTTGCCGCGCTCAAGGTCGTCCAGAAGGTTTTGCAGACCTTTAAGCAGGTTCTCGCCACCAGATTCAATCGTGGTGCGCAGCACTTCCGGATTGGTCATCAGGAAGTTTGTCGGCGAAATCGCATCGACGAACTGGCGGGTATAGAATTCGACTTTCTGGGCGGTTTTGTCATCCAGACCATCAACATCATGGACAACATTTTGCATCCATTGCGAGGACAGCAAATATGACTGCTTGATGAAATCAAACAGCTCGTTGTTTTCCCATGCCTCGTCACGAAAACGACGATCGCCCTTTTGGGGGGAGGCGACGGGTTCGGCTTCTTCGCCAAACATTCGCAAGGTCGTGTTGTGCCACAGCGTATAATATTGTTGCCAGAGTTCCATCTGCGCTTCGACCAGCTTGGCCGGGTTTTGCATCATGTGGCTGGTCAATTCGGCAAAGGCAGAGCCGATATTGAGTGGATCCGGGTCCGAAATTTCCGGGTCTTCTGCCTGTTTTGCAAGGAATTCCGAGACAAGTCGTTGACTTCTTTCGGCGATTTCAGCCATTGCTGCAGAGAGTTTTTCGGGATCCGGGTGATTGTTTTCAGTTTCGATGGCCTGTTGATCGCTCATGGGGCATTCCCTTATGATACCGCCGCAGATACCTCGTAACTTCGGAACGTTTTAACGTCTTTGCGATATCGCAAGACTTTTAACGTTCTATGCTACGGGCATCTGATTGACGCTCCGGGTTGAAACTTTGCTTGATCCCAAGCTTATCATGGCCTTAGCCTAGCGCGTCGTTTAGGGGTAGTACAAGAATTATAAGGTGACGTTTTTGCGGAACATGTTTGCAGCAAACGTCGTCCAACTGAATTTGGAGCAGCGAAAACAAATGGGCGTTCTGAAATCGACGACTGCGCAGGGGTCGTGGCAGGAGACTGCAAGGGGGAAGTTGCGGGGACTGCTGCAGACGGGTTCTGCGTTGGCGGTGGTGCTGGCACTTGGCGCATGTTCTTCTGTTCCGGATGCGGTTAATCCGGTCGAGTGGGGCAAATCCGTCGGTGACATGTTTGATGGTGACGATGAAGAAGCCGCCGTCAAATCCGACGAGGCCATTCCCGGCGAAGACGGCGAATACCCAAGCCTTGCAGATACCCCGGCCAAACCGGTCGTGACCGGTGATGCAGAACGTGATGCGCTGGTTGCCGGTCTGGCAGCTGATCGCCAGAACGCACAATATACCCAGAGTGGTCGCCGTCAAAGCAGCCCACCGGTAAACGCACTGCAGAGTGCGCCGGAAGCACCGGCGTCAGAGCCGGCCATCAACCCGGCACCGACGACGCCGGTTACGAGCAGCTCCATGGCAGATGCCGGTACTGCGGCAACAGCCACGGCCACCACCAGTGCTGTGACCTCGGCACCAAGCGGCTCTTCGATTGCGGACGAATGGAACGCCAAGGCGCCGGTCAGCGGCCCGGTTCCAACGCCAGAAGCCGCGCCGGCAGCGCCGAGTGCTGCATTGTCAGAGGACGAAGCACGTCAGCAACAGCTTGCTGCCTATGAAGCCGCACAGGCGGCCAATGCAGGGATGCCCGGATCATCTGGCAGCGATCCGGTAATGGATCAATATCAGCGCCGCCTTGCCGAAGGGCAGGGTGTCTTCGCCAACGAACCGGCAGCTACAGAGCAATTTGATTACTCGATGTATTCCGACAATGGTTCGGTGATTGTCGATGAAAGCCAGTTTGGTGGTTCGGAGCCGATGTACGGCGACTCCGTATCGGTTGACATGACCGCGACCAATGATGCACTGGCAGCGCGCCTTGGTGTGCGTTCAATTGATCAGGTCGGCCCGGCGGTCAATGAAGTTCAAATCGCCCAGATCCAGTTCGGACATGGTTCGACCAAGCTTGGTGGTTCCGATTACAACGTACTTGAACAGGTGGCAGCGACCTGGCAGCAGACCAGCGGCTTTATCCGTGTGATTGGTCATGCATCTATGCGTACCGGCAATATGTCGCTTGAACAGCACATGGCGGTAAACCGTCGCGTATCCGAAGGCCGGGCTGCGGCGGTGGTATCACGTCTGCTGTCGCTTGGTGTCAGTCCGGATGCGATCTTTGTCGGTGCAGATGGTTCTGCCGATCCGCGCTATTACGAGGGTGTTCCGGCCGGTGAGGCGGGCAACCGCCGTGTGGAAATTTATCTGGATTACTGATCGCGCCGATCAGATATTTTCAGAGCGCAACAGCAAAACGCGGAGGGAGAAATCCTTCCGCGTTTTTTGTGTTTCTGGCCGGGGTTGCGCGAAAATGGTCGGGTTTGTGCTCTCAATCCGTCCTGACCATGCCGCAAATCGCGTTTATGCGTATTTTCCGCGCATTAATTCGTTGTGTCGGATTTCAAGAAACGGTACATCCTTCGAATTGTACGCTATTCATGACCCAAATATGGGGTCTAAACGCAACTTTCGAGAAATCGAGGATATGCTTTTCGCATAAAATTCGAATTTCGGTAATTTGACGAGGAAACAGGATAATGTCTCAGGAGTTCCACCGCATAAAACGTCTTCCGCCTTATGTATTCGCAGAAGTAAATGCGATGAAGGCGGCTGCACGTCGAGCGGGGGAGGACATTATCGATTTCGGCATGGGCAACCCGGACCCAGCCACACCGCAGCATATTGTCGACAAGCTGGTTGAGACGGTCCAGAACCCCCGCACACACGGCTATTCGATGTCGCGCGGCATTCCCGGCCTGCGCAAGGCGCTGGCGGCCTATTACGACCGTCGCTTTGGTGTGGATATTGATCCCGAAACCGAAACTGTGGTCACTCTTGGTTCGAAGGAAGGTTTGGCAAACCTTGCTGCGGCGATCACCAGCCCTGGTGATATCTTTTTGGTGCCCAACCCGTCTTATCCGATCCATGCTTTTGGTTTCATCATTGCAGGCGCAGCACTGCGCCATATTCCGATTGGCCATGATGATCAGGGTACGTTCAATACCGAAAGCTTTATGGAGCAGCTCCATCGCGCGGTGAAACACTCGGTCCCGAAACCCAGTGCAGTGGTGCTGAACTTCCCGGCCAATCCGACGGCCCTTGTTGTCGATCTGGCGTTTTATCAGGAAGTTGTCGATTTCTGCCGCAAGCATGAAATCTATGTTCTGTCAGATATTGCCTATTCCGAGATCTATTTTGATGGCAACCCGCCGCCCTCGATCTTGCAATGCAAGGGGGCAAAGGATATCGCCGTTGAATTCTATTCGCTGTCGAAAACCTATTCGATGGCGGGCTGGCGTATCGGGTTTGCGACGGGCAACAAGAAGCTGATCAATGCGCTGACCCGCATTAAATCCTATTTGGATTATGGCGCATTTACCCCGGTTCAGGTGGCCGCAACCGCGGCCCTTAATGGCCCGCAGGACTGCGTTGAGGAGTTCCGCAACCTGTATCGTGAACGCCGCGATATCTTTATCGAAGGGGCGCAAAGTGCGGGTTGGGAAATTCCAAGCCCTGCGGCAACGATGTTTGCCTGGGCGCCGATCCCCGAAGCCTTTGCCGAGCTTGGGTCACTTGATTTTTCCAAACTGCTTTTGCAGGAAGCAGGCGTTGCGGTGGCACCGGGTCTTGGCTTTGGGGAATATGGCGATCGCCATGTGCGTATTGCGCTTGTGGAAAACAAGCACCGCATTCGTCAGGCCAACCGCAACATCAAACAGTTCTTTGCTAAGTGCCCCGATGCAGAATCTGCACGTGAACTGTTGAAGAAATCCGTCTGATATCTCATAAAGCATTCTGTGTTTCGCCCGGGACATGTCCCGGGCGTTCTGCTATCAGGGCTCTGTGATCTTTTTTGGTCACGGGTGAAACCAAAAATGCAACCACGCGACAAGGAGTTATCGTGAAAGACGTCGTCAAAATCGGTGTGGCAGGCCTGGGTACGGTCGGTGCCGGAACCGTTAAACTGCTGAGTGAACATCGCGACCTTCTGACCGACCGTTCGGGTCGCCAGATCGTCGTCACAGCGGTATCGGCGCGTGATCGAACTCGGGACCGTGGTTTTTCGACCGAAGGTCTGACCTGGTACGACGATGCCCGTGATCTTGCCGCGGACAAGGATATCGACATTCTTGTCGAGCTGATTGGTGGATCGGATGGCATTGCCTATGACACCTGCAAGGCGGCCCTTGAAAACGGCAAGCATGTTGTGACCGCCAACAAGGCGCTGATCGCACTTAAGGGCGCGGAACTGGCCCAGGTTGCCGATGCCAACAATGTCACCATCGCCTATGAGGCGGCGGTTGCCGGTGGGATACCGGTGGTCAAGGCGCTGCGTGAAGGTCTGGCAGGTAACGAAATTTCGCGTGTGACCGGTATTCTGAACGGCACGTGCAACTTTATCCTGACCACCATGCGCGAGCAGGGGCGCGACTTTGCCGATGTTCTGGCAGAGGCACAGAAACTTGGCTATGCCGAAGCCGATCCGACCTTTGATGTCGATGGTATTGATGCCGCGCACAAGCTTGCGATCCTGGCAAGCCTTGCCTTTGGCGTCGAGGTGGACTTTGACGCAGTCGCGGTTGAAGGCATTCGCAGTGTTTCAGCCCTTGATATCCAGCTTGCCGAAGAACTTGGTTATCGTATCAAGCTGCTTGGCATTGCCAAACAGACCGCCGAAGGAATTGAACAGCGCGTGTCCCCGGTCATGGTGGATCGTGCGACCCAGATTTCCAAGGTCGAAGGCGTGTTTAACGCGGTTGCCCTTGAAGGCGACTATGTCGGGCCGGTGGTGCTTCAGGGCCGTGGGGCGGGTGAACGCCCGACCGCATCAGCAGTGGTCGCTGATATCGTTGATATCGCCGCCGGCCGTGCCGCACCCGTCTTTGGCGTGCCGGCAGATCGCCTGAAGAAAAACGTGCGTGCGTCGCTCGAAAAGCATATTGGCGCCTATTACCTGCGTCTGATGGTATGGGATCGCCCGGGTGTCATGGCCGAGGTTACCGCAACCCTTGCCAAGCACGGGGTGTCGATGGCGTCCATGATTCAGCATGGCCGGGCCGAAACCGAAGGCGGCGTTGTGCCTGTGGTGATCGTGGCTCACGAAACGACTGAGTCCGCCATGTCGGGTGCGGTGAATGATATTGCAGCTTTTGAAAGCAATTCACAGCCGCCGGTGCTGATGCGGATTGAAAGCTTCGCATCTTAACAAAATGAACAGGGTCAGGACCTGAGCAATATGACAGAATTGGTCGATCAGATTTGTGCGGATACGCGGAGCAAAAACGCAGGAAGATCCATATCTTTCAAGTTTTTGCGACAAAATAGCCCGTGCAAATCTGATCGATCCGAAGGACAGTTGAGAAACTTGCGAACTTTGACGTCAAACGTCTTGACCGGGATTGCGACCCGCTCTTCAACGTTTTTCTTAAATTTCACAAGTTTCTCAACGGCCAATTCTATTATATTGCTCAGGTCCTGACCCTACGCGCCCCTCATCTGTCATGATGCGGGGCGCTGTTGTATAGTTCGGGCATAAAACCGAGCGTAAAAATAAAAAGACAACAATGAGATGGGGCCCCCAGACCCCACATCAGCAATACGAGGAAGAAGATATGGATCGAAATCTTGCGCTTGAAACGGTTCGCGTGACCGAGGCGGCAGCACTTGCGTGCTCTGGCCTGATGGGACGCGGCGACGAAAAGGCAGCCGATCAGGCCGCCGTGGACGCCATGCGCAATGCGCTCAACAGCATGGACATCAAAGGCACGGTCGTGATTGGCGAAGGCGAACGCGACGAAGCCCCGATGCTGTTTATCGGCGAAGAAGTTGGCTCCGGCGAAGGCCCGGAAATCGACATTGCGCTTGATCCGCTTGAAGGGACGACCATTTGTGCGACCGGTGGTCCGAACTCTTTGGCTGTTGTTGCCATGGCCGAAAAGGGTGGCTTCCTGAACGCGCCGGACACCTATATGGACAAGATTGCCGTTGGTGGTGGTCTTCCCGATGATGTTGTTGATCTTGACGCCAGCCCGGCCGAAAACCTTAAAAGCCTTGCCAAAGCCAAGGGCTGCGATGTTGCTGATCTGGTTGTTTGCATCCTTGATCGCCCGCGCCATCAGGACATCATTGCCAAGACCCGCGAAGCAGGTGCGCGCATCATGCTGATCGGGGATGGCGATGTTGCCGGTGTGATCGCAACTTCGCAGAAAACGTCGGGCATTGATCTTTACATGGGGACAGGTGGCGCACCGGAAGGTGTTCTGGCAGCAGCAGCCCTTCGTTGCATCGGGGGTCAGTTCCAGGGCCGCCTTGTTTTCCGCAACGATGATGAAATCGCACGCGCGAAAAAATGGGGCATCGCAGACCTGACCCGCAAATATAAACTGGGCGAACTTGCCAGCGGCAACGTCATGTTTGCGGCAACCGGTGTGACCGATGGCGCGATGCTGCGTGGCGTGCGCCGCTTTGCCAATGGTGCGGAGACCGAAAGCATCGTGATGCGCTCCCAGTCGGGTACCGTGCGCTATGTCCGCGCCGTGCACGATTTCAGCCGCAAGATCTGGTACAAATAAGCTGCGCAACCAAAGGTTTATGTTGCGCATATGTTTTCTATGTTTAAAGTCCCCGCTCAGTCGGGGACTTTTTCTTTGGTGCTGACATGATTGCGAAGATTGCAATATATCTCGGGATGTCCGCATTACATGCGGTTAGATTCCTGCCCAGCGTCATTATTTTTGCGCATTATTCTTGGGGGCTGGCCGGTGCAGATGTTCCAAAAGGCGTCATGTTGGGGATTTCCTATGTAGTGATAGCTTTGATAGCTATCTCTGTTCTGGATTTTTGGCTGTTTGCAATAAGTACCGTACTCTTTGTCGCCGCAGATTTGGCTTTGATGTGGGGGCTCGCCATTCTTGTTACCAAGGTACTGTTTCAGTTTTCTTGGTCCCTGTATTTTTTTAACGGTTTTGCATACTGGGTGCTGCTGTATGGTCTTGGCTTGGGGACAATGCTGGCGATGCGTAAATTCTTCGGCTTATCAAAGGCGATGTGAGTTTGCTGCTTGTATACCGGTCTGCGTTGCGCTAAACCCTGCGGCCCAATTCATTGACCCAGTGCCGGAGGCTGCCTGATGTCTGAAATTATTGCCCTCGATTTCGGAACGACGAACTCTGTCCTTGCCGTGGCAGACAGCGCAGGCAATGTGCAATCGGCAAAGTTCGAAGTGGGTGCCAACAGCTTTGATACCTATCGGACCATTCTGTATTTCTGGGAAGATCAGGATCTGACGGCGCCGAATGCGCCGACCCATACCAAAAGCTGTTCCGGTCCGTTCGCGATTGAGGAATACCTTAAGGAAAGTCATGACTGCCGCCTGATCCAGTCGATGAAGTCTTATCTGGCGGCCAAGGACTTTGAAGGGACGGATATCTTCGGGACGACCTATTCCATCGAAGACCTTGTGGGTACGTTTCTGACACAAATCCATCACTTCGCGCAGCACAGCCTTGGCTGGCTTGGCCAGCGGGTGATTTCCGGGCGTCCTGTGGCGTTTGCGGGCAATAATCCGGACAACGACTTTGCTGAAAGGCGCCTGCGTGCAGCGTATGAACAGGCCGGTTTTGATGTCGAGGCCATGGTGTTCGAACCGCTGGCGGCATCCTATTATTACGGGCGAGAGCTCGATAAACCGGAAACCGTTCTGGTCGCTGACTTTGGCGGTGGTACCAGTGACTTTTCGCTGATCCGCTTTACGCCGGGATTGGGCATTCGCGGGGTGCAGCCGCTCTCGCACACAGGTCTTGGCGTTGCAGGCGACCGGTTTGATTATCGCATCATCCAGAAGGCCGTGTGGCCGCGTCTGGGCTTTGGCTCCGAATATAAATCCATGGGCGCGACCCTGCCGGTCCCGCGGCAATATTACACGGCGTTCTCGCGCTGGCACGAACTTGCCATGATGAACCAGCCCAAAACCATCAACGAAATCAAAAGCCTGATCAGATCCGCCACCAAGCCCGATGATATCGAGGATCTGGTCACCATCATCGAGGATGAAATGGGCTTCCACCTGTATCAGACGGTCTCGAAGGCCAAGGCAGAGCTTTCTGAAAAGGACAGCACCATTTTGCAATTCGCCCATGGCGGGGTGGAGATCGAAGAAAAGCTGACCCGTGCCGATGTCGAAGCCGCAATTGCGCCAGACATGGCCGAGATCGAACTGGCGGCCAAGAACTGCCTTGATCAGGCTGGCGTCGATGCGCGTGATGTCTCGCGCGTCTTCATGACCGGCGGCACATCCTATGTCCCGGCGGTGCGCAAGCTGTTCGAAGACCGCTTTGGCAAGGACCGCATTGAAATTGGCCAGCCGTTCCTGTCAGTTGCACATGGCTTGGCGTTGATTGCGGCGGATGAGGGGATTGTTTGATGTTGGAAGCGTGTGTGTAGACTTTGTACGAATTCTGGTTTAATCCAAGAAAAATTCCGAACAAAATCAGGAAACGCATACAGCGGTCTGAAAAGGAATAATTGCTTGTTTGAAGACAGAGGGGCTGGCTTTGCTTTTTCATGAACTTGCGTTCTTGTACTTGTTCATGCCTGTGACAATGTCGATCGCGATATGGGCAGGTCGAAAAGACAGCAAGACTTTCTTCATTTATTTCTTGTGTGTGGCTTCGCTTGTCTTTTATGGATGGTGGAATCCAGATTTTGTCCCGCTTCTCGTGGCATCAATTGTTTTCAATTACTTTCTTGGAAACTACCTTGTTCAGTGTAAAAATGTTCGACGCCGCAAGGTCGCCCTATTTTTTGGTGTGTCGGCAAATCTGCTGGTGCTAATCAGCTTTAAATATCTTGGTTTTATTGCGGGAGTTGTTGGCGAGGCTTTTTCGGTAGAACTAGATGCGCCTTCACTTGAACTACCTTTGGGCGTATCATTTTTTACGTTTCTACAAATCGCATATATCGTAGACGCGGCAAAAGGCGAAACCAGCAAGGATGAATTTGCGCCATACTTTCTTTTCGTGACGTTTTTCCCGCATCTGATTGCTGGCCCGTTGGTTCATCATCGCAGCCTGATAAGGCAGTTTTCGGACAAGATGACCAATGTTTCCGAGAACCTCGCGGTAGGCTTTACCATCTTTGTGATAGGACTGTTTAAAAAGCTCGTCCTAGCTGATTTTGTTGTTTACTGGTCTGACTCCGTATTCAACGGTGCTGTAAACGGAATTGCACCAAGTATGATCGATAGTTGGGTTGGAGCTATTTCATTTACTCTTTTGATTTATTTTGATTTTTCATCATACTCTGATATGGCAATCGGGCTGTCGAAAATGTTGGGAATCCGACTGCCGGAGAACTTTAATTCTCCCTACAAGGCAACTTCGATTATTGATTTCTGGCGGCGCTGGCATATTACGCTTTCAAGTTTCTTGAGGGACTATCTCTACATCCCGTTGGGCGGGAATAGGAAAGGTCCTTCACGACGATATCTAAATCTTACTATTGTGATGTTGCTTGCAGGGCTGTGGCACGGAGCAAGTTGGCAGTTCGTTCTGTGGGGGGGGTTGCATGGTGGATATTTGCTCGTAAATCATCTTTGGCGGGCACTAAAGCTGTTCGAATTTCCGAAAGTTTTAGGGTTCTTGATAACATTTCTGGCAGTGGTCTTTGCTTGGGTTCCATTCAGAGCGCAAACGTGGGACGCGTCTGTTCTGGTTTTCAAGGGCATGATTGGATTGAACGGAGTTGTGTTGCCTGTGCACTATAAAGGACTTTTGCCAAGTGCGTTTGGAGATACTCTGGCGTCGATTGGGGTGAAGTTTGGTTCTTTGTCTGTTTATGGTGGTGGTATGCAGCTCTTGCAGCTTAGCTTGCTACTGTTGTTTGTTTGGTTGCTGCCTAATACGCAACAAATCATGGGACGGTATGATGTGGTGCTAGATAAGCGGGCCGAGCCGGTCGCTCTGTGGATGTGCTGGAGGCCTTCTGTTGCTACTGGCTGTGTGATTGCAGTACTAAGCGCCTATCTTTGGATGTTGGGTATGCAAGGAAAAGCTGGTGAGTTTATCTACTTCCAATTCTAAACTGTTCTTGAAAACAGCCTTCCTCGGTGGAAGTTTTCTTCTTGCGATAATCCTTCTCAGCTTGGAAATATTTCTGCGTTCGCAAGCAACTGATGCTGCGAACGATCAAGCTTATCGTGATAGATTCCTGAATGGGAGTGCACCGTGGGTCGCCTTCGGAGATTCTCATGTCGAAGGCGGATTATTGTCGTCTGATTGGTTGGACAACTTAGGTCAAGCCTCTGACAATCTTGAAGCCATAAGTGGGAAGGTATCCTTGCGATTGGAGCGGGGAGGAGTGCAGGGGATAATACTGCCAGCAGATCCGCAAATATTCTCTTTCTATCGTTTGTCAGCTAATCAAACAGGCAGAATTGATGCTTTAAAGTCAGAACCGGCAATTCGTTTGCTTATTCTGGATCCACGCTATCGCCAGTATCTCAAACGAATGTTTTGGACTCTGCTTGGAAAACCTCTCGAGATGCTCAAAGGTCAAAAGGGAGATACCCGACATAATGATGGGCAATCAGAGGAAGGGGATTGGGATCGAACTGTCGCGATACGCGTACAATTACATACTCCGGTTCCAAATGTTTCCGAATTGCCTGCAGCAGACCAATATAGAAACATGGTTGAGCAAGTGAAGGCACAAGGTGCAGCCGTTTGCCTTGTGAGATACCCGGTTTCCCATGATTACCTGCAGGCTGCGCAAGCATTGGATGGCTTTAGAAGTGCTGAGAAATTTTTCAAGTCATTGGCTTCAAGCCTTGATATTCCACATGTCGATTTGTCCAATGTTCTGCCAAACGAGATCTATGATGATCCGGACCACGTTCCAGACACCGCAATGGAGCGGGTTACAGAGCTGGTACGGGATCGATGCAAAATCCATACGCCCTGAGCCCGAACTTCGACTTTGATTAAATGCATTCAGTGGTGACAGGCGCATTGGGAAATGATGTTTCCACAATGTGCAAACGCCTCTTCTTTTCTACTTTTTAAATCCTAACTATCCTGAAGACCTTATGGACTTAAAAAGTTCTATTTTCTTCGGGAGAAATTCGAATGGATGGCGAGAGTGATGTGCACGTAATTGTGCGGCTGACGGGGCAGATCCTGCCTGCGATGGGGTTGTCAGCAACCAATGACACATCGGTTGATTTGACGACATTGACGGGCCGCACGGTTGTCTATGTCTATCCACGCACAGCGGAGCCCGGTGTGCCGTCGCCCGAAGGTTGGGATGAAATTCCCGGGGCGAAGGGCTGCACACCGCAATCCTGCTCATTCCGCGATCATGCGGCCGAATTTCGTGCGGTTGGTGTCGCCAACCTGTTCGGGCTTTCAAGCCAGACGACTGATTACCAGAAAGATGCGGCCGAGCGTCTTCATCTGCCATTTTCGTTGCTGTCAGACGCCGATCATCGCTTCAAGGAAGCCATGGCGATGCCGGATTTCGAAGCCGATGGCATGCGCCTGTTCAAGCGTCTGACCATGGTCATTGATGACGGCAAGATCACCAAGGTGTTCTATCCCGTTGATGACCCGGCCGCAGACGCCGAGAACGTTTTGAAATGGTGTGGGGAAAACCGGGTCGACTAGGGGTTGCCATGTCTTGGCGCGGTTTGATCGATTGGCAAAATATCCGGTTTCAGACCGCCCGAGATTGCGCTATTCCATAGGGCATGACAGAGCATGCAGACGAAACGACCTTTATGGGTATTGAGCGATCCGTCACCGGAAAATGGTGGCGGGAACGCGCAAATAACGAGCGACTGGCAACCACGATAGCCCAGCGTTTTGGCGTACCCGAGATTGTGGGCCGGGTGATGGCCGCGCGCGGCATTGACCTTGATGACGCCGAAAGTTTCCTGTCACCGACACTACGCGATTTGATGCCCGATCCATCGACCTTGCAGGATATGGACAAGGCAGCCACACGCATTGCCGACGCCATCGAGGCGGGCGAGGGGATTGCTGTTTTTGGCGACTATGACGTTGATGGCGCGACCAGTACGGCTCTTCTGAAACGCTTTTTCCGCGCCATTGGTGTTGATGTTCCTGTCCATATTCCCGATCGCATGAAAGAGGGCTATGGCCCGAATGCGCCAGCCCTTCTGGAGCTGCAGCGCAAGGGTGCCAAGCTGATCCTGACGGTCGATTGCGGGGTAACGGCCTATGCGCCGCTGCAAGAAGCCCGCGATGCCGGGATCGAGATCATCGTTGTCGACCACCACGCGGCAGAGCCGGAATTGCCGCCTGCGGTCGCGGTCGTGAACCCCAACCGGCTGGATGATGAAAGCGGACTTGGGCATCTCTGTGCGGCGGGTGTGGCGTTTCTGGTTTGTGTCGCGTTGCTGCGTGAATTGCGCAATCGCGGCTGGCTTGAAAAGCAGAGCGTTCGCGCACCCGATTTGCGCAACTGGCTTGATCTGGTTGCCCTTGGCACAGTGTGCGATGTGGTGCCGCTGCGCGGGTTGAACCGGGCATTCGTGACCCAGGGCCTTAAGGTGATGAAGCATCGCAGCAACATTGGCATTACATCGCTTGCCGATATTGCCGGGGTCAACGAAGTGCCCAGTGCCTATCACCTTGGTTATGTCCTTGGGCCGCGTGTGAATGCCGGTGGGCGCGTTGGCGAGAGTTTTCTGGGCACCACCCTGCTTTCGGGCGAGAACGCCGCAGAGGCGCAGGATATCGCCCGCAGACTTGATGACTATAACCGAGAGCGCAAGGCGATTGAGGATATCGTCCTTGATCAGGCGATCAGTGCGGTCGAGGGCAGGTCAAAGGTCGGCTCCATGGTGCTGGTTGGTGGCGAAGACTGGCACCCCGGCGTAATCGGTATTGTCGCAAGCAGGCTTAAGGATCGATATCACGTGCCGTCGCTTGTGATGGGGATGGTTGACGGGGTCTATAAGGGCTCTGCGCGATCTGTGCGGGGTATTGACCTTGGCGATGCGATCATTGCGGCGCGTCAGGCCGGGCTTCTGATCAATGGTGGCGGGCACCATATGGCGGCGGGCTTTACCCTTGATCCCGAAAAGCTTGAAGCGTTTGAAGCGTTTCTTGAAGAGCGCTTTGCCAAGATCATCGCCGAAAATGACATCCGCCCGACCATCACGGTCGATGGGGCGCTTCACGCCAAGGGCGCGACACTTGATCTTATCGACTCACTTGAAAAGCTGGGGCCTTTTGGTGCGGGCAATGCCGAGCCCCGATTTGCCTTTGTTGATTGCCGGGCGGTCAAGGCCGACGTTGTCGGGCAGGATCATGTGCGTTGCATCCTGACCGGGTCAAACGGGCAGGGACGGCTCAAGGCGATTGCGTTCAGATGCCTAGATAATGATATGGGCCAGACCCTGATCAAGCATGGTGGACGCCCGTTGCATGTTCTGGGGCATTTGCGCCGCGATAGCTGGCAGGGGCGTGATGGTGTGCAGCTGATCATTGATGATGTGGCATTACCCGTTTGACGGACGTGGTCTATACGAAAGTGTGGTCTTTGGATTGATAGCAAATTTCATTATTGGTATGATGATTTAATTGCTTCTTTGATCCGCATGGCTTTCCCACAGGTGTATTGGTTGCATTACCCGCCAGAAACGTATGACAAGCGCCACAGCATGTTCGCAATAGATGGACCCGATCAGGCATGTGCGCGCAATCGTGACAAGCTGTGCGCACACCGCTTTGTGCTGCTGGTTCAGGCATTTTTTGTTCTTCTTGCGACGGTTATCGTCGCGGGGAATGCACAGGCGCATGCGTTGGAAAAGGCAGATCCGAGCCATCTTGTCGATGCGTTGGGCGTAACCCTGCTTACAGAAGAATACCCACCGTTCAATTTCCTTGATGACCAAGGCCACCTGCGCGGCATCGGTGCCGAAGTCGTGCAGGCCATGGCAACCCGGCTGGGCTATGGCAAGGATATTGATGTCTTGCCATGGAAGCGTGTTCTTCTGCGTATTGATGGCGAGGCGAATGTTGGCGTTTTCTCGATGACCAGAACGCCGCAACGTGAAGAGTCCTATCAGTGGGTCGGGCCGGTTGTGCCGATCAATGCGGGAATTTTTCAGCGTGCCGACTCAGCAAGTCCGGTGCACGACATCGAAGACCTGCGTCAGGCCGGTCTGATCGGTGTGCAGGCAGGCGGTGCTGCTGAATTGGCCTTGCGCTCCTATGGGTTTGAAAACCTTGAACCCATCCATCATTCCGGCGGCGTTGTGGGCATGCTCGAAAAAGGTCGGATCGATCTTATTGTGTCATCAGATATCGAGTTGTACGAGCAGCTTAAAAACAGCACGCTTGAGCGTGATGATGTCGAGATGGTTTATGCGTTTTCGAGTGCTGATCTTTATTTGGCTTTCTCTGCGCAGACATCGCCCGAGATCGTCAGAGTCTGGCAGCATGCCTATGACGAAATTGTCAAAGACGGCCAGTTTGACCGGATTGTGTCGCAATATGGTGTTATCATGAACCAGTCCCCAAGGATTGAACGTGGCCTGCTACTAAGCCAGTAGGGCGGTGGATTAAGCTGCTGCTGGCGACTTTTCGGCGTGATGGTATCTGATTTCGGGGCATGTGTGCATGTTTGCCATGTCACGCAAAAGCTTGCCGCTTTGGCGTCTTGGCATTAAGCCAGATAGCACCATGACAAAAAATCCAAGCCCCACACATACGCCGCACGGGATCGGAACGTTTCTGATCGTTCTGATGCCGATCATGCTGGCTTTTTCACTTAGTCAGTTTTTCCGTTCTGCCCAGGCCTTGTTGGCCGGGCCGTTGCGCGAGGAACTTGCCGTGACGCCCGAACAGCTTGGTCTGATTTCGGGCAGTTTCCATTTCGCCTTTGCCCTGATGCAGATCCCGGTCGGGGTGTTGCTGGACCGGTATGGGCCGCGGCTCACCAACGGTTTCCTGACGGTTATTAGCGTGATCGGCGTGTTTGTCTTTGCCAATGCACAAAGTGTGCTGGGTCTGATGACCGGGCAGGCGGTGATTGGTATTGGCTGTTCGGCGGCTTTCATGTCTGCGCTTGTTCTGGCGGCGCGCTGGACCGCGCCAGAAAAATTTGCCGCGGCATCCGGGCTGATTGTGTCCTTCAGTCTGATGGGGGTTCTGGCATCGGCCACCCCGCTTGCAACACTGGTGGAGGCCTATGGCTGGCGGACAGTTTATTATGGCCTTGCCGGTATTGCGCTGATTGCGGTCGTGCTTGATTTCATTCTGGTGCGCGACAACCCGCCGGGCCATGCTGCCCATGCTCAGCGCGGCGAGAGCGTCATGGACGTCTTGCGTGGCATGATGTCGGTCTGGTCGAACCGGCAGGTCTGGTTGCTTTCAGGCGTCGCGTTTTTCAGCTATCCGACAATTTTGACCGTGCGCGGGCTTTGGGGCGGGCCGTATTTGCATGATGTATTTGATCTTGGCGCGGTCGAGGTCGGTAATATCCTGCTGGTGATGACAATCGGTATGATCATTGGTCCGCCAACCTATGGGCAATTGTCGCGCATGATGCCCGAAAATACCCGTGGCCTGATCACCTTTGCTGTTCTGGTTGGGGCGGTTGCCTGCTTGTTGCAGGCCTTTGTCGGGCCGCTGGGAACGGGTGTTGCCATGGTGTTGATGTTGCTGCACGGGTTCCTGGGCAGCAGTGCGACGCTTAACTACGCCGCATCGCGCAAGGCTGTGGCCGAACATCAGATTGGCCGTGCACTGACCACGATCAATCTTGCGACCTTTGGCGGGCTTTTCGTTTTGCAGGGGATCGCCGGATTGATTGTCGGCCACTATGAGGCCGACCCGGATACCGGATACAAGGCGATGTTCGTGTTCCTTGGTTGCGGCCTTGCATTGGCGGGCGGTTGTTTCTGGTTCGGAACGCGGCGCCGGTCGCAATAAAGAAATGTAATCGGCCCTTGTCGGAGGGTGGGTGAAGCCTCATCTGTCCGTCCAGGGCCGGAAGGAAAGCGAATAAACCGTCTGGTTAAACAAGGTGGCAGGGTTTTTCAGTATTTGGTCGGGAATGGCATCATTTCCGGCAGGGGATTAAAAAAAACGTCACAGGGGCGAAAAAGCCGCTTGACCTGACCCCACCCAATCGCTAAAAACCGGCCTCGTTAACGCGCTGCGTCCCCTTCGTCTAGAGGCCTAGGACACCGCCCTTTCACGGCGGCAACAGGGGTTCGAATCCCCTAGGGGACGCCACTCGTTAACATAGACTGACTTCGATTGGTGCGTATGTGTCCCCTTCGTCTAGAGGCCTAGGACACCGCCCTTTCACGGCGGCAACAGGGGTTCGAATCCCCTAGGGGACGCCACCAACCGAACGTCACGACATTCGCGCAAATTCTATTGTGCTTGTGTCCCCTTCGTCTAGAGGCCTAGGACACCGCCCTTTCACGGCGGCAACAGGGGTTCGAATCCCCTAGGGGACGCCATATTTTTTCGGAAATAACATTCTGTTATGTTGAAATGCTCGTCTGATGGTTCGGCGGGCGTTTTTTGATTCAGGCCGCTTTTTCGTCTGGCAAGGGCGACAGGGTGAAGGTCGCGATCAGTCCGCCTTCGGGATTGTGTTCAAGCCAGATATCCTCGCCATCCTCGCGGCATAGATCCCGGCATAGCGACAGCCCGACGCCGGAACCGATTTCGCCATTGGTGCCGTCCTTGGAGCCATAGCTGGTCAAGCTGGCTGCAAAGGAAGCGATCATGTCATCGGATGCGCCGACACCGCGGTCGATAACCTGTAATCTGACTTTGCCATCCGCCTTTTGCGTTGCAATCGTGATCGAGCCATGCGGGTTGGAATACTTGATAGCGTTGACCAGAAGGTTGCGCAGGATCATTTCCGCATGCGGTGCGATGCCATAGGCGGTGTGTTCACTCACCTCGCTGATCACCCGGACCGACTTGGTTTCAAGAAGCGGGCGTGACACCTTGATGGTGTTGTCGACCAGTTCATCAAGGTCGATGGCGCTCCGTTCGGGTTTGCCTTCGTCAAACAGGGTGCGTCCCCAAACCAGAAGATCATCGAGAAAGCGCATGGTTTCCGAGGTCGAGGAATGCAGTTTGCGGATATTGCCAAGCGCCTGCGCCGGATTGCCCGCCACCAGATCCTGCTGCGCCATCAGTGACAGGCCGGCAAGCCCGTGGAACGGTGTTCTTAGGTCATGGGCAAGAACGGTAAACAGGCGGTTCTTGGCGCGTGCCTCTGCACGCAGTGACAGGTTGAGCGAGATAATGATCATCGCCGTAAACCCGACGGCAGTCAGCAGCAGGAACACAATCACATCAAGAAACGCCAGCATGTGAATGGTTGAGGCCGACATCAGCTTGGTCATCGCCTGATCATCAACAAGGGCGACGATACCGCGCGCCAGATGGAAAAGGCAGTGCGCGGCAAAGGTGATCGCCATCAGGATCTCCGGCGCGGTCAATTTCCGGCACCTTGATTGCGCCAGGACAAGGCAGCTTGCCAACGACACGGCCGAGATCGTCACGGAAATGACGACGACCCGCATGGCGAAATTCGGCACAAACACGCTGAAATAGACAAACAGTGCAGCATAAATCGCAAGCGCGATTCCGACAATCCGATAGCTTGGTTTCTTGTTGGTGTATACCTGAAGCCCGAACAGATAGAACGCGTGACCCGCCGCGATTAACGTATTGGCGGCCACCACTGATGCCAGGTCGGGGATAAATCCCCGCAATCCCAAAAGAATAAATCCGATCGCATTGGCGATGCCACCAACGGCCCAAAGTGTGGTCGCGTTATCCCGGCGAGACACCATCCAAAGCGACGAAAAGGTCAGTGCCTGAATGATGGCTGACAATGTCGCAACAAATGCCAGTGTCCGGATATCAAGTTCTACGCCAAACATTGGGTCTCCCATTCGACGGTCTTCGGGGCGCGGAGGTGTTCTATAACGCCGTAACTATACTTTTGGGTTTTTTAGCCGTTCCGGGAGGTAATGCAACGGGAATATTACATTGGAATGATGCATCCCGGTCACAAGGTCCCTAGAAAGGAAAACGCCGTTGTTTTGCTTTGCCTTTGTGCTGGCGATAACGCCGTGTCAGGCTTTCGCGAAGCTGTTCTGCCGTGGGGCGCGGCAGGTCGATGACCTTGCGTACGGCATCTGACAGAGAAGACTCCATTTCCGCGTCATCATCTGTGCCGGTGGCACCATCCCCGGCAAAAAGATCAACCGGGTCGGCCATATCGGCGGCATACAGATCGGCAACGCCGACCCCAAGCAGGCGATAGCGCGTGCCATCAGTTTCCTTTTTAAGCAGGGTCAGCGCAGCATCAAGAATGACCTCTTCGCGCAAGGTCGGATAGGTCAGGCGCATGTTGCGGGTACGGATTTTGAAATCCGATGATTTGAGCTTGAGCACAACCGTGTGGCCTGCGATTTCCTTGCGCGCGAGATCGCTTGCAACCCGCGACGTAAGCCGGGTGGCGATTTCGGAAAGCTCGGACAGGCTTGCGATATCTTCGTTAAAGGTGGTTTCCGAAGACAGGCTTTTGCGTTCCGTACTTTGTTCAACCCGCCGGTTGTCTTCGCCGCGTGAAAAGTAAAAGAACCGCTTGCCGATACTGCCATATCGACCTTGCAGGGCGTGGATATCCATTTCCTGCAGCTGGCCGATGGTTGTAATGCCGTCTGTGTGCAGTTTGCGTTCCATAGCAGGCCCCACACCCCACATCATGCGCACTGGCTTGTCGGCCAGGAAATCAACCGCCTCGCGCCGTCCGATCATGGAAAAGCCGAACGGCTTGTTGAGGTCAGACGAGATCTTGGCGAGGAACTTGTTATAGGAAAGCCCGATAGAGACCGTAATCCCGACTTCGCGTTTGATCGTTGCCTGAAGGTCGGCCAAACATTCTGCCGCTGACTTGCCGTGGGTTTCAGCGGCGCCGGACAGGTCCATGAAGGCCTCGTCAATCGACAGCGGCTCGATGTCGGGCGTTAATTCGCGCATCATGTCACGGATACGATAGCCTTCTCGCTGATATTTCTTCATGTCTGATTTCAGAAACACAGCATCCGGGCAAAGTTCGCGTGCCTTGAAGGCGGGCATGGCGGAACGCACACCATATTTGCGCGCGACATAACAGCAGGTTGCGACAACACCGCGATGACCGCCACCGATAATCACGGGCTGATCAATCAGTTCCGGTCGATCACGCTTTTCGATCGAGGCATAAAAGGCATCGCAATCAAGGTGACCGATGGCAAGATCGGGGAGTTCGGGATGGGCAATGGCGCGCTTGCAGGAGCAAACCGGGCAGGGCACGTATGATCCGCCACCGCTTTTGGGAAGCGGTCGATCAAGATGCAGTCGCCATTTGTGATGGCAGTCCGGGCACAGCGCATACAGCATGCTTATTTGTACTGCTTTTGTTCCGAACTTGCCAAGAGATGAAATGAAGCTTTGTGATGCGTCATCGCCCCTCCTGACCAATTTGTCAGGAGATGGCGATTGTTTGGAATTTATCTGGGGGCTGGTTTCTTGGCAGCGGGCTTGACCGGTTTGGCGCCATCGCGTTTGGCACGGCGCTGGCGAGCGATCATGTTGTCGATATAGCGGCCCTGGAACAGGGTAATGCCAAGCGACTGGCCGAATTTGATCGCGGTTGGTGAATCGCAGCGGCACAGGATCACGCGTTCGCGGCCAGAATTCTTCACGAGGTTGTCCATCTCGGAGTACTTTTTGCGGATGACGTTATCGGTCATCTCTTCGCGCCAGGCGACCTTGATGAAGTCTGCTTTCAGGCGTTTGCGATCAACAAAGGACAGGGCCTCGACAGTCAGGTTATCGATCAGGATACGATAGCCGCGTTGATGGAAGTCATCGCGGACACTGAGATAGGTCTCCAGGTTCGAAAACAGATCAACCTGATTAAGCTCGATAATGACGTTCCCCGGCCAGTTGCGGCGCACGTTTTCATCAAACTTGTCAAAATCCTTTGACGTCAGGGTTCCAAGGTTGAGGTTGATCGAGAACGAGCTCGCATGCGTCTTGAAGGTTCGCTTGCACAGGTAATTGAGCATGCGTTTGTCGAGCGTCTCTGTCATGTGCTGGAACAGCCAGCGGTTGGACGCCAGATCGATATTGGGCATCAGCGCATTGCGCAGATCGGCAATCGAGACAAAGAACTCGTCAAAGACCGGATGCAGTTCCTTGGACCCGCCATGGGCAAAGACACACACCGGTTGTTGCCGGATATGTTCGGACAGATCAGCGGTGTGGATGGTTTCTTCAAGCTCGGCCAGGTTTTCAGCGGTGATCGGGCCCAGGGTGTTGTTGTCTTTTTCACGCTGGACGGCGCTGCGCATGTTCAAGCTTTTCTGAAGCTTTTTGGCGCGATCATCAAGGTGCTGACACAGCAGCAGGAATTCCTGAAACTCGGTGTTCAGGTTGAACCACGTGCAGAAACCGGTTTCTTCGCTGTCATCCTGCGACAGCGGATCATCGCGGAACAGATAGCGCAAGGTATCAACAGCCGGTTCGACATCGGCGATTGATTTGTCTTTCCAGACAAAGATCAGGTCATTGTTGGTCAGAACAAAAATACGACCGACATAGAGTTTTACATAGCTTTCAAAGGTATTGGTCGCAACGCGGATATGATAATCGCGGCGGTGGAACGGCTTTAGGCGCGACAGGTGAATATGTACCGCCCGGTGCCCGTATTTTCGGGTCTCCAGTCGTTGCACATAATCCAGCAACAGGTATTCCTGAAGGGCCTGCTGGCCATATTGCTGCGGTTCAATCACGCGAAACCCCTGAAAGAGAGAACGTTTTTTTTGGCTCGTTATTGGCCGGTTGAATACACCGAAGACCCAAGTCTGATCAAATCATAATGTTCTGAAGGTCTGGTTAATGGTCTGGGTCCAGACTCTAAGACTATTCTATTTATAGAAACTATACGTATGGCAGTACAAGTGCCGCGTCAAAAGCAGTGTCGAAAATGCTTTAACGAATTGTTGGCAAGCAGGGTGCAAAATCAATGCTGTATGGGGGAAGTTCATGCTGGGTTTTGCTGGAATATTCTACGGCAATACAGCATGGTTTCTGATAACGGGATTTAAGGAATAGGGGATTGGCGCCATGCAGGTATCTGCAAAGCGGACCGGGAACTGGCTGAAGATCGGCAAAAGCATTGCTGTGATCGGTATGGTTTCATGGGTGTCGGCCTGTGCGCCGCTGCTGGATCAGGATTTCTGGGACGAAGCAACGTCCTTTGCAGATGACAATTATACCGCACTTGGTCTGCAGCAACTGGCAAGTGGTGATTATGCTTCTGCGGAAAAACTGTTTGACGAAGCATTGCGCAAGAATCCCCAGGATGGTCACGCAATGCTGTGGCGATCGGTCCTTTATCAAAACACCAACCGTCCGGATCGGGCGCAGGATGGCTATGAAACGCTGATTGCGATGAACCCGCCCGGTACGGTCCTGATGTCGTCGGCGACGGGTACACAGCCGCGCCCCTTGCGTGATGCGGCAGAGTTCAATTTGTCGCGGCTCGAACGTGGTCTTCCAGGGTCGCTTAGCATCAATGATCAAATCATCAGTGGGCCTTCGGGACTTGGCAATGGGGCCGCCGCGGTTGCGGCCGGGCGTCCTGTAAGCCCGTCTCCGACAATGACCAGCGGCGCGACAAAGCCGATGGATATTCCGGCAGGGGCGGCATTGTCGGCAGGTGACGAAGCGATTGCCAAGCGGTTTGCCATCTTGCGTAACCTGCAGGCAACCGGACTTGTCACGCCCGAAGAATATTCCGCACGCCGTTCAGCCAACCTTGGTGCGCTGTTGCCGATGAGCCAGCCGGCACCATCTGCGTTCTTGAATAATCCGCCGCCCGAAGGTGCGCAGGTCGAACAGCGTCTTAACCAGCTAAACCGTGCGCTTCAGATCGGGGCAATCACCGTGCAGGAACATGTTGCGGAACGCACCGCCATTCTTGATGCGTTGTTGCCGGCCCAGCCGCGTCAGCGCGCTACACCGCCACCGGCACCGCAAGGGTTGATGGATGCTGCGCGCCAAATCGCGCGCATTGAAGACCTGCAGCAGATGAAACTGGTCACACCTGATGAATTCAAACGTGAACGTGATGCGATTGAGGCCGCCATTGTCGAACCGGCACAGGGTACGGCGATGACGCTTAACTCCGGTGAACCGGTCCGCCGGGTCGCAACCGGGGACAGCCGCCCGGTTCAGGCCGGCGAGGAAATGTCCAAAGCCGCACCCGCTGCAACCGGTTCGAAATCGGTGCATCTGGCATCTTATCGCAATGAAGCGCAGGCCGAACGTGGCTGGCAGATTCTGACTGGGCGCTATCGGCAGCTTGCCTCGATGCAGCATGGCGTCACGCGCGCCAATATTCCGGGCAAAGGTACGTATTATCGTCTGATGGCCACGGGCCTGAGTGACAGTGCGGCCAACTCGCTTTGTGCGGAGCTGAAACGACGCGGTCAATTCTGCGAAGTTAAGTAGCAGATCACGTTGTTCGACCCATATTCGAATTAATGACAACGCCGGTGGGATCAAAACGTTGCCACCGGCGTTGTCATTTCCGGAAATCTGAATTTCAACCGACGACCTGAGTATCAGCCATGATCTTTGTCTTTAGTGATTTTGGTGTGAATGGGCCATATAGCGGGACAATGCGTTCGGTGGTGATGCGACATGCGCCTGATGTGCCTGTATGCGATCTGATGTGCGATGCCCCGGACCGAAACCCAAAGGCGGCAAGTTACCTGCTTGCGGCGCTGTGCCGCGAATTCCAGGAAGGCGACGTGGTTTTGGCCGTTGTTGATCCCGGTGTGGGCAGCGCGCGCAACGGGGTTGTTGTCGAAGCGGATGGCGTTTGTTTTGTCGGGCCGGATAACGGGTTGTTTGAGATGGTGATCCGCCGGGCGAAAAACGTGACGCTCAAGGTGATCGACTGGATGCCCGATGGTGCATCGGCAAGTTTTCATGGGCGCGATATATTCGGCCCTGTGGCATCGTGGCTGGCAACAAATCAGGAATTTGACGCGCACGGCATTCCGCTTGATCAACGGTTCGGCCCGGCAAAGGAATGGCCAGATGAACTTGCCGAGGTGATCTATGTCGATCCTTACGGCAATCTGATGACCGGACTTTTCGCACGATCAAAGGATGAAAAAATCACGATCAATAAACATGTACTGTCGGGTGCCCGGACATTTTCAGATGTGCCGTCAGGAACGGCGTTTCATTACGATAACTCGGTCGGGTTATGTGAAGTCGCGGTTAATTGCGGGCGTGCCGATCAGATGATGGGGGCTGCAATCGGCACCAGGGTCGACGCGAATTGACAGCAACTGATGCAATCAATGATTGGTTTATGGTGGTGTGATGTTATCGTTTCAAAGTGTGAAAACCGGGTATGACGATCAACAGGCAATCCTTGGACAGGATTTGGTGAATGGCAATCAAGGTTAAATTCTGGGGCGTTCGAGGCAGCATTGCCTGTCCATCACCGGATCATGTTGTTTACGGTGGCAATACCAGTTGCGTTGAGATGACGGTCGGCGACACGGTTCTGATCTTTGATGCGGGTACCGGCATCCGAAATCTGGGCAAGGACCTGATCCGGCGAAATGTCACCGAGGCCAATATCTTTCTGACCCATACACATTGGGATCACATTAACGGCTTTCCATTCTTTGTTCCGGCCTATAACCCGAACGCGTCCTTTCGGGTTATGGCGGGGCATCTGACCAATCAGGGGGGTGTGGAACGGGTGTTTTCGGCCCAGATGGCAGACCCGACTTTCCCTGTGCCACTTTC
The DNA here is from genome assembly GCF_001613795.1 of Thalassospira sp. MCCC 1A01148. Classification (GTDB taxonomy): domain Bacteria; phylum Pseudomonadota; class Alphaproteobacteria; order Rhodospirillales; family Thalassospiraceae; genus Thalassospira. The sequence goes on from NZ_LPVZ01000013.1 coordinate 53,699, forward strand.
GGCCATGAAATCAAAGCTGACATTCGAGGATTTCAATGTCGGTGACGAACTCCGCCCGGCGGCGGATATCTTGATCAAGACTGCACCACTGCGTCATCCCAATGGGGCGACAGCGTTTCGCGTGGAATATGGTGGCCATTCAGTTTGTTATGTCACCGATACCGAACATGAACTTGGCAAACCCGATCAGGTCATTCTTGATTTTATCAAGGATGCTGATCTGGTGATCTATGACAGTACCTACACTGACGAGGAATTCCCGCAGAAAGTCGGGTGGGGGCATTCGACATGGCAGGAAGGCATTCGGCTTTGCCGGGCCGCCAATGCCAGACAGTTGGCACTTTTCCATCATGACCCGGACCATGACGATGCGACAATGACCGTCATTGAACAAAAGGCACGCGCCACCTGGTCAGGCGCCTTTGCGGCGCGTGATGAAATGGTGCTGCAGATCGAATAGGCGACTTGTGTGGAAGCAAGATAAGAACGCGTCCCCGAAGGGTTGGTTTTCGGGGACGCTTTGTTTTTAGCGCGAATTGCCCCTTTGCATGTCCTGGACAATTTCATCAACATCGACCGTGAAGCTGGCCTGACGTGGGGGATATTCCTCAAACGACTGGAAGAACTTGTTTACCACACCAATGGCCGGCGCAAGGGTCCATGAACGGTTTTCCTGCCATTCATCAAAACCGCGTGCGTCGTGGAACCGTTCGAACGGATCAAGTTTCAGGTTGGTGATCAATGGCGTGGTCAGGTTGTTGGTAACCCCATTGAACCATTGGTCCTGTTCGGTAAACAGGAATTTCCAATCGCCATAGCGCAAGCCGTGGAACTTCGTTTCCGTGAAATAGAAGAACTCCTTGCGTTTGGTTGGGCCATCCTGGGTCAGAATATCGGTTTGATCATAACCGTCCAGATGGACACGGTATTTGCGATCTCCAATCTTGTGACCATCAAGCAGCTTTTCCTTGAGATCCTTCTCACCCAACTGCGACATGATGGTTGGTACCCAGTCTTCCATGGTCATGAATTCGCCGGTAGTGGTGCCGGGGGGCACAACGCCGGGCCATTTGACTGCCATTGGAACCCTGAACCCGCCTTCATAACCGCCAACACCTTTTTCACCGCGGAACGGCTGGTTGCCGCCATCCGGCCAGCTGTTGGACGCGGCCCCATTATCGGTCGAGAACATGACCATGGTGTTGTCTGCCACACCAAGTTCATCAAGAAGGTCAAGAAGTTCGCCAACATCGTCATCAAGTTCCTTCATGCCATCAGCATAAAGGCCGTAACCGGTGACACCTTCATATTCGTCGCTCAGGTTGGTTCGGTAATGCATGCGCGTGGTGTTGTGCCAGACAAAGAACGGTTTGTCCTCTGAGACAGCATCGCGGATGAAGCGTTTTGATTTCTCAAGGACTTCCTGATCAAGTGTCCTTTGGCGTTCGCGCCCGAAATCACCAAGGTCTTCAATCGCCTGCGAACCGTCTTCCTGATGCACGGAATGGATAACGCCACGTTGGGCTATTTGTTCGGCGACTTTGCTGCCGGTGGGATAGTCATATTGTTCCACATATTCCCCGGCATTGAGGTGATACAAAATGCCATAGAATTCGTCGAACCCGTGGTTGGTCGGCAGGTGTTCGTCCCGGTCGCCAAGGTGGTTCTTGCCGAATTGTCCGTTGGCATAGCCGTGTTCTTTTAGCATTTCTGCAAGGGTAGGGTCTTCTTCCTGCAAGCCAATGGGGGATCCTGGAATACCAACGGTGCTTAGTCCGAGACGCATCGGATATTGACCTGTCAGGAATGCCGCCCGACCAGCCGTGCAGGATGCCTGCGCGTAGTGATCCATGAACAGCATGCCGTCATTGGCGATACGGTCGATGTTGGGGGTGCTGCCCCCCATCATGCCGCGGTGATAGGCGCTGATATTCCACATGCCGATATCGTCACCCCAGATGACAAGGATGTTGGGGCGATCAGCCGTTTCCGAGGTCTGCGCAACAGCAGCGCAGGGCAGGGCCATCACGGCGGCAAGCGTTTGAAGAATTCGGGGCAGTTTCATTTTGCTACCTTCCTGTTTGTCGTGTCAGCGCAAACCACTTGGGCGTCTGACCGAGCCAAAAGGAAAGAAGACTGAGCCCGGAGAAAACCAGCAGGAGAACATATTTCCTGGTTGCGCACCCGGAAATGGTATTGCTGCGCGGTTTTGCGGTCAAGTTATAGAGTTATGGCAACGCATTGGGGCCGAGATTAGAACACGCGTGAATACTTCGGGAAGATGCGAATTTCGATCCGGCGGTTGGCTTGACGGTTTTCGGGGATTGGGTTTCCGAAATCATCGCGGTTGGGCAGTTTTGGTTTGGTATCACCATAGGAGATCGCACGCATGCGCTTGCTGTCGGGATCAACACCAAGGGCACCAAAGAAGCGGACAACAGCAATGGCCCGACCAGCGGCAAGGTCCCAGTTTGTCGGAAAGCGCGGGGAGCCGATTGGGCTGTCATCGGTATGACCGGCGACTTCGACCTGAAAACCAAGATAGCGGGGCTCCTGTAGCAGATCACCCACATCCTTGAGGAACAGAACCGCATCGTTGGTGAGGTTCGCAGAGCCGGGTTGGAAGAAGGACCCGCTGCCCATTTCCATCAAAATGCCTTCGTCGTCGGTCGAAACACTGACCGCGCTGTCCATTGCCATGTTGAAAACGACATCACGCAGATCGGTTTCAAGTACCTGGGTAGGGCGAACGACTTCGCGCTTGCCGATTTCTTCCGCAATACCGGCCTGTACCTTTTCGAAGATCGGGATTTCAACTTTGGAAAAGCTGACCAGCATGACAAAGAAGGCCATCAAAAGCGTGATGGCATCGGCATAGGTCGCAAGCCAATCTTCGTTGACTGGTTCTTCCTCTATGTGCTGCATGCGTCTTTTGCCGCGGGCCATTTCGGATATCCCTTATTTCGAAGATTTATCGATATTAAAGTGAATTGCCGGATCGAGGAAGGAATTCATCCGGTCCTGAATGGCGCGCGGGCCTTTGCGGTCGGCTAGCATGATCAAGCCTTCGGCAATCAGGTAATTGCGAAAACGCATGATTTCTTCACGCTGCTGGATTTTGCTGGCTGCGGGCAGGAAAAAGAACCGGGCCGCGACAATTCCGTAAAGGGTGGTGATCAGCGCGATGGCAAGACCGGCACCAAGGGACGTCGGGTCATCCGCCATTTTATCAAGCATGATGACAAGCCCGACAAGCGTACCGATCATCCCGAAGGCAGGTGCAGCAGCAGCCATACTCTTGAGGATAGCGACCGGGACAAGGTTGCGGCTAAAGGCATTGTCGATGGCATTATGAAGCATTTCGGCGGTTTCCTCGCCGTCATAGCCGGTTATGATGACTTCCATCGCCCAGCCAAGAAACGGTTCGTCCTTGCCAACCCGTTCGGCTTCCTGTTCCAAGGCGTTGATGCCCTTTTTCTGCAGCAGATAGCCCCATTTAACCACACGGCCAACCTCGCCAGTCAGCTGGCCACGGCCCATTTGCGGGGCACGAAAAATCTTGAAAATCAGTTTGAGTGCAAGCAGCACATAGCGCGCCTCATAGGCGATAAAGGTTGCAGCCAGAGTGCCACCAACCACCATCAGCGCGCTCGAAAGGCTTAAGAATACCAGATAGTTATCAGTCGAGATAAAGATTGACCCAATAAACAGGCCAAGGCCGACCATAATGCCTAAAATCGTCGTAAACGACATTGTCCCCACAATCCCCCGGGGCGCCAAAACGGCGCTTGTAGCAGTAGAACTACCAAATATTAGACGTAATCGTATTATTTTTTACGTAAGAATAGGCATGTTATCAGTTGTTTTGAAGCTAATTTTGTTCAATTGCCACGTAATCAAATGTCTTGAATGCGGACACTTACAGCGATCTGTAGCCATAAAGCTATAGGGCTTCATTTTTTATCTCGACCTGCAAATACAAGACCGGCGGCAAAACAACTGTTTTGCCGCCGGGGTGTTTGATCGCGATTTCGGTCTTTGTTTTGGTCTATGTGTTGCGTCAGCTGCTTCGAATATCGGTAAGGAACTGATCGACCTGTGCGCGCAGGTCATTTGAAAGCGTTCCGAGTTCTTCAGCAACATCAAGAACAAGGTGGGCGGCCTGATCGGTATCGGCCACGGTATTGCTTACCCGTTCAATGTTGCTGCTGACTTCCTGCGTGCCGATGGCGGCCTGTTCAACATTCTGGGCAATTTCGCCGGTCGCATCAGACTGTTCTCCGACAGCAGCCGAGATAGTGTTGACCATTTCGGTAATGCGGCTGATCACGTCCGAGATGTCGCCAATGGAGTTGACCGTTTTACCGGTTTCTTCCTGAATTGCCGTGATTTGTTCGGCGATTTCGTTGGTCGCGCGCGCCGTCTGGTTGGCGAGGTTTTTGACTTCTGCCGCGACGACGGCAAATCCTTTGCCGGCTTCACCAGCGCGGGCCGCCTCAATCGTCGCGTTGAGTGCGAGAAGGTTGGTTTGACCGGCAATGTCGCTGATCAATTCAACAATTTCACCAATTCGGTTGGCGACTTCGGAAAGGCCCTGCACGGTGTCAGAGGATTGTGCAGCTTCGCGGGATGCTTCGGCGGCAATCTGGGTGGATTGCTGGGCCTGTTCGCCAATCTGGGAAATGGATTCAGACAGGTGATCGGCGGCGTCTGCTACGGTACGCACATTTACAGTGGCTTCTTCTGAGGCGGCGGCAACCGTGGTTGCGCTTTTGCTTGCGCGATCTGCGGACTCAACAAGCCCGCGTGCGGTGGTTTGCATGCGTTCGGCTGATGTCGAAACCGCGCCGACAATCTGCGCGATCACCCCTTCAAAGCTGCCAATATGGCGTTCAAGGCTTTGCATGCGCTCTTCCCGGCGTCGGGATTCAACTTCCTGTTCGGCTTCCATTTGCTTTTTGGCAATGGCGTTGGTGCGGAAAACATCCACCGATTTTGCCATTTCACCGATTTCGTCGCGGCGCGACAGGGTGTTGATTTCAAAGTTGGTATTGCCTTCGGCAAGCGCATTCATGTCGTGACCAAGGTCGGAAAGCGGCCCTGTGACAATGCGCGACAGCAAAATTCGCATGCCAAGGATGGTGGCAACTGCAATGGCCAGCCCACCCAGAATAATGCCGATCAGAATACGGTTGGTCTTTTCCTGTTCCGGGGCGACCGACAGGCTTGACGACAGAACAGCAATCACGTCACCGGTATCGGCTTCCATCGCGCCATGACAACTGAAACATACTTCGCGATCCGCGCCACTGGTTTCACCCAGAACAATCGGCATCGAAAGGCGATAGGTGCCGTTGTCGGTGTAGCGTCCGATCATCTGGCCGGTTTCGATGGCTTCGATATCAATCTCGTCGCGCGGGGTTTTAAGCGGCTTGTCACCAAATTCTTCCATATAGGAAAGTGTCGTTGGCCCCCATGCCGACCAAAGTTCGCCCGGATAATCACCATTGCGGCTGTCAAACCAGTTGTTGAAAACCTGAATGCCGATGTCATCAACATCTTCCGGGCGCGCAGCCATGACATTGACAATGAGCGCGTGCAGGGATGTCAGTTCGTTCTCGCTGAGCTGATGAAGCTTCTGATCCATCGCTTTTTCTTCGACGATTGTCATCATCAAAAGCGCAATGATCACCGTGGACGAGACGCCAAATGCAGACGCCCACATAAAGCGTTTTCGGATGCTCATGGCGTTGAAAGCGGACAGAATTGACATGGTTATTCCCCGGTGACGAAGACTTCAAGGAACCCGATGAAGCAGGGTTCAACGATCCAGATTATGGGTGGATGAAACATGCATGTTCGCGCAGAAAGTGCTTTGATTTGCCTCAAGTGGTTTGAATTGAATCTATACAGTTCGCAATACGCGCAGGGATGTTTTGATTGGCGCGGGGCTTGCCAGCCATGCGTCAAGCAGGCATAAGCAGGCCAGAAAACACATCTGATTTACAGGATTGTCCGATGACGCTTTCCTACAGCGACACCCGCAAGAAGCTTGATCAGATCACCGCAGAAATGCTGGTGCTGATCCGGAAATATGATCTTGATGCGGCAAGCCCGTTTGACGTGATCGAAGTGGCACGTGCCAAGATCACTGATCAGAACGACTATATCCGCTTTCTGGAGCTGTCCTTGGAGGGACGGATCTATGGGGAGTATGGTGATGCCCTGCAAAAGCAGATTGATGAAGAAGCCAAACAGGCAGAAACGGCCAGAAAGCTTAACTAGGTTTTGAGCGGTCGCGTCCGCGCAAATCTGAAAATTTTTACGGCCTGTCTTCGATTTTGAAGGCAGGCCGTTTTCATGTGCCCATCATCAGGCAAACTGGCACAAATCTTCTAATATCAGCGAAGGCTTTTGCGAGGCGTTTGGAAGAATTGGGCGCGCTGTCACAAATTCTTCCCGATCTTGTCACCGTGCTGCAGTTGAGAGGCCATGAAGATCGGACTATATGGCTGCTGTAAATGACGCATCCCCAAAAAGGTGCGCCGAATTTCGACGGGCAAAACCGTTGAAACCCCAACGAGCAACAGGATGGCTGACATGAAAAAGAGTTACGTCCAGACTCTGATGGAAGTCGAAAAAGTATTCGGTCAGATCAATGATCATGACTATCGCCTTTATCGGGCAGTGTGGGGCAACCGTCAGGCCGCCCAAACCGGCCTGCCACGGGGCACGCGCGCGGAAATCAGCAAGAAGCTAGCCAACGACTTCGTTGCGGCCGCAACGCCCGCCACGCGCACAGCACCGGGCACCTCAGTGCCACATGCGGCCTGAGGATCAGGTTTCCATTCCGACAAACCGCTGCGTCAAGGCACGCTCCACCGGATGTGCCTTGCCAATCCGGTCGGTTTCAGGCATCTAGGGTCTGTTTCAGACCCTCAGGGTCGCCGTATGTGATCTGGCTGTGATTTTCACGGCTGGTGATCTGCATTTGATCATTTCCTGATATCTGGCCGGAGTACCCCATGTCGATCAAGTCGTTGATCCGTACCATTCCCGATTACCCGAAAAAGGGCATTATGTTTCGGGATATCACGACGCTGTTTGAGGACCCCTATGGTCTGAGCGAAGTGATCGACAGTTTTGCCGCCGAATTTCAGGACAAGAAGATCGACATGATCGCGGGTATTGAAGCCCGTGGCTTTGTCATCGGCCCGGCGGTTGCTGTTGCCCTGGGTGTCGGGTTTGTCACCATCCGTAAACAGGGCAAACTTCCCGCCGAGACAGTCGGTGTCGAATATGAACTTGAATACGGTTCCGACGTGATCGAGATCCACAAGGATGCGGTTAAACCCGGTAGTCGCGTTTTGATCATGGATGACCTGATTGCGACGGGCGGTACGGCACTGGCCGCGATTGATTTGGTTGAAAAGATCGGCGCAGAGGTCGCAGGCTGTGCCTTTATCATTGATTTGCCCGACCTTGGCGGCGCACAGAAAATCCGTGATCGCGGTGTTGAAGAGTTCCACTTGGTCGAATTCGAAGGCGATTAAGACGCTTGGAAACTGAGGTGAACGGCAGGAATTGCGAATTTCCTGCCGTATCACTATATATTCATGTATAATGCATGAGTTGAATTAGGTTTGCTCGACAGTCCGCTTTACGCTAGGGCAGAGGAAAATGATCGCACCGGTCCATAACGCACAGACAGTTTCACAGGTTGGCCAATATGGCCGACTTGCGCCTGCTGGTGCGCGCGGACTGGCAACAGTGGATCGTGATAGCCAGGTTGAGGCGTCCTCTCAGAACTATACCTATGACCCTGATGACGACGGCATATTGTTCAATGCTTATGTCGATGGCAAAGACAAACGCCAGTCAGGACAGGGCAATAGTGGCGAAAAAAGTGATCAGCGCACCGAGCAGCGCAATCTGTCAGCCGCGCGCCGTGCCAGTGATCGCGAAGGCGCGGTCGATTTGGAAAGCGAAATTGATTTCGCAAGCTTGCTTGATCCGTCGATCCCGTTTGATCTTTCGGTCAACAGCGGAACGTCCTTTTATCAGGTGGTCAATGCCGTGACGCACGGGGTTGGTGTACGCGGTACGCATCTGGATGCGACGGTCTAGGGGGCTGTTCGCGGCCCTCGTGGGCAGCAGGCATACGCGACCAAAACCTGATCAGATGCGGTATATTCCCGAAAATTGAAAAACCTGCCGGTGGTGCTTGTTGGTGCCCGCCATAGACTTTATGATCCCCAAACAAACGACATGATCATTTTGCACGACCATCGGGCCCAGCATGAAGAACAAGCCGGTTCTTAATACGGTATTTGAAGCCGCATTCAGGTTCATTGACCTCGCACTCAATGACAACGAATACCTGCAGCCGCAAAAACTGCATCGTCTGCTGTATCTGGCGCAGGCGTATTATGGCGCAAACTATCACGGCAACATGTTGATGCCCGCCATTTTTGTCGCAGAGGAATTCGGACCGATTGAGCCGAACCTTTATGCGGTGATGGAAGAATCCCGACCGGATGTACGCCTGAAACCGGTTGATCCGAAAACGGTTCACTTCCTTGAAAGCATCTGGTCGCAGTTCGGTCACCACACGGTCGAACATCTCAGCATGACCGTGCGCAATCACCCGCCCTTTACCAAGGCCTATAAGGAAGGGGTGGGGACGGTCATCCCGTTCACGGAACTGGTAGAATTCTATGCCTCGGTCCGCAAAAGCGCGACCACGCCAGAGGCAAAGGAGGTCGTGCGCCCGCGTGTCATGCGATCACACAAGGGCAAGCCGGTTGCGACAACAGACTGGCTGCCGCGCAAGATCAAATAGGGTTTGGTAAATAGCCAAGGGTGAGCTTATTGCTCTGAGCGCATCTGATCGCAGGGGTCACTGCGTTCAATATCAGTGGTAAACCACATGAAATCGATATCATCCGATGCACCAAACCGCATGGCGTAATCTTCGATCTGTGATGGTTCCGGGCCCGGATCATCCGCCTCGATCAGGCTGACCACAGCAATCTCGGCCTCCGGCAGCTCCGGTTCATAGCGGCGCAGATGCCACGGGACGGCGATGGTCTGACGGACATGCATGGCCCCGGCAATCAGGAATGCCCCATCAATACCGTCAATGTTTGCCGTCTTGCTCATGGCCTGCGCAAGTGATGCGTCACGGGCAAACTGCACGGCGGAAAAGCCGCCCAGCATGCTCTCGGGCAGCATATTGCAATGCCCTTCGGCAATTTCGACGTTAAACCGTTCCAGAACCCCGGTCGGGATGGCGGGAAGATCAAGCTGGGTCGCCAGTTCATCTGGTATGGCGGAATTCCCCTTGGTGATCATCGGGCGCAGGATGGCGTCGGGCAGGTTGCCAGCCACCATCATCAAACCATTGTCGCGTGCGGCCTGCGCAATCGGCGCATAATCATGCCATGACGGCCAGCCCCGGTCTTCCCACGCCATGGCCGGTCCCAGTTCCGAAATCGGTAAATCCTGCCAATTGTGGTCAAGGGATGTTTGCTGGTCACGGGTAAACATCTCCCAGACTATGGCACGTTCGCGTTTGTCTTCTTTGCTCAGCGCGTCGACCAGTTGGGCCTGATGATGGTGATGGATGGGATTGTCGTGCTTTTCGCCGATCAGAACGTATTTGCGCTCGGCAAGGCGGTCGACCAATGCATCAAACAGGATGTATTCGCCCGCCTGCACGTCAAAAATCAGGCCCGGAGCCGGGGGCAGGGCATTGACATCGGTAAGTCCACCATTGGCATTTTCAGTGTCATGCGCTGAAGACTGTTTGGTGATGATGGCGGCGATAACAGTCGATGCCAAAACCAGCGCAGAAGCCGCACGCGTAAAGCTGCGTGCATGTGTCTTGCGTTTGTTATGTCCTGGCACCGACTTGGGCATTGCTTGTTTGTTTCCAGATTGAAAACCTGTGCTGCCTATTTGCTTAAGCGCAGTGACGTTTCAAGGTCGTTAACAAGATCGTCGCAATCTTCAATCCCCACCGACAAGCGCAAAAGGTCTGCCGGGACGGGACTGGTCGGTCCTTCGACCGAGGAACGATGTTCGATCAGGCTTTCAACCCCGCCAAGCGATGTGGCGCGTTTAAACAGTTTGCATTGGTTGTGGAATTCAACCGCACGCTTTTCACCGCCCTTGACGCGCAGCGACAGCATACCGCCAAAGCCACCTTGCATCTGCTTTTTGGCGATGTCGTGACCAAGATGGCTTTCAAGGCCAGGGTACTGGACCTGTTCGATTTCCGGGTGGTTTTCGAAATGTTTGGCAATCGCCATGGCATTGGCACTGGCGCGTTCGACGCGGATGGAAAGTGTGCGCATGCCACGCAGCAACAGCCACGTTTCAAACACGCCCAGAACCGAACCACCGGATGCATGCTGTTTACAAACACGCTGCCAGAATTCGCTATCCGAGGCTGTGGTCAGCGATCCCGCAAGTACGTCACTGTGGCCATTCAGATATTTTGTCGCCGAGTGCATAACGATATCGGCGCCAAATTCAATCGGGCGCGTCAGAAGCGGGGTGGCAACCGTATTATCAACGGCAACAACTGCGCCTGCGGCATGGGCCAGCTTGGCAACGGCGGCAATATCAGTGATCTGCCAGTCCGGGTTGGCCGGGGTTTCAAGCCAGACCAGCTTGGTTTTACCGGCAACAATGTGCTTGTCCCAATCGGCGATGTCGGCGTTATCAACGAAATCAAAACTGAGGCCTGCACGTACGCCACTATCGAGCATGAAGGCGCGAAGCGCCCAATACATTACCTTGGGCGCGACAACATGATCGCCCGGGTTAAGCGCATGCAAAACAGCAACCGCTGCGGCCATGCCCGATGCAAACAGGCGGGTTTCGGAACCGCCTTCGAGTTCATTCAGAACTGCGCAGGCCTGATCATAGGTCGGGTTGTCTGCGCGCGTATAGCAGCGTCCGTCATGATAGCTCAGATCCGTATTACGTTCGAACGTGGTTGAAGGATAAAGCGGCGGTGTGACGGACTTGGTAGCTTCATCGACCCAGCCAAGCGCCTGTGCACTTACGGTGGCGGGGGACTGTTTTTTTGCATGATCAGACATGGTGGCACCTGATTTGGTTGAGATTTATTGCCGCGCAACATAACGTGGTTCACGCCACACACCAAATTGAATTGCCACCAATCTTGATTTTAGGCCCCCACATGACGAATTACCCGAAAATCACCCTGCCCAAAGAATGCGACGTCGTTGTGATCGGCGGCGGCATTCATGGGTCATCTTGCGCCTATTACCTGACCAAGGCGGGAATGAAAGTCGTCCTTCTGGAAAAAGACACGATTGCATCACATCAATCGGGTCGTGCTTGGGGTTTTGTCCGCCAGCAGGGGCGTGATCCGCTTGAACTGCCGCTGATGATGGAAGGCAACAAGATCTGGCAAGGCCTTGAAAAGGAACTGAATGCCGATCTGGAATGGCGTCAGGGCGGGGTTTTGTTCGTCGCGCGCGATGACAAGGAAATGTCTCAGTTTGAAGGCTGGCTCGACGACACCAAACATTTTGGCATCGAAACCCGGGTCCTTGACCCCAAGGGTGTCGCGAAAATGATTCCCGGCATCACGACGCCGGGTGTTGGCGGTATTTACACTCCGTCTGATGGACAGGCCGAACCGAAAAAGGCCGCACCCGCCATTGCCAAACGTGCAAGTGAGATGGGCGCAGTAATCGCCGAGGGATGCGGCGCACTGTCGATCGAGACCGAAGCAGGCGCGATCAGTTCTGTCGTTTCCGAACAGGGCGAGGTCAAATGCAAATACGTGATCTGTGCAGCCGGGGCTGCGACGCATAAATTCGTTGCCAAGTTCGGCAGACGCCTGCCGCAACAAACCACGCGCGGGACGGTTATTCGCACCACCCCGGTGCCGGATATCTCAGCCGCCGGGACTTTGGCCGCCGGGCTGGCGTTTCGTCAGCGTGCAGATGGGTCGATGAACATCGCCGATGAATTCATGACCGACATTGATTTGACCATGGGCCGTTTGAAATTCGCCCGCGACTTCATGCCGGGTCTGTTTGATAACTGGGCGACCTTCAAGTTCCACTTCAACAAGCGGTTCTTTGATGATCTGGTCGATCGTGTTCCTGGGTCGGACGCCTCAAAACAACCGATGATCGGGCGGCGCACCAATCAGGCGGAACCCTATGAGGTGCGTGTGAAAAACGCCATGCGCAATCTGCAAAAGGTGCTGCCGCAGATAAAGAAAGTGGGCATTGCCGACACATGGGCGGGCGATATCGATGTCACCCCGGATGCCGTGCCGGTGATTGATCAGTTCGACAATCCCAAGCATTTCTTTGTCGCGTCGGGCTTTTCTGGCCATGGATTTGCCATGGGGCCCGTCGTTGGCAAGGTGCTGGCAGACTGGATCACCACCGGCGAACCATCCATCACGCTTGAGGGTATGGAGCTTAACCGGTTCGAGGATGGCACCCGCCGTGTTCCGCGGACACGGGTCTGATCACGTGTCCTGAAACTGAAATCGGGTCGGGGTGGTTAAAGGCTGCGCGCCAGGCGCAGGATAATCGCCCCGCCCAGTGTCATCATGGTCGAGGACAGCTTCACAAGATTAAGCTTCTCGCCCATGAAGAACACGCCGATCAAAAGGGCAAAGACAATGCCCGTTTCACGCAAGGCGACGACAAGCGGGATCGGGGCCTGTGTAAATGCCCACATGACCGTGGCATAGGCGGCAAAGGATGCGGTGCCGCCAACGACAAAGACCTTTTTGCCCCTTTGCGCAATATCGACCAGCATGCGGCGTCGCATAAAGGTCACGATTACAGCAAAGATGACGATATTTCCGATGGTCTGATAGCTGTAATAGCCAAGAGCGGTTCCTGCCAGCCTTGCACCTGTGCCATCGACCAGTGAATAGCTGCTGATGAAACAACCGGTGATAATGGCAGCAAGGGCAGCGTTGCGGTTACGCAGGCCATCGGCTTGACGGGTGATGCACATGCTGATGATGCCAACCCCGATGACAACAATCGCAAGCCATTCACTGACATGCAGGGTAACCCCCATGATCAGGACCGAAACAGCCGCGACAATCAACGGCGAAGATCCGCGCGCAATCGGATAAACCTGGCTCAGATCGCCCAAACGATACGCCAGGATCAGAAACAGCTGATAGCCAATATGAAGCCCGATGGAGCCGATCAAATACGGCCAGCTTTCCGGTGCCGGAAGGTCAACAAACGGCAACAGGATCAGAACAATCGGCGTATGACCCAGCACGATTGCCGTCATGTTCATCAGTTTGTCCGAGCCGCCCTTGACCAATGCATTCCACACGGCATGCATCAGGGCAGCACCCATTACGGCAAGAAAGACAGTCAGACTCATTGTGGGGCAATCAATGTTACGGTTTTGTGACGCAATCATTGATGCTTAGCACGCAGCTTGAAAAACCACCAAACCGAACTTGAATGGGCAGCTATGAGCCGGACGCCGTATGCTCGACCTTTTGCGCGGTTGTCGATGCGGCCGCGGCTTTGCCATCAAAGGAACGGGTGGCGCCGATTGGCGGGGCAATGAAATCGCCATCTGCAATGCCGTTGCTTTTGCGTGCGGATGCCAATCGGACGGGCGGCTCGTCCACCGGTTCGGCCGTCAGCACGAAAGTGCCCCAGTGAATGGCAAGTGCCTGTTTGACGCGCATTTTCTGCATGATCTGAATGGCTTCTTCGGGATTGCAGTGCGAATTGCGCATGAAGTCGCGCGGGTCATAGGCCCCGATGGGGATCAAGCCGAAATCAATCCCGCCATGGATTGCGCCCATTTCGGTAAACAGGGCTTCGTTCCAGCCGGTGTCGCCAACAAAATAGAACCGGTAGCCGTCAGCGAATTCAAGAACATAACCGCCCCACAGCATTTCCTTGCGGTCCTTGGTAGTGCGGCTTGACCAGTGGTTTGATGGTACATGGGTGATTTTCAGATCATCGTGATGATGGCTTTCATCCCAATCAAGCTCGACATAGCGATCCGCGCGAATGCCGGCCTTTTCCAGAAGCGGACCGTTTTTTAGCGGCAAGACATAGCGCGGCTCGTTGCCAAGCTGCGTCAGGCTGGCAAGATCGAAATGGTCATAGTGGTTATGTGAAAGCACTACCACATCAAGCTTGGGTAACTGTTCAATGGCAAGACCCGGTTGGGTATAGCGTTTCGGTCCAAGGCGCTTGAAGGGCGATGCACGTTTGGAAAAGACCGGATCTGTCAGGATGTTCAGCCCGCCATATTGTACCAAGACCGTGGCATGGCCGACCCAGGTGACCTGAAGGCGGCTCGGATCCGGATTGTGGATGGCGTCATGGTCGGGTGTTTCGGTCGGGATTTTGCCGATCTGATGTTTGGCCTTGGGCCAATCGTCATCACCAAAATAGCGTCTGCGCAAAAAGCGCCAAAACGACCGTTTGACCGGATCGGGCAGGGGGTGACGGTTTTCAAAGCCGGTATCGGTATGATGGGCGGGTTTTGTTTTTTGCTGCACTTTGATGTCCTGCTCCGGTTTTGGCGTAACCGCCCTGATTGTCTTGATACGACCCATTATAAGGTAACGGGCAATTCAACCGGCGCAAGGGAAAGGCCGGAATGCGGGGCACATTCCGACCTTTCTTGGTGGTCTGCCCATGCGGGGGGCAGACCAATGCTTTCGCAACGACTGGGACACAGGTTGCGAAAGCAGGGGGGACTGAATTTTATTCGATTACGGTCGCATAGGTCTCAAGCGCCGGGCTTTCTTCGATCAGGCCCTGTTTGACCATGTAATCGGCAAACCGGGCATAGCGCGACTTATCAAGGGCTGCCGGTCGCAGTGCAAAGCGCGGCAGGGTATCGGCCCATGCCTTGATGTTGAGTTCATCATCAAGGTTCGGATAGGCGGAAATAAAGGCCTGCCAGCTGTCATCGGGATGGTTGATCAGGTACTGTACACCTTCTTCAAGGGCAGCCAGCATGCGGGCATAACGCGGGTCATCGACCTTGTCGTTGCGCACCGTGAGGATCAGTTCGTCATAGGGCGGAACGCCTTCTTCCTCGACATAAAATGCCTTGCCCGGCTTGCCTTCGATTTCCATCTGGTTGAGCTCGAAATTGCGATAGCCGCCAATGATCGCATCGACCTGACCGGAATAAAGCGACGGCGAAAGCGAGAAGTTCACATTGATCAGCTCAACATCATCCATTGAAACACCATGGTTACCCAGCATGGTGCCAAGAAGCGCATCCTCAAATCCCGCCAGGGAATAGCCGATTTTCTTGCCCTTGAGATCGGCGATTTCCTTGATCGGACCGTCTTTAAGGACAATCAGGCTGTTAAGCGGGGTGGCGACAAGGGTGCCGATACGGGTCAACGGCAGACCTTCGGCCGCCTGAACATGGAGCTGCGGCTGATAGTTCACCGCGACATCCCCCTGACCGGCGGCAACAAGACGCGGCGGGGCGGACGGATCGGATGGTTCGATCAGCTCGACCTCCAGATCATGATTGGCAAAGAAGCCCTTTTCCTTGGCAACGATCAGCGGTGCGTGATCGGGGTTCACAAACCAATCAAGAAGAATGACCAGCTTGTCCGCCGCAAAGGCCGTGCTGGATGCGCCCAGAAGAGCAGCACCAAGGGTGGCCGCGGTAATCATGGATTTCAGGCGAGACATGGAAGAACCTCCGTATTTGTGCGCCGTGCGTTAATTGTATGATGAATGTTTTTGCCGCCCATCAGGTGGCGTTAATCATTTTATCGTGCAGGTTTCAGACTGTCGGGTTGCCATGGCAGGGCTGCGCGCAGCACGCGATCAACAATGAAATATTGCGTGATCGAAAACGCGCACAGGATCAGAAGACAGGCAAAAACCATATCGATCTGAACCCGCGCATTGGCATGCAGCATCAGATAACCCAGCCCGTGACTGGACCCGACCCATTCGCCAATCACCGCCCCGATCGGAGCAACGGCGGTGGCAACGCGGAAACCCGATGCAAAGGCGGGCAGGGCGGCGGGCAATCGAATATGGGTCAAAAGCCGCCAACGACTGGCCCCCATGGTACGTGCCAGATCAAGCCAACCGGTTTCGGTGCGTGACAGGCCATCGAAAAAGGCGACGGTGACCGGGAAGAAGATGATCAATGCGGCCATGGCGATTTTGGACGCCAGACCAAAGCCCAACCACAGCACCAGAAGCGGCGCCAGGGCAAAGAACGGAATGGCCTGCGATACCAGAAGGATCGGCATCAACCAGAAACGCACCGGCGAAAACAACGCCATCGGAATGGCGGCCAGCGTGCCAAGGGCTGCGCCGGCAAACAGACCGATCACGGTTTCAGCAATGGTATATTGCGCATGATCGAACAGCACATCATGGCGCGCGATCAACGTGGCCCAGACATCGGCGGGCGTCGGCAGCATGTATTTCGGCGCACCGGTCACAATCACCAGCATCTGCCAGGTGATGATCAGGGCAACGATAATGATCAGCGGCCGGGCCAGGACCAGCCAGCGGCGCTCCGACAGTGCTTTTCTATTTGTATGAGGATTGTTTTGCTTGCTCATGCCGTACCCCCCGACAGATCAGCGCCAAGCTGGCCAAGGAGTTCGGCCTGTTGTGCCAGAATTCCCGGATCGGCGATGTTGCGCGGGCTTTGGCCCTTGGGCGTGATAGCGTCTTGCAAGCGTGCCGGGCTGCCAGACAGAACATGGACATGATCGCCCAGACGCAGCGCTTCAAGCGGATCGTGGGTCACAAGCAAGACCGTTTTGCCGCGCAGAACCCGTGCGGCCAGTTCCTGCAGGCGCAGACGATTGAGCGGATCAAGCGCGGAAAACGGTTCGTCCATTAACACAACCGGACGGTCTTCCATCAGGGTGCGGGCAAGGGCAGCGCGCTGTTTCATGCCGCCCGATAGCTCAGCCGGGCGAAGATGGGCGGCCTCAGCCAGGCCGACCTCGGTAATCAATTGTGAGGCTTTGTCATGTTCGGGCTTCTCACCGCGCAAAACCGCGCCCAGGACCACATTTTCAAGAACGCTGCGCCATGGCAAAAGCAGGTCCTGCTGCGCCATATAGGCGACACGCCCGGCAAGCGGGGTGTTGTCAGAGCACGTGATGGTACCGCTAACATCACCTTCGACCAGCCCGGCAAAATAACGCAGAAGCGTGCTTTTCCCGACACCACTTGGCCCCAGCAAACAGGTAAAGCTGCCTGCGCGCAATGTCAGGTCAAGGTCATGGAAGATGTCCGTGCCGTTAAAGGCAACGCTTCCGCCACGCAGGGCGACATCAAATTTGGTGAGATTTTGCGCTGTCTGGGGCGCTTGTGCTGTATTGCGCATACGATCCTTCCTACGCCGGTCTTAACCGGTTCAGGTTCAAAGGGTCGTTCGGCAACACCGAACCTCTCAGCCGATTCACGATCGGCCCCCCCGGAGATGACGCGACTATGCGCAGACAAATCGCCGCCGTCAAGTTTTGTAACAGTTCTTGGACTTGATCCGGATCACAGCTTACCATTGCGCACCATGACGGTGCAGCTTTCCTGCTGGATGATCCCAACGGTGTGGTGTTCCCGCAATGTTGACCGGAAAGGCAATGCGTCGGGCTGGATCGCCCATTTGTTTGAACAGCGCAAAAGTGGCAAGATCATTTGCCCACGTGCCAGTGTGTCGGAATAAAAGATATGGATCGTCAGGGATTTATCATCCAGTCGGGGTTGGCAGAGCAGCACAAGGAACAGGCCTGTTCTTTGTTCTGGGAGGCCTTCCGGCAGAAGCTTTCAAAACTTATGGCCCCGGAAGACAAGGCACTGGCATTTGTCCGGCGTGTCATCAGGTCCGATCACGCGATCTGCGCAATAGACAGTGATGGCAGGTTGCTGGGTGTTGCCGGGTTCAAGACACCAAAAGGTGCCTTTGTCGGCGGAACGCTTGAAGACCTTTGCGCCATTTATGGATCGTGGGGTGGGCTATGGCGTGGCATATTGCTGCAATTGCTTGAGCGCGCCCTTGTCGATGACGTTTTGTTGATGGATGGTATCTTCGTTGCTCCAGAAGCGCGCGGGCAGGGTGTCGGTACCGCACTTCTGGATGCGGTGGCGCGGACGGCGCGCGATCAGGGGCTTGGTACAGTTCGTCTTGATGTTATCGATATCAATCCGCGTGCTCGCGCCCTTTATGAACGTTGTGGCTATCGCGCGATTGAAACCAGTGACATCGGCCCCTTGCGCCACCTGTTCGGGTTCGAAGCTTCAACGACCATGCATCTTGACCTGCGCGCTTTGAACTAAGTGCGCGCAACAACCTGTTTGATCCAGTCAGCAATCTTGTCGAACGTGCCGGGCACATAGGCATACCGCCCAAGGGCAACATACAGCATCTGCCGGGAAGTCGGCATTTCACTGCTTAGCTGATAGTTAAACAGATTGCTTCTGAGCAACGCGTGCGTGGCATCGGGGATGACAATTACCTCATTTTCAGGATGTCGGCCGATCAGGATATCGCGATAGATCGCAGCATCGGTTTTCGCATCCACATTCAGATCATCGCGCCCCCACATGGCAAGCGTCGGTGTTTCAAGCAATCCAAGGTCCGCCGTTGCGTCAGATGTGATGTTGCGTTTGACAAACTCGAACCTGCCGTATGGCATCGGATGCTGATCATCGATATTTGCAAGGTAGGTTTCATACGTTGCGTCAGGTGCAAAGATCACGGCGTCACGGACGTGGTTGCGTTCGATTTGATCATTAATCTCTGCTTGTGTTGTACCATCGGCCAACAGGCGTTGGCGTGTATAAAAATCGCCCTGGTTTTGCCAGTTCACGGCCCCGCCAATGATGACATTAAAAGCATTGTCCGGGATCATTCGCGATGCCTTGGGGATCACCCAGCCAGCCTGAGAAAAGCCGATAAAGCCGATTTTTTGCCCGCTGTCGGGATGGGCGGTTTTGATTGCCTTATATGCCGCAACGGCTTCGTTTGCGCGATCATTCATGGATTGCGAAAGCCAGTTTCCCGTACTTTCGCCGACCCCGGCCTTGTCCCAGCTGTAAATACCGATCCCGCGATCAAGCAGGGCATTGATCAGGGGTAAATAGCCATCGTCCGCAAAGCGGTCCTGCGGACCATCGCCGTGAACCAGAAGGGCAATCGGGCCTGTGTGCTGCGCACCAGGCAAGATCAGGCTACCAGACAGAACAGCACCATCGTGTGCAAAGCTGATCTGTTCAGTCGGGCGGTTGCTGATATCAAAGTCAGACAATCCGATAAGTGCGAGACTTCCGGGAACAGCAACAAGCAGCACCAACAGAATAAACGCCACCCTGACAAGGCGGCGGTAACGAATGCGGCGGGGCGATGGCACGGCACAGCCTTTCAGGTTGGCGGCAGCAAGGTGTTTGGCGATGGTCAAAGCTTGCGGGAAGTCACAGTGTCCGTCAATCGCCTTGAAGCCGCTTATGCCGATGAAATCCGGTGAGCCATTCAAACCAAATTAATAGGTGCCGCGCCCGGGACTGCACAAAACAGAACTTGAAAGAGCATCGTGAAACGGTCAATGCTTTTGGCACCGCAACCAAATCTGCCCCGCGTGCCATTGTGATCCTTTCTGACGAGATACCTGGCCATCGTATTGTCGATCCCGCCCCGCGCATGATCGCGGCCGAGATTTATCGTGGCTCAAGCTATGGGCCGAAGCATCCATTGGCGATCCCGCGTGTGTCGCTGGTGGTCGATATGGTGCATGCGCTGGGCTGGGTGGATGAGGCCACCTATTTGACCGGGCCCGTTGCAACGCCCGACCAACTCGCGCGCTTTCATGACCCGGATTATATCGCAGCCGTCATGCAGGCCGAGCGCGATCAATCCTTGCCGCCGGAAATGATGGAGCGGTTCGGTCTGGGCAAGAATGGCAATCCGATCTATCCGGAAATTTTCCGGCGTCCGGCGACTGCTGCCGGATCATCGGTGATGGCAGCCAACCTGATCAAGGATGGCGGCATCATTCATCATCCGGCTGGCGGGACTCATCATGGGCTCAAAGACCGGGCATCGGGCTTTTGTTACTTCAATGACCCGGTTCTGGGCATTTATGCCTTGCTCGATTCCGGGCTGGATCGGGTCTTGTATGTCGATATTGATGCCCATCACGGGGACGGCGTGCAGTATGCCTTTGCCGAGGATGAGCGGGTTTTGACCGTATCAATGCATCAGGAAGACCTGTGGCCGAAAACCGGCGCGATTGATGATATTGCGGGTGGTTTGGCGCGTAATTTGCCGGTGCCCGGCGGCATGCATGATGACGAGATGCGCTATGTCCTGTTTGAATATTTGATTCCTCTTGGATTAAGTTTTGCGCCCCAAGCTATTGTTTTACAATGTGGATGTGATACTCTTGCTGAAGATCCACTGTCCAGACAGCTTTTGGGCAACCAGTCGATCTGGGAAGTCGTGGGGGCGATGACCCGATTGGCGCCCCGAAGTCTTGTTCTGGGAGGCGGAGGATATAGTCCATATGGCGTTGCGCGCTGTTGGTCCGGGGTGTGGGCAACCATTAACGGGATCGAAATACCTGATGTGTTACCCATCACAGCGGAAAATATCCTGCGTGTCATAAAATGGTCGCATAGTCGTGGCAGACAGCCGGCAAGTGAGTTGTTTACAACACTTGCGGATCCATGGCGGGGTGGCGCCATCCGGGACGAGGTCCGGGATCGCGTCAAAAGACTAAGAGGATATGGGGTATGAAGTCGTTCTTTCAGATGACTTTGGTTGTGTGCTTTATCAGCGCGGCGGTTGTTGCCGGGCTGAATGCAAAGGCAACCGGATTTGAACGGTCGCGTCTTCTTGTTGATGGCGAAGTCTTCAATGTTGAACTGGCCATCACACCCGAAGAACGCTCGCGCGGCCTGATGTATCGCACCGAAATGGCTGATGATGCCGGAATGCTGTTTGACTTCGGCGGTCCACGTGACATTTCGATGTGGATGAAAAACACCTTCATTTCGCTTGATATGCTGTTCATCAAGGCCGATGGCACAATTGTCGGCATTGAAAAACGCACGGTGCCACAATCAGAAACCATCATTCCGTCGCCAAGGCCTGTGCGCTTTGTGCTTGAGCTGAATGGCGGGTCTTCGGACCGGATGGGGTTCGAGGTTGGCGAAAAGGTCGAAGGCCTGCCGCGATAATCCGGGCAGGCCGCTTTGCGCCACATGGCAAAAGATCAATCAGCAATAGCAAGGCCGCAGATGATATCTGCGGCCTTTGGTTTTTGAATTGCTGCTTGGGTCAATTTTTCGACAAAAACGCATAATGCGGTCTTGCCCACCCAGCAAGATGGTGCTAAATCCACATCCGCGTCGGGGAGTAGCGCAGTCTGGTAGCGTACCTGCTTTGGGAGCAGGGGGTCGCGAGTTCGAATCTCGCCTTCCCGACCATTTCCCCTTTTATTGTTTTTCGGACGCCCAACGGGATTTCCAAGTAACGATAAAAGGTGTAAAAGATGAAGAGATAGCAGGGGTTAGAGAGACCCGTTTAACTGCCATCATCATCTTATCCCGAAGGTCAAGACGAGGGTCCCGATGAAGGTCCGTGTTTACAAACCTGCCAAGAACGCCATGCAGTCCGGTCAGGCTGCGACCAAGCACTGGGTGATGGAATTTGAACCGGGTGCGAAAAAGATTGCCGATCAGCTGATGGGCTGGATCGGATCTACTGATACCCGTGGTCAGGTCCGCATGTATTTCGAAACCCTCGAAGAAGCGCAGGCCTTTGCCGCCAAGCACAAGCTGACCGCGGACATCGAAATGCCGAAACCGCGCAAAATGCAGATCAAGACCTATGCTGATAACTTCGCGTTCAAACGCGTTGTCTGATCTGAAAGTTGCCACTGGCATCTGACCAATTCTCGGGGCGGATTTCCGCCCCGTTTCGTCTGACAGGGGACGTTAAATCCTGTGAACACAGTCGGGCAGGCGCCCAATGCCATGCCCCGGGGTTCGTAACCACCCCACCCAGCGGTCCCTTAGCTCAACTGGATAGAGCAACAGACTTCTAATCTGTAGGTTGCAGGTTCGAGTCCTGCAGGGATCGCCATTTTTCCAAAATCAGCGCTAACTGTCTGGTTCTCTCAGAGGTCGCTCAAATAAGTGTAATATTCTCCTTTTCTTTGAGAAACTCCTCAAGGTGCTTTCTGCAATCTGATATTTGTGCTTCTAGGGATTCGAAAGTCAACGCTGGAGCAGTGACACGACACGTGTGATACCTAGTGCGAGTATTGGAATAAGAGATGGAGAGGGGTGGATGGCGAATTTAGCAATTGTCTATAGAAAATACTTTGGAATAAAATGGTGTGTATTTCTTAGGGCTTCTCTTGTTTTCGTTCTTATATTGGCTATTTTTGATGTAAATGGATATATTGAAGTTAATTTTATGTTGTCGTTTACTATAGCGTATTCTGTGGGGTTTTTGAATGCAATAGATTCATTTTTCCGGTGGGTTAATTTTTATAAGAAAATCAGTTTATCAAAAAGAGAGGAAATGAAATTAAGGAGAGACAATATTTATAAGTATCCGTTATATTTGGCTGTTTCTGTGTGTTTTCTAATATTTTTTTATATAAGTGATGGGTTTATTTTGTTTTCTTCCGCTGTAATTTGGATTATCGGCAATGGATGTTCAATTTTTTGGGATTATTTAGATCGGCGAGACTTCGATTTATAGAGTTTTGGTATATGTAAAATGAATATTTAATTGTGAATTAGGGCGATTTCAGTTTGACAATGTTTTGCAGGGCCTAGCGTTTTGAAGTGATGTGATGGGTACTCGCGTTTGCCGCGGGAAGCAGCCTGTCAACGATAATGCCTCCTGAGAACTCGCCTAGTTACCGCGCTGAGAAATACCGACCCGGACGGTGGTTGAGAGCGATGATCAGGTTCAACACGACTGCGCCGAGGATGGAGAGCAGGACCTTGTCGAAGGGCAGGGTCAGGAAGGCGCAGACGAGGATCACCATATCGACGGCGAGCTGGAAGTAACCAGCGCGGATGTTGAAGTTTTCCTGAAGGTAGAGGGCGAGGATATTAATCCCGCCAAGGCCCGCGCGATGGCGAAACAGCATGAGCAAGCCAATGCCCATCAGCGCACCCCCGGCAACGGCGGCATATACCGGGTTGAGCGTGTCGAACGCCACCAGCATCGGGGTCAGTTTCGAGAAGGCCGAGACCAGACCAACGGCGATGAAGGTCTTGATGGTGAATGCCTTGCCCATGCGTTTGAAAGCCAGCCAGTAAAAGGGCAGGTTGATCAGAAAGAAGATCACGCCAAACGACAGTCCCGTGGCATGTTCGATCAGAAGGGCAGCGCCGGCGGTGCTGCCGGTGACAAGGATGCTTTCGCTATAGAGTGTCACACCAAGTGACACCACCATGGTGCCCAGCAACAGGGCCAGAACATCCTCATACGGGCGATGAGCGATATCGTCCTTTTTCGGTGTGCTGGTGGTGGTTGCTGTATCGGTTGTGTTTTCGGTGCTCATAAGCAAATTGCTGCCAATTGGTTGATCAGATCAGGTCTTGTTCCTTGATAAAAATACGCTTTTCGCAGGTGCGAAACAAGCTGTGCGCAAGGAGGGGGCGTAAATTGCGCGTTTTTGGTGTGCCTTTACCTTCAAACGCAAAAGACCGACCCGAAAGGGGCCGGTCTTGGTAAATTCATGCGTGTTTGCGCCTGTTGGGGTGCCCGCGATCAGGCGGCTTTATCCCATTTGGGGGCAAAGGATGGATCAATCAGACGACCGTTCGGATTGGCAAGATCATGGATTGCGTCCATGTCGTTTTCCGAAAGCTCGAAATCAAAGATATCGAAATTGGCCGCGGCATTTTTGGGGGAGCCCGATTTCGGGATCGCCATGACACTGTCTTGTTGCAGCAACCAGCGCAGGGTTACTTGCACCGGCGACTTGCCGTATTTTTCGCCGATGGCCTTGAGCGTCGCATCCTTCATGACGTTGCCGCGCGCAATCGGGCAATAGGCGGTCAGCAGCATGTCATGCGCCCGAACACTTTCGAGCACCTTGGACTGGTCAAGATAGGGGTGATATTCGACCTGATTGACTGTAAGCGGCGCATCGGTCAGCGACACGGCCTTTTCGATCAGGGCTGTCGGGAAGTTTGAAATCCCGATCAGGCGCGTCATTCCGAGGTTTTTGACCTCGTTCAAGGCCGCCATGGTTTCTTCGAGCGGAACGTCATCATTTGGCCAGTGCAGAAGCAGCAGGTCAACATGGTCCAGATCGAGCTTGCGTGCGCTTTCGACCACAGATGTCTGCAAATCACCACTTTGGAATTTGTCATACCAGATCTTGGTGGTGACAAAATAGTCGTCGCGCGCAAGGCCGGATGCCTTAAGGCCGCGACCGACACCTTCTTCGTTGTGATACATCTGGGCGGTATCGAAATGACGATAGCCGATCTTTGCGGCCTCTGCGATCATCTCGGCGGCTTCGTCGTTATTGAGCTCGTAGGTGCCAAAGCCAAGGGCCGGGATTTCAATGCCCTGCCAGTTTCGGTAAATCATGCTGGTTTACCCCCTATGCCTTTTGTTTGTTGTGTTTGTTCTGATTGTGGGGCTTTCCGGTATCATGCGCAAATGACGATCCGGTTTCAGTTTGCCCGATTTGACCCTGATTTAGTCCACATGTCGCTTTGTGCAACCTGTACATCAGGATGACTGGCGCTGTGCAATGGGGGAAGGTGTGCTGTTTGTCGATTGCCGATGGCGGTGTTCGGGCAAAGAAAAAGGGCGACCGAGGATAATGGGTCGCCCGAAGTTCAGGACTTAGAGTGAGGCTGTATCAAGCCAAGGCAGAGATTGCCCCATCTGCCGGGGGTGATCCTTGATGTGGCTCAAACGCGGTGGATTATTATTCCGGCGTGTTGCCATCTGCGGTTTCGCTAGCCGCGGCATTAAGATGATAAAGGGATTCACGGATCACCTGCGGGCCAAGATCCCTTGTGATGAAGACGATTTTGGACCGATGATCATCGCTTGGCCATGCGGGCAGGGATGCCGGTGGATGGAAAACATGCTGCACGGCGTGAATGGCCACCGGGGCGTCTTCGCCGACCAGATTAAGGATGCCCTTTACCCGCAACAGGCTTTCGCCGCGCATCTGGGTAAAGATTTCGGCCCAGGTGACAAAGGCATCCCAGTGGATCGGTTCATCAAAGGTGATGCAAAATGACCGGATGTGGTCGTCATGACGGTTCACGTCGTGGCTGTGATTATGGTGGTGTTCGTGATCGTGGGAATGACCGTGCTCATGTCCGTGTCCGTGGTCATGAGCATCATGATGATGCTCGTCGCCATGATGCTCATAGGCTTCGTCGCGTAGCCATTTTTGCACATCCATGCTTTTGGTCGCCGGATCATACAGACCGGCATTGAACAGTTTTGAAACCGCAATATCGCCATTGATCACCGGATAGATCGGGGCGGCGGGGTTGAGGGCACGCAGGCGGCTTTCAAGTGTGGTGCGCGTCGCGTCATCGGCCAGATCGGCCTTGGTCATCAGGATGCGGTCGGCAACAGCGGCCTGCTTGACGCTTTCGGGGTGATTATCAAGCTGGCCTGCACCATGAAGCGCGTCGACCGTGGTCACCACGCTATCCAGGCGGAACTTGGTGGTCAGAAGCGGGTCGGTCATCAGGGTGTGCAGGATCGGGGCCGGATCTGCAAGGCCGGTGGTTTCAATGATCACCCGGTCAAATTCCGGGATTTCACCGCGCGTGCGTTTGACAAACAAGTCACGCAGACCCGAAATCAGATCACCGCGCACCGAACAGCAAATACAGCCTGAATTGAGCAACACCACATCTTCGGAAACTTCACGCACCAGCAAATGATCCAGCCCGATTTCGCCGAACTCGTTGATCAGGACCGCCGTCTTATCCATGCCATCCTGTGTCAGCAGGGCATTCAGCAGCGTGGTCTTGCCACTGCCCAGAAAGCCGGTAATGACGGTGGTGGCGATGCGGTCAAACTGTTCGTTGGAAAGGGCCATGATCAATCAGGTCTTTTGCGCTGGGCGTGGGATTTGGGGCGGGGGCTATTTCTTGCCGTAAAGTTCTTCGGTCGATATTTCCGGTTCGGAAATCGCGACTTCCTTGCCATCACGGGCGGCGAAATAGAAACAGTTGCGCCGTCCGGTGTGGCAGGCCACCCCGATCTGATCGACTTCGACCAGAATGGTGTCCATGTCACAGTCATAGCGGAAATCGACCAGTTTCTGCACCTGGCCGGAGCTTTCACCCTTGCGCCAGAGTTTCCCGCGCGAGCGCGAGAAATAGCATACCCGGCCGGTTTCAAGCGTTTCAAGCACCGCATCGCGGTTCATCCACGCCATCATCAGGACTTCGCCACTGTCATGTTGCTGGGCGATTGCCGGAATCAGGCCATTTTCGTTGAATTTCAGTTTGTCGGCAATCTGTGCATTTGAGCCCGTCATGGGGAAGCTCCGGTCGATGGTGGTTGACTTTTAACGTTTCGCACGTCAGAAAATGATATATTATAACATTTCATCAGATGCCACGGTTTTTTGAAATCGGTTGGGCCAAAGCCGCCAAAATCAGAACGCCGTCGATACGAGATATTCAGCTATGAGCGATCTTTTCCCCAAAAAGGGCCATGATCACGACAGATGTGTGCATAGCGCACTTGCGCAGGCAGAGAAAGTCTGTGACAGCGAAAATGCGCGCTTTACCGACATGCGCCGCAAGGTTTTTACCCTGATCTGGCAATCGCACAAGGCGGTCACGGCCTATGAGCTGCTTGATGCGCTGACTGCCGAGGGGCAGCGGGTGCAGCCGCCAACGGTTTATCGCGCGCTGGAATTCCTGACCGAGCTTGGACTGGTGCACAGAATTGAGTCGCTTAATGCCTATTTCGGCTGTGACCGGCCCGATTGCGAACATCTGGGGCAGTATTTCATCTGTACTGATTGTGGCCGCGTGGCCGAGGCCGTGAACGAGGACATGAGCAACGCGGTGCGCAAGGCGGCCCGCAGTGTCGGTTTTACCATTCAGGCGACCACGGTCGAGATCAAGGGGCTGTGCCATGACTGCGCCACTCATTGAAGGCCGTGACCTTGTTCTTTCCTTTGGCAATGAGCGAGTTCTTGATCAGGTGTCGCTTGCCATTCATCCGGGCGAGATCATTACCCTGATCGGGCCGAATGGGGCTGGCAAATCCACACTGGTCAAAACATTGTTGGGGTTGCAGAAGCCTGACAGCGGTGAAGTCGTGCGCAAGCAGGGACTAACGATCGGCTATGTGCCCCAGAAGCTTGCCATTGATCAGGTTTTGCCGATGACCGTAAAGCGATTCCTGACCCTGACCCGGTCCGTCAGCCGCGCGGAGTGCGAAGGCGTTCTGGCGCAGGTCGGGGCAGGGCATGTGATTGATGCGCAGATGAGCCAGCTTTCAGGTGGCGAGACACAGCGCGTCATGCTGGCGCGCACCCTTTTGCTGCGTCCGCATTTGCTTGTGCTTGATGAACCCACACAGGGCGTGGATGTTTCGGGGCAGGCAGAGCTTTATCGTCTGATCGATGAAATCCGTCACGAACTTGATTGCGCCGTTCTGATGATTTCACATGATTTGCATCTTGTGATGGCCAAGACCAATCAGGTGGTGTGTTTCAATCGGCATGTCTGTTGCCATGGACAGCCCGAAACCGTGCGCCAGCACCCGGAATACCGGTCGCTGTTTGGCGTGCGCGAGGCGGATGCGATTGGCATCTACACCCACGAACATGATCACGAACATGATCTGTCGCGTCATGTTGTGGCGGGATGTGGTCACGATCATTCGCATGACCATCACCATCATGCACATGACCATGTTACGACCGTCAAAGAAGGGGCGGAAACAAATCAATGATGGACGATTTCCTGTTCCGTGCGATTTTGGGCGGTGTTTTGCTGGCCGTTGTCTGCGGGCCGTTTGGGGCCTTTATTGTCTGGCGGCGCATGGCGTTCTTTGGCGACATGTTGGCCCATACGGCATTGCTGGGTGTGGCTCTTGGTCTGTTGATCGGGGTCGATATCCGGATCGGTATGATCGCGACCTGTCTTGTTGCGGCGCTGCTTTTATCCTATGGGCAGCGCCAGGCACGCATCGGCAGTGACACGGTGCTCGGTATGCTTGCCCATTCAACCCTTGCGCTGGGCATGGTCGCGCTGGCCTTCGTGCAAGGGGTCGCGGTTGATCTGATGGCCTATCTGTTTGGTGATATTCTTGCGATCAATACCGGGGACATATTGCTTCTGGCTGTCGGCGGGGCTTTTGCCTTTTGCGTGCTGGCCTGGATGTGGCGGCCACTGCTTGCCCTGACAGTCAGCCCGGAAATTGCTGCTGCTGAAGGCATTCCGGTCGAACGGTTGCGCCTTGTTTTCATGCTGCTGATGGCGCTTGTGATCGGCATGGCGATCAAGATTGTCGGGGTTTTGCTGATTACAGCCCTTTTGATCGTCCCGGCTGCCAGTGCGCGCTTCTTTGCCCGGACACCTGAACAAATGGCGATTGGTGCCGGGCTGTTTGGCGCGGCATCTGTGCTGGCGGGGATTGCCCTCTCATGGCACGTTGATACGCCCGCAGGGCCGAGCATCGTGATTTCGGCTGCGGCGATCTTTATCCTGTCCGCAGGCTTTGCGCCGGTGATGCGAAAGTTGACATCGGGCGCTTGATCATCAATTTAAGTCCGAAACAGTGATATAGGTAAGATGCACATACCTTTGAGCAGCTGTGTGAGGCAGTTAAAGAAGTGGATGCTAACACCGCATCTGCTTTTTCTCGGCTTCATAGGGCCGGGACTGCTGGGGCTTATTGACGCACGCTTTGATGGCTACTTTGTGTTTGACGGTCAGTTTGCTCATTCGCTTGCAACGATTTTGTGGGTCGCCGGTGTATATCATGGCTATCGCTTTGGACGATATGTCGGTATTGGCACGCTCGCCATTTATGGTTATCGGGTGTCAAGGTTCGAGCATGCCGCCAAAATGTTTATAGGTGGCTGCATTACTTTGTCTGGAACAGCAATTTTCCTGCTTTCTGATCTACGGATTTCAATTCCGATTATGTACAGCCTCGGCTTAATCGGCTCAGCATTTATGTACTCTGCTTGGTATGCTTATGTCCGGGGAAGATCACGTGCAAGGCGGCGGATAGCGACTTTTCGTAATCAAAAACAGTGATCAGCCTGACGCCCGATTCCGTAAAGCGCAGATAGAACCGTTTCAGAGGACATCGGCGTGCAGCAGCAATCACCAACAGATACCAAACCGCAATCAGCGTCTGGCCCTGATGGAGATGAGCATTTCTTTGCGTCAATTCCAGTGCCGGCGCGTTGGTTCGGACTAACGGGGGCGATCCCGTTTGTTGCTTTGTCGATTGGCGGGGCCTTCTTGTCCGCGGCGCATCAGTCATTGGCCTATTTTACCCTTGTCGCCTATGGCGCGGTGATTTTGTCATTTCTGGGTGGTGTGCATTGGGGAAGGGCGATCTCGGCCTTGGATAAGGGCGCTTTTGCCGACAAGTTCTTGTGGGTTTCGCTTGGCATCAGTGTGGTGCCATCATTGTTCGGATGGTTGGCACTGCTTGTGCCCATGGCAATTGGTTTGCCTGTTCTGGCGGCATGTTTTGCGGCCATGCTGCTGATTGACTTGCAGACTGTCAAAAGCGTGCAGTTCCCATCATGGTATGGTAACTTGCGGGTCATTCTGTCGGTGATTGTGATTGCATCGCTGTTATTTGCGTGGCTGTGACGTCGCGCCGGTTCGCAGGTTTGAACGGAAAAAGGGCGCTGAACTCTTAGCGCCCTTAATAATTTTTCGGGTATGTTTTTCGGGTTCAGGCCATTTTAAGTCGCTCAAACCCGGCTTCAAGATCCGCAATCAGGTCATCGGGATCTTCAAGGCCGACATGGAGGCGGATCAGTTGGCCGTCTTCGTCCCAATTGGTGGCGGTGCGGATTTTGGTCGGGTCGGATGGCAGGATCAGGCTTTCAAAGCCGCCCCAGCTAAAGCCCATGCCAAACAGTTCCATGTGATCGACCATATTGGCGAGTTGGGCTTTCTCGACCGGCTCCATGACAAAGGAAAACAGGCCGCTTGCGCCGCTGAAATCGCGTTTCCAGATGGCATGCCCCGGATCATCAGGCAGGCCGGGATGCAGCACGCGTTTGACTTCTGATCGGGTTTCCAGCCATTTCGCGACCTTAAGCCCGCTTTCATGATGTTGTTTAAGGCGCACGGCAAGGGTGCGCAGGCCACGCTGGGCAAGGTAGCAATCATCCGGACCAACGGCGTCTCCCGAAATCAGGATCTGCTTCTTGATGGTGAGCAGGTCTGCCTCGGTCGCGGTGGTGATGGTGCCCAGCATGACGTCCGAATGGCCGACAATGTATTTGGTGCCCGCCTGGACCGACACATCAACACCCAGTTCAAACGGGCGGCACAGGATCGGGGAAGCCCAGGTGTTATCAAGCAAGACCTTAACATCACGCGCGTGCGCAGCCTTGGCGATTGCCGGGATATCCTGCATTTCAAAGGTCAGCGACCCCGGACTTTCACACCAGACAAGGGCGGTATTATCGCGAATAAGGCCTGCAATATCGCCACCAAGCGTCGGGTCATAATATTCCGTCTCGACCCCGAACTTCTTGAGGAAGGTATTGCACAGGTTGCGAGTCGGGAAATAGGCGCTGTCAGTGACGAGAATATGATCCCCGGGCTTCAGAAAGGCGAGGATGGCATTGGTGATGGCCGAAACGCCCGAGGAAACGCAAAGCGTGCCATAGCCGCCTTCAAGTTCGGCAACGGCTTCTTCCAGCAAAAAGCGGGTCGGCGTGCCGTGGCGGCCATAGGTCACTTTGCCAGGTGTTGAGGCGCCAGCCTTTTCAAGCTCTGCCAGACTGTCAAACAGGATGGTCGAGGCATGCAACACCGGCGGGTTGACCACGCCGTGATACTGGCTGGAACGGCGGCCAGCGTGGACCAGTTTGGTTTCGGTATGTTTGGGGCTTTGAGATGACATATCAGGCGGTTCTCCTTGGGCGCGACGTCTTATGGTTCAAAGACAAACCACCTTGGCGGCATGCATTCAAGGCTTTTTGCGACAAAGCCATTGTCAAACCCTGTCATCGGGCTATTTCTTACGAGCGATAACCGCGAAAAAATATCAAGAAAACATCAAGGGGGCCTTGTGATTGAACTTCAGGATTTTCGTGCCGCACGCCGTGCCATTTCGGATCATGTCCGTCTAACCCCGCTCTTCGAAGTCAGCAATTTTGGTGACACATCGTGCTTTGCGAACCGGGATCATATCCCCGAGATGTTCCTTAAGCTTGAAAACATGCAGGTCAGCGGATCCTTCAAGGCGCGCGGGGCAATGAATGCCGCGCTTGCCCTTGATCCCGCACAAAGATCTGCCGGTCTGTGCACGGCATCGGGTGGCAATCACGGCATGGGTGTTATCAATGCGGCCCGCACACTGGGTGTGCCGGTGAAAATCTTCCTGCCGACCAATACCCCGCAGCCCAAGGTCAAAAAACTGCGTGCGCAGGGTGTCGACGTGGCTTTGGTCGGAGCTGTTTGGGATGATGCCAACCGTGCCGCGATGGAACACGCACATGAAAGCGGTATGGCCTATATCCACCCGTTCGCCGATCCGAAGGTGATTGCGGGGCAGGGAACCATCGCGCTTGAGCTTCTGGAACAGCAACCAGACCTTGATACGCTGGTCGTCGCGATTGGTGGCGGCGGGCTGATTGCCGGTGTGGCGACCGCAGCCCGGTTGCTGCGCCCGTCGATCCGGGTGATCGGCGTGGAGCCGACCGGGGCGGCAACCCTGTTTGAAAGCCTCAAGGCCAACGAAGTCGTGACATTGCCGAGTGTGAATACAGCAGCCACCAGTCTGGCTCCGCGTCAGTCATCCGCGCTTAATGTCGATCTGATTGGCAAGAATGTTGATCGCATTGCACTTGTCAGTGACGAGGAAATGCAAAAATCTGCCAAGTGGCTTTGGAAGGAGTTTGGTATTTCCGTCGAGCTTTCGGCGGCGGCCGGGATCGCAGCCGTCATGAACGACCGTCTTGGGGAAAAAAGCCCGGGGCGGGTCGGTGTGATTGTCTGTGGTACTGGAACGGACGGATTTGAGTAGGGGTGAATAAAAAGGGATGAAACCAAACGGTTTCATCCCTTTTTAAACCAGACGCCAGTCCAAATGGACTGGCGCGGAAATATATAGCGTCGCAAACCGCCAAAGAGCAAAAGCTCTCCGGTGCGGAATTACATCTTCGGCTCGACCACCTGACGACCACGGTACATACCGGTGTTCAGGTCAATGTGGTGCGGGCGATGCAGTTCGCCGGTCTCTTTGTC
The DNA here is from genome assembly GCF_001613795.1 of Thalassospira sp. MCCC 1A01148. Lineage (GTDB taxonomy): Bacteria > Pseudomonadota > Alphaproteobacteria > Rhodospirillales > Thalassospiraceae > Thalassospira. The sequence goes on from NZ_LPVZ01000013.1 coordinate 86,188, forward strand.
TTCGCGGTACGAGCCCTTGGCGAGCTTGTCATGCGAGCGACGCATGCCCTGACGGGACTTGGTCACTTTTTTCTTTGGCACTGCCATGGGTCATCATCCTCTGGCTTGGGTAAACTCAGGCGCGCTTGTTACCGTGCGCGGTCGGGAAAGTCAACGATCAAAGTGTCGGAATCTGCATTATTTGCATTTTCCGTGTCACTTTTGCGATCTGGCGCTTCACCACCAGAATGACCATCATGATCAACATGATGATCAATTTGCGGGATCAGCCCTGTATCGCGCGGATCGTCAACAATATCGGTTCGCTGGTCGTATATCGCAAAACCTGCCTTTTGATAAGCCCCAAGTGCACTTGGATGATCAAGTGTGCAGGTATTTACTGTCAGGCGCGCGGGTTTGAAGCTCCAGGCGGTATCAATCGCCCAGTCAAGCAGGTATTTGCCAAGGCCCTTGCCGATGAACTCGGGCATCAGACCCATATAATGCAGATCGATTACGCCATCGGATTCCAGTGACGCCAGTTCAAGCTCGGCGAAACCGGCAGGCACGCCAGCGACATAGAGCACGTAAACATGGGTTTCCGGCTTGGCAAGGATTGGGGCCAGTTCCTCGTCGCTCATCAGGCGGCGTTCCCACCACAGCCACGGCTCGCCAACTGTATTATAAAGGTAGCGATAAAATGACAGGGTGGGCTCTTCGGCCCGGACAATGGCAACCTTGCCCGGCGGCACGATGGCAGGTGCGCGGTCGGGCGGGCTTTGCATTTCAAGGAAGCTGATGACAACTTCCAGCTTGCGCGGATTTGATGGGGTCATTGGTCTAAACTCTTGCGCATTATTTTGTTTTGGGGCGGATCAGGTTGATCCTGATCGGTGACGCTTCCAATAAAGTCATAGCCGAGTTTGGCGTAAAAATCACCCGCTGCGGCGTTTTCAATTGTGACCCGGATTTCACCAAGCCGGGAAAGGCGCAGGATATCTTCGGCCAGCGCCACCAATTCACTGCCAATGCCGGACCCCTGAGCGTGTTCGGCAATTGCCAGATAATGAATCCAGCCAAAGACATCGTCATGTCCGGTCATCATCGTGGCAAAGATCTGTTGATCTTCGGGCATACGGGCGACGATGAGGCTGCCGTTACGCGCGGTAATGCAATTTTCGATATCCTGCCGGGCATCGCGGATTGCAGGGATCAGGCCGGTGTCGATCCAAAGCCGGGTGATCGCGGCGATGTCTTCGTTTGAGGGTGCTTTAAGCTGTTCAAGTTTGATGCCCGCGCCATCGGTGGTGCTGTTGGCCAAGCCTTGACCAAAGGAAGATGGGGCGGGCATCGGATTTCTCATGTCATGGGTTGCAGGGGTATCTGGGCCGGGCTGTCAAGCCGGGCCGGTGGCAACCGGGCTGTCTTCGGTGGTGGCCCATTCTGCCCATGAACCGTCATAGACCGCGACTTGTTTGTGGCCGCAAATATAGGCCCCCATCGCCAGCACACAGGCGGTCACGCCAGAGCCGCAGCTTGCGACGACTGGTTTGGTAAGATCCACGCCGGCACTATCAAATGCGGTCTTGATCTCGGTGGCAGACTTGAAAGTGCCATCCGAATTCAGAAGTTCGGTAAAGGGCAGGTTATAAGAGCCCGGCACGTGGCCGGATTTGCCCCAGGGATCATCGACCTCGCCACGGAACCGTTCGCCTGCGCGGGCATCAACCAGCTGTTCGCGCTTGGTTTTGACGTTTGAAAGAACCTGATCAAACTCGCGCAGCAAAAAGCTGTTGGCGCGCGCGGTGAAGTGGCGTTCGCGCGGCGGGGTTGGCGCATCGGTGACTGGCCGCCCCTCGGCAAGCCATTTGGGCAGGCCGCCATCCAGAACGACGACATCGTGGTGGCCAAAATGACGCAGCATCCACCATGCCCGGCAGGCCGCAAGGGCAGAGCCCTTTTGGCTATAGACAACCACACGCACACCATCGCCAAGGCCAAGCTTGCGGACCTTGGCGGAAAACTTGATCGCGTCGGGCATCATGTGCGGCAGCGGTGCGCTGTCATCGGCGGCAATATCATCGATATCAAAGAAAACCGCGCCCGGAATGTGTTCGGCATCATAGAATTCGCGGGCATTCTTGTTTTCGGCTGGCATATACCAGCTGGCATCGACGACGCGCACGTCCGGTGCATCAAGATGATCCGCAAGCCATTGGGTGGACACAAGGGCGTCGGAAAGTGGGTTGGTCATGGACAAGCTCCGATTGGCAATGGTGGGATTCCGGTTGGGTCCGGGATCATTTTAAATTGGTCCTGAGTTTAAGTCTAAATTTGTAACTGTCCTGCCGTTCTCTGGCAACCGGCAGGCTGTGTGAATGGTGGGGCATTCGCGTGCCTGCCTTGGTGATGCTTTCAAACTTGCCTAGTCCGCGAAGACAATATTGATCCGCCGGTTCTGGCGGCCTTTCTTTTCGATCTTCGAAACCATGACCTTGCCGATTTCGCCGGTGGTGCGCACATGTGTGCCGCCGCATGGCTGGAAATCAATGCCTTCGATGGTGACGGTCCGGATCGAATGTCCGTCCATCGGGGGCTGCACGGACATGGTGCGAACAAGTTCTGGATTGGCTTTGAGTTCGGCCACCGTGATCTCACCGTCATAAACATCCGCGTTGCGCGCGATCAGTTCATTGAGTTTCTCGCTGATCTCATCCTTATCAAGCGTCGCGTCGGGCAGATTGAAATCAAGTCGCGCCTTGTGGGCGGCGATGTTGCCGCCGGTTACATCGCCCTCGACGACCGCGCACAGAAGATGCAGGCAGGTATGGAAGCGCATCAGCTTGTGGCGATTGTCCCAATCAAGCTCAGCCGTGACCGTGTCGCCAACCGCAGGCAGGGGGTGATCATCGGCAATGATGTGCAGGATGCGTCCTGTTTCGCGGTCCTTGACTGTCGTGGCGACGGGCAGGGAGGTGCCATCGCCAAGTGTGAGCGTGCCAATGTCGCCTGACTGACCGCCTGCGGTTGCGTAAAACACCGTCTGGTCAAGCTCGATACCGCGATCTGAAACGCTGGTGACGGTTGCGGCACAGTTTTGGGCATAGGCGTCTTCGCGAAACATTAGGCGTGTCATTTTTCTTCCTTCCCGTGTGGTGGCGTTCTTTGTCTGGTCATCCGCCTTGCTGTCAGGCTGTTTGCGACAGGTGCAGATAACTGTTTCGTTGAGCGCATGGTGCGGTGGGGGCCGGGCGATTGTCGAGGCCAAAATTGCCAAAGAACTCATGCGCGTTTTGTATGTAAGTGTACATAAATGTAATATACATGTTGAAAAAGTTACGAAATGTATGGTATTGGTGCCGTGTAATTCAGGAGTGCAGCAGCCGTGCCAGCCGTTATTCATGTCAAACTTTCCGGTGAGGGGGACTTCGGACCGGTGGATCTCGAATGTGCGATCCCGCCCGCACGTTTGCCTGTGGTCATGGCGGCACTGTTCGGTTCGGCCCAATCCGGTGCAGTTATGGCGCATGGTCGTTTGGCCGCAGGGGCGGCTGTAGCCGGGAACACCGAAATATCTGCCAATGCCAGTCAGGATGTGCACCGTGCGGATACCGCGTCTGGGGAAGATTTGTCGGCGCAGGGAGCGGCAGGACTGACTGCGGCAGGACTGACTAATGCCAATGTCGTTGCAGATGAAGGGATCGCTGTCGGTTCAAATGCGGTCGATCCGGGGATGTTCATTACAGGCTTTGTCGGCAGTTTCGGGGATCTGGTCGGTCGTTTGCAGCCACGCGGGTTTGCCGAAATAATATTGCTGGCTGCGATCTGGCTGCAATATCGTGATGGCAGGAACTTTGTGACACGGGGCGATATCCGTCGACTTTTGCGTCGTCAGGTTCATTTGCGAATGCCGCGAAATTTCAGCCGGGATTTCCATGCTGCCGTGGCGCGTGGTTACCTGGAAGAGGTCGAGAACGAGGACGGATATACCGTTGCAAGTGATGGTTTCATCTGGTTCCGCAAAGAGTGTACAAAATAGTACAAATAGTCGAAAAATATATTGACGAAATGTATGTATAATGTATCTTTTTGCAGGGACAAACAAAAACGGGTGGGACCAGGATCATGAGCGAATGGGAAGTCAGAAGCAGCTGCCGCGTGTGGCGTGGGCGGTATGTCATTCGGGGTGACGTTGACCGTATTGCCAATGACATTGTCGAGCTGAAGCAAAACCGTTTCCCCGGACTTGAAACCGATAAGGTTTCGCTTCGGGTTGTAACCATGGCCGTGATGTCGGTTCTGGCAGAGGAATGCTGCGAAGACGGCGTAACGGCAGCTGAACTTTCATTCCTTCTGACCACCTGCCTTGGAATGCCGATTTCTCCGACCCGGATTGAGTCCGAAATGGCCGGTTTGTCGGGCCTTGTCTGGACCGGTGAATGGGGTGGCGAAACCCTTTATGTCATGGAAAAACGCGGTCTGCGTTTCTTTGAAAACGCACGCGCCAGAGCCCTTTCCAAAGATGGCAATGTAACCTCCAAAGACCGCGAAGGTGTCGCTGCCAGCGAAGCGCAGGATGCCATCAATGCCATGATTGATCCGGTGATCATCAATGAACCGGCAGCACATGCGCGATATCGCGTTGTCAGCTAAGGCATTCAGCTGACCAGTCACGCAACCAGTTATTCATTGCACCCGCCCGTTCTGCTGGCGGGTGTTTTGCTTTGCCGGAGGTGTGCCGAACAAGCAGCTTGACCAATCGAAAAAAGCGCCATATGCATAAAAGCATGGAAAACATTGTCACACATCAGAACGCCTATTTTACGTCGTGCACATAGCGCGGCGCCTGTTGATGTGTTTGTAAATTAAACCAAGACCGGCTGCCCCAGGGCGGCCTTTGTTTTTTCCATAAACCGGTTTGCCCGAGGTGGCCCCACCAACAAGGAAACCGGAAAATGACCCATATCTCTATTGCCGATCGCATGCCGACACTTGATTTCACACCCAACGCCCTGAAAGACGGGGTCGGGGTGGTGCCGCTTATTCTGATGGCAGGCTTTGCTGATACCAGTATGGCCGCAAGCGAGCTTGTCGCAAGCGGCGCAGTCCGGATCGAAGACAAACAGATTACCGATCCCGACCATCATATCCTGAGCTACGCCTTTGACGATGGTGAGGTGCTTCACCTGACCGTTGGGGGCAAAAGCACAATGCTGATCCGGCGCGCAGATTAAGCTAGATGGCGTGTCGGTCGCGAGATAGGGGCGATGTTGCTGGTGATGTCAGAACAGCGACATTTGCCCGTTCGCGCTGGGGCGTTTGAAGCCGCTGCAATCAAGGTTGAGGGATCTGTTGATCAGGCCCTGCTTTTTGCGGGCAGCATCAAAGCGTTTGGCGATCAGATCGGCAATCGGCCCCGTGCCACGCATGCGGGTGCCAAATTCCGATTGATAGGTTTCACCATCGCGCATCTGACGGATCAGGGACATCACTTTGGCCTTGCGGTCCGGGTAATGGGCATCAAGCCATTCTTCGAAAAGGTCCGCGATTTCGAGCGGTAGTCGCAAGACAATATGACTGATCGATTGCGCCCCGGCTTCCTTGCAGGCAGCCACGATCTTTTCGATTTCCATGTCATCGAGGCCCGGAATGATCGGTGCACAAAGGACAGTGACCGGAATGCCTGCGTCTGAAAGCTGTCGGATGGTGTCAAGCCGACGGTGCGGGGCAGAGGCACGTGGTTCCAGAAGGTTAGAGAGGCGATGATCAAGGCTTGTGACGGATACGGCCACCGATGCCCTGTTTTTGACAGCCATCGGCGCAATCAGGTCGATGTCGCGGGTGACCAGCGCGCTTTTGGTGATCAGCGAAAAGGGATGCTGACAGTCTGACAGGACTTCGATGATGGATCGCGTCAGCTTCTTGTCACGGTCGACCGGTTGATAGGGATCGGTACTTGTGCCAATCACGATCGGGGCGGGTTGGTATGCCTTGGATGACAGTTGCTTGCGCAAAAGCTCGGCGGCTTCCGGTTTCCAGAACAGTCTGGTTTCAAAATCAAGGCCGGGGGACAAGCCCAGGTAGGCATGTGTCGGGCGGGCAAAACAATACACACAGCCATGTTCACACCCGCGATAGGGATTGATTGACCGATCAAACGGGACATCCGGGCTTTGATTGCGGGTGATCACAGAACGCGCCCCATCGATACCAAGGGTGGTTTTGGTGCGCGGGGCGTCCTGATCTTCCATCAATGTGCCCAACCATCCATCATCAACCGCCTGATGGATATGACGTTCAAATCGCCCGTCAATATTGGACACCGCACCGCGTCCCTTTTGTCCGCGGGCGGGCAAGATGTTCAGATCACATTTCGCGTTTGACCATCCATCATCAAAAATGACAGCGCGGGCGTGGGCGTGGGCGTGGGCATGGGGTTGGCTGATATTGTTCTTCATACGCTCACAATAAAGAACAAAAGAAGAACATTCAAGCCAAAGCCGATATGTCCAAATTTTTACAGCATCACGTTATGGACAGGCGCTGCCGTCTACCGCGGTGCCGTCTACCGTGACTGAGCCAGTAACGGTGGGAAGGGTTCCGCCGCCGTCACCACATGGGTTGAGGTTATTGGTGGTGTTACCTGTCCCTGACAGGTTGTTTATGGTTGATGAATTGGCGAAGAATACAAATCGCTTGTCGAAGCCTGCTCCGCTCACGGAAAGCTTGTTGTCATCGATGCTGATGTTGGAATTGTTGCCGATAATCGCCAGGAATCGGGCACCATTTGCATTGGAGGTAACGGATGAAACATTATTCTTGATCGTAACATCCTGGCTGTCTCTGATTATGATAGCGCCTGCGGTTGAGGTGCCGTTCTGCGTTGTCAGGTTGTTGTTCCGAATGGTAACATTTTGCTTTCCTTCGATGTGGACGATGTATGCTGACCCGGTCGTGTTAACGTTCGCGGTCACACCAACCAGACTGCTGTTATCGGCCATGTTAAAGAGACGTGCACCACCGCCGGCGCCGCCATTGCTGCCGGTGCCCGAGATCGATGCATCCGGAATGGTGACCGTAACCGACCGTCCTGTCGGGGTTTTGATGTCGAGTTCGCCACCCCCGACAATTGTTTGTCCATTCTGAACCGTTGTTACGGAATTGATTGCGGTGTAATTGCCGCTCAGGATCACGGTTGAATTGGCACCTGCATTGGCAATGTCAGTGGCAAAGTTCGCCGCCGATGTCGAGTTGCTGTTCAGAACTGTGATCGTTTCCCCGTCGGCAGTCTGGGTGATTTCAGTTGCTTCTGAAAACTGTCCGGCCTGACTGACCACATCAATGTCGCGAATGATGGGATCGGTCATGCGCCGTTCCATCGCGCTCAGGCGGGGTTTCGGAGTATCGCCAAAGCCCTGCAACGGGATACGAAGGCGGAAGCTGGCAAAGCCCTGCGTGCCCCGTGGGCTGTCATGCTGAATTTCCGCCCCGAGCGAAAAGCGCGACCCTTCCCACAAAAAGGGGACTTCATCAAAGGTCAGGTCCAGTCGCCCACGCGGACCCTGTACCGTATCAACATCGTCTTCCGTAAAGCGATAGCCACCGGCATAGGCACGGAGTTGCTGTCCGGCATCAGCCTCAAATAACGGAATGCGCCAGCCAATTTCCCCGTCAAAGCCACGTAATGCGCGTTCTTCACCCTGATTGTACATTAAGGTGGTACCGCTTACATCAACAGTACTCAGACTGTCCTCGAAGTATTGTGTCGTGCCGATCGGGACATAGGCATTGGCGCGAAAATCCCAATCAAGTGACAGGGCCTCTGCGCCGAAGGTCAATTGGTTGAATTTGTTGCCATAGGGGCTGTGGCGGCGGTCAAAGTAACCATAGCCGCCAATGTTCCATCCCGAATCAAGCATCTGACGGATGCCAAGACCGAAGTTCCCTTCGTGGCTGTTATTGTCATCCATCCGGGCGCGCAGGCTGGTGAAGGTCAATGTGTCCTCATCCTGCCAAAGCGGAATGAACAGATCCGTCTCGCCAAGGTTACGATCTGTGCCGCCTTTGCCTTCCAGGTCTATATGGGAACCCCATTTCGGTCCCGTAGGAGCCGTTTCGGCGTTACCAAGCGTGGAGGCAAGTAGGAAGGGGGCGCAAAGGGCGATGGAGCGGATGGATCGGGTAACGTGCATGTTTAACCTAGTCAGCAGGGCTCACATTGCGCCTGCGCGGGCAGGCACATTGCCAAGACATCAGGAGATTTTGCTCGTGGGGAGTTTCGTGCCCCGCCGTCGCATGGCTTTTGCCATATTGATTTTGTCGTAACGACCGTAGTGCCGCCTGATCCTGACGGCCACTTCTATTCTTTATCATTTTGGCAGAAGTTATCATTTTCCTGATCCCGGCAGGCTGACCGGACCGGGCAAGGAAAATGTATGGTCACAATGATTTTCTTGTTGGTTGATTAAGGCGGGATATAGTCAAGGCAAGGTGCGAAACGTCATCAGTCAATGCGCACCGTTTGATCATTTGCAAAGGATCGCCCCATGGATTGGTCACAGGTTTTGAGTTTTGCGCTGGTTGCGTCGTTGCTTGTCATGTCGCCGGGGCCCAATGGTGTTCTGGTTGCCAAGACGGTGCCGACATCAGGACGTCTGGCCGGTATGGCCAATGTTGCCGGATTTGTGACGGCCTTTTACCTGCACGGGACTTTGTCGATCCTTGGTATTTCGGTCATCCTCGTGCAATCCGCACAGGCCTTCATGATCGTGAAGTTTTTGGGGGCGGCCTATTTGTGCTGGATCGGGTTCAAGGCGCTGCGTGATGCGTGGCGCGGGGTGAAAACGGTTGGCGCAGTTTCACCGGCCAAGCGCAAACGCACGTTAATCAATGCCTATGGCGAGGGGTTCTTGACCAATGCCCTTAACCCCAAGACGTCGATGTTTTACTTGGCAGCCTTCCCGCAATTCATCCCGGTAGGAGAGGGGGCGGTGACATCGGCCTTTATGCTGGTGTGTCTGCACGGGGCGATCAACGCGGTATGGTTCGGGGCAATGGTGATGTTAATGGCACGGTTGACGCGCCTTGCCGGGAGTGGTCGTTTCCAACGCGCGCTCAAGGCAACCACCGGGGCAGTGTTCATTGCCTTTGGCGTCAAGCTGGCAGCCCTTCGCCCATAAATCCCGCCAAAGATATTCTGATAAGCCCGTCGGCCAGATTGGTCGGCGGGCTTTTCATTTTCGCACCACAATCAGGGCCATGACGGCACAAAACAGGGCAAACAGGATGTCGCTTGCAGCGATATTGCCTGTTACCAGTGCCTCAAACGCGGCAATCGGCAGGATGATCGAGGTCAGGACGAGAAAGACCGGGTTAAACAGTTTCTGTTTCATCTTATGCGCCCCCGTTCATCGTCGTGATCAAAAGTATCCCGAGTGCCATGAAGCCGCAAAGTGCGGTCAGGATGACACCGGTTTTAAGAACAACCGACAGCACTGGTCCTTCCTTTCCCGACAGACCGACTGTGGAACAGCCAACCAGAATTTTCGACGGTGCCAGCATGCTGCCAAGTGATGCGCCCGTTGCCTGTGCTGCCAGAACAAGGGCGGTTGAAAGGCCGGAAAGTTCGGCGGTGTGACGCTGGAACATGCCAAAGACGACGTTGGAATTGTTCGTGCTGCCGGTCATGAAGGCGCCAAGCGCACCAATCGCCGGTGAAATCACCGGATAGGCGACGGCAAACGCCCCGGAAAAGACAGCAGCCCCGCCTTCGGCCAGGGCATAGGTCATGCCTGCATGATCCATGATGATGGCAAGGCCGATCACAGGCACCATGCCGATGCTGGTCGGAAGGCCGCTTTTAAGCGTGCGTTGCCAGATACGTTTGCCAATCCCGTTATCGTAATGACCGCGCAGCTTGAAGAAGGTAAAGCTGATGGCAGCCGTGTAAAGCAGCAGTGCGCCCGGATGGCCAAAGATCGCGATGGCCTTGGCACTTTCTGCTTCGATCACCCAACCGCTTGCGGTGGCCGTTTCCGGGAACTCAAGCGTGAAGCGGATCTTGCCAAGCAGCATCTCGATCGCCGGGACAAAGGTGGCAAGCGTGACCAGCAAGATGAAAACCAGATAGGGTGTGAGTGCTTCGATCAATGGCATGTGGTGATGATCATCGGCAACCTGTTCGGCAACATCATCGGGATGGGGTTTCCAGAACCGGGTCACAATGATCGATGTAACAAGCCCGGCAATCCCCGCCGTCAGGCCACCCAGTGTCCAGACACCATAGTTGGCCATGAAATACTGTACGACGCCCATCACGCCGGAAATCAGGATCAGCGGTGCCACGCGGCGGCGAATGGTGCGGAACCCGCCATCCAGCCACAAAACCGCCGCCCCGCACATGAAGCCCGACAGACCCAAAAGGATCGCGGAATAATGGGTCAATTCAGTCCCCGGAATGCCGGTAACACCTATCAATGCTTCAAACGATGTTGCCATGTTGCCAAACAGAACCGACCAGCTATGACCGATCATTGGGGCAGCAACGGCCAGCACTGGCGAGAAACCCATGCCAAGCAGAAGCGGCGCAACAACGGCAATAGGTACGCCAAAGCCTGCGACCCCCTGCAAGAAGCTGGCAAAGACGTAACCCAGTATCAGAAGCTGTAGAGGGCGATCATCGGTCAGCGACCGAATGGCGCGCCCGATGGTTTTGATTGCACCTGCTTCTTCGGCCGCGAAATAAAGGATCAATGCCGCCCAGACGATATAAAGGATATAAAGGGCCAGCATCACGCCCTTGGCCTGGGCGATGATTAGCATGCCGGGGGGGGCGCCAAAGAAGAAGACGGCAAGGATAACCGTAACAAACCAGGCGGCGGCACCGGCGCGCGCGGCACCCCAGTTCGCCTTGATCATCAGAAACAGAATGCTTGCGATTGGCAGGGCTGCCAGCAGGAAGTCGGTCATGAAGGGCGCACCATAACCTTTTGAAACAAGGGGCTATCGTTGAAGTCTTCAACGGGAAGCGCATATTGTCCGACCAATGATGCAAGCGCAAGTGGTGTGTTCTGGTATTTCGTATGATGAAAGCAAAATGCCGGATTCACGAAGAACCCGGCATTTGCAAAAAATAAGGTGTCGCTTGGCCTTAGGCGCAGTCTTTGTTCTCGGACTTTGCGTTCATTTCGCCAAATAGCTCGGCTGCAATTTCAAATGACTTCAGGCGTGCCGACTGATCAAAAATGTTGGCCGTTACCATGATTTCGTCGGCCTTGGTCATATAGGCAAACTCGCGCAGTTTCTTGCGCACCGTGTCACGGCCGCCGATGGCTGCATAGCGCATGGCGTGGTCAACCCCGGCCTTTTCAACCCGGTTCCAGACTTCGCTCATATCCTTGACAGGTTTTGGCAATTGGCCCGGTGTGCCGCGCCGCAAATTAAGGAACTGCTGTTGCATCGAGGTTGCCAGATATTCACCTTCCTCGTCGGTATCGGCGGCAAAGAAACCCATCGCCGCAATCGCGTAGGGCTTATCAAGCGCTTCGCTTGGCTCAAACCGGTTGCGATAAAGGGTCAGCGCATCCATCAGCATGTCGGGTGCAAAGTGCGATGCAAAGGCAAAGGGCAGGCCAAGGCGTGCGGCAAGGTCAGCAGAAAACAGGCTGCTGCCCAGAAGCCACATTGGAACCTGCGATCCATAGCCCGGTACAGCCCGGATCGGTGGATTGCCTTCAAGCGGGGCAAGGAATGCCTGCACTTGCAGAACGTCCTGAATAAAGCGTTCTTCGGAACCATGCATGTCACGGCGAAGGGCGGCGGCGGTGCGTTGGTCCGTGCCTGGTGCGCGGCCAATGCCCAGATCAATACGACCGGGATGAAGGGCTTCAAGGGTGCCGAACTGTTCGGCAATTACCAACGGTGCATGGTTGGGCAGCATGACGCCACCTGACCCAACGCGAATGGTTTTGGTACCCGCTGCCACATGGGCCATAACCACAGACGTCGCGGCACTGGCAATGCCAGGCATATTGTGATGTTCAGCCAGCCAATAGCGATGATAGCCAAGCTTTTCAGCATGTTGGGCGAGTGCAAGCGTATTGCGCAATGCGTCAGAGGGGTGTTCGCCTGCATTCACCGGGCAAAGATCAAGAAGGGAATATCTTAGCATAGCCAGACTTTCGATTTGGCGCGGACATCACAGAAGTTACAGGTTTGCGGCGCGCCTGATTTCACAGTTGGCATTAATCTAGCGTGAAATTGCCCGGATGCCAGCCCCGAGAACCAGATCAGTTGATCCTGTCAGCTTTGATGGGCGGCAAGGGTGCGGCTGACGAAATTACGCAATGCGGTCGAGATATCATTGCTGCGATAAGCCAGTGAAAGCTGTGCAATCGGCACTTCGCCTTCGATCTCGCGATAGGCGACACCCTTTGCCTGAAGCTGCGTCATCGGTTTGGGAACCAGCGAAAAGCCAAGCTCGGCGGCAACGAAATTGATCACGGACCCAAGCTGTGGCGCGATCTGACCCATTTGCGGTTCAAACCCGCTGTCCCGACAGGCGCTGACGACCTTGTCGTAATGGGTTGGGCCGACCGCGCGCGGGGTCAGGATCAGGGCTTCGTCGCGCAGTTCGGAAAGGGCGACTTTTTCACGTTGTGCTGCGGGGTGACCGGATGGAAGCACAAGCACCATCGGTTCGCTGGAAATCACATGCAGGCGAATGCCATCGCCCGCAATCGTATCTTGCCGCAGAAATACAGCATCAAGACGTTCATCGCGCAGACCGGCGACAAGCTGGGCCGAGTTGGCTTCTTCAAGTGTCATTTCAACGCCGGGATAACTGCGCCGGAAATCACGGAATACGCGCGGGACAGACGGGCTGAAGGCGGCGGACGCCGTGAAACCCACCCGGATCGATCCGACTTCGCCGCGCCCGGCGCGCTGGGCGGCGCGAATGGCGCGCTCTGCCAGATCGGGGAACGGCGCAACCACCTCAAGAAACGCCGTGCCTGCCTCGGTCAGTTCGGCGCCATGGGGTACGCGATGAAACAGGGCCGTGCCGATTTCATTTTCCAGATCGCGGATTTGCTGACTAAGCGGGGGTTGCCCGATGCCGATACGTGCTGCCGCACGGGTAAAGTTGCCTTCGCGGGCGACGGCAAGGAAGTAGCGGATATGGCGCAGTTCCATCGTTGATATACCTAAAACATATCATAGAAGACACTTCCATATATTGGACGGATAGATGCGATAGTGCAATCATAAGCATCACCCCACGAGATATTCCAAAAGAGGTCGCAAATGGCTGTTCCCCGGGACAATGACCCAGAACAACATTCTGTTCGTGCTGCTGATACGGCGTCATCTGATGCAACGCCCCCCATGCGTTCGCAAAGCCCGCTCGCGTCCACCAACGCAAATGCGTCTGCCGATCCGGTTTGGATCAAACCGGGATCGGCCGCATTTCGCCGTATCAGCATTGCACTGTTTTTGGCAGGCTACGCGACCTTTTCACTGATTTACTGTGTGCAGCCGCTGTTGCCGGAACTTTCAAGGCACTTTGTGGTTGGGCCAGCTGAAAGCTCGCTTGCGTTGTCTTTGACCACAGGGTTTTTGGCCTTTGCCATCTTGCTGGCAGGTGCGGTGTCAGAGGCCGTCGGGCGCAAGCAATTGATGCTGATTTCTATTTGTGTGGCTTCGGTTTTGAATCTGATCGCGCCATTTCTGTCCGACTGGCACGCCTTTCTTGTTGTCCGCGCGCTTGAAGGATTAGTGCTCGGCGGGGTTCCTGCTGTTGCCATGGCCTATCTGGCCGAGGAAATAGATCCCAAGGGCCTTGGTATGGCGATGGGCATCTACATCAGCGGGACCGCGATCGGCGGCTTGAGTGGTCGTGTCGTGATCGGTTTCCTGACTGATCTTTTTGGTTGGCACGTTGCGCTCGGCGCGATGGGGGGCTTGGGTCTGATTGCTGCCCTTGGGTTTGCTGTTCTGTTGCCGGCATCACGGAACTTTGTAAGACGTCCGGGATTTCAGGTTGGGTATCACCTGCGGGCCTGGGGCGGGCATCTGAAAAATGCAGGCTTGCCATTTGTGTTCCTGATTGGCGCTTTTGCCATGGGCTGCTTCGTGACGGTGTTCAACTATGTCGGTTTCCGACTTTCCGATGCGCCCTATGGCCTGTCACAAAGCCAGATTGGGTTGATCTTTGTTGTCTATTTGTGTGGGTCAGTGACGTCATCCATCGCCGGTGCGCTATCAGACAAAATCGGGCGTGGTCCGGTGCTGGTCGTGGGGCTGATCCTGGCCGCCCTTGGTGTCGGACTGACCGTATTTGACAGCCTGCCAGTAATCATTGGCGGGATTGTCATCCTGACCAGCGGTTTCTTCGTTGCTCATTCGATTGCCAGTGGCTGGGTCGGGCGGCTTGCCGAAACGGCCAAGGGCCATGCGTCGTCGCTGTATCTTCTGGCCTATTATCTGGGATCAAGCATCATGGGATCGGTGGGTGGCTGGTTCTGGGATCAGGGCGGATGGAACGCGGTTGCGGGCTTTGCCGGATCTCTGTTGCTTTGCGCGCTGTTATGCGGGCTTTACCTTTGGGGGCGTGCGGTAAAGATTGTGCGCCAGTCACAAACCCGGGTTGCCAGAACGGCCTGATCAAAACAAAAACCCCCGCCATGATGGACGGGGGTTTTATCTTTTAGGATGGCTTTGTGTCCGGCCTAGAGCCAATCAGGCGTCGGAAGGCCTTTTTCCTTGAGGAAGGCCGGGTTCCAAAGCTTGCTCTGATAACGGGTGCCAAGGTCACAAAGAATGGTGACGATGGTTTTGCCCGGACCGAGTTCACGGGCAAGGCGTACGGCACCGGCGACGTTGATACCGGTCGAGCCACCCATGCACAGACCTTCTTCCTTGAGCAGGTCAAAGACGATCGGCAGCATTTCCTCGTCCGAGATCTGGAACGGGTGATCGATCTCAACACCTTCAAGGTTGGCGGTGATACGACCCTGACCGATCCCCTCTGAGATCGAGCTGCCTTCGGATTTCAGTTCACCGAATTTGTAGTGGCTGTAAAGGGCCGCACCCATCGGATCGGCAAGGCCGATCTGGACGTCTTTGTTGCGATCCTTAAGCGCCATGGAAACACCGGCAAGTGTGCCGCCGGTACCAACCGCACAGATAAATCCGTCAACCTTCCCGTCGGTCTGTTCCCAGATTTCGGGTGCGGTGGTGTCAATGTGACCCTGACGGTTGGCGACGTTGTCAAACTGGTTGGCCCAGATCGCACCATTGGGTTCAGACTGCGCAAGTTCTTCGGCCAGACGGCGCGACACATGCACATAGTTGTTTTCATCGCGATAGGGAACAGCAGGTACTTCGCGCAAATCCGCGCCGAGAAGACGCAGCAGGTCTTTCTTTTCCTGGCTCTGGGTTTCCGGGATGACAATCACGGTGCGATAGCCCAAAGCATTGCCGACAGTGGCAAGGCCGATGCCGGTATTACCAGCGGTCCCTTCAACGATAACGCCGCCCGGCTTCAACAGACCGCGCGCTTCGGCGTCGCGAATGATGGCAAGGGCAGCACGGTCCTTGACCGACCCGCCCGGGTTTGCGTATTCCGCCTTGCCAAGAATGGTGCAGCCCGTCAGCTCGGAAACCTTTTTAAGCTTCACGAGAGGGGTGCGGCCAATGGCTTCGATGGTGCCATTGCGAATGTCCATGACAGACTCCAAACATGGTGGTTTTCAATTAGATTGATTGTTGATTGGTCTTTTTGCACACAAAAGTCAAGGCAGTTTAAAATATACAACGTAAATATTGTGTGATTATTGTCTTTTCTGCATATCGAACCAATTCGCTCAAACCCCGCAGTTCTGCCGCAGTCGGTCCCGGTTAAGGATCAGCCACTGAACGGCTATGGTGGTCATTGCATTGCAGAGTTGTCCATTTTGCAACATCGCAATGCATTCCTCGGCAGACACAGTAAAGACGCGAATATCTTCACCTTCCTCGTCAAGGCCATGCAACCCGCCAGCATGGGCCGCGTCAACCTGCCCGTAATAAAGCGTGACCGTCTCGCTTGAACAGCCCGGGGTCACGTAGTAATGCGAAATCAGTTCGAGTGGTCCGACGATTTTACATCCGGCTTCCTCCATCGTTTCGCGACGCGCGACGTCTTCGGCACTTTCACCGTCTTCAATGATCCCTGCGACAATTTCTGTCAGCCAGACAGGCATGGCGGGATTATCTGCATTTACTGATATGGTGCCGGGGCGAAACTGTTCAATCAGGACGACTTCATCGCGGACAGGGTCATAGGGCAAAACCGCAACAGCGTGACCACGTTCCAGAATTTCGCGCTCGACAATGGTGCTTTGAGTGCCATCAAATCTGTCATGTTGCAGCTGATAGACGTCAATCTTGCAGTAGCCGTCCCATGTGCGGGTTCGGTCAATTATTTTAAAGTTCATGTTCTTCACAGTGTTTCTCTTGGGCCGGGTTGATTTTACGCTGCGATGCGGGTTTGTCATTGCCGTCAATATTTGATTATGATTATGTATTAAGGGGTTAATTGGTTTTCGATTAATGATGCAGCCTTTTGTTTGATAGCGTCGTGTATCGGGATAGGACTGGCATCCGCTGGTTTCAATTATATTAGAACTGGTGTAACCTTTTGGATATGGCGCGAATAGAATTAGGTCGTAACTGACTGTGCCTTAATTCAGGGTTTAGGTATCTCGGGGGATACAGGGCGTTGATGCGGTTCGAACCAACGGAAATCGCACGTCTGTATGGGCGATCACGGGTCGGGGTTGTTGTACACAAGGATCTCGAAGCTGTGTATGTCAACGATGCCTATGCGAAAATGGTGGGCCGTCGCGATGTGTCGGACTTCATGAGCGACCCGGACATGCACCAGTATATCCCGCCAAGCTTCCATCACGAGGCAGACAAGCTCGCGGAAAACTACCAAAACAGTAGCGGATTCCACGGTTGGAAAAAAGTTTATAACATCCGAACCGACGGTACCCCGGTCTGGATGGAGATCAGTGACGAGACCGTCGAATGGGAGGATGGCAATGCCGTCCTGACCACAGCCCAGATGATTGACAACGGCACCACTGCGATGCAAGTCGATCATATGCTGGGCCGGTCATTCATTGGTGTGATGGTGCATCGCCATATGACTGCGCTTTACGTCAATGAAAGCTTCGCCCGCCTAATGGGTGCGGAAAGCGCCAGCGCATTCATGGAGAATCCCCATATTCTGCGCTTTATCCCCGAAGAGAACCGACCGCGCGCGATCAAGCATGTTGCAGCCATCCTCAATGGGGAGCGTCGTGGGGACCGCCATCGTGTGCGTGATATCCTTGATGACGGGAGTTTCGTCTGGCGTGATCTGACCGATGAACGCATTCTATGGCATGATGGCAAGCCCGCCATTTTGACAACGGCACATGATGTCCGTGATGAAGTTGAAATGCATCAGCAACTGGTCCGTGCCAAGGCCAGTCTGGAACAGGCTGTGACCGAAGTCATCCGAATGGTTCCGTCCGCCGTTGCAATGCTGAATGATGAGCTTGAAGTCATTCATTTCAATCACGAATTTTCACGACTGTTTGGTGTCGAAAAAACGCAAGGGTCGGCAGCAGAATTTGACATATCGGCGTTACATGAATGCTGCGCAGAAATGATGCGAAATGGCCATGGCCACGCCAATATTGATGAAATGCAAACCCCGTCGGGCCGTCTGGCCGATATCCGAATGAACATGATGGATGACGGTGGGGTGATGGTGTCGGCAACTGATATCACTGACCACAAGCGCAAGGAGCAGATGCTTGATACGCTGGCATCGACCGATGCGTTGACACGGGCTCTGAACCGCCGCGGTTTTGAAAGTGCCGTGAGCAGGCTGCGCGAGATTCGCCATCTGAAGGATAAAAGCTGGGTCTTCGGTCTGATCGTTCTTGATCTTGATTATTTCAAGAAGGTCAACGACACCCATGGGCATGCGGTCGGGGACCGTCTTCTTGAAAAGGTTGCCGATACCTTGCGTCAGGCATTGCGTGATGATGACCTCGTTGTCCGTTTGGGGGGGGAGGAGTTTGCTGTCTTGCTGCCGTCTGCGACTGCCGCCGTGACGAAACGCATCGGCGAGCGGTTGGCAAATATGATCCGCGAAATCAAGGTCCCCATCGATAAAGCTGGCGAGGAATACGTCCAGATCACAGCGAGTTTTGGTGCGACCGTCGGTGGAGAGGGGCGCCAGAAGTTCATCGAACTGTCAGACGCCATGAATGCCGCAGACGAGGCAATGTATGCCGCCAAGGATGCTGGACGCGATCAGCTCGTTTTCCGTTTTCCGGGACAAGAAGCCGATAGCTGATTGGTTGATCTTTGACTATTATCACCTTCCAATTCCCGTTGGTGAGTTGTTCATCCGCAAACCTTTGCCAAGATATTGTATGAGGCCGTAATGCGCTTGCGTTCCATGACCGATTCCGATGCCAGTCGCGTGATCGCAATCTATGGTCAGGCAATCAAATCGGGCCACGCGACCTTTCAGGAAGATGCCGGTACTTGGGAAAGCTGGGATCAGGGGCATTTGGCCGAATGCCGACTGGTGGCGTGTGACGATCAGGATTTCGTCGTTGGTTGGGCCGGCTTGTCGGGCGTGTCCAATCGTTGCGTCTATCGCGGCATTGCCGAGATATCGGTCTATGTCGACCCGGATTGTCAGGGGCAGGGTGTTGGAAGACTGCTTCTGGCAGCGTTGATCAAGGCCAGTGAAGCGCAAGGTATCTGGTCTTTGGAAGCGGGTATCTTTCCGGAAAACGAAGCCAGTCTGGCCCTGCATCATGCACTGGGCTTCGAGACGGTCGGTCGCAAGCGGGGCTTGGGGCGGATGGCCTATGGGCCGATGGCCGGTCAGTGGCGTGATGTCATGCTGTTGCAACGCCGCAGTCAGGTGGTTGGTGTCGATTAACGTAAAATCATGTTGCGCGTATCGGGGCTTTGATCGCGATAACTGCGTTTGATCTGCTGTTTTTTCGAATTTGCATGTGGCTTGGTCGAAATCACCCCGGGTATGCTTTAAATTCGTGCGGCAATAGGGTAATCAACAGGTCTGGGTAAGTGAGAACCCGTAGACCAAAATTTGCCAGGAGCGCCACCGTGAACGAGATCCGTAAAATTGCGCCAGTCGCAATCTGGGAGAATTTCCAGAAGCTTTGCGATACCCCGCGTCCGTCAAACAAGGAAGAAGCTGTCTTGCAGCTTTTGGAAAAGATGGCCGACGACAAGGGGGCTGCACATTTCCGCGATAGCGGCGGAAACCTTGTTATATCCATCCCGGCAACGGCAGGATTTGAAGGCCGCAAGATGGTCATTCTGCAGGCCCATGTGGACATGGTTACGCAGGCCAATTCCGGGTCGACCCACGATTTCGATACCGACCCGATCCGCATGGTGATGGATGGGGAATGGATTACAGCCGATAACACCACGCTTGGTGCCGATAACGGTATTGGCGCAGCGGCCATGATGGGCTTCATGACTGAAGACGGTCTTGAGCACGGTCCGCTTGAACTTCTGTTCACCGTTGACGAAGAGCGTGGTCTGACTGGTGCCATGAATCTGGAGCCGGGCCGCCTTAAGGGTGAAATCCTTCTGAACCTTGATACCGAAGACGAGTACGAGCTTTGTGTTGGTTGTGCTGGCGGTGGTGATCTGGTCGCAAGCTATAAATATAGCGAAGAAGCTGTTGGCGCCGGGCAGGTGGCCCGTGATATTGCGCTGACCGGTTTGAAAGGGGGTCATTCGGGCATTGATATTATCCTTGGCCTTGGCAATGCTAACAAGCTGATGGCGCGTTTCCTGCGCACAGCAATCCGCGATTTTGATGCGCGTATCGTTCAGATCAATGCCGGTACTGCGCGCAACGCCATCCCGCGTGAGTCGTTTGCGACGATCATTCTGCCGGAAGGCAAGGTGTCCGGATTTGAAGCCGCCCTTGACGCATTTGCAAGCGAGGTCAAAGACGAAATCGGTGCAATTGAACCCAACTTTGCCATCCGGGCAACCGACGCGGCAGTTCCGGCAAAGGCCATGAGCGCAAAAGATTCTGCTGCGTTCAACAATGCTTGCGTAGGTGCACCGAATGGTGTTCAGGCCATGAGTACATCGGTTGAAGGTGTTGTCGAGACGTCGATCAATCTTGCCATTATCAAACTTGCAGATGGTGAGGCCGACGTCACTTTGTCGGCGCGCAGTTCGATCAATTCTGCCCGTGATGCCATGCGCGAAGTCGCGACCGCCGTGTTTGAAAATATCGGGGCGTCTGTTGCCTGGGGTGATGCCTATCCGGGGTGGAAGCCTGATGCCAACAGCGAAGTGGTCAGCCTGATGAAGTCTGTTCACAAGGACATGTTTGGCAAGGAGCCGGAAATTCGTGTCATTCACGCCGGTCTTGAATGTGGTGTGCTGGGCTCGAAATACCCGCATTGGGATATGGTGTCGTTTGGCCCGACCATCAAACGTGCGCACAGCCCGGATGAGTGTGTTCATGTGCCAAGTGTTGCGCGATTCTGGGATTATTTGCTTGCCGCGCTTAAGGCGATCCCCGCCAAGTAAGATCGCCACCAGATAAAGATCGTCAGATGCGACTGATCGGGGAACCGGTCAGTCGCATTTGTTTTCTGCACACCAAGCATCGCGGGCATCAGCCCCGTTGCCGGGCACCAGTGCATCAAGATTCACAAAACCTGTTTCGCCGATGCTGGTTTCGACTTCGATCCAGAACCCCTGACTGTCGCCCGCGACATAGACCGTTTCAAAGCGGGTCAGGCGGCGAATGATGTCGTCATTCACGCTTGGACCATCCCGCAGGTTCAGAAGTTCACGGTCCACATAATAAGGGTCACGTTCTTCGCCAATAAGGTCTTTGACCTGTCGTGTGATTTCGGAGCCTTGTTTGGCAACAAGTTCCGGAATGTCGCGCGTCACAAAACCCTGTCCGGGGCCAAAAGCAATCAGGCCAAGAAAGATGATTAAAAACAGAGGGCTGAGATGCATCAGCGCATCCATCATCCCGGCACGTTTCCATTCATCCCGGACGCGCCTTGCAGGTTGCCCATCATCAAGGCGGCGCTGACTTGCACGCACCTGTTCGGCAAGGACAGATCGGTTGGTGCCGATAAAATCAAGCGCCTGTATCAATACGGCGCGTGCAAGCGGCTTGTTTCCGGTTCGCTCAAAGGCATTGGCCTGCGTAAACAGCATTTTGGCATTGCCTTCGGGCGGGAAGGTGCCGCCGCGCATGTTGCCAAGAATAGCTTTCCATGCTGGCAAGAAACTCTTCCAGCTCCAGAATCCACGTAACCATGTTTTGAAACTGGCTTTTAGTGCCATGCGCTTCGCGCCCTTGGGGGCAAGATTTGCGGTGATGGTTTCGATGTTGCAGGAATTCAGAAAGCCGCGGACGACTTTGAATTGAACCTGCCTTGGTTGGGCCGATACAACGCCGGTAATCGCACACTGGATGAACCCCTGTGCATTGGATTCGGTATTCTTGTTTTTATGGCGACGGGCACCAGGATGAATATTGCTTTTTCGCGCATTGGTTTTGGCCTGTTGTTCCCGGTAGGCCTGATTGGCGCGTGCAACTTTTTCTTCCGTCGTTTCGCGGGCCTTTTCCTGTTTGCGTCCGGCACCGGCAAAGCCCTGTTTCTCGCGGTTGGCATTTTGCGCACCCGCGGCATTCGGACCATAGGCATTTGATGTGGTGGTGCCGTTTTGCTTGGCGCCACCCGCAGGTTTTTGCGCGCTCGATGTGCTGCCGGTCTGTTTTGGCGGTTTGCGTTCGCCAATCAGGATTTCATAGGCTTCGGTGATGTCCTTGAATTTGTCTTCCGAGTCCGGGTCGGTATTGCGGTCAGGGTGAAATTCAAAGGCCAGCTTGCGATAGGCGAGCTTGATTTCCTTTGCGCTCGCGCCGGGCGCAATGTTCAGCATGCGATAATAGATGCCGAGCTGGTCGGTGTTCATGATGCGAGAAAGTTCCTGTCAGACATGCTTCCCGGCGCGGGAATTCAGTAAATTACATTTTTATCGATAACATTTCGCGGTGCAATCATAGGGGTGAAATCTTAACACGTTGTCACTTTTGACTAATTGCCATATTTTCAAGAATCACTTGAGCACCGAATGCGAACAAACAGGTAGTCGCCTTGAAACTGAAATTCTGGCAACGCAAGTCCAAAGCGGATGACGATATGTCCGATGAGGACGCAATGTCCGCGGGCGTCGCCGAAGAGGAGGCGCCGGAATTCGAAATGCCGCCCGGGCATCATCTTGGTCTTGGAACACGGTTGCGTGCCAAGTGGGAAGGTTACGACGATCCGGTCGAATACTACCTTTTGCAGCTTGAGATTGACGCCTATGCCGACTGGTTGCGCAAGATGCGGATCTGGCTGTCGCGACCTGTCGAGCCGGAGCTCGCCGAGCTTGATCTTGATGAAGAAATCGGCCGTTGGCCGCCAGATCGTATCCGTCTTTACGACAAGCTGTTTGATCATGGCATCATGATGCCCGGCGGGCATGAATATGCGCTCGAACTGGCCAAGCCGCTTGCGCTTGACGAGACGCTCAGTTGCCTTGAAATCGGCGCAAGACTTGGCGGTGTTGCACGCGTTCTTGCAGACAGGCTTGGCGTTTGGGTTACCGCCCTTGAGCCTGATGGCGAACTTGCACTTTTGGGCATGGAGCGATCCGTTCAAGCCGGTGTGCAAAAGAAAGTCCCTGTACAGGCATTTGATCCGTTGCAGCCAGATTTCCGCAAGGGATATTTCAACGTCGTCTACTCCTATGGCGAACTGTTCAAGATTCCGGAAAAGAATACGTTCCTGCAGGCGCTGGCAGAAACCCTTCGAGAACATGGTCAGCTTCTGGTGACGGATTATGTTCTGACACGCGACCTTGATGACAAGGAACTGGAAAACTGGGCAAAGCTTGAGGACGAAGAACTGTTCCCTTGGACCGCGCAGGAATATAAATCGCGACTGGGCGAGTTGAAATTTGATATCCGCATTGCAAAGGATGAGTCAGAAACGCATCTCAAGCATATCAAGCTGGCATGGATGACCATGTTGTCCGACATTCAAAGCTCTGGTTTGGACACCGATATGATGGATTATCTGGAGCCAGAGATGGAAATGTGGATGAATCGTGTAAAAATGCTTGAAAATGGAAGCCTGGCCTTTTATCGGTTCTACGCAACAATCAACTGATCGCTCGGGTCCTCGGTCCTGACGCGAGACTGCTGCTGGCGACATGGAGCGGGTTTATGCCACTTTCTGTCGCCGCAACCTGTTTTAAGTGTTGACAGGGGCATGTCGTACTTCTATTTTCCGGCTTCCTCGAAGGGGCCAAGTTTCTAAGGTTTAAGATTATGAAGATCCGGAACTCATTGAAATCCGCGAAGCTGCGGGAAAAAGGCTGCCGTATCGTGCGCCGCCGTGGCCGCGTATACGTGATCAATAAAAAGAACCCGCGTTTCAAGGCGCGCCAGGGTTAATTCCCGGTACCTTGTTCTAAGGTTTTACAAAACGCCGCATTGGTTATTCCAATGCGGCGTTTTTGTTGTTTAGTGTTCAGGCACCTGACGTGCCTTCGCCGATCTGTGATTAAATGTCGGTTAGCGTTGTAAACAGCTCTGTCTTGCTGTGACGACCCCGTAACAGAACATCCCCGGCTTTGCTGACGCGATCAGGGTTGGCCATCAGTTTACGGGTGGATTCCGAAATCAGGATGTGGGTTCCCAATATCTTGTTCTCCTGTTCCAGCCGAGAGGCCGTATTGACCGCATCCCCATGCACCGTAAAGGACAGCCGCGCCTTTGCACCGACATTGCCCGCCACCATAGAGCCGGTATTGACACCACAGCGCACCTTTAACTCAAGGCCCTCAAACGTGCGTTTCTTGACTTCCTTTTGCAGGGCAATGGCACTGTCCACTGCCGCGTCGGCGTGCTCTGCCAGATCATCAAACACGTTATAGACCGCAAGGATCGCATCGCCCTGGAACTGGGTGATGATGCCGCCATGATGTTCGATAATCTGGGTGGCACAGTCGAAATAGTCATTGAGCATCGCGATGATCTGTTTGGGATCAAGGCTTTCACACATGGATGTGAAGCCGACAATATCAATGAAAAGAACGGTTGCCTCGGTTTGTTGCGGGGGCAGAACGCCGGAATCATTGCCTGATGCCAGAAGCTTTTTGGCAATGGATTGCGGGACGAACTTACCAAACAAGCTGGTGATGCGTTCTCTGTCATGGACTGCCATCATCATGTGATTGAACGAACGCGCGGCATCATCGTATTCGCGAATACGACTGCCCTTGAGTTGCGGTACGTCGATTGACGCAATGTCTTCGTCCTCAAAGGCGCGCGCTGCACTGGCAAACCGCCGGATGGGCTTGGTGAATTGTCGGGAAAGGATGATGGCCACAATCACCGACAAAATGAAAACGCCGCCGCCCAAAACGGATGCCAGAACCAGGCGGTTCCATTCATCATTGAACAGTTCTTCGTCAAAATACATACCGATAATGACTGGCGAAATTGGTGCGGTCAGGATCTGGCGCGATACAATCAGGTGGTAGCGATCATTGTAGTCAAGGCCCGCCAGCCGGATGCCGCTATTGTGGCGCTCGTCATTTGGATCAAGCGGGATGTTTTCCGATTTGCCAATATTGGCCAGAACCGGATCGCCGATATCATGGATTGTCGGCAACGGAATTGGGCTGCGCGCGATGTCTGCGCCATTAATCAGTTCATTTGCCGTGTTTTCGCCCCAGTGGCGCAATTGCGGATGCGCCATGACGCGGTTGCCCCCGATCAGGATGAACGGTGTTCCGGGCAGGTCTTCGCGCCCGCGGATCAGGCTTTCCGACAGGCTGGACAGTGAAAGATACTGAATAAAGGTGCCAAGATAGTGGCCCTCATAAAACAGGGGCACCCAGCTTGTCAGGACGGTACGATTGAAATAGGGATCCCAGCGCGGATAGCCCGTTTTGTTCTTGGTCGGACCCCGAATCTGGGACAGTTCGGAAAACAGTATGTCGTCAGCTGGCAGAGTTCTGCGAATTTCGCTCATATCTGCGGGGCTAAACCCAATGAATTGGCGATCACCCGTAACCAGCCCATAAGCCATGACGTCCATGTCGGCCGCTGCCAACGCGCGCATGGCGTTTCGCCAGCCATATTGGAAGCTTGGGTCAAGGGCACCGGTTGATACCTGTTCAGCCACCCAGTCAGAGCGTTTGTCGACCTCGTTCATGCGTTCTTGCATGGTGCGCTGAACCGATGTCAGGTCAATATCAGCAAGCATTACCCACAGATTTCGGGTGTTCTCGTAGGCGGCTCCAAGACCGACATACAGGGATAGTCCGACACCAAAAACACTGGTCGCGATAAAACCGGCAAGCAGGACAGAAAGGACCGAATATCTGCGTTTCTTCGTCACGCGGTTTCTTCCAGAAAAGAGGTTTTCCCCAACCCCGAAGTCATCTTAACGGCGATCGAATTTGGTTGAAAGTATGATCGAACTTGATGTGCGTTTTATTCCAGACATTTCGCCAATCCGGTCCAGCACCCCGTCGAGTTCCTCGGGCGTGTTGGCGGCGACTTCAGCGATCAGGTCATACTCGCCCGAAACAGCAAGACAGCGGATGCAATGCGGGATTTTTTGCAAGGCACCGACCACACCGGCTGATTGCTTTTGTTCAAGCTGAATCATGACTTCGGCCAACAATACCGGCCTTGCGGAATCGCCCAGTTGAACGGTGTATCCCGTTATAATGTTGGACTTTTCAAGCCGTTCAAGGCGTTCCTGAACCGCACTTCGAGATAGTCCGACACCACGGGCCAAGGCAGCTGTCGGGATTCGCGCATTTTCCTGCAATCGTGCGATCAGTTGACGGTCAACTTCATCAATATGACGTTTCATCGGTTGAGCCCATTAAAATGACGGGTTTTTGTTTCCTTTTGACAGTATTGCCGGGTTGTAAGCGTTCGTCCAGAGGCTGAGCATTATCAGGCAACAACAAAACATGATCAGGGCAGGTGCAACATCGACGGTGATGGAGCCTGCTTGTTTGGGAGTTAGAGAAAATGAAAAAGATTTTGATCCTCGGGGCCGGGAAAATCGGTCGTATCGCTGCTGTGATGCTTAAGGAAAGTGGGGATTACGCGGTAACTCTGGCGGATGCGAGTGGGGATATGCTCGAAATCTGCGCCAAGGACGATGCCGCAACGCTGATAAAGGTCGATGTCACCGATGAAGCCGCACTGAAAGATGTCGCCAAGGGGCATGATGCGATTCTGTCGACCTGTCCGTTCTTTTTGAATGTTGCGATTGCGCGTGTGGCGCGCGCTGTCGGTGCATCTTATTTCGATGTAACAGAAGACGTCGAAACGACGCGCGCCATTCGTGAAATATCCAAAGGCGCAGACAGCGCATTTGTCCCGCAATGCGGATTGGCGCCGGGCTTTATTTCAATCGCTGCACATGACCTGTTTAAGCGGTTTGACCATGTCAACAAACTGAGATTGCGCGTCGGCGCCTTGCCGCAAAACCCGACCAACCGCCTGAAATACAATCTGACCTGGTCCACAGACGGACTGATCAACGAATATCTCAACCCGTGCGAGGCGATTCTTAATGGGAAACGCGTCGAGGTTTTGCCGCTTGAGGGGTATGAGCGGTTTACCATCGACGGGACAGAGTATGAGGCCTTCAACACTTCCGGTGGTGTCGGGGCATTGTGCGACATGCTTGAAGGCAAGGTTGATAATCTTGACTATAAAACAGTGCGATATCCGGGCCATCAGGAAATCCTGAAAATCCTGATTGAAGATCTGCGTTTGGGGGAACGTCCGGATATGATGAAGGAAATCTTTGAAAACGCCCTGCCGATCACCAAGCAAGACGTCATCGTCATCTTTGCCGATGCAATCGGGACCAGACGTGGCGAACTGTGTGAGGAAAGTTTCATTCGCAAGGTGCACGGTACGCAAGTCGGCGGGATTGACTGGTCAGCGATCCAAATCACGACGTCTGCGGGCTTGTGCGCCGTGATGGACATGGTTCTTACGGGAAAACTGCCAAGCCAGGGATATGTGCGGCAGGAAGAAGTTCGATTGGAAGACTTTTTGCAGAATCGTTTCGGGCGATATTTCGGAAAGCCGGCCTGATCGCATCTGATCAAGTCCGAATGACGTCTTGAACATCAAACCCTCTGGAGGCGTTTCTTCAGAGGGTTTTTCGTTATTTCAAGCTATTACCTGATGAAACCTGACCGTAGTTTTCAGATTAGGCGGCACTCTTTGCGGATCAGAAACGTCATGTTTTTGCAGACGTGGATTGCCCTGAAAATTTGTGGCAAAGACGTGGTTTGTTAACGCTTGGCTCTTATGGTGGGATCAAATTCGGTTTCTCTTGGGTAATAGGTATTTCTTGTCTGATTTTGCTGACATCTACCATTCTGCATTGAACCTGTATGAAGCAGGTCGGTACGCAGAGGCAGAAGAAACCTGTCAGAGAATGATCCGGTCATTCCCGCAGGCCGCAGAGGCAATGCATCTGGCAGGGCTCGTTGCAATGGCACACGGAAACCAGACATTGGCGGCAGAACGCATGGGGCGGGCCGCAATTGCAGATGCCAATAGTGCAGAAATTCAGCATGACCACGCGCAGGCGCTTAAGGCGATTGGCAAGCTGCGTGATGCGGTGGGGGCTTTCAAGCGCGCCATTCGGCTGTGTCCGGATGCGCCGGCCCTTTATTGCAATATTGCCAATACTTATCGTCAGTTGGACGAGCTTGAGGCCGCACGCGAAAATTACGAGTACGCGCTTGAACTGGCACCCGATGTTGCCGAAATCCATGCCAATTATGCAGCCTGCCAGTATGCGATGGGTGATATTGACGGGGCTGAAACATCCTGTTTGACGGCGCTCAAGATGCGCGATGACATCGTTAATGCGCTGGTCCTGATTGGCCAGATCAGATTGGATCAGGGACGAACTGTTTCGGCAAGTGAGCCGCTGCGCCGTGCATTATCGTTGGATCAGGGGAACCCGCGTGCCTTGACCGCCTATGGTGATGCCCTGTTTCGATTGGGGCAGTTTGCGGGTGCGCAACACTGTCTGCGGCAGGTTCTTGCCCTTGATCCCGACGACGCCAAGGCGCGCCGTACACTTGCGCTGCTCAATCTTCGTGTCGGGCAGGGCACAGAAGCGATCGGCGCGCTAGAGCCGCTTTTGGCGCAATCGCCCGATGATCCGCAATTGCTGCTGATGATGGGCGAGGCCTTGAGCCTTGTTGGTCGCCATGGCGAAGCCGTTGAAAGGTTCGGCGCTGCTATCGGGGCGGGCGGGGGTGATGATGCCGTTTTCCGCCTTGCGCTTGAACTGGCTGAAGAGGGTGATACCGGATCGGCCCAGTCCGTACTGCAAAACGGCATTGATCGCAAAATTGCTGCCGGTGAAAACACCGCCTTGTTCCGTACTGCGCGCAGATTGCTGTTTGCGCCTGTTCCGACCGATCTGGCCGCCCAAAATGACGAGGTAGTCCGCGATCTTCTGGATGATACGCTTGATGAAGACGCCTTGGAGCCCGACCTTGAATTTGTTGGTTCTGAGCGGATTGATCCGATTGTTCTGACGCGGTTCCCACCGGTCTGGCGCGCGGCATTGCGTCCCGAAGGCGACAAACAGTTGCGTGCGGTCGGGCATTACTGGGAACGCCTTGTATCAGGTTACGATGTCCCGGAAGTCAGCGCGGGCGCATCGCGTACGGGCGGGAAAACCCGCCTTGGCATTGTGTCTGCCAATATGTGTGAAAATGGTATCGGGCGATGGATTGCCGGTCTTGCCGATGCGATTGATCGTGACCGCTTTGATGTGACCATTATTCGCCCACCCACGGGTGAAGATGATATTACCGCACGTATTGACGAACATGCCGATCTTGTCGTGCCCTTGCCCCTTGATCCATTGCATTCCGCACGGGTGATTTCGGGGCTTGGACTTGACGTTTTGCACTATGTCGATCCGCAGTCCGATGCCTATACCATGTTGCTTGCGAGCTGGCGTTTGGCGCCGCTGCAAATTTCCGGTGGGGGTATTGCCGCGACCAGCGGATTGTCGAACATCGACTATCATTTGATTGCCGAGGACTGGGAAACGGCGGGCGGCGAGAAGCGGTTCAGCGAAAAGCTGGTGCGCCTTCCGGGCCTGTTTGTTAATGCACGCCCGCCAGAGCCGGTTGAAATGTCGGCTACAGATTTGCAACGACGCTGGCGATTGGCGCAGGACCGCAATACCTACCTTTGTCCACAGCCACTTGATGTTTTAACAGCCGAGTTCGATCCGCTGATTGCCGAAATTCTGCGACTGGACGAAACCGCCGAGCTTCTTTTGATTGCGCCGGAACGTGACAGTTGGGATGCCGCATGGGGGCGGCGGTTTGCTGTCAATCATGCCGATGTTGCCGGGCGGATGCGGTTTGTTGATGTGCGTAATCGGGCCGATTTGCTGTCGCTTTTATGTGCTGTCGATGTGGTGCTTGAAAGTCCGGCCTGGAACGATGCGATGTTGGCCTTTGACTGTCTGGGGCTTGGTGTGCCGCTTGTTACATTGCCGGGTAACGCCGCGCGATCACGCAGAAGCCATACCTGTTATCGCCAGATATCGGTCTTTGATTGCGTTGCCTACCATTCGGCTGATTTCGTTGATACGGCCCTGACACTGGCGACCGACAAGCGCCGTCGTTCGGTCGTGTCACATGCCATCAAAAGCCGTTCACACGTCCTGTTTGGTCAGAAATCATCGTTTGATGCCTATATGCAGTTCCTTGATCGGTCGATTGCGCTGCCAACCAATAAAGTGATTTAATTTCCAATAGATAACCTTGAAACAGTCTCGTTGGCGCACACATCATATGGGAATGTTTGTGCACGGCAGCGATGCCAGTTTTGGTTGAGGAAATTTTATGGCCTTGCGTTTTTCCAAGGGGCAGATCGTTCGTTTGATGGTCGCCTTGGCTATTGTGGTTATTGCGGTTTGGCAACTCGCCCCGCTCACGGTTTCGGATATCCGGCCGAACGGTGTCGTAAATGCCAAACTGGTGACCATTCAGGCCCCGATCAGTGGTCAGCTTGTCCGCGCCATTCCCGATGTCGGTGAACCGATTTCAGCCGGATCGATTATCACACGTATTACCGATGACACTGAACCTCAGGCGCTTCTTGCGCAGCTTGACGGCGAATATCAGCTTCTTCGGTCGCGGAAAACCGCGTTGATCGAAAAGCTGTCGACCCTGAACGGCTTGCGCCGTGACCTTGGCGAGCGGGTTCGTGAAATGGTGTCGGGGTCACTCGAAAGCCTGCATTACAAAACCCTTGAAGCACAGGCACGACAGAAAGGCTGGCAGTCAGTCGTCAAGGAACGTGAATTAAGCCTGAGCCGCCAGAATTCCTTGCTTGCAGATGGGCATGTCGCACAGGCGCGCGTGGACGAGGCAGAAAGTTTGCTGGAACAGGCACGCCAAGAGGTCGAACGCGCGCGGGCTGATGAAGAACGCTACCGCAAGGAAGCGGGTTCGCTTGAAAAAGGCGTCTTTGTCGGCGATGGCCAGAATGACGTGCCTTATTCACAGCAGCGCCTTGATGAGGTCGTGCTCGCGGTTGCCGACCTTAACGTTCAACTTACCGAAACAAACGGACGCATGGCGTCGCTTGAAAAACAGTTGCGTGATGAAAGAGCGCGCGCCGGTCGTCGCGAATCCATGCTTGTGCGAAGCCCGATTGACGGATTGGTCTGGCGTCGGATCGCGGCAGAACTTGCAACCGTGACCAAGAACAACGATCTGGCCAAGATCCTTGATTGCTCGGACATTCGGATCGAAGTTCCGGTCGATGAAAGCCTTTCGGACCGGGTTTTGATCGGTGCCACGGTTTCGGTTCGCCTGCAAGGGTCGCCAGAAGTTTATGAAGGTATCGTAAGCGGAGTGATTGGCACGCGCGCGGTCACGCCGGAGCT
Organism: Thalassospira sp. MCCC 1A01148; assembly: GCF_001613795.1. Taxonomy (GTDB): domain Bacteria; phylum Pseudomonadota; class Alphaproteobacteria; order Rhodospirillales; family Thalassospiraceae; genus Thalassospira. The sequence goes on from NZ_LPVZ01000013.1 coordinate 117,279, forward strand.
TGAATATGCTGCCTTGCCGCCACTTCTTAAAAAGGACGAAGTTCTTTTGGTTGTGCAGGTGCCTGATGCCGGTTTTGAAGATCGTCCGGAAACATTTTGCAATGTCGGGCGTCGGGCTGAAGTCAGTATTCCCAGTCGACTTAACAGCTGGTTTGGCGAAAGCGACCCGTCATAATGAGCTGGATCGCGCAATTCGCACCCTTGGCGCTTGTCATCGGTGTCATGATGCTGGCATCGCCATTTTTGCGTCGTGACCGGCTGTGGGCGCGTTGGCTGGTTGTGTTTTTCCTGATCGCTTTGATCGCGCGCTATTTGCCCTGGCGAATTACGGAAACAGTATTGCCTGCCGATCTCACCACCTTTCAGGGATGGTGGATCGTTTTCCTGTTTGCGATCGAGATCGTGTTTCTATGCGACATGCTGCGCCAGTCGCTTGTTCATTGTAAAATTGTTGATCGCAGTGCCGAGGCCGATCAGGCCTATGCCCGACTGTCCGCCAGACCGGTTGAAAGCTGGCCCAGCGTGGATGTTTTTATCCCCAGTTATAATGAACCACTTGATGTGTTGGAGCGCAGCATCGTTGGTGCGCTTGCAATCGATTACCCGAACAAGACGGTCTGGGTACTTGATGATGGCAAGCGCGACTGGTTACGCGACTTCTGCGAGCAGAAGGGTGCAAAGTACCTGACGCGCAAGGACGGCAGTCACGCCAAGGCCGGAAACGTGAATAATGGCCTCGCGCATTCCAGCGGGGATCTGGTTTGCATTTTTGATGCGGATTTTGTGGCCTATCGCCATTTCCTGAAACGTGTTGTCGGTTTTTTCGAGGATCCGACGATTGGTATTGTTCAGACTCCCCAGCATTTCTTTAACAAGGATCCGATGCAGCGCAATCTGTGGATTGCGGATCGATGGCCCGACGAACAACGGCTGTTCTTTGATCATATTGCGCCATCGGTTGACGCATGGGATTCGATGTTTTGTTGCGGGTCCTGCATGGTCATGCGGCGCAAGGCCCTTGATGCGATTGGAGGCGTGCCGACGGCATCAATCACAGAGGATATTCTGACCTCGCTTGAGATGCTGCGCAAAGGCTATCGCACGCGTTATCTCAATGAAAAGCTGTCGATAGGGCTGGCAGCCGAAAGCCTTCTGGCATTTCATACCCAGCGTGAACGCTGGTGCCAGGGGGGCATTCAAACACTGTTCCTGAAGGCTGGGCCGTTAGGGCCGGGACTTTCGCTTTGGCAGCGGATTTTGCTTTTCCCGATCTACTGGGTGTTTCACATTCCGGCACGCTTGCTGGTGATCATGATCCCGATCCTTTATTTCTGGTTCGGGTTGCAACCGCTTGAGAATGCCCGAAGCTGGGAAATCTTCTATTGGCAATTACCGGTGCTGATTGCCGGATGGGGAACGGCGCTCTGGCATAATGGCCGGCAGGCCTATCCGATTGTGAATGAAGGGCCTGCGGTGCTCGTATCACTCAGGCTGTTTCCGATTGTTGTCTCGTCGCTGATACGACCATTCGGGCGTCCGTTCAAGGTGACCCCCAAAGGATCTCAGTCCGGAGTAGGGAACTCGATGAATGAAGCGATCATTCTCGGTGTGTTGTTCGTCCTTACGATTGGCGGGTTCTTTTATAACATCAATACCGATGTCCGGATTATCGACAATGCCAACTTTCTGGCCGTTGGTGGTCTGTGGGCTGCGGTTAACTCGCTGACATTGCTTGTTGCGATATTGATTTGCTTTGAAAGCCCCGTGCAGCGCCAACAGGAACGTTTCCCGATTAGCCTTAAAGCGCGGATCAGGGCCAAAGGTGATGACCAACCGCTTGAGATGAACATCACGGATATGTCGTTGGGCGGGGCGCGCGTGATGTGTCCGGCAGAAGGTGTTGACCGCAACAGGTTTCAAAAAGGGGCATTAATTCAGCTGGATGCGGACGAGTTACCACTTCTTGACGCCAGTCTTGCGCGTGCATTTGTTAATGATCAGGAACAATTAGTTCTGACCCTTGATTTTACGCCGGAACCAGTCGGTGAGGTACGTGATGCGTTGATCCGCGTGCTGTACACAAGTGGCATTGATAACGCGTCAAAGCCAGCGGGAAGTTTCGCGCTTTGGGGGGCTTTGTTGCGCCGGATTTTCGGACGTGGGCCGGTAAAGAGCTAGGGCAGGAATATGAGTTTGAGCCTCGCCTAGCTCAGCGCGTCAATGTCAGCTTCTGAAAGTGCTGCAGGGACGATGGTTAGTGGAAGGCGCAACTGACCGATGGTGTCACTTTTGGTCAGTGCCGTGATAAGCGGGCCGGGGCCGTCGCTTGTGGTGCCAGCGGCCAGAACCAGAATGGAAATCTGTTCTTCTTCGTCAAGCAGGTTCAGCAGTTCATCCTTGATCCGGCCCTCGCGAATGAACAGAAGAGGCATGCTGCCGGTTTGTTCGTGAACATATGCAGCCAGTTCGTTGACCCGTGATTCTGCCTCGTCGCGGGCTTCTTCCTTCATCAGGTCACCAACAGCCATCCAGTGCTGGAATTCGGCAGGTTCAATTACGCTCAAAAGGGCTACGCGGCCCCCGGTATGTTGCGCACGACGGCAGGCATAACGCAGCGCCTTGGTCATTTCATCGCTGTCATCCACGACAACAAGAAATGTCCTGTTCGAAGTCGCACGAAGTTCCTGATCGGCATCAAAAGAAGGCATATGGGTTCTCTGAACAGTTGCACTCAACCGCTGCGACACTGAACAGATGTGGGACTGTTGTTACGAGCGGACAGACAAATTGTGCCGCAACTCGTTGCCCGTTTCCAAGTGATTTTTCGACGCAACGCCAAAGATTTATGCCTTGCATTCTCCGGGATGGGGATGCTGCGACCGCGAAATAAAACGGGTGCTGAAAGCGTGCTTGTATGCTGAGCGCGGCAGAGCGCTGTTAGCCTTTGCGGAATGCGACACTGGCAATCCAGCCGGCAACCACGGCAATTATCACCGCAATGATGCCGTACAGTGCTGAATAGCGATGGGCAAATGCATAGACCTCGGCACTAACCCCCGTTTTTGAGACAACCAAGGGTGTGGTTTTTACACTGGCAACCCCGCCATCGCGCATCAGATAGACATTAATGGTGTATGTGCCAGTCGGTGTGTTGGCCGGGAAATGGATATCGGTTCGAAACAGCTGATTGGACAGGAAACTGATTTTTGCGGGGCGTTCACCAAACAGACCGGCATTTTGCATATTGCGCACCAGCGCCTCGCGGTAGACTTTTTTGTCTGCATCGGTCAAATAGCTTTCGGCAACAAAGCGTTGATTATGTAAGCCGATGCGGTAATCGAGCAAAACTTCAGGTGGGGCGATAATATCCATCGGGCGGTTGGATGCGCTTGCGTAATAGGCAGGGATGTTTTTATAGCGTGCGCTTTCGCTGTTTACCCAGATGCCGACCTTACGTTCTTTCTTGCGAACGACCATGTCCTGATCCGGGCCGCGCACGGTAACGATCACGTCGCCTTCGTCCTCGACCGCACCGAAAAGAAGCACTTTAGTACCTGTGAAGCCGGTTGTAATCGCAACCAGATGATTGGACAGATCAACAACCAGCGGATCTGCAACGGCCTTTTTGACAACTGTTCCCATGCTCAGAATGGTCAACAGCCCGGTCAATATAACTGTCAAAAACACGCGCGAAGAAACTGTCATCACAGATCCCCCGGCATAACGGAATAAAGATCGCCCGGCGTAATCACCAGATCAAACAGCAGTTTCAAGCAAACTGACAGAACCAGAAGGCCGAGCAGGGCGCGCAGGTGCTCTGCCTTCAGTCGGGCGCCAAACTGTGCGCCGAACTGTGCGCCAATGACACCGCCAATCAAAAGCAGGATTGCAAGCGCAACATCAACCGTCTGGGTCTGGACCGATTGCAGGAACGTCACGTTTGCGGTGACAAAGATAATCTGAAACAGCGAGGTGCCGATAACGACACCCGTCGGCATGCCAAGCAGATAGATCATGGCGGGAACCATGACGAAACCGCCACCGACACCCATCAGGGCTGTTAACATGCCGACGAAGAAACCAACCGCCAGCGGCAAAAGCGCACTGATATAAAGTCCGGAGCGATAAAAACGCATCTTGAAGGGCAGGCCGTGGATGAAGCTGTGCTGATGCTTTTTGGTGCGGCGAACCAGACCACCACGGCGCCGTGTCCGGAAAATAGCGCGGGTGGCTTCGAACAGCATCATTCCGCCGATGATGCCAAGAAAGATCACGTAACAGAGCGAAATAACAAGGTCGATTTGTCCCAGCGAACGCAACCAGGCAAAGACCCAAACACCCACCGTCGAGCCAAGAATACCACCTGCCAACAGGACAAGGCCCATCTTGAGGTCGACATTGCCACGTTTCCAGTGGGCAAAAACGCCTGAAACAGATGAAGCGACGATTTGGTTTGCAGCCGTTGCAACGGAAACAGCCGGGGGAATACCGTAAAAGATCAAAAGCGGCGTAATCAGAAACCCGCCACCAACGCCAAACAGGCCAGACAAAAAGCCGACCCCGCCGCCCAGTCCCAGGATGAGGAATATATTTACCGATATCTCGGCAATCGGGAGATAGATTTGCATCGCGGGCAGGCTAACAGCGTTTGATTGATTGTTATTGTTCAGTCTAACATATTGTGCAAATGCAACAATCGCCAAATGGCGCTATATCGCACTGGCTTCGTATTTTTTATAAGGTTTCTCATGCCGTCATCTTCAAGTGACCCCCATGATGCAATTCTGGATGCGCGCGGGCTGATATGCCCGATGCCGGTTCTTAAGGCGAAAAAGGCGCTGCGTGACGTCAAGAACGGCGGAATCCTTAAGGTTTTGGCAACCGATCCGGGATCGGTTGCTGATATGAAATCCTTTTGCGAGATGACGGGAAACCGCCTTGTTTCCTCAGCGCAAGATGGAGATGTATTCATCTATCACATTGAGAAAACAGGTGCCTGACGCTTGATCTGCAAGCGCCCCACAATGAAAGTACCGTTAATGCCGCCAACCTCATCTGACCTTACATGGACCGATTGTGATTTTGATGATCTCACAGTCCGACAGGTTCACAGTCTCCTGAAGCTCCGCCAGCAGATATTCATCATTGAGCAAACCTGTATTTTTCCTGACATCGACGGGCTTGATCCGGTGTGCCGTCACGTGATTGCGTGTGATGGGGACGATGTGTTGGCAGCGGCGCGGATCGTGGCACCCGGGGTTGATCCCGATCATGCAGAACAAGGTGACCGACCGGCAATTGGACGCGTAGTTACCAGTGATCTTTTGCGCGGGCAGGGGGTTGGTCGCGAAGTGATGCAACGTGCAATTACGGCATGCACACGCGATTTCGTCGGGAAACCAATTTATCTGAACGGGCAGTTATACCTGCGGGCCTTTTATGAAAGCCTCGGCTTCGTTCAATTTGGCGACGAGTACGAAGAAGACGGTATTCCCCATATCAGTATGGAACGTCCAGCAGGCTAGAACCCAGTAACCAACACCAGCGGCAATTAACGAACGCCGCTGGTCGCCATGCCAGTGAAGAATTCAAGCTGCCAGTTCATGTCATCCTCGCTGAGCGGATATTGATTGCCGCTGCGCGGATTAAGGGTTTGACTGGGCGGAACATGGCCCAGTTTAACCTGGATCTTCACCGCAAGGTCGGCAGGAAGCCCTGCTTTCCATGCAAGCGAGACAACGCCTTTGGCGGAATGGGTGTTAAGGACCTTGGAAACCGCTTCTGGCGAGATGCCGGCCAGAACCGCAAGTGACGCACGCGCGAACTTTACGTCATTGGCCGCCAGTGCTTTTGCGACTTCCTTATCGGTCAGTTTTTTCTTGGCATGCATCGCCAAGGCCTTGTCAAAGGCAGGTTCTTCTTCCTCTTCGTCGTCATCAGCTACGACACCTTTTTTGTCTGACTTCTTGTCAGACTTCGGCTCTGGCTTGGCTGCAGCTTGGGACTTGTCCTTGTCAACCTTGATCTTTTTTGCGTCGGTGGCGACGTCATCGCGCTTTTCAAATTCTCCAGAAGCGATCCTGCGCTGAACGACTTCGCGAACGGCGTCGAGCTGATCCTTTTTAAGGTCCTTGCGGCGTTCAAGAACGCTGATCAGGTTTTCGGCAACAAATCGGGCCAGTTTTCCAGCGGCCGTCGGTGTCAGGGTCGGACGTTCGACCAGCGGTTCGTGCCACTCCGGATAGTCCGGGGCGCGATCAATTAATTGATCGAGTGTTTCTTCGCGGATTTGTGCCGACTTGTTGCCAAGTAGATGCGAAATTGCATCCTTGTCACTGCTTGCTGCAATTGCATCCGCCAGCTTTTCACCGACATTTCTCCGGCGCGAGACAAAGCTCAGAGCGCCGCGACCAGAACTGCCTTCAATGATTTCAAGAAGATCGTCTTCGGTCAGGACTGGGGAATACTGCAATACCGGGCCACAGACGACGCTTTCAGCGTCACGCGCCAGTTGCTGAATAATCGGTTGCGGGGCATCGGCGATGTCTTTGAGCGTCTCGGAAATCACCTGACGAACGTGCACTGCCTGGTCACGCGCAAGCTTGTCCAGGGCGTCATACGTCATCCGGCGCAGTTTGTCGGTTTCATTGGGCGTCAGCCCTGCCGACAGGTGGGCAATTTTTTCGGCCAGACTGCCACGAACACTGTCGTCGCTGTCATCGGTCAGAAGGACATCGGCCTGAAGCGGTGTCGCTTGGTTGGCGGCGATGTGACGGCGCACCGAGGAATCCTGGTCAGAAGCCAGAAAATACAGGATTTCAGGGCGTGTATCATGACGTTGTGCCAGCTTGCTGCGCACACCGGCATCCGGGCTGGCAGCCATTTCCTTGGCTTCATCATAGGTAATTGGCGTTTCGCTACGCTTGGTAAATACCCGCTGCAAAAATCCCTTCATCGGGCATTCCTCCTAATTTTCGATTTTTGCCGGATCTTTTGATCCGGGTGCGGCAGCGATGCCAAAACGGCCTTTGCCGAGTTTCTTGACCTGATACATGGTCTGATCTGCGCGTTGCACAAGTTGCTCTAGCGTTTCTTGTGAGTCTGCCTCGTGTACGGCGATGCCCACAGATATGCCCAGCGGGTGTTCGGCGTCACCGGAATACTTTGCAAGAACGGCGCTTTCTTTCATCAGCGTCTTGGCGCGTGCTGATGCAGCACTGATATCCGCACCTTCCAGCCACAGAACGAACTCGTCCCCGCCAAGTCGGGCCACAAGGTCGGCCGGGCGGACATTATCGTGCAATACTTGCGTCAGTGCGAGAATGGCATCGTCACCGGCCTGATGGCCGTGGATGTCATTGACGAGCTTGAAGTTATCCATATCAACATACATCAGTGCCGCAGGCGCATTTTCGCGGCGAAGGCGGCTATGACGACGTTTGAGTTCCTCAAAGAACGCACGACGGTTCAAAAGACCGGTCATGCCATCGGTCCGTGAAAGGGTCAGAATGCGTTCATGCTGGATCGCCTGTTCGATGGCGATGCCAATCTGGTCGGATACCTCGATCATGATCGCCCGTTCACCGTCACTGGGTTCCGGGTGATCGGCATCGAACATGAAGATCACCGCCCCGTTGTTACGCTGGTGATAATGGCAACGCAGCGCAACAATGCGAAACTCGCCAATCTGGGCGTCAAACATTTCTTCGGTGTCTTGCAGACGTTCCAGCGCCTGTTGTGCGATGTCGTTGGCAGACTTGTCTTGTTCGCCAGCGGCCTGTTCAAGTTCACCGGTTTCATCGTTGCGCTTGAAGATAATGCAGTAAGCGCATGCCAATGCGCGTGTGCAGGCTTCTGATGCGCCCTGCAGAACCATAAGCGGATCAATTTCATCTCGCATGGTGCGCACGATATAGGTCATGAGACGGTCACGGTTTCGGGCCGTTGCGACTTCGCTTTCTCGGCGGCGCTGCTCGGTAATGTCGTGCGCTAGGCCACGGGTCCCGATCCAAACCCCATCGCGTGAGTAAACAGGCGTAGAAGAGACCGAAAGACATGCATCACGGCCGTTGGAACGCCTGAACCAGACCGGCACGTCACGGACGGCCTTTTGGCTTCTAAACACGTACTCACTGTCCTGGTCGGCGGTATCAAGCAGGAAATTGCCCGGGAAACGTCCGACAATGTCATCGGCACGATATCCAAGGGCACCACGCGGAGAGACAAAGATGAACTTGCCCGTTTCGTCCGTTTCCCATGCAAAGGCAGACGAAACCTCGACGATATCGCGATAACGCTGGCGCGAATCAATAAGCGCTTCGCGCAGGTTGCGATCCATGCTGACGTCTCGCGGCAGGATCATGACCTGATTTTTGGTCGTTGGCAGGGCGGTAAGTTCGAGTGTTGCCGTACCGCGCTGTACTTCAAAGGTCATCAGTTCAACGACGCCGCCCGGTGTCGTCAGCGCGCGTCGGATTAACTGATAGATTTCCGGGAAAAGGCCGTCACGAATGCCATTGGCAAATCCGACGGCGTTTTTGTTGGCAAATAGCGGGACGCCCTGCGCATCCATCACGATTACCGGGGCTTCGGCCTCAGCCATGACCTTGGGATCGAGGGTAAAAACGTCGGCATCGTAGTCGGTCAGCTCGTCGGTCACATTCATATTCTTGTTTCGCGGATCAACAGAATGACGGGAAGTCATGCGCGTCCTCCTGTTTTGGTCGACGTATTCTGGTCCTTAGCGGTCACAGTGCCAGATGGCTCGGAAATATTGGTTTTGTGATAGTCATCCTCGCTGCCAATCGTGATTGGCGGACCAAGATGATATCCCTGACCATAGTCAATCCCCAGATCGCGCACGAGCTCGTAGCTGGACTGATCATGGATCATCTCGGCGATCGTACAAATTCCCAGATCCCGGCAGAGCAGGGCCGTTGCCTTCAGAAACGCACAACCCTTGGCGTTGGCAAGGGCGGTGCGCATTGCGCTGCCGTCAAATTTGATAATGTCGACATCAAGTGCGCTGAGATATTCAAAGTTTGCAGCGCCAGCACCAAAGTCATCCAGGCAGATTGCGTGACCGCGTTTGCGTAACATCTGAAGCCCGTTATTCACATCGGTCAATCCACGGATGCGGGACGTCTCCGTGACTTCAAAAAGAATATCCTCCGACGCGATATCATAGCCATCCAGCAACGCAATCAGGGCCGGCATAAAACCGGCCTGTTCAAGTGAATGGCCCGAAAGGTTGACCGCGACGGGATAGGGAATGCAGTCGGGATTGTCACGCAAGTGGTCCAGAACCTTTTGGCACATTGCCAGATCAAACTCGGTGATCAGGCCGGTGCCCTCGGCGAAATGAATGATCTGATCCACGGCAAGTGGACTCTCGCCGATGTTGAAGCGTGCCAAGGCTTCAAAGTGATGCATCTCGCGACTGTCGAGGTGAACAATTGGTTGAAGTGCCACGGCAAAGGAGCCGTTTTCAACAATTTCACGGAAAGCACGCACTGATTTGAGTGTTTCGTTGATCAAATGAGGCAGGCTTGCCGACAAACGTGCTGCGGTTACATCGTTCTGCGCTTTGCGCTGCATGCGATTGAGCGCATAGGCAACAGCCCGTGTCAGGTTTGTATCTCGGTCGCTCTCTGCATTCTCAGCATCGAAATGATGAATGTTTCGTGCACTTTCATAGTCATTGCCAAACAGATCTGCTGTCTTGGATCTGTGACTGCTTTGGTCCTTGGAACCCGAATTATTGGTCAGTGAGGTCAGGGCATCGATGCCCTCGACCGACCGTGGTGCATCGATTTCCTCAAGATCAGCGCGCAAAGCACTGGCATAGGCGACAATCCGGCGTTCCAATTCGATCATTGGTTCGTCGACCGGATGAATCTTGCTGGGTTTTTTAGCGACCTGTTCGTCCTTGAGCACACTGAAATTGAATTGTTTGGCTCCAATGCCAATCAGTCGTGCCAGTTCGTTGGTCGCAGCTGTTTCAGCCTGCGAGCGCGAGGCAGCCAGATTTTCAAGCACAACCAATGCCTCACTGTGATAGCTCATGGTTGAGATATCGCTTGCAGCGCCGGACTGGTTGGTCTCGGCACTCATATTTTGGCGAATGATTGCATTCTGTAAGATGATGCGGTCAATCCCCGACCGTGCGCGCGGGCGAATAGCGCGATGGCGGGCGGCAATGTAGTAGCGGCTGGATGGATCGGCGATCATATAACCGCTTAGTGACAGGGGAACGGGATCCTGAACCGGTCTTCCGTCTGATTCATAAAGTTGAAAGTCCAGATCCAGTTCTTCAAGGCGTTTCAAACCGGTGCCACTATGAAGATAGGCACGCAGTAACGGGCGTTCCGACTTTACAACGATTTTTTCGAATGCTTCGCCGATCAGGCGGTCGGGGGTGCATCCCAGCAGACTTTCCGTGGCGCCGGCAACAAACAGGATATAGCCGTTTTCATCGACCTCAAGAAGCATGTCAGCCCAGCAGAATGCCATTGCTGCCAGAAGATCCTGATCATTCGTTTCCGTCGAATAGCCGGTATTGTCTGTCATATGTGAACCGTCATCGTCAGCCGCCCGATTATTTCTCTAAGCGGCAGCTATATCTGTCTCTACTAAATAGCGATCTTACAAAGGAAATGAAGGATTTGCACTGGATATGGCAAAAAAAACATTCCGCATCCAGAAGATCATTTTTTTCCTAAAACACAATCACAGATGCATGGTCGTAAATCCACCCTTCGTATGGTTATCTGCCCCACTAACGATCAGGTGCCTAAAACATTAGGTCTTGATGTTTTTGGTGTTGTTATATCAACTCTTAATAGGGCGCGGATGCTTGCGCTTTCCACTTTCTATCCAGATAACCTGTATAAACAGATCTGTGAGGTCACTGTGCTAAGCCGCAACATTAATCGCCGCCAGTTCATCAAATCCGTTTTGTTGACAAGTGGTGCCGTCGCTCTTGCTTCAAAGGTTGGCGTCAAAAATGCCCATGCATTGGGAAACGTTTCCGTGATTGTTGTTGGCGCGGGTATCGCTGGCCTTGGTGCGGCACATATGCTGCGCAAACATGGTGCAAAAGTCACTGTGCTGGAGGCAAAAGACCATACCGGCGGGCGTCTTTTGACAGATTGGTCGATGGGCGCGCCGTTTGAAGTGGGGGCTGGCTGGATTCATGGACCATCCTCAGACAATCCCAGTAAACAACTGGCCGACGCGGTTAACGCCCAGTATGTCGTCACTGATGACGAAAACGCGGTTTATTTCGATCTTGATGGCTATGAGTATGACGATGATGAAGTTGAACGGATCGTCGATGCGTGGGAAGGGGTGTTGGACCACATTGACCGCACCTATGAAGTGAATGATCACCGTAGTCTGTTGCAGGCCATCAAGGATTATCGCCCAGCTTACCTTGAAGATCCGGGAATCATGTGGGCCTTTTCTGCGTTTACCGAGTTTTCAAAAGGCGGATCCATTGAAAAGCTCTCGGCCCCTCTGTTTAATTGGGACGAAGCTTTTGATGGTGCTGACGTTGTCGTAACGTCGGGCTATGACGAAATCCTGAAGCCTCTCAAGGAAGGCCTTGATATCAAGCTTTCCCATGTTGTGACATCCATTGATTACAGTGCCGATGAGGGTGTTTCGATCACCACGGATCAAGGAACCTTCGAGGCGGACTATTGCATCTGCACGGTGCCGCTTGGTGTGCTCAAGGCCAACAAGATTTCGTTTGAGCCTGAACTTCCAGGTGACTATCGGCAGTCCATCGAAAACCTTGGTTTCGGGAGTGTCACCAAGCTCGCCCTTAAATTCGAGGAGCCGTTCTGGGACATCGAAACGCAGTATTTCGGGATCACAACCGAGCCAAAGGGGCGATGGAACTACTGGCTGAGCTACCGGACATTTTCTGATGAAAATATCTTGCTGGGATTAAGCGTCGGGGACTACGCCCTGAAAGCTGATCAAATGTCCGATGCAGAGATGGTCGAAGACGCACTTGCGGTGTTGCGGACTGTCTGGGAGGACGACGTCACTAAGCCGATTGACGTTCTGGCGACGCATTGGTCAACCGATCCGTACACGCTTGGTGCATATTCATTCCCGCGACCAGGTAATCGCAAATCCGATTTTGATGATCTTGGTGAACCCGTCGCAGACCGCCTGTTTCTTGCCGGTGAACACACCATATTTGACTATGCCGGAACGACCCATGGTGCGTACATGACCGGTCTGCGTGCGGCAGAGTACATTATTGACGAAGAAGGCTAGGTCGCGTTCGGGGCGTGCCCTGATTGAACGGTCAAGCAGCGTTGTGACCCGCTTTTTTGCCTTCATCGGCGTCGCGGCGGCTGTGTTTTTGGTCGTACATCGCTTCATCTGCGGTGCGGATGAGTTCGCCAATATCGCATTTGGCCTCATAGGATGCGTGACCAAAGCTTGCTTTGATCGGAAGTGCCTTGCCCTGCCAAATCAGGGGGAAGCGGGCGGTCGCATTTTGAAGCTGTGAGATGCGTTTGTTTGCAGCTGCCGGATTGCTGCCGGTCATCAGTATGGCAAATTCATCACCGCCGAAACGTGCGACAAAGTCATCGTAGCGAGTATGTGTTCGCAGGTTCTGGCCAAAATGGCGCAGAACGGCATCGCCTGCGGCATGACCGTGTTCATCGTTAATTTGCTTAAAGCCATCCAGATCAGCAATCACCAGAATGCCGGCCTCAGCATTGCGGGCGGCGCGTGCAATGGCTTCGCGCATCCGGCGCATAAAGCCACGACGATTGTAAAGCCCGGTCAGTTCATCGGTTTCGACCATAAGTTCAAGCTGCTGGATGCGGCTTTGTTGCTGATCTAGGCGGGTTTGCATGTCACGTGCGAGATCAACCAATGTCGAAAGCGCACTGCGCTGTTCACTATCGTCAGACTCTTCGGTCGCACGATTGTTGATTGCTGTCTGATGTTGAAAATCAGCAGCAAGTTCGATCAACATATCTATTTGCGACTTTTGCATTGGTGATCTTGTTATCAATGACATCGAATGACGAAACCCGTAAAAGGAATGGAACCATTCTATCTTTCATGACGTTACAAGAACCTTAACGCGCTTGCGTCGTATTTGTGACGAAGCAATGTCGTTTATGCAGAGGAGCACGACAGATGAACAGCCTATTTGGAGCCGGGATAATGCGAAAATTCGCTGTCGTTGGTGTCGTCCTGGCGTTGGCGGGGTGCTCGTTCCTTGAGAAGGAAAACTTTACTGTCGGTGGTGAAATCACGGACCAGGGACAGGAATGCGTTACATTCCGTGCCGATGATGGAACGCTTTATGCGCTTGCCAACAAGGCAAGCCATTTCCGACCGGGAGATAAAGTACGAATCACCGGGCGTTTGGCCTTGATGACGACCTGTACAGAGGCGACAACCCTGATTGTTGACAAGATTGTTCTGCTGGCACCGGGGGATTGATTTTAACGCCTAGCGGTCCGGCGCAAAACAATCAGTGCCGTCAGCTTTTAGCTGGCGGCATTGTTTTTGTGCGCTGGCGGCATCCGCGAATCCCAGAAGTTGCAGGCGATGGTATGTGCCTTGGCTACCAAGATCGGCGGATATGATTTGTTTGTCGTGCGCCTTACTCAGTTTCGGGTAGCGGATGCTAAAACTTGCCCAATAGGTCTCAGCGGTAAAAGAATCGCGAAACGCGCCAAGTTGGATGAAATGACGGTTTTGATCTGCGGGCGCGGCTGTTTCCACCGGGTTCACGCTGGCAGAAGTCGATGCCACCGTCCGCTGTGTTGGCATGGCAGATGGCGTGGTGTTGACTTCTGCCGTATTCGGCGATGCAGGGATAGAGACAGGCTTTGTTGCTGTTGGCGGGGCTTGCTTCCGAACCGGGCGGATCGGCGCTTGACCGGTAATTGATCGATGATACTGGTCGGCCAACGACGGGATTTCTGTTTCTTCTGTTATGTTGGCACTCGTTGGTATTGTTCCGGGTAGAAGGCTGACGGGTTGGTTGCCAGATGGAACGCTGGTTGCACGTGCTGGCAGGTCTGTTGGGATCATGTCTATCCCCGTTTGCCTGGCATCCGGGGACGGGGTTTGTGCCATTGTAGTTGATACCAGTGTAATGGCGTTCAACAAGGCAATGGCGAGTCCAAAGGTAAACCGCAAACCACCCCACGTTCCACCAATGCCAAACGGTTGCGATGCGCTGACCGCCTTGTTCGCGCATTTGCGGGTTGGTTTGGGCATTCCTACATCTCCGTGCGCGGACCATACGCGTGACGTTCACGCAGTATCTTGTCATTGCTGCGCAGACGTTCCATGGCCTTGCCGTAGACGGTGTCAGATGCGTACTGTCCATCTGGGCGGTCGCCTGTTGCCATCCCGGTCAGAAGTTCAATCGCATCGTTTATGTGCTCAATCGTCCAGATGTTGAACTTGCCCTGACGAATGGCTTGAACAACTTCTTCACGCAGCACAACGTTTTCGGCATTGGCCAGGGGAATGATGACCCCCTGATCACCCGTAAAGCCCTGATCAGCGCAAATGCGATAGAAACCTTCTATTTTGTGTGAAATACCGCCGACCGGTTGCGCCTGGCCAAACTGGTTCATCGATCCCGTGATGCCGACATTCTGGCGCATCGGGATGTTTGAGACGGCCGAGACAATGGCGCACAGTTCCGCCATCGAGGCAGAGTCCCCCTCGATGCCGCCGTAATTCTGTTCAAAGGTGACGTTGCAGGCGAATGAAAGCGGGAAGTCCTGTGCAAAGCGGGACTTCAGGAAGCCCTCGATGATCATTACCGATTTTTGCTGCAAGGGGCCTGACATATCAACCATGCGTTCGATATTGAGTACGCCCAGACTACCGACATAGGAACGCGCAGAAACGCGGGCCGGAAGACCAAAGGCATGATCACCATAATCAAGAACCGTCAGGGCATTGACCTGACCGATGACGGCGCCAAAACTGTCGATCAGGATTTCACGTCGTTGGACTCGCTCATGTGATCTGTCTTCAAGGCGTGAATTGCGGTGACGGCGTTCCTCGATTGCGCGTCTGACATCAGCAGCACGGATGGTTTCGCGGCCTTCGGCCTTGCTCAGGGCTCCGGCCTCGATTGCGACATCTTCGACCCGTTCGATTTGCGCTGTCAGTTTGTCGCGTTCCCCGGCCCAACGGGCCGCCTGACCAAGCAGTTGGCGGATGGCGCCGTTATCAACCGGGATACCGGAACGTGACAGGGCGGAGGCCCGCAACAACCCGGTATAGATCGAAATGTTACGGCCTGCTGCTGGCATATCGGCATCAATATCGGCCTTGACGCGGAAGTGGTTTCGGAAGTCCACATCAAGCGAGAAGAAGGTGTAGTAGAATTTGGGGGCGCCAACGATCACGACCTTAAGATCAAGCGGGATCGGCCGGGGTTCCGGTGCGCCAGCAGTCGGTGCGCCGCCCTTGTGCGTTTCCTCAATCCGAATTTCGCGGTCACGCAAGGCTGCTTTTAAATATCCCCAGCATTCTTCGTGTTCCAGCAGGCTTTCCGCACGCAGAACCAGAACGCCGCCATTCGCGCGGTGAAGCGCACCGGGTTTGATCAAGCTGAAATGCGGGTGCATGCCGCCGCCAATTGGCCGGTACTGAATTTGCCCGAAAAGGTTGTCGTAGCTTGGGCTAGGTTCAAGCACGACATCCGGATGATCATCACGCGAGTGATCAATCAACAGATTGACGGCATAGCGATCATCAACGGTTTCAGGAATTTTGCCATCGCCGCTTTCGATGGAGGGTTGATCGCTTGCTTCCTCGAACGCGTCGATATTATCCAGAATGTCTTTCTCAAGGGCCTCGAACCAGGCTTTAAGGCCCGGGCTCGTGAACTTGTCGCGCAGTTTCTTGATGCGCGGTTTCAGGACAACCTTGGCCGCGCCGCGCCGCAGGCTATCAAGCGTATCGGCGATCTGTTCTTCGAGTTCGCGGGTCGACAGCAGTGTTTTTCGGGCTTCCTCGGCAACCTCTTCAAACGCATCTTCGGCTTCGTTTCGGCGTTCCTTTGGTATTTCGTCAAGTGAGACCGGCTCGCCTTCGTCGTTCAGCGCGACGATCATGACGCCTTTTTCGTTTTCCTGAACATCAAGGCCGCGTTCACGTGCATATTCGCGCAGCGCATCGAATTTTTCACGCAACTGGGCACGGGCTTCTTCAGTTTGGGTCTGTGTTTCGGTCAGGTGGGCCGGCGCATTAAAAGCAGATGAAAAGGCTTCGCGCAAATGGGAGATCAGCGTCTCCATTGCTGTGAGCAGCTTTTTGCCCTGACCGGCAGGAAGGGCATAGGGCCGGGGGCGATTTGTGCGCGAAAAATTGTTTAGATAAACCCAGTCATCGGGGGCGTCGCGCTCCTCCATGGCCTTGTTGAGGTAATCAAGCGTCGCGGTCATGCGACCGGCGCGATCCAGACCAAGCACGAAAATGTTAAACCCGGGCTCGGACATTGAAAGCCCGAATTTAAGAGCCTCGGCGGCGCGGTAATGGGACGAAAAATCGAATATTTTTGGTTGTTGGTCTTTATGAGGGCTGCGAATACGGAAATGCGGGAAACCACAATCATCTGCGTCAAGGCGGGAAACTGGCATCTGCTGACTTTCTGCTGCCCAAGATACAATATCAATCAGGGGATTTTTGCCCCTGCAGCATATCTTGGAAGCAACGCAATCATGCGGTCAAGCATTGCGTGCGGAAATTGTTGAAAAGCCAGCAGGAACCGTGTTCTGACCAAGGTGAGTGAAGGGTTGGTAAGACGATGGATCCGAAATAAATAACGCCCAAACTAAATAACGACTGTGTTGCCGAAATCGCTGCTTTTAAGCAATCTATCCACGATCTGAACGCCGCGGCGCAGTCGTTCCGGGGATCGTTCCGCGCCGAAACAAAGGCGCAAACCACGCGGGACATGACCAACAGAAAACTGTTGAGCGGCAGTAAGAAGCACACCGCTATTGGCGGCATTCATCACCAGTTCACCAGCTTCGATATGTTCGGGAAGTTCCAGCCAGATGTGGTAGTTGGTGGGGTGGAAGCGAATGTTATAGCCCTTGAGGGTGCCAAGAATGATGGCCAGACGCTGGGCGGCAGCTTCCCGGTGCCAGCCTTCGAACTGGGCAAGAGTGCCATCTTTGATCATGCGAACCACGAGCTCGAGATTGATGGTTGAAACCATCCAGCATGTCGAACGGATTGCACTGGCCAGCTTGCCGATCATTTCACCGGGGGCATGAATATATCCGACACGCAGGCCACCCCCGATGCTTTTGGATACACCATCCAGATAGATGCTGCGTTCCGGGGCAAAGCACGACAGTGGCGGCGGGGCGTCCGGGTCAAGAAAGTGGTAAATGCCGTCTTCGATCAATGTCAGATCATATTTGCGCAGGATTTCGGCTATCTCGATGCGACGTTGCTGGCTCATGGTGCAGCACAGCGGATTATGCAGTGTGGGCATCAAATAGATGGCGCGCGGGCTTTGCGTTCGGCACAGATTTTCAAGCGCATCTGGCATGATGCCTTCTTCATCCATCGCGACGCCCCGCAGGCGGAATTGCAGAAGGTTGGCAAGACTGCGCAGGTTCGGATAGGTGAGTTCTTCGCACAGAACAAGATCACCCGGGCGTACAGAAGCAAGCAGTGAAACTGTCATGCCGTGCTGAACGCCAGCTGTTGGTAAAACCCGATCAGGATTGTCATCCAGACCCAATCGACCAGCCGCAAACGCCAATGCTTCGCGTTGGTGGGCTACGCCATATTCGGATTTATAGGACACCATGTCATCGGTGGTCATGGTGGTTGCGACTTCCATCAGGGTTTCACGAATGCGGCCCTCTTTCGGGGGGAGGGGGCAATTCATTCGGAAATTCACCGGCCCGGAATCTTCTGTTTCGGTTGATCGAGAAGACTCTGACATCGGCGTGCTGGTGGCGCGTGCAAGCTGACTGAGGTTGTTGGTAAATGCCATCGGAATTGGGGCGGTAGCTGCCATATCAAGTTCCGACTGGATATTGTCGAGAACATAGGTTCCGCGACCGACCTCGCCAGCAACAAGCCCAAGCCGCTCCGCCTCGCGGTAGGAACGGGTGATTGTCCCGACCGTAACGCCCAGCTTATAGGCAAGATCACGATGGGTCGGCAGTCGGTCTCCCGGTTTCAGGGAGCCTTCTTTGACTGCGGTACTAATGGCTTGTGCGATCTGTCGATAAACAGGGCCGCCAGCCTCATCCAGTTTCGGGAACCATATTGTCATGGTGACAATGTTTAAATTGACACAATAATAATGTCAATGACAAAACAATATCGAGACAATTAACCGAAAGGAGATGGAAATGGTGAATTGTAACGATACAATCCAGATCCCTGGCATTCAGGCAAATAATCACAGTGCGGTATCCGGCAAACAGGACAAAAAACCTGTGTCCTGGCGCATGGTGATCACCGGTATGCTGATCTCTGCGGTTGAATATCTTGCGGCGCGTCAAGCTCACGCACGTGATCGTCATGCTTTGCAACACCTTGATGACCGGATGCTTAAGGACATCGGTGTGACGCGTGCAGACATTGAACGGGAATTGGCCAAGCCGTTCCTGTCGGACTTCCCCCGGCGCGGCTAGCCACCGTCGCGCATGACGGAGGCACTTTGCTCCCATTGTGCCTCCGTTCGGCGGGGAATGTTCTTAATGTGTTGATTGTCACGATTTTTCAAAAAAAGGGATACAATTAGATGTTCGATGCAGGTGAATTGCGAGAGGCAGCGGATTTTGTACATCGGTATGTCGCGCCAACCCCGACAATTCAGTGGCCGCTGCTTGATCGTGCAACCGGATTGTCCCTGTATGTGAAGCACGAAAACCATACCCGACTGGGTGCGTTCAAAATCCGGGGCGGGCTGACCTTTTGCCGTTACCTTGGAAGATCGATTGATGTGAACCGGGGTATCATTTCGGCGACACGGGGTAATCATGGTCAAAGCCTTGCTCATGCGGCCAGCCGTTTCGGAATGCCTGCAACCATTATTGTCCCGCATGGCAATTCAGTTGAAAAAAATGCCGCCATGCGTGCTTGGGGAGCCGAGGTGATCGAACACGGTCACGACTTTCAGGAAGCGGCCGAGTACGCCAAGACGCTCGCGGCCAGTGAAGACCTTGTTATGGTACCACCATTCCATCGGGAACTTGTTCGCGGTGTGGCATCCTATGGCCTGGAGCTTTTTGACGATATCGCTGGGCTCGATCGTGTTTATGTACCGGTTGGTATGGGGTCAGGGATTTGTTCGTTGATCACAGTGCGGGATGCTTTGGGCCTCAAAACCGAAATCATCGGCGTGGTCGCAACTGGCGCAGATGCCATTCGTCAGTCATTCATGGCGGGTGAGATTTTCCAGACTCCAACCG
>NZ_LPVZ01000014.1 GCF_001613795.1 Thalassospira sp. MCCC 1A01148
CCTCATTGCACCGATCGCAATGGACGAAGGTCTGCGTTTCGCAATCCGTGAAGGCGGTCGTACCGTCGGCGCGGGCGTTGTTGCGAAAATCATCGAATAATTTTTGAGATTTTGCACGATTGAGTGCTTGATCTTGGATGTGCGGGCGGCTATAACCCGCCCGCACACCCCGCCACCCGGGCGGGACTTAGTCAGAAAGAAGATAAGCTTTTCAACTTTCTGATGCCTTGTAGGAGTGTAGCTCAGTTGGTAGAGCATCGGTCTCCAAAACCGAGTGTCGGGGGTTCGAGTCCCTCCTCTCCTGCCAATTTTTTCCGGGTTGTGAAATAAAGCATTAGAAAGCGGTGTAACCCCGACAATGGCTAAAACGTCGCCAGCACAATTCGTACAGCAGGTCCGCACCGAGGCAAAGAAAGTCTCGTGGCCGTCCCGTAAGGAAACGACTGTTTCGACCATCATGGTTTTCGTGATGGTTGCTCTCGCGTCGATTTTCTTCTTTGTTGTCGATCAGCTCCTCGCATGGGGTGTTAAGCTGGTCTTTGGTGTTGGGGGTTAAGTCATGGCGCATCGCTGGTACGTATTGCACGTTCACTCCGGTTTTGAGAAAAAGGTCGCCCAGTCGATCCGCGAACAGGCCATCAAGAAAGGTCTGGAAGGCGAGATCGAGGAAGTGCTGGTCCCGACCGAGGAAACTGTCGAGGTGCGTCGCGGCACCAAGGTCAATGCCGAGCGGAAGTTTTTCCCGGGCTATGTCCTGCTGAAGATGGATCTCACCGACGAAAGCTGGCATCTGGTCAAGAACACCGCCAAGGTTACCGATTTCCTCGGCAGCCGTGGCAAGCCGATGCCGATTTCCGAAAAGGAAGCTCAGCACATTCTGCATCAGGTGCAGGAAGGTGTTGATCGTCCGAAGCCGACCATCGCATTCGATATCGGCGAGGAAGTACGCGTTTCCGACGGTCCGTTTGCATCGTTTAACGGTATTGTCGAAGGGGTTGATGAAGAACGTGCGCGCCTGAAGGTGTCTGTTTCGATCTTCGGTCGTTCAACTCCGGTCGAACTGGAATACACCCAGGTCGAGAAGCTTTAAAAAAAAAACGATCTTGAAAATTTAAGTCGCTGCCTGTATACGCAGGCAGCAATCAAGGCGCGGGAGGTCAGCCATGGCCGGACCGCGCGCTTCTTTAAGAGGTACTCTAATGGCGAAGAAAATCGACGGCTATCTTAAGCTGCAGATTCCCGCCGGCAAAGCCAATCCGTCGCCGCCTGTCGGCCCGGCTCTTGGTCAGCGCGGCGTGAACATCATGGAATTCTGCAAGGCGTTCAACGCAGCGACCCAGCAGATGGAACCTGGTATGCCGATTCCGGTCGTCATCACCGTTTATTCCGACCGTTCCTTCTCTTTCATCACCAAAACCCCGCCGGCATCCTACTTCCTGAAAAAGGCAGCAGGCATCGCCAAGGGTTCCGGTACCACCGGTAAAGGTTATGTTGGTAAAGTAACCAAAGCACAGGTCAAAGAAATCGCAGAAGCCAAAATGGCTGACCTCAACGCATTTGACGTTGATGGCGCGATGGCAATGATCGAGGGCTCTGCCCGTGCGATGGGTCTCGAGGTTGTGGAGTAAGACGATGGCCAAGACTGGTAAACGCCTTGCCCAGGCCTATGAGGGCATCGACCGTAACACCCAGTACGAGCTCGCAGCTGCTGTGAAGCTCGTCAAAGAAGGTGCAAAAGCCAAATTCGATGAAACCATCGAAATGGCGATGAACCTTGGTGTTGATCCGCGTCACGCTGACCAGATGGTCCGTGGTGTTGTTTCCCTGCCGCATGGTACCGGTAAAACCATGCGCGTTGCTGTCTTCGCAAAAGAAGCCAAAGCAGAAGAAGCCCAGAAAGCTGGTGCAGACGCTGTTGGCGCCGAAGACCTGATGGAAGCAATGCAGAAAGGCGATCTGAACTATGATCGCGTTATTGCAACCCCGGACATGATGGCTGTTGTCGGCCGTCTCGGTAAGGTTCTTGGCCCGCGCGGCCTGATGCCGAACCCGAAACTCGGCACCGTTACCATGGATGTTGCGACCGCCGTATCCGACGCAAAGGCTGGCCAGGTCCAGTTCCGCGCCGAGAAGAACGGTATCGTTCATGCAGGTATCGGCAAGGCGTCGTTCAGCGAAGAACAGATCCTTGAGAATGCAAAAGCATTCGTGAACGCGATCGTAAAAGCAAAACCGACCGGCGCAAAAGGTGTTTACCTGCAGCGCGCTGCGATCAGCTCCACCATGGGTGCTGGCGTTAAGCTGTCGATTGCTGACATCGCGTCGAAGTAAGAATTTTTCGAATTCTGACCGGTCTTCGGGCCGGTCAGGACCGGAGAGGGCTCATGGCCCTCTCTACCTGTCTGTCCCAGACTGCAGGTGAGTGAGATTTGTCACTCTTAATTCCCTGCATAGGCAGAGGTTCCGGTTCTTAGGTTTTCCCCGTCGGGGATTCACACAAGGCTTGAACATCTGGCAAACGGACGGGCGTAACAGACCGGTTCGAAAGGACAGGTCACGTCTGTGAACCTCCTTGTGGGGTTCAGGGCAACAAGCAATGTCGGAGACTTAAAAGTGAACCGCGATGATAAACAACAGTTCGTAGCAGAGATGCGCGAAGTGTTCGAAGGTTCGGAAGGCGTGATCATCACCCAGTACAAAGGGTTGACGGTCTCGGAAATTACCGATCTTCGTGCGCAGATGCGTGATTCTGGTGCGGGCTTCAAGGTCACCAAAAACCGGCTTACGCGACTTGCTCTGGAAGGCACCAAATTTGCTGGTCTTGCAGACTACTTCACCGGCCCGACCGCGATTGCCTATTCGGCAGATCCGGCAGCGGCCGCGAAAGTAGCTTCGAAGTTCGCAAAATCCAACGAGAAGCTCGTGCTTGTCGCTGGTGCTATCGGCGAACAGGTTCTGGATGAGCAGGGCGTTAAAGCTCTGGCAGAACTGCCGTCGCTGGACGAACTTCGTGGCAAGCTGGTGGGTATGATCCAGACCCCGGCACAGCGTATCGCTACGCTGACCTCCAAGCCGGCGGGCCAGATCGCCCAGGTGCTGAAGGCATATGCCGACAAAGGCGAAGCCGCGTAAACCAAACTAATCAGATATCCCGGATATCTAAGTTCAAGCCTAGGAGTATAGTAAAATGGCCGATCTTAAGGCACTCGTTGAAGAGCTTTCCAAGCTCACCGTTCTTGAAGCTGCAGAACTTTCCAAAATGCTCGAAGAAGAGTGGGGCGTTTCTGCCGCTGCTCCGGTAGCTGTTGCTGCTGCTGGTGGCGCTGCTGCCGGTGGCGAAGCTGCTGAAGAAAAAACCGAATTTGACGTCGTTCTGACCTCTGCTGGTGACAAGAAAATCAACGTCATCAAAGAAGTCCGCGGCATCACCGGTCTTGGCCTCAAAGAAGCCAAAGAACTGGTTGAAGGCGCTCCGAAAGCCGTCAAAGAAGGCGCTGCTAAGGACGAAGCCGAAGAAATCAAGAAGAAGCTGGAAGAAGCCGGCGCAACCGTCGAACTCAAGTAATCGACGGCTTCTTGCCAAGGTCTGGGTCGGCGTCCTTTGGGCGCCGACCCTTCCGTCTCTGTGCTTCCCGGCAATCGTGTCAGGTGGGTGCAGCGGCGCGAACAGGAATTTAACGGTTGACGCTGCCAAAGGTAATCGTACATAACGTAAGGCCGTTTAGGTCAGAGGTTATCTTTGACGGCGTCGACAGCCGAGGGATCAGTGATCTCAATCAAGTTGGATGTCAAATAACATCCACGGTCATAATCAAGTGAACGCCCGCCCCGTACGGGGCTCGGGCGTCGTTGTGCTGTATGCGTTTTGTGCGACTCGCAAGCGCGGCAGAGCAGGGACGAACGAGTTCGGACGGTGTGGGGAGGCGCGATTAAAGGAACGATGATGGATAAGTCCTTTACTGGTCGAAAGCGCATCCGCAAAAGCTTTGGACGGATCAGCGAAGTCGCTCCGCTCCCGAACCTCATCGAGGTTCAAAAGAATTCCTACGATAAGTTTTTGCAGACCGGAATCTCGCAGGAGCAGCGGGACGATGCAGGTCTTCAGGAAGTATTCAAGAGCGTCTTTCCGATTAAAGATTTTTCGGAACGCGCAACTCTTGAATTTGTTTCGTATGAGCTTGAGCAGCCCAAATACGATACCGAAGAGTGTCGCCAGCGTGGCATGACCTTTGCCGCACCGCTGCGTGTAACTCTGCGCCTGGTTGTCTGGGATATCGACGAGGACACGGGCGCACGCTCGATCCGCGATATCAAAGAGCAGGACGTCTACATGGGCGACATGCCGCTCATGACCGAACACGGTACCTTTATCGTGAACGGCACCGAGCGTGTGATTGTCTCCCAGATGCACCGCTCGCCGGGTGTCTTCTTCGACCATGACAAGGGCAAGAGCCACAGCTCGGGCAAATACCTGTTTGCCGCACGTGTCATTCCGTATCGTGGTTCCTGGCTCGATTTCGAATTCGATGCAAAAGACATCCTGTATGTCCGTATCGACCGTCGCCGCAAACTGCCGGCGACCACGCTGCTGATGGCTCTTGAAAACGAAGAGTCCGAACAGCTGCGTGCACAGCGTGCCGAAGAAGGCCGCTCTGTCGATCCGTCGGAAATCGAAGGTCTGACCCCGGAAGAAATCCTCAACTATTACTATGATTCGGCTGAATACCGCCGCACCAAGGATGGTTGGGTCACCGATTTCACCGTGGACCGTTACATTGGCCAGAAGCTTGTCTTCGATCTTATCGACGCCAAAAGCGGCGAAGTAGTCGCTGCTGCCGGTTCCAAGATCACCAAGCGTTCTGCCAACAAGATCACCGAGCAGGGCGTCACCGAGATCCTCGTACCGGAAGATCAGCTCAATGGCTGGTTCATGGCCGACGACCTTATTGACGGCGAAACCGGTGAAATTCTGGCAGAAGCCGGCCACGAACTGACCGAGGAAGTGTTCGAGCAGCTGAAAGAATGGGGTGTTGATTCCGTTCGTCTGCTGATGATCGACCACAACCAGGTTGGTCCGTATCTGCGCAACACCATGGCGCTGGACAAGAACAGCAACCGCGAAGAAGCCCTTGTGGACATCTATCGCGTGATGCGCCCGGGCGAGCCGCCGACCCTCGAGGGTGCGGAAGCCATGTTCAAGGGCCTGTTCTTCGATGCAGAGCGTTACGATCTTTCCGCGGTTGGTCGCGTGAAGATGAATGCGCGTCTTAACCTGGAATGCGAAGACACCGTTCGTATCCTGCGTCGTGAAGACATTCTGGAAGTCGTCCGTGTTCTGATCGACCTGAAAGACGGTCGTGGCGAGATTGACGATATTGACCACCTCGGTAACCGTCGTTTGCGTTCGGTTGGCGAGCTGATGGAAAACCAGTTCCGCGTCGGTCTGTTGCGTATGGAACGTGCGATCCGCGAGCGTATGAGCTCGGTCGAGATCGACAACGTCATGCCGCATGACCTGATCAACGCCAAGCCGGTTGCGGCTGCTGTACGTGAATTCTTCGGCTCCTCGCAGCTGTCGCAGTTCATGGACCAGACCAACCCGCTTTCGGAAATTACCCACAAACGCCGTCTTTCGGCGCTTGGTCCGGGTGGTTTGACCCGTGAGCGTGCAGGCTTTGAAGTGCGTGACGTTCATCCGACCCACTATGGTCGTATCTGCCCGGTTGAAACGCCGGAAGGTCCGAACATTGGTCTGATCAACTCGCTGGCGACCTTTGCTCGTGTCAACCAGTACGGCTTCATCGAAAGCCCGTACCGCAAGGTTGTCGACGGCAACGTCACCGCAGAGGTTATCTACCTCTCGGCGATCGAGGAAGGCCGTTATGTCATCGCACAGGCAAACGAACCGCTTAACGCTGACTTCAGCTTCACCAACGAACTGATCAACACCCGTAAGGCCGGTGACCACTACATGGCCCGCTCCGAAGAGATCGACCTGATGGACGTCTCGCCGAAGCAGCTGGTATCGGTCGCATCCGCGCTCATTCCGTTCCTTGAGAACGATGACGCGAACCGCGCACTGATGGGCTCGAACATGCAGCGTCAGGCGGTTCCGTTGATCCGCTCTGAAGCTCCGTATGTCGGGACCGGTATGGAAGTTCCGGTGGCACGTGATTCGGGTGCAACCCTGATCGCACGCCGTGACGGTGTTGTTGAATCTGTTGACGCGACCCGTATGGTTATCCGCGCAACGGGTGACATTGCCGCTTCGGAATCGGGTGTCGATATTTACACCCTGCTGAAATACCAGCGTTCCAACCAGGGCAGCTGCATTAACCAGCGTCCGCTGGTGAAAGTTGGCGATGTTGTCCAGAAGGGCGATATCATCTCGGATGGTCCGTGTACCGATATGGGTGAACTGGCTCTCGGCCGTAACGTGCTCGTCGCGTTCATGCCGTGGAACGGTTACAACTTCGAGGATTCCATCCTTCTGTCCGAACGTATCGCCCGTGATGACGTCTATACCTCGATCCACATCGAGGAATTCGAAGTCATGGCCCGCGATACCAAGCTCGGCCAGGAAGAAATCACCCGTGATATTCCGAACGTCGGTGAAGAAGCGCTCAAAAACCTCGACGAGGCGGGCATTGTCTACATCGGTGCGGAAATCAAGCCGGGCGATATCCTTGTTGGTAAGGTAACGCCGAAGGGCGAAAGCCCGATGACGCCGGAAGAAAAACTTCTGCGTGCCATCTTTGGTGAAAAAGCATCTGACGTTCGCGATACCTCGCTTCGTGTCCCGCCGGGACAGTTCGGTACCATTGTTGAAGTCCGCGTGTTCTCGCGTCGTGGCGTTGACAAGGACGAACGTGCTCTGGCCATCGAACGCGCTGAGATCGAACGTCTCGCACAGGACCGCGATGATGAACGCGCGATCCTCGAGCGTAACTTCTATGGTCGTCTGCAGAACCTTCTGGTTGGCCAGAAACTGGTTGATGGTCCGAAGGGCCTGACCGGTGAACTGACCGAAGAAAGCCTGTCGGGTGTTGCCCGTGGCCTTTGGCGCCAGATCGCTGTCGCAGATGACAATGTTATGTCTGACATCGAAGCTCTGAAAAAGCAGTTCGAGGAATCGATCGCTGTTCTTCAGGCCCGCTTCGATGACAAGGTCGACAAACTGCAGGCCGGTGACGAACTGCCGCCGGGCGTGATGAAGATGGTCAAAGTCTTTGTCGCAGTTAAACGTAAAATGCAGCCGGGTGATAAAATGGCCGGCCGTCACGGGAACAAGGGTGTCGTATCGCGCATTATGCCGGTCGAAGACATGCCGCACCTCGAAGACGGTACGCCGGTCGATATCGTTTTGAACCCGCTGGGTGTTCCGTCGCGTATGAACGTCGGCCAGATCCTTGAAACCCACCTTGGTTGGGCTTCACGTGGTCTGGGTGAGCAGATCGGCGATCTCGTCGATGCTGTTGCCGATGGTCGTGGCGAGATGGATGACCTGCGCAGCAAGCTTAATGATGTCTATGAAGGCGAAGAATATGTCGCTGGCATCAAAGAGCTTTCTGATGGCGAAGTCATTGAACTTGGTAACAACCTGCGTCGCGGCGTCCCGATGGCCACCCCGGTCTTCGACGGTGCCCGTGAGCCGGATGTTGTTCGTATGCTTGAAAAAGCAGGCCTTGATGGTTCTGGCCAGGTCGACCTCTATGATGGTCGTACCGGTGAGAAATTCCATCGCAAGGTGACAGTGGGCTATATCTACATGCTCAAACTGCACCACCTGGTCGACGACAAGATCCACGCACGTTCGATTGGTCCGTACTCTCTTGTTACCCAGCAGCCGCTGGGTGGTAAGGCGCAGTTCGGTGGCCAGCGTTTCGGGGAGATGGAAGTGTGGGCACTCGAAGCTTACGGTGCTGCATACACCCTCCAGGAAATGCTTACGGTCAAGTCGGATGACGTTTCGGGCCGTACCAAGGTCTACGAAGCCATTGTTCGCGGCGAAGACACCTTCGAAGCCGGCATTCCGGAATCCTTTAACGTTCTCGTTAAAGAACTCCGTTCGCTTGGCCTCAATGTCGAGCTTGAGCAGAACGATTTCTAAGTGTTTGGCTGACAGGGGTGCCCGTTCGGGCATCCCGGTCACCAAATCGCATCTTTCGGCCTGAAATTGGCGAAACCCGGCGAGACCGGGCATAGCGGGAGAGCCTTTATGAACGAGTTGATGAAGATCTTCGGGCAGCCGCAGGGCACCCAGAGCTTCGATCAGATCCGGATTCAGATTGCCAGCCCGGAGCGTATCCGCTCCTGGTCGTTCGGCGAGATCAAGAAACCGGAAACCATCAACTACCGGACCTTCAAACCGGAGCGCGACGGCCTGTTCTGTGCGCGCATTTTTGGTCCGGTGAAGGATTACGAATGCTTGTGCGGCAAGTACAAGCGTATGAAGTATCGCGGCATTATCTGTGAAAAATGCGGCGTCGAAGTGACTCTGGCCAAAGTACGTCGTGAACGTATGGGCCACATCGAACTGGCGGCACCTGTTGCCCACATCTGGTTCATGAAGTCGCTGCCGAGCCGTCTGGGTCTGCTGCTGGACATGACGCTCAAGGATCTTGAGCGCATCCTGTACTTCGAAAACTATGTGGTTATCGAACCGGGCCTGACCCCGCTCAAGATGGGTGAGCTCCTGTCCGAAGACCAGTACATGACCGCCCAGGAAGAATATGGCGAAGACAGCTTCCGCGCCGGCATCGGTGCAGAAGCCATCCGCGATATGCTCTCGGCGATCGACCTTGATGAAGAACGCGAAACCGCGAAAATCGACCTCAAGGAAACCAATTCCGAAGCCAAGCGCAAGAAGCTGGTCAAGCGTCTCAAGCTGATTGAGGCCTTCCAGGAATCCGGCGCACGCCCGGAATGGATGATCCTTGAAGTGATCCCGGTTATTCCGCCGGAACTGCGCCCGCTGGTTCCGCTGGATGGTGGTCGTTTCGCGACCTCGGATCTGAACGATCTGTATCGCCGTGTGATCAACCGTAACAACCGTCTGAAGCGCCTGATCGAGCTTCGTGCGCCTGATATTATCGTGCGTAACGAAAAACGTATGCTTCAGGAATCGGTTGATGCGCTGTTTGACAACGGCCGTCGCGGTCGTCCGATCACTGGTGCCAACAAGCGTCCGCTCAAATCGATGTCGGACATGCTCAAAGGCAAGCAGGGTCGTTTCCGTCAGAACCTTCTGGGTAAACGCGTCGACTATTCCGGTCGTTCGGTTATTACCGTGGGTCCGAACCTGAAACTGCATCAGTGCGGTCTGCCAAAGAAAATGGCGCTCGAACTGTTCAAGCCGTTCGTTTACGCGAAGCTGGAACTGTACGGGATGGCCACCACCATCAAGGCTGCAAAGCGCATGGTGGAAAAAGAGCGCGCCGAAGTTTGGGATATCCTCGAACAGGTTATCCGCGAACACCCGGTCATGCTCAACCGTGCACCGACGCTTCACCGTCTCGGTATTCAGGCGTTCGAGCCGACCCTGATCGAAGGTAAGGCCATCCAGCTGCACCCGCTCGTTTGTACTGCGTTCAACGCGGACTTCGACGGTGACCAGATGGCTGTCCACGTACCGTTGTCGCTTGAAGCCCAGCTTGAAGCACGTACCCTGATGATGTCGACCAACAACATCCTGTCACCGGCATCGGGTAAACCGATCATCGTGCCGTCGCAGGATATCGTCCTTGGTCTGTACTACATCTCCATGGAGCGTGATGGTCAGCCGGGCGAGGGCATGTCGTTTGTCAACATTGCCGAGATCGAGCAGGCGCTGGATGAAGGTGTCGTAAACCTCCATTCCAAGGTGAATGCCCGTTATCACACGGTTGATGAAAACAACGAACCGATCACCGTTCGTGTTGCCACGACCCCGGGCCGCATGTTGCTGTCGGAACTTCTGCCGCGTCATCCGCGCATTCCGTTCTCGACCATCAACAAGCTGCTCACCAAGAAAGACGTCTCGAACGTTATCGACGTCGTCTATCGTCACTGTGGCCAGAAAGAGACCGTTATCTTTGCTGACCGCATGATGGGCCTTGGTTTCAACTGGGCATGTAAAGCCGGTATCTCCTTCGGTAAGGATGACATGATCATTCCGGAAGCCAAGGAAACCCTGGTTGGCACGACCCATGAAAAGGTCAAGGAATACGAGCAGCAGTACCAGGACGGTCTCATCACCCGTGGTGAGAAATACAACAAGGTTGTTGACGCCTGGGCACAGTGCACCGACGACGTTTCCGAAGCGATGATGAAAGTCATCTCGGCGACGGCAGAAGGTGACAATGTGAACTCGGTTTACATGATGGCGCACTCCGGTGCCCGTGGTTCTGCCGCCCAGATGCGTCAGCTGGCTGCTATGCGTGGCCTGATGGCGAAACCGGATGGCTCGATCATTGAGACGCCGATTATTTCGAACTTTAAAGAAGGCCTGACCGTGCAGGAGTACTTCAACTCCACTCACGGTGCTCGTAAAGGTCTTGCTGATACCGCACTGAAAACGGCGAACTCGGGTTACCTTACCCGTCGTCTCGTTGACGTGGCCCAGGACTGCATCATCACCCAGCATGATTGCGGTACCGACCGTGGCCTCGACATCGCAGCCGTCGTCGACTCCGGTGAGGTGATCGAAACCCTGTCTGATCGTATCCTCGGTCGCTTCACCGCCGACGAGATTGTCAATCCGTCGACCGGCGAAGTCATCGTGCCGAAGAACGAGATGGTCGAAGAAGACCACCTTGATGTGATCGAAAAGGCAGGCGTCGAAATGGCGCGTATCCGTTCGGTTCTGACCTGTGATGCGGAAACCGGTGTTTGCGGCCACTGCTATGGTCGTGACCTGGCCCGTGGTACCACGGTCAATATCGGTGAAGCTGTCGGTGTTATCGCCGCGCAGTCGATCGGTGAGCCGGGTACCCAGCTGACCATGCGTACGTTCCACATTGGTGGTGCCGCGCAGCGTGGCGCAGAAGTTTCCGGCGTCGAAGCAAACTTCGATGCCACCGTGAAACTGAAAAACCGCGCGGTTGTCGAGAACTCGTCTGGCGTGAACATCGTCATGGCGCGTAACCTCGAGATCCTGCTGATCGACAAGACCGGTCGCGAACGTGCGAAATACCGCGTTCCGTATGGTGCGAAACTTCTGACCGATGAAGGCGCGCAGGTTACCCGTGGCCAGAAACTGGCTGAATGGGATCCGTACACCCTGCCGATCATCACCGAGAAAGAAGGTTACGTGAACTATGTCGACCTTCTCGAGAACGTAACCATTCGCGAAGTCTATGACGAAGCGACCGGTATCGCCTCGAAAACGGTTATCGACTGGAAGAGCATGCCGAAGGCATCCGACCTCAAGCCGCGCGTTACCCTGCGTAACGAAAACGGCGAGGTCATCAAC
The DNA here is from genome assembly GCF_001613795.1 of Thalassospira sp. MCCC 1A01148. Taxonomy (GTDB): domain Bacteria; phylum Pseudomonadota; class Alphaproteobacteria; order Rhodospirillales; family Thalassospiraceae; genus Thalassospira. The sequence goes on from NZ_LPVZ01000014.1 coordinate 11,453, forward strand.
CTGGATAACGGTCTTGAAGCCCGTTACTTCCTCTCGGTTGATGCTATTCTCTCGGTCGAGAACGGTCAGAAGGTCGCAGCTGGTGACGTGCTTGCACGTATCCCGCGTGAAGGTTCGAAAACCCGTGACATTACCGGTGGTCTGCCGCGTGTTGCCGAACTGTTCGAAGCCCGTAAACCGAAAGAACACGCAATTATCTCGGATATCCCGGGTCGCGTCGAATTCGGCAAGGACTACAAGAACAAGCGTCGCGTCGTGGTTCACCCGCTCGAAGACTCGGGTCTGACCGAACCGGTCGAATACCTGATCCCGAAAGGCAAGCACCTTGCCGTTCAGGAAGGGGACTTCGTCGAACAGGGCGACCAGCTTCTTGATGGTTCACCGGTTCCGCACGATATTCTGCGTGTTATGGGCGTTCCGGCACTGGCAGATTACCTGGTCAACGAGATCCAGGAAGTCTACCGTCTGCAGGGCGTGAAGATTAACGACAAGCACATCGAAGTCATCGTACGTCAGATGCTGCAGAAAGTGGAAATCACCAAACCGGGTGACACCACGCTTCTGGTTGGCGAAATCATTGACCGCGTTGATTTTGATGCCGAAAACGAACGTGCTCTTAAAGAAGGCGGCGAACTGGCCGAAGGCGCACCGGTCCTCCAGGGGATCACCAAAGCCTCGCTCCAGACGCACTCCTTCATTTCGGCCGCGTCGTTCCAGGAAACCACGCGCGTTCTTACCGAGGCAGCTGTCTCGGGCAAAACCGATACCCTTATCGGTCTGAAAGAGAACGTCATCGTGGGTCGTTTGATCCCGGCTGGTACCGGCGCGGTGATGAACCGCTTCCGTGCACTGGCTGCCGAACGCGACAAAACGGTACAGATCGAGGCAGAAGAGGAAATCGGCGACAACTTCGGTCCGCAGTCCGATGCCGACACCGCTACCCTGCCGGCAGGCGAATAAGTTCGTCGCGCCAGACAGTTAAAAGAATCAGAAACGAGCCGGACTCTTATCGACGCACCGGCTCGTTTCGGCGTTTGAAGCGCCAACTCGAAGGCCCAGAGGGTTTTGCTTGACGCAAAAGGGGGCCGTCACTAGTATGCGCCCACCGAATCTAGGGGGGTGTAGCTGTGCCGGTGCCGTTTTGTGCGGTAGCGGGCGGTTTTCGCCCCCCATCGCTTGAGTGCGACTCTGACGGCCGTCGAGGCAGGAACTCCTGCTTTTATGGGCGTCCGCGCGTGTTTTTGTACAAAATACAAAGACGCGTGGTCGCTCGTCGTGCGTCGATAAGAGCAGCGCCCTAGTGGCGTCCGTTAAAGTAAAAGGGAAAGTTAATGCCCACTATTAACCAGTTGATCCGCAAAAAGCGGACTCCGCGCACCCAGCGCGATATGGTTCCGGCACTGGAAGCATGCCCGCAGAAACGCGGCGTTTGCACCCGTGTCTATACCACCACCCCGAAGAAGCCGAACTCGGCACTTCGTAAGGTTGCTCGTGTTCGTTTGACCAACGGCTACGAAGTAACTTCTTACATTCCGGGTGAAGGCCACAACCTGCAGGAACACTCCGTCGTCATGATCCGCGGCGGCCGTGTAAAAGATTTGCCGGGTGTGCGTTACCACATCATTCGCGGTACCCTCGATACGCAGGGTGTCAAAGACCGTAAACAGCGTCGTTCGAAATACGGCGCGAAGCGTCCGAAATAAGGAGCAGCTCAGATGTCACGTCGTCACGCTGCTGAAAAGCGCGAAGTTCTGCCTGATGCCAAATATGGCGATAAGGTTCTGACTAAATTCATGAACGGTCTGATGCTGGATGGTAAAAAATCCGCAGCTGAAAAGATCGTTTACGGTGCCCTGGAAGTTATGGAAGGCAAGGGTGCAGACCCGGTTGCCCAGTTCCACGAAGCCATGGATAACGTGAAGCCGAACGTCGAAGTTCGTTCACGCCGTGTTGGTGGTGCTACCTACCAGGTTCCGGTTGAAGTTCGTACCGAGCGTCGTCAGGCGCTGGCCATTCGTTGGCTGGTTGACGCAGCTCGCAAGCGCTCCGAAACCACCATGGTTGGTCGTCTTGCCGGCGAACTGATGGACGCAGCCAACAACCGTGGTTCGGCCGTCAAGAAACGCGAAGACACCCACCGTATGGCTGAAGCCAACAAGGCTTTCGCTCATTATCGCTGGTAACCCAGACCTCAAGATCAAGAGTCGATTATGGTAAAACGCACTCCGATCTCTCGGTATCGTAACATTGGCATCATGGCACACATTGATGCTGGTAAAACGACGACCACCGAGCGAATCCTTTTCTACACCGGCAAGTCCTATAAGATCGGCGAAGTCCACGACGGCGCCGCGACCATGGACTGGATGGAACAGGAACAGGAACGTGGCATTACGATTACGTCTGCTGCGACGACCTGCTTCTGGAACGACCACCGTGTCAACATCATCGATACCCCGGGCCACGTTGACTTCACCATTGAAGTTGAACGTTCGCTGCGTGTTCTCGATGGTGCCTGCGCCGTATTCGATGCCGTTTCCGGTGTTGAGCCGCAGACCGAAACCGTTTGGCGCCAGGCTGACAAGTACAACGTTCCGCGTATGTGCTTTGTCAACAAAATGGACCGTACCGGTGCGGACTTCTTCCGTTGCGTCGAAATGATCAAGGAACGCCTTGGTGCCAATGCCGCTGTCATGCAGCTGCCGATCGGTGCCGAAGGTGATTTCGAAGGTGTAGTCGATCTCGTTCGCAACAAGGAAATCGTCTGGAAAGACGAAAGCCTTGGTGCAGAGTTCGAATACCGCGACATTCGCGACTCCCTTGCTGATCAGGCCGCTGAATACCGCGAAGCCCTGATCGAACAGGCCGTCGAGTGTGACGAAGAAGCTATGGAAGCTTACCTCGAAGGTGAGCAGCCGAGCGAAGAGAAGCTCAAAGAGTGCATCCGTAAGGGCACGATTGCTGGCGAACTTGTTCCGGTCCTTCTTGGTACCGCGTTCAAGAACAAAGGCGTTCAGCCGCTTCTCGATGCTGTTGTCGACTACATGCCGGCACCGGACGACATCGACGATGTTCGTGGCGTTAAGCCGAACACCGAAGACGAGCCCGATAGCCGTCCGCTGACCGACGAAGCACCGTTCTCGGCACTTGCGTTCAAGATCATGAGCGACCCGTTTGTCGGCTCTCTGACTTTCGCGCGTATCTATTCGGGTGTGCTCGAAGCAGGCTCCTACGTTATGAACTCTGTCAAAGAGAAAAAAGAACGTATCGGCCGTATGCTTCTTATGCATTCGAACAACCGCGAAGAAATCAAATACGCTTGCTCGGGCGACATCGTTGCTCTGGTTGGTCTCAAAGACACCACCACTGGTGATACCCTTTGCGACCCGGCCAAGCCGATCATCCTCGAGCGCATGGAATTCCCGGATCCGGTTATCGAAATCGCTGTTGAGCCGAAATCGAAAGCCGACCAGGAAAAAATGGGTCTCGCCCTGGCACGTCTTGCTCAGGAAGATCCGTCGTTCCGTGTTAAATCCGACCACGAATCCGGCCAGACCATTATTTCCGGTATGGGCGAGCTTCACCTCGACATTCTCGTCGATCGTATGAAGCGTGAATTCAAAGTCGAAGCAAACGTCGGCGCGCCGCAGGTTGCTTATCGTGAAACCATCTCGAAGTCGGTCGATATCGACTACACCCACAAAAAGCAGTCGGGTGGTTCGGGCCAGTTTGCACGTATCAAGTTGACCTTCACCCCGGGCGAACCGGGTTCGGGCTTCTCCTTCACCGATACCGTTGTTGGCGGTAACGTTCCGAAGGAATACATCCCGGGTGTACAGAAAGGCTTCGAAAGCTCGCTGCAGAGCGGTGTTATCGCAGGCTTCCCTGTAACCGACTTCTCGATCACCCTGACCGATGGTGCATATCACGACGTTGACTCGAGCGTCATGGCCTTCGAAATCGCTGCTCGCGCAGCATTCAAAGAAGGTCTGTCGAAAGCTTCTCCGAAGCTGCTCGAGCCGATCATGAAGGTCGAAGTTGTGACCCCGGAAGAATACATGGGCGATATCATTGGCGACCTGAACAGCCGTCGTGGCCAGGTCCGTGACATGGACTCCCGTGGTATTGCGCGCGTTGTTAACGCGTTCGTACCGCTGGCGAACATGTTCGGTTACGTCAACAATCTGCGTTCCATGTCCCAGGGCCGTGCCCAGTTCGTGATGCAGTTCGATCATTATGCTGACGTCCCGCAGGCAGTTGCGGACGAAGTCAAAGCCAAATCGGCCGGCTAAGGCCACGCCAGAATAAACGGAGTTAGAAATGGCTAAAGAAAAGTTTGAGCGTACAAAACCGCACGTTAACGTTGGCACCGTCGGCCACGTTGACCACGGTAAAACCACGCTGACCGCAGCA
>NZ_LPVZ01000015.1 GCF_001613795.1 Thalassospira sp. MCCC 1A01148
ATTTGTGCGGATATGCGAAGCAAAATTGCAGGAAGATGCACATCTTTCAAGATTTTGCGACAACGTAGCCCGTGCAAATCCGGGTGATCCGAAGGACAACTGATATGAGAGAAAGCCTCTGCGTCAAATCCCTTGATTGGGAACCACCCCAATCTTCGGGCTTTTCCTTGCTTTTTCTCTCATATCAATTGCCGGATCGATCATTTGGATAAGTTTGGACCCTGGTCATGGTCAAGAGTCGGTTTTGTCCGAAATATCGAACAGCTCCGATGAAAGATAAACACAAAATAGACGCCGTAAACAAAAATCAGGGTCGCCGAAATGGTGTTTGACGGTCGAATATTCGAAACAGTTCCGCGGTGGTGTTAAAGCGCTAGTGCATGGGCATGTCTCATGCTAACGACTTTGACGTGCCTGTATTGCAGGCCTTTCCGCAAGGCGAATGTGCGACATTTTGGTCAGAGGGCCGAATACCTTTCGCGATACGGGAAGAATAAAATCAGATGCCGGTGGACGGTGTCCGCCACCGAACCGGTCGAGAGAAGCACTTAAAAAGGTACGGGAGACCTTTTGATGACAGCCACCACGAAAATCAGTCGTCCGAACGATCTTTCGGCGTTCTGGATGCCCTTTACGGCCAACCGTCAGTTCAAGCAGACCCCGCGTATGCTGGTCTCGGCGGACGGCATGTATTACAAAACCGACGACAACCGCGATATCCTTGACGGCACCGCAGGCCTTTGGTGCTGCAACGCCGGTCACAAGCGTCCGAAAATCGTCGAAGCGGTCAAGGCGCAGATGGATGAGCTGGATTACGCACCGGCGTTCCAGATGGGCCATCCCAAGGCGTTCGAGCTGGCCAGCCGTCTGGCTCAGCTGATGCCGGGCAATCTTAACCATGTATTCTATACCAACTCCGGTTCTGAATCGGTTGAGACCGCGCTTAAAATCGCACTGGCCTATCACCGCGCACGTGGCGATGGTCAGCGGACCCGTCTGATCGGTCGTGAACGCGGCTATCACGGTGTGAACTTCGGTGGTATTTCTGTCGGTGGTATTTCGGGTAACCGCAAGACCTTTGGCCAGATGCTGGGCGGTGTTGACCATATGCGTCACACCTATCTGCCGGAAGAAAACGGTGTCACCCGTGGCATGCCCGAACATGGAGCCTACCTTGCCGAAGATCTGGAACGCATTTGCGCGCTGCATGATCCGTCAACCATCGCGGCCGTCATTGTCGAGCCGGTTGCAGGTTCCACCGGCGTTCTGATCCCGCCGAAGGGTTATCTGGAACGCCTGCGCGAGATTTGCACCAAGCACGGCATTCTTCTGATCTTTGATGAAGTCATCACCGGTTTCGGTCGCCTTGGCGCACCGTTCGCAGTTGATTATTTCGGTGTTCAGCCGGATCTGGTCACGACCGCCAAGGGCCTGACCAACGGAACCATTCCGATGGGTGCCGTGTTTGCCACCGACGAAATCCATGATGCGTTCATGACCGGTGCGGAAAACATGATCGAGCTGTTCCATGGTTACACCTATTCGGGTAACCCGGTTGCCTGTGCAGCCGCGATGGCAACGCTTGAGACCTATGAAGAAGATGGTCTTTACACCAAGGGCCAGGAACTTGGTCAGTATTGGGAAGATGCAGTGCACAGCCTGATCGACCTGCCGCTGGTCAAGGATGTTCGTAACCTGGGTCTGATCGGTGCGATCGAGCTGGAGCCGATTGAAGGCTTCCCGACCAAGCGTGCCTTCAATGCCTTCCTCAAGGCGTTTGAAAAAGGCATCCTGATCCGGACCACGGGTGACATTATTGCGCTGTCGCCGCCGCTGATCCTTGAAAAATCACACATTGATCAGCTGTTCGGCACATTGCGCGAAGTGCTTAAAGAGATCGATTAAGATCAAGAAATTCGCCCCTTGTCCGTTCCAAACGGGCAGGGGGCAACGGCTTGCAGGGCTGATAAAAAATCAAACGGTTCTGCAACGCCACGGAGGAAACATCTGTTTCGCGATTTTACTGATCGCGTCCCGTCTGGGAATGGACCCGCATAAAACAAAACAGGGTTCTTGGGGCGCGTTCGGACATAAGTCCAAAGATCAGCAAAAGCTGGCAAGGACATAAAAATATCAGATCAAGGAGGTATCTCGGATGTCGATGCTGAGAGGCGGACTGATTCAAATGAGTCTGAAAGGGTCAACCGATCAGACCCCCGAAGAAATCCGCAAGGCCATGATTGATGCACATCTGCCCTATATTGAAGAGGCAGCCAAAAAAGGTGTGCAGGTCCTGTGCTTTCAGGAAGTTTTCACCCAGCCCTATTTCTGTCCGAGCCAGGACAAGAAATGGTATGCGGCCGCGGAAAAAATCCCCGATGGCCCGACCACACAGCTGATGTGTGAGCTGGCAGCAAAATACAAAATGGTGATCGTTGTTCCGATCTATGAGGAAGACATCACCGGTGTCTATTACAACACCGCTGCCGTGATTGATGCCGACGGTACCTATCTTGGGAAATACCGCAAAACCCATATCCCCCACGTCGCCGGTTTCTGGGAGAAGTTCTTCTTCAAGCCGGGCGTCTCGGATTGGCCGGTCTTTGACACCCAGTACTGCAAACTTGGCGTTTACATCTGCTATGACCGCCACTTCCCGGAAGGCTGGCGTGCGCTGGCGCTGAACGGGGCGGAATATATCGTCAATCCGTCGGCGACTGTTGCCGGGGTGTCGGAATATATCTGGAAACTCGAACAGCCGGCATCGGCTGTGGCTAATGGGTGTTTCATCGGCGCGATCAACCGGGTTGGACGCGAACAGCCGTGGGATATTGGCGAGTTTTATGGTCAGAGCTATTTCGTCAATCCACGTGGCGAAATCGAAGCACAGGCATCGCGTGACCAGGACGAATTGCTGGTCCATGACATGGATATGTCGATGGTGCGTGAAATTCGCGACAACTGGCAGTTCTTCCGCGACCGTCGCCCGTCGACCTATACCCGTCTGACGGACGGTAACTGATTTCATGATACCGGCGAGCGGTTTGTGGCTGCTCGCCGTTTTGCCCTGATCGACAGGTGGGGTATCATTCCCCATTCCCGGCAATGACCGGGCAAAGGCTTTATGCGTTTGATCAAATGTCGACAGGGTTCAGGGCAACGTCCCTGAGGGAGGCTTCCAATAAGTCGGATCAGAAATCTTTCTGGTTCGGAAGAGAGACATACGATCAGGGGAAACCCCATGACGCTAAAACAAGTCGTCAATAATGTTGCTGAGATGCCCGCATCGAAAAAAGCTGTTGTTGATATCAATAAACTGTCGCTGACCTTTCAGACGGCAGATGGTCCTGTGTACGCCCTTTCCGATGTCGATCTGACCATCGAAGAAGGCGATTTCGTTTCCTTTATCGGTCCGTCAGGTTGCGGCAAAACCACGCTTTTGCGTGTGATTGCAGACCTTGAGCAAGCCACCGGGGGCGATATTTCGATCAACGGTGTTACGCCACACGAAGCCCGCGAAAAGCGTGCTTATGGCTATGTCTTTCAGGCACCGGCGCTTTTGCCGTGGCGCTCGATCGAACGCAACGTGACCTTGCCGCTCGAAATCATGGAAATCTCCAAGGAAGAGCGCGTCAAGCGCGCCCAGGAGGCCCTGAAACTTGTCGAGCTCAATGGCTTTGAAAAGAAATTCCCATGGCAGCTGTCTGGTGGCATGCAGCAGCGTGCATCAATTGCGCGTGCGCTGTCATTCGACGCCGACCTGCTTTTGATGGACGAACCGTTTGGCGCGCTCGACGAGATTGTGCGTGATCATCTCAATGAACAGCTGTTGAAACTTTGGGCGCGCACCAACAAGACGGTGGCGTTTGTGACCCACTCCATCCCCGAGGCGGTGTATCTGTCGACCAAGATTGTCGTGATGTCACCGCGTCCTGGGCGCATCATTGACGTGATCGAAACCAACTTCCCGAACGACCGTACACTCGATATCCGTGAAACGCCGGAATTCCTCGAGATTGCGCATCGGGTTCGTGAAGGGCTGCGTGCGGGGCACAGCAATGACGAGTAATGCTGCTTCCATGACCGGGTCCGTTAACGGACCATCGACCTGGACGCGCATGATGTCTGGCCAGACCGGGCCGGTCTGTGTTGTTCTGATTGCGCTTCTTGTTCTGTGGTATGTCGGGGCCGTTTTCATGAACGCACCGACCCAGATTGACCGATATGACCGTGCTGACCAGACCTGGACTGCCGGCCAGCTGATCGAAGACACGCTGGCACAGGATCGTCCGATCCTGCCGGCCCCCCATCAGGTCGCGGTCGAGATGTATAAAACCATCTTTGCCATCAAGATCACGTCCAAGCGGTCGCTGGTTTATCACAGCTGGGTGACGCTTTCCTCGACCCTTCTGGGCTTTGGGATCGGGACGTTGCTTGGTGTGTTGCTGGCGGTGGGCATCGTTCATGTCATGACGCTTGAAAAAAGCCTGATGCCATGGGTGATTTCATCGCAAACCATTCCGATCCTTGCCATCGCCCCGATGATCATTGTTGTTCTGGGGGCCATCGGGATCAAGGGACTGGTGCCAAAGGCGGTTATTTCGACCTATTTGTGCTTTTTCCCGGTCACGATCAGCATGGTCAAGGGCCTGCGTTCCCCACAGGTGATCCAGCTTGATCTGATGCGGACCTACAATGCCTCGAAATGGCAGACCTTCTGGCAGCTTCGTTTGCCGTCCGCCATGCCATACCTGTTTGCCAGCCTGAAAGTCGCGATTGCGATCAGTCTGGTCGGTGCCATCGTTGGTGAATTGCCGACCGGTGCGCAGGCAGGGCTTGGTGCGCGTTTGCTGGCGGGGTCCTATTACGGACAGACCATCCAGATCTGGTCGGCCCTTCTGACAGCGGCCTTTGTGGCGGCCATCCTTGTGGTGATCGTTGGCTGGTGTGAACGCAGGGTCCTTGTGCGGATGGGAGTAAAGTCATGACCGGGATGAAACTGGACAAATTCTGTCTCGTTGCGGCGATTGCGGCTTTGCTGGCCCTGATTTTTCCGCTGTCGGGCATTGATGGTGATACCGGAAAACAGGTTGCCTTTGTCGGCGATATTCCGGGGCTTGCCATCGCCATGGCACTTTGTGTGATTACCGGTGCGGCTTTCACCTGGCTTGGTGTGCGGTCGGTCAAGGCGGGGATGGTTATTCTTGCGGTTGCCGTGTTTGGCTGCTGGCAGGCTGTGGATGTTCTTTATGATCATGGTGTGGCCGGTTATGCCGCGCTTGGATTCTGGTTGTTTATCATTTCGCTTTGGGCGTTTGTCTGGCGCGGGATTGATGTGATCGCCAATTTCCACAGCCTTGATCGCAGCAAGCAACACGCTGCCAACATTGTTGTGCCGTTGGCCTTTGGCGTATGGCTTCTGTTTGTATGGGAAGTCGTCGTTTCAGGCTTTGGCGTGCCACAGGTCCTGTTGCCGCCGCCCAGCATGATTGGCGAACGGTTTGTCAATTCCACCGACATTCTGGCATCCGACTTCCACCAGACCTTTGTGAAGGCGGTGCTCAGTGGCTATGTCATGGGCTGTGGATCGGCCTTTATCATCGCGATTGCCGTTGACCGTGTGCCGTTTCTTAAACGCGGTCTTTTGCCGCTGGGCAACATGGTGTCGGCCCTGCCGATCATTGGTGTCGCGCCGATCATGGTGATGTGGTTCGGCTTTGACTGGCAGTCAAAGGCGGCTGTGATCGTGATTATGACGTTCTTCCCGATGCTGGTGAATACCGTTACCGGGTTGAATGCGGCAGGTAAGCTTGAAAAGGATCTGATGGCGACATACGCGTCGGGCTATTGGTCAACACTGTTCAGACTGCGTTTGCCCGCTGCCATGCCGTTTGTGTTCAACGCGCTTAAAATCAATTCCACGCTTGCGCTGATTGGCGCAATCGTCGCCGAATTTTTCGGCACCCCGATTGTTGGTATGGGCTTCCGCATCTCGACCGAGGTCGGGCGGATGAATATCGACATGGTCTGGGCGGAAATCGCATTGGCGGCCCTTGCTGGGACCGCCTTCTACGGAGCCGTGGCTTATATCGAGAGAAAAGCAACGTCATGGCATCCGTCATTCCGGGTACGTCGCCATTAAAGGCATAAAACAAGACGACCCGTCGGGAGGACTTGACTACAACCTGAGGAGACATCGACGAATGAATAAGTTTATTTCGACTGCTATGGGGTTGAGTTTCGGGTTGGCATCGTTTTCGGCGATGGCAGCAGACGAGGTAACCCTGCAGCTTAAATGGGTCACACAGGCCCAGTTTGCAGGCTACTATGTGGCACTAGACAAAGGTTTCTATGAAGAAGCCGACCTTGATGTGACCATTAATCCGGGTGGTCCGGACGTTGCCCCGCCGCAGGTGATTGCCGGTGGTGGTGCCGACGTGATCATTGACTGGATGCCGTCGGCCCTTGCATCGCGCGAAAAGGGTGTGCCGCTGGTTAACATCGCACAGCCGTTCGCCAAATCGGGCATGATGCTGACCTGCCTGAAGGAAACCGGCATTGAAAGCCCGGATGACTTCCCGGGTCGTACCCTTGGTGTCTGGTTCTTCGGGAACGAGTATCCGTTCCTGAGCTGGATGTCGAAACTCGGCATTCCGACCGATGGCGGCGACAATGGCGTGACCGTCCTTAAGCAGGGCTTCAACGTTGATCCGCTGATCCAGAAGCAGGCCGACTGCGTGTCGACCATGACCTATAACGAATACTGGCAGGTTATTGATGCCGGTATCCCGGCCGACGACCTCAAGGTCTTCAAATACGAAGACCAGGGTGTCGCAACCCTTGAAGACGGTCTTTATGTTCTTGAAGACAATCTTGAAGACCCGGCATTTGTCGACAAGATGGCACGCTTTGTTGATGCCAGCATGAAGGGCTGGATGTGGGCAAAGGAAAACCCGGAAGACGCCGCGATGATCGTTCTTGATAACGACATGACCGGTGCCCAGACCGAGAAACACCAGGTCCGCATGATGACCGAAATCGCCAAACTGCTTGGTGATTCTGCGGTTCTTGATGAAGCAGCCTATCAGCGTACCGTTGACAGCCTGCTTTCGGGTGGTTCCGATCCGGTGATCACCAAGGAGCCGGAAGGTGCCTGGACTCACGCAGTGACCGACAAGATGTAATTTGATCATCTTGTGAATTTTGACCGTCCGGCGGGGTTTTGCTTCGCCGGACGGGATGACCTCCAAGACTATGACGATTGATTGACGACTGATTGAATACCCTCTGGGTGTTTGGAGATAACGGGCGAAATGCCGGGATGGCCCGCAACTTTTCGCCGCTCAGACAACAAGGAGCCACCCATGTCCATGGTTATTCGTGGCGGAACCATTGTTACCGCCGACCTGACATACAAATCCGATATCCTGATCGAAAACGGCAAGATTGCCGCGATTGGCGACAACCTGACCGGGGACAAGGTGATCGAGGCCGACGGCTGCTATGTGATGCCCGGCGGTATTGATCCGCACACCCATATGGAAATGCCCTTTATGGGCACCTATTCCGAAGACGATTTCGAAAGCGGCACCAAGGCTGCTGTTGCCGGCGGGACGACCATGGTTGTCGATTTCTGCCTGCCGGCACCGAACCAGTCGCTGCTTGAAGCACTGCAGGCCTGGGATAACAAATCCTCCAAGGCGGTGTGTGACTATTCCTTCCACATGGCGATCACCTGGTGGAGCGAGCAGGTCTTTGATGAAATGAAGACCGTTGTGCAGGAAAAGGGTATCAACACCTTCAAGCATTTCATGGCCTACAAGGGTGCGCTGATGGTGGATGATGACGAAATGTTCGCATCCTTCTCGCGCTGCTCGGAACTGGGCGCGATGCCGCTGGTCCATGCGGAAAACGGCGACGTGGTCGCGACCCTTCAGGCCAAATTGCTGGCCGAAGGCAATAACGGCCCCGAAGCCCACGCCTATTCACGGCCCGTGGATGTCGAAGGCGAAGCATGTAACCGCGCGATCATGATTGCCGATATGGCCAATGTGCCGCTTTATATCGTGCATGTGTCGTGCGAACCGGCCCACGAAGCCATTCGCCGTGCGCGCCAGAACGGCAAGCGCGTCTTTGGCGAGCCGCTGATTCAGCACCTGATCCTTGATGACAGCGAATATAAAAACACCGATTGGGATCACGCCGCCCGTCGCGTCATGTCCCCGCCGTTCCGCAGCAAGGAACATCAGGATGGCCTGTGGAATGGTCTGGCATCGGGCAGCCTGCAGGTTGTCGCAACCGACCACTGCGCCTTCACCACCGAACAGAAACGCATGGGCGTTGGTGACTTCACCAAGATCCCGAACGGCACGGGCGGCCTTGAAGATCGCATGCCGCTTCTGTGGACCTATGGTGTTGGTACCGGTCGTCTGACCCCGAACGAGTTCGTGGCGGCAACGTCTACCAACATTGCCAAGATCCTTAACATTTATCCGCGCAAGGGTGCGGTTCTGGTGGGCGCAGATGCCGATCTTGTGGTCTGGGATCCGAAGGCCTCCAAGACCATCACCGCCGAACACCAGCAGTCCGCAATTGACTACAACGTGTTCGAGGGCATCGAGGTCACCGGCCTTCCGCGCTACACCATCAGCCGTGGCCGTATTGCCGCCGAAGAAGGTGTGGTTCTCGCCAAATGCGGCGACGGCGAATTCATCGCCCGCGAACCGTATCCGGCCGTCAACAAGGCGCTTTCCAAATGGAAAGAAATCACATCCCCGCGCAAAGTTGAACGCAGCGGTATTCCGGCTGGCGTTTGATCGACCCTTTATGTACCTGACCTTGAAATGCCGTCCTTCGGGGCGGCATTTCTTGTTTCAGGTGCCGGTTTGCCCGTGAAAGGCTCGGACCGAGTTGATGAAGGCACGAAGGGCGGATGGCAGATAGGTGCGTTTGGGATAGTAAATCCAGAACTGGCCGTAATCGGGCATCCAGTCTTCCAGGATCGGGACAATTTCACCCCGTTCAATCGCGTCATCGGCAATGCCTTGCAGCTTCTGGCCAATGCCGATTCCGTTCCTGACCGCATCAAGCATCATCTGCGTTGAGCTCACGGTCAGATTGCCGTTATTTGCCAAAACGAAATGGTTCTCGCCATCAGTGAAGTCCCATGGTGCGAGCTTGCCGCCGGGAAACAGCAGATTGATGCAGTTATGATTGACCAGATCATTCGGGTTCATGGGCGTGCCATGGCGTTTGAGGTAATCCGGGCTTGCGATCACCATCGGGCGGATGGATGGGCCAAGGCGAATGGCGGTCATGCCCGGTGCCAGTGTTTCTTCAAACCGGATACCGGCATCAAATCCCCCGGCGACGATATCGACGAAACCGTCATTTTCAATGATCTCAAGGCGAACATTGGGATTATCCCGACAAAAACCTGCGATGGCTGGGGCAAGCACCACACGCGCGGCATTGGCCGGAACATTAAGCCGCAATGTGCCGGTCAGGCCAGATCGATAATCATCGAGACTTTGCAACGCACCGCTCATCTCGCGCATGGCCGGACTGACCCGATCATAAAGTGCGCGGCCCGCATCGGTCGGCGCGACACTGCGCGTGGTGCGGTTTAACAACCGGACTTGCAGGCTGTCTTCAAGGTTTTTGATGCGGTGGCTGAGTGCCGAGGGTGTCACGCGCAGTTGCTTGGCAGCGGCGCGAAAGCTGCCCAGTTCGATAATGGCGCAGAAGGCCGCCAGATCGCTGATGTTCTCATTCACCATTGATGAAAATATCTCAGTAAATACTTTAGTATTGCGTAGATTGTTTCACCATAACGTAGGTCATAGGCTGTCGTCATTCAGTTTCGCGGAAGATCCGCACAAAGCATGGAGTTTGGATGATGTTTGGGAAATCAACAATCTGGTTGGGCGCGATGGCGCTGTGCGCCGGGCTATTGGGGGGGGCGTCAGCCCATGCCGACGAGGCAAAGCGCATTCTGGTGTTTGGCGATTCAAACAGCTGGGGCTGGAAGGCAAAGTTGGAGGCGTTCCCTGTTGAACGGTTTGGCGATGACGAACGGTGGGCAGGCGTGATGGCAACTGGCCTTGGAGAAGACTACACCGTGATTGTTGATGGGCTAAACGGCCGTACGACTGATCTGGATTTCGGTGAAGATTTGGGCGCACTGGCAGCCGAAGATTTCAATGGTGCCAAGGACCTGCCGGAGGTTCTGGCCAAGAACCTGCCGCTTGATCTGGTCGTTGTGATGCTGGGCACCAATGACGCGCAGGCGCAGTTTGATCGTAATGCCGATCAGGTGGCGCAAGGAGCGATGCATCTGGTGGATATCGTGCGCAACATCAATGGCGGGGTTCTGACCACTTATGGCACGCCAAAGGTGCTGTTGGTAACGCCGCCGCCGATGGGTGATATTTCCAAAACCCCGCTTTCGGCCAACATGGCGGGCGGTGTTGAAATCTCGCAACAATTTGCTGATGCATTTGATCGTGCGGCCAAGCTTGCCAATGTGCCGGTCTTTGATGCGGGAAGTGTCATTGGCACCAGTGGCATTGATGGCATTCATTTGACAGCCGAGGAACACGCCATCCTTGGCAAGGCCGTTGCAAAGCAAATCGAGGCAGGTGTGCTGGTTAACTGACTGGGACTATTTCGAACGAAAACAGGGCAGCCATTGGCTGCCCTGTTTCGCATTTGCGTGTTGTGAACAGCACTTTACGACGGACTGAACAATTTCAGCATCACGATCCCTGACAGGATCAGTGCGATGGCGACCAACCGTCCGGGGTTGGCCGGTTCGCCGACCATGATGATGCCAAAGATCACCGCACCCGCCGCCCCGATGCCGGTCCAGATCGCATATGCCGTTCCGATCGGGATAGAGCGCATGGCGATTGAAAGCAGCCAGAAACTGGCGGCAATTGCGGCAATGGTAAGCGCACTTGGGATGGGCTTGGTGAAGCCTTCGGTGTATTTCAGGCCAATCGCCCAGCAAATTTCAAGAAATCCGGCAATAACCAACGCTGTCCAGGCCATGGGGGCCTCCTGTCTTGCGGGGCCGTCCCCATTGATCGGATCAGGAATACCGGTCGTCCGGTATCAAGGCGGAAGTCGAACTGTCTGAAATTAGTCTAGTTCAACGTGTGCAGTGCGACAATGTAAAAATGACGCAGTGCAACATGGGTATTCGCGCCCAAAAGCGAACGTGAGCCAAGACGACAGATGCATGCCGCACAGCTCTGGACTATGATGAGGCCATCGAATTGCGTGCTTCAATTCAAAGGTTTGCTGGCGTCGTGACGAAACCTGATCAAGACCGGTCCCCGCAGATACCGACCCTTGGCCTTGTTCTGGCCGGGGGCGAAGCACGACGCATGGGTGGCAATAAGGCATTCCGTGCAGTCGGGGGCAAAAGCCTGATCGGGCGGGTGATTGATGTTGCCCGGGCGCAATGCGATCAGGTGATGATTTCATCGAATGCCGGGGCAGATGCGTTTGCTGATTTCCGCCTGCCCGTGGTGGGCGATCATCCTGCAACAGGGCAGGGGCCGCTGGGGGGTATTCTTGGCGGCTTGCGCATGTTGCCCGATGGTATTGACTGGTTGGTGACGTTCCCGGTTGATTGCCCGATTGTGCCGCTTGATATGGTGGCGCGCTTGCGGGCCGCTGCCGAGGGTGCCGGGGTGACGGCCGCCTTTGCAAGCCATGCGGACCGCGATCATTATCTTTCAAGCATCTGGCATCGGGACTCTGCGCAGACAATTGCCGATTGTTTGGCAGCCGATGACCGTCGTGTGCGTGGCCCCTTGCAGGCAGTGGGCGCAGCCCGGGTGATCTTCGCGGATCGCGTTGCCGGGTTGGAGCCCTTTACCAACGTCAACACCCCCGAGGATCTGCGTGCAGTGAATGCCGCGCTGTCAGATCATATCGCAATGGCTGATAAATCGTCGACCTGACGATAAGAGCCGCCCGGCAATATTCAGCATCACAAAACCCGTATCCCCGCGTCATTTGCAAAGCGATGACGTGAAAGGATTGCGGCATGAGTAATTATGGTCAGTCACTGCAACTGGTGTTGAATACCTATATCGGCGGGGCCACCAAACTGCTGACAAGTGATATGCGCAAACGGGTTGGCAGCGTGTTCACCCAGATCGAAAACACGGTCGCAAATATCGAAACCCTGACCGCAAAGGTAACAGCCGGTTCGGTTTCTGAGCCTGCATCCCAACTTGAAAACTGTGAACGTTCGCGGCAGATGCTTGCGATTGCGGTGCGATCGCTTGAACAAACACTTCAGCAGCTTGCAAGCGAGCGCGTATCGGCCATCAAAAAAAGTGCAACCATTGAACAGGGCGCGCTGAGCGCACTCGACAAAAAGCAGAAGAACCTTGATGACCAGCTTCTTGAAAATGTGAAACAGATTTCAAAGGCCGTTGGAACGTCGCTTGATAAGGCGACGCAAACGCTCAAGGACGCCCTTCAGGTCGTTAAAAAGCCGACGGGGAGCACAGGTCATGATCCGTCCGCAAGCAGTTCTGATGATCCGAAGAAACCATCCTCCCCGGATCTGAAAATTGCCGTTCCGAAATTGTCGGAGGTCATGAAATTCGACACGACCAAGACCGAAAAGATGCTTGATGACCTTGCCACGATTTTGCTTGGAAAAGGAGCCTGATCAATGCCCTATACCGTTCGTGCCGCTGCTGTGGCGTCTGATCATGCGGTGATTGCCAAGGCAATTGATGTCTGGATGGCGGTTCCCGAAAACGCAGTTGGGCTGTCGTCGCCAACTCTTGATCAGGTCAAGAAAGCCCTCGCCGATCATTTCAACGAGATGTTCGAGGCCGCAGTAAATGCGCGCAATTTTGAAGGCCCGGGACTTCAGACCAAGCTTTTCGATATCATCAAAGCGGCACGCAATGCATTTGCCTGGCACGTGCAGAACGAAGACGCCGATCCGATGGATCTAGATAACGCTGCTGATTTCGTGGAACTCAAGGATCTGAACATTAATGACCCCGATCTGCAGCTGACAAGGACGCAAACAGCGCGCCTTTACTTTGCGCTGACCAAGATATTGCTGGTCAGCAGCGCGCTTTCGCTTGAAGACGCGGTATCGATGGTCAACGCCGCGATGGTTTATCAGGCAACCGCCGTTGGCGAGCTTGATAACCGTCATGAGGTTTGGCTTGGCTATGTCGGGATGTTTTCATCCTTCTTGCTGTGGGTGACCGACTGGCACCGCAACGGATCGCCAAGGGTGGAGTGGCGCGAAGCAAGCGACTGCTTCGAAAAAGCCAGTGTTGTTATCAAGCATGTCGGTTTCCTGTTTGAACAGGCATCACTTGGTGCACTGAGCTATTATGGCAGTGTTCCCAATGCATCGGCGCAAATTACCGTTGCGGGTGGATGTTTGCTCGCAGCGACGGTTCTTAAGCACAACAAGGCCGTCGTGCTGCAAGTCCGCAAAGGCATTGATGTCAGCTTCAAGCTCGTCCTTGTTCTGCTGACATTGGTTATCTACTGCCTTGTCATGGCGTTTGCCGGGACAGGACAGGGCTTTGCCGGAATGTTTGGGTATCTTGGCTACCGCTGAGTGGCGATTGACGCTTATTCAACCGCGCAGGCACGCCACGGCTGCCATGGCTCGTAGTTTCCAAAGAACTCGGCCAGGAAATGATCGACGCGTTCGCGGTTGATGGCACGGTCTTTGGGCGTCAGGTCCTTGTCGAACTGGCCACAATTTTCCTCGACCGCATCGCCGATGGTTTTCCAGTCGATATCTTCGTTATGGCCAGGCATACCGGTCGCAATCGCGCACCAGCCAACGGCCTCGGCCTTGTCATCAACCGTGCGGGCTTCTTCGGCAAGGTATGCTGCTGCGCGCATTTCACCGTGTTGGGCAGCACGCCGGAGATAAGTCAGGCGATCCACATCACTTTTGGCAAACCGGTTGGCAAGCAGGGTCGCCGCACGCGGATCGCCAAGTTCCCACGCCTGTTTCAGGTGTGCCTCGGCCTTTGCCGCTTCGCCCTGATCAAGTGCATCAAGGGCGAGCCATAGCATTGCCTGCGTATTGTTCTTTTGCGCCGCCGCTGTATAGAGGTTGCGAATATCGGCTTTATCACCGCCCATCGCTTCAAGGCGGCGCGCCATGACAACACTGGCATCAGGGTTGTTGTTGTCTGATGCCTGTTCCATCAGGCTCCAGCCAGCTTCTTCGTCGGCAGCCACGCCAACGCCGTTGATGGTTTGGCAGGACAGAAGATATTGCGCGGTGGCATCACCGTTGTCTGCCAGCGATGAAAAAATGCCGGCCGACTTTTCAAATTCCCCGTGGCGATAGGCCTTGATGCCGTCATCAAGTGCCGACGATGCCAACGCCGGGGCTGCACCCAGGGCAATCATCAAGGCAGTCACCGTGGCAAGTGCCAAAGCACCAACGCGTGTGGCTTTCAAACAGGATGGTTTTGCTGAACGGGCGATGATGTTTTTCATGGTGTCTTGTCTAACATTTCTGTGCCAGGCGGGCGAAAAAAAATGCCAGAACAGACCAGATGGCCTGTCCTGGCAGTTTGCTTTCATCGCAGGGAGGCAACTTCTTCTGGTTGATTGCGGGATGTCGTTTGGGGCTGTTCCGAACGGATGGTGCGCAGGAAGTCACGAACCCGATTGCCCAGATCATCGGATTGGTTGCGAAGGCGACCTGTCGCATCAAGCAGGCCGTCAACCGCGGCAAGGTTGTCATCTGCTGCGGCGCTGACCTGCGTAATCGTGCCATTCATCTCGCTGGCAGCTGTTGCAGATTGTTCGACGTTACTGGCGATTTCAGCCACGAATTCCTGCTGTTCGGATACAGCGTCCGACATTTCACCGACGGTTTCATGGATGCCGGTGATGCTGTCTCGAATTTCGGCGATGGCCTTGACGGCAACCCCGGTGGTTGACTGGATTTCGTTGATGCGCTGGGCAATGCGGTCGGTGGCTGTTCCGGTCTGGTTGGCAAGGTTTTTGACTTCCTGTGCGACAACCGCAAACCCTTTGCCAGCCTCACCGGCGCGGGCGGCTTCAATCGTTGCGTTCAGGGCCAACAAATTGGTCTGGGCTGCAATGTCCTGAATAAGGTTCAGGATCTCGCCGATTTCCTGCGCACCGGTTTCAAGTTCATGCATGGTGGCATTTGTCCGTTGGGCAGCTTCAACCGCACTGGTGGCGGCACCAACCGACTTTTGCGCCCGATGCCCGGTATCGCGCACCCGATCCGAAAGCGACTGTGTGGCATCCGATACCGATGCCATATTGATCGATATTTCTTCGGAAGCGCCAGCAACACCGGTGGCATTGGTCGAGGCCACCTGTGCGCGATCGCGGACCTGATCGGATGTGGTCTGGATGTTTTCTGCCTCGTGCGCGACGTCCTGGGCGACTTGCAGGATTGACGTTTCAAACGCATCAGCCAGATCAAGCATCGCGCGCCGCCGTTCGTGTTCAGCCTGTTCGCGTTCGCGGGCAACTTTTTCTTCGGCCTGTTGTGCGGCAAGGCTGGTTTCACGGAACTGTCCGAGGATTTCAGCCATTCGGCCAATTTCATCCCGGCCAGTATCCCTGACTTCGGTCGAAAGATCGCCGTTGGCAACCTTGCGCATCCCGTCAATCACGCGCAGAAGACGCTTGATCAGGTTGCCACGCACATAAAACAGCATGATCCAAAGCGATATCAGCAGAACAGAAATCCCGATGATCGCAATGACCTGTTGATCCCATTCGACCTTTGAAAGGGCTTCGCTGGCGTTGGCGTCAACCTCGGTGCGCTTGGTGTCGACCATCAACGCGATGGCGTGTGACAGGGCCTCGGCAGTTGCCAGTGTGGCATCAAGGGTCTGTTCAGTTTCATACTGGTTGTCCCATTCTGCCTCGCGCAGATCAAAGACACTGTTGCTGCCTTTGCCAAAGGCCAGAAGGGCATTGGCAAGTTCACGGATACGCTTTCCGTCATCATTGTCTGGCAGTTCTTCAAGCGCATCGGTGATGCGCAGCTCCGCCCAGCTCCATTGACTGCGAACCTCATCCATGGCCTCGCCCTCGGGTACGGCGATGGCGGCGGTCAGCATGCCAAAGGCAAGGTTCACATTGGCGCGGATTTCGGCAATCAGCTGTGAAAAGCCGATGGTCTCTCCAAGCTTTTCTGCTGCATCGGTATTGCCATTGGCGACGCGTGATATACCGCGATCCACATCAATATCAACGACCTCGACCAACGGGCTCAGGAACTCTGACAGGTCGCTATAGGCAAAGACCATATCAAGGGTCAGATCACCGCGCAGCTTTTCGATCTCAAGGCGTCTGGTGGTCATTTCATGAAGGTGTTGACGCCCGGTGACGATGTTATCAAGATGCTCTCTTAGAATGGAAATGGCATCGACAAGTTCCGGCTCTGGCGCAGTGGTTTGCGCATCAGCGCTTTGTGCTTCTGAGCCACCCGTGTTCTCCGTGCCATCGGCAACCGCGGGTGCGTTTGATCCTTCGCCTTCGCCGGCGTTCCGGGCGGCAAGGTCAATAATGATGGAATCCGGATTGGCTTCGGTGATTTCCTGAAGTCTGGCCCGCGCATTGGCAACAAGTTGATCAAGGCGGGCCTCGGTTGCGGCCAGTTCTTCGGCATCCCGTGACGCGGCAAGCACGGGGGCCTGTGCGGCAAGGCCAACACCGTTCGTCGCCAGTTCCATCTGACGGATGATCGAGGGCAGGCTGTTGGTTGTAATATCAGCGACAAGGTCGCGATTGCTGCCAAAAGATACCCACGACACGGCCGATGAAATCCCGGCCAGAACCAGAATCAAGGCAAAAGAAGCCATTAGCCGACCTTGAATGCCAAGGCCCGCGCGATGTTTTTTGATGGCGGTATTCACTGTTTCCTCCCTGTCTGGCCCTTTGTTTTTTCTTTGGGCAGACAATTCCCTTTTTGGGAAATGTGCATCCTTTTTACGGACTTCTCGGGTTTTTATGACTTAACGGAATACGCGTCGGAAATATGAATTCTATTGGAAAATCGGGTGGGACGGTCGGGGGTGAAAAAATCACCCCCGACACCCCCAGTAGTGTAGCCCGAATTACTGGGCTGCACGCCATTCCGCGATCAGATCGTCATATTTGACGGTCTCACCCTGCGGTTTTTCGTTGTCGAGCGGCGGTTTCGGAGCGCCCGGCTGGTCGAACCAGTACTGGGCATCACGCTCTTCGTTCAGCTTCGGTGCACATTCGCCACCGATGCCTGCACGCTCCAGACGCTGCAGAACACGGTCCATGGAGTTCGCAAGGTTGTCCATGGCTTCCTGCGGGGTCCGTTCGCCGGTAACAGCTTCGGCAACGTTCTGCCACCAGAGCTGTGCCAGTTTCGGATAATCCGGAACGTTGGTACCGGTCGGCGACCACTGAACACGGGCCGGCGAACGATAGAACTCAACCAGACCACCCCAGTTCGGTGCGACATCGGTCAGTTCCTGGGTATCCAGGTCAGACTGACGGATCGGTGTCAGACCGGTCAGGGTCTTCTTCAGCGAAACGGTTTTCGAGGTGGTGAACTGTGCATAGAGCCATGCAGCTTTGCGGCGCTCAAGCGGGGTGGACTTCATCAGAGTCCAGGAACCCACGTCCTGATAGCCAAGCTTCATGCCTTCTTCCCAGTACGGGCCGTGCGGCGACGGGGCCATACGCCATTTCGGCGTGCCATCGTCGTTCACAACCGGAGTGCCTTTTTTCGCCATGTCGGCGGTAAAGGCGGTGTACCAGAAGATCTGCTGTGCGATCTGGCCCTGTGCCGGAACCGGACCAGCTTCACCAAAGGTCATGCCGGCGGCTTCTGGCGGAGCATAAGCCTTGAGCCAGTCGATGTATTTGGTCAGCGCATAAACCGCTGCCGGGCCGTTTGCGGCACCACCACGGCTCACACTTGAACCAGCCGGGGAGCAACCTTCAACACGGATACCCCATTCGTCGACCGGAAGGCCGTTCGGGATGCCCTTGTCGCCAGCACCTGCCATGGAAAGCCACGCATCGGTGAAGCGCCAACCCAGCGACGGGTCTTTTTTGCCGTAATCCATGTGGCCATAGACTTTCTGGCCATCGATTTCACCAACGTCATTGGTGAAGAATTCGGCGATATCTTCATAAGCCGACCAGTTGACCGGAACACCCAGGTCATAGCCGTATTTGTCCTTGAACTGCTTCTGCAGGTCTTCACGCTGGAACCAGTCATAGCGGAACCAGTACAGGTTCGCGAACTGCTGGTCAGGAAGCTGATAAAGCTTGCCATCCGGACCGGTGGTGAAGGACAGGCCGATGAAATCATCAAGATCAAGTGTCGGCGAGGTAACTTCTGCACCTTCGCCAGCCATCCAGTCGGTCAGCGGCACAACCGCGTCGTAACGCGCGTGGGTCCCGATCAGGTCCGAGTCATTGATATAGGCGTCATAGATGTTGCGGTTCGACTGCATTTGGGTCTGCAGTTTTTCGATCACATCGCCTTCGCCGATCAGGTCATGCGTCAGGTTGATCCCGGTGATTTCCGAGAACGCCTTTGCCAGAACCTTGGACTCGTATTCGTGCGTGGTGATGGTTTCCGACACCACATTGATGTCCATGCCGCGGAACGGTTCAGCTGCTTTGATGAACCATTCCAGTTCGGCCATCTGGGCGTCTTTGCTCAGGCTCGACGGCTGAAACTCGCTGTCGATCCATTTTTTCGCCGCGTCGGTATATTGATCTGCCATGGCCGGGTTCGCCAGCACAGCAAGACCAAGGGCGACGGCAACTGCGCTGCCTTTAACAACGCTTTTGGCACCTTTGGCTTTAACGATCATGTCGTTTTCTCCCTGGTCGTCTTCCTTATTGCTCATCCGGTAAACCCGGTCATCGACGCTGGGGGAAGACGGACAGCCCACCGTGATGAATACAGAGGAAACGGCACCGCTGTAGGATGCGGTACCGTCTCGGTTCTTAACCCCAGCGCATCACAACGATGAGCCAGACAAGTGCAATGATGGAGCCGATCCAAAGGGCGGCATCGGTAAATGCCAGCCAGCCCAGATGGATGTAGGCTGCGCCCACCAAACTGATAAACAGGCGATCTCCGCGTGTGGTGGTCAGTGGCAAAAAGCCACGCCGCGGTACGGTTGGTGAAACCGCCTGCCAAATTCCCATCCCGATCAGCATCAGAATGATGCAGCTAAAGAACGCTGCGGTAATCGGGGTCCAGGCCATCCATGCCATTTTGATATTCCTCCTGTTTTCCGATTACACGCGACCCATCGCGAAACCTTTGGCGATGTAGTTGCGAACGAACCAGATCACCAAGGCGCCCGGGACAATTGTCAAAACACCCGCTGCGGCCAGAACGCCCCAATCAAGCCCCGATGCCGAAACGGTACGGGTCATGGTGGCGGCAATCGGCTTTGCCTCGACCGAGGTCAGCGTACGTGCCAGCAGAAGTTCAACCCAGCTGAACATGAAGCAGAAGAAGGCCGTTACACCGATGCCTGAACGGATCAGCGGAATGAAGATCGTGGTAAAGAAGCGCGGGAACGAATACCCGTCGATATAGGCCGTTTCATCGATTTCCTTGGGGATCCCCGACATGAAGCCTTCAAGGATCCAGACAGCCAGTGGCACGTTAAACAGGCAGTGTGCCAGTGCCACAGCAATATGGGTGTCAAACAGGCCGACACTGGAATACAGCTGGAAGAACGGCAACAGGAACACGGCCGGCGGTGCCATGCGGTTGGTCAGAAGCCAGAAGAACAGATGCTTGTCGCCGGTAAAGTTGAACCGCGAAAAGGCATAAGCTGCGGGCAGGGCGACAACCAGTGAAATCACCACGTTGATGCCGACATAGATCATCGAGTTGATGTAACCCGTATACCATGCCGGATCGGTCAGGATCGTCGCATAGTTGGCCAGTGTCGGGTTGTCCGGGAACAAGGTCATTGCGCCCAGGATTTCCGTATTGGTCTTGATCGACATGTTGAACAGCCAATAGATCGGAACCAACAGGAACAGAATATAAAGAAGAAGTCCGATATGTCGTTTCTGGAACTGCATTTTATTGTTCCCCCTGCTTTCCGGCGTTCATCACGACGGTATAGAAAACCCAGCAAACCAACAGAATGATCAGGAAGTAGACCAGCGAGAAGGCCGCAGCAGGACCAAGGTCAAACTGACCGACTGCCATCCGGGTCAGGAACTGGCTGAGGAAGGTGGTTGCGTTACCCGGACCGCCACCGGTGAGGACGAACGGTTCGGTATAGATCATGAAGCTGTCCATGAAGCGCAGCAGAACACCGATCACGAGAACCGACTGCATCTTGGGCAGCTGAATGAAGCGGAACACGGCCCAGCGTGATGCACCGTCAATCTTGGCCGCCTGATAATAGGCATCCGGGATTGACCGCAAACCGGCATAGCACAGCAGCACAATCAGGCTGGTCCAGTGCCAGACATCCATGACAAGCACCGTGATCCAGGCGTCCATCGGGTTCTGGGCATAGTTGTAATCAATGCCCATCAGATTGATCACATAGCCACCCAGACCAATGTCTGCACGGCCAAAGATCTGCCAGATGGTGCCAACCACGTTCCATGGAATAAGCAGCGGCAATGCCAGCAAGACCATCGATGCCGAAACACCCCAACCCTTGCGCGGCAGGGTCAGTGCGACCGCAATGCCCAGCGGAATTTCGATAAACAGAACCGAAAGCGTATAGAAAATCTGGCGCAGCAGCGCGTCATGCAGGCGGCTGTCGCCCAGAACCTGTTCAAACCATTCGGTGCCGACAAAGAACCGCGTTTGCGGATCGAAAATGTCCTGAACCGAATAGTTCACAACCGTCATCAGCGGAATGATCGCGCTGATGGCGACGATAAAGAACACTGGCAGGACGAGGAACCAGGCCTTGTTGTTGGTAATCTTGTTCATTTCCTCATCCCCCCTTACGCGACCAACTGACTGTCGGCGTAAAGCTTGGTCCATTCCGGCGCAAATCGCAGAATGCCGGACTGGCCGACAACCTGTTCGTCTTCGCCGAGCTTGACCTTGATTTCAGATGCGCCGAACCGGGTGGTCGCGATCTTGAACTGGCCAAGGTCTTCGACCTTGATGATGTTGACTTCGATCCCGTTTCCGTCTGCTCCCTTGGCGGCATCGCCGGTATCAAGGGTCAGGAATTCGGGGCGAATGCCCAGTTCGATCTTGCCGTTTTGTTTTGAGATGGCCTCAAGGTGACGGTCCGAAAGGCCGATACGCTGGCCATCAACCCAGGCTGCGCCATCATCAATCTTGCAATCCATGATGTTCATGCCCGGACTTCCGATGAAATACCCGACAAAGGTGTGGGCCGGATTTTCAAACAATTCCTGCGGGGTGCCCAACTGCACGACCTTGCCGCCATACATGACAACGACCTTGTCGGCAAAGGTAAGCGCCTCAACCTGATCATGGGTGACATACACCATGGTCGGGCGCAGCTTGTTATGAATTTCCTTGAGCTTGCGACGCAAAACCCATTTCAGATGCGGGTCAATCACGGTCAGCGGTTCGTCAAACAGAATGGCCGAGACATCGTCACGCACCAGACCACGCCCCAGCGAGATCGTCTGTTTTTCATCCGCGCCAAGGCCGCGTGCCTTTTGCTTGAGCTTGCCGGTCAGATCCAGCATGCCAGCAATTTCACGCACACGGGCATCAACACGCTTTTCATCAATGCCACGGTTGCGCAGCGGGAAGGCCAGGTTGTCATAGACCGTCATGGTGTCATAGATCACCGGGAACTGGAAAACCTGTGCGATGTTGCGCTCTTCCGGTGCCAGGTTGGTAACATCCTTGCCATCAAACAGGACCTGCCCGTGGGACGGGGTCAAAAGACCGGAAATGATGTTAAGCAATGTCGTCTTGCCACAGCCCGACGGGCCAAGAAGCGCATATGCGCCGCCATCTTCCCAAACGTGTTCCATTCGGCGCAGGGCATAATCCTCGTCCGTTTTCGGATCGGGGAAGTAGGAATGCGCAAGACTTTTAAGATCAATACGTGCCATTTTACTTACTCTTCCCTCACGCCGCTTTGCCATTGGTGACTTCGACCGGCGGGGCGGCCACGAGTTGCCCGGTTGCATTAAAGGCAAACAGGCGTGTCGGATCGACATAGAACTGGGTGGCTTCGCCAAGGCGCGGGTTGTGCACGCCTTCTTCCTGAATCACCCAGGAAACGTCGTTGAAATGGACGTGAACAAAGGTTTCCGAACCGGTGATTTCGGCCAGTTCGACCTGACCCTGCATCGCGACCGTGTCATCACCGGTCGGATCAACCGACAGATGGTTGGCGCGAATGCCAAGGGTGTAGTCGCCATTGCCAAGATTTGCCAGATGCCCCGAAAGCGGAACCTGATGGCCGCTTTTCATGAAGATCGCGCCATCGCGAACTTCCGCTTCGACAAGGTTGATCGGCGGATCGGAAAAGATCAGGCCGGTCTTGACCGACGTCGGGTTGTGATAAACCTGTGTGGTCGGACCAAACTGTGTCACCCGGCCTTCATGCATCACTGCGCATTTACCACCCAGAAGCAACGCTTCCATCGGTTCGGTCGTGGCATAGACAACAATGGTGTCGCGTTCTGCCAGAAGGTTGGGGATCTCTTCGCGCAGTTCTTCGCGCAGCTTGTAGTCAAGGTTGACCAGCGGCTCGTCAAGCAGCAGCAATTTGCAATCCTTGACCATGGCGCGTGCCATGGCGGTACGCTGCTGCTGGCCACCGGAAAGTTCCTGTGGCAGGCGATCAAGCAGATGTTCGATATGCATGAGTTCGGCTGTCGAGCGCACGCGCTTTTCGATCTCTGCCTTGTCGACACCCTGAAGCTTCAGCGGCGATGCAATATTGTCGTAAACGTTCATCGACGGATAGTTGATGAACTGCTGATAGACCATGGCGACATTGCGTTTCTGCACGGCCTGGCCTGTTACGTCGGCATTATCAACAAGAATGCGGCCCTTGGTCGGAGGTTCAAGCCCGGCCATGATCCGCATCAGGGTGGTTTTCCCGGCCAGGGTCCGTCCCAAAAGGACGTTGAACGATCCCGGTTCCAGTGTCATCGACACATCGTCGATATGGGTCTCCCCACCCATGGTCTTGGTTATGTTTTCAAGCGTAAGGGTCATTTTCCACTGTTTCCTTCGCCCGTTTTCACGGTGTTTTTTGATGTCGGTTCGGTTTTGAACCATTGGACAATGGCATTACGCGTCTCATCCGAAAGGTGCAGCCCCAGTTTGGAGCGGCGCCACAAAATATCATCGGCCGTTCTGGCCCATTCGTGATCCACCAGATAGCGCAATTCGCACTCATATACGTCGTCGCCGAAGTGCTTTCCAAGCCCTTTTAGATCCTTGGCTGTACCAATGATCATGTCGGTGAGTGTGCCGTAGTTTTGCACGTAGCGGTAGATTTGTGCGTCCGGAATCCAGGGAAACTTCTTGTGCGTTGCGGCAAGATAGCGCTCGAAATCTGCATCAGGGATGTCGCCGCCCGGAAGCGGCTTGTCGGCTGTCCATCTTGTGTCATCGCGGCCAAGCAGCGGGCAGAGCTTGCTCATCGCGGACTCAGCAAGCTTGCGATAGGTGGTGATCTTGCCGCCATAGATGTTTAGAAGCGGCGCACCATCATCTGACTGATTGCCCCGGTCAATTTCCAGAACATAATCGCGGGTCACCTGGGATGCGTCTTCGCTGCCATCGCCATACAGCGGACGGACACCGGAATAGGCCCAGACAACATCGTCGGTGGTGATTTTCTTGTCGAAATAGGTATTGGACAATTCGCACAGATACTTGGTTTCATCCGCGCTGATCGCGACCTTGGCCGGATCGCCCTTGTAGTCCCGGTCGGTGGTGCCGATCAGGGTGAAGTCCTGCTCATAGGGGATGGCAAAAACAATGCGACCGTCCGGGTTCTGGAAGATATAGCAATAGTCATGGTCAAACAGCTTGGGTACCACGATGTGGCTGCCCTGAACCATGCGTATGCCCTGTTTCTTCTTGGCTTCAACCCGGCTTTCAAGAAGCTCTGCACACCAGGGGCCGGCGGCATTAACCAGTGATTTTGCCTTGATGGTCTTTTCCGACCCATTATCGATATCACGAAGTGTGACGACCCAAAGATCGCCTTCGCGCTTGGCCGAAACACATTCGGTGCGGGTTTCGATATCGGCACCCCGATCACGGGCATCCATGGCGTTAAGCACCACAAGGCGCGCGTCCTGAACCCAGCAATCGGAATAGACAAATGCCTTGTCCATGCCCTTGACCAGTGGCGCACCGGCCGGATGGCTGCTGAGTTTGATGCCCTCAGACCCCGGAAGCTTTTCGCGCCCACCAAGGTGGTCATACAGAAACAGGCCCAAACGGATCATCCATGCCGGACGCAAACCTTTGACGTGGGGCAGGACAAACCGGAGTGGCCAAATGATGTGCGGGGCTGCGCGCAGCAGAACTTCGCGTTCAATCAACGCTTCGCGCACAAGGCGGAATTCATAATGCTCAAGATAGCGCAGGCCGCCATGGATCAGCTTCGTGCTTGCCGATGAGGTCGCGCTGGCTAGGTCATCTTTTTCACACAGATAAACCTTAAGCCCGCGGCCCGACGCGTCACGCGCGATACCCGTGCCATTGATCCCACCACCAATAATGGCGATGTCGTATGTGTCTGGATTGAGCAACCGATTCCTCCCCAATTGCTCTTATTTGTGACAGCTGTTCTCAACTGCCGTTCTGTTCTTTCACAAACGTTACGAATGCCCCAAAATAATTGCAAGCGAAAATTATGGTGAATTGAAATTTTCGATTATGAACTTCGATGGCCGCGATATAATCTGTTGTTATTGTTCTATATTTTCTGACGCGCTCGGTTTTCCATTGCCAGAAAGCCTTCTTCGTTCACTTACAATCAGGGGCGATCAAAGCCCAGAATCGGTTGAAAATGAAAAAATACGCGATGCGAAGGTGGTTTTGCGCCCACTGAGTTATCTGCGTGATCTATGGGCGCCGGGAATATATCGACAGATGGCAATGTGCCGCAGGTTCTTTTAAATCGGGGGCTGAAACACCGGTTATGTGCAATCTTCTGGCAAAGCGGGTGGTAACCCCGGTTTGCGATTGCTATTGGGTAAATATCCCGCAAAAATGTGGCATCCACCACGGAGCAGACTAGATAAGAACCAGAGTTCGATCATGTCGCTCCCAATAATGCTTTTCGGAGGCACTCAAATGAATTCGCTTAAAGACCCCAGTCTTTTCACCCAGCAGGCCTATGTCGGCGGGGAATGGGTCGATGCCCCAGACGGAAAAACCGAACAGGTGACCAACCCGGCAACCGGCGAAGTGCTTGGCACCGTTCCTGTGCTTGGCCGCGATGCGGTTGCCCATGCGGTTGACGTCGCCGAAAAGGCGCAAAAGGCCTGGAAAAAACGCACCGCCAAGGAACGGTCTGCCATTCTGATGAAATGGTACGACCTGATGATGGAAAATCAGGATGACCTGGCGGCAATCATGACTGCCGAGCAAGGCAAGCCGTTGCCCGAAGCCAAGGGCGAAATCGCCTATGCATCCAGCTTCCTGCAGTGGTTCGCCGAAGAAGGCAAGCGCATCTATGGTGATGTGATCCCGACCTATGCCGAAGGCCGCCGTGTCATGGTTCTGAAAGAACCGGTCGGTGTTTGTGCCGCGATCACGCCATGGAACTTCCCGACGGCAATGATCACCCGTAAAGCTGCCCCGGCACTGGCTGTGGGCTGTTCGATGGTGGTTAAACCGGCAATGGAAACGCCGTATTCGGCCCTTGCCATGGCGATCCTGGCTGAACGTGCCGGCCTGCCGAAAGGTCTGCTTTCGATTGTTACCGGTGATGCCAAGGAAATTGGTGCGGAGATGACCGAAAACGCCAAGGTCCGCAAGCTGACCTTTACCGGCTCTACCCCGGTCGGGCGTTTGCTGATGCGCCAGTGTGCCGATACGGTCAAGAAAATCAGCCTTGAGCTTGGCGGTAACGCCCCGTTCATCGTCTGCGAGGATGCCGATATTGATGCCGCCGTCGAAGGCGCGATTGCATCCAAATACCGTAATGCCGGTCAGACCTGTGTTTGTGCCAACCGTCTGTTTGTTCATGACGCGGTCTATGACGAATTCGCTGAAAAATACGCAGCCAAGGTCGCTGAAATGCCGGTCGGTAATGGTGTCGATGATGGCGTTATCATCGGCCCGCTGATTACCGAAAAGGCGGTTGAGAAGGTTGAAAACCAGATTGAAGATGCGGTTTCGAAAGGTGGCCGTATCCTCACGGGTGGCAAACGTCATGAAAAGGGCGGTTCGTTCTTCCAGCCGACCGTGATTGCCGATGCCAACCGTGACATGCTGGTCTTCCGCGAAGAGACCTTTGGACCGATGGCTCCGCTGATCCGTTTCAAGACGGATGAAGAAGTCCTGGAAATGGCCAATGATTCCGAATTCGGTCTGGCGTCCTACTTCTATTCGCGTGACATCTCGCGCATCTGGAAGCTGGCAGAGGGCCTTGAAAGCGGTCTGGTCGGCGTCAATGTTGGTGTCATGGCGACCGAGGTAGCACCGTTTGGCGGCTTCAAGCAGTCCGGTGTTGGCCGCGAAGGTTCCAAATACGGTGTCGAGGATTATCTCGAAGTCAAATATGTCTGCATTGGTGGTGTTGACGAATAAGTCACACGGCCACTGTACGGAAACGAAAAGGGCGCTGCCATCTGCAGCGCCCTTTTTTGCATTCAATGTGGGGAAGTCCGGTGTGGGGAAGTCCGGTATCAGGCTTCAAACAGGCCTTTTTTGCGCGCACCGGATGCCTGATCGTTCTCATCGGTATTGCCGGTGATTGACTGTGACGAGCCGCTCGGCAGTTCGGACTGAAGTTCGGTGAATACGTCAAACATGTTCGGGTTAAAGGCGATCTTTGCCTGCAAGCGATCCCGGCGTTCATCTGCCGTTTCATCATCATTGGCAGATTTTCCAAGCTCTGCTTGGGCAAGTGTGTTGCCATTCAGTCGTTGTTCGATGGCATCGGCGATGGCTTTTTCGATAGCCTGACGGTCTTCAGCATCCATTTCCGCCAAGGTTTCTTCATCAAGACCCATGCTTTTTAGGATCTTGGCGCGCATTTCTTCGATCTTGCGTTCCTCGATTTCCTTCACATAGGTCGTGAAGCCGTGCTCGCGGATATAGGCCAGCTCGGCATTTTCTTCCTTCTCTTCTTCGGGAACCGGGCGGCTGTTTGACGCAATCGTCTGGCCGAAACTGGCAGCATGCTTGGCGTTATGCGCCGTGTTGGTGACGGCAGCCAACGTATCATACAAACCCATAAAGCCCTCCATGGGGAAAAAGATGCCGGTTAAAACTCATTCTCCCGTATTCGTTGCAATAGACGTGCCGCAATCCATGCGGTCATTTCTGCCGTCGTGGGAAAAGCCAAACTCCGATTGTTTTTTCCGTTGTAAAACAGGGGATTGAGCGGAAAGTGCAGAAAATTTTCGAAAACGAATTGTTTTTTGCCGCGATTTTTTTCTAAATAGAGCGATAAAACCAATGGTGCCGTCATGTGGACGGGCCGCAACGCATCAATGCATGCAGGGTCGGATCGCAGGAAAACTGCCGGCTCGGGAGGAAAACAAACATGTCAGAAACGCGCTATATCCTTGCCATTGATCAGGGAACGACAAGCTCACGTGCGATCGTCTTTGATGAAAATGGTCGCTCTGTCTCTGTTGCCCAGCAGGAATTCCCGCAGCACTTCCCCAACAGTGGCTGGGTCGAACATGACCCGGAAGACCTTTGGGATACCGTCGTTGCTGTCTGCAAGGAGGCATTGGCGCGTGTTGATATCACCAAGGTCGCGGCAATCGGCATCACCAACCAGCGCGAAACCACCGTTGTCTGGGATCGCAAGACCGGCAAGGCGATTTATAATGCCATTGTTTGGCAGGACCGCCGAACCGCCGCACTGTGTCATGACCTCAAAAAGGGTGATCCCAAGCTCGAAGAGGCGGTCAATGCAAAGTCGGGCCTTTTGATTGATCCCTATTTCTCGGCAACCAAGGTTGCATGGATCCTTGATCATGTGTCTGGCGCACGTGCGCGTGCTGATCAGGGGGATCTGGCCTTTGGCACAGTCGACAGTTTCCTTTTGTGGCGTCTGACCAGTGGCAAGTCGCATGCAACCGATGCGACCAATGCGGCGCGCACCAACCTGTTTAACATTCGCGAAAATGCTTGGGATGACGAGCTTTGCAAAATCTTCCGCGTTCCGCGCAATATGCTGCCCGATGTCAAGGACTGTGCGGCTGATTTCGGGGTAACCGATGCTGATCTGTTTGGCGCGGAAATCCCGGTGATGGGCATGGCGGGCGATCAGCAGGCGGCCGCATTCGGGCAGTGCTGCTTTGAGCCTGGTGATATCAAAAGTACCTATGGCACGGGCTGCTTTGTCATTCTTAATACCGGGGACGAGGCGGTAACATCCCAGCACCGGCTTCTGACCACGGTTGGCTATCGCATCAATGGCAAAACAAGCTACGCCATCGAAGGTGCCATCTTTGTTGCCGGGGCGGCGGTTCAATGGCTGCGTGACGGGCTTGGTATCATCAAGTCGGCGGCCGAAACCGAAGGATTGGCGAAATCCCTTGATGACAATCATGGTGTTTACCTTGTTCCGGCCTTTACCGGGCTTGGCGCGCCATATTGGGACCCGGATGCACGCGGGGCGATTTTTGGTCTGACCCGTGATACTGGCCCGCGCGAATTTGTCCGCGCCGCCCTTGAAAGTGTTTGTTATCAGACCTTTGATCTGTTCGAAGCCATGGCAGCCGATGGCGTATCGCCCAAGGCGGTGCGCGTTGATGGTGGCATGGTTGCCAATGACTGGATGTGCCAGATGCTCTCTGACGTTTTGGGCATTTCGGTCGAACGCCCGGAAGTGACCGAAACCACGGCACTTGGGGCCGCATACCTTGCCGGATTGCAGGCCGGTATTTACCGCGATCTCGATCATATTGCAGAGAACTGGCACCTTGATGCCAGCTTTGAGCCCAATATCGAACCGGGCCGCCGCAAGGGTTTGCTTGATGGCTGGAAAGATGCGGTCAAACGGGTCCAGACTTCCCCATCTGACTGACCCAAGTGACTGATACGCATGGCAGCCTTGCCTATGGTTTTGCGGTGCGGGGCTGGTAAGTCCGCGAAATGATTTGTATTATTTAGGGTCAGGACCTTCCAATTTGATTGGAATGGCAGAGCTTATATTTGTGAAATCCAAGGAAAATTCTGCCAAGCGGGTTGGTACCCCGCTTAAGGGATTTGACGCAGGAGTTTGCAAATATAAGCTCTGTCCTTCGGATCACTCAGATTTGCACGGGCTTCGTTGTCGCAAGGCCTTGAAAGATAAATATCTTCCTGCGGTCTTGCTTCGCGTATCCGCACAAATCTGAGCGACCATTCAAACCAAATTGGAAGGTCCTGACCCTGCAGACAGCGTCAACGATGCTGTCCTTTCTTTTTGCGTGATCGACGCGGTTTTCCCGATCTGTTGCGCAGTGCCTTGCGTCCTTGCCCATTGGTGCATTGGGGGAACCATGCTTGATCTGATCGTCGGAAAAGTTGGACCTGTCTTTTTGACGATCCTGTGCGGTTTTCTTCTTACGCACATCAAGATCATCAAGCGTGAAGGCATTCCGTTTCTGGCCAAGCTTGCCATGAATGCCTTTATCCCGGCGATGCTGTTTCAGACCCTGTCACAATCCGACATCAGCGCGCATTTCGATCTGCGGCTTTGGGGCAGTTATTATTCCGGCGTGCTGTTGAACTTCGCGCTGGTGTTTATAATCGCCAAGCTCTGGCTGAGTGCAAAAACCGATGAAGCGGCCGTCACCGCGATGGGCGGCGTCTTTTCCAACATCGTTCTTCTCGGTATCCCGCTTGTGCAGGCGGTCTACGGCGAAGAAGGCCTTGTACCGCTTTTGATTGTGCTGTCGATCCATCCGGTGACCCTGATGGGCATGACGATCATGATTGTTGAGGGCAGCCGCGGTGGCGATGGTCATTGGCTGTCCAACGTATTTCGCAGCATCGTGCGTGTGGCCAGAAATCCGATCATTGCGGCGATTGTGCTTGGCGTACTGGCGTCGCTTTTTGAAATCCGCATGCCGGAAATGGTCGATGGCACGCTTGAGAGGTTCCGTACAGCGGGCCCGACCATAGCGCTTTTGCTTGTTGGGGCCGGGCTTTATGGGCAGTCGGTGCGCGG
Organism: Thalassospira sp. MCCC 1A01148; assembly: GCF_001613795.1. GTDB lineage: Bacteria > Pseudomonadota > Alphaproteobacteria > Rhodospirillales > Thalassospiraceae > Thalassospira. The sequence goes on from NZ_LPVZ01000015.1 coordinate 30,369, forward strand.
CAATCTTAGTGCCAGCTTGCTTTGCACCTGTGCCAAGATGTTTGTTCAGCCGCTTCTGGTCTTCTCGGTCGGGCATTTCATTTTCGATTTGCCGCCGCTTTGGCTGATGATCGTTACTCTCGTCGCTGCCCTCCCGAGTGGCGCGAACGTCGCGATTGTCGCGGGCAGCTATAATGTCTGCATTGATCGATCTTCAACCACGATCCTGCTGACCACAATCATCAGCATCCTGACGTTGCCGCTTTTGATTTTGTATGCCGGTCCGCATTAATCCGATGGGGTGTTGGCTGCGGCAAGAATGCGCGCCATCAAGTCGATTTCCTCTTCGATGCTTGGCATCAAATCTGGGCGTTCGCCGCTCGTAATCGCACGGGCGAATGTATCGATTGCCTTAGATTGGCCCTTATCCTGCCCCAGCCAGTTGCGCAGAATGGTCTTTCCATTGATCGTTAGTCTTTTCCAGTTACCCAGCGTGGCTGTGAAATGCGGTGCATCTATTTCAAGGACTTCCTTGGGATCATTGCGGTTACCTTGCAGATAGCTGACCTCGCCAGCCGATCCATCTGCAAAGCGCACCTGCCAAATACTGTCGCCAGCCGTGCGATCTATCCATCGGCAGGTGAGCTCAATCAGTTCGCGATCGACCAGACTCTTGATCAAATCAATAAAATGGCTGATCTCGCCAATCGTGCGCCCGCCTTGATCGGAATGATGAAGCCAATGGTCGGCGGGAAGGGGCCTGATCCGAACCCGATAGCGGAACTGTTTTACGCCTGCGGGCAATGCTGCACGCAGTTGCTTGACCATCGGCGCATAACGCCGATTATGTCCAACCATAAAGATGCGCCGCTGCGAGGCACCAACCGCTTCGCGCAGGACCTCAAGGCCTGCTTGATCAACTGCCATCGGCTTTTCCAGCCAAACATGCTTGCCGGCGGTGATTGCCTTGGCGGCCAGTTCGGCATGGCTGTCATGGCGCGTGGCAATGACAACGCTGTTGATTTCATCCTCAGCAAGTAGTGCATCGGCGCCACTGTATGTGCGCAGCCCATCAATTTTCTTTGATAGCGCGACAGCAGCCAGCCCGCTTTGTGAGCAGCAGGCGATGACCTCAGCCTCTGGATGCTGTTGTAACAAGGGTAACAGGCTGCTGCCCGAATAGTTGCCCGCCCCGATCAGTCCGGTCCGGACGTGGCCGTTTACGGGCTCAGATTGTTGTCCTGAGGGTGCAAGGGGCTCTGCCTTTGTGTTGTCGAACGGTTTATATCGCACGAGTGTCGCCAGTTGCGCGGGATCAGGGCCCATGGCGAAATGATCCACGATATTCTCAAAATCAATCTCGGATGTGATCAACGGGCTCGGATCAAGACGTTTGTCCGCCATTAGATCGAGGGCTGCCTGCATGTTGCGCTTGATCGTCCATCGCACATAGCCCAGGGGATAATCTTCACCTCGTTCTTCATAGTTGGGATCATAGCGCCCGGGCCCGTAGGACCGAACCTGACGAAGGGTGATTTCCTTTTCGTATAGCGCTTTGCGTTTGCCGGTCGGTTCGACATTGCCAACACAAACGATCATTCCCCGGTCGCGACACAGGCGGGCCGCGTCGTCAATCAGGTGATGATCCGCTTTGCCGGGGGCGCAGATATAAACAGCGTCAAAGTGATTTTCCGAGGCGTCATTTGCCGTGGCATAGCATCGAACATGTTTTTTGCTGGTCGCAAAGGCGCGACGTTTGGGATTGGGCTCAATAACGGTAACCAAAGCCCCAGCAGTACCAGCCGTTTGGGCAACAAGTTGGCCAATTAATCCTGCTCCGATGATCGCAATATTATCGCCAATTGATGTCTCCCCTTGTCTAAGGGCATGCAGGGCCAAGGCGTAAAGCGGGGCAAAGGCGGCGTTTCGATCGGCAACGGCATCGGGTATCGGACAGGCAAGATTTACGGAGACCCGGTTCCATTCAGCGTGATTGGCCTGTCCCATTCCTGCCATGACAACACGCTGTTTCGGCACAAAGCCCGAAACATTATCCCCGGTGGCTTCAACCCGCCCGACAGCGCAGTACCCCATATGCATCGGGCGGCCAAGACGATTGTCAACGCGTCGTAGGGTACTCTGCAAACCCTCTGATTTCAGGTGATTAATGGTAAGCGCGACAAGATCCGGGCGCTGCCATGCTTTCCGCAACAGGCTCGCACGTGTTTCACCTGCTTGCGTGAACTCGGTTCCCGGGCTGATCAACGAGTAGCAGGTTTGAACCAGAAGTGTGTTCTTACCCGGCAGAGGAATGGGGCAATTTGTCAGCGCAAGCTTGCGCTCGCCGGGAAAGCGCAGCAGGGACTTCATTTCCGTCATCGTCGCGCTCGATGTTTGATTGGTTGAAAAGATGAGGCATGATTAAACCATATGTAGCTGTGGTCAGTCGACGCGTTATTGTCGATGATTATTGACGTGCAAGTCCTGCGCGGTTAGCAAGGTGGCAGACTTCAATTTGGAACAATCCATCATGCAACAGACCGTCCCGACCCGGCATTGGCGCGAGACAATGCTTGGCATCGCCGCCATTCTGTTTGGTATTTCGGCACCGCTATTTTTCTTTGGTCGGACGGCTCTTGGGATTGGACTTGGCTTGTCGCTGGTATGCGCTATTGCCTCTGCCCATCACGGTGACGCATGGCGTAAAATGCGCCGGGATATCGCGACGCCAATTGGTGGATTGGTTCTTGCCGCACTGATCGTTTTTCTGATTTCAGCACTGCTTTCCGTTGTGCCAGAGAAATCGCTCGGCACATGGCTGGGGCGTTTCGCGATGCTTGCAGGCATCTGGTATCTCATGCGTTTGATCGAACCGCAGTGGAGATTGGCTTGGGATGCCTGTGTTTATGCGACATGGATACTGGTGGCCTATTGCGTGGTTGCTATACTCGTTCAGCCAGAAATTCTGTCGTTAAAAGCAATGCTGGAGCCAGACTTCCGTTTCGACATCACCAGGCGTCTGAAGCCTGTCGGCAGTTTCCTGATCTTTGGCGCAATGATCCTGATTTTCGATGGGATTGACCGCAAACATGCACTCCGGGTTTTGTCTCTTGCTGTGGCGGCTGTAGTATTGCCAATTTTGGAGGTCTCGCAGGGCAGAGCGAATGTCTCCGCGATATTGGCTGCCGGGGGGGCAATTGGCTTTTGTGCTGTATTCTTGATCCGTTCGCGGTTGATGCAGGTGTCAATTGCAGCTTTATTGGTGGCATTTGTTGTTTTAGCGCTTTCCTGGTTGGGGGACGTGACGGCGAACATGTCTGATCTGCGAGGTTTCGAGCCCTATTTGCCAATGTGGCTTGTCGATGTGCATCGGCAAATGATTTGGCAGTTCACGTTTAACCATGTTTTTGATCATCCGCTCATTGGTTATGGAATCAACGCATCGCCGTGGGTGCCAGGCGCGAATCAACTGGCCGGAAGCTCAACGCAGTCTGTTCTGCCTGGGCATCCACATAACTGGTTCATGGAGATATGGCTTGAAACCGGCGTGTTAGGACTGGTTGTGGTCGTGCCGCTCGTGTTCATGATCGGCCTGACGGGCTTCAAGGACGTTCGCCATAACGGAATTGTCGCCAGTGGTCTGACGCTGATGATGATGGCAGCTTACTGGTTTGCCGGGTTGTTCAATTATTCCTTCTGGACGTCATGGTGGTTCGGTGTGGTGATGCTGACATTTGCGTTGGCATTTTTGCGGCGCGAGGCAATGCTTCCCAAAGTCTCCGCGCGCAAGCGTCGCAAGACCATGATTGTTTGCACTGAGGACTGGTCGTTTGTTTCGCATCGTATCGGTTTGGGGCGCGCAGCATTGGTGCGCGGAGATGACGTTGTTGTCGCCTGTAATACTGGAGCTGCGGCCCACGAACTGCGCAAAGAGGGCTTTCGCGTCGTTAGTATTCCGATCGCGCGCGGTGGTCTAAGCCCGATCAAGTCCCTCAATACGATCAGGGCACTTGCTTGTCTGATTCGGCGCGAGAACCCGGATGTGGTTGTGAATGTCGCGATCCAGTGCGTCGTATTGTCGTCCTTTGCCGGTTTGATGGTTGGTGCAAAACGGACAGTCAATATGGTCACCGGACTTGGCTTTCTGTTTGTCTCGGATGGTGCAAAGGCAAAGATTGTGCGCCATATCGTTTCGCTGTTGCTTCGCTTGTATGCGTTTTGCCCGTCGATCAGAATGATTGTGCAGAATGCAGATGATCATGCTTTGATGAAAGCGCTTGGTTTCACGGAAAAGCGTTTGATGCTGATCCGTGGCTCCGGGGTCGATATTTCGACCTTCAGGCCGACTGATAAGGCAACGCGAGCGGATTCCGAACCCAGAACGGGGGTTTTCGTTGCGCGTATGCTCTGGTCCAAGGGGCTGGGTGAACTCATTGAAGCTGCGCGTATCTTGAAATCGCGTGACCGCAATTACCGCATTTTGCTGGTTGGCGATACCGACCCTGCCAATCCTGATAGCGCTGATGAAAAAGACCTTCTCGAATGGCAGTCGCAAGGCTTGATTGAATGGATGGGTAAACGATCAGATGTGGCGGAACTATTGCGTGATGCTGATTTGGCGGTTCTGCCCTCCTGGCGTGAAGGCCTGCCAAAATCATTGCTCGAAGCTGCTGCAAGCGGGCTCGCAATGGTCGCGACTGACGTACCTGGTTGCCGCGAAATTGTTCGCCACGGTGAGAATGGCCTTCTGGTGCCTCTTCGTGATGGCACTCAGCTGGCCAATGCCATCGAAGAATTGATGGAGGATGACACACGGCGAAAGGCCTATGGTCAGGCCGCCCGCATGCTCGTTGAGCGCGAGCTTTGTGATAGCGTCATCATCACCAAAACTCTGGCTTTTGTAACTGGCGACGACATGTCGGGTACAGGGCTGTCGACATCAGTGATGGCAACAACTTAAGCGCACTTTGGTACCTGCATATCAAGTCTCGTCGTAAAAAGGGTCCGGTTTCGGGCCCTTTTTTTGTTGTGAAGAAACCCGTTGCATCGGGATTTTATATTTTGTATACAATATACATCAATTGAATGCGGCCCGCTATTCCTTGGGCTTTCAGAGCGTAAAGCTGCGGCAGTCTTGCCGCACCATATCAGGAGGTTACTTTTCCATGCAGGTAAACTGGACTGGCGTTTTCCCCGCCGTTGCCACCCAGATGAACGAAGACGGTTCGATCGATTTTGATATGACCGCCGAACAGATCGAAGCCCTGATTGATGCAGGTGTCGATGGCTTGGTTATGCTGGGATCGGTTGGCGAAAACACCGCCCTTGATCCTGAAGAAAAAATCGCTGTCCTGAAGCTGGCGGTAGAAGTCACCAAGGGCCGTATCCCGGTTCTGTCCGGTGTGGCAGAAAGCTCCACCCGTGCAGCCATTCGCTATGTACAGGAATGCGAGAAACTCGGTGCTGATGGCCTGATGCTTCTGCCGGGCATGGTTTACACCGCCGATCCGCGCGAGAATATCGAACATTTCCGCACTGTCGCGGCTGCGACCAAGCTGCCGATCATGATCTATAACAATCCGGGTGCCTATCGCATTGATATCAAGCCCGATGAGTTCAATCAGCTTGCCGATGTCAAAAACCTTGTCGCGATCAAGGAAAGCTCGGGCGATCCGCGCCGTATCACCGATATCTATAATGCCTGTGGTGACCGTTTCGTTCTGTTCTGCGGCATGGATGACTTGGTCATGGAAACCCAGGTTCTGGGGGCTGTTGGCTGGATTTCCGGTTTCACCGATGCCTTCCCGAAGGAATCTGTCGCGCTCTGGAAGCTGCTGTCTGAGGGCAAATACACCGAAGCCCTTAAAATCTATCGCTGGTTCACCCCGGTTCTGCACATGGATGTCCATGCGAAGCTGGTTCAGTACATCAAGCTTGCCCAGGAAATGACCGGCGTTGGCAAACCCCACGTCCGTGCTCCGCGGTTGCCCCTGGTTGGTGAAGAGCTTGAAACCATCAAGGCAACCATCCAGAAAGCCATCGATACCCGCCCGTCACTCTAAGGGCGATGCTTTGCAATCTTGATGCGCGTTGCATAACACCATGATTGCACTGGTACTGTATTTGATGAAACAGTAGGCTCCTCCGCGCATGTCGCGGGGGAGTTTCCTGCGATCTGCCCGTGGGTTAGAAAAGAAAGCGCCACATACACCAATTCGTGAGGCCCCAAAATGACACCAGCCAAAGCCACAAGTTCATCTGATACGTCCGCCAGTCAAAAGGTTGTTGTGATTGGTGCGGGTATTGTTGGTGTCAATGTCGGCTTGGCCCTGCTTGGCAAGGGCTATGACGTCACGATCCTGGATCGTGGGGAGCCGGGCATGGGGGCATCCTTTGGCAATGCTGGCGGTATCGCTGTGTCCGAATGCGCACCTGTTGCGATGCCCGGCATGCTTAAAAGCGTTCCGGGATGGTTGATGGATCCGTTGGGTCCGCTTTCGGTGCGTTGGGGCTATTTGCCAAAGATGATGCCGTGGTTGCTGCGGTTTCTTGCAGCAAGCCGCAAAACCCGGGTAGAGCAAATTGCAACCAATATGGCGACCTTGCTCAATCGCGCATGGGATGATTACGATCCGGTGATAAAGGACGCTGGCCTAGCAGATGCCGTTTTCAAAAAGCATGGCGCCATGGCGGTTTATCGCAGCAATACCTCACGAAAGGCCGCTGAATACGCGATTGATCTGCGCCGGCGCAACGGCATCAAACTGCGCGATCTGACCCGCGATGAAGTCCGCGACATTGAGCCGGATCTGGCACCAATCTTTGCCTGTGGCGTGATGGAAGAAGATTGGGGACATGTCCTTGATCCCTTCAAAATCACCACGGGCATCTTCAAGCATTTCCTGGAGCGTGGCGGCAAGTTCCAAACCGCCGATGTCGCCAATTTCGTCTTCCGCGATGGCAAGCCACGCGCTGCGATCACGGATGCCGGCGACATGATTAATTTCGATAATGTGGTTGTTGCCTGTGGTGCGTGGTCAAAAACGCTGGCCAAACGGCTCGGTTCACCGGTCCCGCTGGATACAGAGCGCGGCTATAATACCACCGTGCCCTATCACGATGCCAAACTGTCGCGCATGGTTGTCTGTGCCGATGACAGCTTCGTGCTAAGCCCGCTTGAAATGGGCATTCGCGTTGGGGGTGCAGTGGAATTGGGCGGTCTTTTGGCAGCCCCCAATTATGATCGCGCCAAGGCCCTGTTTGCCAAGGGCAAAGAGGTCCTGCCCAAACTCAGTGCCGAGGGGGGCACAGAGTGGATGGGCTTCCGTCCGTCCATGCCGGACTCAACCCCCGTTATTTCCCGAAGCCCGCGCCATGCCAATGCATTCTTTGCGTTTGGTCACGGCCATCTTGGCCTGACCTTGGGTGCAACGACCGGGCGTCTTGTTGCTGACCTGATGGCAAGTGGCGAAGCACCGGTCGACATGACCCCTTATCGTATCAATCGTTTTTAAGGCCCCACCCATGACGAAAAGCAGTTTCTTTTGTGTCGATGGTCATACATGCGGCAACCCGGTGCGTCTGGTTGCCGGCGGTGGCCCCAAGCTTGACGGGGCGACCATGCTTGAAAAGCGCGCACATTTCTTGCGCGACTATGACTGGATCCGAACCGGCCTGATGTTTGAGCCGCGCGGTCATGATGTCATGTCGGGATCGATCCTCTATGACCCGACCTCGGATGATTATGATGTCGCGGTCCTGTTTATCGAAACATCGGGCTGCCTGCCGATGTGCGGCCATGGCACCATCGGGACTGTGACCATGGCGATCGAGGAAGGGCTGGTAAAACCCAAAACGCCCGGCCGCTTACGCCTTGAAACGCCAGCTGGTCTCGTAATTGCCGAGTATAATCAGGTCGGTGATTACGTTGAATCGGTCAAGCTCACCAACGTGCCGTCATTCCTGTACAAAACCGATATCGAAGTCGATTGTCCGGATATTGGCCCCATCAAGGTCGATGTTGCCTATGGCGGCAATTTCTATGCGATTGTCGAACCGCAGGAAAACTATCGCGATATGGCGGATTTTTCCGCAGGTGACCTGCAGCGCATCAGCCCGGAACTCCGCCGACGTCTGAACGAACAGAACGAATTCGTGCATCCGCTTCATCCCGATATCAAGGGACTGTCGCACATCCAGTGGACCGGCAAGCCGACCCAACCTGAAAGTACTCATCGCAATGCGGTCTTTTATGGTGACAAGGGTATTGATCGCTCGCCGTGTGGAACCGGGTCATCGGCCCGGCTCGCCCAACTGGTCGCCAAGGGGCAGTGGGATCCCGAACATGAGTTGGTCCACGAGAGCATCATCGGCTCGCAGTTCCGGGTGTCGGTGGTCGAGAAAACCAAGGTTGGTGAATTTGATGCCGTCGTACCGGGGATTGAAGGCTGGGCGCGCAAGCATGGATACAACACCATCTTCATCGATGACCGTGATCCCTATGCTCATGGCTTCATTGTCAAATAGGGCAGGCGTGTCCAAGATCACATCTTTATGCAAAAAGGGGGCATCATGCCCCCTTTGTCCTATACCGGCGGAGAGTGTGGAATTATACAGTATGCAATTGTATTGCGACTTACGTGGCCCGACGCTATGAATAGCAAAACTGACAAATTCTGTCGGGTCGCAACAAGATGCCCGACAACCGGCATGCCACATAGCGTCGGTGTAACACCAAAAAAGAGCTGAAATGACCGCAACACCGCGATTTACCCGCCGCACCATCACCGATCAGGTGACTGAAGATCTTCGCACACGCATTCTGACAGGCGATTTTCCTGCGGGTCACCAGTTGCGACAGGATGCAATTGCGGGTGAATACAACGTTTCACGTATTCCGGTCCGTGAAGCCTTGCAACGCCTGGATGCCGAGGGCCTCGTTTCGTTTCAGCCGCACAAGGGGGCGGTTGTCTCGCAGCTCTCGCTTGATGAGATCGAGGAACTTTTTGAAGTCCGCAAGCTCCTTGAATGTGATCTTCTGCGTCATGCTGTCCCGCGCCTGACCCAGGCCGATCTTAAATCGGTCGAAGATATCCTGATGGTCTATGACGAGGCGTTCCGCGCTGGCGATGTTTCCAAATGGGGCGAGCTTAACCGCGAATTCCACGACCGGCTGTACCGTGCATCCAATCGTCCCAAGACGCTCGAGATCGTGCGTATGATCGGCAACAACACTGTGCGCTTTACCCAAGCACAGCTTGCGCTTTCCGGGGCAACTGACCGGGCTGAACGCGAACATCATCAGATTTTTGAGGCCTGCAAAGCAGGCAATGTTGATGAAGCCGTTGAACTTCTGGCCAACCACATCCAAAGCTCGGCCGATAGTTTGATGGGATGCCTGCGCAAGGCTCGTGAATAGGCTCAAACAATTGACGATTTGAAAAGGGATGCTGTTGGCATCCCTTTTTTACTGCTGTGAAGGTATGTGGTTTTGGGTCAACCAACAATAAACCCGCGCCCAACCTCATCATCTTCTTCATACCAGAAACTGGCCTTGCCGCTGTAATGCGCCTTGCCCTTGACCGAGGCAATGATCGCTTCATGCGGGCCACAGCTGGTTGTCGCTTCAACCGATCCTTCAAAGCTTGATCCGATTACGCTTGCAAATACCCGGACCTGTCCCGGCGCAATCAGTCCCCTGGCATGTTGAATGGCAAGGCGGGCACTGACCCCGGATCCGGTTGGGCTGCGATCAACCTGATTTTTGGCAAACACACATATATTACGTGTCGCAGGTATCTCATACATATCGCGTCCGTCGGTCAGGATCGCACCGTATAAAAAGGCCAGATCGTCATGATCGGGATGGGCCAGCGTGATGCTGTCATTCACCGCTTGGCATATCTCTTCTGCCAGTCGGGTCAGGCGGCCAACATTTTCCGGCGTGATGGCGATATCAAATTGCCTAGCATCCAGAATGGCATAAAACGCCCCGCCATATCCGATATCGGTTTTAAAGGCCGTGCCATCGGGAAGACGCAAGGAAACATCATTGGCAAGCATAAAGGATGGCACAGATGAAAACCGGACCTTGTCGGTTTTGCCGTTACTGACTTCGACCTCGGCACGCACCAGGCCACAGGGGCATTCAATATTGACTGTGGTGATCGGTTCGACGGCTTTGACCAGACCATAATCAATCGCGTAGCGACCAAGGGCCAGAATCGCATGGCCGCACATGGTCGAATAACCTTCATTATGAATGAACAGAACCGCAAGGTCGGCATCGGGCAGGCTGGGTTCAACCAAGATCGCGCCATACATGTCATAATGGCCGCGCGGTTCGAACATCAAAAAGCGCCGCAGATGATCAAGGTGGTCCTTGGCATAGCGGCGCTTGGCCAGAATGTCCTTGCCGGGAATGTCGGGGTAACCCGATGTAATGATTCGCAGCGGCTCACCCCCGGTATGCATGTCGACCACCTCAATCGGGTTCGATGGACCGGGATAGGCAGGCGCTATTTGCGAATCATTTGGCGACGCCGGGGGTGTTTTGTCGTGGGGCATGGTGTTCGATCCGGATTATTTGCCGCTTTTCGCGCGGGTGATTCTATGGTGGGCAGAAACTTGCGCGAACATCTTATCGGCATTATCGCGCAGGGCAATCCGATCCGGCCGCAACTTTCGGGTTTTGGGCCCCTTGCAGGTCATAAAAGTGAAACCTATATATGGTTTCGCGCAAAAATTTTGCGTAACGGCATTTCTGTCATTTTTTTGCAAAAAGGTGTTTGACAGTTTTGGGAGTGGGGCCTATAACCCGCCTCCACCGACGGGGTGCGGCGCCAACGAGACGGCGACGCGGACTTGGCG
>NZ_LPVZ01000016.1:2500-5498 GCF_001613795.1 Thalassospira sp. MCCC 1A01148
TAAGGGCATCTGGTGGATGCCTTGGCGTCAAGAGGCGATGAAAGACGTGGCACTCTGCGATAAGCTACGGTGAGCCGAGAGCAGGCTTTGACCCGTAGATTTCTGAATGGGGAAACCCCACCCAATAGGGTGATCCTGTCGTGAATACATAGCGGCAGGAGGCGAACCCGGTGAACTGAAACATCTCAGTAACCGGAGGAAAGGACATCAACCGAGACTTCGCTAGTAGCGGCGAGCGAACGCGAACCAGGCCAGTGGCTTATGCATAAGAACCGGAACGATCTGGAAAGGTCGGCCATAGTGGGTGATAGCCCCGTACGGGTAGAAAATGCATAAGTCCTCGAGTAGGGCGGGACACGTGAAATCCTGTCTGAACATGGGGGGACCACCCTCCAAGCCTAAGTACTCCTTGACGACCGATAGTGTACCAGTACCGTGAGGGAAAGGTGAAAAGCACCCCGATAAGGGGAGTGAAATAGTTCCTGAAACCGGATGCCTACAAGCAGTTGGAGCCTCTTTATGGGGTGACAGCGTACCTCTTGCATAATGGGTCAGCGAGTTAGTCTCACAAGCAAGCTTAAGCCGATAGGTGTAGGCGCAGCGAAAGCGAGTCTTAATAGGGCGATTGAGTTTGTGGGATTAGACCCGAAACCAGGTGATCTAGCCATGAGCAGGTTGAAGGTGATGTAACAGTCACTGGAGGACCGAACCCACGTCTGTTGAAAAAGACGGGGATGACTTGTGGTTAGGGGTGAAAGGCCAATCAAACCTGGAGATAGCTGGTTCTCCGCGAAATCTATTTAGGTAGAGCGTCAGACGAATACCTTCGGGGGTAGAGCACTGAATGGGCTAGGGGGCCTTACCGGCTTACCAAACCTAATCAAACTCCGAATACCGAAGAGTACTATCTGGCAGACAGACTACGGGTGCTAAGGTCCGTGGTCGAGAGGGAAACAGCCCAGACCGCCAGTTAAGGTCCCAAAGTTGTGGCTAAGTGGGAAAGGATGTAGGACGGCCAAGACAACCAGGACGTTGGCTTAGAAGCAGCCATCGTTTAAAGAAAGCGTAACAGCTCACTGGTCTAAATAAGCTGTCCCGCGCCGAAGATGTACCGGGGCTCAAGCCACACACCGAAACTGCGGACTTGTTCTTTGAACAAGTGGTAGCGGAGCGTTCCGTAAGCCTGTGAAGGTGAACCGTAAGGTTTGCTGGAGGTATCGGAAGCGAGAATGCTGACATGAGTAGCGATAAAGGGAGTGAGAACCTCCCTCGCCGAAAGCCCAAGGGTTCCTGCGCAAGGCCAATCCGCGCAGGGTGAGTCGGCCCCTAAGACGAGGCAGAAATGCGTAGTCGATGGGAAACAGGTTAATATTCCTGTACCCGTGAGAAGTGACGGCCTCTGGAAGTAGTTTTTCCTTATTGGATTGGAGAAGCTGCCAAGGAGGTCCAGGAAATAACTCTCACATATGGACCGTACCCCAAACCGACACAGGTGGGCAGGTTGAATATACCAAGGCGCTTGAGAGAATGGTGTTGAAGGAACTCGGCAAATTGCCCCCGTAACTTCGGGAGAAGGGGGCCCTCCATGAAGGCAACTTCATGGGGGGGGCACAGACTAGGGGGTGGCGACTGTTTACTAAAAACACAGGGCTCTGCGAAGTCGCAAGACGACGTATAGGGTCTGACGCCTGCCCGGTGCCGGAAGGTTAAGAGGAGATGTGCAAGCATTGAATTGAAGCCCCGGTAAACGGCGGCCGTAACTATAACGGTCCTAAGGTAGCGAAATTCCTTGTCGGGTAAGTTCCGACCTGCACGAATGGCGTAACGACTTCCCCACTGTCTCCAACACCAACTCAGCGAAATTGAATTCTCCGTGAAGATGCGGAGTACCCGCGGTCAGACGGAAAGACCCCGTGCACCTTTACTACAGCTTTGCAGTGGTATCAGGATGTGAATGTGCAGAATAGGTGGGAGGCTTTGAAGCCATGGCGCCAGCCATGGTGGAGCCACCTTTGAGATACCACCCTTTTGCTTCCTGATATCTAACCGAGGTCCGTTATCCGGATCCGGGACCCTGCATGGCGGGTAGTTTGACTGGGGCGGTCGCCTCCCAAAGAGTAACGGAGGCGCGCGATGGTAGGCTCAGGCTGGTCGGACATCAGCTTAAGAGTGCAATGGCAAAAGCCTGCCTGACTGCGAGACTGACAAGTCGAGCAGAGACGAAAGTCGGTCATAGTGATCCGGTGGTCCCGCGTGGAAGGGCCATCGCTCAACGGATAAAAGGTACGCCGGGGATAACAGGCTGATACTCCCCAAGAGTCCACATCGACGGGAGTGTTTGGCACCTCGATGTCGGCTCATCACATCCTGGGGCTGGAGCAGGTCCCAAGGGTTTGGCTGTTCGCCAATTAAAGTGGTACGTGAGCTGGGTTTAGAACGTCGTGAGACAGTTCGGTCCCTATCTGCCGTGGGCGTAGGATACTTGAGAAGAGCTGTCCCTAGTACGAGAGGACCGGGATGGACGCACCTCTGGTGTACCGGTTGTTCCGCCAGGAGCATCGCCGGGTAGCTAAGTGCGGAAAGGATAACCGCTGAAAGCATCTAAGCGGGAAGCCCCCTTCAAGACTAGGTATCCCTATCAGATCCCTGGAAGACCACCAGGTTGATAGGCTGGGTGTGGAAGCGTGGCAACACGTGAAGCTAACCAGTACTAATTGATCGATCGGCTTGATTGATCCCTCTTGCTACTGATCTGCATATGACTTGCGCAGCGGTAAAATCAGCAAGACCAATACGTCACAACAATAAATAGTTCGCATAACATCACGATCTCATAAGATCTCCGATCTCTTCGCTGTGTTTGGACGGCCCGGTGGCCATAGCGGCCGGGAACCACCTGATCCCATCCCGAACTCAGAAGTGAAACCAGCCTGCGCCGATGGTACTTTGTCTTAAGGCACGGGAGAGTAGGTCACCGCCGGGCCTTCCAAATACAGCA
>NZ_LPVZ01000017.1 GCF_001613795.1 Thalassospira sp. MCCC 1A01148
AACCCCCCCGCCATAATGGCGGGCATGGGTCACGACCACACCCGACACCCGGTAATGTTCCTGACCGATATTGACTTCAAAATCACGATGACGCGGAAAGAAGATGTTGCGCAGGCCTTCAAGAACATAGGCTCCCTTGCCGATCAGGCGTTTCAGGCGCAGCGACACATTGGCCACCGTATCCGCATCGGCGCCCATACCGACCATCAAAAAGAATGCCCGACCATTAACCAGTCCCGGACGCACCCAGACCATGCCGGGATTGTTGATGTAATCGGCAATTGCCCTTGCCTTGATCTCAAGACCGACCTCAACCGCCAGCACATTGGCCGTTCCAAGCGGAATAATACCAAGTGGCGGGACTTCGTGCCCTTCGATCTGGGCATCAAGCAGCCCGTTCAGCGCCTCATTCAAGGATCCATCACCGCCGGCAACAAACAGACGTTGATGCGCGCGGACCTTGCGCGCCAGTTCACGGGCGTGTCCCGGATGGGTGGTTTGAAGCAAGTCCACTTTGACACCGGCATGTTGCAGTATCTGGGACAAAAACCGTTGTTTGTTGCCCCCGGCACGCGGATTAAAGATGACAGTCACGTCCGTATCGGGCATCTGGACCAACTTCCGAAATAAAAATGAAATAAATTTTTCATGCGCCCTAACATATGAAATAAAAAATGTAACAGTTGCTTTACAGAACCGCGAAATTTCTGTGAACGGGTTATATAATCGCATGATTTGTTTTAAACGGATACTGGTTGGGGACAGTATTCGGCAAGACAAATTGTCGAATTCCAGCCGTCCTTTTGGCAGGATACGGAGGAGCGGCAATGACAGCGATGACGCTGCAACCGCATTACCGCACGGTCTGGATTTCAGACGTCCATTTGGGGACACGTGGATGTCAGGCAGACCTTCTATTGGATTTCCTCAACGAAGTAACGGCAGACACCTATTATCTGGTCGGTGACATCATTGACGGCTGGCGGCTCAAGAAAAGCTGGTACTGGCCGGAAAGTCATCATGCCGTGATCACGACAATCATGGAAAAGGCAAAGAATGGCGCCAAAGTCATCTTCGTCCCCGGCAACCATGATGAATTCGCCCGTGAGTTTGTCGATATGACATTCGGCCATGTCGACGTCAAAATGAACGACATCCACGTCACGGCTGATGGCAAACGCCTGCTTGTCATTCATGGCGATGAATTTGACGGGGTTGTCAAATATGCCAGGTGGCTCGCCTATCTGGGTGATACCGCATACAACCTTGCCATCACCCTGAACCGCCATTTCAACAACCTGCGCCGTCGCCTCGGCTATGGGTACTGGTCGCTTTCGGCCTATCTCAAGAACCGGGTCAAAAACGCCGTTCAGTTCATCTGCAACTTTGAAAATGCCGTCGCCCACGAAGCTGCCAAACGCAAGGTGGACGGCGTGGTTTGCGGACACATCCATCACGCCGAAAAGCGCGAAATCGGTGATGTGCTCTATTGCAATGACGGGGACTGGGTCGAAAGCTGCACCGCCCTTGTCGAAGACATGGATGGCAAGCTTGAATTGCTGCACTGGGCTGAAATGCGCCAGATGGCCATGAGCCATTCAAGTCCCGGTCGCGATGCCGCAAGCGCGCCTTCGCTTGGCCTTGGCAAACTGATTTCCATGTTCCGCACCGCCCATAATTCGGGCTCTTCTGCATCAGGCTCATCGAAAAAGGGCAATGATGCACCGATTGGAAAGACTGCATGAAAATACTGATCGTAACCGATGCCTGGTATCCGCAGGTCAACGGTGTAGTCCGTACCCTTGAAACCGTACGGGGCGAGTTGGGCGAGATGGGGCATGACGTTCATGTCATCTCGCCCGATCAGTTTAAAACCATCCCCTGCCCGACCTATCCGGAAATCCGGCTGGCCCTTTTTGCCAAGCGCAAGATGGCCAAAATGATCGAGGCCCTTCATCCCGTCGCCATTCATATTTCAACAGAAGGCCCACTGGGTCAGGCTGCACGGGCCTATTGCCTGAAAAACGGCATTCCGTTTTCGACCGCCTATCACACGCGCTTCCCGGAATATATTCACGCCCGCTGGCGTCTGCCGCTTTCGATCCTTTATCGCGGCATGAAGCATTTCCACGGCAAATCGCAATCGGTCATGGTCGCGACCGAAACCCTGCGCCAGGAACTGTCCGACTGGGGCTTCAAAAACCTGCACATCTGGTCACGCGGTGTGGATCTTGATCTGTTCCGCCCCCGCCCGGACGCCAGCTTTGGTGACTTCCCCAAACCGCACTGGCTGTTTGTTGGCCGTGTCGCGGTGGAAAAGAATATCGGCCATTTCCTTGACCTTGATTTGCCCGGCACAAAGTTCGTTGTTGGCGACGGCCCCCAGCTGAATGAACTCAAGGGCAAGTATCCCAACGCGCAGTTCCTTGGCAAAAAGGTTGGCGAGGAACTGGCAACAGCATTCGCCGCGGCGGATGTTTTTGTTTTCCCCAGCAAGACCGACACATTCGGGCTGGTGATCCTTGAGGCACTGGCATCAGGCACCCCGGTTGCCGTCTTCCCGGTTCAGGGACCAGCAGACATCGTGCGCGACACCAAGGCCGGGGCGATTGATGCCGATCTTCGCGAAGCTGCCTTGGCCGCACTGGATCTTAAAAGCGAAGATGCCCGCGCACTGGCCGAACAATATAGCTGGCGGAACTCGGCCAACCAGTTCCTGCACAATCTCGCACCGTTTTCCGGTGGATTTGACGGGATCGAGGCGGTGCGTGTGTCGCTGGATGATGTAGCATGCGCCAGCATGACAAGGCCGGATGCAACCGCCGACGACCGGGGTACCGACGCAAATACAGGGAACGCACCCATCGGCCAACCTGCGCAATAGGCCAGGAATTCACGCCTAACGGTAAAGGCTTTTGCGCAACGTCCGATAGGCCCAGAGCCCGTTCAGCGCATCCGTGCCCAGCCAACGGCGGAACGGACGCAGCAGCAGGTAAATCGGCCGTAAAAGACGGACCACCTTACGCAGCGGCACCAATTGCGATGCGGTTTCGCCAGCGGCCTGAACATATGCTTGCCACCCGGCCCGCAGCAGTTCCGGGCGTTTCTTGAATTCGCGCTGGATGGAAAAGACAAACAGCAAAACATCGCGCGCCTGTGCATCGGCAAGCGGCATACGCGCGTTCGGGTCTTCTTCGAAATCAATAAAACCGATCTGACCATCATCACGCAGGGTCATGTTGCGCAATAGCGGCGCACCATGTGCAACGCCTTCGCCATGCAACCGTGCCAAGGCCTTGCCAGCATCGACAACATACGCGCGAACGGCTTTATCATCACCTTTCAGCACGTCATCTTCGATACAGTTTTTCAGAATGCGGCCATTGTCGCCAATGGCAATCCAGTGATCTGCGACATCAATCAGATCAGGGACCAGAACGCCAACCTGGGCTAGTTTGCGTAATGTTGCAGCTTCGCTTTCAAGGCCAACCTGTCCGCCCGGCGACACCGTCGGGCGCAATAACGGGATGCCTGTAATATTTGCCGCAAAACGCTGAACCCGGTGCCAGACCTTGTGCTTGGCTCGAACAGATTGCTTCACCCAAATACGACGGTTGTCCCAGCGCAGCGGAAAGACACGCGCCCCCACACCCTTGGCAAGGGTACGTTCAACAAGTGCGTGGAGTTGCTCGTTCATTTATTTGTCTTATATGTCGCAGTTGGCAATCTGCTGTAATGCAGACCATTTTTGTGTCCGTTAAAGCGTTTCAGCAGCTTGCCGCCCTTGTCCGAGCGTGCTAGCAACAGCGCGTGTAATTTACTTTTATAATGCCGTATCCATAACGATAGTATCAGTTCGATACAATCTGGAAATGGCAAAGAAGGCCGGGATCAAATCATTGCCAAAGAATTCGTTGGATCATACTGCAGAACACTGGGGTACCTGGCCGCTGGTCAAGCGTATCGTGCGAGATGCGGTTGCCCCCTATTTTGGCAAAATCCTGCTTGCCCTTCTGTGTATGGCAGCGATGGCCGGTGCGACCGGTCTTTACGCGCTTTTGATGGATCCGATCATCAATGATGTTTTCATCAACAAGAAGGAACACATGCTTGTGCCCGTTGGCGCGGCGGTTCTTGGCTCCTTCGCGCTCAAGGGCTTTGCCAACTATGGCCAGACCGTTTTGATGAGCTATGTTGGCGGGCGTATTCTGGCCGATCTGCAAAACAGCCTGTATGAGCATGTCATTCGGCTGGATATCGGATTTTTCCACAGCACCAATACCGGCAAGCTGATCACACGCTTTACCAATGACATCACTGCAATGCGTGCAGCGGTTTCAAACTCGCTCACCGGGTTTGGCAAGGATCTTCTGACCGCCATCGTTTTGGTCGGCGTCATGTTCTACAAGGACTGGCTGCTGGCGATTATCGCCTTTACCGTATTTCCTGCGGCAATCTATCCGATTGCGCGGCTGGGCAAGCGCATGCGCAAGGTTTCCGCCAACACCCAGCAACAGATTGGCGAATTCGCCACTCTGCTTGAACAGACCTTCCAGGGCATCCGCCATGTGAAGGCCTACGGCATGGAGCCCTATGAATGCTCGCGCATGGGCAAGCTGGTTGAAACCGTCTTCAAACTGAGCTTCAAGGCATCGACCGTCAGCGCACGTTCTTCCCCCATCATGGAGACACTTGGTGGTGCCGCGATTACCGCAATCATCATTTATGGTGGTAGCCGCGTTATTGATGGTGCAAGTGATCCGGGCAGCTTCTTTGCCTTTATCACCGCCCTGCTTCTTGCCTATGAGCCGGTCAAACGTCTGGCGAACATCAACATCACCCTGCAGCAAGGCCTTGCTGCATCCCAGCGTGTTTTCACAGTTCTTGATATCGAACCAGAAATCAAGGACGCCCCGGATGCCAAAGACCTTGTGGTTTCGGGTGGCAACATCAACTTCAAAAACGTTGCCTTTGCCTATACCCCTGAAATCACAGCGCTGCGTGAGATTGATCTGGATATCAAGGCGGGCGAAACCGTGGCCCTTGTCGGCCCATCGGGTGCCGGTAAATCGACGATCCTCAACCTGATCCCGCGTTTCTATGAAATTGATCAGGGGGCCATTACCATTGATGGTCAGGACATCCGCAATGTGACGCTTGAAAGCCTGCGCAAGGCAACCGCACTTGTCAGCCAGGAAATCACCCTGTTTGACGATACAGTGCGTGCCAATATCGCCTATGGTCGTGCTGGCGCATCGGATGCCGAAATCGAAGAAGCCGCGCGTCAGGCCGCTGCCCACGACTTTATCGGACAGCTTCAACATGGCTATGACACGATTGTCGGCGAGCATGGTGTGAAGCTGTCGGGCGGGCAGCGTCAGCGTATCGCCATTGCGCGTGCGATGCTGAAGAACGCGCCGATCCTGTTGCTTGATGAAGCAACCTCGGCCCTTGATACGGAATCCGAACGCCACATTCAGGGGGCGCTGGCCGAACTGATGAAGGGGCGTACCACCCTTGTGATCGCGCACCGTCTGTCGACCATCGTTGATGCCGACAAGATTTGCGTCATCAGCAACGGGCGCGTCACCGAACAGGGCAAACACGACGAATTGCTCGAACAGGGAGGGGCTTATGCCCATCTCTATAACTTGCAATTCTCGGAAGAAAACGGAAACTGATCCGGGCAACTTCGGGACAAACTTGCGTGCAGTGGCATAAACGGATCATAAAAAGCGATACAATGCGCAGCACACTGTGCTGGCTGGCGGCATCGTATGTGCGCCTGATGCGGACCACAGGACGCTGGCGCACCGAAGGCGGCGACCATCCGGCCCACTATCTGACAGAAGGCAAACCGTTCATCGTTGCCTTCTGGCATCAGCGCCTGTTGATGATGCCCTATACGTGGCGATCTGTTGGCGGGGACCGGCCGTTTAACATGCTGATTTCATCGCATCGTGACGGGGAAATCATTTCTCGTACGATTGCGCGGTTTGATATCAAGACCATCGCCGGATCGACCGGCAAGGGCAAAGGCGGTGCCGCAGCCCTGCGCCAAATTCTTAAAGCGTTGAAAGCTGGCGAAGTTGTCGGCATGACCCCCGATGGCCCGCGCGGTCCACGCATGCGGGCATCGGACGGCATTATTCAAGCCGCCCGAATGGCCGGTGTTCCGATTTTCCCGCTGACCTATTCGGCCTCTAATCGCAAGGTCATTCAAAGCTGGGATCGGTTCATTTTACCGCTGCCATTTTCTCGCGGTGTTTTTCACTGGGGCGATCCGATCTTTGTCGACCGCAAGCTTGATGAAGAAGGCATGGAAGCCAAACGGGTTGAGCTTGAAAATGCCCTGACCGAGCTCACCCAAAGAACCGATCAGTCATTGGGTCTTGATGTTATCCCGCCTGCTGCGCCCGATGAACTCCCCAAACAAAAGCGATCGGCCATTGCAGCGGGGGAAACAGGGTCATGAGCCTGTTTTACGCCTATCGCGCGGCAACCCGCCTGCTTGGTCCGGCGCTAAACCTTTATCTGAACCGTCGCAAGAACCGCGGCAAGGAAGATGCAGGCCGGATCGGTGAACGCTTTGGCCATCCGGGCGCAGCCCGCCCAAAGGGCCATCTGGTCTGGATACATGGTGCCAGTGTTGGTGAATCTCTTTCCGCCTTGCCGGTGATTGATGAAATCCGCCGTCGTTATCCGGACGCTTCCATTCTGGTGACCACCGGAACGGTCACATCGGCGACCATGATGCACGCGCGCCTGCCCCATGGGGTCATTCACCAGTTTGTCCCGATTGACCGCCAGGTCTGTGTCGCACGTTTCCTTCATCACTGGAAACCTGATGTCGCGCTTTGGCTTGAAAGCGACTTCTGGCCGAACCTGTTGACCAAGGCAAAAAAGGCGGGCGTCAAACTTGCCCTTCTCAATGGCCGCATTTCCGAAAAGAGCTTCAAGGGATACTCCCGCTACCCGTCCTTCATCCGTCCCGTTATTTCCGCCTTTGATGTTATCCTGACGCAAAGCAGCGACGAGACCGAACGCTTCGAAAGCCTCGGCGCGACATCGGTTCAAACGGTTGGGAACCTGAAATTTGCCGCCCCGCCGCTCCCGGCAGATGAGGCGGCCCTTTCCAAGCTGCAGGAACAGATTGGCACCCGTCCGGTCTGGTTGGCCTCAAGCACATTCAAGGGCGAAGAACAGATTGCCGGCGAGGTACACAAAAATCTTGCCAAGGACCATACAGGGGTCCTGACCATCATCGTCCCGCGTCATCCCGACCGCGCAGATGATATTGAATCCGATCTGGTCGCGCAGGGTCTTCAGGTTTCGCGTCGCAGCCTTGGCCATGACATCACCCCGGGGACGGACATATATCTTGCCGACACCATGGGCGAGCTTGGCCTGTTTTACCGGATTGCGCCGGTTGTCTTCATGGGCAAAACCCTTTGTGTCGGCGGCGGGCAGAACCCGCTTGAACCAGCACGCCTTGACTGCGCCATCCTGCATGGCCCGGATATGAGCAATTTCGCGGCCATCAGCGCCGAGATGCTGGCCAGCAGCGCATGTCGTCCTGCAGCCGATGGGGATGACCTTGCCCGACAAGTTGCAGCACTGCTACGCGACACGGAAAGTGCCAAAAAGGTTGCGAAAGCAGCACTGGATTACGCAAATTCCAAGGCAGAGGTCCTTGATCGAACACTTGATGCCTTGCGCCCCCTGATGGCGCAAAAGGACATCAAAGAGGTGGATTATGCGTGACCCGGAATTCTGGCGACATGAAGGTATTATCCCAAAACTTCTAAGCCCGCTTTCCGCGGCTTGGCGGGCGGGCACGTGTTTCCGGAACCTGACCACAACCCCGCGTCATCCCGGTTGCCCGGTTTTTTGCGTTGGCAACTTCACTGTCGGCGGGGCCGGAAAAACACCCACCGCTGTTGCGCTTTATAACCTGCTGACAAAACTTGGGCGCACGCCGCATTTCGTTAGTCGCGGTTATGGAGGATCCATCGAAGGCCCACATCGCGTCGATCCCGATGCGGACACGGCTGCCAAAGTCGGGGACGAACCGCTTTTACTTGCCCATCACGGACCCGCCTGGATTTCACGCAACCGTGCGCTCGGTGCAGAAACGGCGCGAAATGCCGGGGCGAATGCCATCATTTTGGATGATGGCTTGCAAAACCCGTCCCTGATCAAGGATTGCAGCTTTGCCGTGATTGACAGCAGTTATGGCATTGGCAATGGCCGTGTCATGCCTGCTGGCCCGATGCGTGAATCCCTGATCAGCGGCCTTGAGAAGGTGCGCGCCATCATCCTGATTGGCGACAAGACACCCGAATTCATTGCGCACCTCCCGGCGTCGGTTCCGGTGCTTCGCGCCGGAATAGAACCGATCAACGGCGCGGAGTTCGATCAGTCCCGTGTTCTGGCCTTTGCCGGTATTGGTCGGCCTTCGAAATTCTATGACAGCCTCCGAAAGGCAGGCGCGCAAATCATCCAGACACGTGATTTTTCAGATCACCACCCCTTTACGGCGCAAGAGCTTGGCGATCTACGTGCCGAGGCGGCACGGCTTGATGCCAGACTGGTCACCACCCAAAAGGATCTGATGCGCTTGCCATTACAGGACCGGGACGGCATAAGCAGTCTCGACATTCGTCTGGTGTTCGAGGCACCAGATCAGCTTGCAAAGATTGTGACATCAGTACTTGCCGATGGATAAGAACAGCCAACTTTACAAAATGCGCCAGAAATACATCTCCCACCCGCTGCAGGGTTTTGGAGCGTATCTGGTCTACTGGATGTTTGCCCTGATGCCCGTTGACATGGCATCGGCGGTTGGTGGTTGGCTTCTGCGTACCTTGGGCCCCAAAGTCGGCCAAACCAAAAAGGCGCGCAACAATCTGGTTGCGGCGTTTCCGGAAAAATCCCCCGAAGAGATCGACAAGATCATTGTTGGAATGTGGGACAATCTTGGCCGTTCGGCTGCCGAAATTCCCCACCTGCATAAAATGCGCCCGGGTGGACCCCGCATCGAAATCGTTGGCATTGAAAACGGCCTTGCCACCAAGACCGATGGCAAACCTGGCCTGTTCTTTTCCGGTCATATTGGCAACTGGGAAGCGACCATGTGCATTGCCGAGGTGCTTGATATGGACATGATGAGTGTCTATCGCGCGCCGGATAATCCGTGGGTAGAAGGCTTGTTCATGCGGGCGCGCAAAACCTTTAAGGGACAACTGGTCAAAAAAGGCCCGGAAGGCGCACGCAAGCTCACGCGCTATCTGAAAGATGGCGGTCATGCCTGCATGCTGGTTGATCAAAAGATGACAGACGGGATCGCCGTGCCGTTTTTTGGCCGCGATGCAATGACAGCCCCCGCACTGGCACAGTTTGCCCTTAAATACGATGCGCCAATCATTCCTGTTCGTTCAGAACGCCTTGATGGTGCGCATTTCCGCGTCACGTTCTATCCGCCACTTGAAGTCACCAAAACCGGTGACCGCCGCGCCGATACTATGGCAACCATGACCGATGTGAACGCCACCATGGAACGCTGGATCCGCGAGCGCCCTGAACAATGGCTTTGGCTGCATCGGCGCTGGCCAAAATAAATACCGGTGCCAGACGATTTCGTCCCAATATTAACAGAATAAGAACCCTGCTCACGCAAACTGCGGGTTCGCTTCCTGTCGAACGCGTCTCCGGAGCTGCCCTTTCTTGCGCCGTTTATTGATCATTTTGTGTCTTATCCTTGCCGGGTCGATCTTTGTCGCCTGGCCAACAATGGCACTGGATCAGGATGACACCAGCATTCGCGATACCGCGCGCGATATCCGCCTGAAGATTTCCGATCTTGATCAGCAACTTAAGGAACATCTGCGCCGTGCCCTTGAAGAATTCGGCACGCGTCCGGTGGAATGCACCACGGATCAACCACGCAAATCACTTTCGAAATGCATCGAAGAAGACGCCCGTGATCTGACGCGAACGACGATCACCATTGCCTCATCCGGTGGGGATGATGCCGACCTTCTCGACGATCTTGCCGATACCGAAGAACGCTTTGCATTGTTCACACGCGAAATGAACAAGACAAATGACCTTCTGGCACGTGCAGGTGCGAAACTTTACCTCACCGGCCTTGATGTCGCGCCAGAAATGGATCAGCTGCGCCGCGACGTCATTGTGTTTATCGAACGCAAACAGGCCTACGAACTGCGCACCAAGCAGGCACTACTGATTGCAACCGTCGCCATCATTCTGATCGCGATCTTCTCGTTGATTTTTGCCGTTATTCAGCGGTTCAGGTGATTACGACCTGATGCCCGTTGCGGCGTCCATCGCCAATGGCCGAAAGATTGTCACCCCCAAGACTGACCTTGGCCGCGTGTACGCCGCCAAAGAACATGTCCTCACAATCCCAGCGTTGTTGATTGGCAAGGCTTAAGCCGTCAAGCAACGCGCCATCAAACCCGGGCTCAACCGATAAAAGTTCATCTTCCACATGCATGCGCGGCGCCGAAATCGCCCCGTGCAAAGTCATGTCAAAGGCATCGATGTTAAGCAAAACTTGCAGCATGGTTGACCGGATACGGTTTGATCCGCCCGAGCCAAGCGCAACCGATGCCCCGTCTTCGCCCAAATACAGCGATGGCGTCATCATCGAGGTCATCCGAACGCCGCATGGCCAGTTATGAAAGCCCTCCGGTGACAGATCTGCCTCACCCAGCATGTTGTTCAACATGATACCGGTTCCGGGCACAACCCGCCCGGACGTGGATCCGTTTGAAATGGTCGCTGCAGCAAGATTGCCCTTGGCATCCACGACAGAAATATGGGTCGTACCCTGCTGACTAAGCGGACGTTCGCCAATCATCGATCGATACCGCTCGCAAAGCTCATCGCCCAGAATCGACGGGCTCGCCCCGTGATCCCCACGCGCAAGACCTGTTGCATGAAGGATCCGCGATATCGCTTCAAGATGGCGTTCAGAACCAAATGCCCCCAGCGCCATTTCACGGGCCAGTTTCAAACCAAATCCGACCAAAACCCCGCCCGATGCCGGTGGCGGGTTTAAAACAAACCGCCCCTTGCGCCCGGTGATCAGCAAGGGATCGCGCACCAACACACGATAGTCCGCCAGATCCTGTGCTGTCAGGTACCCACCATGCTCAGCACATTCGCGCACAAGCGCAGTACCAAGGTCCCCCTGATAAAAGCCCTTTGCCCCGCTTTCGACCAAATAGGCAATGCTGTCAGCCAGGTCGGATTGACGGTGAGCCACACCGGCGTCCAGCAACTCGAAACTGTCGGGATCGGTTTTGCCTGCCTTGCCAAAGACCTTCCGGCTATCTGTGGAAAAGGCCAGAAGCGGTTCGACAATCCCCATGACATAGCGTTGAAATGCATCAAGTTTGACGCCATTACGCGCCGCCTCAATGGCGGGCTCCACCAGTTGTGCCATTGGAAGTTTGGCAAGATCGTCATGAACCGCGAACAAACCGGCGACCACGCCCGGTGTTGCCACCGATCCATAGCCGCCATGAAATTCCTGCGTCACACCACCGGCAAAGGTCGCGAGACGGCTTTCAAATTCAAGGTCTTCGCGTGATCGCTTTTCAAGCGGGGTTTCAACAAAGAAATCATAAAGCCGGGGCGTCTTCCCGGCAGGCCTGGCCATGACAAAGCCACCACCGCCAAGGGAAGCCAGAACCGGCTCCGCCACACAGGCCGCCCACATTGCGGCAATCACCGCATCAAAGGCATTGCCGCCTTCTTCAAGCACACGGGCCGCAGCACGTGCGGTAACTGAATGTCCTGCAGCAACGGCCCCGTGGGTTTTCATGATTTTGATTTCCCGTCAGTTATTGGCGTCTGCCGTCTTTCGCACTTCTTCCATCGGCGGGACCAGCAATTGGGCATCAATTCTGGCTGACCCAACATTGACCCGCCA
>NZ_LPVZ01000018.1 GCF_001613795.1 Thalassospira sp. MCCC 1A01148
GGTACCAACAGCTGCACGGGCACGCTGCAAGTCATCAATGGCGCGGGTCACAACTTCAACAGCATTCTGTGCACCAGCTGCGGTAGAGATTGCGTTTGCACCAAGATCACTAAGCGATTCCTGACCGGTACCACCAGTTCCAAGTGCGGCGGAATCAACCGCCGTCAGATCAATCGAAAGACGGTCGTTGGCAGTATTGCCGCCGCCAACCTGGAATTCGATATTGGTCGCAAGCTGCTGCCCGCTATCGGCCGCCATTGTGACAGTTGTGTCGCTAACATCCACGCCGCCGCCGCCAAAGTCGGTGCCCGAGCCAAAGTCACTGTCGCCCGAGTTGTCACCGGAAATGGTTGCAACCGTTGAGGAGAAGTTGGTGTTAACTGTGAAGGTCAGGCCGAGTTCATCGAAGTTCAGCGTTGCGTTTTCACCTGCGCTAATTTCCGTGGTGCCACCGGTAGCATAGTCCGTGACATCAATCGATTGCGTCCGGTCATTCGCGCCGCCACCATCAATGGTGCTGGACACAGTCATAATGACCTGGCCGCCCGCAGCATAGTTGATATTTACGGTGAATTGGCTGTCCGTAAGGTCTCCACCGGTATCTGTGTCGGTTGCCCAGTAGTTGTTGTCGGTAATGGCAAAGCCATCAAAGCCGAATGCCGGAACAAGGTCTTCGCCACCCTGGCCGGCAGCAAGGTCACCATATTCAATCGCAACGTCACCACCGTTGCCCAACAGCTGGATGCCGTTGAAGTTGGTAGAGGACGCGATACGGTCAATCTCGTCTCGCAGTTCGGTGAACTCGTCATTCAGGAAGCCGCGTTCGGTGTCAGACAGGTTGCCCGAGGATGCCTGAACCGCCAGGGTCTTCATCCGCACGAGAACATCATCAATGGTGGCCATCCCGCCATCAGCGATCTGGAGCATCGAGTTGGCCTGGCCAACGTTGACGGTTGCGGTTTTAAGAGCCTGAGTGGTTGCGTTCAGACGTGCACCAATTGCCATGGATGCAGCATCGTCACGTGCCGAAACGACGCGCGTACCAGCAGACAGCTTGGATAGCGAACGGGTTGCCATCTCATCAGATGCAGTAAGGTTACGGTGTGCAACGTTAGCTGCGTAGTTTGAAATAATATTGAGTGCCATCGTTTGGATTCCTACTTGGAATGGGGCTACCAGAAGGTAGCGGTTCGGGTGCGCAGGAAGTTCATCATGAACAACCAGTAATTGCGAACTCCGCTTATTTGGCTATCGTGCAGGGACGATGTCAAAAGAAATTGCTTGGTAAATAAGAAAAATCTTACAAACCCTATGCGGGAGAGGTGGCCAAAATATGCAACCCAATTCGTAAGTATATGTTGAATTTTGCATATAGAGGCAATTTTAATAGCTAAGGAGAAGGCAAACAGTTTGAAAACAAACGATTCGCCTGCTGCGTTGGGCTGTTGGTTGAAGCGTCTTTGGTCGAGGCAGGGCACAGAGGCAAAAAGAAATGGCGGCAATCCTTGATTGCCGCCATTCGCCGCCGTGGCTGAGAGGTTTGGTTGGACTAAGCTTAGCCCTGAAGCAGACGCAACAGATTCTGCGGCATCTGGTTTGCCTGTGCAAGCATAGCCACACCCGATTGAACCAGGATCTGCTTGGAGGTGAAGTTGGTCATTTCTGCCGCAACGTCGAGGTCAAGCAATGTGGAGCGGGCCGACTCAGTGTTTTCCTGAGTGGATGCCAGGTTCTGTCCCGCGAAGTCCAGCCGGTTCTGGTATGTACCGATATTGGCGCGAGAGCGTTGCAAGTCATCAATTGCTCGGCTGACAACTTCAACCGCACTTTGGGCGTTGGCCGCGGTGTCAATTGCGTTATCTGTAAGGTCGGCGATTGACGTTTGAGTGCCTGCAGACCCACCGCCCAATGTATCTGAATCAACAGCTGTAAAGGAAATAGCAAGCCGGTCGTTCGCCGTATTGCCTGCGCCGACTTGGAAATCTACGGTTTGTTGTAGTTGCTGGCCATTGTCAGCTGCCATCGTGACAGTGTTGCCCGCGGCAGAGTCCAGGCCAGAGCCGTTGAAGTCGGTGTCGGTACCAAAGTCGGATGCGCCAGTGTTATCGCCCCGGATCACAGATACAGACTCAGAGAAGTTGGTATTGACCGTAAAGGTCAGGCCAAGTTCATCAAAGTTAAGCGTTGCATTGTCGCCGGCGCTGATCGCAGTCGTGCCACCCGTGCGGTAATCCGTAATATCGATTGACTGGGTTCGGTCAACTGCGCCATCAATCGTGCTGGTAACGGTCATGATAACCTGATCACCTGCGGCGTAATTGATGTTTACTTCGAAGTTGTTGTCCGTGACGCCATCATCGCCTGCGTCCGTCGCCCAATAATTGTTGTCAGTGATATTGAAGTTGTCAAAACCGTTAACTGGCACAAGGGCTTCGCCCCCACCGCCAGCCGCAAGGTCGTCGAACTCAAGGGCCACATCACCGCCATCACCAAGCAACTGAATACCGTTGAAGTTGGTGGAAGACGCGATACGATCAATCTCGTTGCGCAGTTGAACGAACTCATCATTCAGGAAGCCGCGTTCAGTGTCAGACAGGTTGCCCGAGGATGCCTGAACAGCAAGCGTTTTCATACGCACCAGGATGTTGTCGATCGTTGCCATGCCGCCATCGGCGATTTGCAGCATCGAGTTCGCCTGGCCAACGTTGACGGTTGCGGTCTTCAGGGCCTGTGTCGTTGCATTCAGACGCGCACCGATGGCCATGGACGCAGCATCATCACGTGCGGAAACAACACGGGTACCAGACGAGAGTTTTGCAAGCGATCGTGTCGCCATCGTGTCCGAAGCAGTCAGGTTTCGATGGGCGACGTTCGCTGCATAGTTGGAAATAATATTAAGAGCCATTTTATTTCTCCTACACGGATAAGAAAGAATGGCTCAGGCCATTCAATTCTTCGGCGACATTGCCTTGTGGGACACCAAAGCAACGCACGTGCCAATATACTAGGCAAAAATTACAGGTCGTGCTGCACAGAGTATTTTTCATTCGGCAAGATATGCTGCCAGGCAACCTGACGTGCCGTATCTACAAGAATAGGGGCGCGTAAATTCGTCGACATTGTAATGCCCTCACCACTGGGGGCGCTACGAATAGTGACAACCATCAGAATGGCCATGTCCGCACTGTCGATGGCGAGGCTTTTCTGCGCGGTCATCAAGTCTTTGTCTGCGTAAACGCCGCTTTCCATATTGTAGGGTGCGACAATGAAAGACAGGCTGGCATCCGTCAGGCTTTGATAAAGCTTGAACTGATCCAGTGACGTGTTGGGAATATTTGCCAGTCCGAAGACATGATGTTCAGGAAAGCCGAGAAGACCTACCGGCATATAAATGCCCTTGTCCCAGCTAAACTCGATGTCGCCGAAGCGTGTTTCCACGACAACGGATTCAGGTGTTTCATTTTCGGCGACGTTTTCGGTTTCCATTCCCGCAATTCTCCGACGGTCGAAAGGTTCTGTCCTGGATACTACTTAAAGTATCATTCTGACAAAACGGTTAATGACGCAATACTATCTATATCACAATCAACGCAAATAGTTAGCCAAAGATAAATCTGCGGCGCGCGAGATGGAAATAAAACTGGCCTGCAAGGCTGTTTCGTACTGGGTCAATTCCGCAAGCGTCAGAGGCACATCGACGGTTTCAATGTCGCTGATCGCCTGGGCCGCAAAAACCTTGAAGTCCTGATGGCGTTCTTCAAAACGTTCGACATTGGCAATATCAAGGCCAATTTGCCCCTGAACGTTGGGAAGATCATTGATGGCATCATTGATAAAGCCAAGGGCGGTAGAGAGCGCGTCCTGATTCTCAGTGCTTGCGGCAATGCCAAGACCCTGTATCAGCTGCTGGAAAGCCGGATTTTCCGCCAGAATGCCATAGGACACATCGTATTGCTCATCGACGCGCAGTTCCATGATCTGGTGGTCGCCCATGTAATAGTCGGCGTCCGGACGTGGATTGCCGATTTTTTCCATGCCGAGCTTAGAGAGAAAATCACCTGTACCGGTTTCGGTAATGGTGATCGAGCCATTGCCGACATTTTCAATGTTCAGCAGGGGTGTTCCCTCACCACCGAGACCTCGCAGTGATGCCATTGCACGGTTCGTCGTGACATTGTTGATGCTGTTCATGATGTCGCCGACGGTATCGCCAGTGGTGTAGCCAACTGTCGAAGTCGAACTGTTGCCATCTACGTCGGTGCTGACGATCTGGATGGTTCCATTTGCCGTGACGCCCAGTGATGCAAGGGTCGCGCCTGTGGTAACGGACGTGCCAAGTTCGCTCATATAGTTGTCCGGCGCCCCGATCTTTTCAATATCGACGGCAGGTTCTTCAGAGCGTCCTCCTGCAAAAAGGTAACGTCCGTCAAGGTTTGTATTGAGCAGATTGGCAATCTGTTGAAGGGCCTGATTGGCTTCCTCGCGAATGTTGACATCGTCGGCCTGTTGCGCCGAGCTGGCCTGAATCATCAATGTCTTCATCTGGGTCGCGATGGTCAGCATGCTATCGACAGCTGTTTCCATGCTTTGCAGGCGCAATTTCCCCTGCGTTGTATTGCGCAGGTACTGTTCCGTGCGGGTATATTCGCCTTCAAGATTGAGCAGGCGTTGCGTACTATCTGCTATCCCGGCGTAATTGCGCGACTTATAGCCACTCGACGCCTGATTTTGAAGGTCGGTTACACGCGCTGCGTTCCGGAGTGCAAGGTCCGAAAGCAATGTGTGGTTCGTATATGTAGCGACACGCGTTACCATGACAGCCTCACTTTACAAGCTTGCAGTTTAAACTGCATTGAGCAATGCATCAAACATTTCATCAACCGTGGAAATTACCCGTGCGGTTGCGGTGTAGGCGCGCTGAAAAACAACCAGATCAGACATTTCTTCATCCAGGTTGACACCAGCTTCGTTCTGAATGCGCGTGCTGAGGTCAACGACCAGATTGTTCTGGAAGTCAAAAGAGCTCTCGGCAACGCGGGTCTTGGTTGCAGCGGTTGCAACGATGCCGGCGGCATAATCGGTCAAGGACGTGCGTTCACCTGACAGGCCATCAGTTGCTTCGAAATCAATGTCCGAACGTTCAAAGGCATTACTGATCGAATTGGCGGCACTGTTGTCGCCCTCATGCACCCCGAAATTGATCCCAAGGCCAAGAATGGTCGTCAGTGCATCCGCATTGGGAAGCCCGTCATCACTGAAATAGAAGGGGTCGCCATCGGCATCGATCACGTGCAGTTTGTAGCCGCCAAGCTGACTGTCGAACTTGACTTCGGCAGTTATGTTGTTGTCGGTCATGGTTGCACTGTTGTTGATCGCGTCCGCGATATCCTGCAGCGAAGTGTTGGTGTCATAATTGATGTTAACATCCGTGAAATTGCCACTCACGGTCAGGGTGTAATTCAGCGGCGGGGGCGTGGTCGGCCCCAGGCCGTTAATGGCAGCGTCAGGATCAATGACTGCTGTTGACGTATTGTAGGTATCTGCGTTGAGCTGCCCACGCACGATCCTGGATGGGTCATTCTGGATCGCGGCGGCAACGTTCATGTTACCCGACAGGGACGGGCGGTCCTCGGTGAAGCCGATCTTCGAGGACATCGTCCCCGAATCATTGATCGTCAGGTTTGCGTTATATTCAACGACCAGACGATAGCGATTGCCGTCTTCAACAATGAACGCTGCTTCTTCAGACGCAGCAGCAGTCATGCCTGCACCCTGAAGTGCTGTACGAATGCTATCGCGCACGTCTTCAAGTGAATCAGTCGCTGTATAGTTGACAGTAATGCCGGCCCCGGCCAGCACCCCGGTGCCCGCGCTGATGGTAAAGGAGCTTGCCGTAACGCCCAGTGCGTCGGTTGAGCTGCTTTGCGGCGCAGAGGTCATCGTGTCGGACCGTTTGGTGGTCGCGATGAAATCATTCAGACCAAAATAGTGCGATGCGCCCTGCTGGCGGCCGTCGCTTAGCGTGATCTGGCTGTCGAGTTCGTTGATGGCCACACGGTTACCGTCCTGGCCTTCGATTACGAGCCGGTCATCAACCAGCGATGCGGTCAGATAAGAACTCGCATCCGATGCGTTAATTGCGTCAACAATACCCTGAACGGTCGCCGGGGTGGTTGGCAGTTCGATATCGGCCCAGCTGTCGGTTGCAACAAGGTCGCCATTCTGATCAAGGGCGGCGACGCGAAATGCACCGGTTGCAGTCAGTGGGTCACTGCCAGCGACTGTACGTGTACCTGAAAGGTTGGCTGGTGGCGGGAATGAGGTACCCTTGTTGTGTTCCTCATTGATGGCATCGCGCAGTTCGCCAGCCAGCTCGTTGATCTGGTCATTCAGTGCCGGAATTTCGGAATCGCGCATCTCAAACAAGCCCTTGAGCGTGCCCGTACGCAATGTATCGGTGATGTCTTCACCGTCAAGCGAGACACCCGAACCACCTGTGCCCGGTTCAAAACCGGCAGTCTGGGTGAAGCTCAGCGAATTCGGTGTGCGGTCCAAAAGCGTGTTCGCACCTGCCGCCGAGTAAACGACAATCGAACCGTCACTGCGGCTAAACGTGGTGATGTCGATGATCTTCGAAAGTTCGTTCAGTTTCTGGTCGCGCTGATCCTCGAGCTCCGTGGTCGGTTGCTCAAGGTTATTCAGACGGATGATGCCACTGTTAAGTTCCGAGATCTGTGTGAGCAGCGTGTTGGCAGTATTCACTTCGTCTGTGATCTGGTCGTCAATGTCGTCACGCAGATCCTGAAGCTGGCTTGAGAGCTTCTCGAAAGATTCCATGACCTGGATCGCACTTTCGATGGCTTCGATGCGTGGCGAATTCTGATCCGGCGTCACACCAAGCTGTTCGAATGCATCGGCCAGATCATTGATGCGCTGACTGATCGCAGCATCAGATTGGGTCGTGCCAAACAGCGTCTGAATACGCTGGAAAAACTCGTAACGGGCTT
Source organism: Thalassospira sp. MCCC 1A01148 (assembly GCF_001613795.1). GTDB lineage: Bacteria > Pseudomonadota > Alphaproteobacteria > Rhodospirillales > Thalassospiraceae > Thalassospira. Next base: position 7,008 of record NZ_LPVZ01000018.1, read on the forward strand.
CTTCGCGGCCGGCTTTACCCAGTTCGCCGCGCATTTCACGTACCAGGCCCTCATTGACGTTGCGATAGATGTCGGCAACCTGAGAACCAGCACCGATACCGTCCAGCGTCAGGGTTTCCTGACCGGCGATCTTTTTGGAATAGCCCTCTGTGTTCACGTTCGAAATGTTCGATGACGTGATCGCAATACGGGCCTGTGCCGTGTTAAGGCCGGAGATCGCAGTATTGAGTGCCTGAGTAAGTGACATGATACTTGCCTTTACCCTTAAAGCGTTTCGTTGACGCTATAGGCGCCACCGGATTTGTTGATCGTGCGACCATAACCGCCAAGCGATGCCTTGCTGGTTTTCGCCGCGCGGTTATAGGTGGTGCATTCTTCCTTGGACTTTTCATTAACCGCGCGCACGATGGCCTGAACCACACGTTCGTTGGTTTCCTTGGCCGCCATAAGGGTGGACATGTTGCGTCTTGCGGTTTCCTGGAACTCGGCCTGCAGTTCGCGCAGTTCTTCACGTTCCTCTTCGGACAGAGCGCGAAGCTCTTCGCCACGGCTGCGCAGTTTTACGACAAGTTGTTCGTACTGCATCGACAGGGCAGATTTTTCCGACAGGAATTGCTCATATTCGGCTGATGTAAGACTGCGAAGTTCGCTCGACTCACGTTCCAGCAGGGACATAAGGTCATAAGTGACGCTTTTAAGTTCGGTAACCAGCTCTTCGGTCGTCATTTTCATCCCTCCTGGACTTTGAGGATTTCGCGGGTAACGGCATCTGCAATTCCGATGCCACCAGCGCGGGTCATTTCTTTGGCGTATTCGTCAACCAGCATGGAACGCATCATCGTTTCGCCATGCCCGCCGCCAAACATTTCGTTGGTTTCAATCCCGGAGAACATGTGGCTCAGCATTTGACCGAGAAACATTGATTCAAATTCTTCGCCGGCCTTGCGCGCCTGTTCTTCGGTTTTGATATGGCCATCGGTGAGTGAATTCATCCGGGCTGTGATATTGTTTTGTTTGCCGTACTGTGCGCTTGCCTGTGCCTGCGCCATCAGTGCTGCGGTGCCGTCGGTCATCATTACATCACCTCGATTTCAGCCTGCAGCGCGCCAGACGTTTTGATTGCCTGAAGGATCGTGATCATGTCGCGCGGACCAACGCCAAGACTGTTGAGACCGTTGACCAATTCCTGCAGGCTGACGCCACCATCCATGATACCCAGCTGGTTGTCTTCGCCTTCATCGACTTCGATGTTGGTGCGGTCGACAACCTCGGTTGTGCCTGCCTGCGCAAAAGGCGAGGGCTGCGATACCTGCGGGGTTTCCGTAACACGGATCGTCAGGTTGCCCTGGGCAATTGCAACACGATTGATGCGGACATTTTCCCCCATGACAATCGTGCCGGTGTTTTCGTCAATCACGACACGTGCGATCTGATCCGGCTCGACGCGAAGCTGTTCGACATCGGTCAGAAGAGCGACGATGTTCTGATTGTAGCGTTCCGGGATGCTCAGACGCACCGTCCCCGGATCGCTCGGGCGGGCCGCGACTTCACCCAGATAGGCATTAATTGCTTCTGAAATACGGCGTGCGGTGGTGAAATCAGGGTTACGCAAGACAACCGACATGTCCTGCATGGAATTCAGGTTAAAGTCGATTTCGCGTTCGACGATACCGCCATTGGCAATACGTGCCGAGGTCGGAACGCCTTTGACGATTGTTTCTGCATTACCACCGGCCGAGAAACCACCAACAGCAAGGTTGCCCTGGGCAACGGCGTAGACTTCGCCGTCTGCGCCGACCATCGGGGTTACCAGCAACGTGCCGCCCTGCAGGCTTTCTGCAGTGCCGATTGCACTGATATTCACGTCAATCCGTGACCCCTGACGCGAAAATGGCGGCAGGGTTGCGGTTGCCATGACCGCAGCAATGTTATCGGATTCCAGATCTTCGATCTGATCGCGGACGTTAATGCCAAGGCGCTCAAGCATCGCGACCATGCTTTGACGGGTAAATTCTGCATCGCCCAGGTCATCGCCGGTGCCGTTCAGGCCAACCACAAGGCCATAGCCAACCAGCATGTTGTCACGCACGCCTTCAAAATCGGCGATATCCTTGATGCGCGACTGTGCATGTGCAGGGCCAAGCTGCGTCAGGGCAAGCATTCCCAGCGTGAGCGTAACGGCCGCTTTTTGCGCTATTTTGCCAAGACCTGTGATCATACTCTTACTTCCGCTTTTACGTTGGATGCATGGCATCCGGTAAATGAGGCGATTGATCGTAAACCGCGTTTGCAAACGTATTTGCGAAAACCGTGCCAACTGAGGCTTTGTGCCGCTGTGACGTTCAGGAAGCTGGAATGGCGCAGAAATCCGCGCAATTTCCGGGAAGTTGCCGCGGTTCCGCCGCCCTTGTCCCGTCAACCCGGCATTTTTTTCCCGTTGCGCGTCTGGCCCGATTGAGGGAGACTCCCGATTGTTGGTCACACGGATGGTGTTCCATCTGACCTTTCGGGTATGATGCCCGCGTCCAATATGTGCAGTGCATATGTTTATTGAGCGCACCTATAACAACTGAGCGGGAATGGATCATGAAGGTAAACGGTTCCAAAGCTGCCGGTGCGGGGGCTGCCTCGCGCAAGAAGGCATCCGGTGCGTCCGGCGGAAGCGGTTTTGCTGATACCATGCGTTCGCTTGATTCTTCTGGTGATGCTGTCGGAGCGGGCGGCGTTCGAAGCACCGGTACTGTCAGTGCGTTGGATGCGCTGCTTGCGCTTCAGCAAAGTGGTGATGCACTGGATTCGCCCAAAAAGGCTGCCATGTTGCGCGCCAAAAGCATGCTTGAACAACTGGAAGCCGTGCGTGATGGCCTTCTGAGTGGGCAACTGTCCCCCGCTCGGCTGCAGCAACTGGTCGGGTTGCTTGATCAGCAGCGTGAAACGATTGACGATCCTGAACTTTCCGCAGTTCTTGACGAGATTGATCTGCGTGCACGGGTTGAGCTGGCGAAACTGGAAGTTTCAGGCCTGATCTAGCTGTTTGATTTGCGGTATTTTCCACTAAAAAATCGCAGAATTCTGCGCCATTGAGGGGTGGTTGACATTTATTTGTTCAATCGGCTTGCACCGTTGGCGTGTGCCATCTATATTGCCGCGCGATCGATGAGTCCTGTATAGAGGGCATACATGACTATCACTTTACCACCTGACTATCGTCCTGCAGAGGACGAAGAGTTCATGAACCCGCGTCAGCGGGAATATTTCCGGCAGAAACTTCTGACCTGGCGGGCAGAGCTTCTGCATGAATCTTCGGAAACATTAGCGAACCTGCAAGATGGCGGGCTTCAGGAACCGGATCTCACCGACCGTGCGTCGGCTGAAACAGACCGGGCACTTGAACTTCGTACTCGTGACAGGGCGCGCAAGCTAATTTCAAAAATTGATGCTGCTTTGCGTCGAATTGAAGACGGATCATATGGTTACTGCGAAGAAACCGACGAGCCGATCAGCTTGAAAAGACTTGAAGCTCGTCCGATTGCTACGCTGAGCATTGAAGCTCAGGAGCGTCACGAACGGATGGAGCGCACACGTCGCGACGATTGATCGCGCCGGGTGGAAAAAATGAAGGATCCGGCTTAGCCGATCCTGGTCATGCAACGACATGACATGGTGGGAGATACCTGGTTAGGGATAACCAAAATCAAAAGCCCGGCCTATTTGGCCGGGCTTTTCCTGTTTGGGGCGCTCTTATGCGAAAAAGGTCACCCGAAGGTGACCTTTGAACGCTTCGTCATATGGCCAACCGGAACCCGGAAAACGGGATTGAGCCACAAGACTTTTCAAATGTTAGAACGGCAGAATGATGTCGAGAACTTCGCTGCCATAACGCGGTTGCTGAACATCGGAAATAGTTCCGCGGCCACCATATGAAATTCGGGCTTCGGCAATCTTGTCATAGTTGACTTCGTTGGCAGAGCTGATGTCTGCAGCGCGAATGACGCCGGCAATCTGGACTTCGCGAATTTCGCTGTTCACACGAATTTCCTGACGACCGTGAATGACATAGTTGCCGTTCGGCAGAACCTGAATGACAATGGCCGCAACCCGCAAATCAATTGCTTCGTTACGATCAAGAGTTCCAGCCCCCCGGTTTGACGTGTTGCTGTCAAAATCCAGCATGTTGGTCGGATCAATCGTTTCAGGCAGCACCTTGGTCATTTCGGCCTCAAGCCCGAACAGGTTCGGAACCGCAAGGTCTTCCGAGTTGGTGCGCGATCGCACCGTGGTGTTGGCAAGTGCCGCACTGTCCTGCATTTCGACAACCACGGTCAGAATGTCGCCAACCTGATTGGCGCGCTGATCCTTGAAGAAGGATCGGGCGCCGGAACGCCACAGCGAGTTTGGATTGCGTTCTGCGACCTGCGGGGCAGGCATCGGCAAGCTTACCGGGCGATAGGCCTCGGACTGGGTCGGGTTGTCTATGGATGACAATTTTGGCGGCTCACCAACTTCGGAAAGTCGTTTCATCGCGTTGCAGCCTGACAACAGTGCAGTCGCACCGATCAGGGTGCCGACAATGGCGATGCGTCGCCAAGATATCTGTGCATTTTTACCGGACATGAATTCCTCCTGGGTTCCTGCATTCTGTAACGCAAGTACCGTGCCAGTTATCAGCCGATCCAAGAGGAAAAGCTTGCCGGGTTGGCTGAGGGTTTGCCGGATGTGACGGGGTAAATTACTGCGACATTGCAGGCAGGGCGCGAACTTCGTTTTCTGCAACGACTTCGACCTGAATGGTCTTGTTGCTTGACTGGTTCACCACACGAATGACGTCGCCGAGCGATCCGTTTTCCATCGCTTTGCCCCGTGCGGTCAGGGACATATTGGCTGTGACCAGTCGGATAATGACAAGCGACCCGCGTCGCACCAGGATAGGGTTGCTCAAATCGCGGAACATCAAGGGTTCATTGGGGTTGCTTGGTCGTGTGACTTCTTTGCCAATAACATCGTTGATGTCGCGAATGGCCCCGGCAGGAACCCGTTCTGAACGAAATTCGCGGTATTCGACCTGATCGGCACGAATAACCGATCCACGTGATACCGGTTCGACCAGCACGGGAACATTCGTCAGCGGGTAATATTTGCCGCTAATCCGATAGGTACGTTGTTGGGAAGTTTGTGCAGCGGTTGTCACACTGGCAACAAACCGTTGGGTGCGCGAGTTGATTTCAAGCGCACTGACATCAATATCGCTGCGCGCGTCAACCGGCAGGTGAATTTGAAAATTCTCGCTGGAAAGGTCGACGGTGAAGGGGCGCTCGATACCGTGATCCACCAGGGCAACTTCGACCGCATCACGGATTTCATCAATTGTGATGACCTGACTGGCCCGGGTGATCAGAACCTGATCGGCGGTCGTGCGCGGCCGCCATTCAATATCGTGGCGCTGCGCAATGCCGTACAGCCAGCGATAGTCCAGAATGGTTTGTCTGCCCGGTTGCGGGGCATGTGCGACAGCAATGTCTTGCTGCTGGGGATCGACACCCGAAAACAGATCGCCAAGGGTTACATATTGCCCTTCGACGAGTGCATCGGGTTTGAGAAAGATGGAAGAACTGTTTGGCTGAATGTTGCGCAGGTCATTGCCTTGCGACGATTGCGCGAAGGCAGCCTCTGACAAAAGAGGCAGAGACGCAAGTGCCGACAAGATCGCGAATGCGAGGATTGTGTTCTTTATCTTCATCCACCCACAATACCACGGAACGGTATACATCGTGTAAAGACAGTTTGCGCAAGTGCGCGCGTGATGCGACGGCGACTTGCGCAAACCCAAAGCATGTTTCAGGCGGTGGTATTAGCGCAGGTTGCTGACCGCGCTCATCATTTCGTCGGTGGTCGAGATTGATTTGGAGTTCATCTCGTAGGCACGCTGCGCCTTGATCAGGTTGGTAATTTCCTGAACGACGTTGACGTTTGAGGATTCAAGATAGCCCTGCTGAACCGTGCCAAAACCCACATCCCCGGGGGAGCCCACACTTGCGGCACCCGATGCCTCGGTTTCAAGGAACAGGTTATCGCCAAGGGCATTCAGGCCCGGGGGGTTGATAAAGGTTGCAAGCTGGATCTGGCCAAGGTTCTGAAGGGCGACCTGGCCATCAATCTCGGCAAAAACTTCACCGTTGGAGTTGATGGTAACAGAGCGGGCATTGTCCGGAATGGTGATACCCGGCTGAACCGCAAAGCCATCCTTGGTCACAAGGGCACCGTCAGCATCCAGTTTAAGGGTACCATCACGGCTATAGGCGGTTTCACCACTTGGCAGGTCAATCTGAAGATATCCGCGGCCCTGAATGGCGATATCAAGTTCGTTTTCGGTCATGGTCAGCGACCCCTGACCCATGTAACGGCCGATCGCGGCGGTCTTCACACCAAGGCCGACCTGAACACCGGTCGGGACAATGGTGCCGGTGTCCGAGGACGGCGAACCCGCACGGCGCAAATCCTGATAGAGCAGATCCTGAAACTCTGCGCGCTGGCGTTTGTAGCCCGTTGTGGTCATGTTGGCGATGTTGTGCGAGGTGACGTCCACGTTGGTGGACTGTGCCTGCATCCCCAAGGCGCCGATATCAAGTGACCGCATCTGTCTTCTCCTTCGATTGCGCTGATTTTGCGCTAAATTTCCGTGTTATCGGGATCGCTGCCGATTAGGCGCGAACATCTCCGAGCTTGTTGATCATGTTGCGCATACGCTCGTTCTCGCTTTCCAGAGAACGGGTAACGGATTGATACGTGCGAAGAACATCAATCATCTGGGTCATTGCACCGATCGGATTGACGTTGGATTTTTCAAGTGCGCCCTGCACGATGCCCGGGTTCTCGACCAGTTCGACCAGATCCTGATTGTCCTCGCCTTCCGGCGCCTGATACAGCGTGTTCCCGGTAACGGTCATTTCCTGGACGTTGTCGACGGTCACGACCTGAAGTTTGCCGATCTGACCGATGTCGGTGGCGATGGTTCCGTCACCCTTGATTTCGATCTGGCCGTCCGCTTCGTTGAAGAACATGGGCTGGCCTGCATCGCTGAGCACCGGGAAACCGTCATTGGTAATCAGCTGCCCGCCCGGATCCAGCGAAAAGTTGCCCGAGCGGGTATATTGAACACCGGTCGGGGTTTCGACGGCAAAGAACATGTCTGGCTGACTAAGCGCGACATCCAGCGGGCGGTCGGTATGTTCGATCGTGCCTACTGTGGTGTTGCGATACTGGGAGATATCCTGAACCAGCGAAATCTCGCGTTCGCCACGGAACGGCGCATCCTTGTTCTTCGCGATCCAGTCGGTGAACATCATGCGCTGCTCTTTGTAACCGGTCGTATTCATGTTTGCCATGTTCTGCGACAGGTTGGACATCATGCTGCGCAGCGTCTTTTGACGGGACAGTGCAATGTATGAAACGTTTTCCATGGTCGAAATTTCCCTTTCAGGACTGTAGCTTGACCATCAGGAATGCGATCTGTGTGCCAGTTTCATTAAGATATTGATTTTATTTAATAAAAATCAGGTTCGGCATTTGTTGCCGGGCGTTTTTATCGGCCAGCTGGCAGAAACTGCCGGAAAATTTCTGGGTTTCAGGAAAAGGATTGCCGGGATCGGGATGCGTGACGTGACCATCGGCAATTTCTTCCGGTGGGGACGGGGGCGTGCATTGTTTTTACCGCGCGCCTGATACATATGGCGCAGAGATGCAAAAATTTCCGCCTGTCTCAAATCGTCAGTGGACGGAAACGCAACAGATTTTTAACGTGATAGCGTTATGGCTTTTAATCCGGCACAGTGTTTGCTGGATCAGGAAGACAGAACTTCAAACGCAGGAATTTGCGAAGCGATGGGTGACGACGTCGACGAAATTGAAATGGACGAAGGTGGCGGCGGCCGCAGCAAGAAAATGCTGATTGTGGTCGTTTTGCTTGTGCTGCTTTTGTTGGGTGGTGCTGCGGCGGCGTATTTCACAGGTTTGCTTCAGCCAGTGATCGACATGCTGACCGGTGGCGGTGGCGAGCAGACCGAAGAGGTCATCACCGAAGACTCCATTGAAGAAGCCCCGGGGGTGCCGGAAAATGTCGGTTTCGTGGATCTGCCTGAAATTCTGGTCAATCTGAATACAGGGGGTGGCAAACAGAGCTACCTTAAAATTCGGGTCAGTCTGGAAGTTGCCGATCAGGGAATGCTGCCGCAGGTCGAACAGATGATGCCGCGCATTGTTGACAACTTTCAGGTTTATCTTCGCGAACTGCGTCCCGAAGACCTTTCCGGGTCAGAGGGGATGTTCAGGCTGCGCGAAGAACTTCTGATCCGGGTAAGTGCCGCAGCCAAGCCTGCGAAAATAAACGACGTTTTGTTCAAGGAAATGCTGGTACAATAATCTTGTAGCAGCCCGAATGCCAAATTCAGGAAGCAATCGCTGATGGCTGATGAAGACGATGATGATGATGCTCTCGCCGCTGAATGGGAAGCCATGGCAGGCGGCGATGACGAGGATGGAGACGACGGCGGCGAGGATATGGCCGCCGAATGGGAGTCCATGCTCGGTGACGATGACGGCGACGAAGGCGGCGGCGATGACGAAATGGCCGACGCCATGGGTGGCGGTACATCTGCGCGCGTTCTGAACCAGGACGAAATTGACAGTCTTCTGGGCTTCGATGACGGTTCGGGGGCGGGCGATCAGTCGGGTATTCAGGCCATCATCAACTCTTCAATGGTGGCCTATGAACGACTTCCGATGCTTGAAGTCGTATTTGACCGCCTTGTGCGTATGATGTCGACTTCCCTGCGTAACTTCACATCCGATAACGTCGAGGTATCGCTTGATAACATTCTGTCTTTGCGTTTCGGCGATTACCTGAACTCGATCCCGCTGCCCGCAATGCTTGGTGTTTTCAAGGCAGAGGAATGGGATAACTACGGGCTGCTGACAGTTGATTCAGCGCTGATTTATTCCATTGTGGACGTTCTTCTGGGCGGGCGTCGTGGTACGGCGGCAATGCGTATCGAAGGCCGCCCTTACACCACGATTGAACGGAACCTTGTCGAACGCATGATCCATGTGGTTCTGGGTGACCTGTCAGCGGCGTTTGACCCGCTAAGCCCGGTAACCTTCCGTTTTGAACGCCTTGAAACCAACCCGCGTTTTGCCACCATTGCCCGTCACGCCAACGCTGCCATCGTCGCGAAGCTGCGCATCGACATGGAAGACCGCGGTGGTCGTCTTGAACTTCTGATCCCGTATGCAACGCTGGAGCCGGTTCGTGAACTTCTGCTTCAGATGTTCATGGGTGAAAAGTTCGGTCGTGACTCCATTTGGGAAAACCACCTCGCAAACGAACTGTGGCAGACCCATGTTAATCTATTGGCAGTCCTTGATGAGCAGGTCATGGCCCTTGGCGATGTGATCAACCTTGAAGTTGGGAACCGACTGGTTCTTAATACTGGTCCGACCTCGCCAGTCGAGGTTCGGTGCGGGGATGTACCCCTGTTCAAGGGATTAATGGGGCGCAAGGGTGACAGGATCGCAATTCAGGTTCGTGATCGTGCGCGCTTAACCGAGGAAGATAGCTGATGGACTTCGCGTTCTATCTGGATCTTGTGATGATCGTGTTGCTGGTGGCAACGATCATTTATGCGATCATCCTGAACCGGAAGCTGGCGGCCTTTCGGCGTAGTCGCGAGGATATGCAGAACTTTTTGACCGCTTTCAACGCGGCCAACGAACGCGCGGAAACCTCGATCACAGCGCTTAAGGAAATGGCCGAGCAGTCTGGTGAAAGGCTGCGCGAGGACATTGAAAAGGCAGGGGCGCTCACTGAGGACCTCAGCTTTATGGTCGATCGTGGTGAAAGTATCGCCAACCGTTTGGAAAAGGCCGCGCGTGACGTGAACTCGGTTCGTCGCAACGCAGGTGGCAGCGAAGGTGTGCAATCGGGATCATCGGCGAATAGCGATACGGTAAAGTCCCCCGGCGGAGCGACGGCTGGTCTTGGTCGTATGATGGGGGCCCAGGATCGCAACGACGTGATTGATGATCGCGACCATGTCGGCGTTGAAACCCGCGCAGAGGAACTCGCTGCAAGAATGGTGGGCGAGATCGAGCGCGGATCAAACGGGCCGGTTGATGATGGTTACGACCGTGAAGAACCTGCGCGTGGTGGCATGCAGGGCAGTCGGGCCGATGTTTCTGATCCCTATGACAAGGACGAAGACGCCGGCCGCTCTGAGGCAGAACGTGAATTGCTGGCCGCACTCCGGTCAGTACGATAAGAGGCCGCGAACGGCGCGTTTTGCGTCGTTTGTGGGCTTGAGATTATGAGTTTTCTTTTTATCTAATGGCTAGGATCCTGTTCCGCTGGAAACGCCATTGGAACAGAAAGAAATCAAGTGAGAAGGAGCATGGGCACTTTGTGCCGACATGCTTGGGTGTGTGAATGTCAGGTGTGCGAATTCTGCCGTTGGTCGTCTTGGTCGGCGTGATGGTGCTGTCGATGCGGGTGGTCAACCTGTTTTCCTATGATACCGATGCACCGGTATCAGCAACGAAAACGGGTGTGAGCATGGTGCAGATCGCACAAGCGCAGGCACCGGAAACCGCAGGTGATCCAGCAGCAGAACAGGCCGCCACACCGGAAAATGGTGACCCGGGGCTCGACAGCCCCGAAGGACTCACCATGGAAGGTGAACCGATTGACGGTGTTACCGGCGATGCTGCCGTCCCGCCAATGCTCGGTGGCGATCCAACACTTTTCACGCAAGAAGAAATCGACCTGCTGCAGAACCTTTCGGTGCGTCGCGGCGAGCTTGATCGCAAGGAACAGCGTCTTGACGAACGCGAAAGCCTGATTGCGGCGGCCGAAGCGCGTATTGATGCCAAGATCGAAGAAATGAAATCCCTGAAATCGGCCATCGAAGATTTGGTCGAGACCAAGGAAGCCCAGGAAGATGATCGCATCAAGAAGCTGATCAGCGTTTACGAAAAAATGAAGCCGAAAGATGCCGCGCGCATCTGGAACGACCTTGATATGGATATCCTATTGCAGGTCGCCCTTGGTATGCGCGAAGCCAATACAGCTGCGGTTCTTTCGGAAATGACACCGGATCGTGCGCGTGCGCTGACCTCGGAGTTGGCCTACAAGCAAGATATCAATATGTTGCCGCTGCAATAGCGACACAGCTTCAAAGGATTGACCGCGCGGTCCGAATGGGAAAGAGTGATCGACAGGACAATTTTTTGAAAAGAGCCAAGGTGATGAACAATTTAATAGCGGGTTAAACATCTTGATTAACCAATATTAAATATGTACATCACGATTATTAGGGGCCTTGTCACTATGCGGAAGTATGGTAGGCAAGGGTGGGAGATCAGATAGCTGATGGAGTTGTGAATGGCCGTCGATCCGAATATGCCGATCCTGATTGTGGATGATTACAAAACCATGTTGCGTATCATCCGTAACCTTCTGCGGCAGCTCAACTTTACGAATATTGAAGAAGCGACCGATGGTAGCATGGCGCTTCGCAAGCTGCGTGAGGCTCCTTTCAGTCTCGTGATTTCTGACTGGAACATGGAGCCGATGACCGGTCTCCAGCTTCTGAAAGAAGTGCGCGCAGATGCCAAACTGAAGGATATGCCCTTCATTATGATCACCGCTGAAGCCAAGACCGAAAACGTTGTCATGGCGAAAAAGGCAGGCGTTTCCAACTACATCGTGAAACCGTTCAACGCAGAGACGTTGAAGGGCAAGATGAAGACTGTCATTGGTGATTTCTGATCAGGAGCGCGGGGCTTTTGTCCCGCGATACCGCTATGTCTAAGGCGTCCAAGGACGAACTACGGCAATTGTTGAATGATCTTCGGGCGCGCCTTGATGGTGATGACCTTAAGGTCGAACAATTGTCAGAGCTGATGGATCAGCTTTCGCGCTTCATGGGCGACAAGCCGTCCGAGGACCAGCAACGGCTGTTTGGCGAGCTTGACGAACTGTCGGGCATCATCCGCAAGATGAAGTCGGAGATTGCCTCGCTCCGTCCGGATGACATCAAGGCTGAATATATCCCCAACGCAACCGACGAGCTCGACGCAATTGTCGATGCGACGGCGGGGGCAACCCACGAGATCCTTGATGCCATGGACGCGCTTGAGGAGTTCGCGACAACCTTGCCGCCAGAACAGGCAGAAATCGTGACGGGTGCAACCATGCGCGTGTACGAGGCCTGTAACTTCCAGGATATTACCGGGCAGCGCACGACCAAAGTGATCAAGGCCCTGAAATCCATAGAAGAACGTGTTGAGGGGCTGGTCACGGCATTTGGCGACGAGATTGCCAAATACGCAGCGGCTAATCCGCGCCAGAAAAAAGAAGCCGAAGGCGAGGATGCCTTGCTGAACGGTCCGCAGCTTGAAGGAAAAGGCGTAACGCAGGCCGACATCGACGCGATGTTTAACTAAGTGGCGTTATCATGGCGGAGATAGAGGAAGACGGACCAACACCACCATCCCCCCCAGCGAACGGGGCCGTGGCGTTGTTTCTGGCCCTCTATCTTCTTCTGCTTGCCTTCTTTATTCTGCTGAACACCATCTCGACCTTTGAAGAGGTCAAAACCCGCGAAGTGCAGGAAAGCCTCTCCTCGGCATTCGCGGCCATTCTCCCGCCGACGACCAGTCTGCAGACCGTGACCTCGATTGAAGGGCCAACGGTCTCTGCGCAGGAAACCCAGGACAAGCTGGGGCATCTTTTTGAAACTGCCATCAAGGTGGTCCGGGTTGAAGTCATTCAGCCGGGCAAGCTGATGGAAGTCATCATGCATGTCGATCAGCTGTTTGATACCAATTCCATCCTGATCCGCGAACGTCAGGCCGACTTCATGCGTCAGCTTGCCGAAGTGCTCGCAGATGAAGAAGGCTACGCGTCCTACGAGATGGAAATGGTGATGGGTAGCCAGATCGAAGACAAGGGCACGATCCAGATCGAAAACAACCTTCAGATCGCGCAGGCAGGATCGTTTGCGCGTGAGCTGATTGATGTTGGCGCCCCGGAAGACCATTTCTTTGTGGGCATTGACCCGGGCGCTGACCCGTTCATCGTGACGTTCCGGTTCTTCTGGAATTTCGGACCCAAGGAACCGCCAGAACCCATCGAGCGCAACGGGAATGGTAATACGCCTGATGTAACGCCTGACGCCACATCACCGGGCACGGATGGCAACGGTGGGGGAAGTTCCGGGCAAACCGGCGCAATTGCACCTCAGCAGTTCATGATTCCGCCGGCAACGGGCACTGGCCAACCAGCCATTTCCCAGCCAATCCCGCTTGGGCCGCAAGCATCGGGAGGTGGCGGATGAGCGACGACGCACCGCGCAAGGAAGAACACAAGGGGCCGCCGCCCTGGATGCTCAGTCTCGCGGACTTGATTTCGCTGCTGCTGACATTCTTTGTGATGTTGTTTGCCATGTCCAAGGTCAAGATCGACCGTTGGGACGAGGTGGTCGACGCCTTGTCGCAGTCTATCAAACCCTCGCCGGTCGAAGATACCGACGAGCCGATGGCAAATATGAACATCCCGCGTGTCTATCGTAAACCGGCGATGAACCTTGATTATCTGAGCGCCGTGATCGATGACGCCATTGATGACAACGCGGTTCTGGGGGATGCCCGGATGTCGCGCGAAGCTGACAAGCTGGTGATTTCACTGCCGGGTGATCTTTTGTTTTTTGCTGGCAGCTCGGAAATGACGCCAAAGGCAAGGCAGGCTTTGTTTGTGCTGGGCGGGGTGTTGCGAAATATCGGCAACCGTATCGGTGTTCAGGGGCATACCGATCCGCGTCCGCTAAGTGGTCGTGGGCAATATGCATCCAACTGGGAGCTTTCCCTTGCCCGTGCCGGTTCAGTTGCCAACGAGTTAAAGCAATCTGGTTACACAGATTACATAAATATTTACGGATTTGCGGCATCAAGATACGACCAGCTTCCCAAATTGTTGGATGAGGAGGCGCGATTTGAGATGGCGCGCCGGGTCGACATTGTAATCGAGCCTCATGGGGGAAGCGGGATCGGAGGCACGTAAGTATGGCGAAACTTGCCGTGCGCATCCTGCTGGCGGTTGTTGTTGCGACCACCACGGCAATGGTTTTGCCCTTAAGCGGTATGCGCCCTGCAATAGCCCAGGTGGCGGACCCTGTTATTATTCGCTCTGGGCTTCATAACGGTTATGGACGAATTGTTCTGCAATGGAACGAACCGGTCAATTACACCGCCGAAATTATCGGCGATCAGTTGGTTGTGCGTTTCGATGAACGGTTGGTTGCCTCTTTGCGTGGTGTTGTTGCGCCCGTTTCGCGCTATGTTTCCGATGCTTTCTTTGATCCTGACGGGCGGACTATCGCCTTTGTCTTAAGCGATGACTACGAGGTCCGCGCCTTCAACGTTGGCAGCAACGTGGTGCTTGATATTCTCGATAAGCCCGAAGCTGAACCGACACCTCCACCGGCATCGGTCCCGACGCCGCCTGTGCGCCCCGCACAGCAGGATCAGAATCAGACCCCTGAAATAACCCCGGCCCCAACGACGCCGGTTGAGACAGTCGCTGATGACGGTGCGACACTGCCCGAACTTGATGTCCGCGTCGGGCGTCACCCGACATTCTATCGGCTGGTTTTTGATTGGCCGAACCGGACTGACTATGCGCTTGAAGGTGCGCAAGGATCACAAACCATTGCCTTTGGTGCTCCTGCCCGGATTGATGCAACAGATGTTTCCCGTCGCCTGCCTCAAGGTGTGCGGGTGCGTCAGGATGGCACCAACCCGCTTGATGTGGTTATCGAAACCACACCGGCACGGCAATTGCGCCATTTCCGGTCCGGTAACAAGGTGGTGGTAGATATCATGGGGGTGCAACGTGCACCGGCAACGACCAGCGCGCAAAACCGCACCGCAGGAACAACGGATCCAGCAACAACCGCCCCGACACCACCTGCACCTGCGGCACCCGCGACTGAAACCGCGGCGCAAACGGATGACACCCCCGCAAATGGCAGCGCCGAAGACTCTGGCGATGCCGCGGTTAATGCCGAGGGGGCGGAACTTGACCCCAATTCGCCAGAAGCACTGGCGCAGGCGGCCCAGAACGCGGAAAACACCGTTCGTACAAACGGGCAGGCACCAGTCGAGCGCGAAAGCATTGGCGATCTTGTGGTCACGGTCGAACAGACTGCGACGGAACTTTCGCTTGGTTTCCCGTTCGGGCAACCGGGCGGTGCCGCTGTCTGGTCGCGCGCAGGTTTCTTGTGGCTGGCCTTTGATGTCCGTGCCAATCTCAACCTTGATACCGTGCGGCAAGAAGCTGCCCAGATCATCGGGGTGGTCGAACAGGTCGAAAGCCCCTATGCCACGATTGTGCGCATGACAATCCCACCGGGTATCGGCCTTTACACGACCCAAAGTGATGCCGGTGACTGGCGTGTCACCATGCAGCAGGGCATAATGCAGCCGGTTGAGAAGCTGGGCCCGTCAATTGAACTTGATGAGCAAACCCGCGCACGTCTGATCGTGCCGCTGGATGATGTTGGGCCGATCATCCCGATTGATGATCCAGAGGTCGGTGACACGTTGCGTGTCACCACAACAACCCAAAGCGGGTATGGCATCGAGGTTTCTTTGCGCTATCCCGAATTTGAGGTTTTGCCATCTGTTCAGGGTGTTGTTGTCGCCCCGATGAATGACAGCGTTCAGGTCGCCGGGCGTGATGACGGTCGGGGTGTGATCGTCACGGCCGAAGATGGTTTGAACATCTCGCCAGAAGGGGCGCGTTTGTTGGCATCGGCAACTGGCGTGCGGGCAGGAACCGGCGATGGCCGCGAAGGATTGATTTTTGAGCTCGAAGAATGGCGTCGTGGTGGGCTTGATAATTACAACAGGACAATCCGCGATCTTCGCCAGGGTATTGCTGATAGCGGTGACGAACATCGCAACAAGGCCCGTCTGG
Organism: Thalassospira sp. MCCC 1A01148; assembly: GCF_001613795.1. Classification (GTDB taxonomy): domain Bacteria; phylum Pseudomonadota; class Alphaproteobacteria; order Rhodospirillales; family Thalassospiraceae; genus Thalassospira. The sequence continues at coordinate 23,032 of NZ_LPVZ01000018.1, forward strand.
ACCTGGCGCAGTACTATCTGGCCAATGGACTGGGCCCAGAAGCCGATGCTGTCATTTCGACAATGGAACACGATGATCCATTGATCGCACAGCGCCTGCAATTCCGGGCGCTCAAGGCGGCGGTAAAGTTTCTGAACCGCGATTACGAGGAAGCTGAACGCCTGCTTGAAGACGAACGTTTGCGCGAAATCCCCGAAATGCAGTTGTGGCGCGCGGTGACACTTGCTGCGCGCGGTCGCCCGAACGAAGGTGCGCGCGATCTTCTGGAAAGCGTTCATATTCTTGACTACTACCCGCCGGAACTGTTGTCGCGCATCGTGCCGATTGCAACCGAGCAGGCGCTTATCGTCGGCAACCCGGAAGCGGGGATGGACATGATCGAGAAGATGCTGGTGACGCCCGGATTGTCCGAAAGCAAGATTATGGATATCCAGTACCTCAAGGGGGTCTTTGAGGAAGAGGCGGGCGAGCTTGAGCAAGCGGTCGCGACCTGGGATCAGGTTGCCGAGGGCGAGAACCGCAAGGCGCGCGCCCATGCAATCTTTGATCGAACAGAACTTTTGATGCGTCTGGAGCGTTTGACGGTCGAAGATGCGATTGAACAGCTTCAGAAGCTTCGCTTTGCCTGGCGCGGTGATGCATTCGAGATGGCATTGCTCAAGCGCATTGGCGAACTGCAGATCGAGAACAAGGATTTTCGTGAAGGGCTGAACACGCTGAGACAGGTGGCGATCTTCTTCCCCAATATGCCGGTGGCCAAAGAAGCAACCGACATGATGCATGAAACCTTCGAAAATCTGTATCTGGGTGACGAGATTAACAACATCTCGGCGATCAAGGCCGTTGCGCTGTATGACGAATTCCGCGAACTGACACCCGCCGGCGAAAAGGGCGATGAACTGATCCGTCGCCTTGCCGACCGGATGGTCGATGTCGAACTTTTCGAGCGTGCCGAGGATCTTCTGGAACATCAGGTAGACTTCCGCCTGTCCGGTGTTGAAAAAGCCCGGGTCGGGGCGCGATTGGCGCTGGTTTATCTTCTGGATAGCAAGCCCGAAGACACCATTCGCGTTATCGAGGAAACGGAAGTACCCGATCTTTCCGAGGAACTTGCAACGCAGCGTCGCCATCTTCGCGCGCGTGCACTGCTTGATACGGACCGCGGTGCCGAGGCCGTTGCATCGCTTGAGGGTGACTATTCACGTAATGCGGAACTGCTGCGGATTGATCATTATCGCAGCACCCGTGATTACATGTCCGCAGCCGAAACATTCCAGCGTCTGGTGGGTGAAGAGCCGTTTGACGGGGACGGGATCTCTGATGAGCGCGGGCGTTACATGCTCAACTGGGCGGTCAATCTGGCAATGGCTGGTCAGGAACGGACGCTTAACATGCTCAAGCGCCGCTACGGCGAGATCATGGCCCAAAGCCCGTATGCAGAGGCATTCAGCCTGATTACATCATCGCCGACCCAGGGGCTGATTGATTATCGCACCCTTGCGGATCGGGTTGACGAAGTAGAAGACTTCCAGGGTTTCCTTGCAACCTATCGAGACCAGTTGGAAAAGTCTCAGCTTAGTGCTATAAATTAACGTTCAATAAATATATCGTGGTGCCGAATTCGCCCTTTGCGGGTGTGAGCGCTATGATTCTGTTGGATTTTTTGAACGGTAATGAGTGTAGAGCTGTGATGGATCGTGCACTTAAAATGGTCTATTACGATGAGGCAAATGTCGAAAAGGACATTTTTGCCCAGCTTTCGCTTGCCCAGAAACACTATCAGGGCGACGGGATGCCGCGTGACGAATCCGCGACCCGCCGTATCCTTGACCAGATTCACCGCCAAAGCCGTGCGTTTGCTGCTGTTTGCTATGGATATATGCGCAGCAAGGGACTCGGCGTTGCCGAAGACCTTGGTGAAGGTCAGCAATGGTACCGAGAGGCGGCCTATTGGTTTAACGAAGAAGCCACTTCTGGCGGCCCGGTATCGGCCAACAATCTTGGATATCTCTATGCCAAGGGGCTTGGCGTTCAGGAAAATGCCGAGACCGCTGCACACTGGTTTGAAGAAGCAATCGAATTCGGATCGGTCGCAGCCCTCTATAACCTTGGTGTCTGTTATCTCAACGGATGGGGCGTGCCACAGGATGACGAAAAGGCTGTGTCCTATTTCGAACGTGCAAGCGAACTGAACGACCCGTCCGCTGCCAGTGTTCTGGCGTACCTTTATCTTGAAGGGCGCGGGGTGCGTCGCGATCCATCCAAGTCATTTGAATTCAACATGCGCGCAGCACGCGCCGGCAGTGTCGAAGCGGCATCGGCCCTTGGCTACGCGCTGGGTGTCGGGTTGGGCGCAGAGCGCAATATTGCCGAAAGCATCAGCTGGTTTGAACTCGCCGCGAGCGAGGGGGACGCCTATGCGCAGGCCAATCTTGCGATGTATTTCTGCCATTCTTCTGATCTGAAATTGTTTAATCGCGGCTGGAAGATGTTGAGCCATGCGGTGGATCAGGGGGATGCATCTGCGAAATATCAGATGACCCAGATCCAAATTTTCGGTGTGCCACATCGCGAACCGGATTATGCCAATGCGCTTGATCTGGCGATGGATCTGGCGGAGCTCAGTCATCCGGGCGGATATCATCTGATCGGGGTTATGTACGAACATGGTCTTGGCGTGCCTGTTGATATGGTACGTGCGGCGACCTGGTATGAACGCGCGGCCCGCAAAGGGTCAGCAAACGGTCAGGCAGCACTTGGACGCCTCTATGCGATTGGCAGCGGTGTCGAACAGGACAATGTTCTTGCCTATTACTGGCTGAAAATGTCCGCACCGACAGAAGACAGTCAGGCGCAGCGTGAAATGGGGGCGATTTACGCCCGCATGAGCGAAAGGGAGCGCCAGGTGGCCGAGAAATATGTGACCGAAAATCCGGGTCCGCGTCGGGGAAGTTTTGGCCTCAAGCCGCTTGAACAGGATGTTTTTAAATCCGGTCGCCAAAAAGGCTAAACCGGATATCTGTGGGGCATCAATGCCCAGGTCTAGGGAAGACCAGAAGCCGCCATGCAATGCAGGCGGCTTTTTTATTTGTCCTGTCAGATATTGTTGGCTGTGCTGTTGCGGCGACGTACCGATCAGGTCAACGGAATGTATTGATATAGTTGGAACTTGAGTTAGGGTTTTTAAATCAAACTGTTACTTCACGTATTCTGGTCTTGAGGCGAAATGCCCTGCCACCGAGGTCCGCATGAAAGATGAACTGACATCGCTATGGGAGGCGACCGCCAATGACGCCCCCAAGACCGAAAAGCCCGAAGGCGAATATGATTGCGATGTCATGATTGTCGGCGCTGGCTTTACGGGCATGTCCTGCGCGCTTCAACTGGCCAAGGGTGGTGCATCGGTCATTGTGGTCGATGCTGTGCAACCGGGGTTTGGGGCCTCGGGCCGAAATGGTGGGCAGGTTATTCCCGGGTTGAAACATGACCCCGAAACGATTGACCGGCTCTATGGTGCGTTCTCGACCGAGTTTGCGGGGAATACCGCCAAAACCACATTTGATCTGATCGCGAAACACAGTATCGATTGCGACGCCACGCCAAGTGGCTGGATACAGGGCACGATCAAGCGTGATCACCTTGACTTGCTTGAAACCCGTATGCGGGAATGGCAATCGCGCGGCGCGGATGTACGCTTGCTAGATGCAGCTGAAGTTCAGGCGATTTCAGGCAGTAAACGCCTTGTTGGTGGCTGGCTTGATAACCGTGCAGGTCAACTTCATCCGCTTAAATACATCCGCGGTTTGACCCGTGCTGCGCAGGCGGCGGGATGTCAGGTGTTTGCCCCCGCGCCAGTTCGCAGCATGAACTGCATTTCCGGAAAATGGCATGCCAGGATTGCCGAGGGCACGGCAACGATCAAAAGTGACCATGTGGTGGTCGCAACAAACGGCTATTCCGATGACCTGTTCCCGAAATTGCGCAGAAGCCTGATTCCGGCAAACAGTTTTCAGGTTGCAACCGCACCGCTTGGCGCGGAACAACTTGCCAGCGTTCTACCAAACAAAACGCCTGTTTCGGACAGCCGGCGCATTGGTAATTATTTTCGGATTGGGCCAGGTGGGCGGTTGATGATGGGCGGACGCGGGACGTTTGCAGATCCGGTTGGCCGTGATGCTTTCAGGGAAATTATCTCGGAGCTGCATGCCTATTACCCGCAGGTCAAATCTTTGCCGATTGAATTTTGCTGGTCGGGTACGCTTGCCATGACCTATGACCATTTCCCGCATCTGCACCGACCGCTGGAGAATATGACCATGGCGGTTGGCTATAACGGGCGCGGCGTGGCCCTGTCGACCTCACTGGGCAAGGCGATTGCCGATAACCTTCTGAGACCGGATATGCCGTTGCCGCTGCGTTTTAGCGACATCAAACCGTTATTTGCCCATGATCTGCACCGTGCCTATGCCACGATGGCGATCTGGTATTATCGCCTGCGCGATCATCTCGAACGCTAAGATGACCTGTTTTCTGTTCGTCTGGAATGGAACGTTTTCGGCCCGCCGGCCTAACCACCGAAACTCTCGACCAGAGATCCGGCGATCAGATACCAGCCATCGACCATCACAAAGAAGATCAGTTTGAATGGCAGGGAAATAATAACCGGCGGCAGCATCATCATGCCCATCGACATCAGGATACTGGCAACCACCATGTCGATGATCAGGAACGGGATGAACAGCAAAAAGCCGATCTCGAACGCACGGCGCAGTTCACTGATCATGAAGGCCGGGATCAGGGAACGCAGCGGGATATCCTCGGGCGCGGTGACTTCCTCAATACCAGCCAGATTGACAAAAAGCTGAAGGTCGCGTTCGCGCACCTGGGTCATCATGAAGTCATGTACCGGCTGGACGGAGCGTTCGAACCCTTCGAATTCGTCAATGTTGCCATTGATCATCGGCTCCAGGCCTTCGTCCCAAACCCGTTCAAGGGTTGGCATCATGATAAACAGGGTCAGGAACATCGCCAGACTGATCAGAACCTGGTTCGGTGGTGACTGCTGAATACCAAGTGCAGTTCGCAGCAGGCTGAGCACCACGATGATACGGGTAAAGGACGTCACCATCATAAGGATGGCGGGGGCAATACTCAGAACCGTGATCAGGCCGATCAGCTGAATCAGGCGGCCAGATGATGTCACGCCCGGACCGTCACCCAGATCAAAATTGAAAGACTGCGCCTGAACCGTGTCGCCGCCCGCCAAAATGGCAATCATCGGGATCAGTGACCAGATCGCACACAGGGTTAGCCAGCGCGGCGCACGCCACCCGGCCTTTGCCGGTTTCTCATCCTCGGTGCGGGCTGATGGGATATCACGGTTCATGCAGGCGTATTCCTGTCAGTCGGGGCGGCATCTTTTGTGGCATCAATGGCAATTTCGGTGGTTTCAGGCGACAGGGTTTCGTCTGACGGGGGCTGATTACCAAGTATTTCGCTGAAATGGGTGCCAATATTGCGTTCGACCACGGTGTCGCCATTTGGTCCAAGCATGACAAGATGTTCGGTATCATCGCGTCTGAGCAAAACCAGACGGCGCTTGGTGTCGACAGGAACGACTTCGACGACCGACAGGCGTCTTTTCACGCCACGGCGGTTGATGTTGCGCGCGCCCGGAACAAATCGCCGCGCCAAAAGGGCAAACACGCCAATAATCCCCAGCACAAAAAGCAGGGCGGCAACAAACCGGAAATAGGCGCTTAGTTCCATCAGGCAGCTTTCCCCGTCAACAACCCGTGATCATCTGTTGGCAGCATTACCATCGCACTTGCGATCACCGTCTTCATGTCCTTGTTTACCGTGCCGTGCAAGGCCAAGCAAGATGACATCCAAACCCCGCCTTTACGATAGCCGTTTTCAAAACAGCGCCTTAGGGGGGCTTTGCTATTTGGTGCGTGCAGCCTGTGCATAGGCATTTGTTGCCTGCGCGGTGTTGCTGATGCCACGAAGCTGGCGCTGAATGTCACTGTATTCCTGCTGCATCCGGGTTTCGAATTGCCCCAGTTCCTCGGTCAGTGATGCAAGCAGCGGCGCGACTTCCTGGCGTTGCTCCGGGGCAAGGGTGCGGGCCTGTTCGCACAGGTCGGCAATGCGGCTTTCAAGGGCTGACAGTTCAACGACCTTGCCGTCTTCGAGATATCGTTGTCCGGTGCGGATCAATGACAGGACGCGCTTCAGGTCGTTTTTGAACTGATCGGGCTTGTATTGCTCTGGGCTCATGATGGGCCTTCCCCGTTTACGTCATCTGTTGGTGTTGCCAGGATCTGATCTTCTGGATCGGACTGGCTGCGCGACGGACCGCCATAAATGCGATTGATCCGGTATATATAGTTCAATATCTCGGCGACGGCTGCAAAGGCTTCAAGCGGTATTTCACTTTCAACGTCCACAGCCATCAAAATCTCGGCAAGATCACTGTCCTTGCGGACCTTGATCCCGTTGGCAAAGGCGACCTGCAATATCTGTTCCGCAACGCTGCCTTCGCCTTTAGCACTTAGTGTCGGGGCATTGTCCCGCCCATGCTTGTACCTTAGCGCGACCGCCTTTTGGTCAGGCGCACCCGGTGCGGCAAGGTCTTCCGTCTTGCTCGCCGGTGTGTCGGTAATGTCATAGGTCGGCTTTTTCCCGCTCATACGGTCCTTCAATTCAGGACGGTTTGCCATTTTTGCCAGTGGCAGGCACCCCTAACAGGGTCGACCATAGACCCAAGATGGTCAACAAAACGTTGTCGACCTGAACGTCGACCCAAATCTTGTGATCATCACATCGGCAATACAATCAAAACCACACTGGCCAATAGGCCTGCATGCTGTTGATGGTAGGACAAATTGTCGGGATTTGTTACCGGTCCGAACTCTGTGTGACCGGCGCAAGGGTGCTAGTCGTCGCTGGAGCTTTCGGTCGACTCAGCATCGGCCTTTTTCTTGGAAGCGGCTTTGTCAGACGGGTCAACATTGCCAAGATGACGAATAAGGTCCTCGCTGACGGCTGCAGAACGGTTTTCTTCCTGAATGCGGTCATAGAGTTCGCGGCGCAGGACCTGAACATCTTCGGGGAAGGTGAAGCCAAGTTTCACGGTTTTGCCACGCACCTCAACGACGGTGACTTCAATATTGTCATCAATGACAACGGAGTCGCCAACTTTTCGTGTGAGATAGAGCATGCAGTGTCCCGGTTTCGATAGATAGGTGACAAACTTAATTCGTCAGATGAGCCCAATATGCCCGGTTTCATAGGCGGGGTCTAGTACTCGCAGTGATTAGAACTATTCTTGGGTGAATTCAACGCTGTTTTTGGTTTTGGCACGCAACGTGCATTTGTGTTGGCAGGATTTGACGGGGCGGCAAAAACGGCCTTTCGGAAAATCCCGGCCCGATCAGGGCGTGACGTTAACTTCGGCTTTACCCGCGCACTCAATACTGAACGACGCGCAGACAAGGAGCAGGAAATGGATATCGGCAAACTTGGCATGTTCGCCAATCTCAAGGAGAAGATGGACTGGCTGACACAGCGTCAGGAAGTCATCGCGCAGAATATTGCCAACTCCGATACGCCAAACTACCGCGCCAACGATCTTAAGGAATTCGACCCGAAAAATATCGGCCGCGACCGCCAGTTCATCCTTGCGATGCAGGCGACCACGCCGGGCCATAGTCAGGGTCTTAACAAACCGCAGAACTTCAAGGACGAGGAAGTGCGCAAGAACTACGAAGTCGCACCGGGCAAAAACGCCGTCATCCTTGAAGAACAGATGGTCAAGATGAACGAAAACCAGGTCGATTATCAGACCATGACCCGTTTGTACGCCAAACAGAAAACAATGTTTATTTCGGCACTTGGCCGCTAACCGGTAATCAGAGAGTAAGAAACCATGGAACTCTACAAGGCTTTTAAAATCTCTGCTGCCGGCATGCGCGCACAGGGGACCCGTCTTCGGATTGCGGCAGAAAACGTTGCCAACGCAGACAGCTTGCCGACCGCGCCCAATCAGGATCCGTATCGCCGCAAGCTCCTGACGTTCAAGAACGTTATGGACCGCGAAGTCGGTGTTGAAATGGTCAAGGTCAATAAGGTAATGCCGGACCGCTCTGATTTTGGTATGAAGTACGAACCAAGCCATCCGGCGGCCAACGATCAGGGTTATGTCCAGACCCCGAATGTCGAAACGCTGGTCGAAATGATGGATATGCGCGAAGCACAGCGGTCCTATGAGGCAAACCTCAATGTGATCCAGTCATCGCGTAGCATGTTGCTCAAGACCCTTGATATTCTGCAATAAGCAGCCGATATAGCCGGGTACGAACACGTTTAAGGATTAAGACCGATGGTCGGAAGCTTCAACGATGCCATTTCTGCCTACCGCAATGCGGCCGCAGGCAAGACCAATACCGTTACGGAAACCGTGACCGGTACGGGCCAGTCCGTAAACCCGGGGGAAAGTTTTGCCGACATGGTGAAGGGCGCGGCATATGATGCCCGCGACACCATGGCGATGAGCGAGCAAATGACCCAGAAAGCCGTCACCGGTGATGCGGAACTGCACGAAGTTGTCACCGCCGTTTCCGCAGCCGAGGTTACCTTGCGTACCGTGGTTTCAGTTCGCGACAAAGCCGTCGAAGCGTATCAGAGCATCCTGAATATGCCGGTCTGATTGGCATTCGCAGACGTGACTGACAAAACCGCGCGATCATTCGTGCGGTTTTTTGTTCTTTTGGAACGATCCACAACGAAGCATTTGATAAGACAGGAAATCATGGCAATACCCGTGATAAATCCTGTATGAAGGATAAAGGCCCGACGCGGCGCGCAAGACAAGACGGCGAGACAGGAAGACCCAATGGATCAAGCGGAAATCATGGACGTGGCCTATGACGCGGTTTGGACACTGCTGAAAGTCACCACGCCGCTGATGCTGATTGCCCTTGGTGTCGGTTTGATCATCGCCCTGTTTCAGGCCCTGACCCAGATTCAGGAAATGACACTGACCTTTGTCCCCAAGATTCTGGTGATCTTTGTCGCGCTTCTGGTTTTGCTGCCGTGGATGATGACCGAGATGATCGAATTCATGGGCCGAATGGTTGACCACTTTATCGGGTTGCCCAACTAGCGTTAACTCCGCCGCATGCCAGCGTGAATATGTAAGGCAGTCGAAGACGACATGGATCTTCAAGAACTTCTTACGCTGAATGTTTACGTCGTCCTGATGACTTTCGCCAGGGTGGGGGCGGCTTTTGCCTTTATGCCCGGAATCGGATCCCGCGCCGTGCCTGCACGTGCCCGGCTTTTGTTTGCCTTTTGGGTGGCGGTTGTGATCTCGCCGCTGGCCGGGCCGTTATTCCCGCCACAACCGGCTGATGCGCCGTCTCTACTTGTCGGAATCGGATATGAAGTTACGGTTGGCCTGTTTTTCGCCCTGTTTGCCCAGGTCATGTTGGCGGGTATTCAGACGGCCGGGTCAATTATTGCCTATCTGTCTTCGATGGCGAACGCCTTTACCGCCGACCCGCTGTCAGGCGCGCAAAGTGCGGTGACGGGTAACTTGTTGATGCAAGTCGCGCTTGTGCTTTTGTTTGCGACCGGGATGGATCATTTGATGATTCAGGCCGTGTTTGAAAGCTATACCTTGTTCCCGCCCGGTGGTGTTTTGCCCGTCGGGGATATGAGCGAATTTTTCGCCAATGCGCTCAATGACAGTTTCGTCATCGCAATGCAAATGTCTGCACCGTTTCTGGTCGTGGCGATTTGTTTGCAAATTGCGCTGGGCTTGCTGAACAAGCTGATGCCGCAATTGCCCGTGTTCTTTGTTGCCATGCCGGTTCAGATCGCGATTGCGCTGCTTTTGTTGACCTTGGCCCTGCCATCCATGATGATGGTCTTTCTTGCATATTTCGAGACCGGGCTTGAGGCGTTTCTCAATCCATAATACCAAGGAGTAGAAATAGTCACCTATAGAGACACCTTATCGGGTTCTCTGGTTAGGAGAGGCTCGCGCGGCGATGCGGAGCACCGGAAATGAGCTACGCCGCGATCCGGAGGGCGTGATAAGGTGCCGTCCCGGTCGCGCAAACAAACTACCGGCTGGCGTCAGATCAGCTTGACGATGCACCGCATCGCCTGCACTGTTCTTCTTGGCCAATAGCTCGTTTGCACGATCTCTATTGATGAGTATTTCTGCTCCTTGGTATAAGGCCGTGACGGGCGGCGTTTTGCCCCGTTTTGCCAAGCATGGGTGTGCCAATGGCAGAAGAAGACGACAGCCAAAAAACAGAAGACCCCACAAGTAAAAAGCTTGAGGACGCGCGAAAAAAAGGTCAGGTGGCGGTTTCCAAGGAAGTCGGGAACTTCATGATCCTGTTCGGCGGTGGTCTTGTCATGACCATGCTCGGCCCGACCATGGCGGCTGGCGTGCGTGATCTGGCCTTCGGTTTTATTGAACACCCGCATATGATTGATGTGACCCAGGCGGGTGTCCCCGGTCTGTTTGAAGACGTCATCCTTGGCATGCTTTGGGTGATGGGCATCCCGTTTGTGCTTTTGGTATTCTTCGCCGTGGCCGGGCATATCGTGCAGAACGGGATTGTCGTCGCGGTTGACCGTATCGAGCCCAAGCCCGAAAAGCTTAATCCGCTAAAGGGGCTCAAGAACCTCTTTTCGATGAAAAGCCTGGTCGAGTTCGCCAAGAATGTCAGCAAGATCATATTGGTCGGTGTGGTCCTTGCACTGGTGATCATGCCCGAACTGGTGGATGTCGAACTGTATCCGCAGCTGTCCCTCGGTCTGACGCTTGAACGCCTTTATGACATGATCATCATCCTGTTGATCGCGACGGTTTCTTTGACCGCTGTGATTGCCGGGCTCGACTTTGCCTATCAGAAGTACGAGTTCAATCAGCAGATGAAGATGTCCAAGCAGGAGATCAAGGACGAATTCAAACAGACCGAAGGTAGCCCCGAGATCAAGGCGAAGGTCCGTCAGATCAGGATGGAACGTGCCCAGCAGCGCATGATGTCAAACGTGCCAAAGGCCGATGTTGTCATCACCAACCCGACGCACTTTGCCGTTGCCCTGCAATATGACATCGACACCATGGGGGCACCGATGTGTATCGCCAAGGGGCAGGACAACGTTGCGCTCAAGATCCGTGAAGTCGCCGAAGAACACAACATCACGATCATGGAAAACCCGCCGGTCGCCCGGGCGTTGTTTGCCACCGTCGAAATCGATCAGGAAATCCCGCCCGAACATTACAAGGCGGTTGCCGAGATCATCTCGTTCGTGTTCCGTCAGCGCGGCAAGAAGCTGGGCTAGCGCGGCGCGTCGGTATCTTTATCTGAATGAAAACTTGCCGGTAGCCAGTCGGGCGATAAGCAGCTAAAAGTATAGACTATTTTGTTAAGTTATTGTCGTTAAAGGCGGTCGCGTGCTGTTTCGGGGGCTTATCCTTGCTGTAAGTGTCGCATTCGTTGCGTTTGTCTTCGTCCTGATGGATGTGCTGGCAAAGGCAGGACTCGACGCGCGTCTGATGTGGATTATCGGTGCCATGGTCACGGGGGTGGCTGTCGTGGCTGTGGCGTCGCTTTCCCTGTCGGCAAAGCTTCGCAGTGGCGGTCATGATGGTCTTGCGCCGCTGATTTCGGGTTTTGCCAAATCTGACATTGGTGTTGCGCTGATTGATGCCTATGGCAAGACGATCTATGCCAACCCGGCCTTTTCTTCCAAGCTTGGTATTGATGCAGGGTCGGACATGTTGTCCGCACTTGAAGCCCGTCTGTCATTTCTGGGGATCGGCGGTGACGAACTTGCCGAACTTCGCACACGGGCGATGCGCGGCGAGGGCGGCCAGATGTTTGTTGATCTGTCGCGCTCTGACAAATTTGCCGATGATACAGGTGCTTCTGACAACGAAGGTTCCGAAGAAACCGGCGAGGACAACGAAGACGACCGCACCGAGAATACAGAGACATCCGCCAACGGTGCTTGTCTGAGGATTGCTGTCACGGCGGCCAATGCACGTGCGGGTCAAATGCTTTGGACTGTTGACGGGGTTGATCAAACGGTCTTGGCCGATCGCGACGCGTCCGTGCTTCTGCCGTCAGACGAGCCACAGCAAAGCTTTGCCCTTTCTGCGCCACAGGCACCTGAAATGGCGGCCAACCTGCCGGTTGCCGCCGCCCAAGGTGGATTTGAGCATGCTGATCAGATGATCGAACGCCTGCCGGTCGGGGTGTGCGGGCTCGATGAAGACGGGCGCATTATTTACCTTAACCGCCGCCTTGCAAGCTGGCTGGGTGGAGAGCCCGAAGACTTCAATGACGGCACGGTTGAGCTCGCCGACCTGATCGTTGGGGACGGTGTGAATGGTGAAGTCAAATTCAAGGTGGCCGGTGGCGAGCCCATTCGCTGCTTTGTGACCCACTCAATCAATGCGCCGGGCACAGGGCCTGTGCGCAGTCAGGCGGTGGTCTTCCCGGACCCGATGCCGGCCCACGAATGGGAACATGCGCTTGCCGAAACCGAACGTCGCGTGCGCTGGTTCTTTGATGAAAGCCCGCTTTCCATTGTTCTGGCGGATATGTCGGGCACGGTAACTGATGCCAACCGTGCCTTTATTGTCACCGCCGGTCAGACACATGACAAGGTCGTCGGGCGTTCGATCCTGGAGCTGATCGTTCCCGAAGATCGCGACGAAGTGGCGCGCTATTTGTCCAAGGCTGTGATGGGAATGGGCAAGGGCGGCCAGATTGAGGCCCGCCTTGCCGGTGCGCGCGGTGTTGCCGCACAGATTTATCTGCAACGCGTCGCAGGCCGTTCTGGCGAAGCCGGTGCGCTGCTTTTGAACTTCCTTGATACGACCGAACAGAAGAACCTTGAGGAACAATTTGCCCAGTCCCAGAAAATGCAGGCTGTTGGCCAGCTTGCCGGTGGGGTGGCACATGACTTCAATAACCTTCTGACGGCGATGATCGGTTTCTGCGATCTTTTGTTGTCGCGTCACGGGCCGGGCGATCCGAGCTTTGCCGACATCATGCAGATCAAACAGAACGCCAACCGTGCGGCCAACCTTGTCAGGCAGCTTTTGGCGTTCTCGCGGCGTCAGACATTGCAGCCGAAAATCATCAATATCACTGATGCGCTGGCCGAAATGTCCAATCTTCTGCGCCGCCTGATTGGCGAGAAGATCGACCTTAAGGTGAGTCATGGGCGTGACATCGGATTGGTCAAGGTCGATCCGGGCCAGCTTGATCAGGTGATCATCAACCTTGTCGTCAATGCGCGTGATGCCATGGCAGGCGAGGGCGGAACGCTTACGGTGCAAACCAGCCCCGAAATCATTGACGAACCGACCGCGACCGGTACCGAGATCATCCCGCCGGGGGATTATATTGGCATCAAGGTGACCGATACCGGTATTGGCATTCCCAAGGAAAACCTGACGCGCATCTTTGAACCCTTCTTCTCGACCAAGCAGCGTGGCGAGGGTACCGGGCTTGGGCTTTCGACCGTGTATGGGATCGTCAAGCAGACCGGTGGTTTCATCGCAGTCAACAGCGAAGAAGGCAAGGGCACGACCTTCACCATTTATCTGCCGCGCTATGAGGCATCCGAGCAAGAGCTTGCCGAAACGCAGGCCGTGATCGAAGAAACCCCGTCACGCGACCTGACCGGAACCGGCGCGATCCTGTTGGTCGAGGACGAAGACGCGGTGCGCACATTTGGCGCCCGGGCGCTGCGCAGCAAGGGATATGACGTGCTTGAAGCCAATAACGGCGACAACGCGCTTGAAGTCCTGAACAATACGGACAAGACAATCGATCTGGTGATTTCGGATGTCGTGATGCCGGGCATTGATGGCCCGACACTTATTCGCATGCTGCGCGAACAAAAGCCGGAACTCAAAGTCATCTTTATATCGGGCTACGCCGAAGATACCTATCGCGACGAACTGGACGAAGAAAATGGTGTTCACTTCCTGCCCAAACCGTTCTCGCTCAAGGATCTCGCAACCAAGGTCAAGGAAGTGCTTTAAGCGCTTTGGCGTAAACTGACCGAACAGAAATGAACAAGGCGTCTGGTTCTCAGACGCCTTGTTTTTTGGTTCATGCGGCAATGTTTTCATCAGTCGGGCCGAAAAATTCGTAGTGAATGCGATCGGTTTCCACACCGCGTTTTGCAAGTGCATATACCATTGTGCGCAAGAACGGTTTTGGACCACACAGGAAAAAGTCGGCATTGTGAAACGGCGTGTTGGCCGATAGCCAGTCTGGTGAAATATATCCGTCCTGATCATGCGTTTTACCACAGAGATCATCGTTCGTCGGGTCGCTATAGAACGTTGCGACAAACATCTTTCCGTGCTGCTTTGCGACTTGGCGGACATGTTTGTCCATCGCATGTGTCCGGCTGTTGAGCGCACCATGGACATAGTACGTTTCAATATCAGGGTAATGTGCACCGATAGTTTCTGCCATACTGACCATCGGCGTCAGGCCGACACCCGCTGACAACAATACAACAGGGCGTTCGGGTTCATCGGGCAGGAAGAAATCACCAGCCGGGGGCGTCAGGTCAATAACATCACCAATCTGTGCAGTTTCATGCAAGAAGCGCGACCCGCCTTGGCCGTTTGGCTCCAGCTTGACGGAAATCCGATAGTGATCATTATTTGGTGCGCAGGATATTGAATAGTTCCGCTTGATCGTACGTCCATCTTCGAGCTTAAGGCGCAGCGTCAGATATTGTCCGGGACGATGGTCCAGAACAGGTAACCCATCGACCGGTGACAGCGTAAAGGATGTGATAACGTCACTTTCTGGCTGCTTTGCCGTTATCTTGAATTTGCGCCATCCGTTCCAGCCGCCTTTGCTGTTTTCAAGCGTTGTGCGGATGTCGGCTTCACGATTGATCAGGATATCGGCAAGAAACCAATATGCTTCTCCCCAAGCCTCAAGAACCTCTTGCGTGATATCGGGTGCAAGGACTTCTTCAATGGCAGCAAGAAGTGCGCGGGCTACATAGTCATAATGTTCGGGCAGAATATGATAGCCGATATGTTTGTGGGCAATGCGTTCAACGACCGGAACCAGCGCATCAAGTTTGTCGATATTCTGTGCATAGGCAATGAGCGCGCCTGACAGGGCATGAACCTGTGATCCGTTATCACCTTGGTTGGAGTGATTAAAAAGCGCCCGGATATGGTCATCCTGAAACAGTTTTCCATACATCACCGTTGTGATGTCGCTGCCCCGCGCGGAGAGGGCCGGGACGGTTGATTTTACCAGTTCGATGGTGCGTGGAGAAAGGGGGTTTGACATTGCAAAATCTCTTTTCAGGCTTCGGTTAAAGACAAGGGTAACGGTTCGGCACTTCGGACGAAGTGCCGGTCACGATGCGAAAACGTGACGGAGGCAAGCTCAGTCAGGCGTCTTGAAGACGCTGATCCGGTTTTGTGTCAGGGATGAATATCGGCATGCTGGTGTCCGTGACACGGTTCATACATGACCGCCTTTAGGCGAGACGAGATGCGCCGGGCCTTGGTCTGCATGATCATGGCCACTTCCGGGGACAGCAATTCGTCGGTGGTGGCTGTCCATATTGCAAGCCAGCGATCAAACATGTTCGGGGTAATCCGGTCGGAATGCAGCGTATGCATCACAAGCGGATTTCCCTTGTAGCGCCCGGATGCCAGCATCAGTGACGACCAGAAGTCTTCGAGGCGGGCGAGGTGTTCGTCCCAATCTTCAACAATGTCATCAAAGACCGGCCCAAGTTCGGGGTCCTTGCGCACGCGTCCGTAGAATACCGACAACAGTTCTGTGATCCTTTGCGGGGGGAACTCATCAACATGTTTCATGACGACCTCTTAATAAGTATTCTAAATGCATATATAACTATAAATATGCATTGTAAATACCAATTTTATGACATCGCATTTCAAACTGAGCGGTTGCAGTCTAGTGATTTGATATGAAGTGACTTATTTGGCGTTCATGCTGATCAAAAGATCAAACATGCCGCTCTGACGTTTCAAAACATCCGCCAGCGTGACCTGATCCAGGGTTCTGAAAAACGATTCTTCTGCATCTTTCAGGACAACCGCCAAGCCACAGGCAACTGACAGCCGACAATTGCCGCGATCTTCACGCATGCATTCGACAAGGGCAGTCTGGCTTTCAAGTTTGCGGACGAGTGTGCCGATGCAAATTTGATCAGGCTGTTTTGCCAGGGCGATCCCGCCGCTGCGTCCCCGGATTGTCTCAATATAACCTTCATTGGCCAGCCACTGCGTGACCTTGGCGAGATGGTTGTATTTGGCACCATGCAAGTCGGCTATTTCGCGTGTCGACATGAGGCGTCCGTTGGCGGCGGCCAAGTGCATCATGACGCGAAGGGCATAGTCAGTGAAACGGTTTAACTGCATGAATTCATTCTACAGATAAAAATGCGCATTTGGAATGCAAATATTTCTGCGTGGTCACAAGGCGATGAGAACCGGCCGGTCAATGTTGTGACGTTTAGCCTGCCAGATAAAAGATCGACGCCCCATAAAGGGCCAGCATCGCCACACTTTCCCAGCCGATATTGCCCATGCCGCGTCTCTCGCGGTTGAGCATGCCCAACAGCAACACGCCGCTCATCAGGATAACCAACGCGATGGTGAACAGGTGCTGATTGCTAAAGGCGGCATAGATTGACCCTTCGCGATAGGCGATGTCAGATGCCGCCAGAAACAGCACATCAAAGGCGTTGCCGCCGATAATGTCCCCGACCGCCAGATTAACAGCACCAATGCGCACTGCCGCAATGGCCGAGACAAATTCTGGGAAGGACGTTGAAATCGCCGTCAGGAAAGTTCCAACTGCGGTCTCGCTGATCCCTGTTTTGGCAACAATGGCAAGGCCAGCTTGACCGATAATGTGACCGGCAACCGCCGTTAGCAGGGCAAAGGCAAGGAATTCGGCCCACAGTCTTGCGCTGGTTTCCGGGTGACTGTCATGTCCATCCTGTTTGGCATCTTCTTCGGTCAGGTCGGTTTTCTTGGGGTGCCACATCGGCTCGTCGCGGATCTCCGACAACAGACTCAGGCCAAACCCGTAAATAATGAACAACAGGATGGATGCCGGATGAATATGGAAAAAAGTCCAGTCCGGTCCGGCATAGGCCAGAACCGGCACGGAAAGCATGCTGACAAGCAATGTCGTTTGCGCAAGGCCGGTTGCGCTGGCAGCGGCATGTTCAAGATTGCCCTTGCGGTAAAACAGATCGGCAATCGCCAAAAACGTCGTTTGGGCCGCAATCCCGCCAAGCGCATTGCCAATGGCAAGATCGGTATGCCCCTGCCAGGCGGTGGTAACCGAGAGGACACTGCCCGGAAGACTGGTCGACATGCCAACAAACAGCGCCCCGGCGATGATTTGCCCCATGCCCGTGCGTTCGGCCAACTTGACCGCCACCCCCGCAAGGCGGGTTCCGGCAAAACCGATGATCAGCGTGCAAACTGCAAAGGTCAGCACAATCATGCCAAGCGACTGCTGGCCAAGGTCAAAGGGCATATACGACTTTCCACAAACAGATAAGGCTTGATGATGTAACTACTGGCAGGCTTGCTTGTTCCCTTGGCATCGGGTTTTGTTTGCCAACGCAATGTTCGTGGTTGGCAATTCACGTTCGCGGGTCTTTTCTCAATCCATGGAATCCTGCACCTGACCCTTGTTGGGCCAGCGTATTTCGGCGGGTTTGGCCAAACGGCGTGTTTCGTGCTGGTCAAACCAAATATTCCCACGTATCGTCTTCCCAAAAGGGGCAACTGACCCGAAAAAAATTAATCCCGATAAGATTGAATCAAGAAACTTCGGGGGCGGCATAACAAGAATAATGAAACTGCCGTGGGGGCTGTATGGTGCGCAATTCAAAGTATCGTTTTGTCAAAATTTGCGTGCTCGCAACAATTGGCTTTGTTGCCCTGCTGCTGTCCTTTGGGCTTTTGCCTTCTGCCAGTGCCGAGCAAAGATGCCTTCGGATCGCGATGCCGGAAATCCTTGCCGATCAATGGAAAATCGATC
This sequence comes from Thalassospira sp. MCCC 1A01148, assembly GCF_001613795.1. Lineage (GTDB taxonomy): Bacteria > Pseudomonadota > Alphaproteobacteria > Rhodospirillales > Thalassospiraceae > Thalassospira. The sequence continues at coordinate 41,151 of NZ_LPVZ01000018.1, forward strand.
TTTATCATCAGGTTATGAAGGACGAGGGGCTTTGCGTTTATCCCCGTATGTATCCTCAGGTCCGGGCTGTTTATGCCCTGCGCCTTGGCAGGATTGATGGTGTTTTCGCTGCACGGGATGATTTGCCCCGTGAGGCAAATGTCGCGATGGTGCGCGGGGACGTACTGTTGGGGGCGCTAAACGGCTATCTGATTGTGCGAGATGGTCCCGTCAAAGGTATCGAAGACCTTGGTGACGAGGTGCTCGGCGTGCCGATTGGCGCGACATGGTGTGACAAGCTGTTGGGAGACTATCCGAACGTTGTCAAAGTTCCACGCGGCGCATCAATGTTGCAGGAAATGCTGGCCGAAGGGCGAATAGATGCCATGCTGCTTGATGCCTATTCGCTCGGGACCTCCGGGGGCATACCGGACGGGTACAAGGCCATCACAGTTGATCATTTCGAAGTTCATAGCTGGCTAAAAGCAGAGTATGCCCAACTCAAGCCGCAGTTCGACCGGGCTACCAGCACCTTTCTTGCCGCGCTTGCCCAATAGGGCGTCTGATACGCTTCAGTCATCAGTAATGACGTTGGCCTTTGATGTGCGCATTTGCCCGCCAAATCGGGATTTGCAAATATCGGTTTCGTCGGGCGCTTGTCGTGTGGAAACATGCGCGACTTAGATGATCATCAAAACCTATACGTTTGCCTTATCCTGGAGATAAACAGGCGCTTGCAGGGGCTTTTGGATTGCGCTTATAGTTTTTCCCATAACGGCAAAAGCCGAACCTAATAATCAATGATAATGACCCGACCGCATTTAAATGACGGCGGGCAATCAGGAAGGTAAAGCAACCTGTCCCACAACGATTGGGATTGATGTTGCCTTGGGGGTATTAACATGGCGCTTCGCAAGCCAAATGCGATCGTTCGCTCGTGGATGTTTGCTGTCATTCTTCTGACGGCGCTTTTCCTTTCATTTGAACTTTTGCCATCGGCACGTGCCGATGAGGAAGTCTGTCTCAAGATTGCCCTGCCGGAAATGGCGGACCATGACCGTTCTGCCGAACGATATCGCGCGGCAATGGCCGAGGCGGGCTTGTGTGTTCAGCCGGTTTGGCTGCCCAACAAGCGGACGGCGGTTTCGCTGAAGCGCGGTGAAATTGATGGCGTGTTTGCCAGCGGGGATACCATTCAACAATCCGCCGGCGTGCCGCTTGTCGCCGGAGGAGTCGTGGTCGGGCGTCCCAAAAACGTGCTGATCACCGCAGATACAACGATCCATGCATTAAGCGATCTTAAAGACAAGGAGATCGGGGTATGGCTTGGTGATGATCGTGGCAAACAGGAACTGGTTGGCCTTGCCGATATCGTGATGGTTCCCGGTGGGGCGGACATGATGTTGCGAATGTTGCGCCTTGGGCGGCTGGACGGACTGTTGATTGACGATTTCTCCCTTAATCAAAGTTCAGGTGTGCCTGAGGGCTATCGCACGATCGAACTCGAAGCCCATACGACATACAGCTGGCTTCGTAAGGAATACGAGGCCCTGTTGCCGCAATTCAATCGCGGAACATACCTTTTCCGAGCTTCGCTGGAACCGGAAACGGGAACCGAAACAAAGTCGTGAATCTCCAGACCTGATCTGATAAGTTGAAATTGTATCATCTTATCTAATGTTTCAGATCAGGCTTGGAGTCCGCTTTATGCGGTTGTTCGGTACCGCTAGTGTGTTGATTGCCCTTGTGATTCTCATCGGGCAGCCAATTTCAGTAAGAGCACAACCGTGTTTGCAACTGGCTGGCCTTGAAGATGCCATCGGCAGAGAAGTCGGTGAAAAGCTCGAACACATCTTTGTCGGTCATGACCCCTGCCTTTCAGTACAATATATGCCTGCAAGTCGTTCAGAGACTATGCTTCTGAGTGGTCAGATTGACGGCGATTTTCCAAGGTTGCCGGAGTTTGCGCCGTATGTCGGCGGCAAGGCAGTAATGGTTCCGGTCCCGCTGATATCCGGTGATGGGATGTTGGTAACCTCTGATCCCACCATCACATCGATTGATGATCTTGGTGCCGTGACATTGGGGCTTCGGCGTGGCACGAAATGGTCGCTGGAGGCCTCTGGCGCGCATATCAACCGGATCTTTTTACCTTCATATGACATCGTCGTTGATATGTTTCTAAGAGGTCGTCTGGATGCGTTTCTGATCGAAAGCAATAATCTGAGACAGTATGAGGCGCAATTGGTTTTTGCGACCAGAACCCTGGTCAGACACGGCCGTGCCTATCTTTGGCTCGCAAAAAAGAACGAAAAATATCTGCCAGAAATCACGCGTGTGCTGAACCAATCTGATTTTCAGGCTCTTGATATCTACGATCGATAAACATCAAACACCGTCTGGCCGCTGTGTTGCGCCCTCAAGACCTTCATCAAGACCATCATCTGATCAGTCTATTTTCCGTTATGCGGCCTAAGACATGTCGGCCAATGGAAGCTTGCGTCTTTGCCGGGTAATAAAATCCATTGCAAATGATGTAAAACTTCGCTGTATGACAGAGGCAGGTATGCGTCACCACGGCCTGCACTCATAACCGGCATCAAAGTCGGACAGACAAACCATTTTTTGGAAACGCCCCATGATCCCCCTGTTTGGCGAAGCTGCCGCCCTAACTGCTGCGCTCTGTTGGGCGACATCGAGCATGATTTTTTCCAATGTTGGCGGCAAGGCCGGTGCACAAACCGTCAACCGTGGACGTCTGGCATGTTCGATCTTTTGTCTGACCTTTTTGCACTGGATACTTGAAGGGCAGCCATGGCCAAACGCCGTCACGTGGGAACAGCTTGGCTGGTTGTCGCTTTCCTCGGTGCTGGGGCTGGTGATTGGTGATGCCATGCTGTTTCAGGCCTTTGTTCTGATTGGGGCGCGACTGTCGATGTTGTTGATGTCGACGGTCCCGATCATGGGCGCGATTCTGGCCTGGATCCTGTTTGATGAAACACTTCGACCGATTGAAATCACCGGAATTGCATGCGGTGTGGGCGGGGTCTTGATTGTCATTCTTGGCAAAAAGGGCCGGCCGATCGGGCTTGAGGGGCGCAATTACGTCATTGGCATTTTGTTTGGTCTGGGTGGCGCGGTCGGGCAGGTCGCAAATCTGATCACCGCGAAATATGCTTTGATCGATGGTTATTCCGCTCTTTCCGCGACCTGGATCAGAACACTGGTCGCGGTGATTGCCATGTGGGGACTGGCGGTCATCCTTGGCCGGGTGCGTCGGACTGTTACGGCCTGTATCGCGCCGGATGTTGGCAAATGGCTGTTGCTAGGCGCCCTTGTCGGGCCTGCCATCGGTGTGTGGCTTTCGATGCTGGCGGTTCAAAATGCCAATGTCGGTATTGCCTCAACCCTGATGGCGCTGCCGCCGGTTATTCTGATCGTCTATGAAGGCCTGATCCTGCGCAAGCCTGTCGGGTTTCAGGCCGTGGCAGGAACGTGCCTTGCGTTTGGCGGGGTGGCCTTGCTGTTTATGCCCTGATCAGTCCGACGGTTTCCGGGCGATCTGGCGACGCTGCCAAAGCAAAAGCCCGCCAAACAGGTTGGCGAGGATGCTGCAGCCAAACAGGATGCTTGCCCAAAGCGGCAAATCAAACAGGGCGGGTGTGCCCTGGATGGTCGTTGCGGTCATTGCCGACGCGCCAGCAGCTTTCTGGCCGCCCGCCGGAACGGCAGTGGTATCGGTTGGTTGATAAGTCAATTGCACAACATGCCCCATGCCATCGGCCACCTTGAGGTGGAGTTCACTTGGCGCATCTTGTGGCGTTGTGCTGCCAAGCCCAAGGGAGAACTGACCGATCCGGTCCGTACGCGCCTTTTGCCAGACCTTGCCGTCCTTGGTTGTGACAACAACCTCGGCAAAGGCCATCGGGGATCCGTCAGTATATCGGAAACCATAGGTCTTTGTTTGGGCGCTGTCTTCGACCTGCCAACCAGCACCATGGGCATGGGCCGATGTCGAAGTGGCCAATGGCCCCGCAATCAGCAGGGCCATCAGAACCAAAAGGTGATAAAAGGCGATCCGTGCCATCATCATTCATCAACGGCAAAGGAAAGAGTCGCGCGGAGGTTATGGTTGCCAACGCCTTCCTCGGCATCGGGCATATCGGCTGCGACACGCACAATCCACAAACCCGGGGCAGAAACCCGGATCTTGGCAATACCGCTGCCATCTTCAGTGCTGAGTGTTTCGGTCGCATAGGCCCAGGAGGACGGTGTTTCGGTAAATCCGCCGTAGGTTGCCAGCACCGATGTCGTCAACGGGTGGCCGTTTAGCAGAATCCGGAATTCTGCATCCTCGCCAACCCCGGTGTCACGCGGGTCGCTGAGCGGGACAATTTCAAGCATGTCGCCAATCGGTTTGGTGACAAAATCAGAAGTGCTTTCGCCGCCAACCAGAAGTTTGGCAAACTTTTCATAGCGGGTCGATGCAATGGCGTCCGGGTGCTTGTCAGCACCCCCAGCCTGCCAGCCATCAGGGGTTTGTGACCAGACAACACCCAGACGATGCGCGGCAATCCAGCTGGCTGCATTGGGAATTTCAAAACTGCCGATCAGGTTGGGAGCGTCGTCATTTTGGGAAATCGCAATGTCGTTCGTGCCATCGGCGGTGATCAGTGTGGCGCGGACATCATTCACGCCTTCTGCTTCTTCGGGAAGACCAAACTGATGGGTAGAATCAAGAACAAGTGTCGCATTCTCGCCCGGTTTTGCGTTCGCAGGGGTGTGGCTTGCCATGAATTCATGGGCGCTTGCCGACATGCCGATCAGGAATGTTGCCGCACCAATCGCCATGCTGGCTGCGAACTTTGATTGAAACATTTGCGATCCTTTGGGAAATTGGTTTTATGGGAGAACAATGTCGGGTATGAATTTTTCAAAAAAGATCATACTCGTCAAGCCGTTGATTTTGAAAGGTAGTCAATATGACCCGCGTGACCGTATCGATTGAAGACGATCTGATGGAGGCGTTTGACGCTTTTTTGGATCATCGGGGGTACACCAATCGGTCCGAAGGGTTTCGCGATCTGATTCGTGAAAAGCTTCAAAACACCAAGTTGGAAGAAAATGCCGACGGGGTCGGGATTGCGGTTCTGAACTATGTTTATGATCACGAAGAACGCATGCTGGCATCGCGTTTAATGAGCACACAGCACGAACACCACAATCTGACCGTCTCCACGGTTCACTTCCACATTGATCATGATACCTGTCTTGAAAGCGTGACCTTGCGCGGACGCCTTTCCGAAATTCGTGCGTTTGCAGACAAGGTATTGGCACAACCCGGTGTGCGACATGGGCAGCTTTACTCCGTACCGGGAGAGCTTCATGTCGAGACCCATCACCATGGCGGTGATCACGAAGGTCACCCGCACAAGCACGAACATCTGAAAATTTCGACCTGATTTTCAGGCGTGGCAGCGCCCAGTGGCCGGGAGGGCGCTGTCTGAGGACGCCGTGCGATGGCTCTAAAACCGCAAGGCATTTGACAGCTGCGCCTCCCATCCCCTGAGGGATACGCGTTTGGGACGCGATGCGAGAAGCATACTGCCTGCCTGCCGGAATACAATGTGCCGAGAATCCAAATAAATGTGCATGGCGTCCAATTCTTGCGACGCCAATTGTTCAGCCTGCCTTGTGGGAGGTGCCGGTGCCATTGCCATGATCTGGTTAAACGGCTGCCCGATCCCTGTTTGTGCAGGATTTGCCCCGGACGCGACAGCTCTTGGGAAGGCAAACGGCGTTGGCTTTCCTGCTTGATAAATGGATAAATGAGAACAAACTTGCAACATCTGAAGTTTTGTGAGAATGTTCGCATTATGTTCTCAATTGTTTTGTTGATGAGAACGCGGTGGCAGGCCGCGGCAACAGGCAAGACAGTCTAGCGGTGGCGTTCCGCATCTAGGTCCGGGGAACCGCCTGCGTTGCATCCAACCCGGCCCTGTGGAATAAGAGAGTTCGAGCAATGATTCAGACCGCGCTGCATTTGGTGGATAAGGATACTATGGATAAGCAGAAGGCACTCGAAGCCGCCCTTGGGCAGATCGAACGGGCATTTGGCAAAGGTTCGATTATGAAGCTGGGTCAGCGGGAAAGCGCCGTTGATATCTCCGCAATTTCAACCGGTTCGCTCGGTCTTGATATCGGGTTGGGCATTGGCGGTCTGCCGCGTGGCCGTATCGTCGAAATTTATGGCCCGGAAAGTTCCGGTAAAACCACGCTCGCACTCCATACCATCGCCGAAGCCCAGAAGCTTGGCGGGACCTGTGCCTTTGTCGATGCCGAACACGCACTTGATCCAAGCTATGCGCGCAAGCTGGGTGTAAACACCGATGAGCTGCTGATTTCCCAGCCCGACGCGGGTGAGCAGGCGCTTGAAATTGCCGACACGCTGGTACGTTCGGGTGCGATTGATGTTCTGGTCGTCGATTCGGTTGCGGCCCTTGTGCCGCGTGCTGAACTCGAAGGTGAAATGGGTGATACCCACGTGGGTCTGCAGGCCCGCCTGATGAGCCAGGCGCTGCGTAAACTGACCAGTTCCGTTTCGCGGTCGAACTGCATGGTCATCTTCATCAACCAGATCCGTATGAAGATCGGTGTAATGTTTGGCAGCCCGGAAACCACCACCGGTGGTAACGCGCTGAAATTCTATGCCTCTGTCCGTCTTGATATTCGCCGTATTGGTCAGATCAAGGACCGTGACGAGGTCGTGGGCAACCAGACGCGCGTCAAGGTCGTCAAAAACAAGATGGCCCCGCCATTCAAGCAGGTCGAATTCGACATCATGTATGGCGAAGGCGTTTCCAAGATGGGTGAAATCCTTGATCTTGGTGTCAAGGCTGGCATCGTCGAGAAATCCGGTTCCTGGTTCTCTTATAACTCGACCCGTATCGGTCAGGGCCGCGAGAACGCCAAGAACTTCCTGCGCGAAAATCCGGAAATGACCAAGGAGATCGAAACCAGCATTCGCGAGAGCGCCGGTCTGATCGCCGAAGCCATGACCAACATGAGCGAGGATGATCCGGTCAACGACGATTGATCTGATTGATCTTTCGAACGGATTGCAAAAAGGCGGGATCAACATTGGTCCCGCCTTTTTCTTTGTTCATTTACGCCAACAGGTCGCGTTGCCCACATGTGGGACTATGGGGACGATTTTTGCTGCCACTGGCTTGGTGTTTTGCCGGTAATCCGCAGGAATTCGCGATTGAAGTTCGACTTGGTGTTAAAGCCGCTTGCCAGCATGGTGTTGGTGACATTCTCGCCGGCGTCAAGTGCGCGACAGGCATGGTCGATCCGGTATTTATTGATATAGCGCGACACATTTTCGCCAGTAACCGCGTTGATCGCCGTTGAAACCTGTTTAAGCGGATATCCCAAACGCCGTGCGATGCGCGCCAGCGTCAGATCCGGATCAAGATAAAGCTTCTCGCGGCTGACCAGTTCTTCCAGCTGTTCCATGATTTCTGTAACCGGAATATCGGGATCATGATTTCCGGTGTCCGGCTCGGTCTGTCCTTGCTGATCATCATCCTGCGCCAGCGCAATCGCGGGTGACAGGGCCAAAAAGCCGATGGCGAGCAAGGCCAGCGACGAGAAGATGCTCAGGATAATGCCCGGTGCGTCCTTTGCGCCCAGTTGCAGGGTCGCGGAAATCAGGGCGTCACTTGCTGCCGAGATGATCAGGGCAATGGCAATCACCCGCCAGATCAAGGCCGGGACCGGACCGGATGCCAGACGCGTGTGGGCCAGTTCATTGCGCTGACGGTGCAAGACCAGAAGAATTGCAAGCCCGTACCCGACAAACAATCCCCCCAGAAGCGCATCAATCAGCATTGGCGCGATCGTCACCACCCCGGCCATCACGATCGGGGCGGCAAGATGCCAGATATCGCTGCGCTGAAAACGCTGGTGCACGCCGCCTTCAAGAAACGCGACCCATGCCAAAGCCGGGATCACGGATGCGGTGATCGGCTGAACAAGGCGCAATTCCGTCACGCCGTAATAATGAACGATGGAAACGACGACACTTTGAACTGCACAGGCCAGCAAAAGAGCCCCCAGCAACGGCGTGGTTTTTTCAAACAGCACAGAGCGAACGAACAGGAAAACCAGCAGTAGGGCAACAATCAAGGGAACGGGTAATGCAATCATGGTGGCGGCGCTATCCAGACGATCATGTCCCAAAACCGGTTTTGCACGTCCTGAAACCGGTTCGAGGACGCCACAAACCGCAAGGCAGGTGCAATTTGATGTCCGTGAAACTTAGAACACGGATTGAAATCATGAAACACGTAACTTCTGCACTTGTTGTTGCCGTTGGCATTCTCGCAACCCTCGGGTCCATGCCGGCCCATGCTGGTGGTGATCTGGCAGGATATGATCGATTTGATGTTGATGCTGCCCATCGTTCGCGTCCGGTTGCGGCATCCATCTGGTATCCTGCCGATACATTCATCTATCGCGCCCCGGTCAATCAAAGTGCGATCTGGAAAAGCACGGATGCCTATATCGGCGCGGCTGTTGCGCCTGGCAAACATCCCCTGATTTTGCTGTCGCACGGTTCGGGCGGGAACATGGACGCGATTGGCTGGTTATCGTCGGAACTGGCGCTTCGCGGGGCCATGGTGCTTGCGGTCAATCACCCCGGCAGCACATCGGGTGACTCATCGCCGCGCCGCCAGCCAGAGCTCGGCCCGCGTGCGATGGACCTTCATGCCGCCCTTGATCAGCTTCTCTCACACCCGGAGTTCGAACCATATATCGATCCTGATCGCATCGCGGCGGCGGGCTTTTCGCTTGGCGGGGCGACGGTGCTGAACCTTGCCGGGATGCGCTTTGATCGTGATGCCTATCGCGAATATTGCCAACGGTTCGGCACGACGGTTCAGGATTGCGCCTTCCTGCAAAAGGGCGGCGTACGTCTTGATCAACTGCCCGCGGATTTTGAAGCTGGATCAAAAGACCCCCGCATATCAAAATTCATTGCGATCGAGCCGGGCATGACATTTGCGGTTAATGACGCCAGTCTTGATGATGTTGATCCGGATTTGCTGTTTATCCGTCTCGGGCGCGAACATGGCTGGAAGGCAGCAGATATTACGGAGACTGGCAGTAACCTTTTGGGCAAGTTGGATAACCCGTCCTATGCGGTTTTTGCCCCGGCCGATCATCTGACCTTCCTTGGTGAATGCAATGCGGGGGCGGCCGAATTTTTGGCAAAGATGGAAGATGACCCAATCTGTTCAGACCCCGAAGGCACGGACCGCGCCCTGATCCATCGCCAGATTATTGATGAAATCAGTCGCTTTCTTTCGCTTGATCCCGGTGCATCGTGAAGTGACCGGTTAACACCAAGACGGGCGCGGGGGATCAAGATTGGTCTTCGCGTTTGCTCCTGCCCCAAAATGATCACGATTGGGAAAATTCCCCGGAAAAATGGGCCTTTCCAAGGGGGTGTGTTGATAAAAAGAATACATTGAAAAACCGTCACCGGAACAATTCACGGTTGTTGTCGTTTGAAATCCTGTGAGCATCAACAAGAGCAAACAGGAGAAAGATCATGTCGAACACGATGAAAAAGCTTTTCGCGATCCTGATGATTTCGGGCATGGGCCTTGGCCTTGCTGCCTGTGAAACCGCCGAAGGTTTTGGCGAAGACGTCGAAGATGCTGGCGAAGCCATTCAGGAAGAAGCTGATTGATAGATCGGTCCTTGCTTGTGTTGCTGACAGACCATTTGGCTGCACCTGAACAGGTTGCACCAATGGTGTGTCAGCGAACACCGAAAAAGGAGATAAGAACATGTTAGGTTGGGCACTATTCTGCTTGGTTTTGGCACTGATCGCCGCCGTTCTTGGCTTTGGCGGACTTGCCGGGGCCTTCGTTGGCTTTGCCAAGATATTGTTCTTCGTCTTTATCGTGCTGTTTGTGATTTCCCTTGTGGTCAACGCATTCCGCGGCCGTCGTCCGCCCGTTTGATCAAGCCATCTGATTGAGGCATTTACAAATTTGCGATACGAGCAACGCTTTATAAAAGGGACGCCAAAATGGCGTCCTTTCTGCGTTTGGGCCAAACCTGACCGTCTTGATAACAGTTGCACGCGTATGCGTGGCGCGCCAAACTATTGCAATAAATAACAAGCCGGGCACAATGCCCGATATTCGGACTTGAATGGAGCATTCAGCAAAGATGGAAACGATCACAAAGCGTCTTTTCGCCATCCTGATGGTTCTTGGCTTTGGTCTTGCCCTTGGTGCCTGTGAAACCGCCGAAGGGTTCGGGCGCGATATGGAAAACCTTGGCAAGACGATTCAGGACAGTGCAAACGACTAGTCCGAAAACGGCACACGTTCCTGCAGCCCCGCTTTATACAGAACGTCTTGAGCTCTGTGGCGCGCGGCTGGCCGACATCCCCGATCTTTATGCCTTCCTTGGTGACAGCACAGCCATGCGCTTCACCCAGTGCGATGAAAGCTTTGCGGCCTGTCGCAAGCGTGTGTTGGTGCATGAATGGTTCCGGCGTCGCGACGGGTTTGCACCATGGGTTGTGCGGCTGCGCAAGACGGGCCGTATCATCGGCTGGGGCGGGCTTTATACCGATCCGTTTGACCCCGGCTGGGGACCGGAACTTGGCTATTACCTGGTCCCGGCGGCGTGGGGTCAGGGATTTGGTCGGGAACTGGCGATGGCCGCACTTGAACATGCGCGTGACATGACGCCAATCAAGGAGTTAACGGCCTTTGCTCATCCTGAGAACGTCGCATCGCGCAAACTGCTTTTGGGGCTTGGGTTTGAACCGGCCGGGTTTGTTGCGGCAATGAACCGCGACCGATTCACATTTCTGCCTTGAGGGTGGTGAATTTCGGGTCAGCAAAAGCAGATTAAAAGCCATCTGATCGCCAATTTCTGGAAAACTTGGGGCAAATGCCCCGGACTCCTTTCGCCTGACTGGACAGGGCAGGGCCGAGCCGCTAAATAGGGCAGTCCGTTCGCCAGCATGGCGGACGCAGTTGTTCCGCGTTTTCCGGGTTGGAGAGATATGCAGACCGTTAACGATATCCGCACCACGTTTCTGGAGTTCTTCCGCAAGAACGGCCACGAAGTCGTTTCTTCCAGCCCGCTGGTGCCGCGCAATGACCCTACCCTGATGTTCACCAACGCCGGGATGGTTCAGTTCAAGAACGTTTTCACCGGTCAGGAACACCGCGATTATTCGCGTGCCGCGACCTCGCAGAAATGCGTGCGCGCCGGAGGCAAGCATAACGACCTTGAAAATGTCGGTCATACCGCCCGCCATCACACCTTCTTTGAAATGCTCGGCAACTTCTCGTTTGGCGACTATTTCAAGGAAAACGCGATTGAATTTGCCTGGAACCTGATCACCAAGGAATACGGTCTTCCGGCCGACAAGCTTCTGGTCACGGTCTATCACACCGATGACGAGGCACATGCTCTTTGGAAAAAGATCGCCGGTCTGACCGATGATCGCATCATCCGTATCCCGACCTCGGATAACTTCTGGTCGATGGGTGATACCGGTCCGTGTGGTCCGTGCTCGGAAATCTTCTTTGACCATGGCGATCACATCTGGGGTGGTCCTCCGGGCAGCCCGGAAGAAGACGGTGACCGTTTCATTGAAATCTGGAACCTCGTCTTCATGCAGTACGAGCAGATGGCAAATGGTGATCGTGTCGATCTGCCAAAGCCGTCCATCGATACCGGCATGGGCCTGGAACGCATTGCGGCTGTTCTGCAGGGCAAACACGACAACTATGACATCGATTTGATGCGCGCGCTGATCGAAGCATCGGCTGACGCCACCAATACCGATCCGGATGGCCCGCATAATGTGTCGCACCGCGTGGTTGCCGACCATCTGCGTTCCACCAGCTTCCTGATCGCCGATGGCGTTCTGCCGTCCAATGCCGGTCGCGGTAACGTTCTGCGCCGCATCATGCGCCGCGCGATGCGTCACCTGCACATGATCGGAACCCAGGACCCGGTGATGTATGAACTGGTCCCGTCGCTGGTTCGCAAAATGGGCGGTGCCTTCCCGGAGCTGGTCCGTGCACAGGCGCTGATCGAAGAAACGCTCAAGCTCGAAGAGCAGGGCTTTAAAACCATGCTCGATCGCGGCCTCAAGATGCTTGATGACGCCACCGATGGCATGGATGCTGGCGCGACCCTTTCGGGTGAAGTCGCCTTCAAGCTGTATGACACATATGGCTTCCCGCTTGATCTGACGGCTGATGCGCTCAAAGAACGTAAAATCGGCATCGACGAAGACGGTTTCACCTCCGCCATGGAAGAACAGAAAGCCAAGGCACGTGCCGCCTGGTCCGGGTCGGGCGAAGCTGCGACCGAGGAAGTCTGGTTTGACATCAATGACCGTGATGGCGCGACCGAGTTCCTTGGCTATGAAACCGAAACCGCCGAGGGTGTTGTTACCGCACTGATCAAGGACGGGGCCGAAGTCAAATCCGCATCTGCGGGTGATGAAGTTGCCGTGATTGCCAACCAGACGACTTTCTTTGGGGAGTCCGGTGGTCAGCAGGGCGATTCCGGTGTGATCAAGACCGAAAACGGTGCGATCATCGAAATCACCGACACCCAGAAAAAGCTTGGTGCTTTGCATGTGCATCTTGGCAAGGTGACCGAGGGCGACGTCAAGGTCGGCGATGCCGCGGAATTCCGCGTCGATCATGCCCGCCGTTCAAGCCTTCGTGCCAACCACTCGGCCACCCACCTTTTGCATGCTGTACTGCGCAAGCATCTTGGTGATCACGTGACCCAGAAGGGATCCTTGGTCGCGGCTGATCGTCTGCGTTTTGATATCTCGCATCCCAAGGCCGTCACGGCAGAGGAAGCAGCCGTGATCGAAGCTGACGTGAACAGCCTGATCCGCGAAAACAGCGAAGTCACCACCCGTCTGATGACCCCGGACGAGGCGATTGAGCTGGGCGCGATGGCGCTTTTTGGCGAAAAATACGGCGATGAAGTCCGCGTTGTGTCGATGGGCGAACCTGTTGCCAATGAACATGCCTATTCGCTTGAACTTTGCGGCGGTACGCATGTAAAGCGCACCGGTGATATCGGCATGTTCAAGATCGTTTCCGAAGGTGCTGTTTCAAGCGGTGTGCGCCGCATCGAAGCACTGACCGGTGCGGATGCAGCCAACTACATGTCGGCACGTGAAAACGTTCTGGCTACTGTTGCTGCGGATCTGAAAGCTGTTCCGGAAGATGTCCCGGCACGTGTTAAGGCACTGCAGGAAGAACGTCGTCGTCTGGAACGCGAAGTCTCCGATCTGCGCAAGAAGCTGGCAACTGCTGGCTCGGGCGCGACGTCGGGTGGCGATGCCTTCAAGGAAGTCAACGGTGTCAAACTGGCACTGCGTTCGCTTGACGGTATTCCGGCCAAGGAACTCAAAGGCATGGTCGACGAACTCCGTGAACAGATGGGGTCGGGCATTGTTGCACTTGTGTCCGGTGACGGTGGCAAGGCCTCCATCGTTGTTGGTCTGACCGAAGACCTTAAAGACAAATACAGCGCAGTTGACCTTGTGCGCATCGGTGTTGAGAAGCTTGGCGGCAAGGGCGGCGGTGGTCGTCCGGATATGGCCCAGGGCGGCGGTTCTGATCCGTCGCAGGCGGATGCCGCACTGGCCGCGATCGAGGCGCATATCGCGGGATAAGCGATCTCAGCCACAAAAGTATGAAGAATAAAAAGGGCCCCAAACGGGGCCCTTTTGTTTTGTCTGATGATTATCAGTCACGCCAGTGGCAAAAGAATATCTGTAATCGCCTCATGTTCGGCGACGTCTGGATAAAACGCGATCCGTTGGAAAATCAGCGGAAAGTCACCCGGTGTTTCACCGCTGTGCGGTAGCCAGTCACGATAAAGCGCAAGCGCACTGTCGCGTAATGTCTGGTCGCTGCCGATATGGCGCAGTTTTGCATAGCGTCCGGCGGGCAGGGTTTGGGAATAGAAACCCTTTTTGTTGTCTTCATCTGAAAATTCCTGATCGGTGGCAACGGCAAGGCCCATGCGAAATTCATCGGCTGGAGTGTCTTCGGGGTTGCACCAGAGGATATTGAAGGTTGCGTGTTTTGACGGGTGCAGATGATGGATCTTGCGCCAGGCAATAAAGCGCTGGATGGTCTCGCCAATCCGGGCCGGCGAGCCAATATGATCCATGCAGGCGGTTCGGGTTTCCGGGAATTCGATGATGGTGACGTTATCAGATTCCGTGCCGGTCATCGTGTTCCTCCGAATCTGTTGAAGTTTGGCATAGGGGGCTTGCCAGTTATCCCAGTCGGGATGGCTGCGAAAGTCTGACGGGCTTTGATCATGGAGCTTGCGAAACGCGCGCGAGAAGGACTCCGCATTCTCATACCCGGCGTCAAAGGCGATGTCGGTGATCGGGATATCTTTGCGAAACAAAAGACTGTGGGCCGCACGATATATCCGAACCAACCGGATATAGTGGGTTGCAGTGATGTCAAACAGGGCGGCGAACTGGCGGTGGAAATGAAAGGGCGAAAAAGCCGCAATCCCGGCCAGTTCTGCCAAGTCCAACTGGCGGTCTGCATGGGCATCAATGTGGGCGATGACACGGGCAAAGCGGGTTTGCAAGTGATCATTCGGGCAGGTTGTCATCGGGATCGCTTTTCAACGGAGTTGGTTGACGGCTTGATTGCATCAGTCTGCCCGGAATTGAAAAGGATTGCCTGACCATTCTTGCGGTTTATGCGCCTTTGGCGTCATCGGCGTTTGCGGCCGGTTGCTGATGGCGAAGAACACGGGTTGCGGCCCTGAGCACAGCTTTGCGGTCGTTTTCTTCGGGCACGCTGCGTTCCGCAGCACTTGCGATCATGCGGGCATGTGTGCGCAATGTGTCGCGTTGTTGGTCGGTCTTGGCCGGTCGCATCAGACTTTCCAGCACCTCTGCCATCGGCAGCAAGATATCGGGTTTGCTGCCTGCAGCCTGACGGATCTGATCAAAGGCGGCACCCAGCATGCCGTCGAAATCCGATAGCTTTGCTTTTAAGCGGAGCTCTTCATGATCATCAATCCAGATGCCGACCGGATAGCGGAATTCCATGGCATGGGGCAGCGCACGGCCAAGGCGATAGACCGCAGCAATGGCGGTGAACGGATCATTGATACCAGGCGACAGGGCGCGCAAGGCAACCTCGACCAGCTGGCGCAACGCAAATTCGACATCAAGCATCGCAGTCCGGTGGGTGCCGATCATGATCACCTCAAGGAGATCGGCATGGCATTGGGCGATACGCTTGCCGGAACCGTCCGGTTTCAGAGGCACGATCTGTCCCACGATGTCACCTGCCAGCACATGATGTCCGGCACGGATGACCAGCGAAATGCGGGTATCGGTCTCCTTGGCGATTTCGCAGACCTTTTCATAGTCGATGCCCTGCACATATCCTGATGCGCCGATGCAAATGCCCTGATCCTTGGTGATGTCCTGCGGGTCGGGCAGGGTGGTTTGTGCCTTTTCAGCGGCCTTGATTGGTGCGGCCAAAGTGGTGCAGGCCGATTGAATGGTTTCTTCAAGGTTCTTGCCGACATGCTGAATGACTTCATCGGCAACGATGGACCGGCCAAGATGATGAACAAACAGGATCAGGACAAAGACGCTGATAACAAAAAGCGCAATCCCGACGGTCGCGCCAAGACGCGGGACCGGTCCGCTTTCCGGATTGCTTCCCATCATCACAAGCGATGTGATCAGAAACAGGATGCTGCCGACAAAGATGCCAAGCGCGTTCTGGGTTTTGTTATCGCCCATAAAGTTGCGGATCATGCGCGGGCCCAGCGATCCGGCGGCAAGGGTCAGAACCACCATCGTGATCGACAGGGCAAATGTCGTCATGGTGACAATGGTGGCCAGCAAGGTCTCAAGAAGGCTTCGGACCGTTTCGATTTCACTGAAACCCGGCAAAAGGTCCGGCAGGCTATTGCGCAGGATCTCTTGCGGGAGGGCCATTACCCCAACAGCAATTGCCGCCCCGCCCAATGCGAAAAGCAGGGGCGAAAGCCACAGGCTATAGGCCAGAAATTCCCAGACGCGGATCAGGCGTTGAACCATGACGCAAGGCCCCCTTTTTGAACCAAAGGCAGATCAAACAGTATCGCGCCATCCGGATCAGGGAAAACGCAAGCGACATCATACGATTAAACGCCGGGCAAGGCATGCAGTTCCCGCCCGGTCTGCTTTACGGGCAGGAATGAATTCGGGAAGTGCTCGAAGAAGGACCTGAGCCAGATCAGATATCAATCTCTTTGATGGCGGCCATGCTGATCAGGGTTGCTGCCTCTGGCGTGCCCTTGCGGGCATTGTCAGGCAGCTTTGCCAGTTGATCTGCAGCAGTGCGGATTTCATCAAGATTCTCGATCGCGTCGCAGACCACCATCACCCGGTTCCAGATCGCATCATGATCCATACCGCCCATCACGGTCAGGGCGATGGCGCGATTAAGTGTCGCCTGCGGGTGTTCCGATTCTTGTGAAAGGATTTGTTCGAATGCCTCGAACGCTGCGATCAGGTGACCTTCACGCAGGTTGATCGCACCGAGATCGTTGGATGCGCTAAGCGACGACGGGTTGATGCGCAACAATTGTTCGACTGCACGGCGTTCGTTTTCAAAATCCTCGTTCCTGCGATAGCAGCTTGCGATGAGGCGGTGAATGGTTTCAGAGCCTGGGCTGTGATGCCCGGCGGATTGCAGCGCGGAAAGTGCAGCTTCATAGCGTTCAAGTGCGATCAGCGCCTGAGCACGCAGGGTCAGAAATTCCGGGTCGGTTGGTTTGCCACGCAGGACAATATCAACATGGTTCAAGGCACTGCGTGCATCGCCATTTTGCAACAGGGCGCGTGCAATGTGATGCAGGCAGTCTTCATGACCCCCATCAGATTGCAGCACCGTGCGATATTCACCGATTGCTTCGATGATCGAACCTTTTTCATGAAGGGCACGTGCCAGCCCGAAACGGGCCGCAAGATTATCCATGTCTTCGCCAAGTGCCTGACGCAGCATATTGATCGCGGCATCAAACTGCTGCTGTTTCAAGGCCGCAAGCCCCATATCGGAAAAGGACATTGCATTCATAGGTGGTCTCCCAATCCAGTCATGATCCGTTGTCCGGACCCCTAAATTTATCGATTAACGATGGGATTATAGTCACCAAACCGATCATTACCAGCCCTATGTGGTAACGACTTCATGACGTCTTTCATGGGCTGCGCGTGACGGTGAAACAGAAAAGGCCCCGGAGCGTGCCGGGGCCTTTGCTTTACGGATTTAGTATTCGCCTTAGTCCAGGAATGTCGATCGAATGGTGTCTTCTTTCTCTTTTGACCAAGCGATGACAGTTTCCAAATTCGTTTTCCAGAGTTCCCGTCCGAAAGACTTGTCATAGTTGAACTTTTCCGCTGGGGTATAGCCGGGAATTACGTTGCCAGTAGGCTGTCGATAGTTGAACCCGTATTGTACAACAAGCAGCTTATGCCCGCGTACCACGCGATACGCGCTGAATAGCATCGAATCATGCCGATACACGTTATGGGTATCGAGATAGCTATCTGCTTGGGTCAGATGAGCTTCGTCGGAGTCGTCGAGCGAAACTCCTAGATCCCGTACCGAAAAGCATCCCTGAACGCCTAGTTCCTGATTGGATGACTTTTCGTGATACAGGTCGCCTTCCCTACGATCACAGGCACCAGTAGCATAGAAGCCATAACCGAAATGGCTTTCAAGTGGTGTCGTGAAAAAGACCAAACCATCCAATTCTTTGGTCACAGAAATCTGCGCCAAGGCCACTTGCCCAAATGGATGGTAATTGTTGTTTCGAAATAGATCTTTGCCAACAACAGTCCACTTGCCAGGCGGGAGAAGTACGTCTCCCTGTGGCGTTGAAACCTTGTCTGTTACGACTGTTCCGATAGGCATGTCGGTTTGAAATTTGTCTGCGGCAGTCACACAGCCCGTCAGCAAGGCGGCAGTTGCAAGTGCGACGAGTTTTTTGATCATTTGTGTCCCTTTCCTCAACGTCACTTCAATTTTTAAGTGTCTGTGATGAAAGGGTAAACTATTCAAAGTTATGGGTTGTTGCGCAAACGGATAGGGATGGATGCCAAAAGTATCTGTTGGGAAAGAGGGTTCGCACGGACCGGTATCTGGAATCTGAGAGGCCCCGACACATGCCGGGGCCTTTGCAATGTGGTCTTGGTATGGAATCAGAGTTTGTGGATCATCTTGATTTCCATGAAGTCTTCCAGGCCGAACAGGCCGCCTTCGCGACCGTTGCCCGATTGTTTGTAGCCGCCAAACGGGCTGCCTGCGAGCGGGGAAGAGCCATTGAGCAACACCATGCCGGCGCGCAGTTTGCGGGCGACGCGGTCTGCCTTTTTGGCATCCGGGGTCTGGACATAGGCGGCCAGTCCATAGGGTGTGTCGTTGGCGATCTCGATTGCTTCTTCTTCGGTGTCAAACGGGATCATCGAGACCACCGGACCAAAGATTTCCTCGCGCGCGATGCGCATATTGTTGTTCACATCGGCAAAGATGGTCGGCTTTGTATAGTAGCCTTCGTTGGTGCCATCGGGCTTGCCCGCACCGCCAACAAGAAGGGTCGCACCTTCATCGATGCCAGCCTGAATAAGGGTCTGTACGCGGTCAAACTGGATGTGGCTGACCAGCGGGCCGATGTGGTCACCTTCTTTGGTCGGATCGCCAACCGATGCTTCTTCGCCGACACGTTTGGCGACCTTGACGGCGTCGTCATAGATCGAACGTTGCACCAGCATGCGGGTGGGCGCATCGCAGGTTTGGCCGGAGTTGTTGAAAACGGCGTTCACGCTCCAGGCGATACGGTCTTCGATATCGACATCATCAAACACGATGTTGGGCGATTTACCGCCGAGTTCCAGGGTGACGCGCTTGATGTTTTCCGACGCATCCTTGGTAATTGCCTTGCCTGCACGGGTCGATCCGGTAAAGGACATCATGGTGATGTCGGGATGACGCGAAAGGGGTGCACCGGCAACCGGACCCGCCCCCTGAACCATGTTGAATGCGCCTGCCGGGAAGCCTGCCTCGTGGATCATTTCGGCATAAAGCATGGCATTAAGCGGGGTGAATTCGGATGGTTTCAGCACGCAGGTGCAGCCGGTGGCAAGGGCCGGAATGACCTTGAGAACGATCTGGTTGATCGGCCAGTTCCATGGCGTGATCAGGCCGCAAACCCCGATGGGTTCGCGCAACAGATGTTCGCCGTTATAAAGCGTTTCCTCGGTTTTAAGCTTTTTCAGCGCAACGATGAAGTCTTCCAGATGGGCTGTGCCCGCCGCTGCCTGCTGTTCGTGCGACATGGTGGTTGGCGCGCCGAGTTCGGATGTGATGGTATCGGCGACTTCGCTATAGCGGCGCTTGTAGATCGCAAGCAGATTTTCAAGCCAGCCAAGGCGCTGTTCGACGGTTGTCTGGCTGTAACTTTCAAAGGCACGCTTGGCCGCGGCGACGGCAAGGTTGACATCTTCTTCGCTGGCCAGGGTGATTTGGGTGATGACTTCTTCGGTGGCCGGATTGATGACGTCCATCGTTTCTGACGAAATCGGATCAACCCATTTGCCGTTGATGTAAAATTTGCCTGCGTTATTCATTGGAAGCCTTCCTGAGTTTCTCTGTGTTGGGCCAGGGCGTTAACCCCGGCATGGGTGGCGCGGTTTCAGGTTCGTTTCCTCAGCCAGCTTTTTATGATTTCGCGATGGCGTTCGCCGCCATAGCTGGCAAAATGCCCGCCATGCACGACCCGGACCGGCAAATCATAAAGCCGTTCCATGGACCGAACATAGTCGGTTGCATTTGCATGATAAGTGTCTTCGATCAAAGGTCCATCATAAACAATGTCCCCGGAAAACAGGATACCGGTCGCCTTTTCCCATAGCGCAATCCCGCCGGGCGAATGACCCGGTGTGTGAATGACCTCGAAATGTCGGTCGCCCAGATCAATCACATCGCCGTCTTCGACAATCCGGGTGGCCGGTGCGGCCTTGACGGCGTAAGTGGTTGAAGAATATGGCAGCGGCGGGAGTTTCGTGAAAATCTCGTCGGTCACATAGGGATCGGCCAGCGTGTTTTTGCGGGTTGGTGCGGCCAGCAGGTCGGCTTCGCAGCGATGACACACCCGGTTTTCAAATTCGTGGTGGCAGCCGATATGATCAAAGTGGGTGTGGCTGGCAACCGCCTGCACGGCGCGTTCGGTCACAAGCGGTACCCATTGGGTCAAGGACACCACCCCCATGCCACTATCAATCAGCATGTCGCCATCGCGGCCACGCACATGCCAGATGTTGCAGCGGTAAAATTCCTCGATAAACGGTTCGCCAATATAGGTCACATCATCGCCAACGGTCTTCAGGCTGTACCAGTCTTCGGGCTTGGTGCGTTCCATGTTTTCTGACGTCATGATGTGACACCTTCCTGTGCAGTCTGGGTCGGATGGCCGGGCAACAGCACGACCGAGGTCGGGTCAAGGGTCAGTTCAACCCAGGCGCCCGGTTCGATGATTGCCGATTGCGGCATGTGGGCGGTGATCGTCATGTTGGGGTAATCAAGCGGGCTAAGATGCGCACGATGATGGGTGCCAAAGAACGAACCGTCTTCGACCTTGGCCTTGCCAAGGGTGACGCGCGGTCCGGTCCCGGTGCTGGCACGGAAATGTTCCGGGCGGATGGCAAGGGTCACCGGCGCATCGGGCGTAAAGCCAGCATGGTCAAACGCCGGAAGTTCAACAGTGCCGAGCGGCGTTTTGATGGTGAGCGCATTTTCGCGCGCACTTTCGAGCGTGCCGGGGATGAAATTGACCTCGCCCATGAAGCTTGCCGAGAACAGTGTTTTGGGCTGCATGTAAATGCTTTCCGGGCTTCCGACGTCTTCGATCCTGCCAGCATTCATCACCACGATCCGATCGGCAATCGCCATGGCTTCTTCCTGATCGTGGGTGACGTGGACAAAGGTGGTGCCAACCCGTTTCTGAATGGCTTTCAGTTCATCCTGCATTTGACGACGGAGCTTGAGGTCAAGCGCACCCAGCGGTTCATCAAGCAACAAGACATCGGGTTCAACCGCCAGCGCACGGGCAAGAGCAACGCGCTGGCGTTGACCGCCGGAGAGCTCGTGCGGTTTCTTATTGGCCGATGTTTTGAGCCCGACCATATCAAGGAGTTCTTCGGCCTTGGCATGGCGTTCGGCTTTGCCGACCTTGCGCATCTTAAGCCCGAAGGCGACATTGTCGCGCAGGCTCATATGCGGGAACAGGGCATAGTCCTGAAACATCGTGGTGGTCGGGCGTTTGGCGGGGGCAACATCGCCCATATCCTTGCCATTGATTTCAATCGTGCCACTGGTGGGCGACAGGAAACCGCCCAGAAGCGACAGCAGGGTGGTTTTGCCACATCCCGACGGGCCAAGAAGAACGATGAACTCGCCGGCTGCGATTTCAAGGCTGACATCGTCAAGGGCAGTAAAGTCGCCAAAAATCTTGGTGGCGTTGCGGATGGATACAGGGGCGGTCATTTCTTTGCCGTCCTTCTAAAGACAATCAATTCAAGAATAAGCAGCAGCGCAACCGATACAAGGAAGACAACACTTCCGACCGCGTTGGTTTTCGGGTTCAGGCCCGAACGCAACATGCTCCAGATTTCAACCGGCAGGGTGACGTCAAAGCGCGACAGCAAGAATGCGATGATGAATTCATCCCAGCTAAACGTCACCGACAGGAAAAAGGCCGCAAGGATCGAGGGCATCAACATCGGGGCGGAGACCTGCGTCATCACCTGCCATTCGGCAGCCCCCAGATCGCGGGCGGCCCGTTCGATATTTTTCTGATGGTCCCCCATCGAGGCATAAATAATCGCAAAGCACAGCGGCAGATTGATCACCACATGCCCGATCCCGACAGTCCAAAGCGACAGCGAAACGCCGAGCCAGTTAAAGGTGGTCAGCAAACCAAGCGCAATGATCAGGTAACTGACCGTCATCGGTGCAATCAGAAGGCCACGCTGAAGACGCGAGGCGGGCAAGACAAATCGCGCCAGCCCATAGGCCGCACAGAAACCAAGCACGCAGGCAACCGTGGCCGAGCCGATGGCAACCATCAAGGAGTTGGTCAGGGCCGACATCAGGCGACTGTCTGAAAAGACCTCGCCATACCATTTAAGGGTCGCGCCGTTAAATGGCGGAACCGGCAGGCGGCCATCCTGAAATGAAAACAGGACAAGGACCGCCACAGGTAAAAAGATAAAGCCATAAAGTGCCGCCAGATAAGACCAGGACAGCAGTTTGGAAAAGCGTGAAGAGATCATTTTATGTTCTCTCCATCTTGAGCCAGCGCGCACAGGCAATATAGGCCATCGTTACCACCACCATCAGAATGATCGAAAGGGTGGCAGCCATCGGGAAATCAGCCCGACGTCCCAGTTGCAGCATGATGACTTGCGGCAGGGCGAGTTCATTATTGCCGCCCAATATCTGCGGGGTGATGTAATCACCGATACACAGCACAAAGGTCAGGAACGCACCGACCATAATGCCCGGCAATGTGAGCGGTAACACTACATGCCAGAATACCTGAAACCCGTTTGCACCAAGATCGGCCGCAGCCCTGCGATAGTTCGGCGGCATCTGCACCAGATTGGCATAGATGGTCAGGGTCAACAGCATGACAAAGAAATGCACAAACCCGATGACGGTCGCACTTCGCGTGCTGGCCAGTTCGAGCGGTTCGGAAATCACCCCCAAATAGACCAGCGTGTTATTGATCACCCCGTTTTGCGCCAGCACCAGAAGCCAGGAATAGGACCGCACCACATAGCTTGTCCAGAATGGCAGGATCGCCATGATCAGCGCCATGCGCTGCCATTTCTGCGGGACGCGTTCGGCAATGATCCAGGCCAGCGGATAGGCAAGGATCACGGAAATGATCGTGACCGTGAGGGTGATTTCAAGCGAGACAAAAAGACCTTTCAGTAAATGGGCCTTTTCAAAGAACTCGATGTAATTGTCGAAATTCCACGCCATGATGATCTCGCGCCCCTTGCGGGTCGCCAAGCTGATCGCGGCCATGACGATAAAGGGAATAACGAAAAACGCGACGGTCCAAAGCAGGGCCGGGGTTACAAAGCCCCATGCGCGGCGATTTTCGCGTGTTTCAAGGCTGGCAGTGGCCATAACGGTATCCTTTTCGCAAACCGGCCCGCCTGGATGGGTGGGATGGTTGCTTGTAACTCGCTTGGGATAGTGGGCGCCGTTGGGTCAGCTTACCGCAAGTTTGGCACCGATGCCCCGCAAAAAGCGGGACATCGGCAGGTGGCAGTAGACAAGGGATTGCTTACTGCTGGAGCATCTCGACCCAGGCATCCTGCATCTCGGCATCGAGATCGGCATCCGGGATCGGGTAAAGCTGCGAGTTCTTCAGGTATCCTTCCTGATCATCCCAGCGAAGGGCTGCTTTCTGGGCGTCGGTCAGGTTTTCGCCTGCCTTGGCGTTGGCGGGCATCCCCCAGTAGCAAGACGAGGTCGCAAGACGTGCCTGGCCTTCGGGGCTCATGATGTATTGGACGAACTTAAGCGCCAGATCAGGCTTTTCAGAATCCTTCATCACCCCGATCGACTGCGCCCAGCGCAGGCCACCCTGCTTGGGTATGATCCAGTCAAGGTTCGGCTTTTCTTCGGACAACACGGCCGTAATCCATTCACCGCCACCCACAAGGATATCGACTTCCCCGGTTGCAAGAGCGGTCTGGGAAGAAACAACTTCACCAACCTGTTTGGAGACCTTTTTCATCGCAAACAGCTTTTCCTTGATCGCGGGCATGTCGTCCGCGCCAAGATCAGCCGTATCAATACCAAGACCCAGGCCAACAAGGCCGATGACCGGCAGGTAATAATCATAAACCGCGATGCGGCCAGCATATTTGTCCGACCAGATCACCGACATGTCTTCCATGTCCTTGGGATCGACCTTGGTCTTGTCGAACGAAATGGTGTTGTAGCCGAACTTCTCGGTGACGGCATAGGTTTTGCCATCCACCACATTGTTCTCGGCCATCACGACTTCGGGGAAAATATCGGATGTCGGC
The DNA here is from genome assembly GCF_001613795.1 of Thalassospira sp. MCCC 1A01148. GTDB lineage: Bacteria > Pseudomonadota > Alphaproteobacteria > Rhodospirillales > Thalassospiraceae > Thalassospira. The sequence continues at coordinate 65,353 of NZ_LPVZ01000018.1, forward strand.
AGGGCATCGGCGGGGATTTCGGCCAGAACACCCATTTCAACCGCGCGATGGACATCAACACCATCAATCACGAATACATCCCAGTCACCGGGACGGGATTGCTCGATAATTGAAAGGCCGGCACCGGTACCTTCATATTCCTTGAGATTGACTTTGACGTCGTACTTTTCTTCGAACGGCTCGATCAAGGCCGGATCGGTGTGGTCGCACCAGACAAGGGCGTTGAGCTCTTCGGTCGCCTGTGCCGTTTGCGCCATGGCAACGGCGCCCAGAATAAAGGTCGCAGTGCTACTCAGAAACTTGTTGCGGGTCTTCCCCGTAGAGACGTGACGAGACATAGGCTCTCCCTGATTTCATATTTGAGGCCTCCCTTGAATTGGGTTCTTCGGTGCTCTGTTTCGGCACCGTTGAAAAAATATTGAACGCGTTCATTTTTTGAGTCAATGTAAATTTTGAACCCGTTCAGTTTTTCCGGAGTGACGATGTCAGGACTGCGCGCCCAAAAGAAAGCCGATAAAAACCGCCGTATTCTGGAGGCGGCGACGACGTTGTTTCGCAAGGTCGGATATGACAGTGCGCGCATCGAAGACATTGCGGAAATGGCCGGTGTGTCTGTCGGGACGTTCTATAACTACTTCAAAAACAAGGGCGATATGCTGATGGCCACCGTCTCGATGGAAGTCGAGGAAGTGCTGGCTGCGGGGGATGCCATTATCGCGCGCGAGCATGAAGATGTCGCCACGGCCTTGTTCGAACTGATCGGGAAATATTACGATCATTCCCTGACATATCTGTCCAAGGAGATGTGGCGCACGGCGATGTCACTGTCGATTGCGCAGCCTGAAACACCGTTTTCCCAGCGTTACACAGCACTTGATCATCGGCTGTCAAAACAGGTCTGTGACCTTTTCGAAGCCCTGCAGTCGCGTGGGGTCGTGCGCAAGGATATCGACTGCACGGCAACGGGTGAGCTTGTCTTTAATAACGTGAACATGATGTTTATCGAGTTTGTCAAAGACGAAGACATGGATGTTGACGGCCTGAAACAGGAAGTCGAACGCCAAAGCCAGCCACTGGTCTGGATGATGTCGGCAGCCTGATCTCTGCCCGCCAAGGGCATCAATTCCTGATTGCTCTCTTTGCGCGTGTTTTGCTATCTTATGCTCGCCATATAATCGTGTGGGCTTTAACGGAGCAAAGCGCATGGCGAAGTCACCAGACAGCTATTTTGCCAACAGCCGGATCTGGCCAAACGAAGCATCGTGCTTGCGCGCCATCTTGCGCGATTGCGATCTAGATGAAGCAATCAAATGGGGCAAGCCGTGCTATATGCATGATGGTCATAACATCGCGATCATTCAGGAAATGAAGGATTTTCTGGCGTTGATGTTTTTCAAGGGGGCGTTGATTGACGACCCGGATGGCGTCCTTGTCCCACCCGGACCCAATTCCAATTCAGGTCGGCAAATCCGGTTTCGCTCTGTCGACGAGGTTACAGCCAAAGCCGATCAGATCATGGCCTTCGTCAAGGCAGCCATTCAGGTCAATCAGGCCGGATTAAAAATCAAAAAGCCCTCGGTAATTGAACTGCCCGAAGAGTTGCGCGACCGCCTTGATCAGGATGCGGAACTGAAAGCCGCGTTTGACGCGCTGACACCGGGGCGTCAGCGGGGCTATGGTCTTTATATCGGCGGGGCAAAGCAATCTGCGACCCGGATTGCACGAATTGAAAAGCACCGGGCACGCATTCTTGAGGGCAAGGGCATTCACGACCGTTAGGTCGGCGATGTGCCGACATATGCGCTTTCATCGGCCGAATTCATTGCCCAATCAGTGCCAACGTTTTAGACTGATATCAACATAAGCCATTGTTAATTGGCATAAATAAAGGCCCGGCGTGCTTAAGCACCATAAAGGCCAAAGACAGATTGGCGGTCGTCAGTTCAAGGTTCTGACGGCGGTTGGTACGAGCAAGTTGTCAGGAAAAAGATATTATGGACGATACCGCGAACGGCGCGGGAAATGCGTTTGGCATGCTATCCGGTGGTAATCAAGTGGACAGCATCGGTGAGCTCAGGCTGGCTGATGGTGAACTGTTTGAATTGCCCGGTGTGACCGGGCGTCTGGAACGGATCGATTTCGGGAATGGTATCTGTTTGCACCGTGCGGAATTGAATGTCCGCGAGGATTCCAGATTTGATGTTCAAAACGCTTTGCCACCGGGCTGGATTGCCGGGTCTGCAAATATTCTCGGCGAGCTTGATTTTGATAGCCCCGATGGCGCCAAACACGCCATGTCCGCCGAAACCGGTTTGATGATGCGCATCGACCGGCCCGGGACGCGCTATTTTCTGCCCGGTGGACAAGTGATCCGCCATGCAGGGGTTACCATCGGGCTTGATGCGCTGCGTGCCAAGTTTGGCGATGATCTGCCAGCAGCACTTGATCCATATCTGTCTGATGATCAAAGCGTGATTGAAGTCAGGCCTTTGGGCCTTAATAACAAGATCAGAAGCATCGTCAGCGCGATGTTCTCCGCCCAAGCGACCGGCGTTGGGCGCAAGTTCAAGCTTGAAGGTCTATCAACCCTGTTTCTGGCTGAGATGATTTATGCCTATTGCCTGCTGCATCACGATGGCGAAAAGACGCCGGAACCAAGCGTTCTTGAAAAGACGGTGATCGAAGACGCGATTGCCAAAATCACCCGCGATCTGGCATCCGCAGTATCGGTTGCCCAGTTGGCAGATGCGGGCGGTATGACGGAAAGCCGCCTTAACAGCCTGTTCAAGCTTGAGACGGGCAAAAGCTGTGCGGATTTTATCCGCTCCAGGCGGATGGAGCACGCCCGGGAGTTGCTGGCCTCACGCGAGTTTACCGTCAAGCAGGTCGCAGTAGCGGTTGGCTTTAACCATGTCAGCAACTTTTCGCGGTCCTATCGCGACTGGTACGGCGAAAGTCCGGCTCAGGCACTCAAGCGCAACAGCGCATAGACTGTGTGGTGTTTGGGCCCTTGCTCAAATCGGTTGGACGCCCTAGGTTAACGCAAACGTCAGCTTATGTTGCAGGGCAAAAATGAAGTTTCAGGGTACGGAAAATTACGTCGCGACCGAAGATCTGATGGTGGCGGTCAACGCTGCTATCACGTTGCAGCGACCGCTTCTGGTCAAAGGCGAACCGGGCACCGGCAAGACCGTTCTGGCCGAAGAAATCGCCAAGTCGCTTGGCAAGAAGCTGATTACCTGGTCGATCAAATCCACGACGCGCGCCCAGCAGGGCCTTTATGAATATGACGCGGTATCGCGCCTGCGTGACAGTCAGTTGGGTGACGAGCGTGTCCATGACATCGGCAATTACATCGTCAAGGGCAAACTTTGGGAGGCGTTCGAGGCAGACGGCGAAGCGCCCGTGCTTCTGATTGACGAGATCGACAAGGCCGATATCGAGTTCCCCAATGACCTGCTTCAGGAACTCGATCGCATGGAGTTCTTTGTTTACGAGACCCAGCAGATGGTCACAGCCACCAACCGCCCGATTGTGATCATCACATCGAACAACGAAAAGGAACTGCCCGACGCGTTCCTGCGGCGTTGTTTTTTCCATTACATCCGCTTCCCGGATGCAGACACCATGGCCGAGATCATCGAGGTGCATTACCCCGGCATCCAGAAACGTCTGGTCGCCGAGGCATTGAACCTGTTTTACGATATGCGTGACGTGTCGGGCCTGAAGAAAAAGCCTTCGACCTCAGAGCTTCTTGACTGGTTGAAGCTTTTGATGGCCGAAGACCTGCCGCCCGAGGCCCTGCGCGCCAAGGATGCCAAAACCGCCGTGCCACCGATGCATGGGGCGCTTCTGAAAAACGAGCAGGACGTGCATCTGTTTGAGCGTCTGGCGTTTATGGCACGGCGCGAAGGGTGATGACTCAATTGGAGAGTGGAACGGTGAAGTTTAAATCTATAGATGATTTCAAAGATATGAACTTGACTCAATTTGTTCAGGAAATAGATCAAGTTCCTACTGGTCTATTGGTTGAACTTCGTGAAACGCAAAAAGATAGGTACCAGGGCAATTGGCGTCGTATCGTTGTGGGAGAGCTGGCACAACGTGATTATGACTCAATTCGACAGTCTGCAAATGCAGCTAAATATGCGGCTTGTGCGACCATTGCTGCTGCTGTGATTGCCGGTGTAACCGCTGTTTTGCAGACGGCAGATTTTTTTCTAACTTGTAGTTCATAAGAATGTTCACCGGCTTTTTCTATAAGCTGAAAGATGCGCGCGTGCCGGTCAGTCTGCGCGAATACCTGACATTGCTTGAGGCAGTGGAAAAAGGTCTGGCCGGTTATTCGGTTGAGGATTTCTATTATCTGGCGCGGTCCGCGCTGGTGAAGGATGAGCGCCATCTTGATAAGTTTGATCGCGTGTTCTCCGAACATTTCAAGGGCGTGATCGACCTGACCGATGGCATGGACGAGGTCGAGAAGACAGAAATCCCCGAAGAGTGGCTGAAAAAGCTAGCCGAGAAATTCCTGACGGACGAAGAAAAGGCCGAGATCGAGGCGCTTGGCGGTTGGGAAAAGCTGATGGAGACGCTGAAACAGCGTCTGGAAGAACAAAAGGGCCGTCATCAGGGCGGTAACAAATGGATTGGTACGGCCGGGACATCGCCGTTTGGCGCTTATGGCTATAACCCCGAAGGGGTGCGGATCGGGCAGGATAAATCCCGCCATCGTCGCGCGGTCAAGGTTTGGGACAAGCGCGAATTCAAGAACCTTGATGACAGTGTCGAAATCGGCACGCGCAATATCAAGGTCGCCTTGCGACGTTTGCGCAAATGGGCGCGGACCGGGGCGGCGGATGAGCTTGACCTGCCCGGAACGATTACATCAACCGCACGCCAAGGCTGGCTTGATGTTCAGATGCGCCCCGAGCGCCACAACGCGGTCAAGGTCTTGATGCTGTTTGATGTTGGCGGATCGATGGATGATCACATCAAGGTCTGTGAAGAGCTGTTTTCAGCGGTCAAAACCGAATTCAAGCATCTTGAATATTACTACTTCCACAACTGCCCCTATGAAGGGCTTTGGAAAGATAACGCGCGGCGCTCGAACGAACAGGTATCGACCTGGGATGTGATCAATACCTATGGCGCGGATTACAAGCTTGTGATTGTTGGCGACGCGACCATGAGCCCCTATGAAATCACCTATCCCGGCGGGGCGGTGGAACACTGGAATGCCGAGGCCGGTGTTGTGTGGATGCAGCGATTGCTCGATCATTTCGAACACGCCGCCTGGATCAATCCGCAACCGGAAAACTGGTGGCGGCACCATCAATCGATCCAGATCATGCACAAGCTGATGGAAGGCCGGATGTTTCCCCTGACCCTTGACGGGCTTGATCGCATGACCGGGGAACTAAACCGCTAGGTCCGCGTTCTTTGCTGTAACAGTTTCATGAAGATTGCACCCAAGACGCGCTGACGCGTTTTTGTGCTGCCAATCCGCGCCTATAGTCCTTTGCTTAAAAGGACACTGGATAAGGATACCCTTGATGCTGATACGCAAAATGATCAAGTCGACGTTGCTGGCTGTTGGCGGACTTGCCGCAGCCACATTGATGCCTGTTACAGGTGCAATCAATTCGGCCCATGCACAGGCGCTTGATCAGGAAATGGTGGTGATCGCCCATCGCGGGGCATCGGGGTATTTGCCTGAACATACCTTGCCAGCCAAGGCATTGGCCTATGGCATGGGGGCAGATTACATCGAACAGGATGTTGTTCTGTCCAGGGACGGTGTGCCCGTCGTCCTGCATGACATCCACATCGATACCACCACCGACGTTGCAAAGAAATTCCCGGATCGCAAACGTGAAGACGGGCGTTATTACGCGATTGATTTTACACTGGCCGAACTCAAGACACTTAGCGTGACGGAACGGTTCAAGGCCGATACCGGCAAGCAGGTTTATGCCGATCGCTTTCCGGCTGAGTTTGCCATCTTCAAGATCCCGACCCTTGAAGAAGAAATCAAACTGATCCGTGGCTTGAACCACTCCACCGGGCGCAATGTCGGCATCTATCCGGAAATCAAGGACCCGGCCTTCCATCACGCAGAAGGGCAGGACATCACCAAAACCGTGATCGCGGTAATGGAGAAGTGGGGGTATAACAACCCCGGCTCAAACGCCTTTGTGCAGTGCTTTGACTGGTCTGAAACCAAGCGCATTCGCCAAGAGCTGAACTATCAGGGCAAGCTGGTGCAGCTTCTGGGCGAAAACCGCTGGGGCCCGCCGGAAGGCACGGACTATGACTACCTGAAAACCGACGAAGGCGTTGTTGAAATGGCGCGGGTGGTTGATGGGATTGGCCCGTGGTTGCCACAGGTCATCGAAGGCCTGAGCGAAAATGGCACGGCAATCATGACGCCAACCCTGATTGCCGCCCAGCGCGCGCAATTGAAGGTTCACCCCTATACCCTGCGTGCCGATCAGTTGCCGAAATGGGCGGGGGATATGCAGATCGCGCTCAAGGCGATTTTTGATGATGCCGGGATTGATGGCATTTTCACCGATTTCCCCGATCAGGTGGTTCAGTATCTGGCCCGGAATCCCGATGCGTAATCCAGATACCTGACCGGGTTCGCATCCGATAACGAACAGACTGTTTCCAAGCTGGCCGTTATCAGGGGTGCATTCTTAAGTCACTATGCAAGCCGACGAAATTCAACCAAGGAGGATGACGTGGCGAAAGTACTGGTTCTTTATTATTCGATGTATGGACATATCGAAACCATGGCCAATGCCGTGGCCGAAGGCGCACGCGGTGTTGCCGGAACGCATGTTGATGTCAAACGTGTTCCTGAAACCATGCCCGAAGATGTCGCAAAGGGCGCGGGCGCCAAGCTTGATCAGGCTGCCCCGGTTGCCGAGGTTTCCGATCTTCCGGAATATGACGCGATCATCTTTGGTGTACCGACCCGCTTTGGCAACATGCCTGGTCAGATGCGCACCTTCCTTGATCAGACCGGTGGTCTTTGGGCCGAAGGCAAACTGATCGGCAAGGTTGGTTCTGTCTTCACCTCGACCGGCACCCAGCATGGCGGTCATGAAACCACCATCACCTCGACCCATACCACCTTGCTCCATCAGGGGATGGTGATTGCCGGTGTACCTTACAGCTGTGCCGGCCTGACCAATATGGACGAAATCACCGGTGGTTCGCCCTATGGTGCCGGTACGCTTGCCGGTGCTGATGGTTCTCGCCAGCCGTCCCAGAACGAACTTGATATCGCCAAGTTCCAGGGCAAGCACGTAGCAGAACTTGCGGCAAAGCTTGCAGGCTGATTTCGCATCAGCTTTCACAAAAAAGGCAGCACCTTAAACGGGTGCTGCCTTTCTTTTTGGCCGGATGGCCCTAAAACTCGTAACCGAGTTCGCGCGCTTTTTTCATGGCTCTCTTCGCTGCCTTGGGGGCGATCATTAGCCCCCATTGTTGTCCTACCTTTGAGCCGATCGTTGTGAAATGAGGGTTCGCCTCGGCAAGTTTCTGGCCACTTGGTGTCTTGTAAAAGGTGATCGTGTCGTCGATCGTTTCCTCCGACAGAAGCGAGGAATATTGCGGGATCATCAGCTCAAAGAAGATATCGGTGCTGCTGCGCATTTCTTCTTTCATCGCCTCGACCATAACATCGATGTGCTTTTGTGGGGCGTTGGGCAGGTTTGCTTTGATGCTCATCTGTAGCTGTTCGGTGACCATGGGCATCATTGCCTCAATCATTTTGTCAGCGTTGGACAGCTTGATCAGCTTGCGAATTTTGTCGGCCTTGCGTTGTGAAACATCCTGAGCGTAGGTGGGGGATGTAGTGCTGATGAACGCAAGGCCGGTGATCAGAAGTCCCACTACGAACACAGCGCGAAGGCTTTTGACAGCAGGCATGGGTTTGTCCTTTGAAGATGTCGGCCTGTTTTTATCGTTTTCCGAGCGTTTTCGACTTGCCAAGAGATATCTCTATACTCGCGGCATCAGCCAATCAAAGCAACCCTGACGTGTAATGCAAGGTCTTTGTTGGGTTTTTGGAAACAATCAGGTGCCTGATTGGATCTTGTTTAGCGACAGTTTTGTGCGACCATGCCCGACATGAAATTTTGTCCGGCAGTATTGCCGATAGGCGCAGGAGGTTTGAAATGTCTGAGACCGTTAGCAATGCACGTGGTGTCGAGCGGGTCTTGCGCGCGATGGATACGTCTGATGGTGCGGGTGTATCGTTGCGCCGGTCCATCGGGACGCCGCAGCTTGATATGCTTGATCCGTTTCTGATGCTGGACTCGCTTTCGACTGACAATCCCGACGAGTATATCGCAGGCTTCCCGGAACATCCGCATCGCGGTTTTGAAACCGTGACCTATATGGTTGAAGGCGCCATGCGTCACAAGGACAGCATGGGTAATGAGGGTGTTCTGCGTTCAGGCGGTGGACAGTGGATGACCGCGGGTAGCGGCATTGTGCATTCCGAAACGCCGGAACAGGAAAACGGTCTTTTGCAGGGCTTCCAGCTTTGGATCAATCTGCCGGCCAAGGACAAGATGATTGATCCGCGCTACCAGAATATGGAGCCAGATGAACTGCCGGAAGTTTCGCCGGTCGAGGGCGCGCAGCTGCGTTTGCTGGCGGGTTCGATGCATGGCGCAACAGGCCCGATCAACGGAATTTCCACGGACCCGGTCTTTGTCGATGCCAAACTTGATGCCGGTGCGGAACTGACGGTTCCGCTGCCAGAGGGCCACACGGCAGTCGTTTACGTCTTTGTCGGAGATGCGGTCGTTGGCGGCAAAGATGTGCCGACCCATCATTTGGCAATCCTGAAGGACGGTGATGGGGTAACGCTGAAAGGCGGTCCTGACGGAGGCCGCATGCTGGTGATTGCCGCACGTCCAATCCATGAGCAGGTCGTGCGCTATGGCCCGTTTGTCATGAGCAGCAAACAGGAACTGATGCAGGCCTTTGACGATTACCAGCGTGGCAATTTTGTCCGCAAGGCTGCTTCCTGACTTCAGCGACGATCACGCTACCGAAATGTGAATAACCCCCTGATCCGGCGTGTTCAGGGCGTTATTTCGTTTCATGAATCTGATTTGCAGGTGTGAAGCTCTCGCGAGGGAAAGACGACGCCCTTTTTGTCAGTTGTTGTCAGGTGTCGGCATTGACGGGCTCAAGGGCTCCGTCAACCTCGTCTTCAATCACCCAGCGGTCATTCATCCGGCAGGCTGATTTGATTTGGCTGCTGGTACGGTTTCGTGCGGTGAGTTCCTGACGGTAGGTTCGGCACCAGATACCTTTATCGGTTTGAACTGTCTTGAGGGGGGTCACCGCCATCTCAAGGGCACCATAAGATGCAGTTCGCGCAACGCCCGAATTGTTGTTCTCAAGCGATTGCTGAACTGTGTCGGCCAATACATCTTGAGCCGGTTCTGCAATTTTTGCCGGGGCAGGGCCATATGTCACAAGTTCTTCGCTGTGATCATCCCCTGAATTCCAGGATCGATTACGTTTGACGTAAAAGCCGATTTCAGGCGCGTACCACCATTTGGTCGTCTGCATCCAAGATTGCTGGTAATAGCGGGAACACTCGATGACGAAGGTATCAAAAGTGCCTGCCGGAACTTCGATGTTTGCCGTTGCGGGCACCTTGCAGATCAGCCACTGGTCATATTCGTTTACATCGCCTGTATCCGGATCCACATTTGCCGATCTGGTTGACATACGGACTTGTTTGTCAAATTCCAACGGCCAGATATTTCCAGATCCTTCTTTGACATAGGCCGAACCAGAGCGTTCGCGGTCTTCCTTGTCGGTATAGGACCATTCAAGGATCGGACCGGTGAAGTCGCCTGTGGTTTCGAAAAGGTAGTCGCCACCGCCGTTCCAAACAATGCGGTCGCCTTTGGTCTCTTCGACATAAATCGCGCGACCCCCATCAAAAACAAACGCATCGCCTTTGCCAAACACGGGCAATGATGCCGGGCGGAGGTCCGGGCCCGTGTTTTCCGGGCGGTCGGCATATTGGCCAAGACCGTCATTTAGTTCATTGAGAGAGTTGCCAATCTGATCAAGCGTCTGACAAGCGGCCAACGAAGAGAGGCCCAAAACGCAACAAAACGCCCGCAAGTGGCGCATGTGTTTTGGCGTATTCATGTATCTGATCCTGCGCATTCTTTTATTTTGACTGCCCTGGGGCCTTACGTCCACATCTTGTTTGTCGTCTCAAAAGTCAAGGCAGCGATGAAGAGCCTTTCATCGCTGCCTCGTATTTCAAAGCTTTTGTTTCGTCTTCAGTTCGCTTTCTGCATCCGACAGCTTTGCCCCTGGAATCAGACGATAAATGGTTTCCCATTTTCCTTCGCCCGTGCGGCATGCCCGACCATAGAAATTGTCTGCGTTGGTGGTTGTCGCGCTCGACGGGAAGGTCACCTGATATTCGCGGCAGAAGCGCTCGTCCTGACGGAAGGTACGCAGCGGTTCGATTGAAATGGTCTCGGATGTCGTGTCTTCGACACCAAGTGAGACCTGGCGAATATCACCGCTCAGCGTGCGTTCAAGAGTGAGGCTGATTTCCTCATCAAGAAGCGGATTGTTCAATGGCGAGTACGAAGCTGCAAGCGCCACATTTGTCCCAGTTGATGCCGTTTCAACGTCTGCATCCAGCATTTCGGCGTTGAACCAGTTCCCGCCAACGAACGCCAGAAGAACAGCCGCCGCAGCACCGATACCTGTCCAAATCGGGGTGTTGTTGTTTGCGACAACACGGGGGCGCGTATCAATATCGCTTTTTTCCACAAAGCGTTTTGCCGATGTCTTTTTCTGATCAAGGATATCTTCGATGTCTTGGGCCAGTTCCGGATACACACGATCCGTAAGAAGACGTTCGGCCTGATTGCGCAGCACGACAGATTGCCCTGCCATGATATTGAATTGACGCGTCATGGCCGGACATTTTGCAATCCGGTCTTCAAGTTCGCGACATTCAGTGGGGCTCAGTTCGCCATCAATATAGGCAGACAGCAAATTATAGTCCTGATCTTCAAGCTTTGTACTCATGACGAACCTCTTTGAATGCTGTCTTTATCTGTTGTCTTGCCATCGTCATCATGTAATGCGGCAAGTGTTTTTCGGGCTCTCGCGACGCGGCTCATGACTGTGCCATCTGGCACGCCAAGAATTTCTCCGGCTTCGCGATAGCTGTATCCTTCAATCAAAACCAGTGTCAGGGCTGCCCGTTGTTCCTCGGCAAGCGAGGCGAGTGCTGCCTGCAAGAACATCCTGTCCGTGCCACCGTGTGCTTGACCTGGAAAGGCGCTTTCGCGGGCATCCTCAAAAGACACGACATTTCCATGTCGCTGGTCCCGGCGCTTCTCGTCGATCCAGCTCGTCTGGATGATCCTGTAGAGCCAACTGTCCAGTCGGGTGCCCTTTTCAAATTGTGCAATGCGCTCAACGGCCTTGGCGTAGGCAGTTTGCACCAGATCCTCAGCTGCGACGGCATCGCGAGTCAGCGAGCGTGCAAACCGCAAGGCGCGTGGCAAAAGTTCTGCGAGCTCTTGTCTTAAAGCGGTGTCCAAACCAAACGTCCCATTCATGTTTGCAGGCACAATTTTTCGACTTTGTTACGCATATAACGATGGGGCCACGAAGTTTCTTCCCTGACGGATCAAAAAAACATTTGGAAAAATAATTTTCACGGTCGGGAAGAAAACCGGAAGCCGGTGCGTTGTCCTGTCAAATGAACGCGAAATTCACTGGATTAAAGTGGAGCTGACGATGTTGATCACGGATAAAAATAAAAACCTTCGTACACGAATTGCGACAGCAAGCATTCTCGGGTTTGGCGCCTTTGCGATTGCGGCGACACCACTTTCGCTTGACGTCACGCAGTTCGATCTGACCGGTAAAAGTGCATTTGCACAGGGCCAGGGCAACGGCGGTGGCAATGGTAACGGTGGCGGCAACGGCGGCGGCAATGGTAACGGCGGCGGTAACGGCGCCGGTAATGGCGGCGGCGGAAACGGTGGCGGCAATGGCGGCGGAAACGGTGGCGGAAATGGGCCGGGTGGCCCAGACGGCCCCGGGAATAGTGGCAATGCCGGTGGTGGCAATGGCGGCGGTAAAGGTAATGGCGCCGATGGCCCGGGTAAAGGTGCTGCCGCGCGTTCTAATGCCAAGGGTCTGGGTATGCAGGCCGGGGGTGTTGGGCGTGGTGCATCTGCCGCAGAGCGCGGTGTTGGTGCCGAAAAAGGTATGCCGCCCGGTATTGCAAATGCACCGGGTCTTGCGGGCGCTTTGCCACCGGGGATCCAGCGGGTCTTTGGCGCGGCAACCGGACCTGATGTTGATCCGGACGTAGAACGCGAAATCATTACCCAAGGGTGGAAAGATCTGACCGCGCCTGGCGCTGGTGACGATGGTGACACGCCTGATGATGGGGAGCCAGATACCGGTGACACGGGCGATACCGGCGACACTGGTGATACAGGCGACACTGGCGATACAGGTGACACCGGCGATACCGGAGACACTGGAGATACTGGCGACACAGGTGACACAGGTGATACCGGTGGCACGGGTGAAACCGGCGATACAGCCGCCTAACATATCCACTTCAAAGCAGCTGATCCTGCTTTGACCGCAGCGGCCTGAGCCTGGGCCGCAGCAACTTTCAACCCCGTCTGGTCCCCCGCCGGCGGGGTTCTTTTTGTCCGAATTTCAGCCGTTATAAAAGAAAACCCCCGCCGGTTTCCGGCAGGGGTTTCCTGATTGGCAAAGCTGCCGACTGATCAAATTGATCAGGCCATTGCAGCTTTCAAACCTTCATCCAGCTTGTCGAGGAACTGGTTGGTGGTCAGCCATTTCTGGTTCGGGCCGATCAGCAGTGCCAGATCCTTGGTCATGAAGCCGGCTTCGACAGTGTCGACGCAGACTTTTTCAAGGGTTTCAGCAAACTTGACGACTTCCGGGGTGCCATCGAATTCACCACGGTATTTAAGACCCTGGGTCCATGCAAAGATCGACGCAATCGGGTTGGTCGAGGTTTCTTTGCCCTGCTGGTGCTGACGATAGTGACGGGTCACGGTGCCGTGGGCTGCTTCTGCTTCGACGGTCTGCCCATCCGGGGTCATCAGAACAGAGGTCATCAGACCAAGCGAGCCGAAGCCCTGTGCGACGGTGTCGGACTGAACGTCGCCGTCATAGTTCTTACAAGCCCAAACGAAACCACCGTTCCATTTCATCGCACATGCAACCATGTCGTCGATCAGGCGGTGTTCGTAGGTGATGCCAGCTGCTTCGAACTTGTCTTTGAATTCTTCCTGGAAGACTTCTTCGAACAGGTCCTTGAAGCGGCCGTCATAGGCTTTCATGATGGTGTTCTTGGTCGACAGGTAGACCGGCCACCCGAGGTTGAGACCGTAGTTCATGCAAGCACGTGCAAAGCCCTTGATGCTGTCATCAAGGTTGTACATCGACATTGCAACGCCCGAAGACGGGAAGTCGAAGACTTCGTGCTCGATCACTTCACCGCCGTCTGCTGGCTGGAACTTGATGGTCAGTTTACCTGCGCCCGGAACCTTGAAGTCGGTCGCGCGGTACTGGTCACCAAATGCGTGACGGCCGATAACGATCGGCTGGGTCCAACCCGGAACCAGACGTGGAACGTTCGAGCAGATGATCGGCTGACGGAAAACGGTACCGCCAATGATGTTACGGATGGTGCCGTTCGGCGACTTCCACATCTTTTTCAGATCGAATTCTTCAACGCGCTGCTCATCAGGGGTGATGGTCGCGCATTTGACACCAACGCGGTGTTCCTTGATGGCGTTTGCCGCATCAATGGTGATCTGGTCGTCGGTCTCGTCACGTTTCTGAACCGAAAGATCGTAGTATTTCAGGTCAACGTCGAGATACGGCAGGATCAGTTTGTTTTTGATGAAGTCCCAGATGATCCGGGTCATCTCATCGCCGTCAAGTTCGACGATCGGATTCTTAACTTGAATCTTGCTCATAGAATACTCCCTTGCTGGCCGCGGCCGACATGCAGCGCGGCTGCCATTCAAGATGGTTAAATCTCTGTCTTCCGGCGCGCGAGGGAGCGCCCTGGCCGCGTCGGGAGTGCGCAACATACAGTAAGCCACCAGAAAATCAAAGAGGGCTGGAATACAACAATGTGATGAGGGGCACGTAACCCGGAATTCTGCGCTTTCTGATCGTTGATTTAAGCGATTTCTGAGGCTGAAAAGTGCAATAATCCTGATTGTTTAGGCGAATTTGACGATAAGTTCGAAAAAACTGTCTATCGGCCTCGCAGAGCTGATTTTTCTGATCCGGATCAATGACCGCGCGGTCAGTTAAGCGATATCGTGATGCTATTGCTGGTGAGCGATGGAGACTCCGGCCATCGGCAATTCATCAAAGGGGAACTGTCATGAACATGACAAATGAAAACATCATTGTCCTGATAATCTGCGTGATAGGCTTTTGCCTGCTTGGGTTCGGTTTTACCAACCGTGACCGCAATTGGGGTGTCGCAATGATGTGGATCGGGCTTGTCACCATGTTGGGGCCGATTGCCTGGCGGTTGCTGACCCTGTTTGCGTGAAAGTGTCCGATATTTTCAGGCGGGCATGCCTGCAGATCTGTCAGTTATTGAAATTATCGGGTCCGGCGCTGTTCGCGATATGGTGGCAAAAGCGCAGTAATTCTTTCTTTGCGCTACCACCGGGGTGCTCCGCGTAAATTGGCGCGTGGTTACGTTTCGTGCTCGACGCAAATTTTTTCAGAGTCCTTGTCTGACAGCGGCACATTCAAAAGCCCGCAACGGTGTGACCCGGCGCCGTTTTCCGTCTTGTCCGTCCGCTGGAAAAAGCGGCAGCTTGCACAAATTCCAAAGCTTTTTGCATTGTTGAGACGGATTGCCTCATTCAAAACTTGTGAAAGGGCCTCTTGCAGGGACAAGCCGTTCCGGGTTGCTTCGATGCAGGAAGCAAGTTTTTGCCGAGGGTCATTTGTCAGATGCTGTTGTCCCAGTGGGGTAAGGGCAATGTCCACCGAGCGTTTGTCGCGTGCACTGGGCGTTCGTTTAATGCAGTCCTTTTTCTCCAGTGCAATCAACGTTTGGGACACTGTCCCGCGCGTTGAGCCAAGATATTCTGCAAGTGCGGCTGGGGTTCTTGAAAAGCGGTTGGCTTTGGCAAGATAGCGTAATGCTTCCCATTGTGCCGGGTTTAGCGGGCCTTTTTGTTCTTCGGCCTGCATCAGGCGGGCGATCCGTTCAATTAGATCTGCTGCCTTAAGTGCGTCTGGTTTCATATTAATAGCGACTCGATACTAAATGGTTGACCTTCTCGTGGCCTGTGAATATAGATAATAGCGACTCGATACTATTATCACAAGGATCGCAAAATGACTTCACGTATTCTCCCCTTGGCTGGCACCGTCCTGATTGCAGGATTGATTGGCAGCTCAGCACATGCACACCGGATTGAAGCGCCTCTGACGGCAGATAACCCTGCATTTGACATTCATCATGCAGATATCGTTCGCAAAGATACAACCCTTGAATTCACCATGTATTTCGAGGGCGGGCCAGGAACCGAAACACCAGATGCACACGGACAATTGGCAGGCGCCCCGGTGTGGTCATATGTATGGCCAACCTCGATTGACACCTCTGTAATCGGTTTTGACGCAGATGCGGGTATTCTCTCGTTTGCGGTAACGTCCCATCCTGACTTTGATGATACGCCTCTTTTTGATGAAGACGGTGACGGGAATCCGGAAAATGACGGTCGCCGCTGGCATTCGCATTGGGTGGTTCTTGTGCCCGATGACGCCTGTGGGCAGGACGGGTTGAAGGTGCGCGATATTCCTGAGGGTGCAACGCCCAGTCTGCCCAAAACCTGGCCGGGCCTTCCCATTCTGATCGACAGCCCGGGCTGGCATCCCCGCTTTACCGAGGACAGCCTGGTTGTGACCGTCCCGTTTGAGGCAGAGGCTGATCTTGAAGGGGCCAATTTTGATGCGGTAACGGCTGCCTTGCAGGTAAATGCCAGCGTTCACAATCCACTTTTGTGTGTGACCGATGTCTTTGAAGCTGCTGGTGGCTTGAAAATGCCTGGCACGATAAACTAAGGGAGCCGCCGATGGGGAAAACAGCAATCGCCATTCGTCATGTCGGGTTCGAAAACCTCGGTGCTTTTGCCCCTGCCATAAGGGCAGCGGGATATGACATTGTCTATCACGATGTCGGTATGGATGACCGGGAACAACTGGAAACACTGGACCCCGATCTATTGGTTGTTCTTGGCGGCCCCATCGGCGCACATGATGAACACAACTATCCTTTTCTGACGGATTATATTCGTTTCCTTGCCAGCCAACTGGAACGCGACCGGCCGACGATGGGAATCTGCCTTGGTGCACAACTGATAGCACGGGCAGCCGGAAGCCGTGTGTATCCCGGGTCAGTGAAAGAAATCGGTTTTTCTCCGATCACACTTACCGAAGCCGGGCAGAAATCTTGTTTGGCGGTTTTTCAGGAAAGTCCGACAACTTTGCACTGGCACGGCGATACATTTGATTTGCCACGAGGTGCGCAACGTCTGGCAAGCAGTCAGTTTTATGAAAACCAGGCATTTTCCCTCGGTGCGAACATTATCGCGTTCCAGTTCCATCCAGAGGCGACATCAGTTGGTTTTGAGCAATGGCTGATTGGTCATACAGCCGAATTGTCGCAAGAAGGTATAAGTATCCCCCGGCTTCGTGCTGATGCGGAAATGTTTGGAGAGTCACTAGACAAAAAGGCCGGCATTATTTGCAGGTCTTGGCTCAACCAGATTCGGGTGTGAGGGGCGAACTATCTGCGTGGCTATTGTCTGGTTCGATGCCATAGCCACGCAGAAACATATCGACCGCCGCAATTACATGGCTATGCAGGTCCTTTGCCTGTGGTTCCCAGCCCATATAGGTCATCTGGCGAAAATCGTAGTCGGCCTTAACGAGGCTTGTGAAGAATACGGCGGCCTGTTTTGCATCGCCCTTCGGGAAGTTGCCTTCGGCCATCTGGCGCTCAAAAAAAGACGTGATAATACGTCGCCCTTTCATAAGGCCGCTTTCATAAAACACCTTTCCCAGTTTCGGGAAGCGCGGGACTTCCGCCAGAAATAGCCGCATATAGCGGATCGTATCGGGCGAGGTCAGAAGCGTCATAAGCGTTTCGGCAAATTCGATCAGCGCGGCACGCAAGGGCAGTTGCGACAATTCCAGATCAGCCATCACCGATGTAACCCGGCCAGTGCAATCGCGAATGACGGCTTCGAACACGCCATCCTTATTTCCAAACAGCTCATAGATCGTTCGGCGAGATCCGCCGGCCTCGGCGGTGATCATTTCCAGTGTCGTGCCGGCAAGCCCATGTTCGCAAAACAATTCGCGCGCTGCCTCGATCATGGCTTCGCGACGTTTCAGGGTTCTGGGATCAATCTTTTTGCTGTCTGGCACAGGGGTTTTCCGATTCCGCACTTGACGTTTGGTACTGGATAGTACCATAAATTCCCAAATGGTACTGATCAATACCAAAAGGAAGAATCAGGCAATGAGTGTGAAGAAAATTATCCTGCCCCTGATCGCAGCAGCGATTATCGGTGGCGGTGGATATTACGGGTATTATTGGGTGACCGAAGGTCAGTACCATGAAAGTACCGACAATGCGTATCTTCAGGCCGATGAAGTCGCCGTCTCGCCCAAGGTGTCGGGCTATGTTGGCGATTTGCGGGTTGCGGAAAACCAGCCGGTGCGCAAGGGCGACTTGCTTCTGACCATCAAGGATGATGATTTCCGCCTTGAACTGGCTAAGGCCAACGCCGCCCTTGAGGCGCGCCGCTCTGCCGTCGTCACCATGGAAGAACAGATCACCCTTCAGGATGCGGCGATCAAACAGGCAACTGCGAATGTCGATATTGCGCGGGTCGAACTTGGACGCACCAGCGATGATTTCAATCGCTATGAAGATCTGGTCAAAAAGGGTGCGGCCAGCCGTCAGAAATTCGATTACGCGAAGGCAGACCGCGAGAGCGCACAGGCACAGGTGGCAGCTGCCAATGCGACCTTGGCTGTCGAAAAAGGCCGTCTTGGTGTGTTGCGTGCCCAGAAGATCGAGGCAGAACGCGCCGTAAGACAGGCCGAAGCCGCACGTGATCTGGCCCAGCAGGCGCTTGACGATACCCGCCTTTATGCGCCGTTTGATGGTGTTGTCGGAAACCGTTCGGTCCAGACGGGCGCATTGGTTCAGCCGGGTGAGCAACTTCTGGTGCTGGTGCCGCTTCCGGGCACCTATATCGTTGCCAATTTCAAGGAAACCCAGATCAGTCACATGGCCCCGGGGCAGAAGGTCTCGGTCGAGGTGGATGCCTTCCCGGATGCCGAGATTGTTGGCCATGTCGCGAGCTTTGCCCCGGCAACCGGTGCGCAATTCAGCCTGCTGCCACCGGAAAATGCCACCGGCAACTTCACCAAAATCACCCAGCGTGTCCCGGTTCGGATCGAACTGGATGACAGCAAATGGGCCAAGGCACTGCGACCGGGGCTTTCGGTGGTGGTCAATGTTGATACCCGCAATGCCAATGGCGAAGAAGAAGTCGCCGGTGTTGGTCTTGCGCAGGGGATCGTCCCGACGGCGGAACTTTCGGAGCTTAACTGATGGCAACCGTCAGCCCGACAACAGTGCCGCAATCCGAAACGCGCCCGATGGAAACCGCCCAGTTTATCGGCTGGGTGGCGATGGTTGTCGGCATGTTTCTGGCGATCCTTGATATTCAGATTGTCGCCAGTTCGCTTGAAAACATTCAGGCAGGATTGTCGGCAAGCCCCGATGAAATCGGCTGGGTTCAGACCAGTTATCTGATTGCCGAAGTGGTGATGATCCCGCTTTCGGGGTTCCTGTCGCGCCTGATGTCAACGCGTTGGCTTTTCGTGATTTCAGCACTTGGCTTTACCGTGATGTCGGTGGCGTCGGCCTTTGCCTGGTCGATCGAAAGCATGATCTGGTTCCGCGCCCTTCAGGGGTTTCTTGGCGGGGCGATGATCCCGACCGTGTTTGCCACGACCTATATCATTTTCCCGCCTGACAAACGCAATGCCGCGTCGGTCATGATTGGGTTGATTGCCACCATGGCGCCGACCATCGGACCTACCCTTGGCGGGTTTTTGACGCAGTCATTGTCCTGGCACTGGCTGTTTCTGATCAACGTGATTCCCGGTCTGATGATTGCCGCGATTGTTGCCATGACATTGCGTGTGGATCGGGGTGATATCGGCTTGCTCAAGGATTTTGATCTGCGCGGGCTTTTGGCGATGGCGGTATTTCTGGGCAGTCTGGAATATGTCCTTGATGAAGGGCCCAAGGATGACTGGTTTGATGAAACTGCAATCGTTTACGGCACGATCACATGCGCCATTGCCGGGATCTATTTCTTCTGGCGAATGTTTACCTATGACAAGCCGATTGTGGACCTGAAATCCTTTGCCGATCGCAACTTCACCATGGGCTGCGTGTTCAGTTTTACCCTTGGTATCGGGCTTTATGGCAGCGTCTATGTGATGCCATTGATGCTGGGGCGGGTGCGTGGTTATGACAGTCTTGAAATCGGCGTGGTCATGGCGGTAACCGGCATCAGCCAGTTCCTGTCCGCCCCGATTGCCGGAAAAATGACGGCAAAGTATCCGCCGCGTGTTGTGCTGGGTATCGGGCTTGCGCTGTTTGCGACGGGCCTTGCCATGCATGGTTTCAATACCAGCGAAGTGTCTTTTAACGAATTAATCTTGCCGCAAGTTGTCCGCGGGGCAGCGCTGATGTTTTGCATGTTGCCGGTGACCAATCTGGCGTTGGGAACCCTGCCGCCTGAAAAAATCAAAAACGCCAGCGGGCTTTATAACCTGATGCGGAATCTGGGTGGGGCGATTGGCATGGCGGCGATCAACACGCTGCTTGATAAACGCATTGATTACCACTTCTCGGTTTTATCCGATCACATCAACCCGGCTAGCGCGGCGTTCAGGGACTATCTGGCGACCCTTACGGCACGCTATAGCGAGATGGGCCTGCCTGATGCGCATGCTGCGGCGATGAAGTTCATTGTTGGCATCGTCAATCGTGAGGCATCGATCATTTCGTTTAATGATGTCTATCTGGCGATGGCAGCAGCCTTTTTGATGGCGTTTCTGTTATTGCCGTTTGCAAAGCCCCCACGCGGTCAGGCGACCGTGGGCGATGGGCACTAACAGGCGGAAACGAAACGCAAAACGCGGGAAAAGACAGAAAAAGGCCACACACGTGTTCCCCCGACCCCGGCAAGCAGATGCTTGCGTGTGGCCTTGCCGACCCTTGGTAACCAAGGGTCGGCTTTTTTGGTTCTGGCGACTTATAAAAAAACAAGCGTCATAAATAAGTTATTCAACCAACAGTATTTTTACGATAGCATTACCCGACTATAACAAGCTCGACAGGTCTTATCGCAACGTAGCCTTTGAGACGGAGTGCAAGGGACTAATTTCCACTTCGTTGCGGTTCCAGCTGTGAATAGCTGATTGTTTTCCTGATAAAAATCACTGTGGCCCCACACGTTCCAGGGTGAGATCGCCCGGAACTCTTTTGGTGATATGCCATGTGCATGTCCGAAGGATAGGAGCAGACGATGAAGAAGTTTCTGACAACGGCGGCGGCGGTGATTTCACTGGTTGCAGTCGGTGGTATTGCATCGGCGCAAGACACCGGTTCAGAAGAAAAACCAAATATTCTTGTGATCTGGGGTGATGACATCGGGTGGCAAAACTTGTCATCCTATGGTCTGGGCACCATGGGCTATACCACGCCCAATATCGACCGGATTGCCAATGAAGGCATTCGTTTCACCGATCACTATGCCCAACCCAGCTGCACGGCCGGTCGCGCGGCCTTTATCACCGGGCAATATCCGATCCGTTCAGGCATGACGACGGTTGGCCAGCCGGGCGCGACACTTGGCCTGCAAAAGGAAAGCCCGACACTGGCAGAGCTTCTGAAGCAAGAGGGCTATCGCACCGGGCAGTTTGGCAAAAACCATCTGGGCGACCGCAATGAACATTTGCCGACCGTTCATGGTTTTGACGAGTTCTTTGGCAATCTTTATCACCTCAATACGCAGGAAGAAGCCGAGCAGCGTGACTATCAACGCTTTGCCGAACAGTTCGCCGGATCGCTTGAGGAATATGACGCCCGCTTTGGCACCCGCGGGGTATTGCACAGCTTTGCCACCGAAGAAGACAACGGCACGGTCGATCCACGCTTTGGCCGGGTTGGCAAACAGATCATTCAGGATACCGGTCCACTCACCCAGGAACGGATGAAGGATTTTGACGGGGCGGAAATCATCCCGGCGGCGATCAACTTCATGACGGCTGCCAAGGATGCCGACGAGCCGTTCTTTGTCTGGCTTAACACCAGCCGCATGCACCTTTACACCCGCCTGAATGACCAGTGGCGCTACGCCGCCGAGGAATATACATCCGAGGCCGACTATCACGGCAGCGGCATGTTGCAGCATGACCACGATATCGGCGGTGTGCTTGACTGGCTTGATGCGCAGGGTTTGGCCGAAAACACCATTGTCTGGTATTCGACCGATAATGGGCCTGAGCATGCATCCTGGCCGCATGGCGCGACCACCCCGTTCCGTGGCGAGAAAATGACCACCTATGAAGGCGGCGTTCGTGTGCCATCCATGATCCGCTGGCCGGGAAAACTGCCCGAAGACAAAATACTGAACGGCATTCAGGGCCATCAGGACATGTTCACATCCCTTGCCGTTGCTGCCGGGATTGATGATCCTGCCGAACGTGTGATGGAAGAAAAAAACCAGTATATTGATGGGGTGAACAACCTGCCTTATTGGCAAGGCGAAACCGACCAGTCGGCACGTGATCACATCTTCTATTATTTCGAAAGCCAGTTGACGGCTGTGCGTGTCGGTCCTTGGAAAATGCACTTCGCGCTCAAGGAAGATTACTACGACAACATGACGCCGCGGAACTTCCCGATGATCTTCAATCTGCGGATGGATCCGTTCGAAAGCTATAGCAGCATTGATTCCTATGGCCACCTTGCGCAGAAGGTTTCCTGGCTGATGCAGCCCGTCAGTGTGCTGATGACCCAGCATCTTCAGACGCTTGGTGAATATCCTCCTGTGCAGGGCGGGGCATCGTTTGACATGTCAAACATGGTTCAGGACTTCCTTGCCAAGGGACGTCAGTAACATGCCAAGATCGACGATCTTTGCGAGGCACATCGTTATGCGATGTGCCTCCATCCTTTCCCTGAGTGTCCTTTTAGTCGCACCACCGGTCAGCTTTTCATATGCGGCGGAGCTGCCGGAGTTTGTCGAGATTTCCGGCGGGACGTTCCTGATGGGGGAAGACCGGATCTATCAAGAAGAAACCAAAATCCATCAGGTGACCGTGTCTTCGTTTGCAATCAGTCGCACAGAAGTCACCAATGCCCAGTTCCGCAAATTTGTTGAGGAAACCGGGTATGTTACCTCGGTGGAGAAGCCGCTTGATCCGGCGGACTATCCCGGCGTGCCCAAGGACCTGCTTCAACCCGGATCGATGGTTTTTGCCCAACCCGCTGGCGCGGTGGATATGGGTGATATCCGAAACTGGTGGCGGTATATCGCCGGGGCAAACTGGCAACATCCGACCGGACCCGAAAGCAGCATCGATGGCCTTGATGATCACCCGGTAACACAGGTGTCCATTGAGGATGCCCGTGCCTATGCCAAATGGGCAGGTGGCAGGCTTCCGACCGAGGCGGAGTGGGAATTTGCCGCGCGTGGTGGTCTGTCGCGCAAGGCGTATGTCTGGGGCGACACATATGACCCCGCCCAGGGCTGGAAAGCCAATAGCTGGCAGGGGCAGTTCCCCGGCGAGGACCTAGCAGATGACGGCTATCACGGAACCGCACCTGTCGGGCAGTTTGCGGCAAATGCATATGGTCTTTACGACATGGCCGGAAATGTTTGGGAACATGTCAGCGACTGGTGGGTGCCGGGACATCCTGACAAGGCCCAGACGGACCCAAGCGGCCCGCCGATGAAACTTGCCGCACGTTTTGCCAGCGGTGCAACCGGCCCGATGACCGTTGTTAAGGGCGGTTCATGGTTATGTGCACCAAATTTCTGCCTGCGCTATCGCCCGGCCGCCCGACAACCTGCCGAGGGGCATATCGGGTCCAACCACATCGGTTTCCGCATCGTCAGGGATATGGAGTGACGCGCCGGATCCTGTAACAAAGGAGCAGCACATGGGCTTTACGCAATTTTCGACGCAGCTTTTACAACAGATAGTCTTGGTCTGTGTGATTGGACTTGGTACAGCGCTGACGCATGCGAATGCCCTTGCGCAAACGGATAACTCCGATCTTGCAAAACAACTTGCCAATCCGGTGGCCAATCTGATCAGCCTGCCGTTTCAGGGCAATTATGACAGCGGATATGGTTCGGCTGACGGGGAAAAATATCTGATCAATGTGCAGCCGGTCATGCCAATGCGCCTGAATGATGACTGGAACCTGATTTCGCGTACCATCCTGCCGCTGGTGCACCAGAACGATCTCAACGGCAATAGTGGCACGGATACCGGCATTGGCGATACGGTTCAAAGTTTCTTCTTGTCGCCGGTTGAACCCACCGAAAGCGGCCTGATCTGGGGTGTTGGTCCGGCATTGCTGCTGCCAACCGCCAGTCAGAACAGTCTTGGCGTTGATCAATGGGGGGCAGGTCCGACGGCTGTGGGTTTGTTTGCCGATGGTCCATGGACCTATGGTATGTTGACCAACCATGTCTGGGGCGCGGACGAAGGGTCTGCTGCTTCGGCCACAAACGCCAGTTTCTTCCAGCCATTTATCAATTACACCACGCCGAATGCCTGGACTTTCGCGCTGAATACCGAAAGCACCTATAACTGGGCTGCCGATCAATGGTCGGTGCCGGTCAATGGCATCGTTTCCAAGCTGACCAGTATTGGCGATCAAAAAATCAGCGTGGGTGCGGGGGTACGCTACTGGGTGGATGGTCCAGATGCCGGTCCCGATGGATGGGGTGCACGGCTGGTGCTGACATTCCTGTTTCCGAAGTAACAAGCCAGATTGAATGCCGGGTTGGGGATATTTTTAAAAACCAGCATCGCGCGTGTGCAATAATCGGAAACAGACGTAAACACGCGCGACGACAGATCGCATGTTGTTTTTTGAGGGGGGGGAGGGGAGCTGTGAAGGCACCGTCAATTAGTGACCTTTGGGGGATTGCAGGTTTCGGGGTGCTGGCTATTGCGTTGGCGCCGTTCGATGCCCGTGCTGCCAACTGCGCAGCCAGTGGCGGGTTGATTTTCGTTGGCAAAACATCTGATAGCGCCAGTTCGGTCTGGCTTTCAGGTACCAGCGCCGGGGCGTTTCGCCTTGATGCACAAGGGGCAACCAAGGATACCTGGAACCAGGCGCGGCGCGGTTTGCATCTGACCCTGTCTGATGTGGTATCGACCGGAAATGGCGGCACGCACCATTTGTATGACAACAGTGGTGGGGGCTGTCTTCTGGACAGTCAAAACCAGAAAGGCGGGGTGAACCTGCCACCCATCGGACGATTATTCCCTGATTTTCTGACACCAGAGGTGCCGGTGGTTGTTGATCCGCCCGTTGCGATCAAACCCCCGATCGGGATTTTGCCGCCCCAAACGATCACACCGGAAATCCCCATCGCCGTGATCCCGCCAATCGGTATCCTGCCGCCGACCGGTATCACGCCCGAGATCCCGATTGCCGTCAAGCCGCCCATCGGCATTCTGCCACCCGATCTGATTACGCCGGAACTCCCGATTGGTGTAACACCCCCCATCGGAACCTTGCCGCCAACCGGGATTACCCCGGAACTTCCCATCGACACAAAACCACCCATTGGTGTGCTGCCCCCGGAGCCAATTACACCGGAACGCCCCATTGGTGTAACGCCCCCCATCGGAACCTTGCCGCCAACCGGGATCACCCCGGAACTTCCCATCGACACAAAACCGCCCATCGGGGTGCTGCCCCCGGAGCCGATCACGCCTGAGGTTCCGGCGATCACCCCGCCATCGCCAAACGTGCCTGAAACAGTTGCCAATGCGCAGCTTCCAAAGCGGCCGGACGCGTATCTTGCGGACAGTACCTGTGCGATCCTTGAAGGAAATGGATATCTGTATCTCGATGAAAGCGGCGCGATCTTTACCGCACCGTGCACCTTGGTACGTCAGGGTGGTTACGAGGGGATAACGGTGGCCTCGCTTCTGGAGCAATCCGATGTGCCTTTGACCCCCGGCAGGGACTTTTTCAGTGACCCCTTGTGGAATTTCTGGTCGGAAACGCGCGGGGTTTATGCTCAGGATCGTCGATACAACCTTGATACCGAAGGTTACAGCGGATCCTTCCTGTTCGGGGTTGATCGCGAAATTGCCGAGGATACGGTTGCAGGTGTTTCCGCCTCTTTCGAAACCAGCGGATCAGAGGGATATGACGGTGGTCTTGAAACGGCGGCTTATGGTCTGTCGGTCGGACCATATTTTGCCCATAGATTGTCGCCGCAATGGGCGATTCAAGGGTCGCTTGGCTATATGTTGCTGCAAAATGACCTTGAGGTTGTTGTGCTTGAAGGGAATTACTTTTCCCATCAACTTTCAGCTGCTGCTGCGATCAACGGGCAGTATCGTTATGAAGAATGGTTCTTGCGCCCGCGCTTTGGACTTTCCTATGCCGAAACCTTTGTCGAGGACTATGACCTGAGCGGGACCATCAATGGCACACCCGTGACGGTTGATATCGGGTCGGATCATTTTGGCTATGGTTCGGCGGAAATATCGGGCGAGGCCAGCCGCTATGTTGATCTGGGTGATGATCTTCTTGGGATGCCCTATGGCGAGCTTGGGCTACACATCGCACTGGATCGCCCCAATGATGGCAAGATCCTGTCGGGTGATCTGCGACTTGAAGACACATCACCTGTGACCGGTACAATCCGGGGCGGGATGCGGTTTTTCTATGAGGACCGGATCGCCTTTGATGTCGGGGCCGGGTATCTCAGTATCGGGCAGAACGGGCTTGATATCTGGGAGGCGAAGGCACGCGTGTCCTTCGCGTTTTGATCCGCAAAAGAAAACGCCCGGGTGGGAGGCCCGGACGTTTCAGCCTTTCGGGGGGAGGCCGAAAGGCGCAAGATGTTGCTGCCGCATCGTGTCTGGGGAGATCACGTGGCTCTCCGTGTGGTGCCACGGAGACACATCCTGCAGGGACTGGATGTGAGAACCAATGTGATACAATCGGGCGCTCAAGAAAAGAGATCGAGAACACACCCCCGAACGGTGACACTCTATCGGATGCCTGCGCGCAAGAAGGCCTGAATGAATTGCCGCTGGAAGATCAGAAACGCCATCAGAAGCGGGGCGATGGTCATGATAGTTGCCGCACTGATCACCGAGATATCCACCCCGGTTTCCGGTGCGCCAAACAGTGATAAGCCCACCGTCAGCGGCCTTGTTTCTGGCGAGTTGGTCACAATCAACGGCCACAGGAAGTTGTTCCAGTGTGTGGCGATGGATACCAGCGCATAGGCCAGATAGACCGGCTTGGCCGCAGGTACAT
This sequence comes from Thalassospira sp. MCCC 1A01148, assembly GCF_001613795.1. Lineage (GTDB taxonomy): Bacteria > Pseudomonadota > Alphaproteobacteria > Rhodospirillales > Thalassospiraceae > Thalassospira. The sequence continues at coordinate 92,096 of NZ_LPVZ01000018.1, forward strand.
AGACCTTCCACAGAACACCCATCCAACTGCATCCTTCGATCCGCGCGGCTTCTTCAAGCTCGATTGGCACGGATTTGAAGGCTTGCCTTAACAAGAAAATGCCAAATGCACTGGCCATGTAAGGCAGACCGATGCCAAGTGCTGTATCAAACAGACCCAGCTTGGACACGATGGCGTAGTTTTCGACAATCAGCACTTCCGGCAGAATGAAAAGCTGCAGAAGGACCAGGATAAAGACCGTATCACGCCCCTTGAACTCAAACCGGGCAAAGGCAAATCCGGCAAGGGTACACAGCACCAACTGACCTGCAAGGATCAGGGTCACAAGCACCACGGTATTGGTAAAATACCCGCCCCACGGCACGGCACCCCAGACATAGACAAAGTTCTCGAACGTCAGTGGATTGGAAAAATCCAGACCAAGGGCCGTGCCCGATGGTTGCAATGCCGCCCAGGCGGCAAACAGCAGCGGTGAAATCCAGACAATTGCGAGAACCCATGCGCCAAGTACATCCAGTACCTTGTCGAGATCAGGCAGTTTGAGTGTGGTGTTGGCAGTGACGGTATCTGTTTTCATCGGTAGTGGGTCCGTTTTTCAACCAGTCGGAACTGCGCGACGGCGACAAGGCCAAGGGCCAGCAAGACAAGAATGGTCATGGCGGCGGCATGCGGGCTGTCGAAATAGGCAAATGCCATTTCCCAGATCCAGTACAGGATCAGTTTTGACGCATTGTTGGGCCCGCCCTTGGTCAGGATGAACAGATGGTCGATCAGCTTGACCGAATTGATCATCGCATTGACAAACACAAAGATCGTGGTCGGCATCAAAAGCGGTAGCAACACGCGGCGTGTATAGGTCCAGCGACCGGCCCCCTCGATCCGGGCGGCTTCGCGCAGATCCGGCGGGATGGTTTGAAGGGCTGCCAGATAAAAGATCATGAAGAACCCGGCTTCCTTCCAGATCGTCACGATGATCACGGATGCCAGGGCCGTTTCCGGCTGTCCCAGCCAGTTGGTCGGCGATGCGCCAAAGAAGCCGGTAATCTGGTCAATCACCCCAAGATCGGGGGTATAGAAAAACAGCCACAAATTGGCTGCGGCAATCATTGGCAAAATGGTCGGCGTGAAATAGGCACTGCGCACGAATGATCGTGCCGGGATATGGGCATTGGCCCAAAGCGCCATGACGAGCGCAAAGATGATCGAAACCGGGATCGTCACCCCGGCATAAATCAGGTTGTTTGTCGCAACCGTCCAAAAGGTCGGATCAGCAAACAGATCGCCATAGTTTTCAAATCCGGAAAAGACTGACGGGCGGCGTGACGTGCCGCGGCTAAACAGGCTGTGCCAAAAAGTCGCAATGGCCGGGTAAAAGGCAAACAGGCTCATCAGGGCCAATGCCGGTGCGGCCAGCATCCAGCCATAAAGCGCCAGCCTGCGTTTTTGAAGTCGGGCCATTTCATTCATGGTCGGCACGTCCTGCGAAGAAATCAATTAATCAAAATCATCAAACAAAGGCGCCGAAGCGGGGAATGTCCCGCTTCGGCATGCAGATCGGGCGCTCTTAGTGGAAGGCCCGCAGAAGACGGTTGGCTTCGGCTTGCGCATCGCCAAGGGCTTCTTCCGGGGTTTTTTCACCGGTCAGGGCCGCCTGAATGGCGTTGTTCAGACCTTCGCGGACACGCGCGGTGTCATAGGTGGAAAACTCGGCAACCGAGACTTCAAGCTGATCACGCGCGACCAGCGCTGGCGGGAAGTCGGCAACATAGGCCTTAAGCGCGTCGGTTTCGTAGGCATCCGGGGTGACGCCAACATAACCGGTGGCAATCGACCATTCTGCCGCACGTTCCGGTGCGGTCATGTATTTGATCAGCGCCAGTGATGCTTCTTTCTGCTCATCGGTTGAGTCCTTGAACAGATAGAAGTTGCCGCCACCTGTCGGTGAGCCCGGCTGTTTGTGTTTCGGCAGCATGGCAACGCCGAAATCAAACTGTGCTTCGCGCTTGACCGCCGACAGGTTGCCGGTCGAATGCCACATCATGGCTGTCTGGCCCTGAACGAAGGCCTGACGAAGCGTGCCCCATTCAATGGTGCCTTCCGGCATGATTTTTTCTTCGGTCGCAAGGCCGCGCCAGAATTCAAGCGCCTCTACAACCGCCGGATCATCGAAATAGGTCTCGGTGCCATCAGCACTCATCAGTTCCTTGCCATTCTGGATGGCAAAGCACTGGAACATCCAGTACGGATACCCGGTCGAAGGTACCATCAGGCCCCATTTGCCGTCTTTCGAAAGCGCCTTGCCAGTCGTTACCAGTTCTTCCCAGGTCTTAGGCGGCATTTCCGGATCAAGACCGGCTTCGCGGAACATGTCCTTGTTGTAGTACATGACAATGGTCGAACGCTGGAACGGGATGCCCCAGGTTTTGCCATCGACTTCACCATTGGCCATCAGCGCCGGATAGAAGCCATTCAGCCATTCCTTGTCTTCGGCGGTTTTGACGACATCATCAAACGGAACAATCAGGTCCTGTTCGATCAGGTCATAGACGTCGATTGAAAACATCACGGAAAGCTGTGCTGGATCGCCGCTTTTGATCGCCGAAACTGCGCGCAGGCGGGTGTCGTCATAGTTGCCAGCATAGATGGCATTGACTTTGACATCCGGGTTTTCGGCTTCAAAGCCTTCGATCATGCCGTCAATCACGCTGGTCAGCGGGCCGCCAACAGCGACGGGATAATACATGGTCAACTCGGTCGCAGCAAAGGCCGGGCTTGCCGCCGTTGCCATCAGTCCGGCCGCGATTGCAGCACTGGTTACGATGTTACGCATGGACAATAGTTCCCTGTTAAAGTGTCGAAGTTGCAGTGTCAGGTTGAGAGGTGATCTTGGTAACGTGCGCTGATGTGCCCGGTACCGTCGGTGTCAGACGGTGACCGTGTTCGCCATCAAACCAGTGGGCCGCAGCGCCAGCCCAACTAAGCGAGACTTCCGTCCCCGGCGAAATTTCAACGCGACCGGGCAGTCGGGCGGTGGCCCCATCCGTTCCCGGGATCGCGACAAAGACAAATGTTTCTGCACCCAAAAACTCGCTGCCGGTCACGGTGGCGGGAATGCCCCAAGGTTGCTGCCCAAGCTTGGTCGACAGGATCAGGTCTTCGGGGCGGATGCCAAATGTCAGGTGATTGGCATCAAGACCGTCGGGGATGACCGAGGCAGGCAGGGCGTTTGCCGGTATAAGCGCCATGGGCGGGCTGCCAACAAAACCGGCGGCAAAGGCGGTGGCGGGTTTAAGGTAAAGGTCGGCGGGGTTGCCAACCTGCTCGATCCGACCGTCTTTCATCAGGATGACGATGTCGGCCATGCTCATGGCCTCGGTCTGATCGTGGGTGACATAAACAACCGTAATGCCAAGGCGCTGTTGCAGGTCGCGGATATCCTTGCGCACGGCATGGCGCAGCTTGGCATCAAGATTTGATAACGGCTCGTCCATCAGGCAAAGCGAATGACCGGCAACAATCGCGCGCGCCAGTGCCACGCGCTGTCGCTGCCCACCGGAAAGCTGGGCGGGTTTGCGGTCTTGATATCCTTCAAGGCCGGTCACACGCAGGGCATCGGTCAGGCGGGTGTTGATTTCATTTTTCTTGGTTTTGCGGACCTTGAGGCCAAAGACGATGTTTTCGGCAACGCTCAGATGCGGGAACAGGGCATAGGACTGAAACACCATCGACAGGCCGCGCTTGGATGGCGGGGTGCTTGTGACGTCCTTGCCATCAATCGCAATCGATCCCTGATCGGCGGTTTCAAGACCGGCAATCAGACGCAGGGTTGTCGACTTGCCACAGCCCGATGGCCCCAGCAGGACGACAAAGCTTCCGCGCGGAATGTCGAGTGACAGGTCATGCACGCCATTGCCGCCGTTAAACACGCGCGACACAGCATTGATGCGAATAAAGGGGGACTGGTTGGTCATTCGTAACTTTCGCTTTTGGCAATTTGCAGACGCGCGCGAACGTCCTGACGGTCAAATAACGGATCGAAAACGCCACCAGGCGCGCCATCGACCACGATCAGGTCAGGATCGGTCAGATGGCCGCCCTTGGCCGGGGCCGGGCGGCCGAATTTGGATTGATCGGCAACAAGGATGGAGTTGCGGCAATTGGCGGCAATCGCCTGACGCAGTGAAACTTCGCGATGATCGAAATCGGTCAGGGTACCGTCGGGCTCAACACCGCCAACGCCAAACAGGCCAAAATCGACCTTGTATTTGTTAAACATCGCCTCTGCCTCGGGGCTGATGACATCGCGATCGGGCAGGCGCAACGTGCCACCGGGAATGACAATCCGGTTGCCGGTATTGTTGCCCAGCGCCATGGCGGCATTCATGTTGTTGGTGATCACGGTCAGGTGGCGATGATCGGCCAGATTAAGCGCGACCAGTTCAAGCGTGCTGCCAATCCCGATCAGGATGGAGGCCCCGTCGGGGATCAGGCTTGCGACATGCAGCGATATGGCATGTTTGGCGGCGATATTGGTGACCTGCCGGCTTTCATAGGACAGGTTCATGCCCGGCTCACCTGCATATTCAACGCCGCCATGGCGACGGCGCACCAGATTGGCATCGCTGAGCATATTGACGTCGCGCCGCACGGTTTGCGGGGTAACGTCAAAATGCGCGGCCAGCTTGTCAATCGAGATAAAGCTGTCACGGCGGAGGATATCGATGATGTCGCGTTGTCGCGCGGAAATATTCATATGATCGTTCAATTTGTTGTTTTGAACATGAAAACGATCATAGGCGGCTTCGTTGTCACTACGGTTTCAAGTAAGTGACATTCGTGTGAATGTTCCGGCGGTTGCTAACGGCCCGGAAATCATGGGCTTAGAAAAGATGATTATGTGAGCAACGCCAATAGATCATCGGCGATGTGACGGGGACGGAACAAAAAACGCCGCCCGATCTGGCTCGGACGGCGTCGTGAAGCGTGCAATTGGCGCTTTGCTTGAATCAGAACAGCTTTTCGCGCGGGTCAAAGCGCGGGGCCGGTTCGGCGGCAAGCTGTTCAAACACCTCTTCAAGGGTGTCGGCAACGGTATAAAGGTTCTTGTGGCTTGGGCGGGCAAAGCCCTCCTCGATGATGCCGTCAATCATGTCAAAGCATTTGTCCCAGTAGCCCAGCGCATTAAGGAACACCATCGGTTTGTCATGAATGCCCAGTTGGCGCAGTGTCATGGCTTCAAACGCCTCATCAAGGCTGCCAAGCCCGCCCGCCAGGGTAACGAAAGCGTCCGATCGTTTGAACATCTCGACCTTGCGTTCATGCATGGACTTGCAAATGATCAGCTCGGACAGGCCGGTATGGCCAACTTCGATATCGTCAAGATGGGCCGGGATGATGCCAACAACTGTTCCGCCATTTTGCATGACGCCATTTGCCACAGCGCCCATAAGGCCGATGCGGCCCCCGCCATATACCAGTGTGATGTCGCGTTCGGCCATCATCTTGCCAAATGCGATGGCGTTTTCCATGTGTCGCGGGTCCTTGCCGTCCGAAGCACCGCAAAAGACACAGATTGATTTTATTTTCGTCATGGCGACCTGCCTTGTGTTTTTTGTTTCGCAGGTAGCGGGACGGCGCATTTGCAGCGCTTCGTCCCGTACGGAAAGCGACCATAACCGATCAAATCGCATCTGTGGCAGTAATTTCCGCATGGCAGCATCTGAAATTTAAATGACACGCCTGTGCCCAGATTTGATCGTCTTTGGCCGCATTGTTGCCAATTGGCTGTGGGATTAATCGGCAAGGCTTGGAAACCTGCGGATCGCGCGCTTTTTGTCGCAGGGTTAACAAGTTCTGAACCTGATTGTGGGATGGGTAGTTTTCAAAGCAGGAAACTGCGCTCGGCGTAACCATAAAAAGAAGGCAGGACCGCCCAACGTGTTTGTCGATAGTCCTTTCATTCTCGCTATTATGATATCGGGCATCATTGCTGCCGTTCTGATGCTGGCCTTGTGGCTGGGGCTGGAACGCGCGATTGCGCGCCGTCTTGTGCTGGGCGCAATCATCCCGGCGGTCGCCGTTGCGGTACCCGCGGCCATTGGCTTGCCCGAAACCGCACGTGGGGGTGTGGGGGCGGCACTTCTGATGCTTGTACTTGGCGGTGTCTGTGGCGCGATCATGGATATTTCGCGGCTGTCGGAACGCATTTCGCTGGGTGTCGCGGGGGTGATCCTGTTGCTGGGCGCATGGCTGGTTCTGGCCGCGCCAGTGAGCGGGCTTTTATACCATCCGACTGCGATCCAGATCGTCGCATGGCTGGCCTTTTTGCTGATCGGGGGCTGCTTCCTGTGGGTGACCCGCCCGGATTTCTCCGAAGATGACGAAGAAGTCGCGAAACCGGCCAAGGGCAGGAAAGCCAAAGGGGCCAGGTCAAAGGCCACCAAATCCCCGGCAGCGGAAGCGGCGGTCGATATTGAAAGCCTTGCCAAACCCGGGCCGGTCGCGGTTTTGATGACGCTGGCACTGGGGCAGGGGATCGTTGTGCATCTGTTCGGGCTGAATGATTTTGTTGTCTTGCAGGCAGCCCTGAGCGTTGCGCTGATTGTGGCCCTGATTTCTGAAAAGGCGGCACCACAATATCGTGTGGCCGTTTGGCTTGGTGTTGTCGGGGCGCTGATGGCAGGGGCTGCAAGTGCGATGATCATTGTTCCGGCATCCTGCCTTGCCTTTGCCGTGCTGCTGCTGGTGGTGTCCGGCCGTCAGGCATCTGTCCGGTTGGCAGCCCATCTTCCGGGTGATAATCCCGCACAAGCGGTGCTTTTGGGGACGGTCATAAAGGTTGGTGTTCTTGCCTTGCCGCTGATCATTGCGGCCCTTGTCGCCTATGTCGGTGCTGAAATGGCGGCAAGAGGTCTCTGAGTGTACGGGCAATGTCCGGCAAGTACTCTGAATCTCTTCATCTTTGCCTAACGGTTGCGCTGTATCGTTTGTTCGTTACGTTATGGAAACTGCGCGCTGAAAGTAGTACAAGTTTCTAATTAACGTGCTCGGACGGGTTGTTTGAGGGGAATATGGCAAACAATTTCAATGTCTTGAGCACGAGCGGTAGGGCAAGGACCTATTTAACTATAAACATCGTTCAAGGATATTTCCGGTGAAGCGACCCTATATCCTCGTCATTGTCGGCGTTGTATTGATCATTGCAGCGATTGCGCTGAATTATATGCTGACCAAGAGTGCGGACGAAGAAACCGCACCGTCAGTAACACAGGCGCCTTCGGTTACCACTGAAACGACGCCCAGCGAACCGGCATCGGAACCGGACAGCGCGCAGGACTCTGCCGCGCCTGAAATCACCAATCCAAGCTTTGATGTCGTGCGCATCGGCCCGGACGGAAATGCCGTCATCGCAGGCCGCGCCGAACCCAACAGCACGGTCCGCATTCGCGAAGGTGAAGAGGTGATTGGCGAAGCCACAGCCGATGAACGCGGCGAATGGGTTGTTCTGCCAAACAAGCCGCTGGCAAGTGGCGATCGTGAATTGTCGCTTGAGGCCGAAGACGAGACTGGCAAGGTTGCCAAGTCCGAGGACAAGATCGTTGTTCTGATCCCCGAGGAAGAAGCACCTGCGTCGACACCGGCGCCTGCGCCTGCGAGTGATCCGGCAACCGAAACCGCCGAAGCACCAGCAACAACCGAAACAACCGAAACAACCAAAGCAGCGGATGTTGCAGATGGTGTATCGGCACAATCTGATGAAGCTTCCAGCGAACCGGCCAAGGAAAAGCAGCCGATTATTGCGCTTAAGGTCCCGTCCGAAGGTGATGGTGCCGCAACCGTGATGCAGGGCCCCGCACCGGAGACCGCATCCGCACCCGAAGCGGAAGCAACCGAAACACAGGATCCAAGCCTGCCGCGCCTGTCGATTGATATCGTTGATTACGATACCGAAGGCCGCGTTGCGATGTCGGGCAAAGCTGATCTGGATCACACGGTTCGGATTTACCTTGATAACAAGCATGTTGGCACCGCACCGGCCGATGAAAACGGCAACTGGGCGCTGACCATCGGTGAGCCGATTGAACCGGGCAACTACACGATGCGTGCCGATCAGCTTGACAGTTCGGGTAACGTCACCGCACGCGTTGAAATTCCGTTCGAGCGGGCACGGCCCGATCAAATCCTTGAACCGGGGTCACGCTATGTCGTTCAACCGGGCAACAGCCTGTGGCGTATTGCGCGCCGCACCTATGGCGAAGGCCTGAAATACTGGGTGATCTATCATCAGAATCGCAATCAGATCCGCGATCCTGACCTGATTTACCCGGGGCAGATTTTTGCACTGCCGAACGAAGAAATTCAGCAATAAGCATCACTTTTCTTTTCGAGGGGCAAAGCACATGGTAAGTGTGTTTTGCCCCTTTTACGTACTGAACCTAAGTTTGGGGCCAAACATATGACGCGGGTTGCGTTGCCCTTTGTCATCACTAGATGCTAGGGAAGCGCCCGCACGGTACCAAGCGTACCAATTGATATGCCCAACCATGGCAACCAGGGAATTAAGACTTTGAAATCCGTTCTTGTGCCGATCAATCCGGAAGGCTGGAAATTCGTTGCGATCTTTGCAGCGATCACTGTGGGCTTGTTCCTGATTGCGGAACCGCTGGGCTGGATCGGCGTGATCCTGACACTTTGGTGCGCGTATTTCTTCCGCGACCCGGATCGTATTACCCCGATCGACGAAAACCTGGTGATTTCGCCAGCAGATGGCCGTGTTTGCATGATTTCGCAGGCTCCGCTGCCCAAGGAACTCGAACTTGATGACAAGACCCCGCGCACGCGTGTGTCGATCTTCATGAATGTGTTCAACGTCCATGTGAACCGCTGCCCGGTCAATGGCGAGATCATTGGCGAGGCCTATGTGCCCGGCAAGTTCGTCAACGCGGAACTCGACAAGGCATCGGAAAACAACGAACGCCAGATCCTTCTGGTGCGTGACAAGGAAGGCCGCGAGTTTGGTGTTGTCCAGATCGCTGGTCTGGTTGCACGTCGTATTCTGTGTGATGTCGGCACCGGGTCACAGCTTAAGGCTGGCGAACGTTTCGGCCTGATCCGCTTTGGCTCGCGCGTGGATGTTTATCTGCCAGAAGGCGTATCCCCCAATGTGATTGTCGGGCAAACCACGATTGCCGGTGAAACCGTCCTTGCCGATGTCTCGGTCAAGGACAAGGACGCGGCAGTCGGGGAGATCCGCTAATGGCAGGCGGCATCGATCCCATTCGTCGTCCCCGTCGCTTCAAGGCGATGTCGCTCACACGGCTGGTGCCCAATGTGGCAACGATAATGGGCATGTGTGCCGGTCTGACCTCGATCCGCTTTGCAATGCAGGATCGCTGGGAGGCCGCAGTTGCCGCCATTCTGATTGCCGGGATTATTGACGGTCTTGATGGCCGTCTGGCACGGATGCTGAATGCATCCAGCCGCTTTGGCGGCGAGCTTGACAGCCTGTCGGACTTTGTGTGCTTTGGCGTCGCACCGGCGATGATGCTGTATTTCTGGTCGCTGCATGAATTTGGCGGGATTGGCTGGGCTTTGTCATTGCTGTTTGCAGTTTGCATGATGCTGCGTCTGGCACGCTTTAATACCCAGATGCTGGGCGAACCGGAATTGCCGACATGGGCCTATCGGTTCTTTACCGGGGTTCCGGCCCCGGCGGCCGCCGCCCTTGCGATGTGGCCGATTGTGCTGACCTTCCAGTTTGGCGAAGGCATCTTTGATAGCCCCTATATCGTTGCGCCCTATGGCGTGATTATCGCGGGTCTGATGGTGTCGCGCTTGCCGACATTCAGCTTCAAGAAGGTCAAGGTGCCGCGTGCCTGGGTGCTGCCACTGATGCTGGCGTTCGGGGCGTCGGTGGCGTTTCTGGTATCCTCGCCGTGGCTGACGCTTTCGGTGATTGCCGCGATCTATTTCATCACCTTCCCGCTGTCCTATCGCTCCTATCGTCGTATGGGTGTCGAGAACCAGCAGCGTCGCGATGAGCAGGATGAAGAAGAGGATGACGGCGAGCCCGATGACGACCCGGAAGACGGGTTGAACCGCGTCCATCAAAACTGATCAAAAGATCAAAACAAAAGCCGGCATCATTGCCGGCTTTTTTGTTTATTGTGCGGCTGACGGACTGTATTCCAGCCGTGTTTCGAAATGTTCGGAATGGATGTACTGGTCGCGCGCGGCATAGAACCATTCACGGTCACTGGGACCAAGCCATTGGGCATAGAACTCTGTCCAGGGCATGGTCGGGTTTTCTTCGATGATGGTGTTGATTTTCGCAATCGTCTGTTTGCCGAGCGGGGTGTTCGCGCAGCCAATTGTGCCTTCAAGCAAGGTGGTATTGCCGGCAATTGGCAGGGCCTTGATTGCAAGTTCTGGCGTTAACAGACGGCGGTAATATTCTGCCTCGGACGGGAAATAAAGCGTCCAGTCGATCCTGCCAAGGTCAAGCATGCGGACAAACTTGGTATCCTCTGCGACCTGCATGACCTGATTGGTCTCGCGGAACTGGTTGATATGTGCATCTACATTTCTGCCATAGGCACGTCCGATGCGGATCGCTGCTGACAGGTTTTCGTCGCCCAGAATCCTGTCGAGTTCGATGTGACCCTCGTCATTGAGATAAGGGGTAAAGCGGTCCTCATCCTCCGCCCGAATGACGACCGAAACCGGCAGATGCAGCAAAACGGTATCGGCAAAAGTTATATATTTGCGTCGTTCCGGGGTGGGGATCAGTGTTGTTGAGCAGCGCAAGTCCCCGTCGCCGTTTTTCATTTCGGCCAGAAGACGGGCAAGGGGCACAAGCAGTACATCGTGATCGTATTGCGGAAGCTGGGCGGCAAACCAGTTCTGGGTATCGGCGGCATAGCCGCTCAGTTTGCCGGACTCATTGATGAAAGCCGGTGCAAAGGACGGGACAGCCCAGACAAGGGATTGATGATCTGGTGATGTGTCTTCGGCCACAGCCCCATGGGGCGTGAGCACACTTGACAGACCTAGTGTGCAGGTAAGTCCAAATGCCAGTGATCGTGCTTTATGCCAATGGGCCCATGCCATGAAATACCTTTGTTCCCGCGAGAAAACAGCTTTGAAAATGATTTCTAGAATACGTTTGGAATTCTTAGCAAAGTGTGTATCGCATGCCGCATTCATACAAATTCCAAAGCCAAATGTCACATGGTTATAATAAAGTGATTAATGTGGTTTTTCAAAGGCTGCGCGATACATGTGATGTCGCAGTCCAAAAAGAACCGGCCCCCAAAAAGGGGGCCGGTCTAACCGCGCGGCGGGGTCGGGGGAAAATGTCGCGCGGCTATGGGGTTTAAGGACTTGCTGACCTGTTTTATGGCGCCTGCTTCTTTGACCTGCCAAACCAGGCTGATACGGCAGATTTCAACCGTGATCCGATATTCATGTTTCGGATAAGGTTGCCGAGCTTGTGGCGCATCATCAACGCACAAGGCGTGAAGATCAGGGTCAAAGCAGTCGCAAAGGCCAGGCCAAACGCGATAGAGGTCGAAAGCTGAACCCACCACTGCGTGGAAGGTGCACCGACCGAAACATCGCGGGCGGCAAAGTCGATATTGATCTGCAAGACCATCGGTACCAGACCTAGAATGGTCGTGATCGTGGTCAGCATCACCGGACGCAGACGTTGCGCACCAGTTTGCAGGATGGCGGCCTCGATGCTGCTTGCGGTGTGCTTGAGCCGGTCAAACGTATCAATCAGAACGATGTTGTTGTTCACCACAATCCCGGCAAGCGCCACAATCCCGATCCCGTTCATCACAATCGAGAAGGCCTGCCCGGTGATCATCAGCCCCAGGAACACGCCAGCCGTGGACATGATGATGGCGACCATGATCATCAGCGAACTTGAGATGCTGTTAAACTGCGTCACCAGAATGATGAACATGATGAAGAGCGCGATCGAGAAGGCGTTCTGCAGGAATTCAGCAGACTTTTTCTGTTCTTCGTCCTGTCCTTTGAATTCAATCGAAACGCGCGGATCAAGTTCAAGTGTGCTCATCCACTTCTTGACTTCACCCAGTTTGGTATCGACCAGAACCCCTTCCTGCACGTCGGCCTTTACGGTCAGTGCGCGGCGGCTGTCAACGCGGGTCAGCGTGCCGGTTTTGGGCTTGGGCGTGCGTTTGATAAAGTTCGACAGCGGCACCAGACCTTTGTCGGTCACGATCTTGAGGTTTTGCAATTCCTCAAGCGAGCGATACTGGGCCGGATAGCGTCCGACAATATCAATCTCCTCGGTTGAGTCGTCCGGGCGATAGGTCGAGAAATTGATGCCATTGGTCACCAGTTTGACGACATTGCCAATCTGGTTGATGTCAGCACCAAATTTCAGGGCTTGTGCGCGGTCAACGCTGTATTCCCAGTCAATGCCCGGGGGGGACTTCCCGTCTTCGAAGTTATAAAGCCCGCCCATTTCCTGCAAACCGGTCATCAACGTGGTCGCGGTTTGATCAAGAAGTTCGGGATAGAAGGAACGTAGCTGGATCTGGATGTCCTTGCCTTGTGGCGGACCTGCTTCCTGGGCGCGGACCTCGATCCGGATACCGGCCAGATCAGCAGTTTCGGCCAGAATGCGTTTTTCGATCTCGGTCGCCTTGGGGCGGGTCTGCCAATCGGCATATTCAAGCTGAACCACACCAATCACGTCTTCGGCTGCTTCATTGCCACCCGCGCCCGAGCCGGACCGGGCATAGACAGTATCAAACCAGTTTTCGCCTTCGTGATGGGTATCAAGGGCAAGAATACGGTTTTCCACTTCACGCAACAGCGTGTCTTGCTGATAGTAGGACATGTTGCCGCGTGCGCGCACCTGAACAACGGCGACTTCGGGTTCGACCGCCGGGAAGAATTCAACGCCCTTGCCCAGTTGTCCAAATGCCGCCCAGACCGAAACCAGCACAACAAAGGCGGCGGGCACAATCAGCCAATAGAACCGGAGGCAGCCCTTGAGCATCCGGACATAAACCCCGGTGCCACCTTTGACCTTTTCGATGTCATCGCCATGGTCGGCGGCGATGGCTTCAAGGCTTTCGTTGTTTTGGCTGCCAGGCCTGCCGAACCACGCGCCAACGGTTGGCACGAAGATCAATGCCATGGCAAGCGATGCCGTCAGGGTGAACAGCACCGTGATCGGCAGGAATTTCATGAATTCCCCGACAATATCGGGCCAGAAGGCCAGCGGCAGGAAAGCCGCAAGGGTGGTTGCCGTTGATGCAATGATCGGAAGCGCCATGCGTTTCGCCGCAAGCGGGTAGGCCTTGCTGCGATGCAGGCCTTCGATCATTTTACGATCAGCATATTCCGTGACCACGATGGCCCCGTCGACCAGCATCCCGACGGCAAGAATAAGACTGAACAGCACGACGATATTGACCGTCATGCCCAATGCCCACAGCACAAGGATCGCGGTCAGGAAGGAGCCCGGAATGGCAAGCCCGACCAAAAGGCCAGAGCGCCAGCCAAGGGCCCAGATCACCACAACCATCACCAGCAGGATCGCAAGGATCACACTGTTCTGAAGGTCGGTCAGCATCGTGCGGATATCTGATGACTTGTCCTGCGAATAGCTGACTGTCAGGTTCGGCGGGAAGCTTTCCTGGGCTTCTGCGGTGGTGGCTTTGATGGCATCGATAACTTCGATGATGTTTTCGCCAACACGTTTGGAAACCTCGATCGCAATCGCCGGTTCGCCGTTCAGGCGGGCAAAGCTTTCGGCATCCTTGAAGGTACGGCGCACCTCGCCAATGTCGCGGAAGCGGATGACGGAATCACCATCAACCAGAAGCGGCATATCAAGAATGTCATCAACACTTTCAAAAAGACCGGGCACCTTGATGTTGAAGCGTCCGTTACCGGTATCAACGGCACCGGCCGCCACAAGCGCGTTCGAATTGCGCACCAGTGTCACGATATCGACACCGTTCAGGCGGTAGGCCTCGATCTTCATCGGGTCGATGATGAATTCGACCAGTTCTTCACGGTCACCAGCCAGATTGGCCTCAAGAACCGCAGGCAGGCCTTCAATCGCGTCTTTCAGGTCACGTGCCATGCGCAGCAATGCACGTTCAGGCACATCACCGGAAAGCGTAACAACCAGAACCGGGAACAGCGAAAGGTTGACCTCGTGAACTTCGGGGTCATCGGTGTCGTCAGGCAGCTCGGATTTGGCGATATCAACCCGTTCGCGGACATCGGCCAGTGCTTCGTCGATCTCGACGTCAGAATAAAATTCAAGGGTTACGGATGCGCCGTCCTGATAGGACTGCGAACGCATTTCCTTCACCCCTTCGATGGAGCGAAGTTCCTGTTCCATCGGGCGCAAAAGAAGACGTTCGGCATCTTCGGGTGAAACACCGTCATGATGCATGGTGACGTACAAAACCGGGATTTGCACATCCGGGTCGGCTTCCTTGGGAATGGCGTTATAGCCTGCCCAGCCTGCAGCCAGTAGCAGAATAAGAACCAGAATGACGGTGCGCGACCTGTTCAGCGCGTGATCAATCAGGGACATGTCTTATCTCCTCATGATACGCGCTAGTGCGCGGTGTTTTCTGAAAGGGTCTGGCCGTTTTCACCGGCCCCTGAAACAGGCGAGTTCTCATCCTGCATGATGGGCAGGCCATCCTTGTCTGTTTCAAGGTGGACAACATTGACGGTTGCGCCTTCCTTGACCCAGTCATGACCGACAACGATCAGCTCAAACTCTTCGGGAAGGCCGCCGATCCAGATGCGGTCGCGGCTGCCGCCTTGCAGTTCGACCGGCAGAAAATCGACCTTGTTGTCATCAACAATGGCGCGAACACCCAGTTCGCCCTCGTCATTGAGTGTCAGTACAGAAGACGTCACCTGATGGGCCCGCTTGGTGCCGACCGGAATTTCAAGCTGGGCGGTCATGCCATCGGGAATGCGCAGATCGGCATTCTCCATTTCGACTTCAACACGGAACGTACGGGTGTCATTGTCCGATACGCGCGCGGTATAGCGCACAATACCGTCATGGGTACTGCCATCAAACAGCGTGACCGTGGCCAACTGCCCAAGATCAATCGCGCGGATGGAATGTTCGGGCACATGGGCAACGACCAGCATCGGGTCGCCCTGAATAAGTGTCGCAAGCGTATCACCAATCGAAAGAAGGTCTCCGATTTCGGCCGGGCGTTCTTCAACAATGCCGTCAAATGGTGCGCGGATTTCAGTATTGCCAAGTTCCGTGCGCGCAATGGTCAGATCAGCACGTGCTTCCTCGAGCAGGGCAAGCGCCTGCGCGACGCCGGTTTTGGAGCGATAATTCTTCTGGGCCAGGCTTTCAGCAGCGGAATGTTCAAGTTCGCGCTGGGCCACAAGGGCACGGGCCTTGGCAACACGGGCCTGACGGTCGCCAATGTCGAGACGGGCAATCAAATCACCTTTCTGAATGGCTTGACCCTTGATCGCGCCGATTTCAACGACACGGGCTTCGGTTTCGGCACGAATTTCAACAGAAATGACCGCTTCGGTGCGTCCGGTAATGCGCAGATGATCAACGTGATCAACCGCTTTGCTGGTGATGGTTCGCACACTGGCCAAGGGCTTGGCGGTTTCGCTTTCGCTCGCGGTGTCGTTTGCTGCGGTCTGATCGGTCGCATCATCTCCCGTCATATAGGAGCTGCCGATCCATATAACGGTCCCTACGACCAGCAGAATAGCGATCAGTCGAGAAGCGTTCATTGTTCTGTTCCCTCAAATATTCCGTTGCCGGAATGCGTCAGTGGCAGTATCGGGCGCGTCTTGCGCTCTGTGTTTCCTCGCCATGCAATCTTGCGTGCTGCTTTGGCATCGGCCTGTCAGGATTTTTTGGTCTTGCGACTTTTCAGTTCATCAAGCAGGCCTTGCTTGTTTTCTCGAATAAACTTCAGCGTTGCGTCACACATGGCCTGTCCCAGCCCGGCAACAAAGCAACATCCCGGTTTGAGTTCGCCATTTTCATCGTGGGCATTCGATTTTTGATGCGCCGGTTTGTCGGTATTTTCCGGATCAATCTGCTGGCTCATCAACTCGTGACGTGCGGCAAACTCGTCAATCAGTGCTTCGGTCAGCTCGATGGGCATTTCCTCGGCAAAGGTCAGCATGAACAGAATGTCGGACCGATAGCGATCTTCAGCCGGTCTTGTTTGCAAAAGGGTGCGCAGGAATGTGCGGCGCCCTTCTTGCGTCAGTTGATAGATCTTCTTGTCCGGTCTGTTTTCCTGTTCATGTTCAACAAATGTCACCAGACCATCCTGAGTCAGTTTGGTCAGTGCAGGATAGATCGAACCAAGGGACGCGATTTGAAAATGACTGAAGGTGCCATCTTCAAACATCTTGCGGATTTCATATCCTGTTGCCTCGCCACCCATCAGGGCACCCAGACATAAAGTACGTACGTCCATCTTGTGTTCTTTATCCTTGTTGTTTCCCGGATCAAAAGCGCTTTGACGGGGGAAGCTGTCAAAGCAACTATATCAATCCGACATATGTCGGACTATCATATATCAGTTCGATATAGTCAATCGAATATAACGGAACTTTTTATGACAGCCCTTCAATCTGGACGATCCATAGGTGGATTGTGTTACATCTTGATCCGCGATGGTGATCCAGTACGGCGCATCCGGTCCCGAGATTGGCAAATATGGCCAATTGTTGCGTCCGCCTGTGCATAATCGGACGCCGATAGTGTCCGTTTGTGTCTATTGAAACGATATAGACGGTCTGATTGGCGCATGTGTGACCGCCCAGACAATGATGGCGTGATAAAGAATTCGGGAGTATGGCGGGATGGCCGGTTGGACGCATTATATCAGTGCTGTGGTGTCAGCAGTCGGCGTGGCACAGGCGGTGTTCCTTTGCCTGATATTGCGGTCCGAAGGCACCCGTGCGTTCGGGGCCAACCGGTGGATGATGCTGTTTATCGCCGGTGTTGCGCTTAATCTGGTCGAAGATGTCGCCGAGATCATTGTTTCGCCCGAGTTGGACGACTTCCTTCACCTGTTCTTTGATCCTGTCAACTTTACCATTGGACCGGCGATTTATCTGTACTTCCGTGAAATTTCGGGAAACCCGTCCCGCCGACCGTGGGGGCATTTCGTTTTGCCGCTGGTGGCGTTGAACCTGACGGCCTGGACGGTGACCCATGGCGGGGACCAATCAGTCCTCCGGGGTGGGGAATACAGTGCACGTCAACTGGTCGATGCTTTCTGCTGGACCGCGATTTTCGTCCAGATCAGCGTTTATCTGGTGTTGCTGTGGCGCGTGGCGTCACGTTATTTGCGCAAAACCGAAGAACAGCTTGGTGCGGATCGCAAGGCGATGCAACGCTGGATCGCGGTTATTGTCGGTGGTCTGACATTCGTGTTCATCACGGTGTCTGTTGGCAAGATCGTTGGTCTTTATCTGCCCGATAACACCGCAATGTTTGGCAGCGAGATCGCCTTTGCGCTGGTTCTGTTTGCCATGACTTATGAAATTGCGACCCAGCCCGCGCTGTTTGTCATGGCGGACTGGCCTGCTGATGACGGCGCTGATGATGGCGCCAACGAAACCGCCGGTCAAACCTTTGAAGCGCAACGCGAAAAAACGACGCCGATCGCTGCAAGTGCCCCGGTGACAAAGGAAACACAAACCGATATTACCGCGCCGCGCCCGTTGCTTGATACCGATGGGGTAAATCGGGCGCTGGCACGCCTTGGTGATATTCAGGCGCGGGGAGATATCCTGCTTGATCCGTTGGTGTCGTTGCCAAAGCTCGCCCGTGCGGTCGGGATAACACCCAATCAGCTTTCCTATGTGCTTAATCACCATGTCGGCAAAAGTTTCTTTGATTTCGTCAATGCCGCGCGCATTGATGAAGCACGATCGGTTCTTGTGCTGGAGCCTGATCGCACCATTCTTGATATCGCGCTCAGTGTCGGGTTCAATTCGAAATCGACGTTTAACCTTGCATTCAAAAAGATCACCGGCGAAACCCCCAGTGCCGTACGTGAAGCTGCAAGGCGTGACGCTGTTCGCGCCGCCGGAGCATCCGAATTGCCAACGGCACGACCGGATCATCAGCATTGGACGCCAAAGGCCGGGTGATCGGTGATGCTTGGGCTCTCTTTCTCAATGGGGGCGACCATGCATCAGAACCGGACTTATTCAAACATTTCATCCCGTGCAGCAGCGTCAGACGTTTTGGCGTCTGACGATCTGCAGCGCATTCAGTGCCAGCGCAAACGCACCCTTCGACTGGGTGTGGCAGGGTTGTTTTTGTTGGTGTGTTTTGCCAGTGCGGGATTTGACCGTGCCAGCCAGATCCATGACAGCATTGAGGCGCTCGGGATCGTGGCGATACTGATCTGTATTTTTGGGCGCGGATGGTGTGCGCTTTATATCGGCGGACGTAAAAAGACCTCGCTTGTTACGCTTGGGCCCTATTCGATCAGTCGCAATCCGCTTTATGTGTTCAGTTTTCTCGGTGCCTTCGGGGCAGGGGCGCAAACGGGCAGTCTTATGATTGCGGGGTTGTTTGCGCTGGGGTGTTGGCTGGTGTTTCGGGGTGTTGTCGTTCATGAAGAGGCTATGCTGGCCGACCGCTTTAAAGGTGACTTTGATGCGTATTGCCAGTCTGTACCGCGCTTTGGCCCCAACCTGATGAAGTGGCGCGATACAGATACCATTACGGTCAAGCCCGCCCTGTTTCTAACGACCTTGCGAGATGCCAGTTGGTTTCTGATTGCCGTCCCGGTGTGCGAGGGCATTAAACATCTTCAGGATCAGGGATGGTTGATCACGCTGATCTCGTTACCCTGAGCGGTCGGGTGTGCTTTCTCAGGCGGCGGCGTGATCCGTTGGGCTGCCGCCAAAGGATTTGATCATTCGGTTGCGTTCATCTTCACGCAGCGGATCGGAATCAAGGGCAAGGGCAGCTTCAAGTACCTGCGGTTCGACCTTCAGGACGTCAATACCGTCCTTCATATCCGCCTTCGCCCAGAGATGGACATGGCATTCCAGCTTGATATAGCTGCGCATCGCGGCATCGGGATCAAGTTTTTCCAGGGTGTCGACTTCATACTCGCCAGGCGACAGCAATCCGGCATGGCCGGGCAAATGGAACGGATGAAAGAACGTCACCGTACGATGGGTTGTGCGAGTTATGCTCATAGCATGGCTCCTTCGAGCATCCGAAAGATGACCGTTGAGGGTGCGGATCTGGTTTTGTTTTGAGTATTCACCCCTTTGGGGCGGTTTAAGATCCGCAATCCCCGGTCTCTTCGGGTCATTCGGTGGGGCGCCGATGCCTGTGTCATATGCTCGGGACGCACAGGCATCATTTGGGCTGGCGCCAAATGTGTCACCCTGCCTGCGAACAGGCACGGTGTATACATTATATATGGGGGTATTCGGCCAAAACACAACGTTTGGCACAAATATGTGCACCATCCGGGCATGACAAACGCGCGCTTGAATTTGGCGGGTTTCAAGGGATGGCTGGCTCAAAGATGTTCAGGGCGATCCGGATCTGCATCCCGTGTCATGGCAATATCGAGATCAACCGGTTTGATGGTAAGAATGCGGTCGACCATCATGCCGTTATGTTTGTATTTCAGATGCAAATCGGTCGACACCCTGCGATAGGCTGTAATCGAAACGCCTTCGATCAATTCTTCGGTGGTGTCGACGACATAGCTTCCCGGCGGAAACAGATCGCTGTGTCCGCGCAAGTGAAACGGATGAGCAAAGGTCACCGTTTTGTGTGTCATCCTGCTGTGCTGCATGGCATCAGCCCTTTATGAAACGGGAAACGGGCGTTTCCTGCATGTTCATGATTTTCGGAAAATTCGGCCAGAAAAGGCGATGGCGGAGGAAAACCTCCGCCAGCACGGTATCAGTCATTCGCGCCTTGATGCGCGGTCGGTTTGGTTTCGGCAGGGGAAGTTTCGGCCTTTGGCTTTGCGGCAGGGGCCGCTGCGGTATCTGACGATTTTGCACCCGGCTTCGCGCCCGCGTTTGCGTGGCTCTTCGAAAAACTGCGAAATGACATGATTTGATCTTTCCAATTGCCGGCGCAAAGCGCGCCCGCTAATGGAAAGATGGTGTGTGTGCGGGCAACTAGCAAATGCGCCAATTGGCATGCAGCGCGATTTATCGCCTAAATGCGCGGGAAAGGCTCGCTTATTTCGGATAAAATATATTTTCTGATCACTGGCAAAGTGCAGGCGCGGGCTTACACCCCGCGCAGGTTGCCCCAGACATGCACGTGCCATTGCGGCAAAACCCGTACGTCAAACCATTTGCGCTTTGCGACTTCATCGACCAGCCAGCGATACCGTTCGGTCAGGCCGTCGATATCAACACCGTCCGCACCATCCGGGTGCGGTTCGGCGGGCGTTGTATTGACCGGCTGCAAACAGACCGGAACGCCAATGTGAAGGTTCCTCACATAATCGGCAAACATCAGGTCAGCCGTATCACGCACCGGGAATTTGAGGGTAATCGCCGGGCCGTTCAGCATGCCATTGGCCTGTGCGGCATCCATGCAGGCTTGCAACGCGTCCTTATCGAAACTGGTCGAGGAACTTGGTGGTTTGGGGCTGATGGTCAGGAAATTAAGGTCGGCAAACCAGTCCTTGGCGATGCTGCCTTGGGTTTCGATGGCAAAGGTAAAACCTTCGTCCTTGCCCATGGCGATCAGATCCCCCAATGGCTGGATGGCCGGGTTGCCGCCCGACAGCGTAATCAGGATCGGTTTGCCACCGGAAAGCGTTTTGACTTCGTCCAGAACTTCGGTCGCAGACATAGGTTTCCAGTCGGCGCGAAAGGCCGGATCAACCGCATAAAGCGTGTCGCACCACGAACAGCGGAAATCACAGCCGCCCGTGCGGACAAACACCGTCGGCATGCCGATCAGGGCTCCTTCGCCTTGAACCGTCGGGCCGAAGATTTCCGAGATGCGGATTTTGCCGCGTCCCCCGGAAAGGTCGGCAAGGTTGGGATCGTGCGCCGTCATGGACGATATTCCGCCCAGGTTTTCGGCGTTTCGGACACGCGCACAGCCGATACTTCCGGCCAGCGATCATGCGCCCATTCATAGAAAAACAATGCCAGACGTTCGGCGGTCGGGTGATCGTGCCCAAGAACCTCGTTCAGGTGACGGTGATCAAACGCGTCATCGATCAGGCGTTTGAGTGGGCCCAGTTCGCGGTAATCGCGCACAAAGCCGCTTTCATCAAGTATCGTACCCTTCAGCTCCACCTCGACGATATAGTTATGGCCATGCAGACGTGCACATGGGTGGTCTTCCTCAAGGCCGCTTAGTTGATGGCTTGCGGAAAAGGCGAATTGTTTGGTGATGGTGAACATCGGTTTTCTTTCGGTGTCGTCCATTCTTGCGAGCACGAACATGCGGATCGAGGTCCCCGCGTTCGCGGGGATGACGGTGCCAAATCAGGCGGGTTTGCAGTCGATCCGTCATGCCAGCTTCGGCGGGCATCCATGATGCAGGAAATGGAAAGTGTTACTCGGCCGCGCTGGAGGTGGCTTTCGTTTCGCCTTTGGCAAACTTGCGGGCCATATGATCGGCGCGGGCCTGCTTCCAGTAATCGCGATCGACATAAACGGTCGGATCCTTGACCCGTGCCAGTTCAAGC
Organism: Thalassospira sp. MCCC 1A01148; assembly: GCF_001613795.1. Taxonomy (GTDB): domain Bacteria; phylum Pseudomonadota; class Alphaproteobacteria; order Rhodospirillales; family Thalassospiraceae; genus Thalassospira. The sequence continues at coordinate 113,824 of NZ_LPVZ01000018.1, forward strand.
GCCTCGCGCCGCTCGACACAGGTGCCGCATCGTCCGCAATGGGTTTCCCCGCCCTTGTAACACGACCAAGTCAGATCGACCGGCACGCCCAGTCGGCCTGCCTCGGCAGCAATGTCTGCCTTGGAGACCTTTACAAACGGGGTGTAAAGCGAGACGTCCCCGACACCTTCAAGCGCATGGTTCTGCATGGTTTGGAAGGCATTGATGAAATCGGGGCGGCAATCGGGATAGATGAAATGATCCCCGCCATGAACGGCTGTGGCAACCGCATCGGCCCCGGCACTGGCAGCCGCACCAAAGGCCACAGACAGCATGATGGCATTGCGGTTCGGCACCACGGTAACGCGCATGGTTTCTTCGGCGTAATGGCCATCGGGCACATCAATTTCATCGCTGGTCAGCGACGATCCGGAAAGAAGCGCACCCACAGGTGTCAGATCAACAATGTGATGCCGGACGCCAAGATCACGCGCCGTGCGGGCGGCGAAATCGAGTTCCTTTTTATGGCGCTGGCCATAATCGAATGAAATCAGGGAATGGAGCTTGTGCTCGACCGCGACCTTATAGGCCAGCGTGACGGAATCCAGTCCGCCAGAGCAGACGACAATCGTCTTCATAATGATCAGTCTTTCGTGTTTTTAACCTGGTGCTACGACAGGGGAAGGATCACCCTTCCAAGGGGGCGGGGTTTGCCATGGCGTGTGCCCGAACGCAAGCAAAATCCACGCATGAGGCCATGCAGGACGCGCAGGAATGCTTGGTTCCTGCTGGAAATGGGTGTCAGACGGCGGGCTTTATCACGCGCGTGTGCCGCTAAGTACATGAAAACAAATCGGGACCTGAAAATGGCCGTCTTCGATATAAGGGGCCAAGGTTTCAAACATCGCGGCATTGATCGCGCCGACTTCCATGTCCGATGACTTGCGCAGGACATTGCCAAACAGCATGTCCATTTGCGGTTTCCAGAAGGGGGCTGTTTCGGGAATGCGGCCCGCCGGGCTGTGGCTGGTGGCCTCGATCCCGGTAAAGCCTTCATTTTCCAGGCGCATCATCGATTTATCCGCATCGCCAAAGCAAAACGGATCAAGTCCGGCTTTATCAAAGCCGATACCCAGAATATTGCCCAGAACGGCATCCATGGCGGCGAACAGGGGATTGTCGATCAAGGGGGCCCATACCATGAAGACGGCCTTGCCGCCGGGGCGCAGAACACGAAAAGCTTCGCGTAATGCCTGATCCGGGTCATCGCAAAACATCACGCCAAAACGACAGGATACGACATCAAAGCTTTGATCCCCGAAAGGCAGGTTTTCCATATTGGCCGGAATGGCCTTGATGTTGGAAATCTCTTCTTCGGACGCGCGTTCCATCAGGGCGTCGCACATGTCGGGCACGATATCGGATGCGGTGACATTCCCGGTCACACCGGGGATATTGACCCGGTCTTCCTCACTGCCGCCACCCAGCGCACGGGCAAAGGAAAAAGCAGGCTCCCCAACCCCGGACGCCAGATCAAGGACTTCAAGCGGAGCACCATCGCGTTTCGCCGAAAGACCCTTGAGGTCCGCCGTCTCGATCATGTGGCGATTGATTTTCTCGGCCGCCGGCGCCAGGCGTTCCGCCCAGGTGATCCAGTCAGTCGAAAGGTTTTGCCAGGTTTCGGACGTCGGGGTGGTGGTCATGGTCGGTCAGTTTCCCTTTGGGTTGGGCTATGACCATAAACTTAAATCGACTGCGGTTTAAAGGATGTTTTGCAGCGCAATGAGGGTAAGAAGCCCCACGCCATCGCGCAGGGCTCCCTACACAAACTGAAAGGCGGCTCTTCAACCTTCCAGCAAGCGTAACAGGTTCTGGCGCATTTCGCTGATGCGACCAAGGATCGCAACGCTCGTTCGGGTCAGAATTTGGTTGGAGGCATAGTCGGTCAATTCCGCTGCAACATCGAGATCAAGCAGGCTGGAACGTGCTTCTTCAACATGCTGCAGTGTCGCGGTCAGGTTTGTGCTGGCAACGTCCAGGCGGTTCTGGTTGGTGCCAATGTTTGTGCGTGCGCGCTGAATGTCATCAATCGCACGGGTAATGGTTTCAAGCGCCTTGCGCGCCTTTACCGTCGAGGCAATGGCATTCTTGCCCAGATCATCAAGACTGGGTTCAGTGCCGGTCTTTCCGCTGCCAAGGGTTGCGCCATCAACAGCAGTCATCGAGATCGCAACCTGATCCGCAGCCGTTGCCCCGCCACCGACCTGCAAGTAAACCCGATCAGAAAGCTTGTTGCCCCGATCCTCGGTAACGGAGAATACCGGCGAGGACCCAAGAACCTGCGCACTTGCCGATCCATCTGCACCGGCACCGTCAGCCCCCTGCGAAAGGGCGTTGGACACCGTGGTGCCGATGTTAAAGTTCAGATCGACCTTGACCCCGAGCATGTCGAATTCAAGGCTTTGTCTTTCGCTGATTTCAAGTGCCTTGGCCCCGCCGGTGGCATAGTCGGTGATGTCGATGCTTTGCGAGCGGTGCGAAGCGGTGCCATCAATTTCGGACGAAGCATTCAGCATGATCCTGTCGCCGGTTTTGATCAGGTCAAACCGAACACTGTTATCGCCAAGACCGTCTTCGTCGTTATCGCCAGCCCAATAATTGTCATTGGTAATGACAACATTGGAAAAGCCATTGGCGTGCGACAGGGCATTGGCCGTGCCGCCAGCTTCAAGATCGGAATAATCAAGCGAGACATCGCTGCCATCGCCCAATAACTGGATGCCGTTGAAGCTGGTCGAGGACGCGATGCGATTGATCTCATCGCGCAAACCAGTGAATTCGTCATTGAGAAACCCGCGTTCGGTATCCGGCAGGTTTTCCGATGCGGCCTGAACGGCCAAGGTTTTCATACGCACCAGAATGTTATCAATGGTGGCCATGCCCCCATCTGCAATCTGGAGCATGGAATTGCCGTGCCCCACATTGACAATTCCCGATGTGATGGTCGAGGCCGTTGAATCCAGCCGCACCCCGATAGCCATAGACGTTGCATCATCACGTGCGGAGACCACACGCTGTCCTGATGACAGTTTCTGAAGCGATCTGTTCGTCGCTTCTTCGGCGCGTGCCAGATTGCGATGTGCAAGATTGGCCGCGTGATTGGATAGAATATTTAACGCCATGTCGCAGTTCCTACCTGAACAAGCAAAACAAATGGTGGCGGCGATCCGGACCCCTACATGAGGCCAACTGCGCAAAAGGTTAATTAGAGAAATATGAAATTGCAATAGCTAATATTAGAAGTAACTCAACATTAAGTCATTGAATAATAGTGATAAATTAGTCTCCTATGCCAAAGGAGGGGTTCCGAGAGGAGGCAAATCTTGATTTCTCTTCGTGGATACCGGCAAAAAAGAAGGCCCTGCGCGGAGCAAAAGATCAATCTGATCAAGGGGGGGCGGGAAGTGTGTTTTTAATGCGCAATGCAACGTCGTGCAGGGAAAGCACGCCTGTCGTTTCATGCCACATTGCACAGGCGCAAGTGATTCATTTCGTGGGGAAAACCGCAGGACGTTATTCAAAACAAAGAGCCCTGCGATGTGTCGCAGGGCTCCATGGCTTTGCAGCAAGGGGGCTCAATCAACCTTGCAGCAAGCGTAACAGGTTCTGTGGCATCTGCTGGGCCTGTGCGAGCATGGCGATGCCGGACTGGACCAGAATCTGTTTCGAGGTAAAGTTCGTCATCTCTGCCGCCACGTCGAGGTCCAGCAGGGTAGAGCGCGCCTCTTCTATATTCTCGATCATGGTTGCAAGGTTCTGGCCTGCAAAATCCAGACGGTTCTGGTAGGTCCCGACATTGGCGCGTGCACGCTGCAGGTCATCAATCGCGCGCGTAACGACCTCGACCGCGTTTTGTGCAGTCGCCGCGGTGTTAATAGCGTTGGTGCCAAGGTCCTCAAGGCTGCTTTGGCTGCCATTGGCACCCGCACCAAGTTCTGAACTGTCGACCGACTGGAAATTGATCGCAAGCCGGTCATTGGATGTGTTGCCAGCCCCGACCTGGAAGGAAATATTGTCAGCAAGTTGCTGGCCCTGATCGGAAAGCATCCGCACGGTGCTGTTGTCGCCCGGTGTCGCGCCGCCGCCAATTACCTGTGCTGTCGCATAACCATCTGCACCGGCCCCGTCCGAGCCCAGCGTGATGGTGTTGGCAATGATGCCGCCGATGTTCGAGTTCAGATCAAGTGTCAGGCCAAGTTCATCAAAGCTGATGGTGGTGGTTTCACCGGGGCCAAGGGCCTGCGTGCCACCCGTGGCAAGATCGGTGATGTCTATACTTTGTTCGCGGCTGGTCGCACCATCAATCGTTGTGAAGATGTTCAGCATGGCCGTATTTCCGACCTTGATGAAATGGACCTTGAATTCGTTATCGGTCACGCCGTTATCGTTTGCGTCGGTTGCCCAGTAATTGTTGTCGGTGATCCCGATCTTGTCGAACCCGTTGGCCGGCGACAGGTCTTCGGCCAGGCCCGTGGGATTAAACAGCGCATAGTTAAGCGAGACATCGCCACCATCGCCGAGCAACTGAATACCATTGAAATTGGTCGAGGATGAAATGCGATCAATCTCGTCGCGAAGTTCGGTGAACTCGTCATTGAGGAACCCGCGCTCGGTATCGGACAGGTTGCCCGATGATGCCTGAACCGCAAGGGTCTTCATTCGCACCAGAATATCATCAATCGTTGCCATGCCGCCGTCGGCAATCTGCAACATGGAATTGGCCTGCCCGACATTGACTGCGGCGGTTTTTAACGACTGTGCGGTGGCATTTAAACGCGCGCCAATCGCCATCGACGCCGCATCGTCGCGCGCCGATACAACCCGCGTACCCGAAGACAGCTTGGCCAGCGAACGGGTCGCCGCCGCATCGGACGCCGTCAGATTGCGATGCGCAAGATTGGCCGCATAGTTTGAAATAATATTGAGTGCCACGTCCGAGTTCCTACCTGAACTGTAAAGGTCTGATTGAATTTAGACCTGCAAGGTCCCTCTACATGAGCGAACCGTAAATATACATTAAAATGGTTTTTGGAGCTGTGCAAGGTGGAAGCTTTTGGAATGTTTTAGTTAACCAATTGAAATCTTTGACTAAAAGAAAATCCTATCCTTAATGGGGTGGATCCGGTTGGTCTTGGAATGCAAAAAAGCCGGTCAGGAAATGACCGGCTTTTAATGAATACAGATGTTTGTGTGCTTTATCAGCCGTTGGTGCCATAACGCGGCGCGTTGCGCTGGGCATTGCTGCCAGCTTCGGCGTAGGCCTGGCTTGCCTGTGCGGTCTGGGTGACCTGCGACTGCAGGACCTGTTCATCGCGTTCCGGCGTTGCTGCCTCGGCCGCTTCTTCTGACGCGCTGCTGTTAAACAGCTCGGTCAGGCGTTGCTCGATGCTTTGCAGACCTTCATTCAGGCGTTCTTCGGTTTCGTTGATATTGCCGTTGATTTCATCATTGAGTGCGCCCAGTCCGTCAAGGATGGCGCGGGCATCTTCAAGACCGGCCTGAATGCCTTCGCTTGCCTGATCAAAGATTTCGCGGGCTTCGGCCTCGGAACTTGCATTGGATGCAATCAGGTCGCCGACGCGGGCAAGAATGCGGTCAGCAACGCCTTCGGGTGTGTAATCGTCGGGATTAACACCCTGGATCGACAGACCGGTCGATTGCAGGCTTTCATTGATCGCGGCAACAATGTTGTCCGCCGACAGGCGGGTTGCGGATTCAGAAGACAGCGAAACAGACGTCGCAGCTGCAAATGCAGATGCGCCATTGTTTCCGGTTTTCTCAGAATCACTTTGTCCCGGCAAATAGGATTGTGCCGAGCGGCTTGATGCCCCGGATTGTTGGGATGACAGACCACCGATGGTGATATCCATAAACGTCCTCCCTGGACGGAATGCGTTAAGCGCGGTGCTGACAATCAGCACTTTTCCAAGCAAACCTGCGCTGCAATTACGCATGCAGCTGACCGCTTGATAAAATTCAAACTTCAATATGGCATGGAAAGGCGGAAAAATCCAGTCCTCATGTATAGGCAGGGTTGATGCAGCTGCAAGGGTGGTTTGCGTTTTGTGTTGTCTTTGACTGCCGGTGAATGTTTGTGGAAATCGACCGATTTTCGCCAGAAATCTCGTTATCTGATGTTGCACGTCGATCAAAGCGCGCTTATGAACACTGCTTAAGAATATTTTGGAACCCGATCCGGGGGTGGCGCGCCGTTTGGGCCGCGCCGGACGCCAGGGTCGGGGTTTGACAGGCAGGAGTTGATTGAGCGTGGCGAACTATCAGGAAAGTGCGCGGGAATTTGAAAAGCGCTGGCAGGCATATTGGCGTGAAAACGATACCTATCGTACGCCAAATCCCGGCGATGCCGATTTCGACGCAAGCAAGAAGAAAAGCGTCATCCTGGACATGTTCCCCTATCCAAGCGGGGTTGGCCTGCATATCGGCCATCCGCTGGGCTATATCGCGACCGACGTCAAGGCACGGTTCGAACGCATGCGCGGCAAAAACGTTCTGCATTCCATGGGCTTTGATGCCTTTGGTCTGCCGGCAGAACAGTTTGCCATCCAGACCGGCCAGCATCCGCGCATCACGACCGAAGCCAATATCGAAAACATGCTGCGTCAGCTTGAAGTCATCGGCCTTGGTCATGACCCGCATCGTCGTTTCGCCACGACCGATATCGACTATTACAAATGGACGCAGTGGATCTTCCTGCAGCTTTTCAACAGCTTCTATGATCCGACCGTGGAATGGAAAGGCCCGCAGGGGCAGGTGATCAATGGGCGTGCGCGCCCGATTGCCGAATTGCGCCCGTTGCTTGAGAGCGGTGATTGGTTGCTCGACGAAGATGGCGTGCCACAGCCGAAATCGGTGATTGGCGAAGGCACCAAAGCCGAGGGCAAAGAGATTGATCGTGCAATTGATCGCGGGCGTCTGGCCTATGTCGATGAGGTGCCGGTCAACTGGTGCCCGATGCTGGGCACGGTTCTGTCGAACGAGGAAGTCACCAACGAAGGAAAATCCGAACGTGGTGATTACCCGGTCTATAAACGTCCGCTGAAACAGTGGATGTTGCGCATTACCGATTATGCTGACCGTCTGGTCGCCGATCTTGAAGGACTTGATTGGCCAAATGGCGTGGTCGAGATGCAGAAGGGCTGGATTGGCCGTTCTGTCGGCGCACGGGTCAACTTCCCGGTCAAAACCGTGGACGGTGCAGACGACAAGATTGCCGTTTATACCACCCGTCCGGACACGATCTTTGGCGCGACCTATATGGTTCTCGCACCTGAGCATCCGCTGGTCGATAAGCTTTGCGCCGCCGATAAAAAGGCCGACGTTGCGGCCTATCGCGCTGAAGCGTCCGAGCTTAAGGCCGTGTCGGCCAAGGATGATGCCGAACGCGAAAAGACCGGCGTGTTTATTGGCGCGCATGCGACCAACCCGGTCACCGGTGAAGAAATCCCGGTCTGGATTGCCGACTATGTCCTGATGGGCTATGGCACCGGTGCGATCATGGCGGTTCCGGCTGGCGATCAGCGCGACTTTGAATTTGCCCATAAATTCGATCTGCCGATCAAGGCAACCACCAAGCCGTCCGAAGCTTGGCTTAAGGAAAATGCCCCGGCAGATGCGGCGGATGCTGATGCAGCGACGCTTTTGGCGCGCTATGAGGCAGAGCCGGGCGCATTCAAACTTGCCCAGACTGAAGTTGGCGAGACGATCAATTCCGCCAATGACGAGGTTTCAATCAACGGTCTTTCGACCCCGGATGCCAAGGCCAAGATCATCGAATGGATGGAAGCCAAGGGCATTGGCCGCGGTCGCGTGCAGTACAAGCTGCGCGACTGGCTGTTCTCGCGTCAGCGGTATTGGGGGGAGCCGTTCCCGGTTCTGTTCGATAAGGAAACCGATCAGGTTCACGGCATTGCCGAGGCGGCCTTGCCTGTTGTTCTGCCGGAAATGACCGATTTCAAACCGAAATCAAACGAAGACCCGAATTCCGAGCCGGAACCGCCGTTGGCGCGCGCCAAGGACTGGATGGAAGTCACAGGCATCGTCCTTTCCGATGGTTCAGTTCTGCCGGTGGATGCAGAAGTTGGCGCAAAACACACCCATGACGGTGCGGAATATGAAGTGCGCGCGTTCAAACGCGATGCCAACTCCATGCCGAACTGGGCGGGGTCTTGCTGGTATTATCTGCGCTATTTCGATGCCAAGAATGATGCCAAGTTTGCATCCGATGATGCCGCCGCCTATTGGGCAAACAGCACGGACAAGGACGGCAACGCCCTTCCGGGTGCAGTTGACCTTTATGTTGGCGGTGCGGAACATGCTGTGCTGCATCTTCTGTACTCGCGTTTCTGGCACAAGGTCCTGTTTGACCTTGGCTATGTCAGCACACCCGAGCCGTTCCAGAAGCTGTTTAACCAGGGCATGATTACGGCCGATGCCTATACCGATGCGCGCGGGGTTTATGTCGACATCCATGATGTTGAAATGCGTGATGTCGATGGCAAAAAAGTACCGTTCAACGCCAAAACCGATGAACGACTGACCACCGTGCCGGGCAAGATGGGCAAACGATACAAAAACGGTATCCCGCCTGAAGAAGTGTGTGATCAGTACACCATCGATACGTTCAGAACCTATGAGATGTATATGGGGCCGCTTGATAGCTCCAAACCGTGGCAGTATGACGCAATTGTCGGCATGATGCGGTTCCTGTCCAATGTCTGGAAAGTCACGACCCAGATGGAGCGGACCGATCACGTCGATGGCAAGATCGAAACGCTTCTGCACAAGACGATTGCCAAGGTGACCGGTGATATTGCTGATCTGCGTTTGAATACCGCAATTGCGGCCTTGATCGAGCTGACCAATGCGCTGACCAAGCAGAATGCCGTGCATGACGATCATGCCAAGGCACTTGCACTCATGGTCGCCCCGTTTGCTCCGCATCTCGGTGAGGAGCTGATGAGCCGCATGGCTTCTGATGAGTTCAGTGCCAAGAAATCGGTGATCAAGTTCGACTGGCCGGAGTTCGATGCCGAAAAGGCCAAGGATGATGAATTCGAAGTCCCGGTTCAGGTCAATGGCAAGAAACGTGGTTCGGTCATGGTGGCGGCAGATGCCGATCAGGCGACGGTCGAGGCGCTTGCCAAGGCCGACGAAAACGTTGCCCGCCATCTTGAGGGCAAGGACATCGTCAAGGTGATCTATGTCGCCAAGCCGACCCCGAAACTGGTCAATATCGTGGTGAAGGGCTAAGCCCGGACCGCGAGGATGGATTTTACGAGAAGGGCATGTTGCTTGGGCAGCGTGCCCTTTTTCTTTACCTGGGTCACCGGTCTGCGAAGATGGCTTTGGGGTCGCAATCCTTGAGGATGGCTGAGGCAGGAATTTCACGCTCGATGATCATCTGGTCAGGCAGAAGGCTTGCGCGGCCAAACAGTCTTGCCAGAGTCCCGTCGCACAGCATTTCATAGATTGTCTTGTTGAAGGTCTTTCGGTTCCTGATACCGGCAAGATCGGCCTTGAACAGGATCAGGACATTTTCGCTGGTGACAGGATCGTCGGTAACCGAGATCGAGTCTTCAAGGCCAAGCAGCTTTAGGACATGGTTTCCCGAAAAACGTTCGATGATGGCGGCATCCAGACGGTTGCTGGCAATCATGCGCAACAAAAACGTATCACCGGGGACGCGTTCGATGCTGAGTTCCTGACGATCAAGAATGTAGTCAGGGTAATGATAGGCAGATAGCCCCACCCGCGTGCCATCAAGGTCTTCAAGCTTTTCAACCCTGCCCCGGCCAAAGCGATCAGTACTGTAAAAAACAAGATTTTCACGGCGATAGAACGGCACCGAGGCCAACGAGACCGGAATGTCAGAAAGTGACGGATAAGCTCCCAGCGCGTCATACTTGCCGCTTATGAAGTCCTGCACCGCGCGCCGTACCGGCAGAATGTCAATGACGACGTCAGTGTCCGACCGTCTTGCTATTTCCGTATACATATCAATGAAAACGCCGTGATCCTTGCTTTCCGCCATCAACGGAATATAGGGGAAAACCACCCGGATCTGCGAGGTCGGTTGTACCGCTATCGCGTGGCTTGTCACGAGCAGCAGGACAGAAAGGGCCAGAAAGATAAGGCGCATGTCAATGACGTCGCATGTTGCGAAGGATGAACCTGAACTAGATCACTTTCCGGGCACTCGTACAAGTGTCGTCATTTTGGGGCGTGCTTGGCCGGAAACTGTCACGGCCCCGAGATTGGAGGACCTAAGCAATTGACGGGGCAAGACGGGGTGGCTACAAATCGGCGACCAGTTTGTTTGCAGGGTTTTAAGCATGAGTCACCGGCGCAAGGTTTCGGTTATCGGTTTGGGGTATGTCGGGTTGCCGGTTGCGGTGGCATTTGGCACGTCATGTGGTCGTACCGTGGCGTTTGATATCAATCAGGCACGTATCGCCCAACTTAAAGCAGGGCATGACGCGACCGGTGAGGTCGATGACCATGAACTTGCTGCCGCCGAGCTGTTGCTGACCGCTGATGCCAGCGACCTTGCCAAGGCAGATTTCCATATTGTCACTGTGCCAACACCGATTGATAGTTCAAACCGCCCGGATCTGTCACCGTTGCGCTCTGCCTCGAAAACCGTTGGCGCCATTCTTAAAAAGGGCGACATTGTTGTTTACGAAAGCACGGTCTATCCGGGTGCAACCGAAGAAGAATGTGTGCCGATCCTTGAAGACCTTTCGGGGCTAAAAGCAGGCACCGATTTTACGGTCGGTTATTCTCCGGAACGCATTAACCCGGGTGATCGTGAACATCGCTTTACGACCATTACCAAGGTTGTTTCGGGCCAGGATCAGGCAACGCTTGATATCGTGGCCGATGTTTATGGCAGCGTGGTGACCGCCGGTGTCCACAAGGCGCCAACCATCAAGGCGGCCGAGGCGGCAAAGGTCATCGAAAACACCCAGCGTGATTTGAATATCGCGTTGATGAACGAGTTGTCGCTGATCTTTGATCGGGCCGGTATTGATACCCGTGATGTGCTTGAAGCTGCGGGTACCAAATGGAACTTCCTGAAATTTACCCCGGGTTTGGTGGGCGGTCACTGCATTGGTGTTGATCCGTACTACCTGACCCACAAATCCGAAGAGCTAGGTTACTATCCGCAAGTGGTTCTGGCGGGGCGCCGGGTAAATGACGGAATGGGTGAAGTGGTTGCCAACAAGGTCGTTCGCGCGCTGCTGCGTGAAGGGGCGACCAAAAACCCGACCGTTACCGTACTTGGCCTGACGTTCAAGGAAGATGTGCCCGACATTCGCAATACGCGCGTCATCGATATCATTCGTTCGCTGGAAGACGCCGGTATCAATGTGCAGGTTCATGATGTTCACGCCGACAAGGAAGAAGTGGCCCACGAATTTGAAGGCCTTAAGCTTTGCTCTGACAGTGGGCTGAAACCGGCTGATGCCCTTGTGCTGGCCGTGTCGCACAAGGAATATGTTGCCAAGGGCTGGCCGCTGATCAGCAGTCTGCTTAAGGATGGCAAGGGCTTTGTTGCCGATGTGCGGGCGGTTCTGCCGCGTGATGAGGTGCCTGCCGGTATCGATCTCTGGCGTCTCTAGGAGACCCGGTCTATTCGTCCTGGTAAAGATTGAGCTCGCGCTGCAGTTTCTTCGTCAAACCCTTGGCGACAATGCGATGCGAGCTCCTTAGATGATCCTTGAGATCATCTTCGCTTAGGCCCGGTGCATCGTAATGCTGTATCCACTTCATACCGCGTGATGCCAAATATGGTGCAGGGCGCAGGCCGGGCATTTCCCTGAGGACCTCAAAGCCGATCTCGGATGTCTTGAATGTGATGCCAAGTGTCTCATTCTTGGTCCAGCCACCGATGGCAAACACCTTGCCGCCCACTTTCCATACGTCCGCACCACCCCATTGAACAACGTGCGTTGTGTGGGGTAGTGACTTGCAAAAGGCGTTGAATGCGTCCCGATCCATTGCGGCCCACCTGATTGTGCAAATAACGTTACCAATAATGGTACGAAATGACGTGCAGCGCGTCAGCGTTTTTCGACAACGTCATGCACCAGTTCGACCAAACGGGCCGCAAACTTGTCTTGGCTGAATGTGTCACAGCAAAGCTTGTAGGCGTCATCGCGCATATTTGTCACCTTTGTCGGGGCATGAATTGCATGTTTGATCATCTTTGCCAGCCTTGCCGGGTCTTTTGGCGGGCAGAGTAAACCGGTTGCGTTGTGTTGGACAAATTCCGGTAAGGTTGCGATGTCCGTCGCAATCACCGGGAGCCCTGCCGCCATCGCTTCGAGGACGACAAGCGGTTGTGCTTCATTGGCGTAGTGGCTGGGAAAAATGAACAGATCCGCATCTTGCAAAGTCGCCTGCCGTGATGAGGCAGGCACTGCACCCAAGACGGTGGTTGCGTCCTGCATCTGATACCGGTTCAGCAAAGAGAGGAGATCCGTCTCTTCGATATCCCCATTGGCACCGGCGATCGTGAGATGGCAGTTGGTGCCCTGAGCTCGAAGGATTGCACAGGCTGCCAGCAAGGTTTCGATGCCCTTAGCCTTGAACAGGTTGGATAACCACAACAATCTTACAGGATCATGTGGGGACCAGGGTGTGGCAGATGGCGGCAGGAAAGCGTCCGTATCCAGACAATTGTTGATCACGGAACTGTGGCATTGCAGTCCCTCGATTTCGGATCTCAGCCGTTCGCCCAACAAGATGACGGTCTGATCTTTGAAAACCAGTTGTTGTAGGGTCTTTGACCAGCGGGAGCGACGCATAGCCGGAAGGCCGCGTCCATGCAGATGCAGGATTGCCGGAACACCAAATAACTTTGCCACAAGAACATAAAGACAGTCGCGGTAATAGGCAAAACCAGTTGGGGCAAAAGAAATGTAAAGTGCATCTGCACGCGGCAAGGCTCGGATTATCCGCAGGATCAACCACATCGCCATGCCCACCTTTCGCAAGGAAAACCGGTTTAGCGCGGACAGTGTTCGGGCAAAGCGCATTTCAATGACGTGCAAGTCAAAGTTCTTGGCCAGCGCGGCAACAGCATGTCGGTTCATTTGCGCGGCCCCATGCATGGGTGGCGGAAGCTGGACCATCGCGACAACTTTTGATTGTTTCGTCATTTCGCCTCTTTTCCCGATAACAGCGGACAATTGCGGATGTTTGCCAATGCCTTCCAGATTGATGAACGGACGTCCGTTCGGTAACGATCAAGAACGAGGGCCCGTGTCTGGTAATAGAGATCGTTTGGTATTCTCGCAAAATGCCGCAGAGCGGGGTCAAGCGTACGGTCGATGAGTTTTGAATTGAGGCGACATATCTTTGCCCGTTCGCGGCAACAGGCCCGCAGATAGAAATCAAGATCGATGCAGCAAGGCAGATCGCAATCATATCCCCCGACGCGGTGCCAAACGGATCGATGCATGGCAAGTGACGAGTGATGGAGTGGATTGCCCAAATACAGTCGCGCAGGATCAATAGCGTGCATGGTGTTCACATGCGGTCGCCACGGATCGGAAAGAGCCCGGGTAAAAACAAGGCGATCATGATCCGCAGAAAGAATATCAACCTCTTGGTCAAGTCGGCCGGACAAGGAGAGGTCATCAATATCCTGGATCGCAATCAAATCGGTCGGACTGTTTTCAATTGCGAGATTGAGAGCGTTACCGCGCCCAACCGGTCCGGGATGTAACAGTTTCAGTCTTTTATCGTCTTGCCATTTTGCGGGCAGTGAGACCGGTATGGCAGAGCCATCATCAACAATGACAGCGAAGTCATCGGGACCAAGAATATCGCCCATATTATGGAAATAGCGATCCAGAAAACCATCGCCATCGCGCACGGTCGTAATGATGGTTATCGGATCACGCATCGCCGTCGCTCCAGCAAAGCGTCAGTGTTGCACTTGGCCTTTCCACCACGCTTATCCGCGTCGCCGGGCCAGCGGCGCCATATGTCACTTGTGGGGCGATCTGAAGGGGGGCGTCTGCCGTTATTCTGAGCCCCAGTGCGTGACAGCTGAGAGTGTTATGATCTGTTTGAACGAGATCGACCTTGTCATCGATCAGAATGCGAAGCAGATGAAGATTTCGGATATCCTTTTGGGGAAACGCGTCACGGATGATGACACAACGATCCCCAAATTCGATACGCCGATGCCCGATACCACCGGCAAGCCCAAAGGTCAGGTCAATCGTATTTTGCGAGGTGCGTTTTGCGCCCAGTAATTGACCAAAAACCTGATCGCCAAAGGCGGGCAGGGGATGCGCATCCGGGCCATAAAGGCTTGGCACATCCTGTTCACCACCGGTTGGCGGAAGGAGCACCTGAGCCAAGCTGCCGTGACCAGAAACGATGACGGGAGCGCCCGAGACATCAAAACCTTGCTTGCCAGTGAGAGTCATCTGCGCGTGAAAGTATTCTGATGAATACTGGACAATAAAGGGCGAGGACACCGACTTTGGGCATGGATCGCTGTGAGAATAGACGTCTTGAAGCAGCGAGGATTTCAGTAACCAATGCCCGGCAAAGGCAAGGTAGTCATCATGGCGGTTATAGCTATACCAGCCAGGCGTTTGGGGGTTTTCCGGGCCGGGTTTATCCGGCAACGGTGTTGGGGCAAGAAGGTTGAGCGGGAGTTGCCCTGCCTTCAGCAGTCCGTCTTCCAGTCGGTAAAGTGCGGCATCTGCTTCGTCGAGATCGCCGTATTTCATCAATGCATAAACCGCACATGCAGTGCCAAAGTTTTGTCCTGCCCCACGCCCCAACAGGTTGGTAAAACCATGGGAGCCGGTGAATTTCGCAATCATTTTGGCTGACTGACCGGCAATACGTTGGTGTCGGTCGTTATCGCTCTGGCTTAGGAGTGCTGCGCAGAAGGCATGGTATTGCGCAGAGAAGGAACCGGGTCGATCAAGGAAAAGCGGTTTTCGCCAATAGCGGTGCAGGATGAAAGCGAAATGCGCACGGTTGAACATCTTTGCCAAAATGTCTGATCGACGTTTCTGTCGATTGATCAGGCCGATCAACTGCCAATTTGCGACATCCGGGCTTTGGTTCGGGGCGTTTCGCAAAACTGCGCGAATGGTGTCCGATGACAGGTCAGGGGTATCAAGCAACGCGTATTCGATGAATTCCCGGTGGTAGGATGGGTCCGGCTTGGTGGATTTCAAGGCGGTCAGCGCGCGTTCGATACTTTTGGCATATCGCACGCGATCAAGGCGCGTCCATAGGTTGACGGCAAAGGCCTTGGCGTAAAAATCGGGTTGCTTGAACTGTCCGTCACTGGTTTGGCGCGACACAAGATCATCTGCAATCAGGCTGGCCAATCGCAGGCTGCGTTGGCGAAGGTTAATCTGTGTCAGTGGAAGTGACATGTAACCTCCATAGACACAGATTGACCGGCATTCAGTCGGTTGAGTGGCACCGCCTGAATTTCAGGAAAGTGGCGGCCCATCCGTTCGCGCAAACGCCAGAAGATGGCTTTGAAGGGTTTGATACGCCAGAGGAAACGCGAGA
Organism: Thalassospira sp. MCCC 1A01148; assembly: GCF_001613795.1. Lineage (GTDB taxonomy): Bacteria > Pseudomonadota > Alphaproteobacteria > Rhodospirillales > Thalassospiraceae > Thalassospira. Next base: position 129,442 of record NZ_LPVZ01000018.1, read on the forward strand.
TTCCATTGGGTGCCGATAGCGTGAACAGTCTGTTTGCCCATCGCAGCCAGACATGATCAACCGGGTCTGTTGGAAGCAGACGTGCATGAATGATCCAGTGATCATCACGATCACGCAGGTACAGATACGGCGCAAACCGACCTGCGCCATCTGCATTTTCAAGTGAAACGGATATTGTCGCGCCATCCTGCCCGACAAGCTTGGTCTGCCCCGTCGGAAAAAGGCGATATTTATCACTGTTATGATGGGTGACGGTGTTGCCTGCGATGATACCGTGCGTGATCGCATTCTTGTCAAAAACAAGCCGGATCACGGCATCTTGCAGCAAAACATCATCCAGTGCCCGAAAGCGTAAATTTAGCGAGACTTTGTCGGGCGTTTGCTGACGTGTGGTGTATTCGATCTGTATCCGTCCACTGGAAAGGTGCCATACATCACCGCTTTGATATGTGTTTCTGGGGGTATCGGTGATCGTGACAAACGCGTATCTGTCAGAACATTCAAGCCCCCACGGACCAAAAGTGATGTCGCCATATTGACCGTGTATGAGCTGATTGTTCGTGATGGTGGTTGCAAGCTTCTTCATGCCATGACCTGACGTTTGGTTAGAACCTTCTGGCACGCAACAAGGACCACCGACAAAACTGCCAAACGCAGTGCGATCAGCACCATCGTGTTTGATGGCGTGATTGCATCAGGGAGAACGAACGCAGATGACAGCACCAAGGCAAGACATAGCCAGCCGACCCATCTGGCATCAGGCGCTTCTTGCATGATCAACAATTGCCGGGTCAGAACTGCCAGCAGAAGTGGCCATGCTGCCCCGATTTGCAGGATATTAATCAGGTGAGTTGACGGGGCCTCATAAACGAGATGCGCCAATCCATCCGGCCACAAAAGCAGCAAACCGGAAACAAGGCCCATCGGTGCCAATAGCCAAATATCGCGAAGCTTGCCCGATTGCTGTTTGGCGAAAAGGGTTGATGCAATGGCCGTATTTAGACCTGCGCAAAACAGGAAAACGCGTTGAGCAAGAAACAGCGCATCGTCGGCGATGTCGAGCAATACAAAGTCAATGTTTGGCAGAAAGCCCGCCAACAAGGTGAAGCCGACAAGTCCAAACGCACTGGTTTGACTTGGAGATGATGGGCCGATCAATCTTGGTTGGGAACTGCGGTATGCGAAGAAAGCGGCCAGTAAGAGGCTTGATAACGAGATCGCCGGCGCAATGAAGTATAGCCCTAGCTGAGAGTGCGTGAGACTGGCGCAAACAGCAATTGTGATGCCCGCGCCCTGACCGATAACTGCGATGATACTGATCCGGGAGAAACGGTTATGTGCTGTGATCAACCAGTCAGGTGATAAAGCCGCAGCAATCGGTATGAGCAGTAGGGGCCAGAATTTTGCAAAAGGCAAGCTGGTCGCAGCAACGACAAAACCGGATGCGATCAACGCAATCAGAACCCGAATGCCAACGATCAGCATGGCTGATCGAAGGGCGTCGTTTTGGGTTAGTCGGATCAGCAGCGGGCCACTGCCAGCCTGTGTTGCGGTAACGGCCAAGCCGATCAATGCGAGCAACTTGAAATAGGTGCCAAGTTCGGCCTGTGAATATGAATGACCGATCAGCACCAGGATCGCCAAACCGCCCGTTCGCGCAACCAGATTGGCCCCAATCAGCCACAGGGGATAAAGCCCGGCTCTGATGCCTATGATCGTCTGCCATTTATCCATGGCGCGACAAAATGGTTTCATAGGCGTGATCGACCCGCGTGCCATAGGCGTGTTCAATGTTACGAGCGATCTGATTGCGTGCCGTTTGTGCGATGTTTCGACGCATGACGGGGTGCGTGATAAGTGCTTTTGCCGCTGTAACCAGCGCGTCCTGATCCCGCGGTGGAATGATCAGGCCGCTTTGATGGTTAATCACCGGACTTCCGGCATCAAACGTCGTGATGACAGCACAGCCTGCTGCCATTGCCTCCATGGTGGCAAGACTGCTGCCCTCTGTCAGGCTGGGAAAGACGAAAATATCTGCAGCCAGCAGGTGCTTGGCAACCTGATCATGCGGCAAAGGGCCAAGCCATCTCACCCCATCAGGCAAGCTTGAAAGCAAAGCTTTTGCGCAAGGTTGTAGCGCCCCGATTAACGTCAATTCCACGCGCATGCGGAACTGGCGACGGATGTTTTTCCACGCAGCCAGAAGGTGTGCTGTGCCCTTGGCAAGTGACAGGTTGCCGACATACAGAAATCGAATGACGGTGTCGTCGCGCGATGGCCGGTTCTGTTTGGACAGTGCCTGACAGTGCTGTGACAGGAATGGAACCAGGTATATCTTTTCCTCTGCAATGCCAGCGCGGTTAAGACCGTCTGCAACGGCTTCTGAAGGTGCAAAGACAGCATCTGCATATCGGGCTTCTGTGCTGCGGCGTCTTGCAAGGAGGGTCGAGATTTCGCGGTATCTGAGGCCATGTGCTTTATATTCACCGGCAAGCTGATGATGACGGGTTTCTGCCAATTGACCGGTCACATCCGCAATCGTGATCATATTCCGTGCCTTTGCCCGGCGCATGGCGGGCAGGCTGTAATTGCCTTGCCCATGCAAAATCCTGGCATCGGGCGGGCGCAGTGCAGCCAGCAGTGACAGCGGAATGTCGGAATAGAGGTTATGGGCAGGCAACCGGAGCCTTTGGGCCGATTTGCCAAGCAAATCAGGTAGTAGATGACGACCGGGAATATCCGACACTGCCGGCCCGACGTTGCGTGATGCGGGCCGAACAAGTCCGGTGCCGTTGTGGCGCCAGAAACTGTCCCAACGCAGAAGCCTTTTCTGGTTTGCCAAATGTTGGGCAAGAATGCTGGCCTGATCGATACGGCTGATCAACCAGACCGACGGCCCGGCCCCTGATTTGGCATGTGGCGTGATCATCCCCATTGCCGCACTTCCGTTTTGCGATTTATCGCGTCGTGAACAGCATTCCAGATGGTCTTGGCGTGATGAGCAGGATTGTTATTGGCAATCGCCTTGGCTTGTTGCTGTCGCGTGGTTTCAAGAAGTTCGGGTTTGGCAAGAAGCCGTTCGCAGGCAGAAACCCATCGTTGCGGATCGTCGACCGGCAGGATTTCGGTGGGCTGCAAAACATCAGGCGCGCAACCCGTCACCGTGCTTGTCAGGGCGACAGCACCACAGGTGATCACATCAATCACACCAACCCCGTAAGCATCATTGCGGCTTGGGAAAAGGGCGATCTTGCTGTTGGTCAGAATAGGCGGGAGGTCATCTGGCGGTAACTGGTCAAAAACGTCGGCATGGTTCTCAAGGCCTACAGATTTCAACACTTCTGTGGCTTTTTGGATATCGGTGCTGCCTGCGATTGCGATGCGCTGGGCCATGCCTGCTTTGATCAGCTTCGCCGCGATCAAAACAAAGATATCAAAACCCTTGGACTTGGTCGTGCGGCCGCACCAGAGCAGATCATAACACCGTTCTGACCGTGTCCGGTTGGCCGTTGCAGCGGGGATCGGAAATGACGGAGGAATTAGCGCGACCCGGATGTGTTGGGGAAGTGCTCCGTGGCTTTCAAACCAACTCGCCCCGCGCGTGCTTGCGGCGAGAAAACCATCTGCCCGTGCGATCAGGGTGCGGCGTAACCTTTGTCGAGCGGGATTGGCATAAGCCGCATCCGAGCCCATCCAGCCATCAAATTGCAAAACCGTTGGAATATCGTGTGCGAGGGCCCAGTTTTGAGCCTGCCATTGGGCAATGCCAAAGCCACCCAGAATCAGAACATCGGCCGGTTTTGCCGAAAGGGCGCGCGCAACCCCGAACGGGATCGCAAGGGTTCGGTTTTCCCCAAGCGGAATTTGCAGGCCAGACAAGGTTGCGCGTTCATAGCTGCCCGCAGGGGTTGCCCAATTACGTTGTGGTTCACGCCGCTGGGTGCACAGAACCCGCAAGCCGCCGCCAGCCAAATGAGCGCAGTGTTGAAGCGCGTCATAGGCCGCGGATCGGTAGGGCGGCACAAGGTTTGTCAGTAAAGTCACCCTCACCGTGGCGCTCACCTTGAGATGCTAATATTGCCGATAACTCAATCATAAGTTACCATTATCTTCAACCAATTAGCCATAACCTTAAATTGCATTGGGCATTGATAAGCCGATGACGAAAAGGCGGCTTGTTTGGTTTTGCCGGGGTGCAGGTGTGTCCGGTGAAGTGACAGGGGTGGTGCATGCGCGACGAAATTGCAGGGCAACGGGCTGCCTTTTTTGGGCTGCCGCTTGATACGCGCCAAAGACACCACGTCTGCGCCGATATCCGGATGAAGCTTCGCGAAGCAACCGCCGCTAACACCCGAACCTGCTTTCGCCATCACTGCCTGAATGCGACCAAACTTCCCGCTGCCTTGCGCGATGAAAAGTTATTTGCGGCACTGTCGCGCGCGAGCTGCCTTTCGGCAGATGGCATGGGGATAGTGTGGGCATCCCGCCTGATGGGGATCAGGGTGTCAGAGCGGGTAACGGGCATTGATCTGATGACGGATCTTTTGGCTATGTTCGCACGTGATGGTGTGCGTGTCTTCCTTCTGGGGGCGCGTCAGGAGGTTCTTGATCAGTTGACAATATCGTTGCCTGATCGGTTTCCCGGCCTGAACATTGTCGGGACACATCACGGCTATGAGATGGATGACGACAAACTTGCCAGCAGTGTCGCTGCGTGCAAACCGGACGCGCTTTTTGTTGCCTTGCCGTCGCCGCGCAAGGAACTGTTCGTTGATCAATATGGGCCTGAAACCGGATGCCGTTTCGTCATGGGGGTTGGCGGCGCGTTTGACGTTCTGGCAGGACAAGTTCGGCGTGCGCCATTGATTTGGCAACGAATTGGTCTGGAATTCCTTTGGCGCATCGTTTGTCAGCCGCACTACATGGTCCCGCGCTACGGTCATGGTCTTGTGGCATTTTCCCGCGTTGTTTTGCCAAAAATCGCAAGCTTTCAGATCGCCCGCCTTCGCGGAGCAATACAAAGAACGGCAAGCATTTTAGCCGTAATCATGATGTTGCTGCCGCTGCCGGTCGCCGATTCAAGGGCGCAATCAGATGTTGGGGCCAATTTTGATCCCGCGAACCGACAGGCGGCATTAAGCTGGCTTGAGAGTGAGCTTGCCGAGCTTTCAGACCCTGAAGATGTTGGTCAGATGATTGAGGTGCTTGTTGGCGCCTTGTTGATCGCCGATGGTGCGGAAGACAGCAATGCAATCGACTGGCAAGCATCCGAGGAGAGCGTCAATGCGCTTCTGAGCCTGTTTGAAGCCGTTCTTGGTGGCGGTACAAACCGGTTTCTCGCGGAGACTGTTCTTGGCGGGGTAATTTTACGTCTGATTGATCTGCATCCGGAGCCCGGTCAATTCAGGCAAAACATGCGCACCAATGCACCCGGTTTGATGACCCGTTTGTTTGAACGCCCGACGGATCGCCAACTTACTTTCACTGATACACAAGCATCCGTTTCGGCAACCTATGACGGCGATACGACGCGGCGTGTGGGACAATCACGGCGACAGTCTGAGGCGGAACGGACCCGAAAGTATGCCCCCTTGCTTGTCATTGGGCTGCAGCTTCAGGGCAGTTCAGACAACCTTTGGGAGGGTGATGATTACGAGGATCAGAGCGATCTGGCAGAGCTTGAGGATGCAAGTCCCAGATGAGCGAACGTTTTGATCCATCATTGCGCGACATGTTGGTCATCCTTTGGCAGCGACGTGGCATTGCGTCCATGGCCTTTGTCATTGTTTTAATTGGGCTTTTGACGCTGTTTGCAAACTGGCAGGGCAATTACCGCTCAGTGGCCGAAATCGGGTTTTCACAGGAATCATCTGTCGGCAAAAGCTCATCGTCAGAATCCTGGTTGGGTGATCGGCACGCGGTAACAGCCCAGGAAATTGAAACAGCGATTGCCGAAATCAAGGGGCAGGAAACACTTTTGGCAGCATTGTCGGTGCTGCGTGGGGAGGGTGTTAAGCTTGGCAATACGTCTGAAGACGGGTCACTTTTCAAGCAGCTTGGTATCCTTAATCCGGGGCAGGATGACATCGCGGCAGGCGACCATGCTGAAGCGGATCATCTGAATGATTTGCGCCGCGGGCTGGAAGCATCACGGGTCGGAAACGCAGCCGTTATTGAAGTTTCTTTTCGTGCGAAGCATCCCGAAATAGCGCAACAGGCCTTGCTGGCGATTGTCGAGACCTATCTTTGGCAACGCGAAGATCGCCAGAAAAGTGCGGTTCGGCGGCAACTTGCAGAGGCCGTTTCGCAGTTCGATGCTGCACAAACTGAACTGGCGGCACTGGAAAGCGATCTGGCCGTTTTGCAAAGCAGTGCGGGTATTCTTGACGCTGATGAAAGTGCGCGGATGCTTGATCGCATCTATGCGCTTGATGAACAGGCTGAAAAACTTGGTCAGGAGGTTGTTGGCCTGAGGCTTGCGCGCGACAGCCGCAATAACGCAGCGGCGCTTGATGATCTTCTGGCAATTCCCGATATCGCAGGCCATCCGGTTGTGCGGCAAGTCTCAGCACAGCTTGATGCAAAAAAGCAGGAGTTTGTGTCGCTTGATCAGCGCTATGGCCCCAAGCATCCCATGATGCAGGGCAAGCAGCGTGAGATTGATGATCTGCGTAGTGAACTTGGCGATGCGGCAGGTAAAGTTGCCAGTCAAATGGATGTTGAACTTGCCGGGGCTGAAGAAAAGCTTCGTTTGATTGTTGATCAACGTGATCAATGGGAAGAACGGATGGCTGTACGCAATAAAAGCGTTCAGGGGCAGGCGGCGCTGAGCCGGTCAGTCGCCCTGGCGCGTGCGAACGTTCAGGAGATTGGGCAACAGGTTCAATCGCTTCGGCGCGAAATGGCGGCTTTTCATGGTGATGCCGCGATCCTGCATGCGCCCACCTTGCCCGCAGCCACCGAATTCCCGGCTAAACGTGACCTTGCCCTGTTGGCCATCATGATAGCGTTGTTTGCAGCTGTGGTTGCGGCATTGCTGCGTCACTATTTCGATCAGCGCATCGATGATGCATTTGATCCCCAAGCGACAGTCGGCATCCCGCTTTTTGCGCGTATCCCGGACCAATCCGTCGTGGGGAATGCAACCACCGCACATGAGGAAGCGACTGGTCATCTGTCGGTTCTGATGCGGATTATGTCTCAGGGACGGGATGGGGAAACGCAAAGCAACCCGAACGGACAAGTGATCGCCCTTGGTTCAGCGGTGTCTGGCGATGGCAAAAGCCACATTGCGCATGCATTGGCCGAAAAGCTGTCGGGATTGGGGGCTTCGGTGATTGTCCTTGATGCGGATTTGCATGATCCGGCACCGCCAAAGCGGACCGATCATAACCGCGAAAAGCACGTCGATTTGACTGACGTCATGTCAGGGCTTGTTGACCCGGATGACGCCATTTCCGGGCCGGGGAATGAAGACGGGTATCAATATCTTGGTGCGCGGATGCCGGTACCGGGCAATATCGCCACGGGCATGATAGACGGGCAATTGCCGCATTTGATCAAGCGCCTGCGCACCCGGTTTGATCATGTGATTGTCGATACACCACCGATCCTGTCGGTGGCGGATGGCGTGATTGCGCTGGGGCTTGCTGATGTCAGACTGTTCACGCTGCGTTGCGGGCACAGCAAGCGCCGCGATATCACCCATGCCCTGTCGCAATTGCGTGCAGCCGGTATCGTACCCGACGGGGTGGTTTTGAATAGCGCCCAAGCCCGTCCTGCCTATGGCAAAGCCGAACCGGCGATGGCGACGAAAGGGCAACTGACATGAAGTGGTGCCTGATTGCGATAGCGGTTCTATTGCTTGGCGCTGGCGGGGTGGCGCTGGTTTCAGAGGGCAGGGCGCTATCACAGCTTAAAGACAAGCGGGCGGGATTTGCCAATGGAAACGGTTTTGCTGCGGCGCGTGACGCACAGAACCTGCTGAAAGCTGTAATGGCGTATGATGCTTTGCAGCTTGGCGAAGTTGTTGATCAGCGACTGGCGGAAAGACCGTTCGATCCGCTTTTTTGGGGCCTGAAGGCCGAAATGCTTGCGAAGCGTGATCTGTTGGTGGGGGCTAGCCTGCTCGATCAGGCACAGGCGATTGCGCCGCGCGACCCAAGGGTGCGGGCCTTGCGCGACGGGTTGCAAAGGTGGCTTCAAGACGGGTCATTGCCATCATCACAACCGGCAGAATAAGGGCTGGCATGACCATGACCCAGTCGCCAACGCTGCCAAGCAATCCCATGCCCAAAAGCGCGATCAGAAGTGCGCGTGTGTCGCGGTGCTTGCCGTTGGCAATAGCCGCCACAAAAGCAATAACGATTGCGGCCAACAGGATCAGCGTGGTCGGGACGCCAAACACCAGACTGCTGTCGAGCCAGAGATTATGGCTGCTAAACCAGTTGGCATTCGCATTCAGATCCGGGGTGGCGAAATGAGCAATGACAACAGCAATGCCATCTGCCCCCCATCCGGTGATTGGTCGTTCCGAGATTGCGTGCAGAGCAGTCATCCAAAGATCATCGCGCTGGATCAGATCGGTGCGCGACAGGTCAATGAACCGGATCCAAAGCTCGGGCGATGCGACGGCAACAACGCCAATGATTGCGATGCAGCCCAAGGCGGTCAGAAGCAGTCGTTTGAGACGGTTGGTGATTTCACCTGGCGTCAGAACAACAAACAGCGCACAGCCCACAATCGCCATGGCAAAACCCAACCGCGAATGGCTTTGCGTAAGGCTTGCGGCAAAAGCCATCGCCAGTGCCAGCCATCCACCAGCCTGATCAAGGCGCTTGCCCCTGCTCGATGCAGCGGTTTGATGATAGAGAAAGAGGCAGGCAACGATGCCAAATGCCATCAAAGTGCCGAATGCATTGCGGTTGGCAAAGCTTCCGGTCCAGTCGCCAAGATGGACTTGTTTGGCAAACCAGAATGTGGTCTGCCATCCCAACAGCTCGGCGCTTGTTGCCAGCACGACCTGCAGGGCGCAGGCAACCACAAGAGTACGGGCGACAATGACCGTCAAGTGGGACTGCATCCGCGCAACCAGTGCAGTCAGCGTCAGCACACCGCCCAGCCAGATCAAATAGAACGCCATGTTCAACCAGCCATTGGGGACAAGTGCTATGCGCGGTGCATTAAACGGATAGGCCTGCAGGGGCCAGACGGCCAAGCTTTGCAGGACCGACCAACCAATCAGCCCACCGATCCCCAGCCAGAGATACAGCACATGTTTGCTGATCTGTACCGGACCGGCGCGCAGACAGATTGCGACGACGCCAATGCCGGTCAGGATCGCCAGAATGGCAAGCGCCCATGGCCGCAGACCGCCGAGCAAAAGCGGGGCAAGAATGATCTGCGCTATCAGACAAGTTTGCGAAAGCCTGAGCATCAAGGTCAGCCAATCTGCGTTGCAATCCAAACCGTTAGCCTAGCCGAATTTTCGCATCCTGTCGCGCCGCTTGCGAGAGGCAGCCGGCCATGAAGGGAACCGTTCCTTTGGCGACGATTGCCGACCGGCAAAATCGCGATGCGCGCCATAACCCAGCAACTTTGCCTTTATGGCTTGTGCTGCTGGGTAATTTGCTGATGGGGGTGTCGCTCTGGCTGATAGGTGCTGGTGGAATGGCCGCAAAGCTTATTCTGCTTGGTTTCTGGATTGCGTTGCTGTGTCGGTTCGCGCGCCAAGTCCGGGTTGGGGGCGGTTTGCTGACAGGGGGGCTGATCCTTGCTGCGCTAACGGGCCTGATCGCGACGGGGAATGGTGCGAGTTTGGAAAAGCTGCGTCTGATCGGCAACCTTTTGATACTGCCGGTCGGGCTTCTGGTCGGGCGTATGGTTGGTCGCGACAGCCTTGGGCTTATAATCCCGGTTCTTGTGCTTTACCTGATGCTGTCAAGTTCCTTTCAGATGACGCATGAGGGATTGCGTCTTAATCAGCCGTTCTTGTTTTTGGGCTTGTTTGCCCTGTGCTCAGTTGCTCGGTGGCGGGGGCATCGGTTGCTTGCAGCAGGGGCTGGCGTGGCGGTTTTGCTGAGCCAGACCCGGATTGCGGTGTTGGCGATGTTGGTCAATCTGATCGGGATGATCCGGTTTTCGGGGGCGATGACATGGCTTGTCGGTGTCATCGTGCTTGCGGGTTTTGGCTGGATCGCCGCGTCTCATTTACCGCGCCTGTTTCTTACCCATGGCAGTGGCCGCCTGGCGTTTTGGCAGGATTTCTGGGGGCTGTGGCAAGGCGGCTCCGTCGGGCAAAGATGGCTGGGTTTCGGAGCGGGTGCGGTCGAGGAGACCCTGTCAGGTTATCAATCCTTTGCATCGTTTGGGGCCCTTCATAACGATCATTTCCGCATGCTGTTTGAAACCGGCATTCTGGGGGCGGGGCTTTGGCTTTTCGGATGGGGTGTGATGTTGTGGTCGGTGCGCCATGCGCGCCTTGCGGTTTGTATTTTGTTTTCGGCAATGCTGACGATGGTGACGGACAACACGTTGAATTACGGGCATTATCTGATCTGTTGCGGAATTGCTGCCGGGATTGCCGCCCGTGCGGGGTGTGACCATGGATAGGGATCGTCTGATCGATATCCGTGATCGGGTCCTTGCCCGTATGGTCGCTGATGGCTTTGCCGGGGCTGACCCATTTGACGGGCTTGAAAGTGCTGTGTTTCGGGCAAGTGGACTTGGGCGGTTCTGGTGTGCGCGGTTGGCGTGGCTACAGGCAATCAAGCGTGGCCCGGCTGCTTTGCGCAAGGTTGTTCGCATTCCCAAGATGGTCAATCCGAAAACGCTGGCCTTGCTGGGTGGGGCCGGGCAGGGCGTGGTGCTTTGTGACGTTCGCGATCGCCTGTTGGAACTGCAAAACCCGGATGGCGGATGGGGATATCCATTCGAATGGCAGGCGCGGGCGTTTTACGCCACGCGCCATCAAAGCAATGCCATTGCGACAAGCTTTGTCGTTGATGCATTACTTCAAAGCGGGATGCAAAATGATCACCCGGCGTTGGTTCATACGGCAGGATTTGTTGAAGGCAAGCTCTGGCGGGAAGGCTATTTCGCCTATTTCGATCACAGTAATGTTGAAATACATAATGCCAGTCTGTGGGCCGCGTTTGTGCTGTATCGGATGATCGGACCGAATGACAAAACGACGCAGGCGGTGGAGCGCATTATCGCAGCACAAAAGGCCGATGGCAGTTGGGCCTATGGCACGCGGTCCCATCACCGGTTCGTCGACGGATTTCACACGGGTTATGTTCTTGATCTTCTCGACCGCTTGCGGGCGTCAGGGCTGGACGGGCTGAACGGGCTGGACAAAGCCATTGCATGTGGGTGGCAATTCTATCGCGCAGCGTGCTTCGATAAGAATGACCTGCCACGAAGCGACGCCGGGCGGGATGGCTTCCTTGATGCCCATGCAGTTGCACAGGCGATGGCAAGTCTTTGCCGGTTTGGGGACCGTGGCGGAGCGATCCAGGTGGCAGAATGGGCCGCCGAAAATCTTTTTGATCCGGGCCGCGATCTGTTCTTTGCAGGGATCAAAAAAGACGGCAGACCGGATCGGCGCAATTACATGCGCTGGACGCAGGCATGGATGGTCTGGGCGCTGTCAATCGTGATAGAAAACACGGGCCCGAACCTGTCGAACCTGCAAGATCAAACCATGTCGAATTTTGACCCGACCGTGCCCATCAGTTTTGCGCATCCCGACCCTGACCGGGCGGAGAAGGAGGCGGCCTTGCGCACCCTGCCTGAACCGGCATTTCGCGCGCTATACGATATCACGCGTGCGGCGGCATCGCGGGCCAAGGCTGAGGGCGCAATGGAAGCGCTTTATGGCCTGACACGCGGGATGAAGACCCTGCAGCGCATCGGGGCGGAGCAGGGCATCATCCTTGGTATCAGGCGCGGTGGCTGATCATCGCGCCTAGCGTTGGCGCAGCTCGTCGACGGTCAGTTGCCCATCGCCGTTCTCGTCAAGATAGTTGAACATCCGGTTATGGACGGCCTGGAACTCTTCAAGTTGCAGTTGGCCATCGCCGTTGGTGTCCATCATGACGATCATCATTTCCGGGCCATGCATTTTGCCCATCATGCCACCCATCATCATGCCACCGTTCATCATCCCGGGACCCATGGTACCGTTGCGGAGGCCCATCATGTTACCGGCGCCATATCCCATGCCCATACCTTGGCCTTGACCCATCATCATGCCGGGACCTTGCATCGTACCTTGGCCTTGCATCATGCCCTGGCCGGTCTGGTTCATCATTTGCGTGCCTTGCTGCGCTTGGGCGACGCCAAGAGCACCAGCAAGCATCAGGCCGATTGCGGTGATTGCGAGAAATCTTTTCATGATTAGTCTCCTGCTCCTGAGGGGTGAGACCATTGTGCGCAGATCGACCTTCATGTGTTATCAAGCCGAAGGCGGGAAACTGCCCAAATTAACAAGGCCACTGTATCATGATCGGGGTGGCGCGCATTGAGCCGCATCAATCCGACACTGGTTTCCCGACAAGATCCGGCGCAATTTTCATTGCCCCGGACAAGCGCACAGGGATATTGCTAGGCAATGCCCGCAAACAGGTATCTGCCGTGCCAAGCTGAGTATTGAAAACATATGAGTTCCCGATTTCCCGCCTTGCCAATTGATGCCGTCCTGCCAGAGCTTGTCTCTGCGCTTGATCGTGGCACCAATGCCGTTTTGCAGGCACCACCGGGTGCTGGCAAGACGACAAAGGTGCCGCTGGCGTTGCTTGATTGTGCGTGGCGCGGGGATCAGAAGATCATCATGTTGGAGCCCCGTCGTCTGGCCGCGCGTGCCAGTGCGCGGCGCATGGCGCAGTTACTAGGCGAGGCGGTTGGCGCGCGTGTGGGTTATCGCGTCCGGTTTGACAGCAAGATTTCCAAGGACACGAAGATCGAGGTCGTGACCGAGGGCATTCTGGTTCGCATGATTCAGGATGACCCCGAACTTTCCGGGGTTGCCGCCGTCCTGTTTGATGAATTTCACGAACGATCATTGGATGCTGATCTTGGCCTGGCCCTTGCCCTTGAAACGCAAGGGGCCCTTCGTGATGATCTGCGCCTTGTGGTCATGTCGGCCACCCTTGATGGTGAACCGATTGCGCGACTGATGGGCGATTGCCCGGTGATCACATCCGAAGGCCGCGCCTATCCGGTTGAAACGAAATACTTGGCCCCCAAGCCCGATAAATGGGGCAATACCCGCATTGATGTGGAAATGACCGGCGCGATCAAAACGGCGCTTCGCGAAGAAAGCGGATCGATCCTGGCCTTCCTGCCGGGGCAGGGCGAAATCACCCGGGTTGAAAGTGCGCTTAAGGATGCGGTGGGAAGTGATGTCATCATCGCCCCGCTTTATGGCGCAATGGATGCCAAGGCGCAGGACATCGCGATCCAGCCCGCCCCGGATGGCAAGCGCAAGGTCGTTCTGGCCACCGCGATTGCCGAAACGTCGCTGACCATTGATGGCATCCGGGTGGTGATTGATAGTGGCCTGCAACGCCTGCCAAGGTTTGATCCGGCATCGGGCATGACGCGTCTGGTCACGGTTAAGTCATCGCAAGCCAGTGCCGAGCAACGCCGCGGCCGCGCCGGGCGACTGGAACCGGGCGTGTGTTATCGCCTGTGGCCGGAAAATGAACATCGTGCGCGTGCGCCCTTTACCGCGCCGGAGATATCTGATGCCGATCTGGCACCGCTGACGCTGGAATTGGCGCGCTGGGGTGTTCCCGATCCCGAAACGCTGCCGTGGCTCGATGTGCCCGATCGCGCCAAGATTGATCAGGCGCGCGATGTCTTGCGCGGGCTTGAAGCACTTGATGATGATAACCGCATTACGCCGATGGGCGCGGCCATGGCCGGATTGCCGGTCCATCCGCGCTTGGCGCATATGATGTTGCGCGGCGCACAGCTTGGCCTTGATGATGTCGCCTGTGCGCTGGCGGCGTTGTTGTCTGATCGTGATTTCATGCGCGGCCGCGGGGCGGATTTGCGCATTCGGGTTGAGGCAATCATCAAGGGCCGGGCGCCCAAAATGATATCGGAGGCCGCCAAACAACTTGCCCGCCGTTTGCGCGATGCGGTCAAGCAGGGCGGGTTGGCAAAACCCGATACCGCGCGCGTGGATCGGGCCGATGAGGTTGGCTTGTTGCTCGCCTTTGCCTATCCCGACCGGATCGGGGAGCGCCGCAAGGGGGCGGATGCGCGTTATCGCCTGTCGGGCGGGCGCGGCGGTGTTTTAACCAATGAAGATAGCTTGGCGTCGGAGCCCTATATCGCGGTGGCCGAACTGGACGGGCAGGCGCGCGAGGCGAGGATTTACCTTGCAGCACCTGTGGCGCGCGCCACCCTTGAGACCCATTTTGCTGATCAGATTTCCGAGGGCACGGAAGTCTTCTGGGACGCGCAAAGCGATGCGGTTGCCGCCCGCTGGCAACGCAGGATTGGCGCACTGGTGTTGGATGAAAAAGCCACCCATGACGAGGCCGATCCGGAGGCGATTGTTGCGGCGATGATGGAGGGCATCCGCAAGCTCGGCCTGCATTGCCTGCCATGGGACAAGGCGTCAGAAGGCTTGCGCGCAAGGCTGGCGTTTCTTCATCGGGTGGAGGGCGATGTCTGGCCCGATGTTTCGGATGACGGGCTTCTGGGATCACTTGAAGACTGGATCGCACCCTATCTCGGTGGCATTACCAAACGAGGCCAGCTTAAACAGATCAATCTGTCTGAAGCGTTGCTTGCCGGGATTGACTGGAACCAGCGACAGGAAATGGATCGCTTGGCCCCAACGCATTGGCAGGTGCCCACGGGCTCAAACATCCGCATTGATTATAGCGGTGAGACACCGGCCCTTCCGGTGCGCATGCAGGAAATGTTTGGTGCGACCGAAACGCCCAAGGTGGCGAATGGCAAGGTTGCCGTGACGCTTCATCTGCTATCCCCCGCACAACGCCCCATTCAGGTGACCAGTGACCTGATCGGGTTCTGGAACGGATCCTATGCGCAGGTGAAGGCCGAGATGAAGGGGCGCTATCCCAAACATTACTGGCCCGACGATCCCCTGATCGCCGAGCCAACACGGCGGGTTAAAAGCCGGATGTAGGGTGAGCGCGCTCAGGCCGCTTCAAGAATGCAAAGCTTGCAGGAATAGCCTTCTTTTTGGTGATAGGGGGCCTCGCGGATTTCGCGGATCTTGGCGATACCGTCTTGTTCCATCTGCTCAAGATGGTCGGCGTAACCGTCCTTGTCCCAGACCTTTTCATGAACCGTGATGACAGCCGGTGCGCCGGGTTTGATCACGCGCACCAGTTCATTCATCGCACTTGGGCCGACATGGCCCGATGTAAACACGCCGACACTAATGACACCGTCATAGGCATCATCCTTGATATCAAGCTTTTGGGTCAGATCGGCGGTTTCAAGCGCGTCATAAACGCCCTTTTGGCGCGCCTTTTTCAGCATGTCAGCACTCAGGTCGACACCATCAATCGTGGGTTCGCACTGTTCGTGCAGTTCCTTGCCAACCAGTCCGGTGCCACACCCGGCATCAAGCACCCGGTCCGTTGAGCTGATTTCGGATGCCAGTGTTTCCGCGGCAATCGCCGGGGCGACATAGCCCATGCCAATCAGGGTGTCATCGTCATAGCTTTCGGCCCAATCGGCATATACCGCGCGAATATCATCGCGGTCCCCGGCCAGGGCATAGGCGCGCGTCAAAAGTGGGTTTTCGGTCCCCATAAGCTTGCTCTCCATCTGTCCTGAATGGGGCAAGTGTACATGATATCAATATGTTATTCAAATCGACCGCGGTTTTGGCCGTTCAAGGGTAGACCTACAGGTTTATTGGGGTTGTTGATTTTCCCCGCCCAATTGGGGCAATAGTTAAGTGATATGGCTATTATAAGTTGCTTTGGGGGTGAAGATGTCAGGAGAGGTTTGGCGTTGGAATAGCGATATTGCGTGGCACTACTATAGCTCGATGCAGTTGGAGGCATATAGTGCTCAACACGCTACGAACGAATTTCTTCGATATCATCATGTCCGCGCTTGTATTTATTTTGGCATTGGAACGTTAGAGGCATTTCTCAATAACAGAATACGATCTTTCCTCAGTCGAGAGGGGCTTCCGGAAGAAGAGATTGAATTCAAACTTCGGCACTCGATTGAGGACAAGTGGACAAAATGGGTGAAGAGAATCTACGGAACTAGCGCGATCAAAGATTCGGGTGTGGCAGATATTTTTAAGCGTTTCAAAGATATTAGAAATGAGATTACACATCCAACCAGTCGAGATCATTCCATATACGCTGTTTTAGATAATATTCAGCCATATGAGTTGCTGGATGCAGTTGCTATTGGATTGGTATCTCTGTTCGAAACGGAGCGAAAGCCATTTCCTTACTGGTTACTTGGTTGGAACTACGTAGGTTTGAATGGAGACGCGTCTCATCCAACTCAAAGCAACAACCAGAATGGTTTTCTTCATTCGATGAAGTATATGGGGTTTTCCGTTCCCGCAGGAATTTCTCCCGCATGTGATGATTGGGAGATGAGATACATGACTTCGATTGATGGTTTTAGAAAGCTGCGTATGAGCTTAGATACCTATCCAAAAGACATTGAGCCATTCTTTGAGGAAATGCCACTTAGGCCACGGCTCTGCCGTTTTTGGTGGGATCGAGAACTTATTCTTAGCTCTCAGAAAACTAGTTAATTCTAGGTGCCCTGACAATTGTAGCTGACCTCAAGGATTTCGAGCTCGTCCTCGCCGGCCGGGGTGCGAACGGTGACGACATCGCCGACACCCGATTTCATCAGGGCACGCGCCACAGGCGAAATCCAGCTGATCTTGCCATTCAGGCTGTCTGCTTCATCCTCGCCGACAATGCGGATGGTCTTTTCCTCGTCACGGGCATTGACGTAGGTGACCTGCGCGCCAAAGAAGATGTGGGTATGATCAGGTTGTTCTTCGGCGCGGACAACCACGGCATCTTCGATCCGCTTGCGCAGATAGCGCACACGTCGGTCAATTTCGCGCAGGCGCTTTTTGCCATAAATGTAATCCCCGTTCTCCGAACGGTCGCCATTGCCCGCCGCCCAATGCACAACGGCCACGACTTCGGGCCGTTCCTTTTTCCAAAGGTGGTCGAGTTCGGATTTAAGGGCGTTAAGCCCTTCGGGGGTGATGTAAATCGGTCTGTCCATGGTCTGCGTTTTAACGCAAAGCAGATGGTTGGAAAAGAGGTCAAAAAAAGCAGCGCCCGATTGCGATCCGGCGCTGCTTTGAATGGATCAAACAGGTGCGAAATTATGCCTTGGCAGTGCTTCGCAGTTCCCTGTCATCGATGGGCATATGGACAAGGGCGGCAAAGACGCCAAGCGCGACCGAGACCCACCAGACGGCATCGAAATTACCGGTCATGTCATAGACAATCCCGCCCATCCAGGCGCCAAAGAAGGCCCCGATCTGATGGGACAGCATGACGATGCCAAACAGGGTTGCCATGTAGCGCGGGCCAAACACCTGGGCGATCAGGCCACTGGTCAATGGCACGGTCGACAGCCAAAGCGCGCCGAGTGTGGCGGAGAACAGCAAGATGGTCTCGGATGTTTTGGGCGCAAAGATAAAGATCAGAATGACCACTGCACGCATGCCGTAAATAAACGACAGGCCGAACTTCTTGCTAAACCGGCCGCCAGCCCAGCCTGCGGTCAGTGTGCCAAAGATATTAAACAGGCCAATCAATGCCAGACCTTCGGCAGCAACCGAACTTGGCAGACCACAAAGGGCGGTAAAGGTTGGCAGGTGGGTGGTGACCACGGCCACGTGGAAGCCACACACAAAGAACCCGGCATTGAGTAACATGAAGCCACGATGTTTGCGGGCTTCATGGAAGGCAGCCATAAGGCCTTGCGGGCCAAGATCAGGTGCCGCCGTCGGGCTGTTGCCTTCGGCCTTGCCGGTCAGCGCAAAGGCGGCCGGGACCATCAGCATGGCGATGGCGGCCAAAATCATGAGTGTCGTGATATAGCCAAACGAGCCATTGAGCATCTGTGCCGTAGGGGCCATGACAAACTGCCCGACCGAGCCACCGGCTGATGCGATGCCAAGGGCAAAGCTGCGCCGTTCGGGCGAGAAAACACGACTGATCGCGGCAAGGATCACCGGGAAGCTGGTCGTCCCGACACCGGTCCCGATCAGGAAGCCCGCCGTCAAGTGCAACTCACCGGGCGAGCTTGAGGTGCCCATCATGTAAAGACCAGCAGCATAGATCGCTGCGCCGCCAATCAGCGTGCGCGTGGTGCCAAAACGATCGGCAATTGCCCCGGCAATCGGGGCGGAAACACCCCACATCAGGTTCTGGATGGCAAAGGCCAGACCAAAGGTCGAAGCTGTCCAGCCGGTGTCATTGAGCATGTCGGGAATGAAAAGCCCGAGCGACTGGCGCACACCAAGATTGAGCGACAAAACAAGACCGCCACATAACAGGACGATCCAGGGAAACCATCTGGTGGCGCGTAACAGCGCCATGCGCGTGGGGCTTTGCGTGGGGCTCATAACGTTTTCTCCGGCGGCGTTTTTCTATTGTTTGTAATGATATTGAACGCGTTGGTGGCATGCGTCCAATTCATTCGCGTTATGATGCTGATAACATTTCTGCATAGTCAATGCTGGATGTTTTACCAGCATTGATCACGAGGTCGCCAACCTTGTCGATGATGTCGTCAAGATCAGAGGGTGATGGCCATGCCCCGGTTCATGCAATGAATGTATTGTCTGGCAACATTTGGTGCGTTTTATGCGTTGGCGATGCTTTGACCGCTTTTCCTTTTTGCCTTGAACGCGGTTGCCGCCGCCGTATAGCCGCCTTCACCGCCATCAAGGAAATGGAAATGTGCATCGCTTGTGATGGAGGGTACGATGCAGGTCATGATCGCTGTTCGTTGGCGATGGGTGCCATAGTAAATGTCGCCCTGAAGTTCGGCTGCACGCAGGTGGGCTTCGACTTCTTCGGCGCGTGCCTTGCTGCAATTGACCGTCATCCACAGGCCATCACCGAATTTACGGAAATCGGTGTTGTAGCCTGTGTAATCGCGATAGCGCCGTGGATCAAACGCGCCGAGTTTCCAGCCGGTTTTCATCAGGATCACAGCGATCAGCGCAATATAAAACGCCTTGAGCCACGCTTTGACATAGCCGCCTTCGTTATGTTTGGTCGCCTCTGCCTCAAGATGCAGACCGGGCGGCGGGAAGGCGACGCCGGGTCCGCTTGCGGGGATCGGGCTGCTTTTGCGCGGGCTGTCATCAAGTATGGCCAGAAGATCGTTGACCGTGGAATCAAACCGTGCGCGGTTGTCGCACGGGGCGACAATGATCGACAGGATGACATCGGTGCCATCTGCGCGGATCGGGGACCAGCGGCATGACAGCCCGGTCAGATCCGGGCGATGGCCAGACGGGGCAGGCGCAATCAGGTTCTGGCCGTGTTTCATCTGATCTTCGGCCCATTGCATGCCGCCGCCTGCGAACATCGCATAGGATACCGGATCGGATACCGCATATCGGGCAACGCGCACATCACGATTTGCCGCGCGGATATCGGCGATCTGAACCAGACCGACGCGAAGCTCAAGATCCAGTGTCTCCGCCGCCCAGGTGGCGGTGGTCGCCATCGCATTGCGCACAGCGTCAATTTTGTCGGGCGGGCAGGCAAAACTTGCGCCATCGCCGCCAAACAGGAACGGATAATCCGAATGGCCAAGCGCGTTGCTGACCGCGCAAATGACCGAGGCCCCGACCATATTGACATCCTTGAAGCGACCGGCCTCGACCGCCTTGGTCGAACCGACAATATCAGACGTGCCCACCCACCAGTCATCTGGCAGGGCATGGTACACCGTGCCATCAAGGACCTTGGCGAAGTCGTCAAACGTCGGAATGTCGCGATAAAGGTTGGTCACATCGGTCTCACAATTGCGCTGAATGCGGTGGAAATCGACAGACCCGGTCCGCCATTAATAATGCGGTGGCGGTGCGTCGTCTTCGGGTGCTGTACGCAGGAAATCAATCATGCGTTTAATATCAGACGACATTAATTTGTTGTGGCGTTCAAGCACATCAATGCGGTCCCATTGGGATTTGATCATGTCAGACAGGTCGCTGACGACTGTTTCCATATGGGAAAGCTGTATTTCGAGCTCTGTAACGCGGCTGTCGATTTCTTCGTGGCTCATGGTTGTATCTTTTGTAAGTAGCATCGGTTGCGGGGACTTGTAACGCGACTTGCGGTATATGCAAGCCTGTGGCACGACTGCCGGGTGGTCATGTGACTGCGCCTGTGACCCTAACATATCTGGATGGCTGATGACCGATTTATCCGTACTCGCCCTTGTTGGGGTTATTTTGGCGTTGATTTTGGTTTATGCAATCCGTCTGCGTGCCGTTCCGATGCCAACATCGGCAAAGGCGGCGAACGAAATCATCGCCTATATTCCCAACGACACCAGGGCCGTGACGGATTTCGGGTCCGGTTGGGGGGATATGGCGCTGGCGATTGCCCGTGCGCGACCAGATATCAAAGTAACCGGTATCGAACTGTCGCCAATCCCCTATGCCATCAGCCGTATGCGCAGCATTCTGGCGGCGACGCCCAACCTTGATTTCATCCGTGCAGATTATCGATCCCTTGATCGTGATCCGGGGGATGTTGTGGTCTGCTTTGTCGATCCGCGTGCGATGGAGGATATCGGCGATGTGCTTTCGCAACGGATGGCGAGCGGGGGCATTGTTCTATCACGCGCCTTTGCCATTCCCGGCTGGCAGGCCTTTGGCGAGGTGCCGATGAAAACCGGGAACGACCGCCTTTATCTGTATCGGATCGGAAGTCACAAGTCGGGTATTGTCGCGTGATCTTGCGGGCAGCCTAGTTGGTATGTCCGCAACAACTTCCGTCCGAGCCGCGACCATGCAACTGGATTGGCGGGCAGGGGACGGTGCCATAAGAGCAGAAAACACAGCAATCACCGGGCTTGGGGCGCAAAACTGCACCACATCCCTTGCAGTCATAAAAATACTGGCAGGCATCGGTCGGCATGGTTTCGCTTTCAACATGTCCACATTCCGGACAGGTCAGAACCGATACCAGTTCGACGTTTTCAGGGTCAGTCTTCTTCATAAACTTTGATCAATGCTGAATGGTCCAGATCGCCATCGCCCATGTCGATCAGCTCGTCATAAAGCTCCATGGCAAGGCGGGTGATTGGCAGTTCGACGCCCAGTTCCCCTTCGGAAAACTCAAGCGCCTGAAACAGGTCCTTGCGCTGGGTGACGACCTTGCCACCCGGCTCGAAATTACGTTCGATCATGCGTTCGCCGTGCTTTTGCAAGATGGCGGAATCTGCAAAGCCCCCCGTCAGTGCCGAGCGCAGTTTTTCAAGATCGACATCGGCTTCGTCGGCCATCGAAAACGCCTCTGCAACCGCACCAATGGTGATGCCGACAATCATCTGGTTTGCCGCCTTGGCGATCTGGCCGCAGCTGACATCACCGACATGGGTAACGCGTGAACCCAGCACATCAAAGATGCGATGAACACGGTCAAAATCTTCTTTGGCTGCGCCGACCATGATCGAAAGTGTGCCGCTTTCAGCACCATGTGTGCCACCCGATACCGGGGCATCGATCCATGTGCCGCCGGCATCCTCGACCGCATCGGCAAAACGACGGGTCGCCTCGACCGACGTGGTGCCCATGTCAATCACGATGGTGCCTTCCTCGATGCCGTCAATGATGCCGTCCTCGCCCAGAAGCACGTTTTCAAGGGCCACCGTATTGGCAACACAGATGATCACGATGTCGGCCTCAGCCGTGGCGTCAGCCGGGGTGCCTGCAGTTGCAATGCCAAGGTCTTCGAAGGCATTGAGTGTTTCGGGATTGCGGGTGTTGACGGTCAGAACCGCACCGGCCTTTTCAAGATTGAGCGCCATCGGACGCCCCATCAATCCAAGTCCGATGAAGGCAATGTTTTCCCCGGAAAGAGCGGTCATGACAGCGGTCCCTTTGTGTGACGGTAGCTATATCTGAACTGGCGACGCGAAACCGGTCCGCGCCCATGGGCCCGAAACCGGCAAATTTTGTTGGCTAGGCCATATCACATTGTGGCTTTTACATAAGCAGCGATTTGAGGGCGCAACGCCCAAAATGCGCTTCGGGTTCCACAAATTTGTTCATACAGGCCCAACACTTTGTTGGAATGCTGAAGTAAATACTCTTTCTGCAGCGAGGATGCGTGGGATCACGCCGCAAACAACGCCGAGAAATCAGAAATCGCCGGGCCGGACATAGCGCGCAGCCATGGCGCGTTCAATGGCCGATCCAACCAGCCGGTCAAGGTCAAGCCGGTGGCGCAGCAATTCAAGAATGCGCAGTTCTTCCTGGCTGATTTCACTATCGGACAGGACGATTTCACAGGCAAAGACATAGGCCGTTTCGCGCAATTTGCGCGGCAGGGCATCGCGGATCAAATCAAGCGCGC
Organism: Thalassospira sp. MCCC 1A01148; assembly: GCF_001613795.1. Classification (GTDB taxonomy): domain Bacteria; phylum Pseudomonadota; class Alphaproteobacteria; order Rhodospirillales; family Thalassospiraceae; genus Thalassospira. The sequence continues at coordinate 152,043 of NZ_LPVZ01000018.1, forward strand.
GGTCCATGCCGTCTTCTTCGCCAAGCAGCTTTGCGCAATCGCGTGCAACGCTGGTCACACCTTCATTTTCAAATCCGGCAAAAATCGGAAGATAACGGACCCGACGGCCCATGGCAGAAAGTTCGGCATCGGTAATATCGTTATCGGCGGCCGAAACCATAACCATTGTGTAGATCAAGGCGTCCTGATGCGAAATCACGTTGGCTGCTCCTTTTCTGAGCGGTTCTCTGAAATGCTGTTCATCCAGACATCTGACGATCCTGTCCGGGCAGTGTGAAAACCACCGAGCCAGCTGATGGTATGCCGATAAGCATCCATGGGCAACAGTTAAGCGATTAAATTTCAGGGATTTTAAGGAATATGTAGTGAAATCGTCGTCATTCTGTTGCCGTCGGTCGTGCGGGTATTGAAAGCCGCGAAAAGTGGCATGCGCGATCCTGAAAACAAAAACGGATGCCGTGACAAAATCACACGCAGAATGATTGCGGTAATCGGTTGTGATGGGGGAAATTTTGGCTTTGCACTGCATGGGGTAGCAGTTATGGTCGCGCAGCGACAACAAACATGATGAATAAAGCCGCTATGGGAGACATCAACGCAATCAATTCCGTCAATACGTTGTCGGCGTTGATCAGCCATCTGTGTTTGCCGTCTGGAGCATATGATCCAGACGAAGGACGAATTTTGGTAAATGATGCGTGGTGTGAAGCATTTGATCGCAACCTGTTAGCTGGTGAATGGCTGTCTTTGGATGACAATGACGTCCTGCGCGAACCGCTTGACGAGCTGGCAGAGCAGCTGCGCGATAACGGCGGTTACCATCATGTCGAATGCGAGTTGCATGATAACAAGCGCGTCTTCCTTGGGTGGAAGCTGACGATCGGACGTCAGACCTTTATCCGGTTCACAAAGATCAAGGCGAATTTCTTTTCGGGCGTCGGGTCGCTTATTTCACCCCAGCCGGTTTTGCTTGTCGAAAACAACGGCAAGCTGCGCAGTGCAAACTGCGCGGCAGAGCAGCTTGCACTTGAAATGGGCCTTGCATCGCCGCTTGATCTGACCCACCCGCGTGATCAGCGTGCATTGGTTGGCAAGGATGGCCCACAGTTCAATTCCGATAACACGCGCACCGTGCATTACGGACAGCGTTTCTTCCAGTGGCAATATATCACGCTTGATACGTCGGGCTGTCTGGTGCTGTTCGGGCAGGAGCACACCCGCGAGGAAAGCTATCGACGTGCCCTTGAACATGCCGTGCACGGGATCATCGAACTCAATGCCGAAGGCACGATTACCAATGTGAACGAAGAAACGGCCTCTTTGTTCAATTACGGGTCGGTGCGGGAATTGACCCAGTCGTATCTGCGCCATCCGGAAACCTTTTATGCCAATGACAGCGACCGCATTCAGCTGCGTCGCGACCTTGCAACCGGCAAGGGTGTGCATGCCCGCGATATTGAAATGCGCCGTGCGGATGGAAGCCAGGTTTGGGTAAGGCTCAATGCCACCGAAATTCGCGGCGAGGGCGGCATTCTTCTGGGCTATAGCGTTACCATGACCGATATCACCAAAAACCGGCAGGCCGAATATGACCTGCGCCGGCGTCAGGAAAGATATCGTGCGCTCGTCCAGACGGCTGGCAGCGTGATCATGTTCCTTGATGCCGAGGGACGCATTCTGGAATACAACCGCGAATGCGAATGGACATTCGGATATTCCTGGATGGAAGCCGCCGGTCAGAACTTTTTTGACTTCCTGCTTGTTGAGGATGACCGGGCGCGCGTGCGCATGGCCGTGCGGCGCTTGCTGTCTGGCGAGATCATCAAGGATGAGGTTTTCTCGTTCAAGCGCCGGGACGGTGAAGTCCGCCTGTTGCAATGGAATGCGCGGGCCCACTTTGGCGAAGACGGCGATGTTGCGGGTGTGATCTGTATTGGTCAGGACGTGACAGAGAAACTGTCTGTCGAGCGCGCCTTGCGCCATGCCGAGGAAAAATTCCGCGGCATTTTCGAAAATTCGGCAGAAGGCCTGTTTCAAAGCATGCCGCTTGGCCCGGTGCATTCCGCCAACCCGGCCTTTGCATCCATTCTGGGCTATGAAACGGTCGAGGATCTGCTGGCAAAAGAACAGGACTGGTCTTTCCATTATCTGAACCCGGTCAGTCGCTTGCGCATTACCGGCCGGTTGCTGCGCGACGGGTCTGTGCACGGGTTTGAAACGGAAATGCGCCGCGCGGATGGCAAGATCATCTGGGTCGAGGAAAATGCCCGCCTGGTCCGTGACGAGCAGGGGCGACCTGTTCTGATTGATGGATCAATTACCGATATTACCGACCGCAAACGCAGCGAAGCACGCATTCAGTTCCTTGCCCATCATGATGGCCTGACCGGGCTGCCCAACCGGACCTTGTTCCAGGAACGGCTGGCCGCCGCGGTGGAGCGCAGCAAACGCGAACGATGCCATTTTGTCCTGATGATGTTTGATCTAGATAACTTCAAGGACATCAATGACACCCTTGGGCATCCGATTGGCGACCTACTCTTACAGGGTGTAGGTGAACGCATGCGCGTCTGCCTGCGCAACGAGGATGTTGTCGCACGTCTGGGCGGGGACGAATTTGCCGTCCTGATCCACGAGCCGGGATCGATCGAGGAAGTGACCTTTGTCGCGCAGCGGCTGATTGAGCGTGTTTCGGAACGTTTCATGCTTGATGGCAACGAAGTGCAGGCATCGACCTCTGTCGGGATATGCATGTATCCGCAAGATGGTCGCGATGAAAAGGACCTGCTGCGCAATGCCGACCTTGCGCTTTATTGCTCCAAGGCGGAAGGCCGCAATCGCTATCACTTCTTTGAGCCGAAACTTCAGGTCGAGGTTCAGGAACGCAAGGCGATGGAGCGCGACCTTAGCCACGCAATCGAAAATGACGAGCTGGAGCTGTTCTATCAGCCAATCATTGATATTGGCGGTCAACGTATCATTGGCATGGAAGCACTGGTGCGCTGGTTTAACCCGTCACGCGGTCAGGTCAGCCCGGTCGATTTTATCCCGGTGGCCGAACGCATGGGCATCATTGCCGATATCGGCAAATGGGTGTTGAAACGCGCCTGTGAACAGACCAAGGCATGGCGTGATGCGGGCTTTGGCGAACTGACCATTTCGGTCAACTTGTCGCCGCTTGAGCTTGCCCGCCATGAAGACCTGATTGAAAGTGTCGGCGAAGTTCTGTCACGGACCGAACTTGATCCCCATCAGTTGCAGTTCGAAGTGACCGAAGGTGCCGTGATGGACAATCCGCGCGAAGCAGCGATCACGCTGGGCATCCTGCGAAATCAGGGCATTCGGATTGCCATTGACGATTTCGGCACCGGGTATTCGTCGCTGGCCTATCTCAAACGGTTCCCGGTGGACAAGATCAAGATCGACCGGTCCTTCATCATTGATATCGACAGTTCCGACGGGAATGCCGCCATCGTGCGGGCGGTTGTCTTCCTGGCCAGGTCGTTTGGTATGGCGATCAATGTCGAAGGTATCGAAACCAAGACCCAGCTTGAACATATTGCGTCCGAAGGCGTCGATGAAGTTCAGGGCTTCTATTTCAGCAGGCCGATCAGCGCCACCGAAATGGAGGCCTTGCTCAAGGAAAACCTTAGTCTGCCGGTCCGGTTCCCGGTGGCTCAGACGTAAACCGACCCACCGGCACATTCCGATTGATGGACCAAAAAAGGCGCACCACGATAATTCGCGGTGCGCTTTTTCTTTGCGTCGACAGGCGGTTTAGGCCGCCGATTGTTGTTGCGGTTCGCCCGCCACCTTGCAGAGCTTGTCACGGTCAATGCGCATGGTAGAGGGCATACGCGGGTTGCGCACAATTGCGCCTTCGCGCTTGAGGTTGGCGATCATGCGGCTGGCCGTTTCGGTGGTTGTTGCAACGATATTGCCAAGCTTCTCGCGGTTGGGCAGTGACACCAGATCATTGTGTGCAGACCACAGCAGGAACCGACAAATCCGGCGCATGGCCGAACCGGTGCCAAAGCTGATCTTGAGTTGCTGACCATCCATGACCTCGCTTGCCAAAAGCGACGTGACTGCCGCCTGAATGCCCGGATCATTTTGCTGGGCAAGGCGGATCCGTTGTATCGGGATACGCTTGATAACCGACGGCGCGATGGTTTCGATCACCAGCGTCGGGTCGGTTACGGCCAGCATTTCAAGGCCGATCGGATCGCCGGGGCGGTAGACCCGACAAACCTGTCTTTCGCCTTGTCTGGTGTATCTGCAACGCAGGGCCAGTCCGGTTTGTACAATGTAGATGTATGTATGGTCCTCGCTGTGATGTCCGATGCTGGCATCGGACGGCAATGACAGGACGGTTGGTTCGGCAAGTTTTTCCAATACGTGCAAGGCGTCGTCTTTGTTCATGGGGGGCTCCCATTGGCAAATTTTCTGATACGCGGCAACGTCGTCGCGTATCGACACCAGTCTGTGAGCCGGGATGTCCCGGAAGTTGCCGGTTTTACCGGCTAGCATGGGATGATGATCGGATAGAACCACGTCCGTCAGATACAGTTGTGGCGTCAAGTTGCCATCAAGGCACTGGCAAAGCGGTGCTTGGAATTCCGATCAGATGGCGACCGGCGGTGCGCGCGGAGATGCGGCAATCGGGCAGAAATCGTGCAGACGTGCCGTAATATGAAGGGCGGTGACCTGATTAGACAGCCGGATGCGATGGATCAGCGGCAATTCAGGTTCTACCGGCATGCCGACCACATGGTTGCCAAGGCCGCAACTGGCGCACTGGAAGCCATCGAAGGCGTCGGAACTGTGTGGATTAGCAGTGCGATCTGCGGCAAGGTCGGCCGGCACCGAAATGGTTTTGATGCCATTTGCAGTACAGATAATGAGCGGGACATAGGTCTGGGAAACTTCCGTGTTCGACGTCGGCACTGTTTCAAGCGCGACAGGCGCGTGCATGAACCCGAAAAACAGCGCGTTGACCAGCAACAGCCAAGCCACACAAAGTGACAGGGTGCGTCGTGCAACCAAGCTGTTGAGCGGTGTGAAATACACGGGTTTCCATCCAGATTGGATAAGGTCTGGAATTTGATAGACCCTTGAAACCCCCATGTCAAAGCATCGAATTGTGAACCAGTTATCAGTTTTTCTTTATAATCGTTCTGATATGCCGGGCCATGCCCGGCACACCCTTGGTTACGCTGTTGCCTTGCGGGCCGATCTTGTCATGGAAATGCGCAACATAACCACACCGGTTATTGCGACGGCGCCGCCGATCAGGGTCAGGATGTCGGGCGTAATACCGCTTAGAGTCCATGCCAGCAGAACGGCAATGGGCGGCACCAGATACAAAAAGTTTGCTGCCGATGCCGGGCCGAAATGGCCGATTGCAATGCTCCAGGTGGCATAGCCAAGTGATGCGGAAACAAGACCAAGGAACAACACCGCCAAAATCACCGAAACCGACGCCACACCGATTTGCGCCATCCCGTCGGGCAACCACGGGGTTAGCCACAACGCACCCGTTATCAGCGTCCAGCAGGTACAGGTCGCCGGGCCATATCGCGCGATCACCCCACGCACCAGAACGAAATAGGTGGCTGACAGCATGGATGCCAACAAGATCAACGAACTGCCATTGCCAAAACGCATCGGGCCGGGTTGACCAACGGCGATCAGGATCACACCGGAAAAACTCACTGCTGTGGCGGTCCAGGCACCAATCCCGAACCGGTCGCGCAAAAACACTGTCGCGAGCATCGCCGTCCAGATCGGCAATGTATTGATGATAAAGCTTGCCGCCCCCGGTGATACCGTTTGCTGCCCGGTATTAAGCAACCAGTTATAGATGCTGATGCCAAGCGCGCCGCCCAATCCAAGCCGTGCAAGATCAACCAGCCTGGGCATCTCCGGGCGTTTGATCGCAAGCCAGATCACAGCCGGACAGGCCGCCAGTGTAAAGCGCACTGCGGCAAGGGGCAGGGGATCAAGCCCCGAAAGCGCAACCCCGATCAACGGAAAGGCCGCCGCCCAGGACAGAACCGTAATCAGGGCACAGGCAAGGCCCAAGGTGGCTTGTGAGAACATCAGCATTCCCCTCGTTCTATGCGAATGAATTTGTCTTCTGTCTTGCTGATAGCGCGATCATGAGTGTTGACATAGAACATAGCTTGGGGATCAGATGTGCATATGGTGCACAGCAATGACCTTTCCCTTCCGCCTCTTGCGCTGTTGCCCGCGGTGATGGCCGCGGCGCGCAACGGGTCGTTTTCGGCCGCCGCCAGTGAAATGGGTGTGACGCATAGCGTGATAAGCCGCCATGTTGCGCAGGTCGAACAATGGCTTGGCTATGATCTGTTTGAACGTTATGGCCGCGGGGTGCGTCCGACGCCCGATGGACAACGGTTTTTGCGCGAAACACAGGCGGCGATTGATCTTTTATCACAAGGCGCGCAGCCCTGGCGGCAACGCCGTGGACCGGATGTCATCAAAATAAGCCTGCTGCCATCCTATGCCCGGATCTGGTTTCTAAAGCTTGTGCCAGAGATCGAGCGTGATCTGAATGTGCGGCTTGAACTCGAGATTACCGAACGGCTGGCCGATTTCGATGGCGGGCAGACCGACATCGCCATTCGCTGTGGCAAGGGACAATGGCCGGGCACCAAATCAAGCTTGTTGTTTGCTGATGATCTGGTGCCGCTGATTTCGCCCAAGCTTCTGGACGGGCACGATCCGCAAAGCCTTGATGCAGATGCAATTGCCAACCTTCCGCTTTTAAATGACAGCGATGCGACTGGCTGGCGACACTGGTTGGCCGAACATGGGGTCAAGTATCGGCCCAAGCCAACTGATCGCCGGTTTGAGGATTACAGTGTCGGGCTGTCTGCGGCGGATGCGGGGCTTGGTGTGATTTTGGCGCGCTTGCCGTTTGCGCGCACGGCAATTGGAAATCACGACCTGATCATGCTGCCTTTCGCGCCGGTTCGAAGCCCGCTTGCGACGTTTTTGGTGCAGCCGGCCTATGACCAGCGCCCGGCTGTGCGTGCGGTGGCAGAACGCCTGATCACGGCAGCGAAGGCTTGCGGCTAAGATCAGCCCCTTGGGAACTTGTCCTATTCGACAGACGTTAGATGGGCTATAATTTGCAGCAATTTCAGGTTGATATTGCCGCGATCCACAGAAGTCAGGAGCACCCTACCATGACCTTGATCGTTAATGACGGTACGCCGGAAATGCGCGGTTTGCTGGAAAAGGGGCGCAAACGGTTGCGCACAGTCGGGGTCATCATGTTGATCCTTGGCGTGCTGGCGGTGGCCTTTCCCCTTGCCACGACGATTGCGTTCAAATCCGTGATTGGCTGGCTGTTCCTGATCGGGGCGGTTGGGCATTTTTATGGCGCGTGGAATGCAGATACCCCGACGCGACGCAGTCTTGATATCATTCAGGGGCTTGTCTTTGGCGTGATTGGGGGATGGTTGGCCTTCTTCCCGATGGGCGGGGTCGTGACCCTTACGGTGTTGCTTGCCATTGCCTTCATCCTGCACGGCGTTTTTGAAGCGCTGATGGCGATGTGGCTGAAACAGTTTCCGGGATGGAAATGGATGATGGTATCTGGCGGGATTTCAGTACTTGCCGGTATTCTGATTTTTGCCGAATTGCCCAGCTCGGCAAGTTGGGCGATTGGTTTGTTGCTTGGCATTATCCTGCTATCTTCCGGCTTTAGCTATCTGATGGTGTCGATGGCGATGGGCAAAGTTGCACGAAGCTAAAACCGCGCTTGGCAAACAGAGGGATAAGGCATGGCAAACGCCACACCTGTTGGCGGTCTGGCCGGGGGGCTTGAACGGTGGGATGATGCCCTGTCGTCCCCGACCCTGAACCGTGCCATCCTGATCTTCACCCTGCTTGCCATGGCAGGGCATTTTATCCTGATGTTTATCGGGCCCGAGATGGTCTGGGGGCAGCGCACGGCTGATCTGCCGCTTTTTGCGCTGTTTGCACTTGGTGGACTGCCCATTCTGGCGCAGCTTGCAATCAAGCTTCTGCGGCGGGAAATGGGCGCTGATTTTCTGGCCGCGATTGCCTTTGTTACCGGTGTGGTGCTGGCGGAATATCTTGCCGCCAGCCTGATCATATTGATGCTGACCGGGGGGCAGGTTCTTGAGGGCTTTGCCATGCGCAAGGCGTCCTCGGCACTGAATGCCCTGGCCAAGCGCATGCCCAGTGTCGCCCATCGCAAATCCGAAGACGGCGAGATCACTGATATCGCGATTGACGAGATCGACATTGGCGATCTGATCGCGGTCTTCCCGCATGAAACCGCACCGGTTGATGGCACGGTCATTGATGGTCATGGCAGCATGGATGAAAGCTATCTGACCGGGGAGCCCTATGTGGTGGCCAAGGCACCGGGCACCAATGTGCTGTCGGGTGCGATCAATGGCGAGGCGGTCCTGATCATCCGGGCCGAAAAGCGCGCACGTGATTCCCGTTACGCCCAGATCATGGATGTCATGGCCGAGGCCGAACAGAAACGCCCGCGCATTCGCCGTCTTGGTGACCAGATCGGCGCTTGGTTTGCACCGGCAGCGCTTTTGTTTGCGATATTGGTCGGGTATCTGAGTGACGATTCATCGCGTTTTCTGGCGGTCCTTGTGGTGGCGACACCCTGTCCGCTTTTGATTGCCATTCCGATCACGGTGATGAGTGCGATTTCAATCGCTGCCCGGCGCGGCATCGTCATCCGTGACCCGACGGTGCTGGAACGGTTACCGACCTGCCAAACCGCGATTTTCGATAAAACCGGCACGCTGACCTATGGCCGCCCGGAACTGGTGGAGGTTTTGGCCGGGCCTGACATGAACGGGAACCTTGTCTTGCGACTGGCCGCCAGCCTTGAACGTTATTCCAAGCACCCCTTGGCATCGGCGGTTTTGGTGGCAGCACGCGACCGCAATCTGCCACTTGATGAAGTCAGTCATGCCTCGGAAAAGCCGGGGCAGGGACTGAGCGGGCAGGTCGATGGCCATGAAGTTGCCGTCACCCATCGCAACAAGCTGATGAAATCCGACCCCGAGATCGCCGGGCTTCTGCCCGAAAGTGCGGCGGGGCTGGAATGCGTGGTGCTGGTCGATGGCCAATATGGCGCGACCTTCCGCTTCCGCGATACGCCGCGCGCAGAGGGCGAAAGCTTCGTCGGCCACCTGGGCGACATCCATCATTTCAACAAGGTGATGTTGCTTTCTGGCGACCGGGAAAGCGAGGTCAGCTATCTTTCGGAACTGCTGGGCATTTCCGAAAGTCTGGCATCGCAAAGCCCGGAGCAGAAAGTCACCATCGTCCGCGAGGAAACCGCCAAGGCCCCGACACTGTTCATGGGCGACGGCATCAACGATGCCCCGGCACTGGCTGTTGCCACCGTTGGTATCGCCTTTGGCAAGGAAAGTGCGGTCACGGCGGATGCCGCCGGTGCCGTGATCCCCGAAGCATCGCTGGTGACAGTGGACGAGCTGCTTCACATCAGCATGGCAATGCGCCGTATCCTTTTGCAAAGCGTGATTGGTGGCATGGTGCTTTCTGTCGTCGCCATGGGCTTTGCCGCGGCAGGCTATATCACCCCGGTCGCGGGTGCGCTGTTACAGGAAGGCATTGATATCATCGCGATCCTCAATGCGCTTCGACTGGCAATCGCGCATGATATTGATGCCGATATGGTAGAGCAGCCAAACGCCTGAGACGTCAAGTTTTCGGTCCAGCTAACAGTATTCGCAAAGTGTTATTGGCTAGCTGCGTGCGTGATTTCGGCAATGGCATTGCTGATGCCGTCTTCAATGGCGATCTTGCTTGCGACGCGTTCGGCGTTTTTGCGATAGGCCGGCGTTTCAAGGACCGTTTTGATCCGACGGGCCAGCATCGCGGCATCAAGTTTTGCGGGCTTGATCGGGCGCGGCGCAACGCCAAGCTCGTGCAGGCGCTTTGCCCAGAAAGGCTGATCACCGAAAAACGGAATGATGATGGATGGGCGACCGGCGCGCATGGCCGCCGCACAGGTGCCTGCGCCGCCATGGTGAATGACGATATCGACTTTGGGGAACAGCCAGTCATGGGGAACCTCGCGCACTGCAAGGATGTTGGATGGCCAGTTAATGTTTTCCATGCCACCCCAGCCGGTTGCAACGATAGCGCTCACACCGGCTTGTGAGACGGCCTTAACAATCATCTCTGCCATCGCGGTCGGATCATTGCCGGGCATTGACCCGAAGCCGATATAGATCAGGTTTTTGTGACGTTCGACAAAGTTTTGTAATGCCGTATCGGGCGGGGTCGTTTGGGCTGTCCCATCGAGAAACCAGTATCCGGTGACAGTTGCGTGTGTCGGCCAGTCTGTGGGGCGATTGATCACAGCTTTGCTGAAGGCATGAACGATGGGCAGCGTGCCGGATTTACAAGACTGAAGGATATCCAGTCCCTTGGCATTGATCCCGTTCTGGCGTCGTGCTGCCCATCTGCAAACTTGGCGACGCAGCGTTGTGTTCAACAGCCGATAGATCAGCTTGCCGGTCGCGCGGTTATACCAGCGACCCAAGGTCCCGCGTGGGCCAAGATCGGGAACGCCCATATGCGGATAATCGCCGGTCGGGATAAAGGACGGGATCAGTTGCGCCATCACAACCGGGATACCGAAATGCCTGCCAATCGGCAGCGCACCAAAGGTTTTCGGATGAAAAACGATGACGTCGGGTTTGGCCTGATCAATGGCGCGGAAAATATCATCAAGCAGTGTGTCGTGAAGACCGCGCGCCTTTTTGCCGATGGCAAATAACGATGTCAGCTTCGCCAAGGCCGATGCCTTGGGATCAGACGCATGGGCAAATTGCGGATCATCCATAAGCGCAATCAGCGCATCCGTCAGGGGTGTGAATTCAAGGTCATGATCGGTGATAAAACCGGCAAAGCGTTCCGGTGCGGCGAGTGTGACCTGATGCCCCTTGTCGATCAGTCCACGGCCAAGCGCGACAAAGGGCTGCACATCGCCGCGCGTCCCATATGTCATCAGCATGACATGCATGATCCATCCTTTTTGCCGTTCCAGGAACACCTTGCGCCTTGGAAGCTTAGCAGGTCTTGTCGCGGAAATCCGGCACGACAAAGGCTGGCTGGCAGATGATCAGTTTTCGCTGCTCTGGTCGTTGCCAAGGAAGATCCGCGTTTGTTCAATCGCTTCACGCAATCCAACGCGCTGGACGTCGACATCGTCGGGGAAGGCACCCAGCAGCCGCGATGGCATGCGGTTATCAAGCAGGACAAACACGCCGCGATCCTCGGCGCGCCGCACCAGGCGGCCAAAGGCCTGCTTCATGCGAAGCCTTGTGAGCATGTCGTCATAGCGTGCGCCGTGGAACGCTGATTTGCGTGCGCGGTGCAGGATGTCGGGCCGGGGCCATGGCACGCGGTCAAAAACGATCAGGCGAAGGCTGTCGCCCGGCACATCCACCCCGTCGCGCACTGCATCAGTACCCAGCAAACAGGCATCGCGTTCAACCCGGAAAATGTCAATCAGGGTCGAGACATCCATGCCGTCGATATGCTGGGCCAGAAGCTGCAAGCCGGCATCATCCATCGGCCCGGTCAGGCGTTCGTAAATCGCACGCAGACGGGTGATCGCGGTAAACAGGCCCAGCGCACCGCCGCCCGATGCCAGAAACAGTTCGCGATAGGCCGCCGCAATGTGGTCCGGGTTATCCCGGCCGAGATCATTGACGATAAACACGCGGGTTTGTTCGCGGTAGTTATACGGGCTTTTCATCGCCGCCCGGATGGCGGGAAGCGGCATGTGGGCGGCCCCCGTGCGATCCTCTGCCACGGCCCAGTCGAATTCTTCGTCGCCTGTGCCATCCCGCAGGGTGGCGGACGTTACCACCATGCCGTGTGCTGTGGGCGCAAGGGATGTGGTCAGCGGGATGGTCGGATCAAGGTAATGGCGATGCATGCCAACATCGAAATCCCGGCCAAACTGGCGTTCAATCGCAAACCAGTCGACAAAGGTTTTCGGTGTTTCCTCGACAAGGGAAGCCAGCATTTCCCGCCATGCACCGACCTGCATGATCGCACGGCGTTCAAGCGACCTTATGGCGGCATCAAGGCGCTGGCGTTCGGCACTGTCAAGCTCATCGGCCTTTTCATCAAGCATATGGGCAATGATCTTGATCAGCGATTTGGCCGGTTTTTCCATGGCTTCCAGCGCGCGATCAAGATCGGCCGCACTGGCAAGAACTTCGTTGAGCGCCGGTTTACAATCAGTCTCGATTGAGTATCCCCGATCTCCCTCGGCAGACCTTGCCATCACCTGTGCCCGGACATGGGCAAGGAAGGTTTCCGCCGGGCCCTTGGCATGTTGTGATCCATCATGAATGCGCGACAGCCAACCCTGCTCGGGTAGGCATTGGGCGGCGACAATCACCGCATTGACGGCATCACGCAGTTCGTCACGATCAAGGATCAGCGTTTCAAGGCGCTGTTTCAGGCCGCGCGCACGCGATGATCCCTTTTGCTCTGCCCCCAAAAGCCAACGCCGAAGTTCCTGCCCCTCCATCCCGGTCAGGTGCGATGAAAATGCCTTATCAGCCGCATCAAAAAGATGATGGCCTTCGTCAAACACGTAACGTGTTGGCATGGAGGCATCATCAAGCCCGCCAAGTGCCGCCTGCACCATGACCAGCGCATGGTTGGCCACCACGATCTCGGCCGAGCGGGCGCGGCGTACGGTCTTTTCGACAAAGCATTTCGAATAATGCGGGCAGGCGGCATAGATGCATTCACCGCGCTGATCGGCCAGCGCCCCGGTGAACCGGTTGCCCAGCAATTCGGTCAGCCAGGCCGGGAAATCACCGCCGACCATATCGCCATCACGGGTATGCGACGCCCACCGCGCAATCAGGCCAAGTGGCGTTGCCTGATGCGGTTGTTGATTAAGCGGGCGTTGGGCTTCCTCGAAATTCAGCAGGCAGAAATAGTTCTCCCGGCCCTTGCGCACGACGGCCTTTAATCGCTTGTCCTTGGGATCGTCATACAGGCGATCAAGTTCCTGATCGATCTGGCGTTGCAGGTTACGGGTATAGGTCGAAATCCACACCGCGCCGTCATTCTTCTGGGCCCACAATGATGCCGGGGCGACATAACCCAATGTCTTGCCGGTCCCCGTTCCGGCCTCGGCCAGGACGATATTGGGCGCACCGTCATGCAGGCGCGGGCCAAAGGCCGAACATACGGACGACGCATAATCGGCCTGTTGCGGGCGTTCTTCCGCGCCTTCACCAAGCAGGTCCTTCAGGCGTTTACGGGCATCCTTGGGATCAACCGGATAATTGGCCGGTGGTGGTGGCGGGGCATGTTCAGCCCATTCGCCAAGCTTTTTCCAGACTTTAAGGCCCTCATACACCGCATAGCGATGCGGACCATCGCCATCAGCACCGAGGGCCGCCAGAACCGAAACACCCCACGGCCAGTGGCCGCGTGCCATCGGCCATGCAACCGACAGGGCCGGACCGCGTTTGTTGCGATGGAGGGTGGCGAGTTCCTGCAAAAGGCGCTTCATGGCTTCTGCCAGTGCCTCTGCCTGACCGATCAGGTCATCGGCCGGTTTCTGGCCCGTCGCCAATGCAATGCCCCGCGGGGTTGGCACGCAAAATTGTGCCGGGCGGACAAAGGCAAACAGCTCCAGCAGGTCATGGGCCGGAAACGGATCGGATTTCAGCCGCCGTGCACAGGCCGGAGTATGAACCAGAATGGGGCGTGATGATCGGGCACGCTTGGCCGCGGCCCCGTGCGGGAGTTCCTCGATCTCGCCATCGGGCGATAAAAACACGGCGTGACGCAATCCAACGACCATGACAGGTGCGTTGGGCGGCATGAAACGCGGTTGGGACTCTTCAGAACGATCATCGAACATTTGGGGCACTATAAGCAGACAGCGACAGTGGCGCTACCGGTGAAATTGACCTATCTTGGAATTTGTAAGGCAATCACCCGATGACAAGAAGACGGACCGCAATGGCAGCCCCCAATACTCGCAATCAGCATTTCTGGCGCGATGACGCCATGCCGTTTGTTGAACTGCGGCGCGTGGTGGACGGGCATTCGGTTTGTTACGAGCGCCACAGCCACGATACATTTTCCATCGGAACGGTGAAGGGCGGTTACAGTACGTACTGGAACCGGGGCAAAACCCATGAAACCCAAGAAGGGTCTGTGGTGATCCTCAACCCCGAAGATGTTCATGGCTGCAACCCGGTCAAGGGCGCGGACTGGGTTTATGACATGCTGTTTGTTGATCCGGACTGGCTTGTGGATTTGCAGATTGAACTCGATGCCGACGCAGCCGGCAAGTTTGCCATGTTTTCCGATATGCTCAGCCACGATCCGCATCTTTATGACGGCTTGCTGGATCTGGCCGATACGCTTTCCAATCCGGATGTGGATATTCTTGGCAAGGAAACGGCGATGGTGTCGTTCTTTGGCGATCTGCATGTGAAGCTGGATCGGCGCGGTGTGCTGGATCGTGCTGCCAATGCTGGTGGGGCGATGCAGGACCGGAAAATGGCCGATGTGGGCGAGTATATCCGGGCGCATTATGCCGAGAATATCGGGCTTGACGAGCTGGCCGGGCTGGTCGGCTATTCCCGGTCGCATCTGGTGCGCGCATTCAAAAAGACGTTTGGCATGACGCCTTATGCCTATCTGATCAATTGCCGGGTGCAGCGGGCGCGCCATGCCCTGCGGCAGGGTGAAAAGATCGTCGATGTCGCGCTTGAAACCGGCTTTGCCGATCAGGCGCATTTCCAACGTATTTTTAAACGCCTGATGGCGGCAACCCCACGGCAATATGCCCGCGCACAGGCCGCGTGATTTGGGTAAAAAAAGCGGGCGGGTGACTGTGACCCGCCCGGAGTTTCCACAACCCGACTATGGGGAACGGGGTGCGGGGGATTATTCCAGGATCAAATAGGCTGCACTCGCGGCCAGCAGCACCGCCATCGCCCGGTTGAACATCTGAACGCGCGATGGTTCGCCCAGGAAGCGTGACAGGAACGCGCCCGCATAGGCCCAGCATGCGACCGAGGCAAAGCAGACGACAAAGTAAATGGCGGTGAATTCCCAGATCAGGGTTGGCGCGCCGGACGCGGCATAGGCGCCCATCCCGGCGATGGATGCCAGCCAGGCTTTTGGGTTAAGCCATTGCATGACCGCGCCGGTGATGGCTTTGGGCCCGGATTGGGCATCACCCCTGCCAAGTTCACCGTCTGACATTGCCAGTTTCCAGGCCATGAACAGCAAAAACGCCACCCCGGCCCACTGAATGATCGTGGTCAGTTGCGGGAAGGTTTCGAGCAGTTCATGCAGACCCAGCCCGATCATCAGCAGCAAAAGGCAAAAACCCGCCGTAGCGCCAAAGACAAGCCGAAGGGATGGGCGAAAGCCATATTGCACGCCCGAGCTCAGTACCAGAATATTGACCGGACCCGGTGTAATGGAGGCCGCAAGCGCAAAGGCGGCCATGGAAAGATAAAGGCTAAGCGTGGCGGTAAAGGCGGACATCCTGGTGTTCCTCGCATCGGCGTTTTTTGTTCGTTGCCAGCATGCGGGGTCTTGCGACGCATTTATTGAACAAAATTGATCTGCGAGGAACAAATCCCGGATTTTGGCAAAAAAAACGCAACCGGATGTCAGACCGGTTGCGGTGATTGCTGTTTATGTACCGTTCCGGTGTGTTGCCGGAACCGGTTTCAGATCAGCTGGTTGTCAGATCCATCAGAAGCGTTGCACAGCGCCGCGCAATATCGTCGTTGGGTTCTTCGCTGCCCGGCATTGTTGCCCAGCCTTTTTTGATCACGAAATCATCGCGCTTGTAAGAACTTTCAGCCTTAAGGGCTGTAAGTTCCGCCGTCTGATTGTTGGGCGAAAGCATTTTGAACTGGGCGACACATACCGGTGCCATTGCCGAGATCGTTGCTTCCTTGCTGCTTGCATCGGCCATTTCCTGCGCAGTGCCACCAGACACCACCGAGCCGGTGCTGAAACCGACAATGGTGATCAGTGCGGCGCCGATAATGCCGCCCCAAATTCCGGGCTTTGTCCATGCAGGGATTTTGATAGCCATAATAAAATTCCTTTTAATCAGGCCGTGAAAAGTATTTTTCGCGGCTCTGTTAGATCAAAGGAAAACATTGATGATGTAATATTACAATTGATTTATTTTTTAATATTTAAATCAAAGGTCGATTTTCTAAAGGGGATCGATTTTATTTTTTGACAGTTCGAAGAATTATTTCCTGCTTCAACCGGAAAACATGCTCGACAATCCTGTTGCCCCGCCCGCAATCATGGCATAGCGCGCCATCTTGCCAATGGTCACCAAAATGATGAAGGGCAGAAGGCGCACCCGCATGACCCCGGCAAACAGCGTTAACGGATCGCCAATGATCGGGAGCCAGGCAAGCAGTAATGACCACAGCCCGTATTTGCCAAACCAGTGTGAAGCGCGATCCAGTGCTTCGGGTGAGACGGGGAACCAGCGCTTGTGCTTGAAATGCTCGGCATAAAGGCCAAGCCACCAGTTGATGAGCGAACCAAGAACATTGCCCGCCGTCGCGATCAGGACCAGCAGCCACAAGCTGTGATCACCCGATGCAATGAGCGCAGCCAGGGCTGCCTCGGACGTGCCGGGCAGGATGGTGGCGGATGTCAGTGCGGACAGGAAAAGAGCGAAAAGCACGTTTGTAAGCCGTTCAAATCAAATCAGCGGCTACGATTTGAGGCTGAATTTGCGGACTTCAAGCGGCTGTGCAAGGACTTCATCCTTGCTCTGGCCAAAGGCCTTGAGATAGGGCATCTCGAAATGCCGCGCGAGGTCTTCTTCCGAGCGCCAGTTTTCATAGGCCATCCAGACCGCCGGATCATCTATTGACTGGTGCATGTCATAGCTGATGCAGCCTTCTTCGGCGCGGGAAGGTTCGACCAATGCCAACAGACGTTTGCCCAGTTCTTCTTCCATGCCGGGTTTGGCGCGTGCGGTGGCAAGAACGGTGAGCTGCTTGGACATTGTGGTTTCCTGAATTTGTCATGGGTTTGTGACTGGCGGGATCGCTGCCAAACACAGTGCAGGACAAATAGTTGTTTCACAAGCAGATACACAACAGAAAAAGGCCCGGTGCGGGGTAACACCGGGCCTGAAAATGCCGGTCAGCAGTTTGGGGGGAGCTGACCAGCAGGGGGGAACGGAATTCTAGGCAATCGTGGTGGTTACATCAACATTGCCGCGCGTCGCGTTGGAATAGGGGCAAATGGTATGCGCCGTTTCGACAAGCTTTTCGGCGTCGGCTTTATCGAGACCCGGCAGGGATACCTTGAGTTCGACTGCAAGGCCAAAGCCGCCTGCGTCGCGCGGTCCGATGCCGACCTTGGCAGAAACCGAGACGTCATTTGGCATCTTGATCTTGGTCTGGCCAGCAGCAGCCTTCATCGCGCCAATAAAGCAGGCCGAGTAACCCATCGCAAACAGCTGTTCGGGGTTGTTGCCTTCACCGCCGGCACCGCCAAGTTCCTTTGGCGTGGTCAGTTTGACATCAAGCGAGCCGTCATCGGTTTTCGCACGACCATCACGGCCGCCGGTGGCAGAGGCGCTTGCGGTATATTTTACATCAACAGACATGGTTTCATCCTTTGTTTGAACGGTGGTTCGACTTGGTGAGAACCCGGCTGTGTCGAAAATCAAACCTTCATATGTCGCCGGGAAGGCACGGGTGCAAGTGCGCCTGTACGAAAGAGGGTGAAAGTTTTGTGATCATCGTCAGGCGCAATGTGAACTGTATCCGGCACAAACATCGCACAATAATTAATCGTGTACGATATAAATTCTTGTGCATCAGCCATGCATTAAAATCGTTTGTTATTTAATCGCGCACGATATAAACTTGGCTCTTGGTCTGTCCTGTTCAGGAGGCCCGCCGTGTTCCGGGCTTGACCGAACCTGTGTTACAGATGTTCGGGGGCCAAACCCTTCGCCAATGTAAGGATGCGATTGATGAGCGATACCCCCAAGGATGATTTGCTCGATATTGACAAGTTTCTGTGCTTTTCGGTCTATTCGGCGGGGCATGCCTTTAACCGTGTTTACAAACCAATGCTGGAAGCATTGGGCCTGACCTATCCGCAATATCTTGTGATGGTTGCGCTGTGGCAGGATGACAATCAGTCGGTGCGGAGCATCGGTGAAAAGATGTATCTGGAATCCAGTACGTTGACGCCGCTGCTTAAACGGTTGGAAGCGAACGGTCTGGTTAGCCGCAAACGTGACCCCAAAGATGAACGCTCCGTTCGCATCAGTCTTACCGATAAGGGCAAAGAACTGCGCAAGCAGGCCGAAGACGTCCCGCTTTGCGTTTTCGAGGCCACCGGCTTGGATATTGAAACCGCGAAAAGACTGGTCCGGGATTTGCGCGCATTGCGTGACCGGCTTGATGGCGGGCTTAGCTAGATTTCTCTGCCGCAGACTTGCGATCCCGGTGATAGGTCAATGCCCAGCCAAGGGCTGTTTTGATGGCGTGTTCGGGAAGGGGCTGATCAAGGGGCAGAATTATTGCGCGATTGCCTTCGGTCTTGAGGTCTGGTGACAGCAGGGTACGGGTGCGGTCAATCAGGTCTGTCTTGCAATCAAAAAAGATCATCACCTGATCGGGTGTGTCGGGTTTCCAGTCGGCCCGAATGGTAATGCCCGATCCCGATTTGGGTCGCCAGGCCGGTTCCCCCCATTTCAGACTTTCCGTTACGGGGCCGACCCCGTCGATTTCGCCTGCGAGTTCAAAGACCCACCCACGGATCGACATCAAGGCCCGCCGGGCTGCAGCCGGGCAGGCGTTGAATTTTGCCGCAATATCGGGATTGGCGAATTCACCGGCTGTCGTCATAGGCTCCCCGCGCTCAGATTTCCGAAGGTCTGCATCAATAGCCACACGCCACAAATTGCCAGTGTGATGTGCTGCATGATCATGGCCGGGGCAATGATCTGTTTGCGCCGGGTCAATGTTCCCAGAACATGCAGGATGCGCGATGCCATCAGGATGATCGCCACCACCCAAATAACTGTCGAGGTGGCAAGGATGGCTTCAATTGAAAGTACGAGAAGCACACAAAGCGGGGCATTTTCAATGAAGTTCCCGTGTGCACGCATGCGCCGGCGCAAGGTGGTGTCATCGCCGTCACCGCTTAGAACGTTAAGCTGAAACCGCCGGACAGAAACCATCAGGCTCAGTGCTGTAAGCATCAGAACAAACACGGCAGTGATGCAGATTGTTACTGGAAGTGGCAGCATCGACAGTTTCCCCGAACTGTTAGAAAAAAGCGCAATCTGTTTTTGCAATTCAACCATCGAATGCGGCCGGGATCAAACAAAAGGACGGCACAGTTTGCAGTGCCGTCCTTTTGACGATGGTTTGATCTGGTTGGCCGATATCTAGATATTGCGCAACCGGTCCAGGAAGTTTTTGACCTGCTCATCAAGATTGCGGGCTTCATTGGCAAGCTCGGTCGCGCCCGCTTGCACGTTGGATGCGGCTTCGCCGGTTTCCTGCGATGTGTTGCGCACAATCCCGATCGAGGATGATACCTCGTTCGTACCTGCGGCGGCCTGTTGCACATTGCCGGAAATTTCTGCGGTCGCAGCCCCCTGTTCCTCGACCGCAGAGGCAATGGCGGTGGCGATCTCGTTGATGCTGGAAATGGTTTCCGTCACCCGTTCAATCGCGCCCACCGTGTTTTGCGTTTCGGACTGGATCGAGCCGATCTGCTGGGCGATGTCCTCGGTCGCCTTGGCGGTCTGATTGGCAAGGTTTTTGACTTCTTGTGCCACAACCGCAAAGCCTTTGCCCGCTTCGCCCGCACGGGCAGCCTCGATCGTGGCATTCAGTGCCAGAAGGTTGGTCTGGGCGGCAATGTCATTGATCAGGCTGACGACTTCACCAATGCGATCTGCAGCCTCGGCAAGGCCGGTGACCATGGCGTTGGCTTTTGAGGCTTCATCAACAGCGGTGTTTGAAATATCCGATGATTTTGCGACCTGCGAACTGATTTCCTGAATAGAGGCGGACAGTTCTTCGGTTGCCGAGGCGACTGTCTGCACATTGGCGCTGGCTTCATCAGCAGCCGCTGCAACGACAACAGCCTGTTCAGAGCTTTCATCTGCGGCACGGCGCATCTGACGCGACACCGTTTCCATGTTGCTTGCACTGTCAGATACATTGACAACAATGGACCCGACAGACTTTTCAAACTCGTCAGCCATTTGCAGGCGTGTGCGGTTGCGTTCCTCGCTGGCCTTCTGTTCGGCTGCGAGCTTCTCTCGTTCCGCCTTTTGCATGCCTGCCGACGCTTCTTTAAAGGCTTCAAGCGCCTTGGCGATCGACCCGATCTCGTCATTGCGTTTGAGATAAGGCACGGTGACGTCAAACTGCCCTTTCTGAAGATGATCAATCACACCCGCCACACGGGTCATCGGGCGCGACACAAGACTTCTGGTGGATAGGAGAACCACGGCGATCACAATCGCAAGCAGGATGAGACCGCCGATCAAGGTCGTGTTGCGCAGACTGTCCGCCGGGGCATAGACCGTTGCAAGCGGAACATTGACAACCACACCCCACTGATTCGGGTATCCGGTGATTTCAACCGGAACAATCATGTGCATGGTGGTCTCACCGTCCATGCGGCTAGAAGTGCCATTTTCCATTGCGTCAAGAATGGCGGCATGAACACTGTTTTCTGGATCAAGCGTCGTTCCGCGTATTTCAGGGTCTTCGTGTGCCACCCAGGTGCCTTGTGCCGACACAAGATTGACCGTCCCGGTGCCAAACGGGGTCAGCTCGGCAAAGCGTTCGGAAAGCGCATTGAGTTCCAGATCAACCCCCAGGACGCCAAGGAACTGACCACTGGCGTCTTGCACCGGATAAACAAATGAGGTCAGAACCACATCGCGGCCCTGAATGTCATAGGTGATGGCATCGGTGACATAGGGTTTATTGGT
This sequence comes from Thalassospira sp. MCCC 1A01148, assembly GCF_001613795.1. Classification (GTDB taxonomy): domain Bacteria; phylum Pseudomonadota; class Alphaproteobacteria; order Rhodospirillales; family Thalassospiraceae; genus Thalassospira. The sequence continues at coordinate 173,131 of NZ_LPVZ01000018.1, forward strand.
GTCACGCGGGGCGGTGTAATATTCGTTGACCTCGGGATTGTCCAACCCGGTCAGGTGATAGGGCGTAATGCCGTCACCGAAATTATAGTAATAGGTGACATACTTCCCGGTGCCGTCGCCAAAAGGTTCGCCTTCGTCCTTGTAATCGGCATCCTTGCCGTCAAGTGCATTGGGTTCAAACCCGGACCAGGCCCCCGCAAGGGTCGGGTTGTCGACCAGCGTGCGATTGAGGATTTCGTTGTATGCGTTGCGATCTGCACCGCCTTTTTCGCGAATTGCGCGGAAGGTGCCCGCAAGGTTTTTCGCGACCAGCATCCCGCCATTCAGAACGCTGCCTGCCTGCTGGGCATGATGGCTTGCCACTGCGCGTGTCTCGCCGACAGTCAGTTCCTCGGTGGTTTGGTTTGTCTGGATGGTTTGAAGTGAAATGCCTGCAATGAGGCAAAGCGCGATGGCCATTGCACTCACAAGTGTGAGTTTCGCGCCCAGTGACAGGGAGGAAAAGTTCATTCAGCTATCCTTCCGACTGATGCTTTCCTGTGAAAGATCGCAATGCATTAATACTGTAGCCAACGCAGTGGCTTGGTGATGCAAACAGGCACGGCACTTTCGCATGCTATTCTAAAGTAGAATACATTATATGGGAAGATATCTGCCGGGTTGGAGTGCCGTCGTTAAAACGGCTTCGATTTTCGGATAGTCGGCGCGAAAATTTCGTTGGCCGCGACCGGTTTGCCAAACAGGAAGCCCTGCAATTCGATGCCGGGTACTTCACGCAGGAACTCGTACTGCTTTTTGGTTTCAACCCCTTCGGCTGTGACTTTCAGTCCAAGGGCATTGGCCATTGCCAGCATCGCGTTGATCAAGGCGACATCGTCACTGTTGCCGGGGAGACCATTGACAAAGGCACGGTCGATCTTGATGCGGCTGATTGGCAGGCTTTTGATCGAACGCAGGCAGGAATAGCCCGTACCGAAATCATCGATTGCCAGCGAGACTCCCACCTCACGCAGATCATGCAGGGTTTGAATCATGCTGTCTTCATCCTGAATCATGCTTTCGGTGACTTCGATTTCAAGATGCTCGGCCGGCAGGCCGGATATGGCAAGTTCATGGGCGATGGAATCGGCAAAGCCTGCAAGCTGAAGCTGGCGGGCAGATACATTCACCGCCATCTGGATTTTTTCGCCATACTCATCCTGCCAGATACGGGCCTGTTTGCAGGCCTCGCGGAGCACCCAACTGCCAATTTCGATAATAAGACCGCTTTTTTCGGCGATTGGAATGATTTCGCTGGGGCCGACAAGTCCGTGAACTGGATGGTTCCAGCGCAGAAGTGCCTCGACGCCGACCATGTCACCACTGATGCCATCAATTTGTGGCTGGTAATGCAGCACCAGTTCATCATTGTCCAGACCACGGCGCAGCTCAAGCGACCGGGTCATGTAATGAGTGGCATTCGCCGTCATTTCCGGTTCATACAGTGCCAGGGTCCTGCGCCCGCGATCCTTGGCGGCATACATCGCGGTATCTGCAAGTCGGATAAGGTCATGTGACGAGCGACCATGGTCGGGATACATGGAAATGCCGATACTGGCCGAAATGTTCATTTCATGGCCGCTGATGTAAAATGGGCGTTGCAGTTCCTGAATGATTTTCTGCGCCAGATTGGAGGCCGCCGTTTCGTTGGGGATGTTTTCGCGAATGATCAGGAATTCATCGCCACCAAGACGGGATATCGTGTCTGTGCGTTCGGTTATGCCCTTGATCCGGGTTGCTGCAATCAGGATAACCTGGTCACCGGCCGCGTGGCCCAGCGTGTCGTTGATCGTCTTGAAATCATCGATATCAAGAAACAGGCACGCCACCATGGTGCCATTTGGTTCCGAGCGTTCAATCGCACGGTTAAGCCGGTCCGTGGCAAGCAGGCGGTTGGGCAGGCTGGTCAGTCCGTCATACTGGGCAAGATAATGCAATTCCTGTTCGGCCTGGCGGATGGCAGTCCGATCCGAAACGATCATCACGAAATGCGTGAGTTCGTCTTCCTCGTTCTCGACGGCAATCACCTGTAGTGCCAGCGATATCGGATTGCCCTTTGCATTGCGGGTATCAAGATCACGACGCCAGTGACGGCGGGTGCCGCTCCCGGCAAACAGTTCCTGAAAGAACTCGGCAGGATGTTCATTGGGCGAGAAGAAATAGGGCGGCTTGTGCAGCGTGTTTTTTTCGGTTTCGCCGGTAATGCGGTAGTAGGCCCTGTTGGCGTTGGAAACGTTAAGGTCGGGATCAAGGATCAGAATGCCATCCTGTGTCGTTTCAAACACGGTCATGGCTTCGCGCAGTTTATCCTGTGTAAGGCGCTGATCAGTGATGTCTTGCATCATGCCGACGATACGCTGGGATCCTTTGCGCTCATCACCAAATGATTTCCCGCGCGCACGGAACCAGCGATAGTTCTGGTCGTCATCCAGACTGCGAAAGACGACATCGTAAAATTCGCCATGGTCAACCGCATAGGCAAACGCCTTGCGCACCATGTCGCGGTCTTCGGATGAAACGCGTTCCAGAAACGTGTCCCAGCTTTCTGTGACAGTTTCTGCTTCCTGAAGCGGATCAAATTTGCCAAGGCCCGTACTGTGCATTTGACGGGTGCCGACATCAATTTCCCAGCAGCTCATCTGGGCGGCGTTCATGGCAAGTGACAGGCGCTGTCGGGTTTCTGACAGTGCGACTTCGGCGGTACGGCGTTCCAGCGCCATCTGGATGGTGGCATGCAATTCACGATCGGAAAACGGCTTGATCAAAAATCCATAGGGGCGGGTTTTCTGGGCACGCGCCAATGTCGCGTCTTCGGAATGTGCCGAAACATAAATCACCGGAATCATCAGGTTTGGCGGGATGCCTGCTGCGGTCTCGATCCCGTCAATATCGCCATCAATGCGGATATCCATCAAAATAATGTCGGGTGGATCAAGTTTGATGGCTTCGAGCGCGTCATTGCCCCGCGTATGTGCGCTTGTGCGTTGATAGCCAAGCTTCTCAAGCTGTTTGCGCAGATGCAGCGCGATAATGCGTTCATCCTCGACAATCATGACGTGGACCGGATGTTCCATCCTGATCAGTCCTCCATCGCGAATGTAATGACGAATGTTGTCTCGCCTTCGGTAACCACATCAAGGGTGCCGCCAATCTGATCCACAAGCAGATGGATTAACTGAAGGCCAAGGCCATCACTTTGACCGGGTTTGAAACCCTTTGGCATGCCGCAACCATTGTCCGAGACCCGAAGGGTGACAACGTCTTGCTTGTTCTTGCTGGCCGAGACATCAATCTGCCCTGATCGGCCATCCGGAAAAGCGTGTTTGAGTGCATTGGTGATCAGTTCGTTTGCAATCAGGCCGCTCGGTACGGCCTGTTCAATCGCAAGCTCGACATCGGACAAATCGCTGTTTACCCGCACACGTGCGATATCGACGTTGAATGACGCCAGAAGCGACGAGATCAGGCTTTCACAGAAATCAGCAAAGTTCACTTTGGCAATGTCTTCGCTTTGATAGAGCGACTGGTGAATTTGCGCCATGGAGCGCACCCGGTTGCAACTGTCGATCAAGGCTTCACGGGCCTGAATATCGATGACCGAGGTGGTCTGCATGTCCAGAAGACTGTGGATGATCTGCAGGTTGTTCTTTACCCGGTGATGGACCTCGGAAAGCAGGGTTTCCTTTTCGCGAAGTGATCGGGCAATCTGTTCTTCGCGGTGCTTGCGTTCGGAAATGTCGGAAATCGCGGCCAGGATCTGCTGGTTTTTGCCATCGGTAATCGGGTTGAGACCAATTTCGACAGGAAACTCGCTTCCGTCCTTGCGCAACGCGTAAAGGTCGCGTCCGGCCCCCATCGGGCGCGGGTTCGGATTGTTCGTATAGGAGCCGCGCAAACGGGGATGACCGGCACGAAAACGTTCGGGCACGAGCATCTCGATCGGTTGACCAAGCAATTCAGTTCGGGAATAACCGAAAATGATTTCGGTTTGGGCATTGACCATTTCCATGGTGCCGTCAGCCCCGATCAGGATCATGGCGTTTGGCGCGTATTCGACCACGCGTTCAAACCTTTGATCCTGGCTTCCCGACGGAAAGTCTTCTTCGGTGATCTGTACACCGGTCTCTCCAAACGACATCAACGCACTCCAACTTCGTGTTCGCTTTGTCAATCGGGCCTGATCGCGTTTTTAACTGATCATCGGATTTAAATTGGACTAATAATACAAATCATTTCAATTACATGTTTTTAAACACAAACATTATATCTACTTAAGCGCGTTAGCCCAAGTTGCGATATTTGCATCCGGCAGATGGAATTCAACTACACTTAGGTGTAGTCAGGGTGCGGATATCCAAATCGTATTTTGGCGCAAATTGCGGGTGATCGGGGCGCGAATTCCGCGATTATGTGGCAGCCATGCACAACAGGTGCTTGATCTTGACCCAAAGTGAGGTATAGCTTCGCGCAAACATGCGATCAGGATGGTTGCGCGTCAGGGTCTTGACCCAAAGCATATTCCCCGAGAATTAAACGATCCAACTGACAAACAAGGTTTCAAAAATGACAGCCGATCTTCGAGATGCCGCACTTAACAGCAACGTCTGGGCTTTTCAGGAAGCCAGCAAGCTGGTCAAGCGGTACAAACAGAAGGCGCCTGAAAAGGGCTATGTCCTTTTTGAAACCGGTTATGGTCCGTCGGGTCTGCCCCATATCGGCACCTTTGGCGAAGTTGCGCGCACGACTTATGTCCGTCGTGCGTTCGAAACCATGTGTGATATCCCGACCAAGCTGTTCTGCTTCTCCGATGATATGGACGGGCTGCGCAAGGTCCCGGACAATATCCCGAACAAGGACATGGTTGCCGAACATCTTGGCAAGGCGCTGACCAGCGTTCCTGATCCGTTTGGAACCCATGAAAGCTTTGCGCATCACAACAATGCCAAGCTGCGCGAATTCCTTGACGGTTTCGGCTTCGAGTACGAGTTCAAGTCTTCGACCGACTGCTACAAGTCGGGCATGTTTGACGAGGCCCTGCTGCGTCTTCTGGAACGTTATGATGCGATCCAGAAAATCATGCTGCCGACCCTTGGTGAAGAACGCCGCGCGACCTATAGCCCGTTCATGCCGGTCGAGCCGGGCACCAACAAGGTCCTGATGGCCAAGGTGACCGAGCTTAAGCCTGAGAGCGGCAGCATTGTTTACGAACACCCGGAAACCGGTGATCTCGTTGAAACGCTGGTGACGGGCGGCAATTGCAAACTGCAGTGGAAGCCGGACTGGGCGATGCGCTGGTATGCGCTCGGCGTTGATTATGAAATGGCAGGCAAGGACCTTATTCCGTCGGTCGAGCTTGGCAACAAGATCGTCAAGGCACTTGGCGGCACCCCGCCGGAAGGTTTCAATTACGAGCTGTTCCTCGATGAAAACGCCCAGAAGATTTCCAAATCCAAGGGCAATGGTCTTTCGATGGAAGACTGGCTGAAATATGCGCCGGAAGACAGCCTGTCGCTGTTCATGTTCCAGAAGCCGAAAACCGCAAAGCGCCTGTATTTTGATGTCATCCCGAAAACCGTGGATGAATATCTGACCTTTGCCGAAAAACTTAAAACCGAAACCGATCCGACCAAGATCCTGCAGAACCCGGCCTGGCATATTCATGCCGGAACTGCGCCGGATCGCGACATTCCGCTGTCGTTCGGCATTCTTCTGAACCTGGTTTCGGTCTGTAATACCGATGACCGTGATCTGCTGTGGAAGTTCATTTCACGTTATGTCACCGGTGCAACCCCGGAAAGCTCGCCGTATCTCGATAAGCTGGTCGGCTATGCGATCAACTATTACAATGACTTCGTCAAACCGACGAAAAGATACCGCGCCCCGACCGAGGCAGAGCAGGCCGCCCTTAAAGACTTGCGCGATGCCCTGTCCAAAGTCGCACCGGGCACCGATCCGTCCGACATCCAGACCGAAGTTTTCACCGTGGGTAAAAACCACAATTACGAAAACCTGCGCGACTGGTTCAAGGCGCTTTACGAAGTGCTTCTTGGTCAGGAACAGGGTCCGCGCATGGGTTCCTTCATCGCCCTTTACGGTCTTGATGAAAGCGTTGCGCTGATCGACCGTGCACTGGCGGGTGAAGACCTTTCTGCCTAAGGCTGCGCGATCAGATGAATTTGCAAACGGCTCGCCCTTGGCGGGCCGTTTTGCGTTTTGGGTCATATCATTCAATAATCTGTCGACCGGATCGGATATGGCGGGGCTTTGCGTCACCAGCAGGGAATTGAATGATATGGGCTTTTGGCAAAAATCGATGATTGCGGTTGCGTGTTCCAAACCGCTTCGTGCCGTGGGCGAGGCGGTTGGTCGCAAGACAGGATTGGCGGCACAGTTTGTCAGCGCCGGGGACGGCAAGGGGCATGTTGCACGGGCAAGCGCGCTTAAGGCCAGCGGCATTCGGGTTTCCAGTTTTTATCTTGGCGAATATGTCACGGACATCACCCAGGTTCGCGAAACCGTTGATCAGTTGCGCGCGGTCATGCCAAGCCTGCATCAAGCGGGGCTTGATGTGCATGTTTCCATTGATCCGTCGCAGCTTGGCTATATGCAGGGTGCGGCGATCCTGACCCAGTATGTTGACGAAATTGCCAGCCAGATCCGCGACATCGCAGCACAGGCAGATGATGGGCAGACCGTCCGGCTTATGATCGATATGGAAGATTTCGACATGGTCGATGATACGCTGGCGCTGCATCATCGTTTGCAGGATACCGGTATTCCCGTGGCCCAAACCCTGCAAGCCCGCCTGCACCGCACGCAACAGGACATGAAGGACATGATCGCACGCGGGGCGATGGTGCGACTGGTCAAGGGGGCGATGGCCCCGCCAGCAAGTGTGGCCTTTACCGAACGGGCCGAGATTGATGGCAATTACCTTGCACTCGCCGGGATGATGTTATCGGACACGGCAAAGCAAAACGGATTTCTCCCGGTCTTTGGCAGTCACCATCGCGAACTGGTGCTCAAGATCGCGAAGCTTGCCGATCACAACGGCTGGGCGCGGGATCAGTTCGAGTTCGAGATGCTTTATGGCGTTAATCAGCCGCTGCAACGTGAACTGGTTGCGGCGGGATATCGACTGCGGCTTTATGCGCCGTTTGGCAAGGACTGGTGGGCATATGCCTGGCGCCGGGTGGGAGAGAACCCGCGCAACCTGTCGCTTTTGCTGAAATCGGGGCTGCATCGCTAGGATGAATGAAAAAGGCCAGCATAAATTGCTGGCCTTGTTGTTTCAGATCAGCTTGGCGGCAGGTAACGCCGCAGCGGATGATGTTCAAACGGTGCAAGCAGGATGTGTCGCGCGCGTTGCCACCCCACGCCGAATGCCATGACAAGTCCACCAACAATGAAGCAGACCAGAACAATGGTCATCGACGGGTCGATTTCCGCGCCCTCGAAACCCGATTGCAGCAGGTAGCCAACATAGATCAGGCCGCTGATGATTGGCGATCGGCGATCCAGGATCAGCGACAGCACCATGGCAATGATGATCACCGGGATCATCGCAAGGGCGGCGGCCTCGAACGTGGCGGCAATCGAATGGATGGTCAGTGGTGCGCCAAAGACATACAGCCAGAACGCACATTCCGCCCAACCATTGATCCGCTTGGGATCGCGGCTGTCGATAAAGATCGCAAGGGCGAGCAATATGATGCCCGTGGCCGTGATCAGATAGGGGATATAGGGTTCTGCCGCCGGGCCAAAGGTTGCCATCAACGCCGACCAGAAGACCCCGACGAGGCCTGCGGCAATCAGCGCAAAGGATACCGGCAGGCGATACCGCAGGAAGAAGCCCAGCTGGAAGGCAAAGCCGATGACCGCGACAAACACCAGTACATTCATCGACCGCTGTCCGAAATCAATGACCGTATCAAGATCGGATAACTGCCCGGTCGGTCCGGCAAAGGACATATAAAGCGCAACCGCATAGATCATCAATGTCGCGCCAAGGGCGGCCATAATCGCGATGGAGGGCAGGGACGCCTTGAGCTTGCCGGCAATATATTCCGCCAGCGCGACATAGGCGATCATGGCAATTGGCGGTGCAATCCAGAAGGCCGGACCATTGGCAAGCAGGCCCCATAGAACGAACCAGCCGATGGTCAGTGCGCATATGCCAAGGGCAATGAAGATGTCGTTCATGCCGCGAAACAGGGTGAACTTTTCCGTTTCGGCGGTTTCAAGCGATTGTTCGCCAAGAAAGCCTTCAAGCCTGTCAAAGGCTTCTTCGCTCAGCACGCCGGCCGATACCGCATTTCGGATGTCAGCAAGGGTGAATCGGTTGTCTTTCACGGTGGCTCCGGATCTGTGGGGTGTTCTGGTTGGTGGCGCATGTTCGTCTGCGCGTCTGTTTACCTGCAAATTACCTGCGAAGTTTGACACGGCACACGCAGCTATTCAAACGCCGCGAGATGCCTAGATGGAAAATAAGACCGTGAAAAGGCAATTGACAGCATAATGGGAATCAGTATTAAGTGAGTTAACTTACTTAATTGATGGTGATGGCAATGGCCGAAAAGCTCAAACCCGAAGAAAAACGCCAAAAGCTTGCCCGTGCGGCGATGAATGTGATCTGGCGTGATGGCTATCATGGGGCCACCATTCAATCGGTTGCGAACGAGGCCGGGTTGCCCGCAGGCGGGGTGTTTTATCGCTTTCCCAAAAAGCACGACCTTGCCCAGGCGGCTCTTGAAACCATGCAAGGCGAATTCATTCCGCTTCTGGACAGCATCAAGTCAAAGGGCGCTGTCGGTGATCGGCTGTCAGTCTTTTTTGATTATCTTGATGCGATGACGCCGCGGCGTGTCAGCCATGGTTGCCCGCTTGCGCGTCTGATGCTCGATATGCCCGGCGATGCGGATTTTGATCCGGCGCGGAAAATCGGGCAAGGCGTGTTTGATGCGCTGATTGGGTGGGTGACAGATCAGCTTCGCGAAGGCGGGCTGGCGGCAGACCGTGCGTCAATTGAAGGACGGCGGATCGTCCTGCGTTGGCAAGGTGCGATTGTTCTGGCCCATTCCATGAATGATCGCGCCATTCTTGATGACGAGATTGCCGACCTGCGCCAAACGGCCGATGCGTTGATTGCCGGGACCTGATTTCTAACAGACGTTCCCGGCCTTACCCGCCCCACAAGAAGTCCCACCAGAAAGAAAGTGCCTGACATGTCCCGCGCGCTAACCACCGAACTTGGGCGCGATCCCAAGGCTGCCCTGATTTTCAATTTTGCCCGACTTGGCATCCGCGACAAGTTCTATGCCCTGCGCCAGTCCATCGGGTTTGGCCGACCGGACCGTGCGGTGCTTGACCATCTTGGCGTTCCCGATAGCGAAATGGCGCAAAAGGCAACCGCGTGGGCGGCCTCCCTGCAGCCTGACTTCGTGCAGTATCACGGCTTGCGCAGTTTTGCCTTTGGGGTCGCGTTGGGGGAATACCACAATGTCCGCTTTGATCGCGAGATGCTTTATATCGCAAGCATCCTGCATGATATTTCACTGGCATCGCCATCGTGTGACGGACCGGGATCGTTCGAGGTCGAAGCCGCCCGCTGTGCCCATAACTGGCTTGGCGAACAGGGCTATGACCGGGAAAAGGCCGAATTCATTCACGAAGCGATGGCGCTGCATTCGGCTGTGTGCCATTCCGGCCCGCGTGACCCCGAAGGCCTGTTGCTGCATCTCGGCGCCGGGGTCGATGTGGTCGGTATGCAGGTGATGAACATTCACACCGATGTCCGGGCGCAAATCCTGCGCGATTATCCGCGCACGGGCTTTGTCCGTGATTTCGGAAAGTTGGTGGCCGACCAGGCAGATCGCAAACCCCGGTGTCATATTGCCGGGCTGGTCGGCGTCGGCTTTGCCAAGGCGCTTGCCAGTAACCCGCTGGATCGTGGCTGAGGACCAAATATCTGCACCCTTTGGTTGTTTTGCCATGATCAGTCCATTTTCTGATGATGAAATTGTACCCTTCAGACGTCATACTGAATGAAACACGCGTTCATCAGAGACGTGGCCCAGCAGGCCGCGCAAAGCAATAAAGGACACGGGCAATGATCGGGCTGAAAACAGTAAAACTTGCACTGGTCGGGGCGATGGCAATGGCATTGTCGGCCTGTGCCAGCGGGCCGCGCGTTTATACCGATGCCGACCCGGCGACCGATTTCGGGCAGTTCAGAACATTCGCCTTTGTCGAAGGTGCCGGCAAGGATGCGGAGGCGAGGTACCAGACCCTGTCGGGACAGCGGATTGAGGATGCAATCAATCTGGCGATGGTTTCGCGCGGATATCAGCTTGATATCCATACCCCCGACCTGTTGATCAACTTTCATCTGAAAACACAGGAAAAGACGCGATCATCACCCCCGGTCTATGTCGGTGGGTATTATGGCTATCGGTCCGGGATGTATGTTGGTTGGCCGGGCTATGTCGAGCCGGGCTATGTCGATAGCTACACCGAAGGCACGCTGACCATTGATCTGGTCAATCGCCAGACCGAGCAAATGGTCTGGGAAGGAACGGCTGTTTCACGCGTCACCAGTGCCGTACGCGAAGCGCCAAACGAGACGGTGCGCGCGGCGGTGGCATCAATCTTTGCCAAATATCCCTATGTCGCGGGCAGCTCCGTGCCACAGCCGGTATCACAGTAAGTCATCGCTACCAGCATAAAAAAACGGGCCGGAATTCCGGCCCGTTTTTGTGTCTGTCTGGCAGAAATTAATCTTCGCTGGCCGCAACAAAGGCCATGTAAAGGTCCTGGGCGCGGCGCGTGATCGGGCCGGGCTGCAGGTTGCGCTCGTCGAGTTTGACGCACGGAGCAACCTTGTAATAGTTGCCGGTGCCAAAGATTTCGTCGGCTGCTTCGAGTTCTTCGTACTTGCAGGTCTTTTCCACGACATCAACGCCATCTTCACGCAGAAGCTTGATCACGCGCTGGCGGGTCAGGCCATTAAGGAAGGTGCCGTTGATTGCCGGGGTATAAACCGTGCCATCCTTGGCAAAGAACAGGTTGGCATAGGAAAACTCGGCCACATTGCCAATCGGATCAAGCATCACGCCGGTGTCAAAGCCCGATGCGGTTGCCTCGGTCACAGCACGGCCGACATTGGGATAAAGGCAGGATGCCTTTGCCTCGGTCGGCGCGGATTCCGGTGACGGGCGGCGGAAGCTTGATTTGCGCGCGCTAAAGCCGGTCTGGACGGCTTCGGGCATTTCGGTGACGGAAATGCACAGCACGAATTGCGCGCTTTCAGGTGTTGGCGCGATGAAACCTTCGCCACCAAATACAATCGGTTTGATATAAAGGGCGAGTTCCGGATCGAACTTCTGAACGCCTTCCTTGACCAGCGCGACGATTTCATCGACCGTGATGGCAGGTTTCATGCCCATCAGTTCGGCCGAGCGAAGCACACGGGCGCAATGCGGATAAAGATCGGGCATTTTGCCGTTCATGCGGCGCGCGCCGTCAAACACGGTCGAGGCCATCCATACACCATGGGTTTGCGGACCCATGATATTGGGGTTACCTTCGTGCCATTGACCCTGATGCCAGGTCCAGGTGGTGACGGTGCTATCAGCGGCGGCGTGACCCATATTTATGCTCCTGATTGTGTTGGGCGCCTGTGGGGCGGCGAAGAAAACGGCGCATAGCATAGGGTTTTTGTCCAAGGATGGTCAAAGAAAACATCACATGCCCCGCTGCCATTGAAATGTCATGGAACCTTGTCAGCAGTTATGCGATAGGTTTTCCCATAGACGATTGATTTCGAGACGTTTTCTGCCGCGATGGTGTGATGCCGACCGGCGCTTTGAAAGGAATACATAATGGGTGATGACATCAAACTTGATCTCGACGCACGGTTTGAACATGCCCGTGATGTGATCCGCCATGCCGGAAAGCGTGCCATGGCCTATTTCGATGGCGCGGCTGGTGACCTTGAGATCGAGGCCAAGGCCAATCCGCTTGATATGGTCAGCATCGCCGATAAAAATGTCGAAGCGATCATTCGCGACCAGATTGCCGATACCTTCCCCGAGGACGGCTTCCTTGGCGAGGAAATGGGTATCGAGAAGGGCGACAATGACTGCCTGTGGGTGATTGATCCGATTGATGGCACGGCATGCTTTGTCAATCAGATGCCAAGCTGGTGCATTTCCATTGCCCTTGTTGTCAAAGGGGAGATCCAGCTCGCGCTGATTTATCAGCCATGCGGCAATGAACTGTTCAGTGCCAAGCGTGGAGAAGGGGCCTTTGCCAACGGCGAACCGATCAAGGCGAGCGAGGCCAAAACCGTCGGTGACGGTTTGATGGGGCTTGGCATGTCGCACCGAACCAAAAGTGATGCCATTACACCCTTCATCCAGGACCTTCTGGATCGTGAGGGCATCTTTATCCGTAACGGGTCTGGGGCGCTGATGCTGGCCTATGCCGCTGCCGGTCGGTTGATCGGGTATTACGAGCCGCACATCAACCCTTGGGACTGCCTTGCCGGTATCCTTTTGATGCAGGAAGCAGGCGGTTGGACCAATGATTATCTTGGTGCGCCCGATGCACTTGAAAACGGGGCCCCGATCCTGACAGCCGGTCCCAATGTCGCCGAGGAGCTTCGATCCATGACAGGTATCACGGGCTAGGGGCATCGCCTAGCGATCTGCCATCTCGTTCTCTTGTTGCCGTGCTTCGAGCTTGCGGTCAATGAGACGGGCGAGCTCCGCATTGATCTTGTCGATATCGAGCGGTTTGGTGCAATAGGCGTCAAAGCCTGTTTCGTGGAACGTTTCGAGATTGTCATTTGAAATATCGGCGGTAAGGGCCAGTACCGGAATGGTTGCCTTGACCTGATTTTCAAACGTGCGGATCTGGCGTGTGGCTTCGATGCCATCAAGGACGGGCATGTGCAAATCCATCAGAACCGCATCAAAATCATTGCTGGCGAGAATATCGAGTGCAGCCTGACCATCCGCTGCAGTGGTGATGGTGTGGCCTTGCTGTTCAAGAAGCTTCTGGGCAAGGATGCGGTTGATTTCGATGTCTTCGACCAACAGAATGTTCCAGTGGCCCGGTTCGGTTTCTTCAACCGCTTCGGCCGGTTCTGCATCCTGTGAGTGGGTCTGACCATCATATTCGGCAACATCGGCTTCGGTGCTGCGTGGCAGGGTAAGGTCAAACCAGAAAAGGCTGCCGCTGCCTTCCTGACTATCGACGTTGATGGTGCCGCCCATGGCCTGAACCATGCGCTTGCAGATGGTCAAACCAAGACCGGTACCCCCATAGCGGCGTGTCGTCGTGGTATCGACCTGGGTAAAGGCATCAAAGATCGACTCAAGCTTGTTGTTGGGGATGCCAATCCCTTCATCCTGAACCGAAATCCGGAATGAAACGTTGTTTTCATCAAGTTCAAGCGGCTTTGCGGTAACCTGAATCTTGCCGTACTTGGTGAATTTGATGGCGTTCGACACAAGGTTCGTCAAAACCTGTTTCAGACGGACGGGATCGCCCACCACATGACGTGGCAATTCCGGGTCAATATCCAGTAGCAATGCGTTTTCCTGCGCACGGGCAGGAACCACCATCATGGAAACCACTTCCTCGCACAGGCGATGAAGATCAACCGGGGCTTCTTCAAGGACAAGTTTGCCAGCCTCGATCTTGGAGATATCAAGAATATCGCCGATCAGCGACAGAACGTGGCGCCCCGCGCCGCGAATGGTTGACAAGTAGTTCCGCAAGGTTTCGGAAGACGGGCTGTTGTCCAGACTGTCGCGGGCCAATTGGGCATAGCCCAGAATAGAGGTCATCGGGGACCGGAATTCGTGGCTCATATGCGCGATGAATTCCGATTTGGCGCGATCGGCCTGTTGCGCGCGGTTCATCGCATTTTCAGCAGCGGTGCGGGCATCTTCAAGTTCTGCGGTACGGGTGGCAACCAGATCGACAATGTGCTTTTCGGTGCGATTAAGGGAACGCAGATAAATCAGAAGCAGGACGGTGATCGTGCTGCCAAAGACAAAAATGGCCCATGGCTGCCAGTACACCAGTGAATTCAGGCCGTTCTGCCGGGGATGCAGCACAATCGTCCAGTCACGATACCCGAAGGTGAAATTCGAAACATTCGGGTTAAACTGTTTGGCACGTTCGCGTTTGATATGATCAATCGCATGGTCGGACGTACGGGTGGAATATAGAAGGCCCGCCTGTCCGGATGTTTTGGTATCCGCAAGATGCAGTTCATAATCAAGCGGGATCCGCGCGACACGGGCCGCGCGCATGATCATGTCGGTAATGCGCAAGACACCCGCAGCAACGCCAAGTGGGGGGCCGCCGGGATCACGCCGGTTCTCCACGGCCAGAAACGCAAGTGATGACACAAGTGACGCGTTTGACTGAACGGAATTAAGCGGCTGGGTCAGGGTAACATTGTTGGTCTTAAGGGCCGTATCAAGCGCGCTTTTGCGTGAAGGTTCACTGGCCAGATCAAACCCGACGCGCTGCTCGTTGCCCGAGCGCGGAAAGATATAAAAAATCGGGAAGTAACTGTCGCGCTGCGGTGCAGGTTGCATGGTTCCATCGACCATTTCACGAATGGCGAAGTTATCAACACCCCGTAACTCTGCGTTTTCTTCGACCAAAGTGCGGGCGCGCTTTTCAACAAAAGGGGCCCATTCGAGTGCGGCAACGCCCGGTCTGCGGTTAATCCACGGTGCGAGCATGGCGTCAAAGGTGCTCGCAGAGACACTGCCGTGAACGTCAAAAAGCGTTCGCACTGCGATCAGGGCGTCAGTCGCACGGCCGAGTTCCTCACGAAGCGAGGCTTCAAAAGCCAGCCTGTATTGTTCGGTCGACAGCCGGTCAGCTTCCTGAAGCTGATTATAGGTGTACCATGCTGCGGTCCCTGAAACCCCGAAGCCGACAATGCCGATAAGAACCGCAAGCGCCCGGCGCAACCGGTGCACGTCATTGGACAACCGCCCGTCACGGGTACGCGTGGTGAATGTGGCAATGCGTTCGATACCGACTGCCAGAAGCAGCGCACCAACCGAACAGGCGATAATATAGACGAACAGACTGTGAAAACCGGACTGAATGTTGGTATCGACAAAGGTGGTGTTGCCAAGGGCGGCAAAGATGATGATGTCGGCAGTGATCAACAGGTTGATCAGCGTGGCCCCCAACAGGCCAAACCGCACAGTCGCCCAGATCACACAGGGCAGTGTGACGAAGACAAACAGAAATTCCGGTCTGGCGATCAAGGGCATTGTTTGCACGGCCGATGCCAGAACGACGCAAGCAAGCCCGATAAATGCCAGTTCGGCATGATGAAGCAATGGGCGTGGTCGGATCCGCCAGTTCATCAGGCGCAAGACCAGCGGGCTTACGACCAGCACACCGACAACATCGCCCTTGAACCAGCCAAGCCACCAAGTTGCGTATTGGTCGAAATGTCCGATGTCAAACAGACTGACGAAGAAGGCACCAAAGGTCGCGGCAAGGGTCGGACCAAGAAGGCCGCCGAACAAAAGAAAGACCGAAATGTTGCGCAGCCCATTAAACGGAAAGCGCCTGGCGAACCGGGTAATCAAAAGTGCTGGAATAACTGCTGCCGCCGTGGTGCCCGCGGCAACAAAAATCATGGCAGAAAGGCTATCGGCGATCACGATGTTAAGCAGAAAGGCGGCGATATACACCGCTGGAAAATACCGCCATCCCCAAAAAACAAGCGCCGCCAGAATGATCCCTGCAGGGGGCCAGATCAATGTGACGCTGGTGCCGAAATACGGCAGGTGGATGCCCGCATAGCCCGTGACGAAATAGGAAAGGATAATCACCAGGGAACGCACAATATGGTGACGTTGCAGCGTCAAACGATTCTTCCTTTTCCCCATCAGGCCCAGTCGGTTTTTTTGATAGAAACTAATGTAATGTGTCGCTTTGCGATTTTGAATAGATCAATCATCGAATTGGGCACAATGGGTGACTGGTGCCATGGGTGATTGGTGCAATGCGCGTTTACTGGCTGCACCACAAGACACGGGCCACCCAGTCAATTTGATCTGCCGGGATAAAACGATCTTCGAAATCCGGGTTCAGCGATTTGACTTCGACACCAAGCGCGCCACGCCGGACAAGTTCCTTGGCCATGACTTCGCCTTCGATGGTTTTGACAACCACGCGATCCTTGGGGCGGATGTTTGACGCCGGACTGACGATGATCAAATCACCATCGCGGAATACCGGTGCCATTGAATCGCCCGCGATCCGCAATCCATAGGCGGTCGGGTCGTGCAGGGCGGGAAAGGTAATATCTTCCCAAGATCCGCCGACCGGGTATCCGGCATCATCAAAAAAGCCGCGATTGCCCGCCTGCGCAAAGCCGATCACGGGGATGCGCCCGGCGCCATTGCCGTCCACCAGTTCGGAAAATTCACGGAAACTGACATCGGTGACGGAAAGCACCTTGGAAATGCTTTCGGTCGAGGGCCAGCGTGGCTTTCCCTGTGCCGTTGTCCGCTTGGAGCGGTTAAATGTGGTCGGGTCGAGTTGCGCCAGTCGTGCCAGCCCCGACGGTGTCAAACCGTGGTCCTCGGCAATCTGATCAAGGGCGGCCCAAATTTGTTGATGTCGGATCATGGGCCATCCTAGCAGCCCGCATGACAGTTGCGAAAGAAGGAATTAATTCCTTGGCTGAATTAACTGGATGAGGCGGAGACCGGCAGGGCTGCAATATTGTCAAACAGGGCGGGTTTGCCCATCTGCCCGCCTTTAAGCAGCATCGGCAAATGATCAAGTCTGGTGCGGGTGGAATGGGCACAAATGATCGGGGCGCCTGCATCAAAATCAGCCGCAAAGGACAGGCTGTCGATACCCAGTTTCTGCACGGCCAGACTGGATGTATCCCCGCCTGCAATCAGCAGGAACCCAAGGGCAACATCGTTGCTGATCGTGCTGATGAATTCGGCACTGGCATGCGCAAGATCGTGACTGGCAATGTCGTGATCGCGATCATCGGACAGCGACACCAAAAGGTTTTGGCCCGATTGCAGAACCGAAAGACATTCTGCACGCAGATCAGCAGCGGCTTTGGGCGACAGAAGATCGGTCGGGCGCACGGAATGTTTCACATAGTTTTTCGCGTGCGCGACCTGTTCGGCGGTCAGGGAGGATCGACTGCCGGCAAAGGCAAAGACCGGACCGTCGCGGCGACGTGCCCTGGTTTTTGGGATGTTGGCAAAGGACGGGAATATGGCCTGTGCGACGCTGCTTGCGCCGACACACAGGACGGGCATGTCCGCTGTGATTTCGCGCAGCGCCTCGCCAATGGTCAGAAGATCGGTTTCCTCTGCCACATCAAACAGGGTTTCGGTTTCACCATCCGCAATACGGCGTCTGATTTCGGCCACCAGTGCCGCGCGTCCTTTGCGGATCATGGTGAAGTCGATCAAGCCGATATTCCCCCAGCCCTGTTTGGACAGGTGGCAACGCAGGTCTGCCTCGTCCATCGGGGTAACGGGGTGCTCGGCCATGACCGGATGGCGATCAATGCGATGGATTTTGCCATTGCCAGCGCCGGCAAACAGATTGCCCAGCAGGCAAAAGCGTTTCAGCGACGGCTGCCCGCCAATGATCGCCTTCCAGTCGGCGCCGACGGCCAAAGCATAGCGATCCGCAATGGCGGCGATATTGCCGGTATTCGGTGAACTGTCAAAGGTCGAGCAGACCTTGAAATGATAAAGGTTGCAGTCCGGTGACTTGATGTTTTCGGCCAGCGGAGAAATGGTTGCAACGCCGTCTTCGACCCCCAAAGCGCGAAGCGACGTTGCAACCCCGAAGGCGTCGAGACTTTTGGACCCGTGACCGGGATCATTTTCCGAAACCGAGGATGACGGGGCGTTCAAATACAGACGTGCTGACAGCCCGGAGCGGGCCAGTGTCGCAAGGGTATCGGAGGCCCCGGTGAAATCATCGGCACAGAAAATGAATTTGGTCATCGTCAGCCTCGCGCCCCATAAAACGATAGTGCCTCGGCCAGTGCTGTGTTTTCCTTGGCATGTTTTTCAAGGCTGACACCGGCCGCGCAGGCTTCCCATGCCTGACGCAGGCTGGTGATGCCCGCCGCAGGTCCCGACGGATGGGCAAGGATGCCGCCACCGGCAAGGAACATGAAATCAGCCGACCCGACAGCTTCATGGGTGGCGGGAACCGTGCCCGCCCACTGGCCAGACGAGAAAACCGGAAGAACGCGGTCTTCGTCACCATTGCCCTCAGCAAGCGGTTTGGCACACAATTCGGCAGACGCGGCGACTTCGCTGTCCTCGTCACAGAATTTTCCGCCCATGCCATGGACATGCATGTGATCCATGCCGGTCAGGCGATACAACGTCTGATAGGCCGGGAATGCCATGCCGATCAGTGGATGACGTGATAGCGCACCAAACCCGTTGCGATGCCCGTGCAGGACCAGATTGGTCGACTTGCGCAGGGTCTGCAGGGCGGAAAGACCGGCCCAGTTCATGCTGACCATGGCACATGATCCGCCTTCCTTTTCGATCAGATCGGCGTGGCGGCGCATGGCATCGGTTTCATCGGTGATGTTAAAGGCAATCATCACATCACGACCAGTCTTGTCGCGATAGCGACGCACCCGGTCCATCACGGCAGGAATGCGTTCCGCAAGTGGTGCACTTTCCGGGTTGGCACAGATTTCGTCATCCTTGATGAAATCAACACCGGCTTCGCACAATTGATCGACCAAATCGGCGATATCATTGCTGCGCAGGCCGACATTCGGCTTGATGATGGTGCCAAAGAACGGGCGGTCATGGACGTTCATGCGCGCGCGTGTGCCTTTGGTTCCGGCAACCGGATAATCATAAAGATCGCGATACGCCTTGGGCAGGGTGACGTCCACCAGCTTAAGCCCGGTGATCTCGCCCAGATCATAAAGGTTGCCCGAAACAGTGGATGCCAGCGTTGCCAGATTGCGCCCGATATTCCCCGCAGGGAACCCGATGCGGATCTCAGCCCGGCGATAGGGGCCCTTGACACCGCGTGCGGCAAGATAGGCGCTGTGCAAACTGGGCTGGTTGACCGGGGTCAGTTCGCGGATATTCAGAATGCGGGCAGCACACCGTTCGCGCAGTTCGTCGGTTTCCCCGGCAACGCGCACAAATGTGCCGCTGCTTTGCTCACCAGCCATGATCCCGGCGATCTTTTCCGGGTCCATCGGCGTTTCGATCAGGTAACGGGCTTCGATCAGGTCCATGGCTCAGATTTCCGAAAGCGACGGGAACGGACGGATCGGATCACTGCCATCCCAGTCGATAGACGCTTCATGAATGGATTTGAACAGGCGGCCTTTTGGGCCGACAACTTCGGACAGTTCGATCACGGTGCCCGGATGGTCTTCCTTGTCGAAATAGACAAAGCGTCCGTTGTCACCGACCTTGCCGCTCATCTTGACGGTAAAGCCCTTGCTTTCCATCAGCGCCAGATCGTCATCGAACTTTTCGGTCCAATAGGCGACATGTTGCAAGCCGGTATGACCCGCCTTAAGGAAATCACGATACATCGACGGGGCATCATTACGCGTCTGGATCAGTTCGACCTGTACGTAACCGGAATTGGCCAGCGCGACGGAGTTATGAACGTCATAGGACTGGCCGTCATAACGGTAATCCTCAATCGGAACCTTGGGATTGTAGTACCAGGGGCCGACACCCATTGTTTCCGACCAATATTCCATGGCGGCCTCAATATCGGGCACGACGTAGCCGAGCTGGCGAATTTCACCAAGAAATCTGCTCATAGTTCCTCACTTAATCCAGAATGTTGGGCAACCAGATCGAGATTGCCGGTATGCAGGTCACTGCGAGCAGCGACAAAAACAGCGGTAACAGGAAGGGAAGTGCACCACGGATCACCCGGTGCAGCGGCATCTTGGCGATGATGCTGACCATATAAAGGCTCATGCCGACCGGCGGTGTCAGAAGACCGATCATCAGGTTCAGCACAAACACAATGCCAAGCTGAAGCGGATCAACACCGGCCGCGGTCATCGCAGGCGTAATGATCGGTGCAATGATCAGGATGGCGGCGATGGACTCAAGGAACATGCCGACCACCAGCAACAGCACATTGACGATCAACAACAGCACCAATGGATCGCTTGAAAGCCCCAGCAAGAACTCGCTGGCGGTGGCGGGCAGGCGGTCCATGGTCAGAACCCAGGCAAACAGGGCCGCGGTTGAAACGATAAACAGCACACTGCCCGTAGCATCGACACTGTCGCGTGCAGCCGTCAGCACACGTTTGAGATCAAGCTGGCGATAGATGAATTTACCGATCAGAAGCGCATAGGCCACCGTCACACCGGCCACTTCGGTTGGCCCGAAATAGCCCGATACCAGACCGCCAATCAGAATGACGGGGGCGGCAAGGGCGGGCAGGGAAATGACGAATTTGCGGGCAAAGGCGGCAATGTTGAATTTCACTTCATCGCGCGGCAGCTTGTAGATGCGCGCCATCACGCCGACCTGCAGCATCAAAAGGGCGGTGATCAGAACAGCGGGCACGATCCCGGCAATCAGAAGCTTTACCGCCGATACATTGGCGACAGAGGCAAAAATAATGATCGGAATGCTGGGCGGGAAGATCGGACCGATGGTGGCCGCAGCCATGGTGATGCCCGATGCAAATTCGGCAGAATAGCCCTGCTTGCGCATCATCTTGATCTGAACCGCGCCAAGCGCGCCGATATCAGCCAGCGCCGCACCGGATACGCCCGAAAAGATCAGGCTGACCAGAACGCTTACCTGCGCGGTGCCGCCCCGGATCCAGCCGACCATCATGCGGACAAGCTCGAACAAATGGTTGGTGACACCCGACAGGCTTAAAAGGTTGGCGGCAAAGATAAACAGCGGCACGGCCAGAAGCGGGGTGGAATCCAGTGCGTTGACGGTGCGCTGGGCCAGAACCGTCATCGGCAGGTTAAACAGGATCATGACAACCGCAGACGACAGGCCAAGGCAGACCGCAATCGGCAGGCGGATGATCATCATCGCCAGAAACAGGATAAGGAGGGTTGCACTCATCATTTGCGGGAATCCTCGGACGACTGGCTTTCTGCCATTTCGCTTTCGATGGCCTGGGCAATCGCGTTGCCGCCATCCTCGTCTTCATAGTCGGTGACAGGTTCGGTCCGTGAAATCAGCCGATAAAGTGCGACGGCGAGCAACAGCACGATGGCCATCACCACCGGCGCGTACACCGCATAATTGGGCATGGAAAGCGAGGGCGTGGAAAACTTGCCCGCACGCATCAGAAATTTATAAAGGCCATAAAGGAAAATGGCGGAAAATAGGGTAATCAGCGCGTAATTGGCAAACCGCAGGATCGCCTTGCCACGTGCGCCCAATGCACTGAACAGCAGATCAATCGCAATGTGGCGGTTATGAAGCATAAGTGCCGGGACGGCGAAAAACACCAGCGCGATATTGGAAATACGCGACAGTTCGTCTGCCCAGGGTAGGCCAAGATCAAAAAAGTTGCGCAAGATAACCTGACCAACCACCAGAACTGACATCAAGGCCAGCATCATCATGGAAAAGGTGGTCAGAACCCGGCAAATCCGGTCCAGCCCCTTGTAAACCGGGGAGTTCCTGTAGGACATGACGAAACCTGATTAAAAGAGTTGGATCGTGGGAAAAGACGGGCGGCACCCCTGAACGTTTTGTTCCCTGATACCGCCCGACGGACGACCATTTTAAACGCCTGTTTGCGGGCGCTTATTTGATGGCGGAAATTTCTTCGTAATACGCGCCGTATTTGTCGCCGAAGCGCTCATTTACGAGCTTTTCCACACCGGAACGGAAGGCCGCAACATCAAGACCGTCATCCGGACCGATGATGGTCATGCCCGCTTCCTTGAGCTTGGCAAGATCGCCTGCCTCTTTATCAAGGATGGTCTGGGACGCTTTCATGCGCACGGTTTCCGCCGCCTTGGCAATGCCTTCCTTGATGTCATCAGGGAAGCTCTGCCACAGGTCTTCGTTGATCACGACGATCTCGGCGGCCGAAATATGACCGGTCAGCATCATGTGTGACTGAACGTCATAAAGCTTGTGGTCCACGGCCACGTTTACCGGGTTTTCCTGGCCCTGAACAATGCCGGTGGCAAGGGCTGTGGGAACTTCCGACCAATCTACGGGCACCGGAACAGCGCCAAGGCCCTCGACCGCGGTCAGATAGACCGGTGACGGGATGGCACGGATTTTAACGCCATTGAGGTCCGCCGGGGTTTTGACCGCCATGTTTGCCGTCAACTGACGGGTGCCGAAATAAAACGCATACAAAACGCGCATGCCGGTATTTTCAATCAGGCCCTGATTAAGGTCGGCCATGACCGGGGAGTCGATATCAACAACATTCATCAGGTGATCGTAATCGCGATAAAGATACGGGGTATCAAGCACACCGAAATCTTCGTAAAGCGAGCTCAGCGCACCCGCAGTGTTGTGCGACAGTGCGATGGACCCCATGGAAACGCCTTCGGCGAGTTCCTGAATCTTGCCAAGCTGGGATGACGGATAAACGTCGATCTTGACGGCACCACCCGTGTTTTTGGCGATTTCTTCGGCCAGCCAATCGGCCTGCATGCCGACAACGCTGGTCGGCGAATTCATGTGGCCGTAATTGAGCTCATATTCCTGTGCGCTGGCGGTATGGGCCACGACAGAGATCGATGCAGCGGCGACGAGCGCGGTCGCCATTTGGCGGAACTTGCTTTGGATGACCATGGTTTCCTCCCGTGATGGTCTGATGGTTCTAGTCTATTTCAGGACTGTCTTGTTGCTCTTTTCCCTTGAATGATCTCAGAGTACGTGAAACATATTGCCTCATCAAACATCATAAAATGATGTGTTTTGATGTTTTTGAGGGTGCGATGCCAAAAACAAGCGGGCCAATCATCAAGGATATTGCCGACCTTTCAGGGGTATCTCCGGCAACGGTCGACCGGGTGCTCAACAAGCGCCCCTGTGTGCGTGAACGCACGGCAAAGCGCGTACTTCAGGCAGCAAGCGAACTTGGCTATCTGCCCGAAACAGACACCCATGAAGTCTTCCGGCCCAAGCCGATGCGCGTGGTGTTTTTGTTGCCATCAGGTACGAACCCGTACCTCAAACTGCTGGGTGATCGCATCAAAACTGCGGCCGAGGCGACGACGGGCTATAACATCCGCGCGCGCGTCTATTTTATCGACAGTTTCAATCCGCAACTCCTGTCCGAGGCCTTGCGCCAGCATGGCGAAAAGGCCGATGGCATTGCCTTTATGGCGATTGATCATCCCCTCGTGCGTGAAACCGTCGCCGAATTGCAGGATGCGGGCAAACACATCATTACCGTGGTATCGGACATTTCCGGTGTGCCGCATGCGGCCTATGTCGGGCTTGATAACCGGGCGGTCGGACGGACAGCGGGCTATTTGCTCGGCCGGTTCATGGGGCCGAATCGCGGGCGGGTGGCGATGATTGCGGCCAGCCGCACCTATCGCGCCCATCAAGAACGCGAAATGGGATTCCTGTCGCTGATGGAAGAAGACTATCCCGATATCCGCGTGGTGGCGGCGCGTGAAGGCCATGATGATCGCAGTGAAAACTACCTGCACACCAAATCGCTTCTGGAAGAATATCCCGATCTGGTCGGGATTTATAATGTCGGCGGTTCGTCAGACGGGGTGGCACGCGCGCTGCGTGAAAGTGGCCGGGGACGCGACATCATCTTTATCGGTCATGGCCTGACCCCTGATACGCGGCGCTTTTTGCTTGAAGAGATCATGGATGTCGTCATCACCCAAAGCCCGGGCGTGATCGTGCAAAACACCCTGCGGATTTTCGAAAACCTCCGCAACGGTCAGGCGGCTGATGAAGACGTCGCCAAACTCACCATGGAAGTCGTGGTGAAGGAAAACCTGCCATAAGGCGGGGGCGCAAAACCCGTAAAATCAGATGGTTACGAGACATTGTCTGGCGCGCGATGCCATGCGTGCAGGATTGCCTCATCTTCTGGATAGGAAATTAATCCTTTACAATGAGAACAAAAAGGGATTATAGCTTGCATATCAACACCGGAATTGCATCTGGAAGTAAGCCTTGCCTGATGAAGGCGGGCTGACAAGGCGGCGGTCAAAGCTGCTGATATGCGCGGGTGGAAAGCCGCCCTTGGGGACATCACAAACCATTCATCGTACCGGCGTGCATTGAGAAATGCGCGGGCGGGATAACTGTATCCATTTTCTGGATCTGGTGCGGTGAAGGTGCGGTTGCAGGCCCGGTGGATTGAGCAGGCATTACCTAGCAGGAGGGCGACGTGACCGAACAACGACTTTTTCCCAAACCACTTTCTGCGCGCGACATCACCCCTTTTTCCAGTGCCCGGCAGGCGTGGTTCTGGTTCGTGCGCTGTCAGACAGCCAGGATCGAAGGCGCGCGTGTGGTGGCCGACGCGGGCGAGGTGGTGCGCCCCTGTGACCCTGATGATGTTTATAACGCGGTGATGCGCCTTAAAAAGGGCGGCATTCTGGGCGACCGGCATTTGCAGGTACTGGAATATTTTGGCCTCGTCGAACGCGAACCCGATGCCCGCGATCCACGTGAAAAGGACAAGGGTGATTTATGGCAACAGGCCCTTGATGCGCTTGAAAATGTGCTGATCACACGCGGCATTGTCAAACGCGGGCGTGATGAAAGTTTCCATCACGAGGATGTTGCCGTGGAACTGGGTGGGGATCTGTCGCCATGCGGGATGTAACCAACGTTCTCAAACAAGCCAAAACCGCCGAAACGGCGCAGGAATCGGCCGGTCCATGGATGGATCACTGGGCTGACCAATCTGCTTCAGGGCGCGAGGTTTCGGTGCTTGTCGTCTTTGCCGATGCCCCGGAAAAGCGATTGTTGCGTATCCTGAAACCGGGATTTCGTCATTGCTTTGTACTGGTTTCGGGGGTGCGGGCCGGGGAATGGATTTGCCTTGATCCGCAAAGCCATCGGGTGCGTTGTGAAAGCTGGTGCTATTCGCCGATCTTTGATCCGGCGGCCTATTATCGTGGCCTTGGCTTTCACTGTATCTGGGCGCGGTATCCGGCCTCGGTTGCGCACAAGGTCCGCTTTGGCCCGATGAGCTGTGTGGAGCTGGTCAAACGCCTTTTGGGCATTTCGGCCTTCTGGATCGTCACCCCCTGGCAGCTCTATCGCCATCTGCAACAGCGGGCTGAAAACCCTGATCAGATCGGCGATGTGTTTTTTTCTGAAAAATGTTCTTGATTTGTTCTTTTTAGTGTGGCATAAGAGACAAATCAACGCCACAGATGCGCCCGCAGGGTTCCGACCCTTGCGGGCGTTTTTGCGTTTGGGGTGATGGAGCGCGCCGCTCCGGATCCCCGCCTTCGCGGGGATGACGGTGCCCAAAACAGTGCATGGAACGAACGTCGTTCCCGCGCAGGCGGGAACCCGAACCGCAAGCTAAAAGCACATATTGATCTTCAAACCCGGAGGCCCCGATGGGAAGTCTGTTTTCCACGCCGAAACCAGCACGTGCCGCGCCGCCGGTCCCAATGCGAACGGCGACCGAGCACGAAGCCGACACCAGTGCCGAAGATGCCGCACGATCTGCCCGGACCGAGGCGCTTGAACGCCGCCGGTATGGCCGTGCCAGCCTGATCGGGACAAGTTATCGCGGGCTTTTGACGGACCGCATCGCCAAGGTGGGCGGTGGCAAGAACCTGTTGGGGGAATAGGCATGGCGAAATCGCAAAAGGCAGTGGCTGAGGACAAGGCAACCGATGGGGCAGATATCACCCAGTTGCGCGCCCGCTTTCAAAAGGCGATGGAACGCCGGCGCAACTGGATTGCCCATTGGCAGGATTGCTATGAATTTGCCCTGCCACAGCGCAATGCGGCAGCCAGCAACCAGACCAATGGCGGCAAGCGCCTGGATCGGGTGTTTGACGCAACCGCATCGGATGCGGTCGAACAGCTTGCCGCCAGCCTGATGGCCGAAATCACCCCGCCCGGTGGCGGCTGGTTTGAATTGGAGCCCGGCGGTAATGTCGCCAATGCGGACCGACAGGTTTTGACTGAGCAACTTGGCCGGGCCGTTCGGATTTTGCAGGGGCATTTTGATCGGTCGAACTTTGCCGTCGAAATGCATCAGGCGTTTCTGGATCTGGTGACGGCCGGGACTGCATGCTTGCGGCTGGAAAAGGCCGATTTGCACAGCCCGTCTGCTTTGCGCTTTACCGCCGTGCCGTTGCGCGATCTGGCGTTTGAAGAACGATCGGATGGCAAGATGGATGCGGTGTTTCGCAAACTGGCACTTACCCGCGCGGAAATCCTTGCAACCTGGCCGGGGGCAAAGGGTTTTGGCGGTGATGATCGCGATGACAAGGACGCGCCGAAACGCATCACCGTGATCGAGGCCGTGCTTCCGGCAACGGATCACAAAACCGGCTATGAACTGTGTGTGTTTCGCGAAGACGGGGACGCCAATACCCATGATCTGATCTATCGCGACCGGTTTGATGTGTCGCCCTATATCGCCTTTCGCTGGATGAAGGCACCGGGCGAGATTTATGGCCGGTCCCCGGTGATGAAGGCGCTGCCCGACATCAAGACCGCGAATAAGGTTGTCGAACTGGTTTTGAAAAATGCCTCCATAGCGGTGACGGGTATCTGGCAGGCCGATGATGATGGCGTTCTGAACCCGGCAACCATCCGGTTGGTGCCGGGCAGCATCATCCCCAAGGCCGTTGGATCGGCCGGGCTCAAACCGCTTGAGGCACCGGGGCGCTTTGATGTGTCTGATCTTGTGCTCTCAGACCTGCGCGATCGCATTCGGCGCTGCTTGCTGGCCGATCGGTTGGGCCAGACCGATCAACCGGGCATGACCGCGACCGAGGTGCTTGAACGCGCATCGGAAAACGCCCGACTTCTGGGTGCAACCTATGGCCGGTTGCAGGCGGAATTGCTCTATCCGCTGATCCGGCGTGCGCTTTATCTCCTGACCCAAACAGGCGAACTTCCCGACATCCCGCTGGATGGCGATGTTGTGGTGCTACGTCATGCAGCCCCCTTGGCGCAATTGCCCAAACGGGTGCAGGCGGGACAGGCGCTTGATTGGCTGTCACGCATCGCGGCCCTTGGCCCTGATGCCTTGGCAGAGGTCGATCTGCCCGTGATGGTCCGCTGGCTTGCCGATCAGTTTGGTGTGCCCGACCATTTGTTGCGGCCAAGCCTGCCCCCTGAAATCGCGGAGGCGGTGTGATGGTTGAGAACGGATGGGACTGGTTTGAGGCCGAGAACGAGTGCTTGAGCGAGGACGGCACTGACCACTGGCAGGCTTGTTTTGAAAGTGACGCCGGAGCAAAGGTGCTGGCCGATCTTGAACGCCATTTTCTGCACACAGCCCTTGGCCCGGATGCCAGCACTGCGGCGATCTGGATGCGCGAAGGGAAGCGCGCGCTGGTACTGCAGATCAAGCGGCTGGCAGAGCGTTCCGCCGCAGATTGATCCCCGCCTTCGCGGGGATGACGGTACCCAAAACAGCTGCATGGAACGAACGTCATTCCCGCGAAAGCGGGAACCTCGCACCACACGTCCCAATCAAAGTTTGACACCATTTAGCGGAGTGTTCGCATGACAACCGAACCCGACCTTCTCGCACCGGAAACCGAGACGCCGGAAGCACCGGAAGCAGAAGAAACACCCGAGCGGACTGATATCGAAAGCGAAGTGCCAGAAACCCACCTGGACGCCGCAGCCCTCGCCGATCTGGTACCCGAAACACCGGATGCTTACGCAATCACGCTTGCAGATGGCATGGAAGATATCGATGCCGATCTCAACCAGCGCCTGCATGCGGCAGGCTTCAGCAACGCGCAGGCTCAACTGGTTTATGATCTGGCAGGGGAAGTTCTTTCACCGCTTCTGGGTGATCTTGATCAGGCGGCACAGCGCGCGACCGACCGTGCGGCATTGGCGGCCGAGTTTGGCGGGGCGGAAAGCTGGAAAAAGCTGGCCCCGAAAATCGAAAGCTGGGGCAAGGCCAACCTGCCCGAGGCCGCCTTTGAGATGCTCTGTCAAAGTGCCGATGGTGTGCGTGCCATGCATCGCATGATGGCGCAAAACACTGAAGCCGTCCTTGGCAAAGCTGATGGCGGGGCCGGGGATACAAACCTTCGCTCCGAAATCCGGCGCAAGATGAATGATCCGCGCTATTGGCGGGATCGCGATCCGGCGCTGGTGGCCGAGGTGCAGGCGGATTTCGCCCGGCTTTCCGGGGAATAGCCCAGGTAATTGCCCAAGTCCTGCGCCTAGAACAGCTTGTCGGCGCGATCAAATACCGCACTGACATAATCCGGGATCGGGGTCAGCGGCAAAATAAAATAGCCCGCAACACCAAGCCCGATCAGGCAGAACACAAGCAAAACCGACTTCTTCACAGCAGATACTCTTTTTCTTTGTCTTGTTGTTTTTCCGGGACCGGACCGCGCGGAAAAGCCCGTCAGGTGCAACAGGTCGGGGCAAATCCTGCGCGTGTCCCATGGAACCTCAAGGAAAAGGTTCCCTGTAACAGCGTTCTTAAACCACCAAACCTTGGCCGGAAAATGACCGGTTTTGGGGCAATTGTGGCACTGGCCTTTTGGGGCAGCGCAATTGATCCCCGGCGGCTGCCTGCAATCACGACAAAACCATATCTGAAACAAGGGGATAAAAGGCGATGACAACCACGATTGATCAAAGCTTCATCGACCATTTTCAGGCCGATGTGCATCAGGCCTATCAACGCATGGGATCAAAACTGCGCAACACGGTGCGGGTGAAAAACGCAATCAAGGGCGCGACCACTGTTTTCCAGAAAGTCGGCAAGGGCACGGCCACCACCAAGGCCCGACATGGCAAGGTGCCGGTGATGAATGTCGATCACGAGGCGGTCCGGTGCGACCTGCGCGATTACTATGCTGGCGACTGGGTTGATGCACTGGACGAGCTTAAAATCAACCATGATGAAAAGATGGTTCTGGCCAATGCCGGGGCGTATGCGCTGGGCCGCAAGACCGACGAGCTGATCATCAATGCCCTGGTCGGCGCCGATGATGTCGTGCCCGATAATACCGAGGGCATGACCCTTGATAAGGTGATGATGGCGTTCGAGGGTCTTGGCGATCGCGATGTGCCCGATGACGGGCAGCGCTATGCGATTGTCGGCTGGAAACAGTGGTCGGAACTTCTCCTGATCGATGAATTTTCGCGATCTGACTATATCGGCGATGAAGACCTTCCGTGGAAGGGCACACAAGCCAAACGCTGGCTTGGCACGCTTTGGATGCCCCATTCGGGCCTTCCGGTCGCAAGCGGCATTCGGTCCTGCTTCTGGTATCACCGCACCGCGATTGGTCACGCCATCGGCTCGGACGTTCAGTCTGACATTACCTGGCATGGCGATCACGCGGCGCACTTTGTCAATAACTCCATGAGCCAGGGGGCCGCGCTCATTGATGGCGATGGCGTGGTCTGCCTGAAAGCACAGGAATAGCGCCCCCGAACGCTTGAACCCGTGGCCCGGGATCCCCGCCTGCGCGGGGATGACGGTGTCTGGGGTCTGTGCATGGAACGAACGTCATTCCCGCGAAGGCGGGAACCTCGACCCGCAAGCTCAAAACCAAACAGGAGCCCGAAATGGCAGAAGGTTTCAAAGCCAGAAACCTCAGTGTTCTGGCATACGCCAACGGCTTTACGCTGTGGCACTACATCACCCCGGACGTCGCCGCCGACGTTGACACCGCCGATTACTTTGCCGATGCGCGCGACATGCTGCGCGTCGGCGATTTCATCATCGCCAACACCAACCGCGACGCCACCATGTCCGGCGGCCTGTTCGTCGTCGCAAGTGCGGGTGCAGGCGGTGTCGATGTCCGCGACATGACGGCAATCGGTACCTCAAACACCGACTGATCGCACACCCTCGATTCACGCTTTTCATCCTCCCTCAACCTCGCCCCGGTGACAGATGTTACCGGGGTTTCTTTTGACCAGAACAAGGATTGTTTATGTGTAACTGCAACAAGATTACCATCTGCACCGAGTTTGATGCCGCCCAGATCGCCGGCCTTCAGGTGCCGATTGCCTCAATTCATGCCTTTGCCACGCAGACCGTGCCGGCCGATTATCTGATTTGTGATGGTTCGGCTGTTTCCCGCGCAGAGTATGCCGAGCTTTTCGCAGCACTTGGCACAGTCTGGGGCGAGGGTGATGGCAGCACGACCTTCAATATCCCAGATTTGCGCGGCGAGTTCCTGCGTGGCTTTGATGCTGGACGCAGTGTTGACGGAGCGCGTGTATTTGGCACAGCTCAGCTTGATCAACTGCAAGGGCACAGTCATGACTTTAGCGTGGCTGCGCACTTCCCGACAGTCGGGTTCAGTGTGCAAGGCCTTCGAGATGGAGATGCGACGCAGCAGACGACTGTAAATAACGTCGGTATGGTCTCAAGCGATGGTGTAAACAGCACACCACGTATTGGCCAAGAAACCCGCCCGCGCAACGTCGCGGTAACATACGCGATCAAGGCGACTGTTCCTGCTGCGGCGTGACTTAAAGCCCGCTATCAAAACCTTTCCAATGCCCCGGCAGTATCTCGCTGTCGGGTTTTCTTTTGATCAACCAAGGAGACTGCTCATGCAGGGAAATACCCCGGTCGAATGCGAAATCCTCAATGTCATTCAGGGTGCGGGCATCTGGCCTGATTGCGAGGATAAAACCCAGCTGCTTCAGGCCATCGAAGCGCTGATTTCTGGCGGCGGATCTGGTGGTGGTGTGAGTTCGGGTAGTGAAATCGGCTCGGTTTCAGCTTTCGCCATGCCAACCCCGCCAACCGGCTGGCTGGTCTGTGATGGTTCAGCGATCTCACGCACCGAATATGCCGATCTGTTTGCCGCTATTGGCACTGTTTGGGGGGCTGGTGACGATGTCACGACCTTCAATCTTCCGGATCTGCGTGGCGAGTTCGTGCGTGGTTTCGATGATGGGCGTGGTGTTGACGCGGGTCGTGCATTTGGCTCTTGGCAAAATCCAAGTATCGTGGGTTTTGACACTGGCAATGATTCAGTTTGGAGCGTCACAACCACTCTTCAATCGGGCAATATGCAGGCTTCTCTTGGCTATGAGGCTTATGACGTTGCTGACTATCCGGCTGGTGGAGTTGCTGGTGCTCCGGGTCAATCGATCACTTCCTTACCGGGCATCGCAGGCGATCAGGGTTATAGCGGTGCCGTTCGCCCACGCAACATCGCGATGACTTATGCGATCAAGGCGTTTTATCCGACAGCGACTGTTGGGCAGTGATGCTTTGGTGACTTGATCTCGTTCCCCCGGCAAGTGCGCTTGCCGGGGTTCTTTTTTGTCCAAATTGGAGAGTTCGCATGCAGTGTACTACACCGGTTGAAAGCGAAGTTCTGAATGTTGTTCTGGCGGCGGATATTGTTCCAGATCGTATGGACGATACCCAGCTGCTGCAGGCGCTTGAAAGCCTGTTTGGAGGCGGTGGTTCTGGAGCCGGTTCTGTCCCGGTTGCCACCATCCTGCCTTTTGCCGGTTCGGTGCCACCGGCAGGCTTCATGATTTGTGACGGTGCAGAACTTCTGGCGGCGGAATTTGCCGATCTATTTACTGCAATCGGCAGGACCTATGGTGTCGGGCAGACTGCTGGCAGTTTCAAACTGCCGGACCTGCGTGGTCGTGCACCGATTGGTACCGGTCAGGGCGATGGCCTGACGGATCGTGTGATCGGGGATGTCGATGGTGCGGAAGTTCATCAACTCTCTACGGCCGAGATGCCAAACCACACGCATCAATACGGTGCACCGCATCTCCAAACCTATGGCATGAGCGCGCAAGCAGAGCGTGGTGTGAACCCAACTTCACAGGAATGGTATTCGGTTTCCGATGCAGGCGGCGACCAACCGCACAACAACATGCAGCCGTTCCTGGTGGTGAATTACATCATCAAGGTGTGATTGCTGCGAGCTAGAACCTTTCGGGGTCCGGTTTTCCGGGCCCCGTTTTTGTGTGGGGGATGTGATGGCGTTAAGTGATGTGGCGCTGTGTGCGCGGGCTTTGGTGATGATCGGGGCGGCGCCGATTTCATCGTTTGAGGAGGACGTGGCCGAGGCCGAGATTGCCCGGATGCTGTATGCGAGCGTGCGTGACGGGATGCTGGCGGGCTATCCGTGGCGGTTTGCCGGGCGGGGGTGCTGGTTGTCGCGGCTGGCCGGTGACGATGCGGCGACATCGCCCAAGGATGGAGGCCATCTGTTTGCCTTGCCGCGCGATTTTATCCGGTTGCTGTCGCTTGAAAATGACGGGGGCAAGATTGCCCGATTTGAGTTGCGTGATCAGGCGGTTCTGGTCGCAAGTGACAGTGCGTATCTAAGCTATGTCGCGCGTTTGCCCGAGGGCAGCTTTCCGGCATGGTTTGATATGGCCCTGATGGCGCGGCTGGCGGCGGAGTTTTGCCTGCCGCTGACCGAAAGCAGCACGCGGGCCGAGTATCTTTTCAAGCGGGCCGAGGATCAGTTGCGTGAAGCCAGACTTGCCGATGCGCAGCAATCCACCCCGCATGCGATTGATGATTTTTCCCTGATTTCGGCGCGGGGCTAGGGCGTGGGTCGGGCCTTGGACCGCGGGTTTGGGGCCTGCGGTGCGAGTTTCCCGCCTTCGCGGGAATGACGTTTGTTCCATGAGATTGTTTTACCTTCCGTCATCCCCGCGAAGAGCCTGTGCCCGCCAAGGCGGGTACGGGGATCCCGATCCACAAGCGTATTACCGTTATTCAATGAGGGAGCACCCCATGGCACGCCGCGTTCTGGAGAAAAACACGTTTTCGACCGGCGAACTGGCCCCGGAATTGTGGGGGCGCTCGGACCTGAGCGCCTATGCCAATGGGGCAGCACGCCTGCGCAATGTTTTTATCGAACCATCGGGCGGGGTGCGTCGCCGTCCCGGCATTCGATTGATCGATGAACTGTCAGGTCCGGCGCGGTTGATTCAGTTCGAGTTCAATACCGAACAGACCTATTTGCTGGCCTTTGGCGATAAACATGCGCTGGTGTTCGAGGATGAGGCAAAGACGATCTGGTTTGAAACCACGTTCGGCGAAGAACAGCTTGATCTTTTGAGCTGGACGCAAAGTGCCGATACGCTTCTGGTGGTGCATCCCGCGGCCCCGCCGGTACGCATTACCCGGACAGGCGATGGCAGCTGGCAGACCACCCTTTGGGCCTGGCGCGAAACCAATTTCCGCACCAGCCAGCCCTATTACAAGTTTGTCGAACCCGCCGCCACCCTGACCCCGTCAGGCACCAGCGGGACGGTGAGCCTTACCGCGAATGTCGATTTGTTCGTTGCCGGGCATGTCGGCACGCTGTGGCGGATTCAGGGGATCGAGGGTGAGATCACCAACGTTTCCGATGCCCGGACCGCACAAATCGCCCTGAAGCAGGCACTGCCCAACACCAATGCCACGGTCGATTTCGTCGAACAGGCCTTTTCAGATGTGCGGGGTTGGCCGCGCAGTGTGACCTTTCATCAGGACCGGTTGATCATCGGCGGATCGCGCGATCTGCCCAACCGCCTGTGGATGTCGAAATCGGGGGATCTGTTTAATTTCGAACTGGGCGAGGGCCTTGATGACGAGGCAATTGAATTTGCCCTTCTGGCTGATCAGGTCAATGCGATCACGGGCATTTTCGCCGGGCGTCATTTGCAGGTCTTTACCAGCGGATCAGAATGGATGGTGACGGGCGATCCGCTCACCCCCGCCAATGTGCAGGTCACGCGCCAGACCCGGATCGGTAGCCAAAGTGATCGCACCGTGCCACTGGTCAATGTTGATGGTGCCACGCTTTTTGCCGGGCGGAGCGGGCGCGAAATTCGCGAATTCCTGTTCACCGATGTCGAACAGGCCTATGGATCAGCCGATCTGGCCTTGCTGTCACGCCATCTGATCCATCATCCCATCGATCAGGCCTTTGATCCGGAACGACGGCTTTTGCATGTGGTGATGCGCGATGGATCGCTTGCTACCCTGACACTGTATCGGTCTGAGGCCATCACCGCCTGGTCGGCGCAATCGGTTGCGGGATGCGCCTTTAGATCCGTTTCGGTGTCCGGCGGGGATGTTTATGTCGTGCTGGAACGTGACGGGCATCATTTCCTGGGCGTGTTTGACCCGAAATGCGGTTTCGACCTTTATCGCCGCCAAGCGGTGGCCGAAGACGAACCGTCACGCAAACATTGGGGTAATCTTGAGGCACTGGATGGCCTTGATGTCAGCGTTTGGCACGATGGCGTTCTTGCCGATAACATCCCGGTTGCCGGGGGCACGATTACGCTGCCAGATCACATCGGGGCAGTGGCGGAGATCGAGGTCGGCTTGCCCTTTACCCATGAAATTTATGCCCTGCCGCCGGCCGCATCGGATGGCAGCCGCCCGCATGGCGGCAATGCCGTTCGGCTGGTCTCAGTCACCTTGCGTTTGCAGGAAACCGGGCAGCTTCGCGTTGATACCGGTCGGGGATTGCGCGATGTCGCACTTCCGGTATCTGCGCCACCCGATGACAAAGACGCGCTGTATAGCGGGGATATCACGCTGCGCGCGCTCGGCTGGCGGCGGGGCAGTGGCGGGGGACTGAAAAGTGGACTTTGGCGCATCGCCGGGGCATTGCCCCGGCCTTTTTTGTTGCTTGGTGTGGCCAGTGAAATGGGGGTGAATGACTGATGGGTGGATTTACATCAATCGTGCCGATGGCGGCATCGGTGCTGCAAACCGGACAACGCATTAGCGCCAACCAGACCAATGCACAAAGCCGGATCGATCAGGGCGAAGCCGCCCGTCAGGCGGAGCTGGCCGAGATCGAGGCGCGCCAGCGTGAAGACGCCACCAAACGCGAAGAAGACCTTAGGCGGCGTCAGGCAACCGCGCGTGCCCGGCAAGGGGCATCGGGGCTGATGGCCGGTGGGTCTGGCTCGGCCAGTGCGGTTCTGGCGGGGTTTGAAAAGACCGCGCGGCAGGATGCGGAACTGGACGCAGATGCTGCTGCCCGCAAGCGCCGCCGCATCAACCAACAGGCCGCCTGGCGCGAAAAGTCGCTTTTGCGATCTTCGCAGGATGACACGGTGGCACGGCTGAATGCCTGGTTTTCAAAGCGTGATGGCTGATTTTTTTTAGGGGGAAGTACGCTATGGGCGCTGTTTTTGCCAATCAGATCCGTGCCTCCATTGCCTTTGTCGGCGATGGTGCGCGTGACAAATTTCCGTTTGATTTTGATGTGTTTGATGCGGGTGATCTGCGCATCACCATCAATGGCAATGAAATCGAAACCGGGTTTCACGTCGCCTTGACGCCCAGTGATGAGGGCGGCGGTGGTGTGGTGCGGTTTGAACACCCGCCGGAAACCGGTGCCCGGATCACCATTGCCCGCCAGTTGCATTTGCGCCGGCTAAGTGCCTTTGACGCCATGTCGATCCCGCGCGGTGATGCGCTGGAACGTGATCTTGATTTCATGACAGCCGCCCTTGGCGATGTTGATCACGCACTGACCGGGACGCTGCGCTTTGGTCCGGATCAGGATGCACCTGCATCGGCTGAATTGCCGGTGATCACGCCCGGTCGGGCGCTGATCTGGAATTCGGCGGGCACGGGGCTTGCCAACGGACCCAGCGGGGCGGAGATCGCGCAGGCCAGCACCAAGGCAGCACAGGCACAGGATGCCGCCAACCGGGCGGAGGCCGCCGAAAGCCGATCTGAAACCGCAGCCGCGTCGTTTGAAAGATCAAACGCCGCGGCGATGCTTGATCTTGATTTTCGCAGTGGCGATGTCCTGGCGTGGGAGGATGAGCGCCGCATGCCGGTGATTGATGCGCCGGTCAGCCGGATCATGGATGTCCGCGAAACCGGATCGCTGGTCAGGCTTTCCAGTGGGGCGCAATTGACCTTGCCGGTGGCATCTGTTGCGCGTAATGGGGTGCGCTATCGCGTGTTTAACGGTGATGGCACGATGGTTGATGTTACGACGGCGGCGGGGAATGTGATCCGCCCAACCAATGGCGGGGCGGAGGCAACTGTTTACCCGTTACCGACACGGGGCGACATGGTCGATCTGGTCTGTGATGGCACGCGCTGGTTTGCCGCGCCGATCCATGAAACCGGCCCGGTTGTGAGGCTTTTGCGGACGGCCAGCCAATCCATTCCGGCGGGCGGGGCGTTTCTGGTTGAATGGGATCAGGTGATCGAAGACAGCCACGGGCTTTATGACAGTGCGGTGCATGGCGTCACCGGCCTTCCGCCGGGCTTTTATCATGTTGATATCGGGGTGCGGCTTCCCATTACCGACCAGTCGGTCTTTACGACTTTGTCGCTCGAACGCTTTGACGGCACCGATTGGTCAAGCCACCTGCAAGCCAATGACATAACCGCCACGGGCAGCGGGGCGGCGCACAGTTTGCGGCTGAATGGCATTGCCCGGATCGGGGTCACGCCCGGTACTGGATTGCGTTTGCGCATCGTGCATAGCGACACCCAAACGCGTGAAATCGCGGCAAGTGATCTTTTGACCTGGTGTCACATCCATCGCATTGGCGGCTAGCACGCCACCACGCGCCTGCCATCCATCGACTACACACTGATCGGAGATGCATCCAATGGGATTGCGTTATCAGCCGCTTGCGGCCTGCATGAATGTTTCGCGCGCCAGCACCAAGCTTATCCAAAGCCAAAATGGCCTGCTTGAAACCCGCGCGATTGATGAACCGGCCTATGACCATGATCGACTTGGCCGTCGCCTGGGCCTTCTGATCGAGGGGGCGGCGACCAACCTGCTGCGCTACTCATTGGGCTTTGACAATGCGCTTTGGGAAAAGAACAGCGGTGTGGTGGTAAGTGCCAGCACAATCGCCGCCCCGGATGGCAGTCAAACCGCGATGCAGCTTGATCTGCCGGGCAGTGCGGCGGGTGCGGATGGACTTTATCAGAATGTCGGCGGGCTTGTGGCCACCGATACCTATAGCTTTGCCGTCTGGATGCGTGCGGTTTCGGGCACGGCTGACATCACGCTTGGCGGGATTGACGGGCCGTCCGCACATGGTTTTGCCTTGGATGAAAACTGGCAACGGGTGTGGATTGCCGAACCGGCCTCCGGTACTACCCGCTATCCGAAAATCAGTACGGCGATCAGCGCACTTCCGGCCTCCGTCCTGATCTGGAATGCGCAGCTTGAAGCCGGGCCTGCTCCCACCAGCGATATCATCAGCAACGGCATCCCGGCCGCACGGGCGTGCGATGATGTGCGGCTCGATCCCGGCGACTGGTTCGCGCAAGGCCGGGGCACACTGGTGTTTGATATCCATACCGCCAAGGATTGGGCGGGCATCTGGCGGATCGTGCAGCTTTATTCCTTAAGCCTCAATGATGATCACCTTGATCTTGGCTATGACAGTGCCGCCGATCAGTTGCGCATTTCGCTGCGTTCTGACGGCGTGCCAGTCGTCACCCAGTCGCTTTATGGAAGCCTTGCCAAGGATACCCTTCATCGCATTGCGCTGGCGTGGGATGATGATGTGATCTCGGTCGGACTGGATGGGGTGGTGCTGTCCTCGCCCGATGGTTTTGCCATGCCACGCAATTTTTCCAACATCGTGCTGGGATCGTTTGGCGGCACCGACAAGGCACTCAACGGCCATGTGCGCAATCTGGCCTATTGGCCGGAAAAGCTATCGAATGCGCGGCTTTTGGAACTTTCGGTGGTTTAAACCTCATGTGCACGGATAAGACACCCGACCCGATCATGGCCCTGCAAACCCGGCTATTGGGTGAGTTGCCCGATGACATTGCCATGGCGCGCGATGCCTATCACCGACTGGCCGGGGAGGCTGCCGGGGTCATGGACGCCAAGGAATTCTCCGCCCATCAGGCGGCCTGCAAGGCAGCGCTTGGGCATCTTGAAAGCCTGATCAAGCTGCTGCGCTGGGCATGTGAGGGAGCGGGAGAAGTTGATGACGACGCACCTGACAAAAGCAATGTCGATCAGCTGATTGTCGAAGCGCGGAGGACGTTGAACCGCGCGTAATGTGGTTCGAGGTTCCTGCCTTTGACGGAATGACGGTGGTGACATTATGGAGTGGGGAATGCTAATTGCTCAAACCGCCCGCTTCGCCGAATTCGTCTGGATCTGGGATCAGATGTTGGGGCTCGGCCTGCCCGCCCATCATCGCAAGATGGCCGATTGGCTTGAAGACTGCTGGCAGTCGGGCAAGCGGGAAATGCTTTTGATGGCGTTTCGCAACTCCGGCAAGTCCACACTGGTCGGGTTGTTTTGTGCCTGGTTGCTGTATCGGAATGCTGACTTGCGCATTCTGGTTCTGGCGGCTGATCTGGATCTGGCGAAAAAGATGGTGCGCAACGTCAAGCGCGTGATTGAACGTCATCCGTTGATGAGCGCCCTTTTACCCGAAAAGCGGATCGATTGGGGGAGCGAGCGGTTTACCGTGGCGCGAACGGCTGTGTTGCGCGATCCGTCGATGCAGGCGGTGGGCATTGGCGGCAATATCACCGGATCGCGCGCCGATATCGTGATTTGCGATGATGTCGAGGTGCCCAAAAACAGCGACACCGCCCATAAACGTGCCGAGCTGCGCGAAAAGCTTGGCGAGATTGCCTATGTGCTGGGCCCAAGTGGTGCGCAGCTTTATGTTGGAACCCCGCACAGCTATTACTCGATCTACGCCCGGGAAGCGCGAACGGAAGTCGGCGAAGCTGCCCCGTTCCTTGACGGTTTTTCACGCTTTGAACTGCCCATCGTCAATAAGGACGGGGCATCAAACTGGCCGGAAAGATTTGATTTGGCCGCGATCAAGGCGATGCGGACCCGCACCCCGGTTCGCAAGTTTCAAAGCCAGATGATGCTTGAAATGGTCGCGCCCGTGGCCGGGATGCTCGATCCGGCAAAATTGCGGTTCTACGACGATCAAGCCGAGGTCACCCATGGCAATGGCCGCATGAGCCTTCGGATTGGCGGGCGCACCATGGTGGCGAGTGCCTGTCATTTTGATCCGAGTTTCGGGTCTCTTCGCGGTGACGGAGCGGTGGTGGCGTGTGTTTATATCTGTGATCAGGGGGAATACTGGTTGCAGGATGTCGCATGGCTGCGTGCGGCCAATCCGGGCGATCCGGCCGAAAGCGGTGACAGGCCATGGCGCGATGAAGCCAGCCAGCTTTGTGCGCAGGTGGCCGACTTCATGGCGCGCCATCACTTGCCGTCTGTCCGGGTCGAGACCAATGGCATTGGCCGGTTTTTGCCCAATATCCTTCGGCGTGAACTGAAATCAATCGGATGGGCCGGCAGCGTCGTAGAGCATTATGAAAGTACGAACAAAGCCACCCGGATCGAGGACGCCTTTGGCGCGGTGATGGGCGCGGGGTTGTTGCATGTTCATCGCGATGTTTGCCAGACACCGTTCCTGCGCCAGATGCGTGATTGGCATCCCGATGGCAATGGTCCGGATGACGGGCTGGATGCGGTGGCGGGCTGTATTTTGCATGATCCGGTGCGTTTGCCGCGGGTCGATATGCCGGTCAAACGTGCCGATTGGCGGGGGATTGGCGGGATTTTCCGGGCCGAGAGCCATTTCAATCCGTGAGGGAAGAAAAAACTTTCTCACAATGCCAAATGGTTAGCAGGGCTGTGTATCACATTTGTGAAATGTTTATGGAAAATTCAGCTTTGATGCCTACGTTTATTATATGAAAGAATAGTAAGGAATTTTTCTTCCTATACCAAAGTGAGAATTTAAGCCAGCCAAGCAAGGTTGTCGGCGGATCGAAACCGGCACAAGGAAACGGCCAAAGATCATTTGTTGATCCATTTCGCAGTGCAGGAAAACAAGACGTCCATGTGGACGCACCTGACTGTCAGGAGGCCTGACCATGTTGAAAACACTGAGCTTGATCGCTGTGGTGGCAGGTGCCGTTGCAGTAGCAATTCCCCAAGCCTCGGCGTCCCCCGTCTGCGGGGATCGATCCAAGGTGATCGACAGCCTGAGCGCAAAATATTCCGAAGAGCCGGTCGCGGTTGGCGTCACGTCCAATGGTGGCGTGATCGAGGTGCTCAAAGCGCCCGATGGCCAGACATGGACCATCCTGTTTACCTATCCGTCCGGCCCAAGCTGCCTTGTTGCCTCTGGCGAGGCCTGGCAGGACCTTGAAGAAAAGCTGAAGGGCCCGGCAGCGTAGGCGTAACTCTTCTGCCGGCCTCCTGAATGCTCAAACCGCCTGTCCAACCCGTGGGATGTTGCCCCGGGGGAGGGGACGGTGAACTGACCCGCAAGCCATCGGTTTGCGGGTTTTTCTTTGTCTGATTATCGAGGCCCCCATGACCCTGCCTGTGACCCAGTCTGTCGATGTGATCTGGTGGATCACGGCTGTTGAAATCCCTGTTGTCGCCAGCCTGTTCTGGCTGCATTGGCGGATGCGTTCCGAATTGCTGAGCCGCGTGGAACAGCAACGCAGCCGTCAGGACACAGACGTCACCGATCTGCGGGATGGCTTGGCGGCGTTCAAGCTGGATGTCGCGCGCAACTATGTCTCCATCCCCTATCTCAAGGATGTCGAAAAGCGCCTGACCGGCCATTTGCTCCGGATCGAGGCCAAACTCGATACCCCCATCATCCCGACCCAAAAGGATCAGAGCTTATGAATGACACCCAAACTTTGACCAGATCGGCCCCGACGCCGGTAACCGACCCCGATATGCTGTCCGAAGTCGAAGTGCTTGCCCGCACCCTTTATGGCGAAGCGCGCGGCGAAGAACTTGCCGGGATCGAGGCCGTGGCATCGGTCATCCTCAACCGGGTGGCGTTTGCCAAACGACGCGGGCGCTATTGGTGGGGCAATGACGTGAAATCGGTGTGTCTTAAACCGGCACAGTTTTCCTGCTGGAACGCCAATGATCCCAACCGCAAGAAACTGCTGGCACTCAGCCCGCGCGACCCGGCCTACCGTTTGTGCAAACGCATCGCCAAACGCGCGGTGGCGGGGGAGCTTGCCGATCAGACCGAGGGCGCTACCCATTATCACACCCATGCGGTTGACCCGTTCTGGGCGCGCGGCCATGTGCCGTGTGCCGAGATTGGAAACCACTTGTTTTACAAAAATATAGGGTAGGGAGGTATCACATGATCCCGGCATTGCTTGCCCAGATCGGCCTGCCGCTTTTGATGAAGGCGGTGGGCGCGGGGCTTGATCATATCGACAACCCGATTGCCAAAACCGCGGCCGAGGGCCTTAAACAGGTGGAGGCGGCCTTCACCAAAGGCGACGTCACCCCCGAACAAATCATGGCCGCCAACCGCCACACCGAACGCATGGCTGAAATCGAACTGGCGCGTGATACCGAAACGCTGAAATCCGTCAACCGCACCATCCGCGCCGAGGTCGCCAGCGAAGACGCCTTTGTCCGCCGCTGGCGCCCCAGCTTCGGCTACGCGGTGGCCCTGACCTGGATCATGACCATGGGCGCAATTGCGGCTGCCATCATCCTGACCCCGCTCCAGGCCCCGGCCATCATCGCAGCACTCGTCAATACCAGCCCGATCTGGGGGATTGCACTGGGGGTTTTGGGGGTGAGTGTGGTTAAGCGGAGTGCGGATAAGAAGTTATGCAGTTTGCCCGCTATTGAAAAAGTGATTGACTAAGACTAAAAGCGTCACAGATCTTCGTTTATAATGTCTATATATCCTACGGCTAGTTTTAGACCGTGCTTTGGAAAGGTGCTCAATGGCTGAAATTTTTTTGCCAAATGAGAATAATGCTATCATTCGCTTGAATGTTACACTTGCGTTAGCGAAGCCCTTGCAACCGAATGATTTCGCTGAAATTGATAAGCATTATAAAGATTTCAAAGACGATTTTCCGCGGCGCGAACGTGAAAATGAACTGGCTACATTGACGCTCTCGGCAACCGGTATTGAGCAGACACCAAAAAATCCAAGTCAAGATGGTTTTACCGGTATGCGATACGAGTTGTTCAATCGCGAGGGGAGCGTGGCGCGCGGTGTTCGTGTGTCAGGAAATCTGTTGCAGATATCAATAGGTGATTATAGCTGCTGGGAAAATGAAGCAGATTACGTAGGTAAAATCGTTCGGAAATTCCTTTCTTACTTGGTAAATGAAAATCACTTGAATTCTGTGCAGGTACACATAATCGATGAGTTTGTTTTTGACCCCTATGACAGTTTCGTTCCAAGCAAATTCCTGAATCCCAAAAGCGTTACGCTTCCCTCGTATGTGTTTGAGAATACCCTGAATTGGCATGTTCATACGGGGGCATTTGTTGATCCAGGCAATCAAGATTATCGTCAACTCGACAAGGTAAATGTCGATGTAATTGACGACGATAGTGATCCAGTTTCGAGAAAGAGGAAGTTAAGGCTAACATTTGTGCATTTAGCTTTATACGATCTTCCGTCTGAGAAATTTGAGCAGCCAAGTGTAAGTCAAATGCTGA
Source organism: Thalassospira sp. MCCC 1A01148 (assembly GCF_001613795.1). GTDB lineage: Bacteria > Pseudomonadota > Alphaproteobacteria > Rhodospirillales > Thalassospiraceae > Thalassospira. The sequence goes on from NZ_LPVZ01000018.1 coordinate 215,831, forward strand.
AAGATGAGGCAATTTTTGCTGCAGTGTTTGACAATCTACACGCGAAAAATGTTACGATGCTCAAAGATATTATCGGCGAAGATCTGAAGGCGCGTTTGAAAGGGCTGAACGATGGCGATTGATGTGAACGATTATCCTGTTGATTTAACAGGGCAATTGGCAAGCCTTGGTGCGCAAGCGAACGTGTTTTGCAGCGAACCTGTTTTAGCCAATGGGATCTCTGATTTTTACCTTCCGGCATATACCGAGAGCGCGGGAGTTGGAGGGCAATATCGCAGTATCGATTTCGATTCACCGCAAACTAGTTTTCTACTTCCAAAAGAGTACCAAATTTGTTCTACGCTCATCGACGGTTATATGACGGTCGAAGACGATTGGGATGGGTATGGATGTGAGCGACCATCGCTCTATGCGTGCATAGGTGCGAAAAAGATATTGAAGTATTTGTCTGAAGTTGGTGGCGTGGTTGCTCCCTCGCCAATGTTGGTTGAAGATGGGGATGTCGCTCTTTATTGGAGAGATGTTGCCGCTGGTCTTTACGTTGAGATCGGAGCGACGTCTGAGTATACCTATTACTACCATTTGGATAATGGGACTAACGTGTATGAGGACGAAGATATTAGTATCGATGACGGACTTTCAGGGCTTCTCACAGAAAAGTTGAAAGAGGCGCTGGCTAGTCTCGGATGAGTACGTGTGACGAGTGCAGGTCAACTTTCTCAAAGAAGTTTGAGGAATCTGACGAGCGGGTCAGAAAGATAGACGAAGCACATCCAAACGCTGTTTGTGAGCAGCATTGCGTGTCGGTTCTTTCTCCGGGGTGGGTGGAAGATGGAGAGGAACTCTACCGAGCTGCCTTTTCTCCATTGCATTTGGAGACCAACGGAGAATTGAAGCCAGACGTTTTTTTTTCAGACGCTTTCCAAGGCGGGTGCTCCTGCGACAGAAAAAATTACACGAGCGAGGATGAGGTGGTTTCTAAGGCCATTGAAAAGGCCGAAAAAGATAATGATGCTGGTAAAAAGCATAAAACTTTTAGCCACTTGGTCGCTATGAGCGTTGAACCACTGCGTAAAATAAATTTTCAATGTTCTGGTAGTCGTGCGTTAGCCGTTTACGATACTGCTACAGAAGAAAACAGGGCTCACGCCGAAATTTTCGTTGTTTTTTCCAACTCTAAATCTAGCAAGTTGGGAAGAGCTGCCAAAGCAGGATTGCGCAATCAGCTGCTTAAAGCAGCTGAGAAAATAGAGATCTCCCAATAAATTGTTGGGGGTGAGTTGTTAGGGTTATAGTCTGTAAGTGGACTTTATCATCCATGGCGATCACCCAAGTTTTCCAATCCAGCTGCCACATCTTTGTGTGACGTCCTCAACGATATGGTCAAGCCTTGGGCTATCGGCATCCGTATCACGAACTTCATCGCGCAGCGGGGTGATGGTTTCGCGCAGTTTCTTTGCCATGTTGAGCAACGCCTTGCGGAGCGCCGTGGGGGAGCTGCCGATCATGCGGGCCTGGGCTTCCCAGTGAGGCCAGTCCAGTTCGGTCGGGTCAAAGCAGCCGCCGATGGATTGGGCGAGGCGGGGGCGCTGGCTTTTGAAGCAATCGCGAAATGCCGCACCATTGTTGACGTCATAGAGCCGACTGATCGCGGTGTGGACATTTGTCGCATTGGCATTTGTCGGGCGTTGCCGATAGATCAGGGAATAGTTCTTGGCGTGCGCATCCGGGTTGCCGATCAGGAAATTGAAAATCACAAACCCAAGCAATTTGGGGATATCGCGCGCCGGGATGGTGGATGCCTGTTTGGTCAGCGCAAACATCGCGGCAAGGTCCGGTCCGCCCTGACGTTCATATTTGACATCCGGATTGACCCCAAGTGCCTGACAGAAATCTTCCTGATGCAGGCGGATGACGCGGACGCCGTTTGATGTCTGGGCATAGGCGCGGTCAAAGCGGGTGACGAACAGGACCGGGCGATCATTAAACAGGCGGATTTTGGTGTGCGCGGCATCAATGCCGATCTTGCGCGCAAGTTTCATGCAGAAATGCTCGGTCCGGGTAGAGTCCGGCAGGCGTTCGATGTCGATCTTGAGGATATGGGTACTTGGATATCCGCCAAACGGCAGGGAGATTTCCTGTGTGGCTGGATCGATATAAACCGCCGCCTTGTCATTCACCCCGGCCAGCGACAGGACAACTTCATCCTCTTCGATGAAAAGCGGTCTTTGCGGCAGCTCGGCAATGCGTTTGGCAAGATCATCGGTCGAGATCGCCGAAAGACGGGCATCGGATTGCAGGGGGCTTTTTGCCTGATCGGGATGGATCAGCATCAAGGCACCGGCGCAATCGCGCCCGATATGTTCCAGAATGCCAAACTCGTCCGTCGGGGCGACATCAAACAATGCTGCGATCTGTCGGCGGACATCCTTTTTATCGGGCAGAAGCCCGTCAAAGAACGGTTCAATGGCCTGATGGTCAAACGCGCCATCCCGAAGCGGAATGCTTTGCGAAACCGGATAGGCAGCGGGGCTTGCAAGCCATTCCGGGTCGTAGGCAAACGACATATAGCCGCGTGCATCGGCGCGCAAAACGCCAACCCGGTCGCGGCCATTGGCAAGAACCAGCAGGGTTTTGGTCATGCCATGCCTCCGTCCTTTTCGCCGGGATCGGGTTCGGATGACATATCCGACCAGTCCAGCATCACCTGACCGCCAAGGGCACGGGTGATATCCAGAATGTTGGCAAAGCCCGGATTGTCGGCCTTGCCGGTTTCAAGCTGGCTGAGGAATTTGATGCTCAAGCCCGTGGCAAGCGCCAGATCGGTCTGCGACAGGCCAAGCGCCTTGCGGGCCTTGCGGATTTCCGGGCCAAGCTGGTCCATGCGGGTGATGTGCATGGTATCCTCCAAATTTACCTATGGGTAAATTTAGGGGGTTTTGCTGTGAATGTAAAGTAAAGTTTACCTGTAAGTAAAATTCGGTGATTGTGGCCCGATTTTTAGCCGAATTTTACTTATGGGTAAAGTATGGCGCCCCTGCGAGTTTGCAGAAGCGCCATACTTTGGTCCTGACACCAATCCGTGCTTACAGCGCAATCTCAAGGTTCTTCATCACCTTGCCCTGACCGCCTGCCAGAAGGCCGGTGATGCGACCGTCTTTGAGCTCCAGTGTAACCTTGATCTGGCTGGGGGACGGCTCAGTCATGAATTCGCCCTGGGCGATCAGGAAGCTGTCCTTTTTGATGTCCAGCAGGTCATGAAGCACGCAGGCCAGCGGGCCGGCGGCCATGCCGGTGGCGGCTTCCTCGGTGATGCCATAGCGCGGGGCGAACATGCGGGTGGTGGCGTCAATGCCCGCATCATTGGTTTCCGTGGTGAAGATGTAGTAGCCGATCAGATCCAGCTTCTCGCTGATCGCGTTGATGGCATCCTGATCCGGCGTGATGTTGGCGAGCGTCGCCTGATCTTTCAGGGCAATGACGATGAAGTTATTGCCGGTATTGACCAGAACCGGGCGGGCGCGGTCATCGAGATCATCAGACGTGATCGAAAGCGATTTCAGCACATCACACAGCGTGACACCCTGATCAACCCACTTGCTGGCCGAGGTGTAGGTCGGGGCCAGTTGCTCCATATAGGCCATGCCGTGATCAAGGATGATCTTGCGCGGGCCATCGACGGTTTCCTTTGATGTTTCGCCATCGCCAAAGCGTTCCAGTTCGGCGAGGTAGGAGAATGTCGCGATGGTCGCATGGCCGCAATGGGCGATGCGTTTGGTCGGGGTAAAGAAATCAAGCTTGATGCCGCAGGTCTCGGATTTCGAGACAAAGGCGGTTTCCGACAGGCCGACTTTCTGTGCGATGGTAAGTTTCTGATCATCGCTATATTGATCGGCATCGAGCACGACACCGGCCGGGTTGCCACCCTGACCATTTTTTACAAACGCATTGACGATCTGCACCGGGACGGTTTGGGTATTTTCTTGAGATGTACTCATGACTCTATTCCTGTTAAAATCTCTGTTGAGACTGTTTTAAACAATTCAGCAGGGATTCTGGACTCATATATAGATGAAGAAATCTCATGAAATGTCGCAGGCGGATCTGATCGGACGGGTGAGCCCCCTGGCCCCGGTGTTAGCCGCGATTGCGCGTGAAAACAGTTTCAGCAAGGCGGCCGAAAAGCTGGGCGTGCATCAATCGGCCATCAGTCACCGGATTACCCAGCTTGAAGAGGCGCTTGGCTTTGCGTTGTTTGAACGCACCACGCGCCAGATCACGCCGACCGAATATGGCCGGGTGCTGTGTGCGGCGGCAATTGAAACGGTGGGTGTCTGGGATGGGGCGTTTGACCGGCTGGAAAAATTCCGGACGGAAGGCACGGTGCGCCTGTCGGTGGCATCCGCACTTGCGATGAAATGGGTATTGCCCAATCTGGCAAGCGCGCAGGAGGCCGGGCTTGAGATTGCACTGGATGTCAATGACCGACCGGTGGATTTCAGTGCTGGCACGATTGATGCCGCCATCCGCTTTGGCACCGGGCCGTATCCCGGTTTGCATTCCAGCTTGCTTAAAAAGGCCGAGATCATGCCGGTCGCCCGTCCGGGCTATGTCGGCGGGGGCAGGGGGCTTGAAGATGTTCTTGGCGATCCTGACGTTACCTTGCTTAAGGATGCGGTGGGGGAGCGTGATGGCACCGATTTCAGCTGGGGCTATTATTGCGCGAAGGCCGGGGTAAGCTTTGATGCGGATTTCAGGGCATTGGCCTTTGACCGTGCCGATCTGGTGTTGCAGGCGGCAATCAATGGCATGGGCATCGGGCTGGGTCGCACCCTTCTGATTGAAGGCGATATCGCGCAAGGGTTCCTTGAGGCGGTCGGCAAGCCGGTTTCGATGAAATCGGCCTATTGGCTGGTTTGCAGTCCTGAATTTGCCAAGACGGAGCGCCATGCGAAACTTCTGGGCTGGCTTAAAGATCAGATGAAATAGGCTTGCCGTTTTGGTTGCGTCTGCCTAAATTCCCGCCATGACAAATACAACTGATGACATGATCTATCGCGTACTGGGTTCGGATGAATGGGCAGAGGCCCTTAGTGCCGGACAATATGACGGTGCGCCGCACGATATCGCCGATGGCTTTATCCATTTCTCGACCCAGGACACGCTGGCGGCAACTTTGGCCCTGCACTACAAGGGGCGGGACCATTTGAAGCTTTTGCGCGTCCCTGTCGCGCCAATCGAAGCAAAGCTGAAATGGGAACCGGCCCGTGGCGGCACACTGTTCCCGCATCTTTATGACGTGCTGTCGGTCGAGCACGTCACCAAGGTCGATGACATTCGCCTTGATGAAAACGGTGTGCATATCTTGCCCGAAGACCTGCGTTGATCTGCGCCATCCCCGCCGCAACGCGCCGGACTTAAATCCCGCGCGGTTTCCACAGATATAAACGCCCGCCGCCCTTCTTGGTGCCGGTATCAATCACGCCGGGGAGTTTCCCGGCGCGCACGGCGTTAGGCTCAGGGCCTATTGATTTTGTCTGAATGGCAGACGTTATATTTGTGAAATCCAAGGAAAATCCCGCCGGGCGGGCTGGTATCCCGGCCAAGGGGTTTGACGCAGGAAGTTGCAAATATAACGTCTGTCCTTCGGATTCTCCGGATTTGCACGGGCTACTTTGTCGCAAAACCTTGAACGATTCATATCTTCCTGCGGCTTTGCTTCGCGTATCCGCACAAATCCGGAGAACCATTCAAACAAAATTAATAGGTCCTGAGCCTGGAAACGCGTGGCCGAGTTTGACCTTGTCACCGATATAAAGCCCATTCCAGTCAGGCCCGAAGATTTCATGGAAATGAAACGGGCCGGGGCTTCGCGCGGCGAGGGTGGCTTTCAGTTTATCGATATCAAGCTGTGGCATCGGGTGATCGAACCATGATCGCAGGCCTTATGCATTGTTCTGGCGCAATTGGTTGGAAACAACCGGGGGCGTCAGGCGTTTTGACACCATGTACAATACTTCCAGTTATAATCGCCCCGTCGATGCCCGCCCCACTGACAGCCGAAAGTGCAGGTGATGGCAGATCATCAGAACTCATCCGTGCAGGAGATTGTTGCGCGGATCGGCAAACGCGCGGCCGGTGACCAATGCATCTCCGTCGGGGATATCGTTGCCGAGTTGGGTCAACGCAGTCAGGGGCCGTTTCTATTGGTGCCGGGCCTGATTGGCATGTCGCCGATTTCGGGTATTCCGCTGGTGCCGGCCTTGCTTGCCCTGCTCATAGCGGTGTTTTCCCTGCAAATCATCATTGGGCGCAGTTATTTGTGGCTGCCCGACGTTCTGGCAAAGCGCACGCTTGATGGCGACAAGGTCTGTGCGGGACTGGATCGGATTGATCCGGTGGCCGCACGCATGGATCGCTGGTTTGGTGGCCGGTTTGAACGGCTCAGCAGTGGTATTGCCGTTCGCGTCGCAGCGCTCATGTGTTTGCTGCTGTCGCTTTTTGTGCCGGTGTTTGAACTGGTACCCTTTGCCGGTGTCGCCCCGATGACGGCGATTGCGGCCTTCGGTCTGGCCATCCTTGTCAGTGACGGGCTTTTGATGCTCGCCGCCCTTGGTTTGACAGCCGGGACCGTGATTTTCCTGTTTCAGATTATCGCGCAGGTTTGAGGTCGCAGATAAATCTGGTGTCCAATGTCAAACAGCCCGCCGGGGAAGTGGCGGGCTGTTTTTGCGTGGCACAACAGGGGGGGGATGGTGTAGCGGACCTACACCAGTTCTGCCAGCGCAGAGGGGTTGAAGTCTTCGAGCTTGTCAAAGGCGCCGCTTTTGACCTTGCTTGGCCACTGGGCATCGGTGATCAGCGCACGGCCAACCGCGATCAGATCGAACTCGTTCTTTTCCATGCGCTCGATCAGGTCATCGACGCTGGATTTTTCGGAGGCTTCGCCGGAAAACGCGCCGATGAAGTCCGATGACAGACCGACAGAGCCGACCGAAATCGTTGGCGCGCCGGTCAGTTTCTTGGCCCAGCCGGCAAAGTTCAGGCCCTTTTCACCATCAATTTCGGGGAATTCCGGTTCCCAGAAACGGCGTTGCGACGCGTGGATGATATCGACACCAGCCTCAACCAGCGGGGCAAGCCAGGACGTCATTTCATCAGGCGTTGTCGCAAGCCGGGCGGTAAAGTCCTGCTGTTTCCATTGGCTGACACGCAGGATGATCGGGAAGTCCGGACCCACGGCCGCCCGCATGGCCGCAACCACTTCGCGCGCAAAGGTGGCGCGTTCGGCAATGGTCTTGCCGCCAAAACGATCAGTGCGCAGGTTGGTGCCCGACCAGAAGAACTGATCGATCAGATAGCCATGCGCGCCATGGATTTCAAAGGTATCAAACCCGGCATTCTTGGCATCAAGGGCCGCCTTGGCAAAGGCCGCGATGGTATCAGCAATGTCCGCATCGCTCATGGTGTTGCCGCGCGGATCATCCGGGCCGACAAGGCCCGACGGGCTTTCGACCGGGGCATCCGGTTCCCATCCATCGGGGGTTCGGGTGGAGCCGGTATGCCAGATCTGCGGGCCCATTTTACCACCAGCGCCATGCACGGCATCGGCGACGGCCTTCCACCCGGCCATGGCAGCATTGCCATGGAAGAACGGAATACCCGGCAGGTTGCGCGATGCCGGACGGTCGACCACGGTGCCTTCTGACAGGATCAGGCCAACGCCGCCTTCGGCGCGCTTGCGGTAATATTCGGCGTTGATCGCGCCCGGAATACCGTTTTCGGCCATGGAGCGGGTCATCGGCGCCATCACGATGCGGTTGGGCAGTTCCAGCGTTTTCAGTTTGAACGGCTGAAACAGAATATCTGTATTCGTCATCACGGAAGTCTCCGGTTCATGAAAGTCTATGACGGCAACTAGATATATGTTATATACTTGGTGTCAATCAGGCACCTTGAGGTAACCAGGTATACTCAAGGAAACTGCACACCGCCGGTTGAGGCTGTATCAGCGGGGCGCAGTTGAAGCGTTTTGGAAGGATCCGGCCATGGAAATGAAAGAATGTTCAATCAAGGAATTCCGGCAGGATTGCCCGTGCCGGGGCCTGTTTGACCAGATTGCCGATAAATGGTCGATGATGATTTTGGCCGTGCTGGCCGACGGGCCGCTGCGGTTCAATGCGATCAAGCGCGGGCTTGAAGGCATCACGCAAAAGGCCCTGACCCAGACCCTGCGCAAGCTTGAACGCAACGGGATTATCTCGCGCAATGTCATTGCGACATCGCCCGTGGCTGTCGAATATGAAATCACCCCGCTTGGCAGAACCCTGATCGGGCCGTTCAAGGCGCTCTATCTTTGGACAAAGGAAAAGATGCCCGAAGTCGAAGCCGCGCGCGCCGCATTCGATGAACGCATGAACGAAAACGCATGACATGATGGGCCCGATTACAGCGAATTCCCGCTATTGATCCTTGCCCAATCGCAGTCGTGCGCGTAAGAAAAGGGCATGTCTTTTCAAGCACGGAGTGTGACGCGTGGGGTGGTATAAGTCACTGGTTTTGCCGATTGTCCGCTGGATCGATGCCGAGACCGCCCATGGTCTGGCCATCTGGGCATTGAAAAACAATCTGGTGCCGCGCGATGATGACGCGACGGACGCCAGCCCGATCCTTGAGACCGAGGTGTTCGGGCGCAAATTCGCCAACCCGGTCGGGCTTGCGGCGGGTTTTGATAAAAACGGCGAAGTTCCCAATCAGATGCTGGCGCACGGGTTTGGCTTTGTTGAAATCGGTTCTGTCACACCGCTGCCGCAACCGGGCAATCCGAAACCCCGTCTTTTCCGGCTTTATTCCGACCGCGCGGTGATCAACCGCATGGGCTTTAACAATGACGGGGCGGAGGCCGTTGCCAATCGCCTGCGCAAACGCGCACGGCGGGGTATTCTTGGCGCCAACCTTGGCAAAAACAAATATTCCGATGACGCGGCCGATGATTACGCCAAGGGGGTTGAGGCCCTTGGTCGCTATGCTGATTATCTTGTCGTCAATGTGTCTTCGCCCAATACGCCGGGCCTGCGTGCCCTTCAGGGGCGCGCCCCGCTTGAAAAGCTGCTTAAGGCCGTGATCAAGGCGCGGAATTCCTTTGCCAAGGGCGTTCCGGTGTTGCTTAAGGTCGCACCAGATTTGACCGAGGAAGACAAATCCGACATCGCGGCCGTTGTCACCAAGGTGAGGCTTGATGGCATGATCGTGTCAAACACAACGATTGATCGGCCGGTTGGGCTTAATTCCTATGATCAGGATGAAAAGGGTGGCCTTTCCGGCCCGCCACTTATGGAGCCTTCCACCAAGGTTCTGGCTGATTTCTATCGTCTGACAGAGGGCAAGGTGCCCCTGATCGGGGTCGGCGGGATTGCGTCGGGCAAGGATGCCTATGAAAAGATCCTGAACGGCGCATCGCTGGTGCAGCTTTATTCGTCGCTGGTTTATCACGGTGTGGAACTGGTGACCGAGATCAAGGAAGACCTGTCGCGGCGTCTGCGCAAGGATGGCTTTGCCAATGTGTCCGATGCGGTCGGTGCCGCCTTCCCGGAAATTTCGGGCAAGAGCATCCCGGTGGACGAGGCGCGCGCCGCGCGCGAGGCCGAGGCCGCCAAGAAAGACTGAGCTTAAAGATCGAGCTTGTGGTGCAAGATCCCCGCTTTCGCGGGGATGACGGTGCCAATACAACATATTTTCATTCCCGCGCGGGCGGGAATCTCGACCCGCATCTCTCAGGTGTCAAATTGAAACGGATATACGCATGCAAACCGCCTCCTATGAAATGATCAATGGCCTGTCCGAGGTGATTGGCAAATATGATGCCGTGATCCTTGATCTGTGGGGCGTGGTGCATGACGGGGTGACACCCTATCCGAACTCGATTGCCGCGATGACAGCCCTTAAGGAAGCGGGCATTCCGGTTGCGCTTCTGTCCAACGCGCCGCGTCGTTCCTCGGTCGTGGTCAAGCGGATGGAAGATATGGGCATTTCGCGTGATCTGTATGGTCCCGCAGTCGCATCGGGCGAGGTCGCCTATGCCCAGCTGGTTGCACGCAGCGATCCCTGGTACGCCAAGTTGGGGCGCAAGGTCCTGATGGTGGGGCCGGTGCGTGACATGTCGATGTTTGAAAATCAAGATGTCGAAATTGTCACCGAAGTGGGTGATGCCGACTGGGTTCTGGTTACCGGTCCGAATGATGATCATGACCCGGTTTCAAAATACGAAGACCTTCTGCATTCACTGCTTGCCCGCGATCTGCCGGTGCTGTGCCCGAACCCGGACCGTGAAGTGATCCGCGGTGGCAACCGCATCATCTGTGCCGGTGCGATTGCTGGACGCTATGAAGAACTTGGCGGGAATGTCCGCTGGGAAGGCAAGCCACTGGCAAGTGCCTATGACTTCTGCCTGCAGATGTTTGACAAGGGCCCGGACGCCAAGCTTCTGGTGGTGGGTGACAGCATTTCGACCGATATTGCCGGATCAAACAATGCCGGTCTGGACGTCGCCCTCGTCACCGGCGGCATTCACGCCGATGAACTCGGTGCGCCGCGTGGTACGCTTCCGGAACGGGGAAAGCTTGATGCGCTGCTGGCCGCCACGGGCCGACACATCACCTATGCGATGGGGGATTTCTGCTGGTAATCAGCAGCCCCGATTTTGGCGGAGACTGCCATGCTGACCGATGAGATCCGTGACTACGCCAATCGTTCGGTTTTGTGCTGGATGGCAACAAGTTCCGATGCCGGGCCGTCGGTCAGTCCCAAGGAAATCTTTGCGTGCTTTGGGGAAGACCGCATTATCATTGCCAATATCGCTTCCCCGCAATCGGTTCAGAATATCGCGCGCAATCCGCAGGTTTGTGTGAGTTTCGTGGATGTGTTTTCCCAGCGCGGCTGGCAGCTTTATGGATCGGCAACCCTGATGTGCAAAGGCGATGCGGGGTTTGACGAACGCCAGGTCATCTTGCAGGACATGGCCGGGGATGCCTTTCGGGTAGCGACCCTGTTTGATGTCATGGTCAGCAAGGCCAATGAAATCCTTGCCCCCAGCTACCGTTTCAAAAAGGACGTTACCGAGGCCGACATGCGCGACGGGGCCATGCGGACCTATGGTGTTAAACCCCGCGACTAGTTTTCTGCCGCCACCTTGCTTTCGCGGAAGATGACGAAGAGGCCGCTGGCGGTAATGATCGCAGCGCCGACAAAGGTCAGCATATCGGGCGTTTCGCCCCAGAACAGCCAGCCAAGGGCGGTGGCCCAGATGAGTGCTGTGTAGTCGAACGGGGCCACGGTGGGTGCCTCGGCAAAACGAAACGCCTGTGTGATCATGGTGATCCCGACCGAGCCAAAAGCCGCAATCGCGACAAAAAGCCAGATGTCCTCAGGCCTTACCGATGTCCAGACAAACAAGGCAGGAATGCAGGTCAGAATGGCGCTGGTCAGGCTGAGATAAAGCAGGAGCGTCCACATGGTTTCGCGCGTGTCGACAAAGCGGGCGCTTAGCATCAACAGCGCATAGGCAAGTGCTGTCGCAATCGGCAGCAGCGACATGACTTCGAACGTTGCCGCACCCGGACGGACAATCACCAGAACACCCATGAAACCGACACTGACGGCAAGCCAGCGCCGCCAGCCGACACGGGCGATGAAGATCGCCGAAAGGGCAGTGATGAAAAGCGGGGCGACAAAGGCCAGTGCCGTTGCCTCGGCCAGGCCAAGGTGATGGATGCTGGTAAAGAACATGACCGTGGCGGCAATCCAGATCACACCACGCATGAAATGCACACCCACCCGGTGTGAGCGCAATCCATGATAGCCGCCCATTTTCAAGGCCAGCAAAAAGGCAAAGGGAAGCGTGATCATGTTGCGCATGAAGATGATCTGAAACGGGGAATAATGATCCATCAGGCTTTTGGCCAGCGCATCATTGATGCACAACGCTGCCACCCCGCCACACATCGTCATGATGCCGGCAAGGTTGTTCTGGCGTGATGTATTGCTGGACGTCATCGCCCGTTTCCCCGCGTTTTGATCCGGTTTTTATCATTTTTCAAATGAGATATCCCGTTCCAGATATCCGGTTTGCAATACTTGGTCGAGCGATTTCATCACATCAATAAAGGCGCGTAAGGGTGGGGGAACGCGCCGGTGATCCGGGTAATACAGGAAAAGCCCCGGAATTTCGGGCAGCCAGTCATCGAGCACCGTCACAAGATCAACACTGGCGATGGCGCGCGCGGCATAAATCTCGGACACGTAGGCAATGCCAAGACCCTGTCGGGCGGCATCGACCATCAGATCATGTCGATCGAGCGTCAGCGAGCCGGAAACATCAATCGAGATTTCCTGACCCTGCTTTTCGAAATCCCAGTGATAGATCTTGCCGCTGGGAAAGCGATGGCGGATGCAATCATGGCTGTGCAAATCATCGGGCACAACGGGGCGGGGACGGGTTTTGAAATAATCCGGTGACGCAACCGCGACAAAGCGAAATGGCGGGCCAAAGCGCACCGCCACCATATCAAGCGGCACGGTTTCGCCCAATCGTGCCCCGGCATCAAAACCGCCCGCGACGATATCGACCAGCCGTCCCTCGGTCACCAGATCAATCGCCACATCCGGATATCGTTTGCGCATTTCCGGTACGACATGGCGGGTCAAAAGGCGCGCAGCCCCATCGGATGTATTGATGCGTACCGTGCCCGACGGGCCGCCACTGCGAAAGCTATCAACCGTGCCCATGGCTTCTTCAAGGTTAAGCAACGCCGGGCGCAACCGATCGAGAAGCTGTTCGCCCGCCTCGGTCAGCGAAACACTGCGCGTGGTGCGATGAAACAGACGGATATCAAGATTGCTTTCCATGTTGCGCAGCGCATGGCTGAGGGTTGAGGGCGCAACACCCATCGCATCAGCCGCCTTGCGAAAGCTGCGATGTTCGGCAACGGCGATGAAGAAGCGCATGTCATTTAAGGTCGGCTGGCTGATTGTTGGCATATTTTCACTAACCTATCCGAATTAAGCGCAGTTATCACATCAATCATTGGTTTCTATAGTCCCCCCATGTTCAGAGCAAGACAGAAAGGAACTGACATGGACAAGACATGGTTGATTACCGGTGCATCGTCCGGGTTTGGTCGTGGGCTGGCGGAAAAACTGCTGGCACGTGGCGATCGGGTGATCGCCACCGTGCGGCGCGAAGGATCGCTTGACGCACTGGTTGCGCAATATGGTGAGCGGCTGCGTGTTGCACATCTTGATGTCAGCGATACCGATGCGGTTCAGGCCACGGTTGATAAGGCCTTTGCCGATGTCGGGCGGATTGATTTCATCGTGAGTAACGCTGCCTATGGCATTCTTGGTGCGGCTGAGGAAACCGGCATTGATCAGATGCGCCAGATTATTGATACCAACCTTCTCGGATCAATTGTCCTGATTAAGGCGGCCTTGCCGCATCTGCGCGCGCAAGGGTCCGGGCGCATCATTCAGGTATCCTCCGAAGGTGGGCAGATCGCCTATCCGGGCTTTAGCCTGTATCACGCGACCAAATGGGGCATTGAAGGCTTTATTGAATCAGTCGCCCAGGAAGTCGCGCCGTTTGACATCAGCTTCATGATTGTTGAGCCGGGTCCGACCCGCACATCCTTTATCAATTCTATCGTCTTTCCCGACCCGATCAGTGCCTATGACGGTACACCGGCCCATGACCTGAAAGAGGCGGCCTTTGGCGGTGACTGGGTGATCAAGGGCGATCCGGCCCGGATGGTTGATGCAATGATTGTGGCTTCGGATGCACCCCAAATGCCATTTCGCCTGTTGCTGGGCTCGGATGCCTATGCCGGTGTGCGCGCGGCATTGACCGAACGTCTGGCGGTGCTTGAAGCCGGCAAGGACGTCACCCTGGCAGCGGACTTTACCGAAGAAGAACTTGCCGCGATGCAGGCGACGGTTTGAAACGCAAATCAAACCCCGCAAATCAAACCCCGATGCAAAAGAAAACGCCGCCCGAAAACGGGCGGCGTTTTGCAGTTTGATCGACATTGAGGAGACGATCATTCAAAGCTTTTCAAGGCAGATCAGAGTGCCATCTTGCGGTTGGCGTCGATATAGATCTCCCGCAGGCGCTTGGCGACCGGGCCCGGAACGCCATCGCCAATCGGCTTGTCATCAATTTCGACAACCGGGCATACAAAGGCAGAAGCCGAGGTGGAAAAGGCCTCTGCCGCATTCTGGGCTTCTTCGACCGTGAAGTGGCGTTCTTCGACTTTCAGCTGCAGCTCCTCGGCACATTTCAGAACCGATGCGCGCGTGATGCCATGCAGGATGTCGGTCGACAGTTCGCGGGTGACGATCGTGCCGTCCTTGGTGACGATATAGGCGTTGTTGCTTGAACCTTCGGTGATGTAACCATCCAGCACCATCCAGGCATCGTCCTTGCCCTGTGCGGCGACGTCGGTTTTCAGAAGCGACGCATAAAGCAGCTGGACGGTCTTGATGTCCGAGCGGCGCCAGCGGATGTCGGGGAAGGTCATGATCTTCTGACCACGTTCAGCCAGCGGCGAATTGATCAGTGATTTGCTTTGCGTGAACATCACGATGGTCGGCGGCGTGGTTTTGGAGATCGCAAAATCACGGTCACCGGCAGAGCCACGCGATACCTGAAGGTAAATCAGGCCTTCGGTGATGTCATTGAGTTTCACCAGTTCGCGGTGCGCTTCCAGAAGCTGGTCGATATCGGGTTTGAAATCGAATTTCAGTTCCTTGAGCGAGCGTTCCAGGCGCTTCATATGACCCATGAAGTCAATCAGCTTGCCATCAAGGACCGAGGTAACCTCATACACGCCGTCGGCGAACAGGAAGGATCGGTCAAAAATCGAAATCTTTGCTTCGGTTTCCGGCAAAAACTCGCCGTTCACATAAACAGTGCGCATCGTAACTTTCCTGTCTGACAAGCGGATCTTTTGCGACCCGTCTTGGGTGGATAAAGCGACGTTTCCAAAGGTCAGCCTTATAACGGGATCTTGTGTCGATCCATGGCGACCGTGTGTTTCAACGTTTCAAGAGTCTCAAATATCACAGGCGCACGCAATCTGTCGCGCAAAAGCTCTATATCGTGCGTGGAAAAGGTGGATTGTTGCTTTTACAGGGCGTGATTATGGCTGTTGATATTCTTAATGGGCCGTAATTTCCGAAATTGTTCGAAGATTATTCGATTTAAAATTTTTCGATTTTTTGCGTTTGACCGTAACATAGGTTGAGGTTCTATCGTCCTGCTTCATGAGATCAAACGATGATGAAAAGACATCGTCAAAGGAATGGAGCATTGTGATGAATAGCCACCAGCCCGTCACCCATAACGCCCTGGTCGCACCAGACCATGACGCTTTGCAAAGCCGGATCAATGCCAGTTGGGCCGCCCCGATCAAACGCCCGAAACAGGAAGTGGATCTCGATGCCTATTTTGCCCGGATCGGTTATGACGGCCCGCGCGAAGCCACACTGGAAGTTTTGCAAACCCTGCATGCGATGCATCCGGCAACCATCCCGTTCGAAGCGATTGATGTGTTCAATGACGCGCCCATCAGCATCGATCCGGAGCGCGTCGATCAAAAGCTGATTCATGACAAACGGGGTGGCTATTGTTTTGAGCAAAACGGCCTGTTTCGCCGGGTGTTGCGCAGCCTTGGCTTTGAGGTCGAAGGTCTGGCCGGGCGGGTGTTATGGGGCTATGGCCCAAACGATATGCCCCGTCCGCGCTGTCACATGGCCAACCGGGTGATGATCGACGGCGAAGCATGGCTTGCCGATGTTGGATTGGGTGGTTGCGTGCCGACCGGGCCGTTGTTGCTTGATGTCGAAACGCCGCAATCGACCCCGCATGACACATACCGTGTAACCAAGGGGGCACACAGCTATCGGATTGAACTGGAACGCGATGGCGTCTGGAAGGCTGTGCACGAGGTCGATATCGCGCCGGTTCCGGATATCGATTACGAGGTGATGAACTGGTACGCATCAGATCACCCGGACAGCGTTTTTTGCAAGACGCTTATGGTCGCACGTTCTGCCCCGTTTGCCCGCTTTACCCTGCTCAATAACCGTCTGAACATCCGGCTGGTCACCGGCGAGGAAGAACAACACACGCTCAGCGTCGGGGATATTCCCCAGACGCTTAAAGACATTTTTGGCATCGAGCCGGACCCGGCCTGGCGCTGGGCCTTTGCCAGATTGGCATAGCGCCGGTAACTGCGAACGACTGTGCGGTGTTCGTGGTTGCCGTGTTACAGGTCATGGCGGGGCTGCACCCCTGTCATGGCCTGATTTCCTCTAGGCGCGATCAGTAACGCAGCGTCAATCCATGTTTCTCTACAAGCTGGGTATAGGTGCCCGATGATTTGATCTCTGCCATGGCCTCGTTGAAGCGCTTGAGCAATACGTCATTGTTTGGAAAGGTCTTGGACGTCATTAAATGCAGGCCTGCCCCGTCAATCAATGGGGTTTCCAGCGTATAGAAGTTTGCCACTTCTTCAGGTGGGAACAATTGACGAATTTGATACCACGCGATGGTGGTTGCTGTCGGGAAAAGGTCGATGCGCCCGAGTTGAAGGCGCCTTAAGTTCTGCTCTTCGGAATGAGCATAATCGACATTAAGACCGGCTTCCTCGAACCAGCTTTCATAGTAGTAGCCATACACGCCACCTATCCGATAGCCGCGTAAGTCGGCAAGCTCGGCATAGTTATAACGTGGTTCGTTGCCGTGTTTGTCATAGGCAAAGAAATGGGAATCTTGCAAATACAGCGGATCAGAAAAGGCAAAGGTCTGCTCGCGGAGCTCGGTCTTGCGATAAGGGATAGCGCCCCACGCGTTATGGTTTTCTACTTCCTGCTGGCATCGGCGCCAGGGCATAATCTCAAAGCGGAACCTGACCCCCATTCTTGCGCCAATTTCGGTAAACAGGTTGGGCAAGAAGCTGTTCTCCACATCGTCATTGACATAGGGAGGATAAATATTTGTGGCGATCAAAAGTGATTCCTGTGCCCTTGCGACAAGTGGCAAAAGCAAGAACGTCAGAACAACAACAAGCCGGTAGAACAAGGCCGTCTCCGATATCGGGAATGTGGCGGTGTGTTCTATATGGCTAGTTGGTCAAATTGTTAAAAGGGGGGGGCTCGCAAAGGTTTATTGTTTGGTGGCTTCATTCGCTTTTTGCGTGAGCTTGTCCATATAGCTCAGAAGATCGGCGATGGTTTCGGGCGTGAAGGAAAATTCCGGCATGGTCACGCTTTCATGCGAAACCGTGATGCCTTCGGCAAGGGCCTCTTCAAGGTTTTCAAGCGGCCAGCGCTGGCCAAAACTGGCAAGGGCCGGGGCATCGGTTACATTTGGATCTGGCAGGGAATCGCCTTCGAATTTGGTGTGGCAGCGCAAACAGGTCTGCTCGGCAATTGATTGGCCGCGTTCGACATTGCCATATGCCTCGCCCTTGTGCGCCATATAGTCGCTGATCCCCCACATGCCCAAGGCGACAACACCGGTCAACAGGATGACAAGGCTGGTTTTCTGCATGGAGGGCTCCCTGATGGCGATTTTGAATCTGTTCTAATCGCCGGTATAGCAAGCCAAGGTAACGAATTTCCTAAGGCCTTTTTGGGCCAAATCATCCAGTCGGCGCCTTCGTGCAAGATCACGCAACGGCGCGTTTGCCCGCAATGCAGACTTTGTCGCAGCGAAGAAATGACAGGATGTCGACTTTAAAAAAGCAACCAAGGCAACCGTTAGCTGCCATCCGCTGTGCGAAACACCGTCAGGCCATTGACCACAACCCGGCCATCGGGTAGCAGTTGGCCATCATATTCGGTCGTGCCTTGCGGGCCGGGGCGTCCGGCGGCAAGTCCATTAACGGCAAATGGCACAAGTGCGCCCAGAAGCGTCGGGCTGTCAGGGGTGCCAAGCAAATCAACAAGCTTGTCCTGGCCCAGAAGCCGGAAGTCAAAATCACCGGTGAAGCCATAGCGTGCGGCGGCCTGTGCCAGGAACTCGCCAGATCCGAGTGCTTCGAGGCCACGGGATTCAACATAGAATTCGTCAACTTTGACCGGCGCGCCGTTCTGGGCTGCCTTTTTCCACAGCGCATCGCCGATTTGGCGGCGGGCAAAGCGCGGGGCGGTTCCTGTCAGGATGTCGTGGAAGCCCTTTTCAATGATTGGCTGGGCGTCTGACCATGGAAGTCCGTCGCTGCTGGTTTTTACCCGCACCGTGCGCGGCTGCAGAAGGCTTGGCAGCCACAAACCATCATGGGCGTAATCAAGTCGGGTGTTGCCGTCCTCACCGGGATACAGCGTGAAATTGGTCGATTTGATCGAGCCGCGTTTTTCCCGGTTTGGTCCGGTCCATTCGGCCGCCTGCCAGGCAATACGCGCCATTTCAGGCAGCCATTGGATGATCAGGCCGTTCATCATCCAGTGCTTGCGCGAGACGGGTTCTTCGCCAACCAGAAAATCGGCGAAGCCGTCAAAGGTGACAGGCACATTGCGCGCTGTATCCCAGCGCAGATACCCGCCGGCATTGCGGAGCGTCAGTTCGCGCTGGTCGCTGGTTGCTTCGGCCAGCATCCTGGCCTGTTCTGGCAGTTTGACGTCAAGGTCAACCTGATCTGAATTGTCGGTATCGCGCACAGAAACCAGAACATCATCCATCACCAGCTGGCGCGGGGTGGAATAACCGTTGAGATCAAGGGAAATAGCATCATATACGAGCTCAACCGCGTTCCCGTCAATCGTACGTGCATCGACCTCGGTCGCGGAAATGCCTGATTGCATCAGGATCGCATCGACGGCAGTGCGGGCATCCTCGATGGAAATTGCCTGTGCACGGGTCGCAAGACTTGCAATGGAAATCGCAAGAACGCCAAAGCCGGTAAGTGCCTTTCGCAACTGCATGACGGGGTCCTTTTACGTGACGTGATGTGCAGTTCTGCGTCGCCATCATGGCAACACGTCCCAGAGTCTATCGCAAATTTGGTAATGTTAGGGCAAAATCAACTTGATCTGACGCGGGGCACTTGTTTCGAGCAGGCGCTGTGTTTCATCACAACTGACAGGATGCTGTCAGGAGGGTGGCGTTATTAGTGCCTGACGTTACTCGGAAACAAGCGGAGGTTAACTGCCACAGCCGAACATTTCGCGCGTTTCGGGTGTTGCGATGCCACACAGGAAGGTTTCAACGGCACGCGATACACGTGCGCTGATCTGCTGATCTGTCATCGGGGGGCGCGGGTTGTGTTTCATGATGCGCGATTGCCAGTCGCCGATAATCATCGATTCAAACATCTCTGCCGAATGGTCCGGGTCTTCAATTTTAATCCGGCCGAGTTTCTGTTGCCGCGAAAGATAGTCTGCAAGGTGTTTGCGTGTGCTGTCGGGACCGACTTCAAAGAACTTCTCTATCAGGGGTAGAAAATGCTGTCCTTCGGAATACAGAATTTGGGTGAAGCGGGCGACTTCCTCGGTTACAATCTTCTGGGCCAGTTTCGTGCCGAAGTCCGTCAGGGCATCACGGGGAGGGAGGTCGGTTTCCAGCGAAATATGCAGTTCGGCGGAGAATTCCTTGCAGCGCTCGGTCATGACAGCGGCAAGCAAGCCATCCTTTCCGCCGAAAGCTTCGTAAAGGGTTGTGCGCGACCCGCCCGATTGAGAGATGACGTCGTTCAGGGTGACACCGGCAAAGCCACGTTCAAGCAATAACGCCCATGCAGCATCCATCATTGCGCGACGGCGTGCTGTACCGCGAGCGTGTTGTTTTTCATGCTTTTCTGGCGTTTCGCTCATCTTTGTCAGTTCTGCTGTTATTGGGTCTTGATCGTGCAGTGCACAAAGTGTACTGTACCGTACAGTATTCATGAATGCAATGGCAAAGCGTCCACCACATTGCTTTGCAGGGACTTAGAAGGAATAAGCATTTTGTCCATGCGATCTAGTTTGAAATTCGCTGGTTTGGCAGCGCTTGTCGTGCTTGTAGCAGCCTGCAGCGAACAGAATGAAGGCGGCGGGCAGCAAGCCAACGCCCAGCAGCAACCGCAGGCGACGCCGGTCGGCACTGTCACGCTGAACGCCCAGACGGTTGGCCTGGTTGAAGAAATGCCGGGCCGTACTGTGGCCTTCCGCCAAGCAGACATTCGCCCCCAGGTCGACGGTATTATCAAGGAACGCAACTTCACCGAGGGTGCGTTTGTTGAGGCCGGTCAGCAGCTTTATATGATTGATCAGGAAGTTTATCTGGCGCGTGTTGATGCCGCCCAGGCCGAACTGACCCGCCAGCGCGCCACCCTTGATCAGACGACCAAGACGCGTTCGCGCTATGACCCGCTGATCAAGTCACAGGCTGTCAGCCAGCAAACCTATGACGATGCGGTGGCGGCCGAAGCACAGGCCAAGGCCGCTGTGGCCGCTGCGCGTGCGGAACTGGAACAGGCCCGTATTGATCTGGCCTATACCACGGTCACCGCACCGATTTCCGGTCAGATCAGCTCGTCTGATTATTCCGAAGGTGCGCTTGTGACTGCCAATCAGTCGGCAAAACTGACCACGATTACCCAGCTTGACCCGATCTATGTCGATGTGACGCAGGCCGGTGGCCGGTTGCTCAAGATCAAGCAGGCAATTCAGAACGGCCGGATCAAGGGCGTTACCGAAGGCCAGATCGAGGTCAACCTGATCATTGATGCGACCGGTGCGGAATACCCGCACACAGGCACCTTGCAGTTCTCGGACGTTACTGTGAACGAAACCACCGGTACGGTGCGTTTGCGTGCAGTCTTCCCGAACCCGGATGGAACCCTTCTGCCGGGCATGTTTGTGCGCGGTCAGGTCCGTCAGGGGCACCTTGAAGGCGCGTTCCTTGTGCCGCAGAAAGCGGTCATGCGCCGCCCGGATGGCTCGGCTTATGCCTATGTTGTCGAGGATGGCAAGGTCGCGTCCAAGGATCTGACGATTGAACAGTCGCAGGGGCAGGATTGGCTGGTGACGGCTGGTCTTGAAGATGGCGCGCAAGTCATTGTTGATGGCATCCAGCGCATCGGACCGGGTGCACCTGTTACGCCGCAGCCTGTTGAAACCGCCAAAGCCGCCGAATAAGGACTTATTCAATGGCAAAATTCTTTATTGATCGCCCCGTCTTTGCCTGGGTTGTCGCCCTGGTGATCATGCTGGCGGGGGGGCTGTCGCTTTGGCAGTTGCCGGTGGAGCAATATCCATCGATCGCGCCGCCTTCTGTCGAGATCGAGGCAACCTATCCGGGCGCCTCGGCCAAAACTGTTGAAAACACGGTCACCCAGGTGATCGAACAACAGATGAACGGCCTTGATTATCTGCGTTATATGTCCTCGACCTCGTCGGGTAACGGTCAGGCAACAGTGACCCTGACCTTTGAACCCGAAGCCGATCCCGACATCGCGCAGGTTCAGGTGCAGAATAAACTGCAGGCTGCCATGTCCTCCCTTCCGAGCGAAGTGCAGGAACAGGGTGTGACGGTCAGCAAATCATCGGGCTCGTTCCTGATGGTTGTCGGCTTTGTGTCTTCTGACGGTTCGATGAACGCCGAAGACCTGTCGGACTTTGTTGTGTCGTCGGTCGAAGATCCGATTGCCCGTGTGAACGGCGTTGGTTCGGTGCAGGTATTTGGTGCCCAGCATGCCATGCGCATCTGGCTCGATCCGAACAAGATGCTGGCCTATAACCTGACGGTGATGGATGTTGATGCCGCCATTCAGGCGCAGAACACCGAAGTCACCGCTGGTCAGATTGGCGGTGCGCCGTCCGTCGAAGGTCAGCAGATCAACGCAACCATTACCGCGCAAAGCAAACTGCAGACGGTTGAGGAGTTCGCCAACATTCTTCTGAAGGTCGAAACGGACGGGTCGCAAGTTCGTCTTGGGGACGTTGCCCGTATCGAAATCGGTGGCGAAAGCTATGAAATCGTCGGGCGCTACAATGCGGAATCGGCAACCGGTATCGGGATCAACCTTGCGACGGGTGCCAATGCGCTTGATACCGCCGAGGCGGTAAAATCCCGTCTGGCAGAACTGAAACCGTTCTTCCCGCAAGGGATCGAGATCGTCTATCCGTATGACACCACCCCGTTCGTTGAAGTGTCGATCGAGGAAGTGGTCCACACCCTGTTTGAGGCGATTGTCCTCGTCTTCCTGGTGATGTTCCTGTTCCTGCAGAACTGGCGCGCGACGCTTATTCCGACGATTGCGGTGCCGGTTGTTCTGCTTGGGACCTTCGGGATCCTTGCGGCATTCGGATATTCGATCAACACGCTGACCATGTTTGCCATGGTGCTGGCCATCGGTCTTCTGGTGGATGACGCGATTGTTGTGGTGGAAAACGTCGAACGTGTGATGCACGAAGACGGGCTTCCGCCGCGTGAAGCAACGCGTAAATCCATGGGGCAGATCACTGGCGCGCTGATCGGTATTGCGCTGGTTCTGTCGGCCGTGTTTGTGCCGATGGCGTTCTTTGCCGGGTCCACAGGTGCGATTTATCGCCAGTTTTCCATCACCATTGTTTCGGCCATGGTGCTGTCGGTGGTTGTGGCAATTGTTCTGACACCGGCCCTTTGTGCGACCATGCTCAAGCCCGGTCACACGGATCCGAGCAAGAAAAAAGGTCCGTTTGGCTGGTTTAACCGCGGGTTTGACAAGACCAACAACTTCTATCAGGGCAGTGTTGGTCACGTTGTGAACCGCAAATGGCGCTACCTGTTTGTCTATGGCATTCTGGTTGCGGCTCTGGTTGCGATGTTTGGGCGTCTGCCGGGATCGTTCCTGCCCGAAGAAGATCAGGGCATCATGTTCGCCATGGTGCAGTTGCCGGCCGGTGCCTCGCAGGAGCGTACGGTTGAGGTTCTCAAGAAGCTTGAAACCCACTTTATGGAGAATGAGGCCGAAAATATCGACGGTCTGTTCACCGTGGCCGGCTTCTCGTTCGCGGGCAGTGGCCAGAATGCGGGTATTGCTTTCGTGAACCTGAAAGATTGGTCGGAACGTACGCGTCCGGATCAATCGGTCGATGCGGTGATTGGCCGTGCCTATGGTGCGTTTGCCGGTATCCGTGAAGCCATGGTCTTTGCCTTTGCGCCGCCGGCCATTATCGAACTTGGCACGGCGAACGGCTTTGACCTGCAGCTTGTTGACCGCGGTGGTAATGGGCACGATGCCCTGGTTGCGGCCCGCAACCAGCTTCTGGGCATGGCATCGCAGGACCCGCGTCTTGTCGGTGTGCGTCCGAATGGTCTGAATGACACGCCGCAGTTCAACATCAACATCGATCAGGAAAAGGCCAGCGCCCTTGGCGTGAACCTTGCTGATATCAACCGGACGCTGGCGGCGGCCTGGGGGTCAAGCTATGTCAACGACTTCATCGAAAACGGTCGCGTCAAACGGGTTTACATGCAGGCAGATGCCAAATACCGCATGATGCCCGAAGACATGGATTACTGGTATGTCCGCAACCAGAAGGGCGAGATGGTACCGATTTCGGCTGTCTCCTCGACCGAGTGGACCTATGGTTCTCCGCGTCTGGAACGCTTTAACGGTCTGTCGTCGCTCAACATTCAGGGTGCAGCCGCACCGGGTGTGGCGTCTGGCGATGCCATGGCAGCAATGGAAAAGCTTGTTTCACAGTTGCCGGGCGATATCGGCCTGGAATGGCAGGGATTGTCCTATGAGGAACGCGAAGCAGGCGAGCAGGGCCCGGCACTCTATGCCCTGTCCATGATCGTCGTCTTCCTGTGCTTGGCTGCCCTTTATGAAAGCTGGTCGATTCCGATTTCGGTGATGATGGTTGTGCCGCTCGGTGTCCTTGGTGCGGTGATCGCGGCGATGCTGCGTGGTCTGCCCGATGACGTCTATTTCCAGGTGGCCATCCTGACCACGATTGGTTTGTCGGCCAAGAACGCCATCCTGATTGTCGAGTTCGCCCGCGAACTTTACGACGACGGTATGAGCCTTCTTGATGCAACCGTCGAGGCCGCCCGTCAGCGTCTGCGTCCGATCATCATGACGTCGATGGCCTTTACCCTTGGTGTCGTGCCGCTGGCGATTTCGACCGGTGCCGGTGCCGGGGCCCGTGTGGCCGTGGGTACCGGTGTGATGGGCGGGATGATTGCCGCAACCGTGCTGGCAATCTTCTTTGTGCCGCTGTTCTTTGTTCTGATTGTCGGTACCTTTGCCAAGAACCGCACCAAGCGCGGCGAAGTACAGGCAGCCCACGAACATCCGGCTGAATAAGATTTAAGGCCAGCCTTTGTCAAAAAGGCTGGCCTTAAACGGCATCACGCCGTGACGGTGCAGATTTAAAGTTTCAATCTGCATGATCCCCCGACCCCGCCGTTGCGCGTGCGAAAGAAAGGGCCGATGCAAACGCATCGGCCCTTTTGTTTTGACCTCAACCCAAAGTGACGTCAAGCGCCTTTTGGATAGGCTGCACCGCGCCAAACCCGTACGAACGGCGTAGATATCGTACTTTTGGGCAGGCAAAAATCAGGTTTTGCTCATGCTATCAAGGCGCTGACGGTGGGTGTGCATCTGATGGAAAATGGCGTATCGACGATCATGATCTGCCTTGGCTGACGGATCTGGTGCGTGGGCGGTTTCCTTGCCAGCCATCTGGCGCGCGGCCCTTGCAAGGCCACCTTCCGCATCAAGGGCACCGGCGGCCAACATGGCCGATCCCAGCAGAACCGGCTCTTCGCAATCAGACATCACCACGGTACAGCCGGTCACATCCGCATAGAGTTTCACCAGCACCTGACTGGCGGTATGCCCGCCGCTTAGATGGATGTGGGTGATGTCATATCCGGTATCGTTCATGGCATCGATGATGTGGCGCGTGCCATAGGCAATCGCACAGGCGGTGGCCCAATAAAGCTTCAGGAAGCTTTCCTCGCTTTGATCCAGTGTCAGACCGGAAATCACGCCAAGGGCTTCCGGGTCGGCCAGCGGCGATCGGTTGCCATGAAAATCGGGCAGAACATGCAGGCGCGGTGCCAGATCGGTTTTTTCCGCCATCATCGGCATCAGTTTTTCACCGGCAAGCTTATGGGCATCACGGCCCATATCATGGGAAAACGGATTCATGGCAACGATATGATCAAGCAACGCCCCCGTCGCGGATTGCCCACCTTCATTCAGCCAAAGGTTCGGGGCAATCGCGCCGAAATAGGGTCCCCAAACCCCCTTGATAAAGCGGGGCTCGCGCGACAGCGCCATATGGCAGGTCGATGTCCCCGCGATCATCGCAAAATGCTGATCAAGGTTGCCATCCAGATATTCACCAAGTGTGCCAAGCGCCCCGGCATGGGCATCAATCAGGCCAGCCCCGACAACACAATCCGTCGTCAGACCAAGATCAACTGCCCCCTGTTCGGAAAGCGATCCGATCAGTTCGCCAACAGCAAGGGCGGGGTCATGCATGTTGATCTTGTCATTCAGATCTTCCATGTCGATGGCTTTAAGGAAATCGCGATCCCATGGCTGATCCTGATGGGCAAGATAGGTCCATTTGCATGTCACCGTGCAGCAGGACCGGGCATTGCTGCCAGTGGCGCGGAACGACAGGAAATCGGCCAGATCATACGCCGCGCCCATTTTCTGCCAGGCGGCATTGTGATGGCGTTTCAGCCACATCAATTTGGGGATTTCCATTTCGGGCGACATGGTGCCGCCGATATATTCCAGAACCTTGGCACCGGTGGCTGTGCATTCCTCTGCCTCGCGCACGGCCCGGTGATCCATCCAGACAATCACATCCCAGTTGTCCGCACCATTGGGGGTGACAGCCAGTGGCCGGTTATCCTGATCGCGGATCACGAGCGAACATGTGGCATCAAACCCGATGGCGGCGACCTTGTCAGTGGGGACCCCGGATTTGGCCATGGCATCACGTACCGACTGACAGACCGACTGCCAGATATTTTCAGAATCCTGTTCGACGAAATTGGGCTTTGGCCGGTTCATTGCAATCGCGTGTGCGGCACTGCCAAGCAATTTGCCATTGGCGTCAAAAACGCCTGCGCGCGCACTTCCGGTGCCGACATCCACGCCGACAAAGCAAGGATAAGTGGGACTCATGATGGGTCTTCCTCCGCATTATCCCCGGCTTTGCGGAATATCTCCGATGCCGGGTGATCTTTTGTTTGGTCTGGTATCTGGTGTGGCTTCTGACTTGGCCGGGGCTTAGTTTGGTCTGAGTTGATCAAAAGTTCATTAATTGGTCAAATGTTCATTTTTGTTGACGCTGAACTTGCCGTTTGGCTAGGCTGTCGGGATAACACAAACGAAACAAGCCAGGTTGAACATGGCAAATGAAAACAAAGTCCGAGGAAACAACGTCCAGGGTCTGAGCGATGATGACGGGACCGGGATCGTAACATCAGCATCAGAGATCCAGGGTCTGTTTGACGCCTGTCGCGTTGTGCTGTTTGACTGCGACGGGGTGCTGGTCAATAGCGAGCCGATCTCGCTGGCGACACTGGTTGACGTGCTTGAGCACTTCAACGCGCCGCTCAGTCTGCGCGACGTATCCGACCGATTTACCGGACGGTCAAGTTCAGCACCGATTGAATATATCAAAACCCACACGGGTCGCGATGTCAGTGCGGAATTCAAACCGTATTACTATAAAATGCTATTTGACCGGTATGATCGCGATCTGAGCAAAATTGACGGAATTGAAACCGTCCTGACCGTTCTTCAGGCACGCGATATTGCCTTTTGCATTTCATCAAGCAGCTCGGTCGAACGGCTTGAAAAAACCATGCAGGTCACGGGCCTTGGCCCATGGTTTGACGAGCGGGTTTATAGTGCCGATTTCGTAAAAAACGGCAAACCGGCCCCGGATCTTTTCCTGCATGCGGCGCACACCATGGGCTATGCCCCGGGTGATGCCATCGTGATCGAGGATTCTGTTGCCGGGGTTACGGCGGCGCGGGCGGCGGGCATGAAATGTATCGGTTTCGTCGGCGGCGGGCATTATGCCGATGACCGCGAAGGGGCCAGCCAGCGTCTTTATGCAGCCGGTGCCGATATTGTTATTTCCGACATGTCGACGCTGGCACAGGCGATTGCGGTCTAACGCCGCTTATCGCTGGGTCAGAAGTTTCTGATATCGGGTCTGGCTTTGGCTGAGGTGATCGCGCATCGCCTTGCGGGCGGTATCTTCGTCGCGCGCGGCAATCGCATCATAAATGCGGCGATGTTCACCGGTGATCATCTGCATATAGGCTTTTTGGTCCTTGGCTTCTGGCGGGCGGCGGCGCAATTGCGCGCGCGGGATGGTTTTATCGCCCAGATGTTCAAGGAATTCGGTAAAGCGGCGGTTATTGGTGGCAGCGGCAATCGCACTATGGAATTCGAAATCGGCCTGCTCGGTCGGTTCACCTTTTTCAAGGGCGGTTTCCATCTTGGCCATGGCTTCGTAAATCTTGGTCTGTTGGGCGACGGAACTTCGCGTGCAGGCAAGGCCGGCGGCCTCAATTTCGACCGCCATGCGCAATTCAAGAATTTCAAGAACGTCTGATACCTGCGCATAATCAACCGCAAAGATGGATGTCTCATTGGTGCGGGCCTGCGGGGATAGCACAAAAACACCCGCCCCTTGGCGCGGTTCGAGCAACCCGTCGGCCTTAAGAGCCGCAATCGCTTCGCGCACGACCGTGCGGCTGACCCCGAACTGTTCGGTCAGAACCGGTTCCGTCGGCAGCTTGGTGCCGGGTTCACGTTGACCGCTTTCAATCTCGTGACGCAGGCTGGCGATGACTTTTTCGGTCAATGAAACTTTGCGTGGTGTTCCTGACACTTGGGGCTTGTTCATTTTGCGTATCCGATAAATCCGGTGTAAAACAACTGGATATAAAAGTGACGGTCTGGCGTTGATCAATATTTGACGCCATTGGCACCATCGGGGCTTGTTTTGTAAACAGGCATGGTGATGCCGGGCATTTTCCATTGATTTGATTGAGTAATGAAACCAAATTAGTGAAAGTAGCCCCGAAAGTCATCATATGATTTTGGTTGGATTTGAGGCGTGCAGGAATGGCCAAAAAAGGCGACCCTGAATACCGCTGGAACAGCGGCCCCTTTCAGATCGGGGTTGTGCCCGACGGCGGCGCAATATCGCGGATTGACTGGATCCGCCCGGATGGCAAAGGGATCATTAATTTATTGCGGCCCGTAACGCCCGAGGCGATTGCATCCGGCAATCCGTCAAATCTGGGCTGTTTCCCGATGGTGCCGTTTGCCAATCGACTGGCCTTTGCCGAGTTCGAATTTGATGGCCGCATCGTCAAGGTCCCGGCAAATCGCCCACCCAGCCCGCATGCCATTCACGGCTTTGGCCGGTCATCGCAATGGAACATTGAACGCCCCACGGTCGATACGCTGCGCTTCAACCACAAACATGACGATCCGCAAAGCGGCTTTGTTTATGTCGCCTGGCAGGAATTCAAGGTCACTGACGTTGATGTGACCGTTGAAATCGGCGTGCGTCATCTTGGCAGAACGCCGATGCCCTATGGCATTGGATTGCACCCGTGGTTCCCGGGCGGGGATGATGTATCAGTTGCCTTCATTGCATCGGACAGCTTTGCGACAGACGAAGACATGTTGCCAACCGCACGCACGGTCATTGATCTGGGGCGGGATTTCTCCGATGGCCGCATGATCCGCCATAACCTTGCGCTTGATGCCCATTATGCCGGTTGGCATCTTGAGGCCGATATGGTCTGGCAGGATGCCGGATACAGCGTGAAAATGATCGCCAGTGACAGCCTTTCCAACGTTCAGTTCTATATCCCCGAAGACGGCAAGACTTTCTGTGTCGAGCCGGTCTCGCATGTGCCAAACGTGCATAACCGCCCGGAATTCAAGGAACACGGGGATCTGGTTGTTCTTGATAAAAACCAGACACTAAGCGGAACCATGACACTTGTGCCAAGTCTGCTTGAGCTGCCCGACAGCGGGTTGGTTGATGATGACGAGGTTGTCGGCATACCGGGCAATCGTGACTATTCACTCGTCGATTGAGCCGGGTTGATAGCATAAAGGGGCAGGGGCTTTACCGACCCGGATTTTGTCGATAAAACTTACAAGTAAGTTTTACAAGATAACAAGTCCGGGGGACGGATGTCGGAATTGCTTTTAAGGGTTCAGAAGCGCGAAAAGCTTGCTGACCAGCTTTATGGTCAGATCCTTGAACAGATCATCTCGGGCAACCTTGCCGAAGGCGCCAAGCTACCCTCGGAAAATGAAATCTGCGCGTCCTTTGGCGTGTCGCGCCCGGTTGTGCGCGAAGCTTTGCGCAAGCTGCAATCCGATGGGCTGGTCTATGCCCGCCAAGGGGTTGGGTCGTTTGTTAAAAAACGCCCGCCACAAGGTCTGATCGAGTTTGGTGGCATCAGCGATGTCGCGGGGCTTCTGCGCTGCTTTGAAGCACGTTCCGCAATTGAAGGTACAACGGCACGCATGGCCGCCGAACGCGCCAGCCCCCGCCATCATCGTGAAATCGAAAACGCGCTTAAGATGTTTGAAGACGGGGTTGCGGCCGGTGACATTGCCGACAAGGCCGATCTGGCTTTCCATATGGCGATTGCGCGCGCCAGCGGGAACGAAATCTTTGTCACCATCCTGAATTCCTTGCATGAGGTGATGTCCAAATCCATGCGTGTGGCGCTGAACATCACACGCGGTGGATCTGCGGAACGCGCCCAAAAGGTGCTGAGCGAACATCGACAGATCTATGATGCGATCATTGGCCATGACGGCAACAGTGCCGAACTTATGATGCGCTATCACCTGCATCAGGCCCGCCAGCGTGTCACCGATCACGCGCGCGACAAGTAACCTGACCCGCAAAATGCGCGACAACTGCCCGACGCAAGATCGTGTCGGTTTGATCCTGTGTGGTCTGTCTTCTCGACATGCCCCGCTTGAAGGGGGCAGGCGATCACAAACCCTGTTGACAAACAGGGGCAGGAGCGGCACATCAATCACAACAAAAATGATCATATGAATACGGGAGTGTGTATGATGACGAGCGGCGTGACCTATCAGCCGGAGCTTCTCTCTGACGAGACGTTCACATTGGCAGAATGCCCGAACTGGGATGCGGCCAATAACCGGCTTTACTGGACAGATATTCTGAACTGCAAGCTGCACGCACAAGACATTGAAACAGGTGCGCGCAAGAGCTGGGCCTTTGACAGCGAGCTTGGTTGCTTTGGCCTGACCGATCAGGGGCGCATCATTGTCGCTTTGCGCAAGGATATCATGTTGCTTGATCCAGTCACGGATGAGCGAACCCCGCTGTGCCGTATTGAGGACGGGATCAACAGCCGCACCAATGACGGCAAGATCGGCCCGGACGGGGCGTTCTGGGTTGGCACCATGGATGACAATCCCGAAAAGATGCCGATTGCGTCGCTTTATCGCATTACGGCCGATGGCAAGGTTGAGGAAAAGGCAACAGGGTTCAAGATTTCCAACGGCATTGCCTGGTCCGCGGATGGATCAAAAATGTATCATTCGGACTCACGCGGGCCGTGGGTCAACTGCTGGGACTTTGATGTTGCCACGGGCAATATTTCCAACTGCACGCGGTACCTGGATCTTGATGATACGCTGGGCCGCCCGGATGGGGGCGCGGTGGATCTTGAAGGGTGTTACTGGTCGGCTGGTGTATCAGCAGGCAACCTTAATCGATTTGCCCCGGATGGTACGCTTTTGAAATCCATTCCGATGCCCATGCCCAATCCGACCATGCCGTGCTTTGGCGGGCCGGATATGAAAACGCTGTATGTCACCAGCCATCAGGAAAATTACAGCCCGGAAAAACGCGCCGAGTTCCCCCATGCCGGGAAGTTGGTCAAGCTGCGCGTTGAAGTGCCCGGTGTGCCGGTCCACAAGTTCCGCGAAAACGGTTAATCCGCGCTGCCATATAAAACAAAAGCCATGCGATGTGATGTCGCATGGCTTTTTTTGTTGGCGTCTTTTGGGCGGCAATCAGACCTGTTTGATGTCGGCACTTACGGTTCCAAGTCCTTCAAAGATCGCTTCGATCTTGCCAAATGGGGTGATGGTCGGCAGCGCACAGGCGCCAGTGGTGATCACATCCCCCGCCTTAAGGCTTTGGCCGCGTTTGGCAAGGAAGCCCACCAGATATTCCAGCCCGCCAAAGATTTCCGGCCAGGCATCGGGATCGTCATTGCTGGCAAGCACTTCGCCGTTGCTTTTGGTGGTGACTTTGCCGCCAATAAAGCCAAGGTCGCGCCAGCCTTCAATTTCCTGACCAAGAATGAAGTGGCTGGTCGAATTCAGATCAGCCAGCGTTTGAACCGGCGACTGCTTTTCATGATAGCGGCGATCAGCGATTTCGATGGCCAGATGCATGCTTTTGATATGATCAAGGATGTCGCTTGATGTGGCGTCCGGGGCAGGGGTGCTGTCCATGACAACCGCAATTTCGGCCTCGATATTCGGGAAATGGATGTCCTTGGTCGTCAATGTTGCACCATCGCCAAGAATACGACCATCCAGCAACGGACCAACCAGCGGTCCATCTGCGCCAATCTTTTCCTGTGCAGCACGGGTCGCAACCGCAAGCTTCCACCCGGCTTGCGCAATCCCGACCTGTGCGAGGGTGGCGTCCTGAACGGCATAGGCCTCTTCAAAGGTTTTCGGCGCGATGTCCTCAGGCAGCGGATCAATCAGCGTGTGATTGGTAAAGGCATCTGCAAGGATGCGGCTTGCGGCGGTGATATCAGTCATTACCGTTCTTCTTGGTTATGTCATTTAAATCAAACTCATGAGCCCTGACCCTAGCGGGCTTTGGGCATAAAGTCATCATACCAATCACCCCGATTCGAAGAATTCACCCCGAAGTTGCAGCTTTATACCAAAGTCGCAGGTGTCTGAGGGTTAGCCAAAACCCTTGTTTATCCGGGATTTCTGCCGCCGCAGAAAGATGCCGGTATTATGTTTGACAAAGTGATATTATGAATTTATAGAATCGTCGTAGTTATTTTGACGCATTCAGACATTAGGGACGCTTGATGCATTATCTAGAGATGAAAAAGGCGATTGGCGCCGGGTTGCTTTCTTTTCCGGTGACGCCTTTTGATGCCAATGGCGCGCTTGATCTTGCGACCTACCGCGCGCATGTCAGCTGGTTGTCGCAATATCCGGCGACCGCGCTGTTTGCTGCAGGTGGCACGGGGGAATTCTTTTCCCTGACCCCGGCAGAGGTCGTTGAAACTGTCCGCGCGGCCAAGGAGGTTGCTGGCGATACACCGATCATAGCGGGCTGTGGCTACGGCACGGCAATGGCAGTTGATCTTGCCAGGGCTTGCGAGGACGCAGGTGCTGATGGCCTTTTGCTGTTGCCGCAATATCTGATTGGTGCCGAGCAGGAAGGCCTGTTTGCCCGCGTCAAGGCGGTGTGTGATGCGGTTGATATCGGCGTGATCGTCTATAACCGCGACAATTCCATCATCACGGCTGAAACACTCGCCAAGCTCTGTGAGGTTTGCCCGAACCTTGTCGGGTTCAAAGACGGTCACGGCAATATCGAAATGGTGACCAAGGTCTGCACCCTGATCGGGGATCGCCTGTCCTATATCGGCGGTATGCCGACCGCAGAAGTGTTTGCCAAGGCCTACAAGGCCGCCGGTGTGACAACCTATTCGTCTGCGATCTTCAACTTCCTGCCGCAGCAGGCCCTTGATTTTTACGATGCACTGACCCGCGATGACGATGAAACCATGGCGCGCGTGCTCAAGGAATTCTTCTATCCGTATCTTGATATCCGCAATCGCGGCAAGGGATACGCGGTTTCCATCGTCAAGGCTGGCATGCGGGTAATCGGGCGCGATACGGGCCCGGTGCGCAGTCCGCTGACCGATTTGACCGATGCGGAACATGACATGCTGGCGGATGTGATCCGCAAGGCTTATGGCGACGGTGCATTGCGTGCCCAGTAAGCCATTGCTGGTAACGCCAGTATAGACCTGCTTACGTCCCGGCAGGTGGTTCTGTCGGGGCGTGAATTGTGTGCCACGCTGACAATTGGGACACAGGAATTTAAAGGCGCTATTAGACTAGTTGTTAATTTTTCTTACAGTTGTGTTTACAAGTTCGCGATTGTAGGATTATATGACAAGAACAAGACCCCAAAAGGGCAACAAGGCTTTAACGCAGTAGACATCAGATTGTCTGGGAGGACCCAAAATGAACAAGTTTATCAAAACCACCACACTGACGATTGCGGCCGCAGCCGTTTCGGTTGCGCTGGCATCCGGTGCGCAGGCCAAGGAATGGCGCGGCTGGAATATTCATCCGCCGGAATACCCGGTTTCGACCGGCATGGAAGAATTTGCCAAGATCATTAATGAAAAATCCGGTGGCGACCTTGAAGCCAAGGTTTATCACGGTGGCGTTCTGGGCGATCAGCCCGATGCGATTCAGCAGGTCCGCCTTGGCGGTCTCGACTGGGCTGTTTTCAACCTCGGCCCGCTGGGCGAAGTTGCACCTGAAGCCAACGTTGTTTCGCTGCCCTTCATCTTCAAAAGCGTCGATGCCATGCATGACGTCATGGATGGCCCGGCTGGTCAGCAGATCGCCGATGGCCTGATCGAAGCTGGCCTGCAGCCGCTTGGCTGGTACGATTCAGGTGCGCGTTCGTTCTATAACTCCAAGCGTCCGATCAACACCCCGGCTGACCTTGACGGTTTGAAATTCCGCGTCATGAGCAACGATCTTTATGTTCAGATGGTTGATGCGCTGGGCGGCAACGCGACCCCGATGGCCTATAGCTCGGTCTATCAGTCGCTGAAAACCGGTGTGATCGACGGTGCAGAAAACAACTATCCGTCCTATGACAGCTCCGGCCACTTCGAAGCTGCCAAATACTACTCGGTAACCCAGCACCTGATCCTGCCGGAATGCCTGTGCATGAACAAAGCGCTTTATGACAGCCTTTCGGACGAAGAGAAAAAGATCGTCCATGATGCCGCTGACGCGTCGGTTGAAGTGCAGCGTGCTGCCTGGGCCGCCCGTGCAGAGCAGTCCAAGGAAAAAGTCATTGCTGCTGGCATCGAAGTGAACGAAATCGCTGACAAGCAGGCTTTCCAGGACGCCATGCAGCCGGTTTACGACAACTTCCTTGAAGCCAACCCGGATCTGGCCGATCTGGTCAAAGCCATCCAGGATGCGCAGAAATAAGACAGCATACTGAAGGGGCGGCGATTTTATCGTCGCCCTTCTTTCTGTGCGAGATTACTCTATTTTGGTTTTGTTGCTGATTAATCATATTTCTGGCGGCGCATAGATGTTTTCCAGTTTCACCAATTTACTCGACCGTCTTGGCGGGGGAATCGCCGGGGTGCTCAACCTTATTGGCGGTTTGGCGCTTGTGGCCCTTATTCCCAGTTTTGCCTGGCTGGTGTTTGGGCGTTATGTGCTTAATGAAACACCGACCTGGGTTGAACAGGTATCCTTGATCTTGATCGTGCTGATCACCTTCCCCGTGGCTGCGGCCGGTATGCGCGACAACAGTCATCTTTCGGTTTCGTTTTTCCGCGATGCATTGCCGCCCAAGATTGCCGCCATTGTCGCTGCGATCAGTTACGCCGCCATGGCATGGTTTGGCTATTGGATGTTGATCGGCGGGATGGATCTGGTGGCCTTCAACTGGGCCAAGAAAATGCCGATCATCCATATTTCAGATGGCTTGCGATCCGTACCCATGGCGGTATGCGGGGCCGGGATCATGTTTTACAGCGTGGTCCACATTTTCAAGATCATAGCTGGCTGGCAAAAAATTGCGCGCGCCAGTGTCTATCACGATGATTTGCTGAATAAGGACGTTGAATAAATGGGCATGACCATTCTTCTGGGCGTGTTTGCCATCGGTATTCTGATTGGCATGCCCGTTGCCATTGCACTTGGCGTTGCTGCCTTGGGGGCATTTTTCGTTGAAGGGCTTCCGACCCTGATTGCGTTTCAGCGCATCGGGTCCGGGATCAGCGTTTTCTCATTGCTGGCCATTCCGTTCTTTATCTTTGCCGGTGAGCTGATGCTTCATGGCGGGATTGCCAGCAGGCTTGTGCAATTTGCCACTGCTCTGGTCGGTAACCGGCGCGGCGGCCTTGGCATTGTGAATGTATTTTCCTCGATGCTGTTTGGCGGCATTTCCGGTTCTGCGGTGGCTGATACCTCGGCACTTGGGTCAATCCTGATTCCGGTGATGAAAAAGGAAGGTTACCGCGCCGATTACGCCGTCAACGTCACGGTGACATCATCGATTGCCGGGATCATGATCCCGCCCAGTCACAACATGATCCTGTATGCGGTTGCCGCAGGCGGGGGCATTTCGATTTCCAAGCTGTTCATGGCGGGCGTTGTGCCGGGCATCATCATGTGTGTGTTGCTGGGGCTTGCGACCTGGCTGGTGGCAATCCGCCACGGTTATCCGGCGCAACCGTTTCCGGGTTGGGCGGTGGTGGGGCGTACAGCTGTTCGCGCGCTGCCGGGCTTCTTCACGGCCGTGATCATTGTCGGCGGCGTGCTGAGTGGCGTATTCACCGTCACGGAATCCGGTGCCATTGGCGTTGCCTATGCGCTGATCATTACCGGGCTTGTCTATCGGGAACTCAGTTGGGCGGGCTTTATTGCCGCAGTCAAACAATCGGCCAAGACGACGGCCCTTGTGATGCTTCTGGTCGGGTGCGCGTCGGCCTATGGCTATATGCTGGCATTCTATCAGGTGCCTGATGCCCTGGCAGAGGCGATTACCGGTATCACTGACAATCCGATCATGGTCCTTTTGATGATCAACGTGATGCTGCTGGTTGCGGGCATGATCATGGATATGGCAGCCTTGATCCTGATCTGTACGCCGATCTTCCTGCCGCTTGCCATGCAGTTCGGTATGGATCCGATCCAGTTCGGCATGGTCCTGATGATGAATTTGGGCCTTGGCCTGTGTACGCCACCGGTTGGTTCGTGCCTGTTTGTCGGGTGCGCGATTGGTGGGGTGAAAATCGAAAAAGCCGTGCAGTCGATCTGGCCGTTTTATCTGGCGATCCTGACCGCGCTTTTGCTGACAACCTATATTCCGGCGATTTCAATGACGCTGCCGAACCTTGTGTTCGGGGCGAGTTGATCGCGGGCAAAACCGATATCAAAGAGGATACTTATGAAACGTTTGCTGATTACCGGTGCTGGTGGAAACCTTGGCAAGATTTGCCGCGAGGGACTTAAGGGCTATGCCGATGTCATTCGCCTGTCTGATATTTCCCCCATGGACCCGGCAGGCCCGAACGAGGAAGTCGTGCAATGTGACCTGTCAGATCGTGCAGCCGTGATCGAGCTGACCAAGGATGTCGATGGCATCATTCATCTTGGCGGTATTTCAATCGAGGCAGCCTTTGATGATTTGCTTCAGGCCAATCTGGCAGGCACCTATAACCTGTATGAAGGTGCGCGTCAGAACGGGGTTAAGCGCATCATGTTTGCCAGCTCCAACCATGCGATTGGCTTCCACAAACGCACGACCAAGCTTGATGACAAATCCGAACAGCGCCCCGACAGCCTGTATGGCGTGACCAAATGTTACGGCGAAGCCGTGGCAAGCTATTATTACGACAAGTTCGATGTCGAAACCGTTTCTGTGCGGATTGGCTCGTGCTTTGAAAAGCCGCGTGATCGCCGCATGCTGTCTACCTGGATGAGCCCGCGTGACTTCATTTCCCTGATGAAGGCGATCTTTGCCGCCCCGATGACCGGACATTTGGTGATGTATGGTGTGTCGGACAACAAGTCGAAATGGTGGAGCAACGATCACGCCGAATTCCTTGGCTGGAAACCGCAAGACAGTTCCGAGCAATACCGCGCCGAGATCGAGGCCGCTTTCCCGCCCGAAGATCGCAAGGATCCCGCTGTGATCTATCAGGGTGGTGGATTTGCCGCCAAGGGCCATTTCGAAGACTGATCCAAGATCGTCTTTTGGCCTCAGATCCGCCTAAAACCAAGGGCCCGAACGAAATTCGTTCGGGCCCTTTTTGCAACAGGCAGGCACGTCAAAATGTTTTTTCAGATGTCGTCCGCTAGCCTTGCAGCAACCGCAACAGGTTTTGCGGCATCTGGTTGGCTTGGGCCAGCATCGCAACCCCGGACTGAACCAAAATCTGTTTGGATGTAAAGGCCGTCATTTCGGCAGCAACATCCAGATCAAGCAGCGTGGAGCGTGCGGATTCCGTATTTTCCTGCGTCGATGCAAGGTTTTGCGCGGCAAAGTCCAGACGGTTCTGGGATGTGCCGACTGCAGCACGGGCACGTTGCAAGTCATCAATCGCACGCGTTACGACTTCGACTGCGTTCTGGGCAGCAGCCGCAGTGTTGATAGCGTTAGCGCCAAGGTCTTCCAGCGTTTCCTGACCGAGACCAGATGATCCCAGCACTGCAGAGTCAACGGCGCTCAAGTCAATCGAAAGACGATCATTGGCGGTGTTGCCGCCACCGACCTGGAATTCAATTGTGTCGGAAAGCTGCTGGCCCTTGTCCTCTTCCATGAAGAAGAACTGGCCTGTGGATGTATCAATGCCTGATCCCATGAAATCGGTATTGGCCGAGTTAAAACCGAAATCATTGGAACCTGTGGTGCCCGCTCTGACGTAGTCAACTGAGTCCGAGAAGTTGGTGTTTACTGTAATTGACAGGCCGAGCTCATCAAAATTGAGCATCGTGTTCTCGCCAGCGGCAATGGATCGTGATCCGCCAGTCGCGGCAAAGTCAGTGACGTCGATTGATTGGGTCCGGTCTATCGCGCCATCGATCGCCACCAATACCGTCATAATGACCTGATCGCCGCCAATTTCCTGGATCCGTATCTCCAGCCCGTTATCGTCGACACCATCTTCAGCGGCGTCCTGTGCCCAGTAATTGTTGTCCGTAATCGCGAACCGGTCAAAGCCGAAAGCGGGCGTGAGCGCTTCATTGGCGGTGGCAGGTGTGAGATTGATTGCAACATCCCCCCCATCGCCAAGCAGTTGAATGCCATTGAAGTTGGTCGAGGACGCGATACGGTCGATCTCGTCACGCAACTCGACAAATTCGTCATTGAGGAAACCACGTTCGACGTCGGACAGGTTGCCTGACGATGCCTGTACGGCCAGTGTTTTCATCCGGACGAGAACGTCGTCAATCGTGGCCATGCCGCCATCGGCAATCTGCAACATCGAGTTGGCTTGCCCGACATTGACCGAGGCGGTTTTAAGCGCCTGCGTCGTCGCGTTAAGGCGCGCGCCAATTGCCATCGATGCCGCATCGTCGCGTGCCGAGACAACACGCGTACCAGCTGACAGCTTTGAAAGCGACTTTGTTGCCATTGAATCAGACGCAGTCAGATTGCGATGCGCAACATTTGCCGCATAGTTCGAGATAATGTTGAGTGCCATTGTTTTTCCTACCTGGAAAGTGGCGATGGTTTACTACGTGTAAAATTCGCAATTAATTCTAGAGCGACAATAACAACTATAAGTAAAACACCCTCTTGTCGAGTAAAACCTGATTTACACGACAGATAAACAGTATCCACCTATTCCTTAGGATGGGTTTTGGGCGGCTATTTTCGATTAATAGAGTGCGAAGCAATGCCGTTCTGAGTGCGCATGTGGGTTTTATGTGCCGGGACTCGCATCGTCTGGCAGTTTCGCACTCTGTCATCAGAACTGATCCAGCACAGAGTTGGGCCTAAATCGTTCGTTGTTGTGTGGCGAACACAGCAAGATTTTCGTATCGCGATGCCGGGGTTTCAAGCCGGGGTCGTTTCGTTGGGGAATGGTCGAAGAGGGCGCATGCTTTTTGAATTGACGCATGGTCAGGATTGCTTATAAGCATAAATGAAAATGATAACAGTTATCATTATCGAATTCTGGATGTGTGGCTATGGCGGTCTGTGACCGTTCCTGGGATAATCTTTACCAGCAATATCATGATCGGTTGTTGCGACAGGTGCAGAAATATCTGCCCGCGCGCGACGAAAGCCATGATGTGTTGCAGGATCTCTATGTGCAATTGCGCCACCGGAATATCGACCCGGATGAAATCGCCAATCCGCCAGCCTTTCTGATGCGCATGGCGACCAATCTGGCGATTGATGCCCTGCGCCGGAACAACCGCAACCCGGTTGAATTCACCGACCCGGCCGAAATCAGCGAGATGGATGGCGCAGGTAGCCATTCTGTCACCCCGGAACAGATCAGTGCAGATCGCCAGCGCCTTGATATTGTGCGGCGCGCGATTGATGACCTGCCGCCACGCTGTCGCGAGGTGTTTTTGCTGTGCAAGCGCGATCATTTCAGCACGGCAGAGGCTGCAGACCAGCTTGGCATTAGTCGCAATATGGTCGAAAAGCATTTGCGTCAGGCGCTTGGACATTGCAAACAGGTGTTGGCGCGCCATGAAAACTAAACATCCTCTTTTGCGCTGCCCGTTCGTCACATATACAACAGCACCATCAGCCAGAAGCCGGGTTACGACACCGCCATGACCGAATTCCGCTATCCCGACGACTGCCAAAGCAATGACGACATTGCTGACTACTGGGCTGTACGCCTTGATGATGTGCAACTTACCGCTTCTGAAGAAATCGCCTTTGAGCGCTGGCAGGCCTCAGATCCGCAAAATCCTGCGCGCCTGATCCGCGCCCGTCAGACATGGCAGAGCATGGAAGTCGCAGCGTCAGAGCTTTCTGGCATGGATGACCCAGGCAGAAAACCACCGACATCAAAGCCGGACCATCTTGGATTTGATAGCGAAGCCGTTCGCCGCGATCTTGAACGGCTGGGCGCGCTTGAAGGGGGCAATGGCCGTCTGCCGGGCATGCGATCCGCCAAACGCCGCGCCCGCCCGATGCTGGCGATTTTCACCATTCTGTTGCTGCTGGGTCTTTGGGGCTATTCCGCTTTTCAGCCCGATGCCGATCTGATCGCCGCAGGCAATCCCGGTATTGTCAGCGAAGTCCATGAACTGTCTGACGGATCACGCATCTGGATGGAGCCGGGCACACGCGTTGCCCTGGCGTATGGCGATCAGTATCGTGATCTGACTGTCCTTGAAGGCGGCGTGTTCATCGAGGTTGCAAAGGACAGCACACGGCCGCTTCGTATTCATCTGAACAAACTGACCGCAACGGCGGTCGGGACTGCATTCAGTGCATCGAAGTGGGGCGGGCATGTCCGGGTTGAGGTGTCCGAGGGCACGGTCGATCTTGAAAGCCGCACGGCAAAGCTCGCACGCCTGGCCGCGGGGCGGGCATCCTGGCAGGATGCGGATGGCGATATGCATTATGGCACCGTGACACTGGATCGTGTCGCGGCGTGGCGTGATGGGCGCTGGGTGGTCAATGACATGCCGATTGACGAACTGTTGGCCCGTCTTTCACCGCTTATGGATGACCTGCGCTTTGTGCGCGATCCGCGCATGGACGATATCACCGTTTCGGGCAGTTTCGATCTGACCAAACCGGACGGGGCCTATGGTGCCATTCTGGCGGCTTATGGCCTTACGGACCGCGCAGTTCCGGGCGGGTTCAGAATAATTTCAAAAAAATAGAAAATTTAACCTCCTCTTTTCGCGGGGGCGTTCGTCATGAAGATAATAGTGATTTGCATTATTATTTTCATGCGAAGGGGTTAGAACGTGAATATCGTGAATTTTGGGCAGACCGGTACCATCGGAATGTCCCGCCTTTTGGGGACGACGGCACTTGTTGCGACACTGATGATCGCATCCGTCCCGCAGGCTTTGGCACAAAGTTCGGCTGATACCGCTCAGACGGTTTCGGTCGCCGCAGGTGATCTGCGCACCGCCCTTGATCAGGTTGCCGATCAGTTTGGTTTGCAGCTTGTTGTGCAGGGCGATCTTTCCGGGATGGAAAGTGGCAACCTGGCGGCCGACATGTCGGCGCGCGAAGCACTGCAGAACCTTTTGGCAGGCAGTGGCTATGTGTTTGAATTTGTCTCTGATGACAGCGTGATCATCCGCCCGGTCAAAACCAGCAGCAACGCGTCACAGGAAAACCTGATCCTGCCGGAGGTGGTTGTGACCGCCACCCGTTCACGCCGCTCGATTGCCACCATGTCGCCGTCGGTTGTTGTAATCGGGTCTGATCAGATCGAAGCCCAGTCGGCCAAAAACAGCGATATCACCAATGTCATTCGCAACAATGTGCCGGGCTTCATGTTTGATGATCAAAGCCTGATCGCCAGCACGGAAACCTTCCGTGGCCGCGATGTACAGGTGCTGGTTGACGGGGTTGCGCGCAACACGCCGCTGCGCAACAGCAGCCGTATCCTGTCGATGATCGATATTCAGCAGGTCGAAAGCATCGAAGTCATTCCGGGCTCGAACGCGATGAACGGCGATGGCGCAACCGGGGCAACCATCAACATCATCACCAAGACCGGTGAAGTCGGCAAAAACGTGTTTGTCGTTGATGGGCATGTCAGAAGCTATACCGACGATATTGGCGAAAGCTTCTCACCGTCTCTGACGCTTTCGGGCAGTGGCGGCATCGGCGCAGTTGATCTGGCCGCCAGTGTGACCGGTTCAAAAACCGGCAATACCTATGACGGGTATGGCAATCAGGTGCCCTCGGACGCGATGCTCGGGCAGGGCGGGTTCGATAATGCCGAGGACCTTAATGTCTTTGGCAAGGCCGGGGTGACCGTTGCCGAGGGGCATCGCCTGTTCCTGTCCTCGGAAGTTGTGCGGTTCCGTCAGGATATCGAATATTATTCCGATCTTTCGACCGATCCGGTTTCGGTCAATTACGACAGTCCCTATCTGGCGCAGCCGCTTGAAGATGAAAGCCAGTATTTCACTGCCGGGTATGAGTTTGATTTCGGCAAGGTCGGTGTTGGCGACCTGAAGCTGTTTTACAATGACAGCTACAAACAGGCCGCACGCGCAGAATATCATGCCACCTACAATCCGGGGCTGGTTTCGCTTGCCAGCAATGGCGCGATTGAAGATCCGCTGGGCCAGTCGGTCATTGATACCGTCAAGTACGGTGTGAAGCTCTCGACCGACACCAACCTTGATGCCGCTTATGAAGGTTTGACCCTGACGTGGGGTGGGGATTTGAAGTTTGATGACGTCAAATACCGCACGGTGAGCGACCGAGATATCGGCGCGCCGATGGAACAGGACGGCAAGGCGATCTTTGCCCAGCTGTCAGCACCGGTAACCGAGTATGTCGATCTGTCAGGTGGCGTGCGTTACGAGGAATATGACCTGACGGTCAAGGATTTCACCAGACCGAGTTACATGCGTTACAACGGTGGCGTTGCGCAGCAGATCCTTGCTGCCGCGGATTTCACGGGTGGTCAGACGACCTATGATGCGGTGACTTTCAATGCGTCGGCGGTTGTTCACTGGACAGACCGGATTGATACATCATTTAGCTATAGCGAAGGCTTTTCGGTGCCGGATGTCGGGGCCTATACTCGTCGTGCGGGGCTTACGGGCACGTCTATTCCGCTTAACTTCGACGACATAGATGTCGAGGCTTCCAAGGTCAAAACCTATGAGGTGGCGGCACGCTACGACGGAACCGATTTCCGCTCTACGGCGGCGGTTTACATGAGCACCAATGACCGTGGCGATAACTATGACAGCTCGACCAACAAGCTCAGCCAGGAAAAGGAACGCATCATCGGGGCGGAATTGACTGGCGAGTATGATATCTCTGACGATACCTATATCGGGGCGTTGGCATCCTATGTCGAAGGCCGTTATGACACCAACGAAGACGGTGATCTTGATAGCTGGCTGCCCAATAACCGCATTCCATCCCCGTTCCGCTTTACCGGCTATGTCGACAGTTACGTTTGGGATGATCTGAATATGCGCTTTGACGGGACCTATACGGCGGGTCGCTATCGGATTGAAGATGAAAAGATCAAGCCGAGCCTGGTCTTCAATCTGTCGGGCAACTATCCGCTGCTGGGCGGCACGGCCCGTTTCGGGATCGAGAATATTCTTGATGCCAGCTACGAAAACCCGGCTGCGACGGCACTTCGCAATTACCCGGTTGCCGGTCATGGCCGCACGGTCACGATTGGCTATCGCCGCGAGTTCTGATCGCGATCAGGCCCATTACGGCCTGCTACATTGATGCGACCATTATTGGGGCCAGTGGCCCGGCGGAGCTCCCGCCGGGCCAATCGCGCACGGAGAAGGCAATGTTTCGATCATCAACACCGCAAAGCGATATCGTTCTGTTTGAAATG
The DNA here is from genome assembly GCF_001613795.1 of Thalassospira sp. MCCC 1A01148. GTDB lineage: Bacteria > Pseudomonadota > Alphaproteobacteria > Rhodospirillales > Thalassospiraceae > Thalassospira. The sequence continues at coordinate 259,218 of NZ_LPVZ01000018.1, forward strand.
ATTGATCAGCAAAGTGACGCGGACGGGCAGGCCTATATCGCGGCCCTTGATGCATTGGCTGAACGCAGTGATCCGGCCATTCTGATCTTTCGCGTGGCGGGCTTTATCAATCAGGATCACGACATCCGCAAACAGGCCGCCGCATGGTTCAAACGCAACCGTGACCGGCTGAATGTGTTTGCCAAGGGGCTGATCCGTGTCGATGAAGGCCATCATCACGGCGATGATGATCACGATCATGCGGGTGGGCATGAAGACGCAGAGGACAGCAACTTTGTCCGCATGCTGCCATTTCCGGTCCGGCGTGTTGCGACGCTGGATGCGGCATTCGCCCTTGCCCGTGATTGGCCGCGATCAGGCAGCTGATTGATCGGACGAACGGATGTCTCATAAGGGCTTGGAATGTGATAAATGTTCATGTTATGTTCCTTTTGGGCAGGGTTGCATAACAGGATTTAAAAATGATCAAGGGAAGCTGCCTGTGCGGCAAGGTTACGTTCGAAATTTCAGGGGAGCCGTCATCACTGAGCTATTGTCACTGTTCGCGCTGCCGCAAGGCAGCCGGTGTTTTCTCTGCTGTGGTGATTGGCAAGGCGGATGATCTTCATATGCTGACCGGCGAAGAGGTGATTGGTCGTTATCGCGGGCCGGACGCAAAGTTTGATCGCTGCTTTTGCAAGGAATGCGGCACGTCGCTTGGTGATTTGGCATCGGGCGACATTTATGTTGTCGCGGCGTCCGCGCTTGATGACGATCCGAAAATTCGCCCGTCGGTGCATATTCATACGGCGTCGAAACCTGACTGGTATGACATCACGGATGATCTTTTGAAGTTCGATGGCGACTATATCCCGCCAAGTACCTAATACCCATACGGGCAACTGAAACAGGCGTCATGGGAATTCATGACGCCTGTGATCAGCGTTTGCGGATGGCAAGGATCAGGAAGTATCCCGTACCGATCAGGGCGGCGATCAAACCGGTGGGGAGTTGTGCGGGATAGATCATGTTGCGCGCCAGCCATTCGGCAACCATCATCACATTGACCCCGATCAGAACAGCGCCCAGCAAATGCCCGCCTGCAAGGCGGTAACCCGCCACGCGCGCAAGGTGCGGGGCCATCAGGCCAACGAAGCTGAGCGGTCCGACCAGAAGCGTTGCACTGGCCGCCAGAATGGCCGCCAGCAACATCATGGCAAACTGAAAGCCCGAAATACCAAGGCCCAGGGATACGGATTGATCCGTGCCAAGGGATGCCAGTTCAAGCGGACGCCGCAAGGCAATTGCAAGGATCAGAAGCGCGCCGGTGACGCCAGCAACAATCATCACCTCGTTCATATTGGTGAAATAGGTCGTCCCGGCCAGCCACGACATCAGTATGGATGTTTGTGTCCCGCTTCGCGTCAGAACAATACGCACCATCGCGCCCAGAATGGCGGTCATGGCAAGACCGTTCAGCAGCATGTAATGCGGTGCATGGGTGAATTTGCGACAAAGGGCAAGCAACACCAAAAGCGATGCAATCCCCCCTGCAGCACCGATCACCATCAGTTCCGCCCGCTGTCCGAAACCTAAAATCGCCAGTGCCAGGATCATGGCAAGGGCGGTGGCCGAACTGACCCCGGTGATTTCCGGACTGGCCAATGGGTTGCGTCCGACGCGTTGAATAAGCGTGCCTGATACCGCCAGTGCTGCCCCGCAAATCATCGCGGCAAAGGTGCGTTCTGATCGCCCGATCAGGATATCAAGACTGCTGTCCTGCCAGCCCAGAATGACAAAGCCGTTGCCATCAAGTGAAACGAACAATGAAAAGACAACACCGATCACAAGGCTGACGGCAAGCGCAATTGATAGTGCAGTTTTCGAGATGATCTGTTGGTCACTGTGCTGATCATCGTTTTGGGTGCCCGGCATGATGCGCGCCTTGCGCAACATAAAGATGATAAACGGTGCGCCAAAAAGCGCGGTGGCTGCACCGGTTGGCAAGGGATCGCCGCCAAGTCCATTAAACTGGCGCACCACAAAATCGACGATCAAAAGGGCAAAGCCCCCGGTAAACAGCGAATAGATCATCAAATCGCGCGACCGTGACAAACCGGCAATGCGAAGGGCGGCCGGGATGGCAAGCCCGATAAAGCCGATCATGCCGGCCGCTGAAATCACGGATGCGGTGATGAATACGGCAAGGCCAAGGATCAGAAGGCGCAAGACGGTGACTTTTGCCCCGAGTGATCCTGCCGTGTCATCGCCAAGCGCCAGAAGATCAAGCGGGCGCGACAGGGCCAGAATGGCAATCATGCCCATCAGCACACGTGGCCAGACAAACTGCATATCCTCCCAGCCGTTCTGGGCCAGATCGCCGGCCCCCCACATGAAGATTGATTGCAGATATTGCTCGTTAAACAGCAAGATGATCTGCGATCCCGACTGCAACAACAGATTGACGATCATCCCGGCGAGAATGAGCCACAGCGTTGCATTGCCGCGATTGGCGGCAATCAGATAGACCGCACCGAGCGCAATCAAGCCCCCGGCAAGGGCAAAGGCCTCCTGAAACATGGCAAGCGATGCCGGGGCCAGCAGGACAAAAAGGGTCAGGGCAAATTCAACACCCGCCCCAACGCCAAGCGTTGTGGGTGAAGCCAGCGGATTGCGCAAAACTGTCTGGATGGCCGCACCGGCAAGCGCCAGCCCAGCCCCGCACAAAAACGCCATCGCAAGGCGGGGCAGGGTGCTGAAATGAAACAGGATTTGGTCAAAATCGGTTTCATCCGGGCTGAACAGAGCCTGTGGGACTTGGCCGTTGGCAAGATAGGGCCAGAAATCAATCACCAGTACGACAAGGCTCAGGATGCCCAGAATGCCTGTCAGGATGGCTGGAAGGGAAAGTCGGCCTCGAAGGTCCGCATTGCGCGCTGCCGCATTGCTCATTGTTGCGGGCCGCTTTCAATGGTTTCGGTCAAAAGCCGGGCAAAACGAAGCGCAGACGGCACCCCGCCATAGGCCCAGACGACGGGGAGTTCATAAACCCGGTTGTTGCGGCTGAAATCCATCACCTTCCAGATCGGGGAATTCAAAAGCTTATCAAGGATCACTTCGGGCACGGGGGTGGTATAGACCAGCGTTTCCTTGGCATAGGGCGCCAGAATCTCGAGCCCGCCACGACCAAAGCCCCACTTGTTGACTTCTCCGTCATAGGCAACCGGCACGTCCATTGCCGTCATCACCGAACCGGGCAGGGAGGTATCGGCAAAGATGCCGACATTGCTTTCATCAAAGAAGAAAACAACGTTGATCTTCTGATCCGGACCGATGGCGGTTTTCACGCGCTTGCCATACTCGCGCAGTTTCTGATCAACGTTTTCCAGATAGGCTTGGGCCAGTGTTTCGCGCCCGGTGGCCCTGGCGATCTTGTCAAAGACCTCCCGCGCGGTTTCAAAGGCCGGGTTCTTGCCGTCAAACAGCTTCAGTTCCAGAACCGGGGCGATTTCGGCAAGTTTTTCATACGCCATGCCGATATCGGGGACGGTAATGATCAGATCGGGTTTGGCGGCACGCAGCGCTTCGAGGTTGGGCGATGCGCGCGGGCCAAGATCAACAAAGCTTTCGGGCAGGTCTGGTTTGGCAACCCAGTCGACATAATCTTGCGGGTCGGCAATGGCGACCGGGTCAAGGCCAAGGGCAATCACGCTTTCGGTAAAGGACCAATTGATCGTCGCAATCCGCTTGGCTGGTGTATCAAGCCGCAAGATACCGCGTTCATGTTCGATCTCTATCGGATCGGCCATGACGGGCGACATGGTTGCGCCAATCAACGCAGCACACAGCAAAACCGGGCATACAAGCGCGCGCAGGATGTTCATGCCGGTTAACCTTTACGAGCCGTTTGCGGTGGTGTCCACGCCCGTCACCGCATCGGCCAGCAATTCGGCAAAGCGTGCGGCCGACAACACCCCGCCAAAGGTCCAGCTTGCCGGGATGGCATGGACATTGCCATTGCGTGCAAAGGGCATGGCCTTCCAGATGGCCGAATTAAACAGGGTTTCGCGTGTCGTTGGGGCAATCGGTTCGACATAGGCGAACTGCACATCCCCCATCTTGGCCAGATCGGACACATCGCCATTGCGAAACGCCCAGCCATTCACTTCTCCGTCCCAGGCATTGGCAAAGCCCATGCGGCCAAGCACAGAGCCAAACAGCGACGTCTTGCCATGAATGCGGAAATGCGTGTCATCTAGGATGCGGACAACAGCGAATTTCGCATCATTACCGACATGATCGCGAATGCGTTTTGCGGCGGCCTCAATCCGGGCGTTGACCGATGCAATGACGTCCTCGGCGGCGTCCGGCTTACCCGCCAGTTTGGCGACATTGCGTAGCAGCGCCTCGGCCCGATCAATCACGGGTTCGTCACTGCCGGTGTTATAGATCGAATAAACAAGGGTCGGCGCATAGCCAGACAGCTTTTCATGCGCCATGGCGACATCAACGCTGATCAGGATGGCGTCGGGCTTTGCATCGCGGAGCGCCTCGAAATTCGGTTCGCGACGGGTGCCAAGATCGGTGAAGCTCTCGGGCAGTTTCGGTTCGACCACCCAGGCGCGATATCCATCCGATTCCGGAATGGCGACCGGATCAATGCCAAGCGCGATCAGGCTTTCGGTCAACGCCCAGTTTGACGCCGCAAATCGCGTCGGGGTGGTTTCAAGGGTGACTTCGCCCATTTCATGGGTAAAGGTTTCCTCGGCGATCACGGGCAGGGGGGCAAGGGACGCGATGGCGGTTCCGGCGGCGATTGCAAGGCCAGCTAAGGTGTGGCCCATCCGAGGCGTAAACATCATGATTTCCCTGATCCCTGTTGATGTTGAAACGTGCGCAAGCAGCTATGCGACATAGCTTATGAAGCGGTCCGGGTTGCTTAGTTTGATGACGTCGATATCGGTCTGGAAAATATCGCGCAGCGTATCGCCATTCATGAAGTCGTGCGGCGTGCCCTGCCAACAGGTGCGCCCGGCGCGCAGAGCCAGAATGTGATCGGCAAAACGCCCGACCATGTCGATGTCATGCAAGACGGCAATGACAGTCAGATTGTTCTGATCCTTAAGCTTGGCGATCAGTTGCAGAATGTCGCGCTGATGACCGACATCAAGGGCCGAGGTCGGCTCATCAAGCAACAGCACCGGCGCATCCTGGGCGAGCAACATGGCAAGCCAGACCCGCTGGCGTTCCCCGCCCGAAAGGCTTGCGACCAGCCGGTCGGAAAACGCCGTCACGTGGGTCAGTTCCATCGCCTGATCGATTTTGGCGTGGTCGGTGTCACGGTAACGGCCAAACGCGCCGCGCCATGGATAACGGCCAAAGGCCACCAGTTCGCGCACGCTTAAATGCGGTGGCACAACCGGATTTTGCGGCAAATAGGCCACCTTGCGGGCAAAATCGCGTGTGCCATGATCGGCAAGGTCCTGCCCATCAAGCTGGATTGTCCCGGATGCCGGTTTGTTTTTGCGCGCCAGCAGTTTGATCAGTGTGCTTTTGCCCGATCCGTTATGGCCGACAATCGCGCTGAACGCCCCGGTCGGGAAAGTGACCGAGATGCCGTCAAGCAACGTCTTTGGCTTTTTGCCATCGCTTTTGAAAGCGACGTCTTTCAGGTCGAACATGGAAGGTAAACTCATGCGCCGGGAACGAAAACCGCGCCATCACCAAGCGGTGAACAACTGACGCGCTGCATATTTTGAGAATGCTTATCAATTACCTGTCGCGAATGCAACCAAGTTGCGATTGCAAGGCGCGAAATTTGCAAAAACTTGCATAATCATCATATTAAATTACTTTTCAGATCGCACCTTTCCGGTTAGCAATATCAGGGTGTATTGCAGTTAATTTGCTTCGCACACCAACAATAATTGTGGTCGCACCATGCAGTTTGCCGCGATATGAATGATTGCAGATTTGCAAGGCTGAAACGCATCCACATCGTCAACACGGAGAAATCATGTCCAACGTCAAAACCGTTTTGCCAAACCTGCGATGTAAACTTGGCGAAGGCCCGCATTGGGATGCCGAAGATGGTGTTCTGTATTGGGTCGATATTATTGGCAAAACCGCTTATGCGTTGCGCCCCGATGATGGCGGGTCGCGCAGTTGGGCATTTGATCAACCTGTTGCGGCCATTGTCCCGCGCGAGAAGGACGGGCTTTTGATTGCCCTTGCGGACGGGCTCGCCTTCCTTGACCCGGAAAGTGGCGAAACCACGCCGTTTGTTGCCCCCGACAGTGACAATGCCGGCAATCGGTCAAATGAAAGCCGGGTCGATCCGAAAGGCCGGTTCTGGCATGGCACCATGCAAAACAATATCGGCCCCAATGGTGAAGACTTGCCGGTAACGGCATCGACCGGGACGCTCAACCGCGTGGGTGCGGATGGAGAAGTCACCCGGTTTGCCGCCAATGTTGGTATCTCCAACACATTGCTGTGGTCGGCAGATGGCACCAAAATGTTCTTTGGCGACACCATTGCCAACACGCTTAATGTTTATGACTTTGACATGGAAACCGGTGTGCCTTCCAACCCGAAGCCGTTCTTTGGCCCGCAGGATCGCGGGAATATGGATGGTTCGGCAATGGATGCGGATGGATATATCTGGAACGCGCGCTGGGGTGGGGGATGCCTGATGCGCTTTGCCCCTGATGGCAGTGTTGACCGGGTGATCGAACTGCCGGTGACCCAGCCAACCAGTTGTGTGTTTGGGGGCCCGGACCTTAAAACGCTTTATATCACCTCGGCCGCGGTCGGGCTGGAGAACAGTGGCAATCCGCTTGAAGGGGCCTTGTTGTCCATCAAGACAGATGTGGCGGGCTTGCCGTGCCATCGGTTTGCCGGCTGATCGTTTACCGGTCTTAAGCGCCTATTGGTTGTCATTAATCAGGCAATTGGCGCTTCTTGCCCATTTTTGGCCTTGGTTTTCGGTATGTTTGGCGTCACCATAGCGTGTGCACAGCACATTGGACACCATCAAAAATACGAGCAAACCGGGGTCAAAATGAAACCTGCTAACGCCGCAGCCAAGTGGGCAAGGGCACTTTTTGTCATTGGCATGGTCGGGATATTGTCGGGCTGTGCGGCCCTGCAACCGTCCGGCAACAGTGTCACCGGATCGGTCAGTTATCGCGAACGGATTGCGCTTTCGCCCGATAATACCTTCCTTGTCGTGCGCTTGCTTGATGTATCGCGTGCTGATGCACCGTCAGTTGAAATTGCCGCACTGCGTCAGCCGGTCAGCAATCCGCCCATAGTGTTTGTCCTGCCCTATGATGCGGATGATATCGATCCGCGCATGACCTATGTGATCGAGGCGAAAATCGTCAATGCCGACGGCGACCTTCTGTTTCGCAATGATCAGGCCTATCCCGTCCTGACCCGCGATGCGCCAAGTGATGTCGACATCCTTGTTCGCAAAATCGCCCGCACACAGGGGGATGGCAGCAGCAAAGGCAACGCTTCGGCGATTGACAATCATATCGCCGCGATCAAGGCCCGCTTGCCCGACATGCGGGTGATCCCCGGTCAGTATTCGGCATCCGATCACACCGTGACCTACAATGCCTATATCTCGCCAGAGGGCGAACCGGTTCTGGTCGACGAGCATCGCGATCTTGGCGATTACGGAACCAGTGACGTTAAGCTCTATTACCGCAATGGGCAGCTTTTGCGCTTTGCCGAGGACGCAAAGCGGGTCAATTATGGTGGTTCCAACGATGATCAACCGTTGCAATACACCCTTAAACTTGATTTCGCACAGGGCCGTTTCACGTCCGGAAGCAAAACCGTTAATGGCAATGTCAGTGAGCCCGATGAACATGAAATCAGCGGGGCGCTGTCGCAAAGCAAGGTGGCGCTCAGCCGGATCGATGCCATGTTAAGCCAGCTTAACAGCACGCCGGACTCCCGCAGCGGCCCGGAGCTGTTTATCTGTGATGACAAAAGCCGCTTTGCAGTGACCTTTGATCAGGATGCCAAGCGCGCCATTGTTGAATTCCGGGGGCGCGAGCCGATCAGTCTGGCGCAAATGCCGACCGGATCGGGATATGGTTATGGCAATGAAATATATGAACTGCGCGGCAAGGGCGCAGATGCCATCTGGACAACTCCGTCAGGTGATTTCCATTGCGCCGTTTCGTCCATGCCGAGCGAGGCTGCCAGTCTTACCCTTGCGCCCGGCGATTTCCCGGTGGTTTCGGTAGAGGAGCTGAAAGCGCAGGGGGACGGGGTCTGGACGCGCTATTTTGATGAAATGATGCCAGCAATCACCACCTGCCTTGCCAAAAATCCCGGTGATCTGGTTTCGGTGCTGAAAGCCTGGCCAATGAACCATGGCATGGTTGGGGTGCGCACGATCAATGGCAATGGCGGGCGTCATGATTGTCTGGTGCCAGCAGACGGCATGGGAACCGCACAGACCGAACTGGTTGAAACCACCACCAACATTCTGCCCGGTGAAGATATCGTCCGTTTCACCCCGGCCAGCGGTGCTTATCCCGACGGAGATTGCTTTGCCCATGAACGGCTGGTGCAAAAGGGCGTCTTTGTTGGCTGGTTGTCTGAAAAGACCTGCTGATCTGATCGGCATTGGATGCAGAAACAAAAATCCCGGCCGGGGCAACCCGGGCCGGGATTTTTTGTCTTATTGCCTTGATGTCCTAGTGGATCATGGCCCCGGTCGCGGTGAGCATACCGCTTGACCCACTTAAGCCATCGTCATTGCCAAGTTGAACCGCCTGGAACCGGTGACGGTCAAAATGGCCGGGCATCAGAAGCCCGCTTGCAGGCGCAGCATGGAAGCCAAAGCGCGCATAGTAATCCGGATCCCCCACCAGAAGAACCGAACGGTGACCGGCCGTCTGTGCAGCATTAAGGGCGGCATAAACCAGACCGGCACCAACCCCGGACCCGCTATAGATTTTATCCACGGCAAGCGGGCCGAGCAGCAATGCATCGCCTGCATCACCGGCATTGACATTCCACAACCGGACGGTGCCGATCATGTGTTTGCCGTCAAAGGCGACAAACGCCAGACCGTCAGCCGGAAGCCGATTACGGCGCAGGATTTCAGACGATTTCCCGAAACGCGCCGGACCCATTACGCGATCCAGCAGCTTTTCGCGCTCGATATGTGCATAGGCACCTTCGCGATCAATCGTGATCATTGGCCTGTCTTTCGCAAATGCGGTCAGATGACATAGGCGGCAAGCGGCGAGAAGCCGTTGAACGCCACGGACGCATAAGTGGTGGTGTAGGCACCGGTTGCCTCGATCAGAACCTCGTCACCGATGGTCAAGGAGACCGGCAGGTCATACGGGGTCTTTTCATACAGCACGTCAGCCGAATCACAGGTCGGACCAGCCAGAACACACGGGGCGACGTCGCCGCCATCATGGATCGTGGTGATCGGATAACGGATGGCTTCGTCCATGGTTTCGGCAAGGCCACCGAATTTACCGATATCAAGGTAAACCCAGCGCACCGGATCGTCGGCATGCTTGCGCGAAATCAGAACAACCTCGGCTTTGATCACACCGGCATCACCCACCATGCCACGGCCCGGTTCGATAATGGTTTCGGGCATGCGGTTGCCAAAGTGGTTGTGAAGCGCATCAACAATCGCAGCACCGTATGCTTCGGTCGCTGGAATGTCGCGCAGATACCGGGTCGGGAAGCCGCCACCCATATTGACCATACGAAGATGAATGCCCTTGTCTGCCAGGGTGCGGAAGATCGATGATGCTTCCGAAAGCGCGGTGTCCCATGCATCAAGGTTGCACTGCTGCGAGCCGACATGGAAGGACACGCCATAGGCATCCAGACCCATGTGATGAGCATGCTCAAGAACTTCGAGTGCCATGGACGGCGCGCAACCGAATTTGCGCGACAGCGGCCATTCTGCGCCAACGCCGTCGGTCAGGATGCGGCAGAAAACCTGCGCACCCGGTGCGACACGGGCAATTTTTTCGACTTCTTCGACGCAATCAACCGCATAGAGGCGCACACCGAGTTCAAAAGCGCGCGCAATGTCGCGTTCCTTTTTGATGGTGTTGCCAAAGGAAATGCGGTCCGGAGTGGCACCTGCGGCCATCGCCATTTCGATTTCCGGGACGGATGCGGTGTCAAAGTTGCTGCCAAGGTCGGCAAGCAGGCTCAGAACTTCCGGTGCCGGGTTTGCCTTGACGGCATAGAAAATGCGCGAGCTCGGAAGCGCACGGGTAAAGGTCTCGTAGTTGCGCTGAACAACGTCGAGATCAACAACAAGGCACGGACCTTCCGGGCGGTTCTGTGCGAGAAAATCAATAATACGCTGAGTTGCCATTGGGGCGTTCTCCCATTCCACGATATGGCAGCGTGCATGTACCTGATGCGTGCGCGCGGTGGAGGCGCGATGACGCGGACTACCTGCATGCTGTTTAGCCCCGGGGCCAACCGGAACTTGCGAAGTCTGCCTCGCTATGGAATGGGGAGTTCCCTTTCCGCACGTGGGCAATGATGGTGTGCCTCTTTAGTGTCGGTGGATTTGGACGCCACCTGAGACCAAAAAAGCCCTACACCGTCGTTGCTTTAAGTGACCCCGAGGGTTCCAAAATTGGGACCACCACAGGCACGTGCGACTTTGGGCAAGTCCGCATTTACGCCCGATGCTTTTTGCGTGCAAGTGAAATTTTCATCCGTTTTGTTCTGAAACAATCGCAGGATCGTCGAAGAAGTCATGCTGCGACGCAAAAAATGGCGCGAATGGCCGCGTTCAGGATTTGCAATATGTTCTGTTGGCAGGTTTTGGTATGGGGCAATGCAATTTGCGCATAAGTTGACGGCACTTTCGAAGGCAATTGACGGTTCCAGACGGGCGGTGTAGCCCTTGGGACATGTAATTGCCCCGGCCCGATTTCGCCGCGTCGTCTGGCGCGCTACGTTTTTGCGCCGCCCAGTCAGGAAATTCTCATGTCCAATATCAAAATCACCGCTGGCCCCTTCACCTTTGACGGCGTGCTCGAAATCGAAAAGGCACCGCATACCTGCAAGGCGTTCCTTGATCGCATGCCGTTTGAAAGCAAGGCCGTCCATGTCCGCTGGAGTGGCGAGGGAGTCTGGATGCCACTCGGCGATTATCAGTTTGGTGTGGACTACGAAAACCACACCAGCTTCCCGGCCCCGGGCCAGATCATCCTGTATCCGGGCGGCATCAGCGAAACCGAAATCCTGCTTGCCTATGGCGGGGTGCATTTCGCCTCCAAGGTCGGCCAGCTTGCCGGCAACCACTTCATCACGGTCACTAGCAATCTCGAAGACCTTGAAAAGCTCGGCAAAATGACGCTTTGGGAAGGTGCCCAGCCGATCAGGTTCGAACTGGCGTAAATAATAAAAGTCACTGTGATCGGGCGCACTTCACTGTGTGCCCGGTTTGGCCTAGAAGGCCATCCAGTTTGCAATTTTCCGGTCAGGTTTAGCGTGTTCGAAACAATCAATCAGTGGGTTCAGGAATATCAGCAGTTCATCTATATCCTGATTTTCACCTACTGTGTCAGCAAGGCCAGTATCCTGCCGGTATTTGCGGGCATGCTGGTTGCGGCCGAAAGCCTTGTGGCGGGACCAGCATTGGGGGCCATGATTGCTGGCGGGTTCATCGGGGATATGGTGCGCTTTGTTCTGGCGCGGAAATATGGCGATGCGCTTGTCGCGAAAATGCCGGATGCCCTTGCGATGTGGATGCGCAAGACGCTGCGTCTGTTTGAGCATTACGGCATCGCCTATATCCTGCTCTGTCGTTATCCGCATGGGGTGCGCTCATTTGGTGTTTTCCCGGTCGGCATGAGTTCGATGTCATTCATCCGCTTCCTGCCGCTCAGCATCACATCAGTGGTCCTCTGGGCCGGACTTTATTTCAGTCTTGGCTATAGCGTCGGCGAGGGGATGTCCGAACTGATTGAGCATAACCTGGCCATACTGAGCCCGATACTGCTTTTGGTCTTTATCACGATTGGCTGGTTTGCGTTACGCCGGATCGACAAGCTTGAAGCACAGGCTGAAAAGGCCGCTGAAAGCGCCGAGCACTGATCATGGTTTTTCCATGATCAGAACAAATAAAAACGGCAGCCTGATCAGGCTGCCGTTTGTGTATCTGCGATAGGCGGGCTGCTTATTCGGCGGCGATCGTCTTGCCGTCTTTTTCAAGCATCTCGCCCTGTTTGCGCTTGGCAAGGATTTCGCGCGCCTTGGCATAGCTTTCATCATGCCAGAAGATCAGACAGCCGTTGCAACCCCGGCCACAGCAGCCCTTGGTGCCAACACGCGGAGTGCGGAAGGAGCGTTCCTTCTGGCGATCATCAAGGGCGCTCTGAAGCGCATCACGCTTGGCGTCATAGCGTTCTTCATTGCCTTTGCCCATTTCGATCTTGTGGCCTTCCTGATCAAGTTTCAGGCGCTGCCATTCGTCTTCGGACAGGGCCTTTTCCTTGCGCACGATGGTCATCAGAAGGACTTCGCGCTTCAGAAACTCCGGGTCTTCCTGTTCAAACAGGCTAAACGGCAAACGGATGAACGGTTGGGTGTTGGCGTGCACGGCTTCACCGACCTTGCCGGTTTTGGCGTCAATGAATTCATACATGCGGATGAAAATCGTCTGGCGCGAGCGTGGCGGCACGATTTCGATCACGTCCCCCGGCAGCATGCGGTTTTTGACCGACATGACAAAGGCATCGTCTTCGAACTCGACGATCTGACCGGCATATTCCCAGTCCGACACATTGGTGTTGCTGTCATAGCCATGCGCATAATTGGTCAGACGCCCGTCATGGAAGGCCAGCGTATAGCCCCGGTTGGGGATGGTCGCCAGTTCCTTCATGTATTCTTCGGCTGACCAGTTTTCCGGGTCCTTGTACCAGTCATCAATTGCCATGCGATAGGCGCGCGCAACGAGACCGGCGTAATACGGGCTTTTGCCGCGGCCTTCGACCTTGAGGCTGTCGACCCCGATTTTCAGGTAATCTTCAAGCTTGGGCATGATGCACAGATCGCGCGAGTTCAGGATGTATGATCCGCGCTCGTCTTCCTGAATTTCCATCAGCTCGCCCGGACGCATGTCTTCTTCAAGGAAGAAGTCAAACATCTCGAGATTTTCCTCGGTCAGTTTGAGTTCCTTGACCGTGCCGTCCTTAAGCTTCATGTGGACTTTGTATTTCCAGCGGCAGCTGTTGGCACACGCGCCCTGATTTGCCCCACGTTCGGCCATGAAGTTCGACAGCAGGCAACGACCGGAATAGGTCATGCACATGGAGCCATGCACAAACGCCTCGATCTTGATGTCCTGGCATTTTTCGCGGATTTCGGTCAGTTCCTCATAGGAAACCTCACGGCCCAGAACGACCAGCTTGGCTCCGATGCTTTGCCAGAATTTGACACTCTGCCACGAACACACATTGGCCTGTGTCGACACATGCAAATCAAGTTCCGGCGCATGTTCGCGGACAAACATGAAAACACCCGGATCGGCCACGATCAGGCCATCGGGGCGGACCTTGCGCACGGTATCGACATATTCCGGCAGCTTGTCGATATCCTTGTTATGCGAAAACAGGTTCAGTGTGAGGTAAACGCGCACACCATGGCTGTGGGCGAAATCAATGCCCTCGACCACGTCATCAAGCGACATCTGGCTTTTAACACGCAGCGACAGGTCCGGCGTGCCCATGTAAACGGCATCCGCGCCATACAGCACGGCAACCTTCAGCTTTTCGAGCGAGCCTGCGGGCATCAGCAATTCGGAACGGCGCGATTGATTACTCATCACTTGCGGGTCTTTTCTATTTGGTCGTCTGCGGGAAATCTCTCTGGCGCGGCTTCTATCACAGCCTGCTGCCTGTGCCGATTAAAATCGCATATTTCGCAAGCCTTGCATAGCTATGGCCGTAATGAGCTGCCATGCCGGACTTGCAGGGCGCCAAGCAAAACACCCCCGCCAAGGGGCAGGGGTGTTTGGAATCGTTTCAAAGTTTTGGCTTATTTGACCTTCTTGATCTCGCCGCTTTCGATCTTGGCCCAATATTGTCTGACTTCACCACGCACCACCGGCATCAGGAAATAAAGGCCGATGATGTTGGGGATTGCCATGGCAAAGATCATGGAGTCAGAGAAATCAATCACGGGACCTAGGCTCATGGACGCACCCACGATCACGCAAAGGCAGAAGAACAGCTTGAAGATGATCTCCTTGCCCTTGCCTTCGCCGACCAGATAGGTCCAGCTTTTCAGCCCGTAATAGGACCATGACAACATGGTCGAAAAGGCAAACAGTACAACGGCCAGTGCCAGGATCAGCGGGAACCAGGTAAAGGCAGACGCAAAGGCTGCCGAGGTCAGCTCGACACCTGTCAGGCCGGAATTCAGCTCGCCACTGATGGTGATCACAAGGGCGGTCATGGTGCAGATCACGACCGTATCAATGAACGGTTCAAGCAGGGCGACATAGCCCTCGGTAACCGGTTCCTTGGTCCGCACGGCCGAGTGCGCAATCGCAGCCGAACCAATACCCGCCTCGTTGGAAAACGCCGCACGTTTGAAGCCCTGGATCAGGGCACCGATAACGCCGCCAGCAACACCGGCACCGGTAAAGGCCCCGACAAAGATCTGGGCAAAAGCATCACCAACCATGGAGATATTGGACAGGATAATAACAAGGCCCGCCGTGACATAGATGATGGCCATCAATGGCACGATCTTTTCGGTGACCTTGGCGATGGATTTGATGCCGCCGATAATCACCACACCAACGACGATTGCCATGATCAGGCCAAACAGCCAGCCAGACCCGGCCAGGAAGCTGTTTTCGCCGCCGGTGACATTGACCACCTGCTGGAAGGCCTGATTGGCCTGGAACATGTTCCCGCCGCCCACGGCACCACCGATGCAGCAGATCGAAAAGATGACGGCCAGAACTTTGCCAAGGCCGGGTTTGCCTTTTTCAGCCAACCCCTTTGACAGGTAATACATCGGGCCACCTGAAACGCGCCCGTCTTCGTATTCGTTACGGTATTTCACGCCCAGCGTACATTCGGTGAATTTCGATGCCATGCCAAGCAACCCGGCAAGGATCATCCAGAATGTCGCACCGGGTCCACCGATGGAAACCGCCACGGCCACCCCGGCAATATTGCCAAGCCCGACTGTGCCCGAAAGGGCGGTGGCAAGGGCCTGAAAGTGCGAAACCTCACCGGCATCTTCGGGGTGGGAATAGTCGCCCTTGACCAGCGAAATCGCATGGCCGAACCGGCGGAACTGAACAAAGCCGAAATAGATGGTAAAGATGGTGGCCGCGATGACAAGCCAGCCAACGATCAGTGGAAAGGCCGTGCCGCCGATGGGCACGGAATAGAACATGGCGCCGGCAATCACATTTGAAATCGGTGAGATCGCCTGATTGATCTTTTCATCAAGGCCGACTTCCTGCGCCTGTGCAAGATGGGGCAGGGTGGCCGACATCACTGCAAGGGCGCTGGCCATTGCTGTCTTTTTCGAGAACATGATGTTTCTCCGGTTAAACTTCGTGTGATTGCCTTATGGAACGACAGTGACCGGAACAGGCGATGCCTGAACCAGCGTAAGTGGCAAACTGCCCAGCAGCCGCGCACCCAGCGTTGATCCACCCTTGCGGCCAACAATGATCTGACAGGCGTCTTTTTCCTTGGCGATTTCACAGATCAGTTCGCCGGAATGGCCGTAACGGACTTCCGAAGTTACCGGTATTTTCAATTTATTCAGTGTATCCAGGGCGGGTTTGAGTGTTTGTTCCGCCCGTGAAAGTTCCTCTGTGCGCCGTTTGTGGCGCTCTTCGAGCTCCTGTGTTGACAGGAAGCTGTATGGGGACCACTCAAGAACATAGACAAGATGCACGGCACAGCCGACGGCTGTTGCCCGCTGACCCGCGAATTCCACGGCGCGTTGTGCGGCATCTGTCCCATCGTAGCCCACAACGATTGGCTGATCGGTCATTTGTTTCTCCTGATCAGAGACTGAGAAGTCAGGCTGATCCTCCCACTGAACGAGATGCAGATCCCATCTGCACCTGTCGCTGTGTCGGAGACGTGGACACGACGGTTCCCCCGATATGCATTTGTCACCGCCCCCCGAGCGACATCAAAAGCATACATAAAAATGAAATAATTTCGCCGGAAAGTTGAATGTGAGAATATTATATAGCGCTAAAGGTTGGTGATTTTTGGCCCAAAACAAAACAATGCCCGCCAAAAATAGGGGTGTGCATCGGAAAATTTTGTGAAATGGGCGAAAAAAAGTGGGTGCAACCGGAAAAATTTGGCGTGGTTTGCCGAATTTACAACCCTTTTATCGATCCGACCATCTTCAGGAAGTCGATCAGAACCTTTGCTGCAACATCAATATCCCCGGGCGTGACGGATTCGTCGGGATGGTGGCTTAGCCCGTCGCGACACCGCACAAATAACATGCCGATGTCACACAGATCATGCATGGCAAGCCCGTCATGGCCAGCCCCGCTAAACAGCCGAAAGGGTTCTATGCCCTGTTCGCCAATTGCCTGGCCCAGCCCATCCATGATCCAGTTGGCGCAAGGCACGCCTTCGGCCTCATAGGTCAGGTCAGCCGATATTTCCACACGGCGACTGGTTGCGATATTGGGCAGTGCCGACAGGATCTGCCCCCGGCCATTGACCCGAACGATCCGCTCGGGCGCGCGCAGTTCGATGGTCAGATCGACATGATCGGGAATGACATTGACCGCGTTCGGGCTGACTTCGATCTTGCCAACGACGCCGACCATGCCATCAGTCATCGAACAGACGCCTTCGACCTGATGGATGACATCGGCGGCTGCCACCAAGGCATCGTGTCGGTCATTCATCGGGGTTGTTCCCGCATGGCTGGCCTTGCCCTGAATGCGGATGCGGTGGCGTTCAATCCCGGTCAATGCCGTGACGACCCCAACCGGCAGGTCGCGTTTTTCAAGAACCGGACCCTGTTCGATATGGGTTTCGATAAAGCCCAGTACGTTGGCCTTGTCACGTTTGAGGTCTGCGATATTTTCGGGCGCACAGCCAAAATCGCGCAAGGCATCGGCCACCGAGACGCCCTTGTCATCGGTGGCCTCAAGCGATTTGGGGTCATGCTTGCCTGCCAGTGCGCGTGAACCGACCAGAGTTGATTGAAAGCGCGTGCCTTCCTCGTCGCCAAAGGCAACGATTTCGATGCCGAATGGCAAGTCGATCCCTGATTTATTGAGCTGTTCAATCACGGCAATCGGCAGGGCAACGCCCAGCATTCCGTCATATTTTCCGCCCGAAACAACAGTGTCCTGATGTGACCCCATGATCAGCGTGGGCGCACCATCCAGGGCCTTTTGATCACGCCCGACGATATTGCCTGCGGCGTCAATTTCACTGACAAGGTCAGCCCAGGTCATCCAGTCGCGGATCAGCGGCGTGACGGCACGGTGTTCGTCACTCAAAAACAGGCGGGTAACACCCGGACCGGGTTGGCTGTGGGTGGCGGCCTCTTCAAGGCGGTCAAAGATCAGTTGGCCAAGCATGGCGATTTTTGCCCTGGTTCTAGTATTGATGGGGTTTGTCGGGTGTCGGCAGGCGATCAAAGAAGTGACGGTATTCCGGATCCTGTGTCTTGCCATACAGGCGCATCAGTTCGTGCACGGGATCAGAATGATCATCAACACGCAGATCCAGGGGCAGGCGGTTTGGCGTCATCACCTTGATCGCTGCCGATGTTGTGCCACGCACATCACCCCCGGCCTTGAAACCTGCGACGAGCGCCTCGAGAATGCATTTTTCAAATGGCTCGTGTGCCGTGCGCATCATGGTGAACTTTTCACGCATGGCATCGGGTACATTGCTGTGGGCCAGCATGTTTCCGGCAATCGCCAAATCGCGCTCGGTGATTTCGGCGGTTTCTGATCGGTTTTTATCACCCGTCCAGACAGCCGTTTCACCAGTTTGGTCAAGGACGATCAATTGTCGCCAATTGCGACCATCGTCATCGCCGGTCAGTTTTTCACGGACCGACTCCGCAGATTTTCGTTGTTCAAGCATTGCCAGACCATTGATGCCGTACCAGAAATTGGTCGAGAAACCCTGTGTGGCGATGGCACCAATACCCGGTGCAATATGCGGGACAAACCCGCCAACGGCCAGATTTCCCGTTGCGCTGGCGATGCCCAGTGCATTGGTTTTCGGGTCTCTGGCGACGATTGTGAAGGTCATGTTTCCCGCCTGTCAGACAGCTTGGTGAATGTGCCGTCCTAAATTTATCATGATAAATAATTGCCGAAATCGAATTTATCATTATAAATAGGTTTTGCAACCGTGACATCCGAAAGCATCGACAACGGGTTCGGAATTCAGGAAACGTCCAATCAAAAAGAACACCTCATATACGGTGCGTTGTCGGTCGGTTCGGTATGAACCGGGGGTAACAGGAAGGTTTCAACATGGGAGGCTTGAATGAAAAGCCTGTTTAAGGGGGTGCTTGCAGCAGCAGCCCTTGCGGTTTCCGCAATCGGTTTCGGCCCGGCCGAAGCCCAGACGCCACCGGGTGTCCTGGTGGTCGGTCAGATTGCAGAGCCCAAATCACTTGATCCGGCGGCAGTCACCGCCGTGAATGATTTCCGCATTCTGATGAATGTTTATGATGGTCTGGTGCGTTACAAGGACGGCACGCTCGAAGTTGAGCCCGCCCTTGCAGAAAGCTGGACGATCTCTGATGACGGAACGGTTTACACCTTTTCCTTACGCGACGGGGTAACCTTCCATGACGGCACGCCGTTCAATGCAGAGGCGGTGAAGTACAATTTCGACCGTATGCTTGATGAAAGTCATCCTGAACATGACACCGGGCCTTTCCCGCTTGCCTTCTTCTTTAGCGCGGTGGAAGAGGTCGAAGTCGTTGATGATCTGACCGTCAAGTTCCAGCTGAACGCACCTTATGCGCCGTTCCTGTCCAACCTTGCCTATCCGACCGGCCTGATCGTTTCGCCGACGGCGGTTCGCGAAGGCGGTTCGGACTTTGGCCGTAACCCGGTTGGCACCGGCCCGTTCAAGTTTGCCGAATGGGAAAGCAACGCCAAGGTGGTTGTCGTACGCAACGACGATTACTGGGAAGATCCGGCCAAGCTTGAAGCGGTTGTGTTCCGTCCGATCACGGATGCCAACACCCGTGTGGCTGAACTGATGGCAGGTGGTATTGATCTGATGGTCGAAGTGCCGCCAGACAGTCTGACCCAGCTTGCGGGCGACGATAACTTCAGCGTCTATGAACAGGCAGGTCCGCACCTGTGGTTCCTGATCCTGAACCTGAAGGAAGGTCCGTTCAAGGACAAGAAAGTCCGTCAGGCCATCAACTATGCAATCGACAAAAAAGCAATTGTCGAAAACGTGCTTCAGGGGACAGCCGAAATCGCAGCCGGCCCAACCCCGCCCGCATTTGCATGGGCCTATAACGAGCAACTGCAGCCCTATCCGCATGACATCGAAAAGGCCAAACAGCTGATCAAGGAAGCCGGTGCCGACGGGGCCGAGGTAACCTTCTATGTCACCGAAGGCGGTTCGGGCATGCTTGATCCGGTGCCGATGGGGGCTGCCATTCAGGCAGACCTTGCCCAGATCGGCCTGACCGTCGCGATCGAGACCTATGAGTGGAACACCTTCCTTGGCAAGGTGAACCCGGGTCTTGAAGGCAAGGCGGACATGGCAGAAATGGCATGGATGACCAACGATCCCGACACCCTGCCATATCTGGCACTGCGCACCGATGCATGGCCGGACAAGGGTGGTTTCAATTCGGGTTACTATTCCAACCCGGAAGTGGACAAGCTTCTTGAAGCAGCCCGCTCTTCGACCGATCAGGCCGAACGTGCCAAGCTGTATCGCGAGATGCAGGAAATCGTCTATGATGATGCACCCTGGGCCTTTATCGCAAACTGGAAACAGAATGCGGTTTCAAGCACGCTGGTGGATGGTTTCAAATTGCAGCCGTCCTTCTTCCTGCTGCTTGATGATGTCGTAAAGAACTGATCTGATACATCAATGCCGGGGCATGGCCTGCCAGCCCCGGCATTTTTGCTTTAAATCCCATTTCCCGCACATAGCCAGACGAGCCATGCCATGCACGTCTATATTTTACGTCGATTGATCCTGATGGTGCCGGTTTTACTGGGCCTGACCGTGATCGTTTTTCTGATTATGTCGATGATCCCCGGTGATCCGGCATTGGCGATCCTTGGATCCTATGCCACGCCGGATAATGTCGAGAAGTTGCGTGCCGATCTTGGTTTGGACAAAACCATGGTCGAACAATACTGGATCTGGCTGACCAATATGCTTCAGGGCGATTTCGGGCGATCCTATAGCCTGAACCGGCCGGTTCTCGATGAAATCCTTGAACGGTTTGGCGCGACCCTGATCCTTGCGGGGACGTCGCTTGTCCTGTGTACGATTTTTGGCCTTTTGACCGGGGTAATTTCCGCCGTGCGTCAATATGGCTGGGCGGACAAGGCGCTGACCTTTGCGGTCCTGATTGGCATTTCCGTGCCCAGTTTCTGGCTGGGTCTTTTATTGATGATGTTCTTTGCCGTTGAATTGCGGTGGCTTCCGGTCAGCGGCATGTATGCGATTTATGGTGGCGGGGATTTGCCCGATCTGATCCGCCATTTGATTTTACCATCGGTCACACTTGCCGTGGTGGCGACCGGGATTATTGCCCGGTTGACCCGATCGAACATGCTTGAAGTCCTGCGTCAGGATTTCATTCGCACCGCGCGCGCCAAGGGGCTTGATGAAAACCGTGTGATTTATCGCCACGCCTTCAAGGCGGCACTGGTGAATGTCATTCCGGTGATCGGGGTGCAGGCGGGCTTTGTTCTGGGCGGGGCGGTTTATATTGAAACCGTTTTCCAGTGGCCCGGCATTGGTCGCATGCTGGTCAATGCGATCTCGACCCGTGACATCCTGCTTGTACAAGGCGGCGTGGTTCTGGTCGCGGGCAGCTATGTTCTTTTCAATCTGTTTGCCGATGTGTTGCAGCATCTGCTTGATCCGAGGGTGAAGGCATGACCAGCAACATAGCAACAGCACCGGATATCAAAGCCAAAAAACGTTCTGCGCGGCCTTCGGCGTTTAAGCTTTTGGCGCGCAATCAGCTGGCCCTGATGGGGGCGGCGATCCTTGCCCTTGTCATCGCGCTGGTCTTGATCACGCCGATCCTTCCGCTGCCTGATCCGGATGTGACCGACCCGGCGCAACGTTTGTTGCCGCCGTTCTCGGATGGGCATTTTCTGGGCACGGATCATCTGGGACGAGATCTTTTGTCGCGTTTGCTTTGGGGCACACGGGTCAGTCTTGCGGTCGGGATTTCGGCATCCCTGGTGGCGGCCCTGTTCGGATCGACCATCGGGATCGTGTCGGGCTATTTTGGCGGGCGGACAGACAACATCATGATGCGCGGCATCGATATGTTGATGGCCTTTCCCTATATCCTTCTGGCACTGGCGATTGTCGCGGCCCTTGGGCCGGGCCTGATGAATGCGCTTTATGCGATTGCGGTGGTCAATATCCCGTTCTTTGCGCGTAACATTCGCGGTGTGACGGTGGGTATTGCGCATCGTGAATTCGTCGATGCCGCCAAGCTGTCTGGCAAGGGGCATATCCGTATCTTGGTGACGGAAATCCTGCCCAACGTGATGCCGGTGATTGTGATTACGATTTCGACCACAGTTGGCTGGATGATCCTTGAGACGGCGGGCTTGAGCTTTTTGGGGCTTGGTGCGCAGCCGCCACAGGCCGACCTTGGCTCCATGCTGGGCGAGGGGCGCAAACTGATCACGACCGCACAGCACCTTTCGGCCATTCCCGGTGCGATGATCTTTATTCTGGTGATGAGCATCAACTTGCTGGGTGATGGCATCCGGGATGTGCTTGATCCGCGTTTGAAATCGGGCGCGCTCGCACGTCCGGCGCCGCTGACCAAGATTGATCGCAGCGACGAGGGCACAGGTCATCCGGTTGACGATGACACCGTTCTGGCCGTTGATGAACTTCGCACCGAATTTGTTCTGGGGGATGACACCTACAAGGCCGTGGGCGGTGTCAGTTTCTCGGTCGGGAAGAATGAATGCGTTGGTCTGGTGGGCGAGTCCGGGTCCGGTAAATCGGTAACCGCACTTTCGCTTTTGGGGCTTGTGGCATCGCCGCCCGGTACGATTGCCGGGGGCCGGGTGATGTTTGATGGCAAGGACGTGTTTGACATGTCCGAACGTCAGGTCCGCGACATTCGCGGTGGCAAGGCAGCCTATGTATTCCAGGATCCGCTTTCGACGCTGCATCCGCTGTTTTCCATTGGCGATCAGCTGGTCGAGGCAATCCGTGCCCATAACGCCATGAGCTACAAGGATGCCTGGGCGAAGGCCGTCAAGCTGCTGGGCATGGTGCGTATTCCCAACCCGGAACGCCGCGCGGAAAACTATCCGCATCAACTGTCAGGCGGCATGCGTCAGCGTGTCGGCATTGCCATGGCCCTTGCCAATGAGCCGCAACTTATTATCGCCGATGAACCGACGACGGCCCTTGATGTCACCGTGCAAGCGCAGATTTTGAAATTGATGAACAATTTGCGCACCGATCACGGGACTTCGGTCCTGTTCATCACCCATGATTTTGGCGTGGTGTCGGAAATCTGTGATCGTGTGGCGGTGATGTATGCCGGACGCATTGTTGAAATGGGCACGACCGAACAGGTTCTTGGAAATCCGGCCCATCCCTATACCAAGCGTCTGATTGACTGCGTGCCGCGTCTGGGTGAGCCGGACCGTCGCACCGCGGCCATTCCGGGATTGCCACCGGCCGTTAACAACCTGCCAGCCGGGTGTGCCTTTGCTGATCGCTGCGAACGGGCAGAGGACAAATGCCGGGTTGGCGAGATCAGCTTTGATGATTTGGGCGACGGCCATGGTGTGCGCTGTATCAAACCGATGGAGGCGGCAAATGTCTGAGACGTCTGACGTCGTTTTGCAAACCAGCGACCTTGTGCGCACCTTTGGTGGCGGCCGCACGATTTTGGGCGGGCAGAAACCCATGGTCTATGCCGTCCGCGGCATTGATGTGGCTGTGCGCAAGGGTGAAACACTGGGCATTGTCGGGGAATCCGGTTGTGGCAAGTCCACACTGGCCCGCATGCTGGTCGGGCTGGATCGCCCGACAGAGGGCAATATTACCCTCACCGGATCGGATATGAATGATCTGATCGCCCAGGATCGCCATGCCCTGTCCAAGCGCATCCAGTATGTCTTTCAGGATCCGATCAGCTCGCTTAATCCGCGCAAACTGGTCCGTGAAACACTGGCGGCCCCCTTGCGTCATTTGCGTGGTCTTTCGGGCGATGCGCTTGATAAGCGGATGAAGGAATTGATGGATGCGGTCAATCTGCGCCCGGAATTTCTTGATCGTTATCCGCATGAATTTTCCGGCGGGCAGGCACAACGCATCGGCATTGCGCGCGCCCTTGCGGCAGAACCGGAAATCATTGTGCTTGATGAACCGGTCTCGGCCCTTGATGTGTCTGTGCAGGCGCAGGTTTTGAACCTTCTGGCGGAACTCAAGGCGCAATTTGGCCTGACCTATGTGTTTATCAGTCACGATCTGTCCGTGGTCGAAGCGGTCAGTGACCGGGTGGCCGTGATGTATTTCGGCCGGGTCGTTGAACAGGCGCCGGGACGGGCATTGTTTGAAAAGCCGCAGCACCCCTATACCCGGTTGTTGCTTGATAGTGCGCCCGTGCCGGGTAAACGCGGCCTAACGGTCGAAGATGCCAGTGCCGAATTGCCCGATCCGCTGGCCCCGCCGCCGGGCTGTGCCTTTGCGCCACGCTGCCCGCGGGCCCAGGATGATTGTGTTGCCACCGTCCCGGATGCACAATACGGGTTGGATAACCACGATGCGGCATGTCTGCATCCGCTCAATCCGGTGACAAGGTCCTGAAAAAGGATAGAATAGGGGCCGGAATGCGTTTGGGCGCGACAGGGAAACACAAATGACAAAGAACCCGATCAAGGGGCCGAAACAGGACTTGGAGCTGACAACACGCCCGCGCAAGCGCGAGCGGAAGCGTTCCGATATCATCGCCGACGCGCTGAAAGACTATATCGCGCAAAAGGGGCTGCGCCCCGGCGAACGTCTGCCACAGGAGGCGGAACTGATTACACTGTTGGGCGCATCCAAGGGGACGGTACGCGAAGCTCTGAAATCAATGGAAACGCAGGGGATTATCGCAACCCGGACCGGACCGGGCGGCGGGGCGTTCATCGACACCGTGTCCGAGGGACGCGCGGTCGAACTTCTGGCCAATTACTTCTTTTTCAAGGATCTGACGATCCGCGACATTTACGAGCTTCGGATATTGCTGGAACCGGAAATGGCTGCGGCTTGTATCGGTCATCTGGAAGAAGATGATTTCGAACGACTTGAAGAGGTCATGACATGGTATGCAAGCCATCCGACCTCGATCGAGGAAGCGCGATGTCAACGTGTCAAGGAACTGGAATTCCATCTGGTTCTGGTGGAGCTTTGCCCCAATCCGCTGCTGTCATTTATCTGCCGGTTCATGATCGATTTGCTGATGAATTTGACGGTCTGCAAAAAGATTTATGATCAGCCCAATACCGAACTGCGCGAAACGGGGCGCAACTATCAGTTCCGCCTGATCGAAGCGCTTCGCAAGGGCGATGGTGAAACGGCGCGTGCGGTCACCTATCAACATATGTGTGCGGCCCAGCGTTTGATGGAAGAACAGGAAGCGGTGGTTGAAAACCGCTTTTTCCGGTCGGGCAATATCGATCTGCCGCGTGATTTGTCACCCAGTGCCGAATTGCGCGCGCTTTCGGGTATTGCAACCAAACACTGATCTTTGATCTGACATTATCCAGGAATGTAAGGACGGGTATCATGTCTGAAACCCATATTGATCGACAGTATCTGAGTGCCGTTCTGGCAAAGCTTCTGACGATTGACAGCCCGACGGGCATGACCGAGGGCGCGGTGGATTATGTCTGTGACGAACTGCGCGATCTGGGTGTGGCGTTTGAACTGACCCGCCGCGGGGCGATCCGCGCAACCCTGCCCGGTAAACAACAAAGCCCGAACCGGGCCGTTGCCGTGCATCTTGATACGCTGGGCGCCATGGTCAAACGGATCAAGGAAAATGGTCGACTTGAAGTCTCCATGATCGGGCACTGGTCATCGCGTTTCGCCGAAGGGGCGCGCGTGACTGTCTATACCGATAGCGGCAAGACCATCCGGGGCACCATCCTGCCCGTCAAGGCATCGGGTCATACCTATAACACCGAAATTGATAGCCAGCCTGTAACCTGGGAACAGCTTGAACTGCGCCTTGATGCGCGGGTGTCAAAAGGGGATGATGTGCGCGCCCTTGGTATCAATGTCGGTGATATGGTTGCAGTTGATACCAATGCCGAATTTACCGAAAGCGGCTTTGTCGTGTCGCGCCATTTGGATGACAAGGCAGGCGTGGCCGCCGTACTTTCAGCGATCCGTGCGGTGGTGACGGGGAAGGTCGACTTGCCGGTAACCTGCAAGTTCCTGTTCACCATTGCCGAGGAAGTCGGCCTTGGCGCGCCGCATATTCTTGATGGTGATATTGCCGAACTGGTGGCGGTTGATAACGGTACCTTCGCGCCGGGCCAGAATACCAGCGAATATGGTGTGACCATCGCAATGAAGGATATGTCAGGCCCGTTTGATCGTAAGCTCAATCGGCATCTGCTGGATCTTTGTGTGGCAAACGGGATCGACCATGCGCGCGATGTTTTCAAATTCTATCGCAGTGACGTCGCATCCGCCCTTGAGGCCGGATATGATACGCGGGCATCCTTGATCTGTTTCGGGCTGGATGCATCGCACGGGCATGAACGCGCCCATGTCGATAGCTTCGTTGCAGTTGCCGAACTGTTGTGTGCCTATCTTCAAGGCCCGATGGTCGATCAGGCCTGAACCACATCGTCCTCGACGTCGGGATCAAGCGGGCGCGGGCGACCGGCTTCATCCAGGGCAACGAAGGTAAAGACGCCTTCGGTCACTTTATCGGACCTTTCTTCAAACCGGGTTTGGCGCCAGGCCTGTACATTGATGCGAAGCGATGTGCGTCCGACATGGATGATGTCGGTAAAGAACGAGACTTCATCACCGACATGAACCGGACGCAGAAACGACATGCTGTCGACAAAGACGGTTGCGGTTCTGCCCTTGGCACGCCGAGCCGCCGCAGTACCAGCTGCAAGGTCCATTTGTGACATCAACCAGCCACCAAAGATATCCCCGGTCGGGTTGGTGTCAGACGGCATGGCGACAGCCCGAACCGACGGTTGACGGTCTGGAAGGGTGTCGGTTGCATCATTTTTTATGGTCATCAAAGGCGTTCCGAATTGAGCTGGTCGGTGGACGTTACTTTAGTTCGTCCAAATAAAGCCAGCATAAAATTACGCCAAATCAAGAACATATACCCAGTTCAATCCTCAGAAATCCGGTCCGGAGAAGCTGGTTTCGGGTGGCAAATCTTCTTTCGATTCCGGGCATTTTTCATGGCCAGCAAGAAATCGGATTTTTAATCTTGACCAAATGATCAGGATTGGACATGCTGTTTCTGTCAGAGAGAGGCATCTGTACGTGTATCAACCGGGGATAACCCCGAAACTATAATCACACGGCAGATCAAATACTGGGAAACAATCCGGCACAAGCCGGATGGATACGCCAAGAATGTCAGTATGAAAGACCCTGAGTTGGTCGGGCCCGCCCGTCCACGACACGCCATAACTGTATTCTGATCGCGCAATAGCAGCGATCACATTTGGCCCGCGGTCGATTGTATTTTCATTCTTGTTTTGTCTCTCGATGACGTCAGGAGAGGACGCCTTTTTGGCAGGGAGACAAACAAATGACCACCTTGCAGGCCAAGCAAGCTTCAAAATCCGGTGCCGTTCATGGCGGTGCTGGTCACAATGACGCAGATGACGGTTTTTCCGATCTGCATCCGGCCTATTCCGAACTTCAGGCCATGGCGGAAAGCAACCGCTGCCTGTATTGCTATGACGCGCCATGCGTAACCGCATGCCCGACATCAATTGATATTCCATCCTTCATTCGCAAAATCAGCACCGGAAACCCGGATGGGGCGGCAAAGACCATTTTGTCGGCCAACATCATGGGCGGCACCTGTGCACGCGCCTGCCCGACAGAAGTGCTGTGTGAAGAGGCCTGCGTTCGTAACGTCGCGGAAGATACCGCTGTTGAGATCGGCAGCCTGCAACGATACGCGGTTGATCATCTGATGGAACGCGATTTGCCCCATCCGTTCAAACGTGCGCCCAAAACCGGCAAGACGATTGCCGTTGTCGGTGCCGGTCCGGCGGGCCTTTCCTGCGCGCATCGTGCGGCGATGCTGGGCCATGACGTTGTTGTGTTTGAATCCAAGCCGAAACCGGGCGGACTGAATGAATATGGTCTGGCCGCTTATAAGATGACCAACGATTTCGCCCAGCGCGAAGTCGAGTTTCTTCTGGGCATCGGCGGGATTGAAATCGAATACAACAAGGCGCTTGGCAAGGACATCAACCTTGCCGACCTCAAGGCAAAATACGACGCCGTCTTTGTTGGTGTCGGCCTTGGCTCGACCAATGATCTTGGCCTTAAGGGCGAAGATTTCCCGGGCGTTGATGATGCCATTACCTTCATCGAAAAACTGCGCCAGACCGAACCGAAATCCGATATGCCGGTTGGCAACAACGTGATCGTCATTGGCGGTGGCAACACTGCAATTGATGCTGCGGTTCAGGCCAAGCGTCTTGGGGCTGAGGAAGTCACCCTTGTTTACCGCCGTGGTGCGGAAAACATGTCCGCGACCGAGTTCGAGCAGGACCTTGCCAAAACAAACGGCGTTATTGTGCGCTATTGGGCAAAGCCGGTTGCGATCAAGGCCAATGGCAAGCTGATGGGCATGGAGTTCGAAAAAACCGAACTTGATGCCAATGGCAAACTTGTTGGCACAGGCGAAACCTTTGAAGTGCGTGCAGACCAGATTTTGAAGGCCATCGGACAAAAAATCAAAACCGATGACCTCGCCGGCATGGAGATCACCGGCGGCAAGATCGTGGTCGATGAGTCCTATCAGACAACCGCCCCGGGCGTGTTCGCCGGTGGGGACTGCATCAAGAGTGGCGAAGATTTGACCGTGCAATCGGTCGAAGACGGCAAACAGGCCGCCATCGCCATTGATGCATTCCTGAAATCCGCTTGAACCGCCAGCAAAGGGAGAGAGAAAAATGGCTGATCTAAGCTGCAAAATCGCCGGTATTGATTCGCTTAACCCGTTCTGGCTGGCCTCCGCGCCGCCGACGGACAAGAAATACAACGTCGTTCGTGCCTTTGAAGCGGGCTGGGGCGGGGTTGTCTGGAAGACGCTGGGCATCGATCCGCCCGTGGTCAACGTGTCCTCGCGCTATGGCGCACACCATGACCAGAACCGCCGTCTGCTGGGGATCAACAATATCGAGCTGATTTCCGACCGTCCGCTTGCCACCAACCTTCAGGAAATCCGTGAATGCCGGAAAGAGTATCCTGATCACGTCATCATCGGGTCGATGATGGCCCCGATCGAGGAACGCGCCTGGAAGGACCTTGCCCAGCAGATCGCCGAAAGCGGTGTGCATGGTCTGGAACTTAACCTTGGTTGCCCGCACGGCATGTGCGAACGCGGCATGGGATCGGCCATCGGTCAGGTGCCGGAAATGGTCGAACAGGTCACCCGTTGGGTGAAGGACGCGGTCGATATTCCGGTCTTTACCAAACTGACCCCGAACATCACCAACATTCTGTGGTCGGCCGAAGCTGCGTTGAAGGGCGGTGCGGATGCTGTATCGCTGATTAACACCGTTAACTCCATCGTGTCGGTCGATATCGACAACATGGTCCCGGAACCGGTTGTTGACGGCAAGGGTACGCACGGCGGTTATTGCGGATCGGCCGTCAAGCCGATTGCGCTGAACATGGTTGCCGAAATCGCCCGTACCCCGGAAACCCGCGATCTTGAGATTTCCGGTATCGGGGGCATCACCACCTGGAAAGACGCCGTCGAATTCATGGCGCTGGGATCGAACGCCGTTCAGGTTTGTACGGCTGCGATGATCTATGGCTTCCGCGTGGTCGATGATCTGATTGACGGTATGAGCCAGTGGATGGATGACAAGGGTTACACCAGTGTCGAACAGTTCACCCGTGCTGCCGTTCCGCAGGTTTCCGACTGGAACGAGCTGAACATGAACTTCGACACCAAGGCGGTGATCAACCCGGATAACTGCATCGAGTGCGGTCGTTGCCATATCGCGTGTGAAGATACCTCGCACCAGGCAATCACCATGACCGACAAGCCCGAAGGCGGTCGTCTGTTTGAAGTGGTCGATGAGGAATGCGTGGGTTGTAACCTTTGCTATCACATCTGCCCGGTCCCTGATTGCATCACCATGGAACCGGTCAAGACCGACAAGCCGCCGATGACCTGGCCGGAACACCCGCTTAATCCCATGCGTGTCGCTGCTGAATAAACCATCTGTGCCACCAAAACCAAAAGGACGAACGAATGACTGCTCAACCCAGTGTACGTAACCTGTCAATTGATGGTGACCGCCTTTGGGATAGCCTGATGGAGATGGCCAAGATCGGCAAAACAGCCAAGGACGGCGTTTGCCGTCTGGCGCTGACCGATCTTGACCGCGAAAGCCGCGATCTGTTCATCAAGTGGTGCAAGGCAGAGGGCTGCTCGATCCGGATCGACAAGATGGGCAATATCTTTGCCCGTCGCGAAGGCCGTAACCCGGATCTGGCCCCCATTGTCATGGGAAGCCACCTTGATAGTCAGCCGACCGGCGGCAAGTATGATGGTGTTTATGGTGTTCTTTCGGGTCTGGAAGTTATCCGTACCCTGAACGAAGCCAAATACGAAACCGAAGCCCCGCTTGAGGTCGTTTGCTGGACAAACGAGGAAGGCTCACGTTTTGCGCCAGCAATGGTGTCATCAGGCGTGTTTGCCAAGGTGTTTGACCTTGAATACGGTCATTCACGTGCGGACGTTGATGGCAAGACCATGGGCGAGGAACTTGAGCGTATCGGCTATATGGGGCCGGACGAGCCGACCATTGATGCCCACGAAATGGGGGCCTATTTCGAAGCCCATATCGAACAGGGCCCGATCCTTGAAGATGAAGGCAAGGATATCGGTATCGTCACCGATGCCCAGGGCCAGCGTTGGTACGAAATCAAGTTCACCGGTGTCGAAGCCCATGCCGGCCCGACCCCGATGAAAACCCGCAAGGATGCCCTTCTGGGGGCGTCACGCGTGGTCGATTTGGTCAACAAGATCGGTCTGGATCGCTCTCCGCTGGCATGTGCCACCGTTGGCATGATGCAGATCCATCCGAACTCGCGTAACGTGATCCCTGGCGAAGTCTTCTTTACGGTTGATTTCCGTCACCCCGACGATGCGGTTCTGGCCGATATGGACAAGGCATTGCGCGAAGGTGTCGAAAAGATTGCCAAGGATATTGGTCTTGAGACCGAGTTCGAGCAGATCTTCTATTATGCACCTGTTCCGTTCGACAAATCCTGTGTCGACGCGGTGCGCAAGGGGGCAGAGCTTGGTGGTTTCTCGGCTCGTGAAATCGTTTCGGGTGCTGGCCATGATGCTTGCTACCTTGCACAGGTCTGCCCGACGGCGATGATCTTTATCCCGTGTGTCGATGGTATTTCCCATAACGAGATCGAAGAAGTCCACAAACACTGGTCTGATGCGGGTGGGCAGGTTCTGCTGAACGCTGTTCTTGCCAAGGCCGACGAGACGGTCATGAAAGAATAGGCAAGCATGATGCCCTTGGGCGATGGCCGAAGTGGCAATGATGTTTCACCAAAAAAGCAGGGCGCTTCAAACGCCCTGCTTTTTTGTTTTTAATTGATGAATGATCGATATCGAGGGCGTTTAGCTGGCCCCTTCGGAGGTGTCGAAAAGATGGCTTTCGGTCCAGCGTCCCAATGTGCCGTTCTCAGACATGTTTTCGATCAGGACATTCAGATTCTGGACGTGCCGCATGCAGGGGCTTTTGCGCGAAAACAGGAAATGCACATCATTGCTGTCGATAGGCGGCTCAATCGCCGTAATCTTGTCGCTTAAACTGTCGCGGTAGATGTTGGTCAGCCCGTCAAACCGGCCAAGCATCACATAATCCACCCGACCGTTCAAAAGCACGTCAAAGATGCGATTGCCCGTCGGTGAGAAAATCATGTCCAGTCGCTGTTCTGCGAACATGTCGATATAGTCGCCATAGCTGCCCCCTTGCGGCCGGGCACCTCGATAACCAATCAGATCGTGCAGGTCATTGACCTGAAACTGGTCATTCCTGCGTTGAAAGACCATGATGTCGTCTTGCGCGAATGGCTTGCTATAGAAATGGATCTGGTTTCGCTCGGCGGTAAAGTAAGCCCCGGCGATCACGTCCAGCTCGCCGCTGCCCAGCATTTGCATCGCACGCGTCCAGGGAATGTCGAGATTGACTTCAACCCGCAAATCATGACGTTTTGCGTAATCTCGCAGAATATCAATCGCAAGGCCGGTATGTTGCCCATTCTCGCGAATATAGCTGATCGGTTCCCAGCCATCGGCGCCACCAACAGACAAGGTTCGGCAGGCGCTGGCAGGTTGGTTGATCTGTGTTGGGCCGGTATTTGCATCTTCGGCAAGTGCAGGCACTGCCATCAGCAAGGCAGCAGCCCCGATCGGTAAACCGCGAAGGCAAAAACAAACAGCCCGAAATGATCGTCTGATGGACAACATGGTCTGATGGCAACGTTGTAATTATGGAAGTTTCTTACAGTTGGCGTATCAACCAAATGTTTCAACTATCCAGAAGTGGTGCCATTTGAGGTTGGGTGAAGGGGGCTTTGCCTTAGCTGCCGTTATCGACATCAAACACGGTTTGACCAAGATGGTATTCGATGCGTTCTTGCAGAATACCGCGATCGCCAAGCTCGGCAATTAGCGCGTTGATCTGTTGAATGTGACGACGACAGGGGCTGTTGCGCGAAAACATCAGATGCACGGGGTTGCGCGCCACCGGGGGATCAACAGCGATGATTTCGTCCTGAATGCCAAGTTTGCGAAGCGTTGCCAGCCCATCATAGCGACCCAGCAGAACATAATCGACATGACCTGCAACAAGCAGGTCAAAGATGCGATCAATTGTCGGGGAATAAACAACGTCGAGATTTTGGCTTGAATAGCTGTCGATCTCGTTTCCAAGGCTGCCACCATGCGGGCGCGCCCCGCGATACCCCCGAAGGTCGCTGATCTGGCGATAGCCAAAGCGCCGGTCCACATGCTGAAAAACCATGATATCGTCTTCGTAGAAGGGGTCGCTATAGTGGTAAAGCCGTTGGCGTTCTGTCTTGAAATATGCACCCGCCGTGGCGTCGATTTCACCCTGAAACAGCAAATCAAGGGTTCTGGCCCAGGGCATCTCGATATCAACCCGGACATCAAGGTTATTGCGTTTGGCATATTCGGTGATGATATCGATACCAAGACCGGTTTGGCGCCCGTCCTTTGCAATATAGGAAATCGGCTGCCAACTTGTCGGGCCGCCGATTGTGATGGTTTTGCAATTTGATCTGGATGTGTCAGCGGCAGGTTTATTGCGATCAGACTGCTGAGCCATGGCAGGTGTCGACAACCCGGTCAATACGGTGATTATCACGCATAATGCGCATATTCTAATAAGGCTGGCGTGTCGCAGCTTTGACCGCATCTTTTCCGCCCCTGTCGTTTCCTGATCACTCCCTATTATTTAGATGTGGACGCGGTGCGGTTTATTCAACTTGTCTTAATCAATAACTTTGTCAGAAAGGGGGGCAAGCGCGGGGCAGGGACCGTCAGCTCAGGTCAGTCCGACACCCTTGAGAATGATACGAACGACATTTTCCTTGGCCTCGGCAAACTGTGCGTCGGTAAGCGGTTTGTCGTTGTTGAAAATTTCGATCTGACGGCCAAAGTCGGCATAGTGCTGGGTGGTGGCAAAGATCATGTACATCAGCGTATAGGGTTCGATATCATCCATTTTGCCCTCGGCGATCCAGCCGCGGATCGCCACCACACGGCTATCAAGCCAGCTTTTGACCGTGGTGGAAATGTATTCCGACGAGAATTTGGCACCACGAATGATTTCATGTGCCCAAAGACGCGACCCATAGGGACGCAGGCGCGAAAGGTCCATTTTGGCTTCGATATAGCCGCGCAGAATAAGCGCCGGATCAGCACTGTTATCGAACGTCATCGCAGCTTCAAGCCAATGGTCGCAGACATCTTCCATGATGCGGCGATAAAGGGCCTCTTTGGTGCTGAAATAGTAATGCACATTCGCCTTGGGCACATTGGCTGTCTCGGCAATCCGTGCGGTTGTGGCGCCCTTGAACCCGAAATCGGCAAAGACCCGTTCGGCAGCCGCCAGAATCTGTTCTTCGTTCTCCTGCCGGATCGCAGCCTTGTGTGCGCCGTTTACTGCGGGTTTTGTGCTCATTCTAATGTCCCGTTTCGCGCCGATTTCGATGGTTCTCAATCGTACTGTATAAATCGTGTCATTTATCTTGACCGTTTGGTCAGGTTAAAATAACCTCTACTTCTAATATCAAAAAGAAACTTTTTTATGCGTGTCGTGCCAAGGGTCCAAACTTATCCAAATGACCGTTCCGGTCTCCCGGATTTGTGCGGATATGCGAAGCAAAATTGCAGGAAGATGCACATCTTTCAAGATTTTGCGACAACGTAGCCCGTGCAAATCCG
>NZ_LPVZ01000019.1 GCF_001613795.1 Thalassospira sp. MCCC 1A01148
GACGCCATCGACATCAACCGTGATCGAACCGGTTGAGGTGGCAACATCCGAACCATCAGCAGATGTCGCTGTCACACCAAGATCAAATGATCCGCTAAAGTCGTCAGCCGGTGTGATCGTCAAACCGTCAAGCTGATCAGAGCTCAGTGTCCACGTGCCATCACTATTATCGGTACCGGCAGAGAGGGTTGCGCCATCCGGAACACCGGAGATCGTCACCGTCAGAGCTTCAGAGCTGTCGGTGAGACCTGCATCAATATCGAGCGCAATGGCACTGTCTTCGTTACCTGAAGCATCGCTGGCATCCAGCGTCGGCGCATCGGCAACGCCTTCAACATCAACCGTGATTGAACCCGTCGCGCTGGCAACGTCTTCACCATCAGCAGATGTCGCCGTCACACCCAGATCAAACGACCCGCTGAAATCGTCCGGCGGCGTGATGCTCAAACCATCAAGCTGATCAGAACCCAGCGTCCAGGTACCGTCACCATTATCGGTACCGGCAGAGAGGGTTGCGCCATCCGGAACACCGGAGATCGTCACCGTCAGGGTTTCGCTGGAGTCCGTCAGCCCTGCATCGATATCGAGGGAAATGGCACTGTCTTCATTGCCTGAAGCATCGGACACATCCAGCGTCGGCGCGTCTGCAACACCAGTAACATCGACGGTGACGCTGTCGGTGGCAGTCGCAACATCCGAACCATCAGCAGACGTCGCTGTCACACCAAGATCAAACGATCCGCTGAAGTCATCCGGCGGTGCAATGCTCAAACCATCAAGCTGATCAGAATTTAGGGTCCAGGTGCCATCGCCATTGTCGGTACCGGCAGAGAGGGTTGCGCCATCCGGCACACCAGAGATGGTCACGGTCAGCGTCTCGCTGGAATCCGTCAGACCTGCATCGATATCAAGCGCAATCGCACTATCTTCGTTGCCCGACGCATCGGATACATCCAGCGTCGGCGCATCGGCAACGCCTTCAACTTCGACGGTCAGGTTTTCCATTACGACGGCGCTGTCATCGCCATCTGTCGTCGAAACCAGAACGGAAAGGTCAATATCGCCGCTGAAATTCTCGGCGGGTGTAATGGTCAGGCCTTCAAGCTGATCAACATCAAGCGTCCAGGTGCCATCGCCGTTATCTGTTCCAGCCGAGAGCGCAGCACCTTCGGGCACACCTTCGATGGTGATCGAGAGGTTTTCGCTGCCATCAAGAAGCTCGGTATCGATATCAAGTGCGATTGCGCTGTCTTCGCGGCCACTGGCGTCAGAAACAGCAAGGTTTGCACCGTCTGCAACACCCGTGACGTCAACCGTGAAGCCAGAATTGACGGTTGACGTATCACCATTGGCTTCACGACTGGTTGCCGCGATATCAAGATCAATGCTGCCACTGAAATCTTCCGGCGGCGTCAGGGTCAGGCCGTTCAACTGCCCGGGCAAGAGCGTCCATGAACCATCGCCATTATCTGTCCCGGCCGAAAGCACGGCACCTTCGGGGACACCGGAAATCGTGATGGACAGGGTTTCACTTCCACTATCAAGGTCATTTAGCGACGCCGACAGATCAAGCGTGATCGCGCTGTCTTCCGCACCGCTCACATCGCCAGCATTCAGGCTCGGTGCATCGGCGACCTTGGGTTCTTCAACCTCGATCTCGTCTTCGGTGTCGATTTCGTCATCAAGAAGAAGCTCGTCATCTTCTTCAAGGTCGTCTTCAACAACTGCAGATTCTGCTGATGGTGCTTCTTGTGCTGGCGGCACAAAATCGGGTTGCAGGCTATCATCCGTGGCGGGACCGGCATCTTCACGGTCGCCACGCAATGCATTCGTATCATTGGTCGAAAGCGGGACCTCGGGCAACTCGACCGCGCTGGGTTCGGACTGCAACGAAAGCTCGTCAGCACCGTCGTTCCCACCGCTACTTTCGAAGCTGTCCGCCCCGGTATCGAGATTGTTTTCAATCTCGGCATTTTCAATCTGAGACAGGGTCTGCTGTTCGGTCGCCTCTTGGGCTTGCGCACGTTCCTGACGCTGGGCGGCGGCATTTTGACGCAGAAAGGCCTGCTGTTCTTCAGCTTGCGGATTTCGGATCTGGGTGCCGTAATGCACTGATCCCAGTTCCTGCTCCTGATCTTGCGGACGCGCAGAACCGTCCTGATCGTCATGCATTTCGACCAGTTCGTCCGCGTCGCCATCCTGACCAAGCCCGCGCTCGATTTCTTCCTGCGCGGCCGCGTTGTCAAGATCACCCCGACCGTCGTCAGAGCGAGAATTTTCAGTATCGCGAAGATCGTCCGCCATCTAACCCATTCTCCGTAAAGCGCGGGACAGGATAGCCCCAGCCCACACTTCTATACCTTAGTATAGAATCACTGATAGAAACCAGTGAAATGTACGGCCAGGCAGTAGAAATGAATCACATTTCCAGCGGGACCAGAATTTTGCTCAGCGTTCGCTAAACGCTTGATCAAGCGAGACATAAACCGGCTTCAACAGATATTGAAGAAGAGTACGCTCCCCGGTCTGGATATCGGCCTGAACCGTCATCCCGGGTATGATCTTCTGAGCTGTTGCCCCTTCGCCGACAGCATCGGCTTCCAGCGCAACTTTGCCTTTATAATACGGACGTCCATCTTCATCAACAAAAGTAGAGGCCGAAATCGATACCAATTCACCCTGAATCCCGCCATAGCGGATAAAATCAAACGCGCTGACCTTGACCGTCACCGGCTGACCAAGGTGAACATGACCGATATCCTCGGTCGAAATGCGGGTTTCGGCAATCAGCACATCGTCAATCGGGACAAGCTCCATCACCACCTGTGCTGGCGCAATGACCCCGCCGATGGTGGTGAACTGCAGGCCCTTGATGTAGCCGCGCGTTGGCGCGACGATTTCAAGTCGCGCCACGCGATCACGCAGTTTGCGCAATGCTTCACGGGCCTGTGCAATTTCCCCGCCCAATCGGCCAAGCTCGGTAATTGATTCTTCGCGCTGGCTTTTCTCAAGTTCATTGAGGCGCAGCTTCGCCTCGGCAATGGTTTCACGTGCACGGGCCTGTTCGGCAACCACGCCGGAAAGGTTGCCTTGTGCCTCGTTCAGCTCACGCTGGATATTAAGAAACAGAACCTTGGAATTCAGCCCCTGCTCATAAAGCGAACGGCGCATCGTCACTTCCTGGCTAAGCAAATCAACTGATTTGCGAAGGGTTGCTTCCTGCTCGCTCAGTTGGGCCAGCTCGGCATTGCGTTCCTTGATCTGAACCTGAAGGATTTCGTTCTGGTTCGCATCAAGTTCGGTCTGAATGCGATAGATTTCCTCCTGATTTTGCGCCAGTTCCGGATAGCGTTCATGAAGAATTGTGAAATCCGGTTCGCGCCCCTCGGCCAGCGCGCGGAACCTTTCGGCTTCAAGCTGCAAATTACCCAGCCGCGTTTCGGTCTGGGAAAGCTCCGCCTGCGCCCCGTCGGCCTTGAGGCGAAGAAGGACCTGACCCTTTTCAACAAGGTCGCCATCGCGCACCATGATCTCTTCGATGATGCCGCCTTCAAGATGCTGGATCTTGTTGACCGCACTGGTTGGCATGACCTGCCCGAACGTGATCGCAGTTTCCTTGATTTCGGTGGTCGCAGACCATGCGATCAAGGCAAGGAAGCCGACCGAAAGCATCACCATGGCGGAACGCACAAAGACGGAAATGCCCCCCTCTTCAAGCAACACGGCATGCGACAAATAGCGCGCCATGCGCCGCGAGCGCCGGAACCGCTGAATCGCAGTATCCCGAACTGCTGCATCACTCATAGGTAGCCTCCGTCTATCACTTGTTGCTTGATGCGTTCGGGCGGGCCGTCCCCGCGCAGTTGCCCGCCATCAAGGACAAGAATGCGGTCTGCCAAATCCAGGTGACTTGGCCGATGGGTAATCAAAAAGATGGTCGAACCACCGCGCAGGCGATTGATCGTGCTTTGGAAGGCACGGTCGGCCCGCTGGTCCAGACCATTGGTAGGTTCATCAAACAGAATAATTGGCGCTTCACGCACAAGCGCACGCGCAAGTGCCAGACGCTGCAGGAAACTGGCAGAAAAGCGCGAAGAATGCTGATCGCCGACACGGGTCTTGAAACCGTTGGGCAGCGCTTCGACTTCATCAAGAATGCCAGCCGCCATACAAGCCATCCGCAAATCATCAGGCGCGGCCACCGGGTTGGCCAAACGCAGGTTCTGCGCAATGGACCCCCGGAAAAACTCGATATCCTGCGGCACATAGGAAATGGCCTGACGCAAGGTCTGCGGATCCATCTGACGGATATCGGCCCCATCGATCAGAACCGCGCCGGCCTGGGGCTGGTACATGCCTGCCACAAGCTTGATCAGGGATGATTTACCGGCACCATTGGCACCAACAACCGCCACGACCTGCCCCGGCTTGATTTCAAAGTTCACCCCGACCAGTGCCGGGTCGGAATCAGCTGTGTAGCGGAAACTGACACGTGAAAATGTCACCGCCCCGTCAAAACGATGCTGCTCGACCGAGCGCGGCACCAGATCACCTTCCGGCGCGATGGTCATCAACCGGTTGATCTGGCGTACGCTGCCACGCAACTGTGCCAGTCGCGGCAATCCAAGAAATGCCTGATTGATCGGGCCCAGAACCCGCCATGCCAGCATCATGGATGCCACCAGCGCACCGACGCTCATTTGCGCATCCATCACGCGTTGCGCCCCAAACGCCAGAACAAGCGCACCGGACGTAATCATCAAAACCTGTGCGGATGTGTTGATCACGTTATTGACCATGGCAACGCGATAACCGGCATAGGCAGTATCAGCAGATATATCGCGGAAACGCGCAAGCCAGCGTTTTTCAGATGCGGTGTATTTCAAGGCCGACATCTTGCCGACCGTTTCCACAAGAAACTCCTGTCGGCTTGCACCATGCCGGCCCAACTCGGACACGCGGCGCGCGACAATCGGAAATGCCACGATACCGATCAGGGCGAACACCCCGATCAGGGCAATCGGGATCAGGGCAAGCCAGCCGCCAAGATAGAACATGACAATCAGGAAAAGCGGGACGAACGGAATTTCCATAACCACCAGAGCCATCGGCCCAGTGAAAAATTCGCGCACGCTTTCAAAATCGCGAATGCGTGAAATCTGCACGCCGACCGGGGCGCGTTCGGTAAAGGCCGGTGGCAAGGATAACAAACGTTCGAAAATCGCACCGCTGACCAGTGTATCAAGCCGTGCACCGAAATGACTGACAATCTGGCTTCGCAAGGTACGCAAAACCCAGCTCAGGATCAGGACAATCCCGATCCCGATGGAAAACTGGATCAACATCGGAATGGAGCGCGTTCCGATCACCCGGTCATAAATACCCATGATGAAAATCGGCGTCGCCAGTGCCATGATGTTGAGCACAAAGGTCATCGTCAGCAATTGATAACCAAGCTTCGAGAACCGGTCGGCAATGCCGCCAAACCAGCCGCGTTTATCATCTTCGAGATAACGTTCACGACGATCCGCCGCCGAAAACTGATAAATCTTGCCCGGAATGGCCGACAGCTTGATGACCATTTCCCGGTCTGTGCCACCGTCAAAGACACGCACGCCATTTTCTTCGGGGCGGATTACGACCAGGGCCGTGCCTTCGTCGGGAACGAACAGACAGGGCATCATCCGTTCATCAATCAGATCAAACGTCGCATCGATTTCGCGCGACTGATAGTTCAGATGCGCCAGAACGTTTCGGAAATCGGTCAGATCAAGCGCCTGATCCATGTGCGGCAGGGCCTCGGCAACCTGACGCGGCAATCCGCGCCAACCAAGCGCCTGAAGCAAAGGCCAAACACATGCGTCGAAATCGGACTGCGCGTCCGTGCTTTCCAGGCCCATGCGATAGTTCAGCGCAAAGTCCATGTTTTCGAGTTTTTTCATCGTACCCCCGTCCCGGCCGCTTGCGACTTGGCATCCTCGCCAAGGGCAGCGGTTTTGTTGGTACGACGCAGAACAGGCACAAGATGCTTGTCGATCAGACGGTACTGTTTATTGGCCATCGCAATCAGCGACGGTCGATGCGATACCATCACCAGCGTACAGTGGCGTTTAAGCTCCATCATCAGGCTGGTCATGATGTTATCGCCCGCGATATCAAGCGAACTGTTGGCTTCGTCAAACAGGACAATCCGCGGATAGTCGATCAGGGCACGGGCAACAGCAATGCGCTGCTTCACCCCGCGCGGCAATGTTTCGGATGCCTGCCCGCCGACCTCGGTGTCATAGCCTTCGGGCATGCGCATAACGATGCTGTCCAGTCCAAGACGCCGCGAAATCTCGATCACGCGGTCCACGCTGATTTCCTTGCGAAAACCGGTAATGTTTTCAAGGATCGTTCCCTTGAACATCACACCATGTTGCGGCAGATAGGCAATCTGGCGACGGGTGGATTCGGCTGAGTAGTCTGCCGGGTTCTTGCCATCGAGCAACACGTCACCGCGATCCGGGCGCAAGGCCCCCATCAACAACCACAAAAGGGTGGTTTTGCCCGTTCCATTATCGCCGGTAATCGCGATGCACTCACCGGGCTCCACCTTCAAATCCAGATCTTCAAAGATTTTTTTGCCGTCAGCGTGCGAGAACGCGACGTTGCGCAGTTCGATCTTGCCATCAAGCAGTGGCATGTCAGACGCACCGAGTTCGTCTTCTTCTTCGATCTCAAACAGCTCATTGACCCGTTGGCGGGCAACACGAATGTTCTGGAACTGTGTCCACAGGGTCATGGCACGTTGCAATGGCTGGATCGAACGCCCCGACAGCATCGTGCAGGCCGCAAGACCACCAACCGTCAGTTCGCCGTCAATCACAAGCACACTGCCCATCGCCGCCACCAGCACCATGGTCAGCATGGAAAATGTCGCACTGGCATTAACCGCAGCATGCGCTGATCGTGCTGCACGCAGGTCATCACCCGCACATTGTGACTGGAGCTGATCATGACGACGGATCATCAGGTTTTCCATCGCCATCGATTTGATGGTGTGAATGCCCGTCAGGGTCTCGATGATGAAGTTGTAACGCCGTTCATCGGACTGGCTCCGGTCATCAAGGGCTGAACGCAATTGATGACCCAAAAACACCGCGGTCAAAAGGAACGCCGCAAGAATGGCCAGCGGCACAAAGACCAGATATCCGCCGATCACCGCAATCAGAGCCAGGAACAGAACGATAAATGGCAGGTCCACAACCGCCCCGATCGCCTGACCGGAATAGAAATCGCGCAGCATGTTCAGGCTGTTAAGACGCTGCAAATGCAGCCCCGGCGCAGTTTTCCCATAGTCGGTCAAACTTGCAGCCAGCAGATGTCCTACCGCCTGTTGTGAACTGTGATGCTCAAACTTTGCCGCAGAAAGCGACGAGATATATGCCCGCCCGAGACGCATGATCGCTTCAAGGATAATTGCCCCCAAAACCCCAAAGATCAAAAGCGTCAGCGTCGGGATCGAACTGTGCGGCAGCACCCGGTCATAGACCTGCAACAGCGTAATCGGCAGGGCAAGCGTCAGCAGGTTGATCACCAAAGCCGTGATCAACAGTGCAAAGCGACCGGTACGCAAGTGCGACAATGCACCGATATTTAATCGAGACCGACGTCTCATCAGGCTGGCAAGCTCCAGAACTTTACAAGATCCACCACACCAAAGTGGTGGATATATACCATCAGATAGGATGCATACTGGATCGCCTCACCAGACGCAAGAAGATCGTGGCAATAACACAACCTGATATGATCTACATCTTACCGGGAATAACCGGCCACGGATCAGCGGCAGGATAAACGTCAGTATCGCCAGACCATTTTAAGCATCACCACCTTCGCCGCGCAACCGATCGAGTGCCCGGCGCTCAGCCTTTGTCGGGCGGCCCGCCCCGGCTTCACGTTCGGCAACGGGGGCGGTGCGGATGTCAGATGCGACTTCTTTCCTTGGCATGCGCGGCGGCGAATGATCGGCATAAAGGGTCTGCGCTTCCGGTGCCGGGCCACGACGCACACCAAGGGCCATGATCTCGACCACACGCAGATGCGGGCCCTGAAAGAACTGAAGGCGGTCACCGACGACGATCGTGACGCTTGCCTTGGAAACCGACTGACCATTCAAAACAATATGGCCAGACTGGCAGGCCTTGCTGGCAAGCGACCGGGTTTTGTAAAACCGCGCGTGCCATAGCCATTTATCAATCCTGAGCTTCTCTGCCTGTTCCGCCACGGCCAACGATTTCCTGCACTAACGGGATACAACACACTTGGAAAGCAGAACGGCGACCCACAAGGGTCGCCGCACAGCCATAATATCTGAGATGATCAGCCCTTGGCTTCAAGCATTTCCTTGAGCTTGGCAAATGGCGAATCTTCATTGATCTGGTTGGCTTTTTCGGGGGCATGATTGCGACCGCCGCCCGGCTTGCCGCCACGACCACCCTTGCCGCCCTGGTTTGGACGATTGCCGCCCTTGCCTTTCGGGCCACCTTTGCCGCCACCACGGGCTTCCTGACGCGGGCCGCGCTGACCACGGTTCTGTCCGCCACCGCGTTTGCGACGATCAACCCGGACGAAATATTTGACTTCGACCAGTTCGTCGCCATCGGCATCGGTTTCAACCGCCGGCGTTTCCGACGTTGCTTCTGCAGACGCATCCGCAGCGACCTCTGCCGGTTCTGCCTTTGCTTCTGCCGGTGCTGCTGGCTCCTCGGCCGGGGCATCAGCCTTGGCTTCGGTTGCAGTGGCATCAGAAGTTTCGGCTTCGGCTTTTTCCGCTTCAGGTTTGGTCTCCTTGGCGGATTCTTCGGCCTTTTTATCGGCTTCCTTGGCTTCAAGTTCGGATTTCTTGACCTTGGTCACCTCGGCACGCCAGCCAAGTGCGGTAAACACACCTTCGGCCTGTTCGACCGTGCAGCCCAGCAGGGACAAAAGATCCGGATCCGGGCGCACCTTGCCGTCATTTTCACGCGCTTTCTGACGCAGAAGGGCCGCAAAACGTTCCAGCATATCCACGCGCGCAGCAAGCGGACCGACCGGCATGTAACCCGCCGCCAGATAGAACCCCTTGGAATTCGCACGATCATTGGGGACCGATGTCCGGCCTGCCGGCGGCAATTCAGGAAGGGCTTCAAGTTCACGTGCCACCGCCCACAGAATGCCGCGCAGCTCAACCGGATCCGGTTTAAGCGCGTCAAGCACATGGACAGTTTCAACACCCAGACGCACACCAAGCTTGGCAAGCGCCTTGCGGTCCT
Organism: Thalassospira sp. MCCC 1A01148; assembly: GCF_001613795.1. Taxonomy (GTDB): domain Bacteria; phylum Pseudomonadota; class Alphaproteobacteria; order Rhodospirillales; family Thalassospiraceae; genus Thalassospira. Next base: position 9,297 of record NZ_LPVZ01000019.1, read on the forward strand.
CGTCAGACAGGTCCTTGACCAGGCTTTCGAGTTCCGAACGCGGCACACAGCCCAGACCTTCGTTCAATTGGAACAGAAGACCGCGAATCGGTCCGGAAAGCTGACAATCGCGCAGGCGGGTCAGCATCTTCAGACGCGTTTCAATGTGGGCATTGATGAAATTCTGCAGACGGGTGCGCACCCGTTCGCGGGTCGGACCGTCAAAGAACTCGCTGTCGATCACCTGAACTTCGGGCGACAAGACCGTGTCACCCTTTTTCAGAACACCAACCGACGAACCGTTCCAAAGGACTTCAAGCTTGCCGTTAACCGCGAACTTGTCGTCTTCGTCGGTTTCAAGTTGTTTGACGCGCTGGGCGATTTCGCCGGTCAACGCGCGACGTGCGGCACTGGCAATAGCCTTGCCTTCAAAAGCAGCATCGGTTTCATCAGCAATGAAACGGAATCCGTCAAGACGGCCGACAAATTCACCTTCGACCTGTACTTCACCATTCGCAGTGATGGTAGACATGAGTTCAGACTTGTCCTTGAGACTTTTCAATAAAACCGAGGTTCGTCTGTCAACGAACCTTTGGGTCAGGCGTTCATGTAGCACATCTGAGAGCTTGTCCTCAATGGCCCGCGTGCGTTCCTGCCAATGATTGGCATCTTCGAGCCAGTGATGCTTATGCGATACATATGTCCAGACGCGAATACCTGCCAAACGTGATGACAACTGGTCAATATCACCATCATAACGATCCAGACGCAAGATTTGTTCGCCCAGCCAGTCGATGGGCAGTTTGCTTCCGGGTTTCGCAAGATAGCGATAGATAGATGTTAGCAGCCTCGGATGGGCATCGGTATGGATATTTCTGAAGTCGGGAATCTGGCAGACTTCCCACAATAACTGTACCCGATCAGGCGCTGTTGCGATACGTGCGACATCTTCGTTGCGCGCAAGGTGATCGAGCATGATCTCGTCAACCGGCTCACGCGCCAGAATAAGCGTCGGGTCATCCGAACGCCTGCGCAGCGATTTCTGAAGCGCGCCAACGGTTCGGAAATCAAGTCGCGCGTTGCGCCAGAACACTTTTGCAAGCGGTTCGAACTCGTGCTCTTCGATCTGCTCGATAATGTCGGGATCAATCCCCGAAAGGTTACCCGTCACCCCGAACGTGCCGTCATTCATATGACGTCCGGCACGGCCCGCGATCTGTGCGGTTTCTGCCGCCGTCAGACCACGATTGAACTTGCCATCGAACTTTTTCATCGCCGCAAAGGCGACATGGTTGAGATCAAGGTTCAAGCCCATACCGATTGCGTCGGTCGCGATCAGGTGTTCGACCTCGCCATTCTGGAACATCTCGACCTGGGCATTGCGCGTGCGTGGGCTCAACGCGCCAAGAACCACAGCCGCCCCGCCCTTCTGGCGACGCACCAGCTCGGCAACGGCATAAACTTCCTGGGCTGAAAACGTCACCACGGCCGACTGGGCCGGCAGGCGCTGTATTTTCTTGGCCCCGTTATAGGTCAGGGTCGAAAAGCGTTCGCGGCGATCAAATTCGACATTATCAACCAGCTTGCGGATCACCGGGCGGATGGTTTCCGCCCCCATGAACATGGTTTCCGACCGACCACGCGCGTGCAACAACCGGTCGGTAAAGACATGGCCGCGTTCCGGGTCCGCGCACATCTGGATTTCATCAATGGCAAGAAAATCGACCTGTTTGGCGATTGGCATCGCCTCGACCGTACACAGGAAATAGCGGGCCGTTTTGGGAAGAATACGCTCTTCGCCGGTGATTAATGCCACCGCCCCCTTGCCGACCTTGGCCACTGCGCGGTCATAGTTTTCGCGCGCCAGAAGTCTGAGCGGGAACCCGATCATCCCGGTGGTATGCGCCAACATCCGTTCCATGGCCAGATGGGTCTTGCCGGTGTTGGTCGGCCCCAATATGGCAAGGATACGTGGGCCGGTTCGGGTTGAAATCTGCATCAATCTTTTCCAATCGACAGCCCAATGATCCGGGCCGTCGCAATCATTGGGCCTTTCAACACGCGATCCGGCGCGATGTCAAGCATTCTGCCCGCGCCGGGCAATGTACAATGCGCATACCATGCGGCGTCTGGACTGTCTCATCTCACACCAGCAGACCAGGACAGTAACTGCAGCGACAAAGACTTATTCTTCTTCGACTTCCAGCAACCGCGCCCCCGGGCCATCCCCGGCGAGTTCGTCATAAGGGTTGCGCAGCGGGCAATCGGATATCGACAGACAGCCACAGCCGATACATTGCCCCAATTGATCGCGAAGCCGGGTCAGTTGTTCAATCCGGTCATTCAAGTCATCGCGCCACTGCGAGGACAGCTTTTCCCAATCCTTGGCAGTTGGCACCGTGTTGGGGGGTAGCTTTTCGAACGCGTCCCCGATTTCCGAAAGCGGAATACCGGTTTTCTGGGCAACCTTGATAATCGCCAGTTTACGCAAGACCCCGCGATGAAAACGTCTTTGATTGCCATCGGTGCGAATGGAGCTGATCAGACCTTTGCGTTCATAAAAATGAACAGCCGACACGGCAATGCCACACCGGCGCGCAACTTCTCCGACACTTAAATAGCGCTGCAACACGCCTTTTTCCGCCATTTTTCCTGCTCCCGTCACTGTTTTGGACAAGTTCAAAAAACATGCTTGACCTTAACATTAGTTGAGGTTTTAGAACTTTACTCAATGAAGCGAAATTAGCAAGGAGCCAAAGCCGTGAAAGAGACATTTAACATCGCCGTTATCTTCGGCAGTGCGCGTGAAGGCCGCTTTTGCGACACCGTTGGAAACTGGGCCGTTGAAACGTTGAAAACGGATCGCGAGCTGTCTGTAGAGACGATTGACCCGGCTGTTTTGAATTTGCCTGCTGCCCATGTTGGTGCCAGCCACCCTTCGGTTCAGCAGCTCCACACCTCGCTGGCAGAAGCCGACGCCTTTGTTGTGGTCACCCCGGAATACAATCACAGCTTCACTGGCGAATTAAAACTTCTGATCGATGCCGCCAAAGAGGAATGGAAGCGTAAACCTGTTGCCTTTGTGTCCTATGGCGGCGTGTCCGGCGGGCTGCGCGCTGTTGAGCAATTGCGCCTTGTCTTTGCCGAACTGCACGCCGTGACAATGCGCGACGTGGTCAGCTTTGCCCAAGGCTGGGACAAGTTTGATGAGAACGGCTTGCCCAGGGACCTTGATGGCACCAACGCCGCCCTGCATCACATGATTACGGACCTCAAATGGTGGGCAGGCGCCCTGCGTGAGGCGCGCCATCCGCAAAGCAAAGCCCAGTTCATTGAGGCGATCGCATCATGACCCGGAAACCTGATGCAACGGGTCTTGGCATTTCGCCAACCACATGGCGCGCGTTCGACCGTTAATTGAACCGGCATCTCCCGGCCGGTTCAACACCCCGTATCAGTCCGGCACTGTTTTCCCCCTCGCCCCGCCCCGCAGTGCCGGGCTGATACATCCTTTTTACCACCTCGTGCCACCACACGAAAAAGCGGGGCGACCATCTGGTCGCCCCGCTTGTCTTCCTAGCCTTCATAAGGGACCCTAGTGGTTCCGCATCTTGTCGGCATATTCCTTGAGCTGGCGACGGGCCGCCTGGAAACTGTTCTTCAAAGCGATATAGACATCCTCGTGGGCATGGTCCGCGCTATCGCGTTTAACCATGATTTCCTTGCCGGGGACATTGATACCGAAATGCACGGCAAAACGGTTTCCATGATTGTGCGACGCGTGCGGGCGTTCCACTACAACATGACAACTGGTCATGCGATCGAAGGTTTCTTCCAGTTTTTGCACCTTGAAACGAATACGCTCATCAAGCGCATCTGACTGATCAACATCACGGTAGGTGATTTGAACGGGAACCTTCATGATACGGCCTCCTGTTTAAAGCCTTGGACGCAAAGCAGGGCATTGCACCCTGCCGTTCACCCCCGAAAACTTTGCAGTTTCGGGATTTTTAGGGGCGTTGTTGTGTGGTTTGTACGCCCCTGTTAAAAACCGTCTATATTTATACTTAGGATACAGGACTTGCGCTGCAAGGTGCGTTGACGCATATCAAGCTCGGTTGAAACCAGACCGTTGAGTTGGTTGACCCTCTGCCTCAATCGGGGAGGGTTTATAATTGTTTGAATTACAGGAGAAACAAGAGGTCATGACGGAAGAAAAAATGCGGTTCGAGGCCGAGGTCAGCCGCCTGCTCGATATCGTTGTCCATTCGCTTTATTCCAACAAGGACATCTTCCTGCGCGAGCTGATCTCAAACGCTTCTGATGCCTGCGACAAGCTGCGCTACGAAGCGATTGCCAAACCGGAACTGCTCGCTGGCGACGCTGAATTCAAGGTCCGCTTGCTGACGGACAATGTCCGCAATGTTCTGACGATTGCCGATAACGGGATCGGGATGAACAAGGAAGATCTGGTCGAAAACCTTGGCACCATCGCCAATTCCGGCACCGCCAAGTTCCTTGATGCCGTCTCGAAGTCCGAGAACGCCAAGGATGTCGATCTGATCGGTCAGTTTGGTGTCGGTTTCTATTCCGCCTTTATGGTGGCAAACAAGGTCGAAGTCGTAAGCCGCAAGGCTGGTGATGACCAGGCCTGGAAATGGTCCTCTGACGGCAAGGGCGAATACACCATTTCCGAAGCAGAGATGGAAGGGCGCGGCACGCAGATCACCCTTCATCTGAGCGACGACAACAAGGAATTCACAGACGAACACCGCCTGCGCCATATCGTCAAAACCTATTCCGACCATATCGGCATTCCGGTGGTCCTGATGAAAGGCGACGGTGACGAAACGCTTAACGAGGCATCCGCACTCTGGACCCGCCCGAAAAGCGAGATCACCGAGGAACAATACAAGGAATTCTACAAGCACACCTCGCACGCCTTTGATGATCCGTGGAAAACCATCCACTATCAGGCCGAAGGTGCAATTGAATATACCGGCCTTCTGTATCTGCCGACCATGCGCCCGTTCGATCTGTATGATCCGCAGCGCAAAGGCCATCTGAAGCTGTATGTCCGCAAGGTCTTCATCACCGAAGGTGCCGATGAACTTCTCCCGCCCTGGCTGCGCTTTGTTTCCGGTGTGGTCGACAGTCAGGACCTGCCCCTCAACGTCTCGCGCGAGATGTTGCAGGACCATCCGCTTCTGACCAAAATCAAGAACGGCCTGACCAAAAAGGTCCTGTCCGAACTTGAAACGGCTGCCAAGAAAGATCCTGAGGGTTATGAAACCTTCTGGGAAAACTTTGGCTCGGTCGTTAAGGAAGGCCTTTACGAAGACCAGACCAACCGTGACCGCATCCTTAAACTGGCACGGTTCCGTTCGACCCATGGTGATGGCTGGACGACGCTGGCCGATTATGTCGAACGCATGAAAGAAGGCCAGAAGGCCATTTATTACATCAGCGGCGAGGATATCGACGCCCTTAAACGCAGCCCGCAGCTTGAAGGCTTTGCCGCCAAGGGGATCGAAGTCCTGCTTCTGACCGATCCGGTCGATGAGTTCTGGATGCCATCTGTTGGCCAGTTTGACGGAAAGGACTTCAAATCGGTCACCCGTGGTGGTGCGGACCTTAACGACATCAAGTCCGATGACAAGGATGCGGACAAGGACGACAAGAAGGATGAGGATGCAAGCGATGCATCTGCACTGATTGCCGCCATCAAGGTCGCCCTTGGCGACGGGATCAAGGACGTTCGCGAATCTGATCGCCTGACCAGTTCGGCCTGCTGTCTGATTGCCGATGAGATGGGTATGGATCTGCGCATGGAACGTTTGATGAAACAACACAACCGTGTTGATGAAGTCAGCCCGCGCATCCTTGAAATCAATCCGAAGCACAGCCTGATCAAGAAGCTGTCTGACATCGCAACCAAGGATGCCAAGGCCCCGATCCTGAATGACGCAGCCCTGCTGCTTCTGGATCAGGCCCGCATTCTTGAAGGCGAAGCCCTGCCCGATCCGGTCAGCTTCGCCCGCCGCCTTGATCTGGTGATGGAAAAAGGTCTGGGTGCTTAACTGCCCCGAACATTCGATCTTTGCAAAACGGCGCATCATCAGATGCGCCGTTTTCGCTAGGGGCAGGACCCAAGTTTATGCAAAATTTAAAATGCTTATTTACCAACAAGCGGCATAAACACTCCAGTTATCAAAGAACTCAAGTCCGAACGGAAGGCGCCAAAAAACGATGACAGCGATGATGAACTGGCAAAAACTGCTATCACCGGCGCGCCTTGGCACCCGTCATTCCAGTGTTGGGCCCTTTGGCCGATCAGATTTCCACAAGGATTACGACCGGATCATCTTTTCCGCATCCTTTCGACGCCTGCAGCGCAAAACGCAGGTCCATCCCCTGCCGGAAAATGACAATGTCCATACCCGCCTGACCCACAGTCTGGAGGTATCCTGCATTGCCCGGTCACTTGGCTTGATGGTCGGGCATCAATTGCATGAAAAGGGCAGTTTGCCCGACGCGATTGAGCCAGACCACATGGCCGCCATCGTTCAGGCCGCAGCCCTTTGTCACGATATCGGCAACCCGCCTTTTGGTCATGCCGGGGAATACGCCATCCGCCAGTGGTTCGTTGATGCGGCCCCGAAATTCACCCAAGGCCTCAGTCCAGAACAGTTCGCGGATCTGACGACCTACGAGGGAAATGCCCAGGGTTTCCGCCTTCTGACAAACAAACGGACCGGTCTGTATGATGGTGGTATGCGCCTGACATACGCAACATTGGCCAGTTTTCTGAAATATCCCTGGTCGGCAGCAGGAAGCCCGTTTCCCGAGAAAAAGAAGTTTGGTGCCTTCCAGAAAGAATTCTCGCTACTTGAAGAAGTCGCCGATGCCACCGGGCTGATCCGGACAGGCGAACAATCATTCTGTCGCCACCCACTGGTCTATCTTGTCGAGGCCGCCGATGATGTTTGCTATGCGCTGATTGATATTGAAGATGGCGTGGAACTTGAACTCGTCGACTTCGCCGTTCTGGAAAAAATGCTCCTGCCCTGCATCTCTGACGAACTGCCTTCGGAATATGCCCGCGAACAGAACACCAGCCGCAAGATCTCCTTCCTGCGCGGCAAGATCATAACCGGTTTGCTCGATGCACTGGTAAAGGCATTTGTCGCCAACGAAGAAGCACTGCTTGCCGGTGAATGGAAGGGAGATCTTTTGGCATGTGCAGATGGTCCCTATAACGATTTGATCGTTCAAGCCAAGTCGTTCTCGGAAAAGCAGATCATTCTTAACCGCCGCAAGGTCCAGATTGAAGTCGGGGCCTTCGCCCATCTCGAAACCCTGCTTGAGACATTCTGCAAAACCGCGCTTGAGGTCCATCATGCAAAATCGGAATCCGACCTGCCCTATCGCGCCGGACGGGTGCGTGAACTGATTGGTAATGATGCCATGCCCATCGGCGCATCGCTTTATGATCTTTATCTGGTCATTCTTGATTATGTATCGGGCATGACCGATGACTTCGCCGCACGCCTTGCCCGTGACATTGGCGGCGGACAGCACTAGGCCATGTGGTTGCTTGGTCCTTTCATTGCCCGCTATCGGCGTCGCACGGCTTTTCTGGGGGCAGCAGCATTCGCCGCCATCATCTATGGCCTCGTCGAACAAAGCACACGCCCCGAGATCGCGGCTTGGTATTGGCCATCCCTTGCCAGTGTGGTGACCTTTATTGTCACCCGATTTGCCATTTCACGCCTGATCGGTCGGTTTATTGGCGGCGTACGCCGAAAGCTGCAATAGCAACATTCCCAAAACAAAAGGAGGCAGGCCCATAGGCCTGCCTCCTTTTTCGGATTTTCAGTTGCCTGCCTTCCGGCAGACAGGGCGGGTCATTCCAGACCGCCACCCATGGCGCTGTTGATTTTCTTGTCGGTGTTATACTGGCTAAGCGAATAAACGGCCCAGATCGCGGCCGGAACCCACCCTACCAGAGTGATCTGCAAGATCAGGCAAATCACACCTGCAATCGGACGCCCGATGGTAAAGAAAAGCAACCAGGGCAGAAGTAGTGCAATCAATAGACGCATGGATGAAATCCCCTTTTTGGTTCGACGTGCTTACATGCCGTCTTCGAAAGTCACGGTCACAACCCGGTTGCCCTGTTCGGCAACGCCATCTGCGGTCGAAACCGGCACATCGGATTCGCCACTGATGCTGATTGCAAGCATGCTGGCCGGGATACCGGCATCACGCAATGCCTTGACCACCGCATCAACACGCGATTTGGCAAGCATGTCATTATACTTCGCATCGCCAGCGCGGTCAGCATAGGCAACAAGGCTGATCATTTCCGGCTCGTACTTGCCATAGGCCTCAACGATACCATCAATAACCGACATCGCCTTGTCACTGATCTCGGCACTGTCGAAACCGAAATAGACATTCATCGGAACCGGCATCGGCATGGCCGCCATCGGTGCCGGAGCAGTGTCAAGTTCGGCCTGAACGATTGCCAGTGCCTGATAGAATGCCGCGCGGCAGTTATCGATGTCTTCCTGCTGAATGTTTTCTTCAAGTTCCTGCAACCAGCAATCGAAGCTGGACTGCGCACGCGCTGCGGCACTTGAAGCCTTCTCACGACCACCTGCATCAAGCGCTGCCATCAGATCAGCACGCGCAACTTCGACCTCAGCGCCGGACCCTTCAGGAAGCGAACGTTCCGCAATTTCCTGCGGTCCGCCATCCATGCCCATCGCTGCTGTCTTGGAACGGTTGGTGAAATAACGCGCGTCCGACCAATCGGCCTCGTCATATTCTGCCTGGGCAAGGTCGGCGTAATTCTGGTGAAGAGCGGCGTCAAAAGCCGACCCTTCGTCGGCCATTTCACGTACTCCGGGGATGTTCATATTTGCACACGCGCTCAGAAAGGCGGCGGCGGATACAACGGCAAGCAGTTTAGCTTTCATCGGTTTTACTCCTTGGTCTGACCGACTATCAGGATCCCAGTCCCATTATTCAGGCCGAACGGCATTTGTTGCCAATGCCTTTTCATGCCTCATCCTTGCGGACCTTGTGGCCCGTCCGGTTCCATGCCGTTCTTGTTATCGATCAGATCAAAGGACCTGACCCCGAATGTCGACCAGCCCCAAGTCCTTGGCCGATTGCCCCAAGACAACATAGATTATGGATATACTTAACCCTATCCACAGATATATAGAAGTCAAATTCATGAAAAAAAGCAGTGGGATAGAGAAATTTCATAAACCGCTAACGTCCAATAACGATGGCAATACCGGCAAATCGAGCCCGTGAACGGTTCAAAAAGTATAACGGCCCGACGCATGTTTTCCATCCGCCGGGCCGAATATTAGATCAACTTGGTATGGTTAACTGCGGCTCTATTCCGACGACCCGCCGAACAGCCCCTTGACCGCACCGCCCAATGCGTCTGTACCTTCTTTGATCTTGGTGCCTCCGCCGCTGGCAACACCACCAACAGCACCAACGACGCCTTTGCCCAGATCACCGACACCCTGCAACAGACCATCGACATTCAGGCTCGAAACGGCCTTGAAGACGGCGGTGTTGATCGCTGTCAGGATTTCACCAGCAACCTGGGCCGGGGTCGCGCCACCTTCTTCCTTGCCCACATCGGTCAGATGAATTTCCGGCAGGCTGGCCGACAGCTTTTTGCCCTGCAGGAAGCCTGCCGAGACACCAACGTCACCGTTGCGGACATAGACATTGTCGATAATGATTTTGGTTCCACCTGCGGCATCATCGCCAGATGTTGCACCATCAGCGCCACCCGCCCCGGTCGGGCCGGAAACACGTTGAACAAAGGCTTCGACGTTGCGCTGGATGGTTGCGATGTTTGAACTGCCATTGCCCAGTTCGTAAATGACACTTGGCTGATCAACCACCACTTCGATGATACGGATCGTATCGCTGGTCAGGGTCGAACCATCAAGACGGACCGAGATATTGCCAAGCGAAAACGCATAATCGGTGTTGAACCCATCCGGATTGCCGACCACAAGCCCGTTGATCGCCGCGGTATTTTGCGTTGGTTCGATCGACACACCTTCAACCGCGACATCGGCCAGCGTCACACGCGTGCCTGCCTCTTCGATGGTGGATTTCACGATGTTATCAAGATTGACGTAAACATAGACGAGGGCCCCGACGACCAAAGCGATGATCACGGCCAGACCAATCAGTATCTTTTTCATTGCCCGTTTCCTGCGTAGTGCCTCACCGAAAATACGCGAAATTCAACCCTTAGGGTGCAAATGGGTACGCATCCGGTATCGTTCAATCAGAAGAGTTGCGCTGATCGGCCAGACAATCAAGTTATTTCACATGACAAAACAGCGGATTAGGCTTCCCTGATCCGCTGTTTTGATATCTCGGATGATCCGGGTACTCAGAGATTGAATTCCACCACAACGGGTGCGTGGTCTGATGGTTTTTCCCAATCACGGGCAATATCATAAACCGACGCCGTGCGAACGGTTCCGGCCATATTCGGCGTCATCCAGACATGATCCAAACGACGCCCCTTGTTGCTTTTGCGCCAGTCGCGCGCGCGATAGCTCCACCAGCTAAACAGCTTTTCCGGTTCGGGAACAACGTCGCGCACAGCGTCAATGAAATCACCCGACTGACGGAATTTCTCAAGAATTTCGACCTCGACCGGCGTGTGGCTGACCACTTTGAGAAGCTGCTTGTGCGACCACACATCATTTTCGGACGGGGCAATGTTGAAATCCCCGACCAGAACCGCCTTGCGATCAGGGTTGGCCGCGCGACGCTCACTCCACCAATTGGTCATTTCATCAATGAAGGACAGCTTGTGGGCAAACTTTTCGTTGATTGCCGGGTCCGGCTCGTCGCCACCTGCCGGGATATAGAAGTTATGCAACTCAACGCCGTTCTCAAACGTCACCATGCAGTGACGGCGATCTTCCTTGCCACAAAAATGCTTGATGTCGGTTTCGGCAAACGGCAGGCGCGATACAATCGCCACCCCGTTATAGCTTTTCATGCCGTGATTGTGGCGGTGAACGTATCCGGCGGCCTCAAAGGCGTCATGGGGGAAATACTCGTCCGGACATTTCAGTTCCTGCAGGGACAGCGCATCAGGCTGCTGTTCTTCCAGGAACTTGACAACCTGTTCGATGCGCAGACGGACGGAATTGATGTTCCAGCTTACGATTTTCAAAACGGGCTCCGTTTTCTTTCTTCTTCAAAGGACGGGCTTTGGGAATGACCTTCCAAACCCTTGGTCCCTGCAAGGTTCTATTTAAGGGTCACTGACAGTTCTGCGACTTCGGCGATTGCCAGATCGATCCGATCACCGCGAACGACCTGACCGACGCCTTCCGGTGTTCCGGTAAACAGAAGGTCCCCGGGCTTGAGTTCAATCAGTGTGGAAAGGTGCATCAGCGCATCGACAACCGGCCAGATCATCTTGGCCGTAGTGTCATTCTGGCGGACATCGCCATTAACCGACAATTTCAGATTGGTCGCATGCGGATGACCCGCATCGGCTTTGGGCTGGATTGCGGAAATGGCCGCACACCCATCAAAGGACTTGGCCATATCCCAGGGCAGACGACGTTCCTTCAGGCCCGCCTGCACGTCACGGCGGGTCATATCAAGACCTGCCGCATACCCGAAAATCGCATCCTCGACAGCCGCACGGTCCAGATCCTTGCCGCCTTTGGAAAGGGCTGCGACAAGTTCACCCTCGTAATGCAGATCCTCAGTACCCGACGGGTACGGCAGGTCGCCATTGCCCACTACAAGGCAATCGGTTGGCTTCATGAAGACGCAAGGCGGGGTATCAGACGGGTCCGATCCCATTTCACGCACGTGATCGGCATAGTTCTTTCCAATGCAGAAAATGCGATTTACCGGGAAAAAGTCGTCCGCTCCCTGAACCGGAATGGTCGTCGGCGCAGGCGCGTCAAAGATCAAGCTCATGATGACCCCATGTTGTTTATGCGTGGTATGCATCAGTCATAAACAAGCAAGGGCCAGAATGAAACGGCCAAAACGACTTGGCGCACCTCTGCTGTCAGGAATTGTCAGGAGGCCGCATCAAATCTTTCAGCGCTTGGGCATAAAGGCGGAATAGTGCCGTTGCTCGTTAAGTATCATATCCCTGACACGGGCTTTGGCAATTTGCAGGATCTCGCGATTTTTCGGGTCATCAAGCTCCGGCACCGTAAGTATCAAAAGCTTGGCGGTGTCACCTGCATTGACCTGAAGACGATATCTTTGCCCGCGTGCTAACGAAACACAGCAATCACGGCCGCTAAAAACATTGCCTTCACCATCCCAGATCTCGGCATTTCCGGACCGCACAAAAACCAGTTCTTCGGCATGGTGGCTTTGCACGCCAGACACAACACAAGGCCCACTCAGGTTCAATTCGCGCGTCGCAAGGCATGACGCAACGTCACCATTTACTGGCGTTATCTGATCCTGGTCTGTCGTGGGCTTGTCAATCAGCCTTACCATTTGCGCACTTCCCGAAATTGAAAACCTGTTTGGTTTGAACACGGGAAAGATGCCGGTATCGGGAAAATTGCACCATCCACATATGGGGAGTGCAGAAAAGAGGGGTGATACAACCAGTATCACCCCTTTGATATCGCTATGAAATCCGGATTACAGCAATCCTTCAATAACCCTGTCTGGCGGTGTATGACCGTCCACAAAGGTCTTGATATTGATCAGGACTTTTTCGCCCATGTCAACGCGTCCCTCAATCGTGGCCGATCCCATATGCGGCAACAGAACGGCATTTTGCAGTTCAAGCAATTTCGGGTTCACCGCCGGTTCATGTTCGAACACATCAAGACCGGCACCGGCGATTTCGCCATCGGCCAGCATCCGTGTCAGGGCCGGTTCATCCACGATTTCGCCGCGCGCGGTGTTCACCAGAATGGCATGCGGCTGCATCAGTTTCAGACGACGCGCCGAAAGCAGGTGATAGGTTGCTGGCGTATGCGGGCAGTTGACCGAAATGACATCGACATGGGCCAGCATCTGATCAAGGCTTTCCCAATAGGTCGCGTCGAGTTCTTCTTCGATGTCAGGATGAACACGGCGGCGGTTGTGGTAGTGCACCGACAAGCCAAACCCCTTGGCGCGGCGCGCAAGTGCACGGCCAATGCGCCCCATGCCAACAATGCCAAGGCGCTTGCCCCAGATACGATGGCCCAGCATCAAGGTCGGGCCCCAGCCACCCCATTCGCCCTTGCGAATAAGACGCTCGCCCTCTGCCAAGCGGCGCGATACCGACAGGATCAGCGCCATGGTCATGTCCGCCGTATCTTCGGTCAGAACATCAGGGGTGTTGGTCACGGTAATGCCGCGCGAACGCGCTGTTTGCAGATCAACATGGTCGACACCCGTGCCGAAATTGGCAATCAGACGCAGATTGGGGCCCGCATGTGCGAGAACCGCTGCATCAATCTTGTCGGTCACCGTCGGCACCAGCACATCGGCTTCCTTGACCGCATCAATCAGTTCCTGTTTGCTCATCGGCGCATCGTCGATATTCAGACGCGCGTCAAACAGCTCCATCATGCGGGTTTCAATCGCTTCCGGCAGTTTCCGGGTCACGACGACAAGCGGTTTTTTCTTGGTCATGTGCCGATCCTATGCGGTCTTTTAACTCTTTTTCAGACAAAATACGGCATGGTGCATTTTGTGTCCTGCCGCAACGCAGTGATGCCATGCCAAAAGGTACAAAAGCAAGGATTTTGACGCATTTTTTGTAATTTTATTTCGCAAGTGCGAGTTTCCACAAAAACCGTTCAAATCGAATAACCAAAGGAATACCAACAAGATGTCGCAGGTTTTGCGCAAATTTCTGTATCGCTTCATGGCATTGGCGATTCTGGGCAGTCTGACCGCACCGATCGTGGCCAGCGCACAGGAATCGGGCCTTCCGATCCCGCGATTTGTCGCACTGCGCTCTGACAAAGTATTCCTGCGCGCCGGCCCCGGCCTTAGATACCCGAAAGTCTGGATTTATCATCGCCGCAACATGCCCATGGAAGTGGTGTCCGAGTTTGATACCTGGCGCAAGGTCCGTGACTGGGAAGGCAGCGAGGGCTGGGTTCATCAAAGTCTTTTGATCGGATCGCGCCATGTGATCGTGACCGATGAAAGCATCACCCTATACTCTGCAGCCGATAAAAACGCGCGCAAGATCGCAATGGTTTCAGCCAGCGTAATCGGCAGCATCGAGGATTGCCCAAGCAGCGTTGACTGGTGCCAGCTGCGCTTTGGTGATTTCGAAGGATGGACGCCCCGTCACGGATTTTGGGGCATCTATGAAGGCGAGAATATCGAAGGCTAGGATCAGCCGCCCCGGGCCTCGGAATATCAGATCAGGAAATCAGATCAGGCTGGGGGTCAGACTTCAACAGAAACCCGATTGGCCGCCGCACGCTCGGCGCCACCGCCACCCGCAGACGTCCCATTGCCACCGCTGTCATATCCGCCAAAGGCCGGCGCAGCAAACGGCTGAGCTGTCGCGCCACCCTGCCCGGTTTGGGCCAGGAATTCCTGATCATCAGACGTGCCGTCATCTTCCGCATCCGGATCGAGGATTGTGTTTTCCTCAGGCTCGGGAAGCGGGTCGGGACGCGGCTCAGGCAGGGTAAAGCCACCCACCGTCACAGACTGGCTGGCCAGCTGGGTGGATATATCCCCCAGATACGCCTGAAGATTTTCAGAAATACGTGCTTGTGCGTCATCGCGCCCGGACGTCTGTGATGCGGCCAGTTGCGCCTGCACGATATTTTCACCAGCAACCTGAGAAACACGGTTTTGGTCCTGTGCTGTGCGCAGGCTGCCCTGATCTGCAGCCACCGAAATTTCGCGATCACGCAGGGCTTCCTGTGCTTGGTCCACCAGCGTTCGCGCATTTGAAACGCCCGCACTGTCCGAAACATTGATCTCTGACAGGCCAGTGGCCAAATCTTCGGAACCTGATGCCGACAGGTCGATATCAATCCGGTTATCCGATGATGTCCCCGTACCGACCTGAAGCGTGATCGTCTGGTCGGACGCCAGTAGATCGCGCCCTTCAAAGCTGCTGTTCGCGGCAATATCATCGATCCGGGTCAGGTAATCTTCGATCTGCGCATTCAACTGCGCGCGCTGCTGCGTCGAAAGATCGCTATTTTCTTCGGCGATCGTGACCAGTGCATCAATCTCGTCAAGCGCGTCACCGATCCGCGAAAGATCATTGGATGCCTGACCAAGTAGTGCACCAGCGCTGCCAAGCGACCCATTCAGCTGGGCACTGGTATAACCGGCATTGCGAAACGAGTCGGCGCTGCGATCTGTATTCTGATTTTCAGCGGAGAACTGGCTGCTGTCAGACGCAATCAACCTGTTCTGCGGCGCAATTGTGCGCGCAGTATTGGTATAGATTGGTAGCTGGCTGGCCAGTGTTTCCATCGTTTTCCGCTCAAACAAGCCGGTAAAACAACTACATGCTGCTTGGGCAACAGGGATCGAACGTTTTCAATCCCTTGCCAACCTGACCTTCCTGGTGTCCGGCGGAAATTCCAGCTGATAGTATAGTATATCAGAGAATAAAAATTAAGCCCCAAAGCGATCTGGACTGCAAACGGCCCTTAACCGTTGGATCCGCGCCGCAAAATCGCAAATATTTCGAGATGAGATGACCACAGAAACTGGTCAACCGGGACGACCTTTTCGATCTCGTAGCCACTGTTGCGCAGCACCCGCATGTCGCGGCTAAACGTCGCTGGATTACATGATACTGCAATAACCCATTCCGGCCCGTCTGCGGCCAAGGCTTCACATTGCGCCAACGCACCGGCACGCGGCGGGTCAAACACCACCAGATCAAAGCCGGTCAACTCATCGCCCACAAGTGGCTGACGAAACAGATCGCGACGCATCACTTTGATCGGGCTGCCCGATTGCCCAACAGCATATTGCAACAGCTCTACCGCACGCGGGTCACTTTCAACCGCGGTTACCGAACGCCGCTTACCTGCAAGTGCCAGCGAAAATGTAAAGCTCCCAACACCGCAAAAGAGATCCGCCACATTCTTGGGCGCAATCTCGACGACGGCCGCCTTGATCGCACGAACAAGTGCTTCTTCGCCGTGACTGGTGGCCTGCAAAAAGCCGCCCGGCGCAATTGGAACATCGATATTTTCAAAATGGACAACCGGCGTGTGACGTGCGGCCAAGGGTTCATCAGGGCGATCGCCTGTTTTCCAGCTAAGGCGGGCAATATTCTGGTCATCTGCAAACGCGGCCAGATCCTGACGCATATCCAGATCCGGGTCGTTACTGGCGTGAACCAGCACATCCAACCCTGTATCGGTCAATGTAACAAAGACTTCCTTGATATCGCGCGCTTGCGCCGGTGGGCAGGCTTCAAGAAACGCCACGAACGCTTTGCGGAACGTCATCAATTCCGGTCTCAGGACGGCACAGTCGGGCACATTCAGAACTGTGTGACTGAACCGGCCGTGAAATCCGACAAAAACGCCAGTTGCGCCAACATGCACGGAAAACCCTGCACGGCGGCGGCTGGCAGGTGGTGATATTTCGACATCCCCGACAAGGCCTTCGGCATCTTGCGGGTCAATACCGGCCCGCTGCAGGGCGACAATAGCCTTGTCGCGTTTCCAGCTGCGGTAATCGTCGTCATTCATATGTTGCAGGGCGCAACCACCGCATTCCTTGAAATGCGCACAGCGCGGCGCACTATACCCGTCGGAACGTGCGATTTCGGAAACCACCTCTGCCCCGTAACCATCGCCACGCTTCTGACGCAACGCCACACGCACTTGATCCCCGGGCAGGACGCAATCGACATAGATCAGAACCGACTTTCCATCGGGTGCTGCGACATGCGCGATCCCGTCACCGCGCGCACCAATCTGTTCGACTGTCACGTCTGCTTCAAACCCGATCAGCGGATCGCGCCGGGACGGTTGACGTTTGCGTCCCCCTCGGGCGCGGGGATTGCGGTTATGGTGTTTCATGAACTCTCTCTGGGGGTGAACTTTGTCACACAATAAATCGGCATTGAATACGGGTGCCGGATTTCCGCCTGAGATACACCACTTCACGTTCCCAGAACAGGGGCTAACGCTGATTTATTGTCCTCTGGTCTATCTCAATACCCTGTCCCGAAATACTTTTTGCGGATCCCGAACAAAATTATTCCGTGAATGCAGGCGACCAACCCCTTAAAGTCGTGTAAGAATAACACCATAAGATAATAGTACCGATTTCTTGTCGGCGAAATGCCATCGCCGTTTTGTTCATCGCGAATGCTGTGCTTGGCTTCGCCGATGGTTTCTGGTGAGGCCAGTTTTTTTTTACACACAGCCCGATCGGGGAGGATCAGGCAGCGTGTTTATGTTGGGGGAGACATGGAAGAAGAAGCCAAGCTCGTGGAGGAAAACGAAACCAAACAGACGTCACGCCTCAAGAAGCGGGCGTTGGTGGCTGGTTTTCTGACGGCTGCTTTCTTCGCATCGGTCACCTACCTCGTTTGGAACACGGTCGAGAATGATCGCAGGGCAATCCTTCAATCAGCAGGTCAGATTACGGCAAGTTCCGTAGCCCAGCAGGTCAAGACCATTGTGAACAACAATCTCTCGGTGCTCGAAAGCTTTGCCGATAACTGGCAAAGTGGCCCGCCAGAGGACGAACGTGAATATCTCTCCGTTGCAACGCCCCTGCAAAGCCGCTTCCCTGCGCTGCAGGCCGTCAACTGGATCACACCGAACTACATCATTTTGTATGTTGCCCCAATCAAGGGCAACGTACCGGCCATGGGTGCCGACCTGAAGCGCCATCCGCTGGCAGGCCCGGTGCTTGATATTGCGCTTGATCAGCGCCGCACCCAGATCACGCCAACCCTTGAACTGATGCAGGGTGGCCGTGGCTTTGCCGCCTATAGCCCGGTTCTTGGAAGTGACGGCGAAATCATTGGCATCATCAATGGTGCGTTTCGCATTCGCTCCATGCTGGCATCGGTGATCAATACCGAACAGGTCGAGGATTACACCGTACGTGTGCGCGAAGGCGATACGGTTCTGTTCGAGATCCGTGGCGAGGGTGACGATGAAACCCTGCAACGTACGGTGTCCTTCGAAGTGGTCGGCCGCCAATGGCAAGTCGATGTCATCGCTGATCCGAAACTGGCGCAAACCACAGTGCATCCTGAACTGGTCGTGATATTTGGGTCCCTGACCACGGTTCTGTTCACGGTCATCATGTTCTTGCTGACCAACCGGCAAAAAGCCCCTCTGCGACGTTCGGTTCATCACATCAATGTCGGGGATGACATCAATGACCTGTCACTGTCGATTACCAGGCTCGACGGTCATCTGAAATCAATGTCTTCCGAAACAGCCGAATTCTTTGACCTGCGCGAAGAAGACTACGGCTTCATCCGTTTTTATAATCTGGCACCGGAATTCCAGTCCGATGGCACGGCGTCGCGCCGTTCACAGGAAAAGATGTTGCTGGCGATCAATCGCGGTGACGAGGAACTGCGTCGTGAATGGATTGTTCGCAGTGCAGAGGGCGTGCATGTTGTCTGCAATCTGGCGATGAAGCCATCGACGACACATCCAGACTGCGTTGACATCACACTGCATCATAATCCGGCGGCCAACGCATCGGTCAACCGGCTGCGCTATCTGGCCACGCACGACCCGCTGACCGGCCTACCCAACCACGCCCTGTTCGAGGATCGCCTTAACCAGGCGGTTGCACATGCCAAGCGCTATGAAAAGCTGCTTTCGGTTCTGGTGGTCGATATCGACAACTTCCGGGCGATCAACGACCGGTTTGGTGCCGATGTCGGCGATGAAACGCTCCGCACCATTTCCGGTCGCCTGCGCGCGACAGTGCGCGAAAAGGACACCTGTGCAAGGTTCTCGGGCGATATGTTTGCCATCATCGCCACGGACCTATCCGAAGCAGAGGGTGCCGCACTGGTTGCAGAACGCGTGGTCGAGGCGATGTCGCAACCGATCCTGACCACCACGGGCGACGAAATCCGCCTGCATGTCAGCGTTGGCGTGGCCCTTTATCCCAATGATGCGCGCGCACCATCGCAGTTGATGGCCAACGCCGATGCCGCAATGTATCGCGCCCAGAAATCGGCTGAGTCGTCCTATTGCTTCTTTGTCGAGACGATGAACAACGTGATGCATGCGCGCCTGTCGATGGAAACGCAATTGCGCCGCGCTGTGGATGAAAAGCGCTTTGTGCTTGAATATCAGCCACGGTATCGCACCTCGGATCGCAACCTTACCGGGTTTGAGGCGCTTCTGCGCTGGATTGATGACAGCGGCAAACGTCGTCTGCCGCCCGATTTCATCGCAGTTGCCGACCGCACAGGTCTGTTGTCACCGCTTGGGCACTGGATCATTGAAACGGTCTGCAAACAGCTTGCCGAATGGCGCAAGCAGGGATATGCCCCGGTACCGATTGCACTGAACGTCTCAAGCCGCCAGTTCATTCAGGCCGACCTGATCAAGAACATCACCGATCTGACCTCCGAATACGAAATCGATCCAGCAATGATCGAGATCGAGGTTTCCGAGGAAATCGCCATGCGCGACCCTGAACGTGCGCTTGGTCAATTCTATCGCTTTGCCGAGGCCGGCATTGGCTTGACCTTGGACCACTTCGCAGCAGCCAACACATCGCTTCGCTATCTAAAGCGCTTCCCGGTGCAACGGATCAAACTGTCCAAGTCGTTGTTCAGCGTGGCCCTTGATGAACAACCCGAAAACAGCGTTCTGCAACCGGCAATTCGACTGTGTAAAAGCCTCAATCGCAAGGTCGTGGCCGTTGGCGTGGAAACCGAGGAACAGATGGCGTCATTGCAGGCTGCCGAATGTGACGAGATACAGGGCTTCTTGCTGTCTGCACCACGTGATGCGGCCGACACAACAGAACTCCTGATCCAGCAAAACAAGCCCCAACCGGCCCCCAAGGCAACACCGGGCCCGTCAGATGACAAAGGGTCTGGCTAGAGTTCTGGCTAAGCTGACATCTGAAACAAACAAAACCCCCGCAACGGTATCGCTTGCGGGGGTTTACTGTTCAGACTTGCATGCTTAAAGCAAAAAGACCGCCGCCAATCCAAGAAAAGCAAAGAAGCCGACCACATCGGTAATAGTGGTCAAAAAGACCGAGGACGACACGGCCGGGTCAATGCCCGCACGTTCGAGACCAAGCGGGATCAATGCCCCGAAAAGCCCGGCAAACAACAGGTTGATGATCATCGCAACCCCGATGACACCGCCAAGCATCATATCATCGAACCAAAACCACGTTACCGCCCCGGACAAAAAAGCAAAGGCAAGGCCGTTCAAACCACAGACGGCAACTTCCTTGCGAATAACACGCCATGCGTTCGTACTGGAAAGTTCACGCGTTGCGATGGCGCGCACGGCAACCGTCAGGGTCTGGGTACCGGCATTCCCGCCCATGGATGCGACAATCGGCATCAGAACCGCCAGGGCAACCAGCTTTTCAATCGTGCCTTCGAACATGCCGATGACAAGCGATGCCAGTACAGCAGTCCCAAGATTGACCAGAAGCCATGTAAAGCGCGACCGCGTCGTGGCAAGGATGTCGCTTGAAAGGTCATCCTCCTCACCGACACCTGCAAGGCGCATCATGTCTTCTTCGTATTCCTCGTCAATAACGTCAACGACGTCATCAACCGTGATCACACCGACCAGTCGACCGCTATCATCAACAACCGGCGCAGAAATCAGGTCGCGCTGACGGAACAGATGGGCGACGTTTTCCTGCTCCTCGGTCACGACGACCGTGCGCATTTCCTCAGATTCCATGACATCGCGGATCAGCACTGGGCGGTTTGTTCGGATCACGCGCGACAGAGGAACAATGCCCACCGGGCTATAGCGCGGATCAACAACGATAATGTCGTAAAAATCTTCGGGCAGGCTTTTGGCCGAACGCAGGAAATCAATGGTTTGCCCGACAGACCAGTAATCCGGGATCGCCACCAGCTCGCGCTGCATGATACGACCGGCGGTGTATTCCGGATAGGACAGCGCCTCTTCAACACGCGCACGCTCGATATCCGAAAGCGCGCCAAGAAGTTCGCGCTGCTCGTCTTCGTCAAAGTCCTCGATGACCTCGACCACGTCATCCGAATCAAGTTCGGTGATCGCCTCGGCCACCACGTCGGTGCCAAGCAGGCCAATGACCTCTTCACGAAGTTCATCATCAAGTTCAGTAAGGAATTCCGGGTCAAAGTCCGGCCGGATCAGGTCGACAAGCTGTTCACGCTGGCTGGAACTGGCCCAACCAAGCAAGTCAGCAATATCGGCAAAGTGCAACTCGGCCAGAAGATCGGCGGCCTTGCTACCCTCTTCTTCGCCAAGGGCGTCAAAAATTTCGCGGGCATATTCGGGAGTCAGATCGACATATTCATCGCCGGAGGACGTATCCGCCGGACGGTCGAGTTCTTCGACTTGACCTGTCATCTGCCCCTCCCTGAATTAATGTGCCGCCGTCTCTTTCTGCACAAGATAAACGCCGTGCCGGGCTTTTGGTTCCAATGCCCGACACGGCTGTTTCTGCGCCATCACAATGACTTGGTCAAGAGCGCGATGGCAGGTCACCTCGTCCCGCAATCAAGGCGGGGCGCGATGAGATGACGTTTTACTGACCTTCCTGATTCCGTGTCACGGCGTCAACCACGGCAATCGCCGTCATGTTGACGATGCCACGCACGGTAATGGACGGGCTGACAACGTGGGCAGCCTTCGCCGCACCGACCAGGATCGGCCCGACCGGAAGCCCGTCACCCAACATTTTGACCATGTTATACGAGATGTTGGCTGCATCAAGGGTCGGCATGACCAAAAGGTTGGCCGAACCGCTCAGCATCGAATGCGGGAAGATCCGGTCACGGATCGGTTGCGAAATGGCTGCATCCGCATGCATTTCACCTTCGATCTCAAGATCCGGGGCCTGCGTTCTGATCAGCTGAAGCGCATCACGCATCTTGCAGGCCGATTTGTTTTCATGGCTGCCAAAGTTGGAATGCGAAATCAAAGCGGCCTTTGGCGTAATACCGAAACGCTTGACCACGTCTGCCGCCATGATGGCGGTTTCTGCGACATGCTCCGGGGTCGGATCCACCGACACATAGGTATCGGTCAGGAAGAACGTCCCCTGCTTCATGATCATCATGTTGACGGTCGAGAAGTCGGTAACCCCCTTGCGCAGCCCGACAAGATTGCGGACATAGCGCAGATGGCGCAGGAAGCCGCCCTGACAACCGCACAGCATCGCATCGACTTCACCACGACGCAGCATCAGGGCCGCAATCACGGTCGGACGGGTACGCACGATTGCACGGGCATATTCCGGGTTGATCCCCCGGCGGCCCATGATGTTGTGGAAGTCCTGCCAGTCCTGCTCGAAATGCGGGTTGTCATCGGGATCATGAATTTCGATCTGCTCGTCGGGGACAAGACGCAGGCCAAGTTCGGTAATCCGTTCAAGGATGACTTCGCGACGCCCGATCAACACCGGATGGCAAATGCCATCATCGACAAGCACCTGACAGGCCTGCAGAACGCGGCGCGATTCGCCTTCGGGATAAACAACGCGTTTCTTGTGTGAGCGCGCCACATCAAAGACCGGCTTCATGACAAGGCCGGACCGGAAGACAAACCCTTCAAGCTGCTGGCGATATTCGTCGAAATCCTCGATCGGGCGTTTGGCAACACCGCTATCCATCGCAGCCTTGGCAACACGCGGCGGGATTTCCAGCATCAGGCGCGGATCAAACGGCTTCGGGATAAGATATTCCGGACCGAATTTAAGCTCCTCACCGCCATAGGCAGTTGCCACGATATCGGAAACTTCGGCTGTCGCCAGATCGGCAATCGCCTCGACGGCGGCGATCTTCATTTCCTCGTTGATCTCGGTCGCGCCGACATCAAGCGCGCCGCGGAACAGGAACGGGAAACAAAGTACGTTGTTGACCTGGTTGGGGTAATCCGTGCGGCCGGTCGCCATGACCGCATCCGGGCGGATTTCCTTGACCAGTTCCGGGGAAACTTCCGGGGTCGGGTTGGCCAGCGCCATGATGATCGGGCCTTCGCCCATCTTGCGCAGTTCGTCCTCACCCATCACGTTCGGTGCCGAAAGACCAAGGAAGATATCAGCCCCCTCGATCACATCACTCAGCGTACGTGCATTGGTTTCAATGGCGTATTCGGCTTTCCACGGATCCATTTCCTCGGCCCGGCCCTTATAGACCACGCCAAACCGGTCAGTGACCGTGATGTTGTGTTTGGGCAGGCCCATGGAAACCAGAAGGTTCAGACACGCCAAGGCCGCTGCACCGGCACCTGATGTTACAAGGCGGACCTTGTTGATATCCTTGCCGGTCACACGCAGACCATTGAGGACTGCGGCCGCAACACAAATCGCCGTGCCGTGCTGGTCATCGTGGAAAATCGGAATGTTGCAGCGTTTGCGCAATGCCTCTTCAATGATGAAGCATTCGGGGGCCTTAATGTCTTCGAGGTTAACACCCCCGAAAGTCGGCTCCAGCGCCGCAACGATATCAATAAATTTCTGCGGGTCGGTTTCGTTCACTTCAAGATCGAAGACATCGATATTGGCGAACTTCTTGAACAGAACCGCCTTGCCTTCCATCACCGGCTTGGACGCCAGCGGGCCAATCGGGCCAAGGCCCAGCACCGCCGTACCGTTCGAAATCACACCAACCAGATTGCCGCGCGCAGTGTAGTCAACTGCGGTATCCGGGTCTTTGACGATTTCTTCGCAGGCAAACGCAACGCCCGGCGAATAGGCCAGGGCTAGGTCACGCTGGTTTGCAAGGGTGGTGGTTGCCGTTACGGACAATTTCCCCGGGGTGGGATACCGGTGATAGTCCAAAGCTGCTTCGCGCAGCTTGTCATTTCTATTTGCCATCATAATACCTTTAAATTTCAGGTATTTACATAAATTAACCGTGAATCGGTTAAATCCTGATCATTCACTCTAGTGGGACCGGTAGACTAAATGAGTTTGGTCCGCTGTTGAAGCATTCAGTGTCATTCTCTGCCAAGGGGCTGCATTGCGTAATTTTCAACGCGGCACCGCACAATAAATCAATCGGTTATGCCGCAACTGCGACATCGCATTTGCCAACCGGTTACTTGCCTGATGCAAACCATTGTAGGGGATATATGGGGAAGGTCCACAAACGAAAAAACCCGCCATTTCTGGCGGGCTCTTTTTCGTGACCATCCCGATTGGCCGGGAGGCCAGATAATGGTGCGGTCGAGAAGACTCGAACTTCCACGGGCTATTAACCCACAGCGACCTCAACGCTGCGCGTCTACCAATTCCGCCACGACCGCATATGTATGTCTGCAAGCCCTTGAGGTATCGAAGCGGGCTTGCCTTGGCGCGGAAAGGGAGATAGCAAATTGGTATCCCCTGATCAAGGGCTCATTTCACTTATTTGACAGGAAAAATGCAAAGCAACGCCCCAACCGCGCAAATCCCCGAGTGGCGCACCACCCAGGAGTTGGTTTCCTACCCTGAAGCCCTTGCTGAAATGGAAGCCCGCGCAGAGGCCATCCATACCGGCGAAGCCCATGAACTTGTTTGGTTTCTTGAACATCCGCCACTTTATACTGCGGGCACCAGTGCGCACGCCGAAGACCTTGTCGATCCGGATCGCTTTCCGGTCTATGACGCGGGACGTGGCGGGCAATATACTTATCACGGACCGGGTCAGCGCACGGTTTATCTGATGCTCGACCTTAAGAATCGCGGTCGCGATGTCCGGGTCTATGTTCATAATCTTGAAGAATGGGTGATTCGCACGCTTGCGTTGCTCGGCATCAAGGGGGAACGCCGTGACGGCCGTGTGGGCATCTGGGTGGTGCGCGATGACGGCCGCGAAGACAAGATCGCCGCCATCGGTGTGCGTGTGCGCCGCTGGGTGACCTTCCACGGCATTGCCATCAATGTCGCCCCGGACCTGTCACATTTTGGTGGGATCGTTCCGTGCGGCATCTCTGATCATGGTGTTACCAGCCTTAAGGACCTTGGCGTCGATATTTCTATGGCGGAACTTGATCGGCTGTTAAAACAAACCTTTGGTGAAATATTTTCGTGAAACCGTTCCCGAGCCATCCGCATGAGTGACAAGTCGCACCCGGCCAAGGCAGAAGCCCAAGCAGAAGCCGCAGCGCCCATGCAGGCCAAAGGCAGGACCAAGGGCCATAAAATGCCCGGAAGTGTTGCGAACGGTGGAATGGCCGACGCGGAACGTGACATTCTTGCGGAACTCGACAAGGCACTTGGGGAACATGTTGCCCTTTTGCTGCGCTGGAACCGCAAGCTCGTCCTGCCGGATTCGCCCGCCCCGGATACCGAAGACGACGACCATGACTGCGATTTCGGGGCCTGGTACGCTTTAAATCGCCACAACAGGCTCATTGATCAACCGGCCATGCATGCGCTGGCAACAACCCATCAGCAACTGCACGATTCGGCAAAACGGCTTTTATCGGCACGTGATGTCGACAACGAAGTCGATTCGGCCGAATTTGACATGATGGCACTGCGCGCGGAGTCGTTCTTTGCCCAGTTGCGTCGCCTTGAACGCGCGTTCCGAACGGCCCGCTCCGATGTTGACCCGCTGACAGGCACCTATAATCGCCAGACGATGATGGGCGATCTGAATGCCGAACGCGAACGCGCGAGCCGCACCGAAGTCCCCACCGCCATTGCGCTGGTCGATCTCGATCACTTCAAATCGGTCAATGACACCTATGGCCATCAGGCAGGCGATATCGTCCTGCAATCGGTAGCGGGCATTCTGCAATCGCATGTCAGGCCGTTTGACAAGGTGTATCGCTATGGCGGGGAAGAATTCCTGATCTGCCTGCCCAATGCTGACATGAAGCAATGTGCGCGCGTGCTTGAACGCCTGCGCCGGGTGATCGAGGCATCGCCGGTCACGATCAGCGATGATACAATCTTGCCCGTTACCGCATCCATCGGCGCAGCGCCGATGACCAAAAGCCGCACGACAGAGCAAATCATCGAAAAAGCCGACAGGGCCCTTTACGCCGCCAAGGAAGGCGGTCGGAACCGCGTGCGCGTCTGGCGCAGTCCGGATGGCAAGGCAGCTCCCACGGCACCAAAACACGGCAAGAACGCCCCCTGAGCGACCTACGCCCCATTGGGATGCCCTGCACCGCCCACAATCCAACCGGGCCCGAAAATTTTTTGCCGATTTTCACTGCAATGCAGCAATCTCAATCAGCGCACAATTTCAGTTTGTTAGATTGGAAAAGTGTTTTTGTTCACTGCAAAGAACAAAAAATTCCGCACAAGCGAAATCTTGTCTTCACAAGTTGGCAACATATCTGCAAACTATAATAAGAAAAAGGCAGCAAGGCTTTGCCCCCATCAAGACCGAGAGAGCAATGCCAAGAGTCAAAACCGCTGCCGAATTGGGAGGGAATTCGTTTAGACCCGAACGGAGGCCCATGAATGTCCAGTTCTATGGATTTCGCGCCTGGCGACCCGGCCCTGATGCTGACCGTACTGCGCAGCGCAGAGGCAAATCTTGATCGCAGCATGCTGCTGCGCCGTGTCTTGTCCCTTTTCTGTACCGATGATTACGGCAATCAGGTTGCCATTGAAGACAATCCTGATCTGCACCGCCGTATTGATAATGCCATTGCCCACCTCAAACTGGCCGGACTGATCCGTATGACGGCTGGCGAAGAATTGTCGATTACCTCGCTTGGAACCGCCATGATGATGGCCTACCCGATGGGCATTGATGACGGTGTGCTGTGCTCTCTTCCTGCTTTCCGCAACAGCATTTATGAAACCCATGCCCCTGTGGTGCAGGAACGCCATCTGCCGAACTCGGCCTATGGTTCCGGTTTCTCGGCCGGCATCGAAGCCCACCGCCTGACCGAAAACCCCTATCCGTCCGACTCCCGCGACTTTGAAGACTGGTTGATGGGCTGGGACGAGGCCCTTGATCAGGCCAAACGCGAAGCGGAAACGCTGGTGAACTGATCCCCGTTCTGCCATTCGGCATGACGGCCAAAGATATGCGACCGGCACCTGAAACGTCATCGTGGGGTGCTGTGATTTGAAGACCCGGCTTCGCCGGTATTGCCGTGCCAACCTGCGCAACGGCCAAAGCCTGCCCGTTCGATCCGCGACGATGGCAACAAGCCAGTGTCACTGCGCATCAGAACCGGCAGCGGCTTTTTGCCCCCTGTTCCCAAACCTGTGAAATTTCTGCACCACAGATGCCTCGTCATGCGCTCAGACATCTGTCGCATGTAGACGGGACCGTTTTGAAAGGGATGGCTATTTAACGACCAGGACGTCAGCTGTCCGACGGCTCATCCGCGCCGAAAATCGGAACCACATTGTCACCCGCGCTCTTGGACGGTGCTTTGTCGCCCTTTGAGGCCTTGCTGGAAGTCTGCGCCTCATCATCTGCAACACCCGTACGCTTGTGACCATCAAGCTGTTTGTCGGCATTCTTGCGTTCATGATCGCCAAGTGTGCGCTCGCCGCGCGTTCGACCATGCAAGGCACGGTTTTGATCGGCCTTGCGTGCCTTGTCGTCGCGTTGCTTTCGTTTGCGTACCTGACGCAGATTGACGAGATCGCCCATATCACAACACTTCTGTTTATCTGCCTGCCGGGTGCTGACAAAGGCGGTCAGCACCCACCCAAATAAAGCCCACCGAAATAAAGAACGGGTGCTTCGATATCCCGAAGCACCCGCTAGCCGTTCTTAAAATCCTTTTATGTCCGACCGGACTTAGCGCACGAAGACGTGCACCTCGTTGGCCGAGACAGATGCGCTTGTGGCATCAGAAGCACGCACGCGTGAACTTGGCATGCCCATATCGGTCAGCGACCGAAGAACTGCCTGCGCGTTGCGCTTGGATTTGTTGGCGTTCAGCGCAACCTGCGCCGGGGTACCACGATTCGGTGTTACCGCAACAACGTCAAAGCTTGCCTGCGGGCGACGTTCCAGAACGCGGTTAACCGCGTTGTAAAGCGCCTGTTCGTATTTCACGCTGGCCGTATCGAAACGAATGACAACAAGCGGACGGTCGCTTGGTGCTGCTGCCATGCGCTGACCGCTTGATGCCGGTGCAGCCTGCGACTGGAAGACACGTTTGGAAAGTGAGTCCCCGAAGATCTCACCATTCTTGACGGCCAGTGCCAGCGCATTGAGGTTTGCACGCTCGGTGCTGACATAAGACGTCTGACGCGCAAGGCTTTCGCTGATTTCATTGAGAAGACGGTCAATCAGCACTGTCGTGCGGTTGGTTTCGTCTTCGAGCAGGGCCAGTTGACGGTGATCTTCGTCAACAGCACCGGAAACCTGATAGGCCGAACGAACCGACTCAAGCAGGAAGGTCGACAGCGTGCTGTCGGCAGCAACCTTGTTGGCCAGCGAGTTCAGCGCGGCAATATCGTCGTTCACACGATCAAGCTCGCCCTGTGCGGTGTTCCACTGCTGCACCAGAACCGGGTTACCCGGCGTGGTGCCGACCTGCAGACGGGCACTGATCGCGGCAACCGTGCCGTGATAGGCCTGCGAGTGCGCGACGGTCTGTCCTCGCAGCTGCTGCAGTTCGTTGCTGTGCTGGTTCAACGCAGATTTGAGACGGTTCAGCTCTTGCTGCATGTTCTCGACTTTGGAACCGACAAAGGTTCCGGTCTGAGACACACCCGTCAGCGGCTCTGTGCTTGCAGCGACATCATAATTGGTGATGGCATCGGCGCCAGCCGGCTGCGAAGCAACGACGTTTTCCTGCGTCGTTTCCTCTTCTCCGGCAAGTGTCGGCCAAAGGGCCTCAGAAGAAAAAGAACATCCCCCCAGCATAAGGGCGGTGCCGATTACGGCGAGGTAGGTTTTACGAACGGCCATTTCGATCTATTACCTAAGTAGAAATATGCGAATCTCCCTGGGCCTGCTTTTTTATCTAGGTGAAACAAGCCCCTGCTCCCCCGGGATTGAATGCATCTTAGTCTACGACCACTTATGGAACAAGACGCATTTGCCCCTTTTTTGCCGAGTCTTGTCCTTATTCACTGCAAACTGGACAAAGCCGGGCAAAACAGGGCCGTAGCAGTCAGGCAAACCGCGCCTTACGAAAAAATGGCAAAAATTCAAATTTACCACTTGCAATGATACCCTCGTTTGCATAAGTTCCGCTCCGCCGACGGGGAGCAGCACTAAGCGAACCGCCGGAAAATAAGGCAAAGCGCCCGTAGCTCAGCTGGATAGAGCATTTGACTACGAATCAAAAGGCCGGGAGTTCGAATCTTCCCGGGCGCGCCATTGAAAGGCTCGACGTTAGCGCGTCGAGCCTTTGCCTTTTATACAAGCTAAAAAGCGCCCGTAGCTCAGCTGGATAGAGCATCTGACTACGAATCAGAAGGCCGGAGGTTCGAATCCTTCCGGGCGCGCCAGTCAAAGGCCCGACGTCGACGCGTCGGGCCTTTGTTTCATCTGGGGCAATCTGGCGTCTTATCCCTTGCGCACAGCATTCAGGAACGTCGAAACCGACTGTTCAAGCGATCCGCTGTCAGATTGCAGATTGGTTGCCGAACCGCGCACATCTTGCGAAACGCCTCCGACTTCCTCAATCGACTGCGCCACATCTCCGATGCTGCTTGCAAAGGTCTGAACACCCTCGGATGCCTTGCCTGCACTATTGGCAATTTCGCGTGTTGCAGCGCTTTGCTCCTCGACCGCCGAGGCAATCGTCGTTGAAATCCCCTCGACACGTCCGACAACTTCATCAATGCGCGTGATCGTTTCCACCGCACCCGTCACAGAGCTCTGAATGACGCTGATCTGATCGGAAATTTCATCCGTGGCCTTGGAAGTCTGGTTTGCAAGGCTTTTGACTTCGTTTGCAACAACCGCAAAGCCCTTGCCCGCGTCACCGGCGCGTGCGGCCTCAATGGTCGCATTCAGCGCCAGAAGATTGGTTTGCTCGGCAATATCCTGAATGATGGTGACAACCTCGCCAATCTGGCGGGCCTTGCCGTCAAGATCACTGATATTGGCCGTCGCTGTTCCGGCTTCTTGCGCAGCCTCACGGGCAACATCGGCCGCCATCGAGACCTGCTGACCGATTTCCTCGATCGAGGCCAGCAACTCTTCGGCAGCGGATGCCACAACCTGAACATTCTCGCTGGCCTGATCTGCACCGCCGGTGGCTTCTGCCATCCGGGAACGTGCAGTTTCGACAAGTTGCCCCATGCGTTCGGTAATCTCGCCAAGCGCAGCAGCGGCCGAACTGACGGATGCCACCGCCTGACCGGAACTGGCTTCAAAATCGTCGGCAACCTTGATCATGGCCTGCTTGCGATTTTGCTCGGCACGTTGTTCGGCTTCTTCCGCCTCGTCTTCAAGTTCCTTTGCCCGGATGGCCTTGTCGCGGAAGTTTTCAAGGGCGGCGGCCATCTTGCCCATTTCATTGCCCTGCCCGACATGGGGGATTTCCGCCTTAAGGTCACCATCGGCCATCTTGCCCATCACGGCTGCCAAATTCAGGATCGGCCGCGCCTGAAGCTTGCCGACCATAAGCGCAGCCGCAATCGCGGCAACCAGAACGATCAAACCGATGATGATGGCTTCGAGGGCAGCACTGTTCGCACTGGCCAGAACCGCATCACTTGGTACTGCCCCGATAATCGTCCACACCTGCGGGGCACGGCCAAATTGCACGGGCAATGCAACGACATAGTTTTCCACCCCGTCAAGTTCGGCCGTCACGAAACCTTCCGTGCGGGCTTGTTCAAGCAGTTCAGCCGTGACGCCGGTGTCTTCCAGACTTGCGGCAAGCAAAGCCGGATCCGGATGGGCAACGACGGACCCGGTATCGGTCACAAGCCACACCCTGCCAACGCCAAACGGCTTTTCCTCTGCCACGCGACTTTGAAGTGCGCCAAGTTCAAGATCGACACCTGAAACCGCAATCACCTTGCCATCCACAATGACCGGCGCTGTCGCAGAGGTCATGACGACCTCGCTGTCGTCAGCCAGCGTCTCGACATAGGGTTCAAGCACGGCTGGCAGCTTGGTGGTTTCAGACACCATATAAAAGTCTTCGCCGAAATCGCCGGTTGCGTCGTAGTCAGCATCCGTGTCCATGACGATATCGCTGCCATCACGCACCCAATAGGGTGTGTAAATCCCTGCGGCATCACCGCCTGATTTTCCGATCCAGTCGGCATCAGAACCGCCCAGAACGTTCGGGCGCGCCAGCGTCCAGGTACCAAACCAGCTTTCGTGATCAACAAGGGATTCCCGCAAGGCCTGGCTAAGCACTTCGCGCCCGTCACTGCTGCCAGATGTTTTGCCATTGCGTGCAACCGCGGCTGCCATATCGGAGAAACCGGAACTCGCGGTAAGGGCCGTTTCAACAACCTCGGACATATCATTGGCAGCGGTTCGGATTTCGCTGCGCATCTGGGAAATACCGCCACTGCGGGCCGCATCAAATGCGCGGCTCGACGATTGGGCGATCACAATCACCAGTGCCAGCGCAACAACGACCGCCGAAAACAGCGCAATTTTTGCACCAAGTGCAAGATTGTTCATCAGTCCCCCTTCTCATCTGCACCAGAACAGCACGTTCCAACGGCAGACAAACCAACGGATTAACCTGGAAGAATTGCCGCCGCAGAAGACAAGCGGTCTGTTACCCGAAGTTAGAGTGCCTGAATATTTGAACTATTTCAAATGTTTGGAGCTGTTTTCGTTCCTGATGGACGAACAGCACAACGCAAATAGTCGTGGTTTGGAAACGAAAAAAGCCCGGCGCTTGTATGCACCGGGCTTCGCTGGTCGAAATTCCGAATTCATTACATGCCAGGCATGATCACCGTATCAATCACGTGAATAACACCGTTGTCGGTTTCGATGTCAGCAGTCACCACGCTGGCTTCATCGACCATGACACCATTCGTGGCATCCACATCGATGCTATCGCCCTGAACGCTTGCGACCATCATTTCCTTGCCGGCAATATCACCCGACATGACTTTGCCCGGAACAACGTGATAGGTCAGGATAGATACGAGCTGATCCTTGTTTTCCGGTTTCAGCAGGTCTTCGACAGTTCCGGCAGGCAGTTTTGCAAACGCCTCGTCGGTCGGGGCAAATACGGTAAACGGACCGTCACCCTTCAAGGTGTCAACAAGCCCTGCTGCCTTTACAGCAGTGACAAGCGTGTTGAATGAACCTGCGGCAACGGCGGTATCAACGATGTCAGCTGCCTTGGCAGACATCGCACCAAAGGTAAGGCTGGCAGCGGTAGCAACGGCAATAAGAGATGTTTTGATCGCAGACATGGTCCTGTTCTCCTGTTAACCAACGTTTGTTTCCAACGTCGAATTTTTGCTGTCACAGGAAGGCATACGCCCCATCATCACACACCAGTTCAATCATATGATTGTGATGACACACACCCCATCCAATCACCTTTGGGCA
Organism: Thalassospira sp. MCCC 1A01148; assembly: GCF_001613795.1. Classification (GTDB taxonomy): domain Bacteria; phylum Pseudomonadota; class Alphaproteobacteria; order Rhodospirillales; family Thalassospiraceae; genus Thalassospira. Next base: position 41,917 of record NZ_LPVZ01000019.1, read on the forward strand.
ACGTACTGACCCTTTCGTGCGCGCCCAACACACGACAAAATCACTGTACCTTGCATCGCCCGGTGCTATGGTCACGTGATAACAAGGGCACTGCCCCAACGGGAGAACCTCCTAGAACGGAGCGCACCACATGAACGCCAACACCCGGATCACCATTTCCTGCAACGACCGCGTCGGTTTGATTTCAGATATCACCGGACGGCTGTTTGATATTGGGACCAATCTTGGCCCAACGTCCTTCTCTCTTGAAGGCAACCGGGCGCACTTCGAAACCAGTTGTGAACTCCCCGAAGACTGCCCGATTGCTGAATGCGAAACGGGCCTTCGGGAACTGGCACTGGAAAATGCCGATATCACGGTCGAAGCCATCGCCGCTGCACCGGAACTGACGACAGCACCGGGCGCAACCCATCTGATTGAATGTTCGGGGATTGATCAGCCAGGCCTGATTGCGCGCCTGTCAGAAATCTTTATCGAATATAACGCCAACATCGTGCGTCTGGCCGCATCGGCAACCGATGAAAAAGATGCCCGGATCTACACCCTGCGCTTTGCGGTTGCCATTCCGCCTGAACGGTCGGCCAACTGCCTGGCAACGCTTGCCAATACAGCGGGATCCATGCGCCTCGTCTTCAAGTTTGACGAGCTCTGAGACCCGCTAGATCACCACACGGTTTCGACCCGACTGTTTCGCCCGATAAAGTTTCTGGTCGGCACTTTTCAGCACCGCCCACGGGTCGGTGGTGTCTTCGTCGCGTTCGCACACACCGACCGAAATGGTGACGGATACAGGTTTGGATTTCTCGGGCGGGGTGATCTTGTTATCCGCGATGCGTTGGCGCAGGGCATCAAGCGGCTCCTGGGCCCGTTCTGCGGTCCGCCCGGCAAACAGGACCGCAAATTCTTCGCCGCCATAACGGTATGCCTTGCCGCCCCCGCCGACACGCGCAAGCTCACGCGCGACCTTTTTTAAAACGATATCGCCAACATCATGACCATAGGTGTCGTTGAACTTCTTGAAGTGATCAACATCAAGCATCGCGATCGCATACTGATTGCCAAGTTCCGCCATCGCATGTCCCAGCGCGCGCCGCCCCGGCAACCCGGTCAGATCATCCACGAACGCCATCCGCCAGGCTTCCTGCGCCAGTCCTGCCAGAACCACACCGGTCGCAGCAAGATATCCATATTGAATGACACCGGCCCCCATCACGGTTGCCGCATCAATCGCGATGATCGCCGCTGCAAAGCTGGTTTCAAGCGGCTTGTGCCGGATCAAAAGCAGGACCACCGCAATAGCTGAAATGATCATCGCCGGATGGGGCATCGTCCCAAGCACACCTGTGCTGGCAAAGAACCGTGTCTCAAGAACGCGATAAAGGGCGGAACCAACATCGGGCTGCCCGGCCAGCATCAGCATGACAAAGATCTGCAATCCCAGAATCAGCATTCGGGCAATACCACGCGGGTTCAAAACACCCCGTTCTGCGGTAAAGCCCAGAAATAGAAGGTTCAACGGAACCAGATAAAGTGTCGCGATCTGAAGAAACGCCAGCCCCTCGGCCGAAATGCCCGCCCCGTTGCCAACCAGAAGCCAATAGCAAATCAGCAACAAAGCCATGACAAAAACCGCACGCCCGCGGTTAAACCACCACCCGATCACCCCGCCCAGCAATGCCAGCAAGAACGGGCCATATCGCACCAGACCAGCAAGTTCCGCAGGCACCAGCGTCGGTGAAACGGCCAGCACCAGACACGCCCCCAGAATAAGCGCGGGTGCCAGACCGGCAGAAACAACGATGGAATAAACGCGACGCATGGGCCGTTTGATACTACCTGCTGATAGGGTCTCCGGGACGCATACCGGGCCGCAAACCCGATAACGTCGGTAATCTAACGACAGTCGTGTTAAGGGGCTATTGCTTTATCCGGCTTATCTCGAGTTTTTCTTAACTAGAGCCTGCTCTGGGTCCTCTGCGCCGAAAGCACTAGAAGGATAAGCGTATTTGGGCTTGCCAGCATTCGCATCCGCACCATAGATTACCCACAGGATTACTGCGACGCACAATGATCGCAGGCCACATAACTGTCACGGCGGCCACGGTACGATCCCGAAAACGGGACGCAAGAATACGCCACATGCCTCGCGCGATGATCGATTGATGATCCATCGCCTGCGACGCACTGATTGAAATGACAGGTTCTGGAGAAACGTTACCATGAGCTTCACCACACCGCCCCCGGCCCCGGCACGTCTGAACCGGTCCGAACTTGCCGTTCCCGGCAGTCGCATCGAACTGTTTGAAAAGGCCGCGAAATCCAAGGCCGATGCCATTTTCCTTGATCTGGAAGACGCCGTCGCGCCCAGTGACAAGGAACAGGCGCGCAAAAACATCATCGAGGCCATCAACGATATCGACTGGGGCGACAAGGTCCTGTCGGTTCGCATCAACGGTCTTGATACCCATTACATGTACCGTGACGTCGTCGATGTTCTCGAACAGGCCGGTGACCGGCTTGACCTGATCATGATCCCCAAGGTCGGAACCGCTGCCGACGTTTATGCGCTTGATATGATGGCAACCCAGATCGAAACGGCCAAGGGCCGCAAAAAGCGCATCGGGTTCGAGCTGATCATTGAAACCGCCCTTGGCATGCAAAACATCCATGAAATTGCCGCAGGCTCCCCGCGCAATGAAAGCCTGCATTTCGGCGTGGCCGACTACGCCGCCTCGACCAAGGCCATGACAACCGGCATTGGCGGCCCGAACCCGCATTATGGTGTCCTGACCGACAAGGATGGCGACAATCCGCGCGATTATCACTGGGGCGACATGTGGCACTATGCCATTGCGCGCATGGTGGTTGCGGCGCGCGCCAATGGCCTGCGTCCGATTGATGGTCCGTTTGGTGATTTTTCCGATCCGGATGGCTATCGCGCACAAGCCGCCCGCGCCATGGTACTGGGCTGCGAGGGCAAATGGGCCATTCACCCAAGCCAGATCGCCCTGTCGAACGAGGTTTACTCGCCTTCCGAAGAAGAAGTCACCAAAGCCAAGCGCATCCTTGAAGCAATGGAAAAGGCCCAGGCCGAAGGAGCCGGTGCCGTCGCCCTTGATGGTCGTCTGATTGATATCGCATCGATCAAACAGGCCGAAGTCATGGTCCGTCAGGCCGAAGCCATCGCCGCACGCGACGCGGGCTAGGCATAGAACGCCAACAAAATTAAGAAGGGCCGGAGATGAACTCTCCGGCCCTTTTTTCTAGGACGCAAGCCGCCTTGTTTGCCGGACCTGCCCGCGAATGACTTCCTGGGGATCGCCTTCACGCAGCAGATGCATGCTGATGCCATCTGAACCACCACCGAGTTCCGGCTTCAGGCGCTGTTTACCATCATAGTGCCCCCCATTCTGAGCACGATACGGGATCGGATCATCGACAAACAGACGCGCAAGGCGCCCCTTGAACGCGGTCTGGGCTTCTGTCCATCCGTCCTCATCCATGCGATCGGCGCTATAAACGGGAAATGGCGGCATGACATCCATACCGGGATAGAAAAGCGCGCCGTGCTGGATCGGCCACAACACATCATCGATGCTGCCATTAACGCCACGGTCACTGTAATGCGGCAAATGCCCGCCAATCGGCACAATCAACATCGCGCGACGCCCGGCAAGGGTGCCCTCGCCATAGCGATCGCCCCAGTGTTTTTCGTTGTGTTCGCCAACTCCATACGCAAAGCCATAGGCAAACACCCGATCAAACCAGCCTTTCAGGATGGCGGGCATGCCAAACCACCACAGTGGAAAGCTGAACAAAACCGCATCCGCCCACAGAAGTTTGTCCTGCTCGGCTGCGATGTCTGGTGACTGGCTTCCACTGCGATAGGCATTCTTTGACTCGGCGATATAAATCAGCCGTTCCGCGTCACTGCGGTCAGTAAAATCCTGCCCGTCTGCAAGGGGTTTCCACCCCATGGCATACAGATCCGAAACCTTTACGGCATGGCCGTCAGCACGCAGTTTCTCAACGGCAACATCCTTTAATGCGCTGGTCAGGGATGCGGGTTCGGGATGGGCATGGACAATCAAGACATTCGACATTGGGCCGTCCTTTCCAAAGGGGATCACGTTCGATGCGTGATCATGGCCTGATGTTCTGCTATCTTTGAAATCCAATTATTTTTGATTTGGTATAAATATGACAGATATCAGAAAGCTTGACCTGAACCTGCTGGTGACACTCGACACGCTGCTGGCCGAACGCAATGTCACGCATGCGGCAAAGCGCCTGAACCTCAGCCAACCGGCGATTTCAACACGCCTGACGCGCCTGCGTGATTTGCTGGGCGATCCGCTTTTGTTGCCCGCACAGCGCGGCATGATCCCGACCGAACGCGCACTTGAACTGCAAGAACCACTGCATCAAGCATTGGAAGGTGTGCGCCGGGTCGTTGCGGAAAACAGCCCGTTTGATCCATCAACAATCACCGCCACCATCGCCATTGCCGCCAGTGACTATGTGCAATACGCGATCCTGATGCCGCTTCTTGATGTATTGCGGCGTGATGCGCCGGGGATCAAGGTCGCGTGGCGCACGATTGATACGTCCATGCTTGATACCCAGATGGCGCGCGGCGATGTCAGCCTGGCACTTTCAACCCCTCAAACCGCGCCAGAAACGCTTCGGATGCGTAAAATCTATCGCGAGGAATATGTCGCCATCGCCAGATGCGATCATCCGGCAATCGACCGTTCGCTTGATCTCGACAGCTTTTGTGCACTTGACCATGTGATTGTATCCCCCGAAGGCGGCGGCTTTGAGGGGCCAGCGGATGATGCCCTGGCGGCACTTGGTCGCAAACGCAATGTTGCCCTGTCTGCGCCGGGTTTTCTTGTCGTCCCCGAAATCGTCGCGCGCAGCGATATGATCGCCCTTGTGCCCAGCCGGGTTGCAAAGGGCCGCACTGGACAAATCCGGATGTTTGATCCCCCGATGCCTGTCACGGGTTTTGACATGGCCCTGATCTGGCATGACCGCACCACCACCCATCCCCTGCATCGCTGGCTCCGTGATCGAATCACCGCATTGATTGCAAACGCGTCCGCCGATTAAACGGCATATCGCGCAAATAAAAAAGGCCGACCCGCGACATTCACGCGGATCGGCCCGGTATTCAGATGCCCGTCATCAACAGGCGCTGTGATCAGTCGGCAATACCATCAAAGGTGATCTTGCCAATGGCCTTGCCACTTTCCAGCAACGCATGCGCTTTCTGCAGGCTTTCCGGTGACAACGCGCCAAAGCTTTCATTCGCGGTATTGATGATGGTTCCGTCATCCACCAACTGGGCCACCGTCGCCAGAAGCTTGTGCTGTTCAATCATGTCCGCCGACTGGAACATCGAGCGGGTAAACATGAACTCGTAAGAGAAGCTGGCAGACTTGGCTTTCAAAAGGTCCACATTGTGGTTTTCCTTGGCCTCGGTGATCGTCACGATCCGGCCCTGCGGCGCGATAACAGTCGTCATCACATCAAAGTACTGATCGGTTTCCGATGTGCAGAGAATGTAATCGACATTGGCAACATCAATGGCTGCCAGTTCTTCATCCAGCGGATTGCGATGGTTGATCACCTGGTCTGCGCCAAGCTTCTCCACCCACGCCACAGTTTCCGGGCGGGATGCGGTCGTGATGACTTTCAAACCGGCAAGCTTGGCCAACTGAATGGCGATGGAACCAACACCACCGGCCCCGCCAATGATCAGGATCGTTTTGTCCGCATTGGAATCGACTGCGGTGCGATCAATCAAAAGACGATCAAACATCGCTTCCCACGCCGTAATCGTCGTCAGCGGCAGCGCTGCAGCAGCGGCAAAATCAAGTGACTTTGGCTTGGGCGCGACAATACGTTCATCAACAACTTGCAGCTGGGCATTGGAACCTGACCGGGTCACATCCCCGGCATACCAGACCTCGTCGCCCGGACGGAAAAGGGTGACGTCCTCGCCAACAGCCTCGACCACACCGGCCGCATCCCAGCCAAGCACCTTGAAGGCACCGTCATCCTGCTTGCCCTTGCGGACTTTGAAATCGACCGGATTGACCGCAACACCCTTTACCCGAACAAGGATATCGCGCCCTTCAGCAACAGGGGCATCGGTTTCGATCTGGGTGAACAGCCCGTCGGTTTCGACCGGGGCGGATTTATAAATACCAATGGCTTTCATCTTTGGCCTTCCCTTTCGTCAAAGGTTTGATTTGTGAATGGCCAAGTTTTAACGCATAATCACCACCATTATAAGTACGCACAATTTTTGCATATAGTGTCAATTTGTATACTATTGTGGATTTCCAACGCTTGCAGAAGCACTACCTGCGCCGATCCTTGGTGACATGGAGGTTGAAATGACGATCTGCCCACCCAACAGAAGCCCCGGCTGCCCGGTTGAAGGTGCGCTTGACCTGATTGGCGGCAAGTGGAAAGGCGTTGTAATGTTCCATCTGCTAGATGGCAAAAAACGCTTTAACGAACTGCGCCGCTTGATGCCCGGTGTGACCCAGCGCATGCTGACCCGCCAGCTCCGCGAACTTGAGGCCGACGGTCTTGTGCATCGTGAAGTTTACGCCGAAGTCCCGCCGCGCGTTGAATACAGTCTGACCCAAAAGGGTGAAACACTGCGTGGCATTATTCTGGCCTTGAAGGATTGGGGCGAAACACACGTGCCTTATTATGCCATGTCAAAACACCCGATGCCCGACAGTGAACCCGCATGAACACGCTGTGAATGAACACGTCCCGCCTTGATCCCCGGGGCTTTTGGCCCGGTGTGATCTGGTTACTGGACGGCACAGGCGTCAATGTGCAAACTGTTGTTATTAAACATGGCATGCGACGCTGGTTATTTTACATAAACGGAAAATATGGGCTGCGTATCGCTCGACCCTTGACGTAGCGGGTCGATATACTATGTTCCGCCCCATTGTTTCCCAGTCGGATATGATGCACTGATGCATAACTTCCTCGATTTTGAAAAACCGATCGCCGAACTTGAAGGCAAGATCGAAGAGCTCCGTCACCTGACGGGCAATGACGAAGTCAACATCGCAGACGAGGTTTCCCGCCTGCAGGAAAAGCTGACAAAGCTTTTGCAGGGCACCTATGGCAAGCTGACCCCCTGGCAGAAAACCCAGGTGGCGCGCCATCCGGATCGTCCGCATTTCACCGACTATATCGCCAACCTGTTTGACGATTTCACCCCGCTTGCCGGCGACCGCCAGTTTGGCGAAGACGCCGCAATCATCGGTGGTTTTGGTCGTTTGCAGGGCCGCACGGTGATGGTCATTGGTCATGAAAAAGGCCGCGATACCGAAACCCGCGTAAAACACAATTTCGGCTCCGCCCGCCCGGAAGGCTATCGCAAGGCGATCCGCCTGATGCGCATGGCCGAACGTTTCAATATTCCGGTTGTGACGCTTGTTGACACCGCCGGTGCCTTCCCGGGTGCCGACGCAGAGGCACGTGGCCAGTCCGAAGCCATCGCGCGGTCGATCGAAGCCTGCCTTGATATCAAGGTGCCGCTGGTATCCGTGATCATCGGTGAAGGCGGATCGGGCGGTGCGATTGCACTTGCCGTTGCCAACAACGTTCTGATGCTCGAAAACTCGATCTATTCGGTGATTTCGCCAGAAGGCTGCGCATCAATCCTTTGGCGTTCCGGCGACGAAGCCAAAACTGCGGCCGAGGCGCTCCGTCTTACCGCACAGGATCTTTTGCAGCTTGGCGTCATTGACGAAATCGTGCCAGAGCCACTTGGCGGCGCACAGCGCGATGCCAAGGAAGCCTGCAAACGGGTTGGCAATGCGATCATCAAGGCGCTTGAAGGCATGGATGACGTCGAAGGTGGCGTACTCAAGGCGCGCCGTCGCGACAAGTTCCTTGAAATGGGCCGCAAGGGCCTGAACTGATTTTCCATTCAGGGCGCAGATGATTGTCAATGAATCTGCGCCCTGTTGTTATTTTCCGGCGCAGTCTTTCCGTCGGCTATATCCGGCACAATGAAGCGCCCTTTTCCGACCTTGTCGGGAGGCACCATGAACTTTCTTCGCCGGATTGTTGAATCCAGTCGCTTTCAAAATTTCATCACCGCCGTCATCGCGATCAATGCCGTCATACTCGGGCTTGAAACATCCCCGACTGTGATGAACGCGATGGGCTCGACCTTGCACGTCCTTGACCAACTGGCGGTCGCGATCTTCGTGATCGAGCTCCTGATGAAACTTGCCGTCTATCGGCTGGCATTTTTCAAACGCGCTTGGAACATCTTTGATTTCACGATTGTTGCCATCACCCTGATGCCTGCGGGCCAGGGGGTATCGGTCCTGCGCGCGCTGCGTATCCTGCGTGCCTTCCGCCTGATTTCCACCGTCCCCTCGATGCGCAAGGTGGTCGAGGCATTGATGCGTGCCATCCCCGGCATGATTTCGGTTCTGACATTGCTGTCACTGGTATTTTACGTCTCGGCGGTGATGGCGACCAAATTGTTCGGCGAAGGCTTCCCAGACTGGTTTGGCACAATTGGCGAATCACTTTATTCGCTGTTCCAGATCATGACGCTGGAAAGCTGGTCAATGGGCATTGTCCGGCCGGTGATGGAGTCTTATCCGCTGGCGTGGCTTTTCTTCGTGCCGTTTATCCTGATAACGACCTTTGCGGTACTGAACCTGTTTATCGCAATTGTGGTTGATGCGATGTCGACGCATGTCGATGTCGAGGAAACCCAGACACGCGATGTAATCCAGCTGGATCATCAGGAAATTATGACCGAACTCCGCGCTCTTCGCGCAGAAATGAGCAAACTGACCAGCGCCGAGAATCGCGAAATTCAAAATGCTTCGTCAGACGAAAAACAGTCGTCCGAGACGCCCTGAATACACGGTCATGACGGGCCATCCGGTAAAAATCGGAACTTTCCTTGCAAAAGGGGGTGGTTAAACGCCCCGAACCTCGTCTAATCTTTCGACAAAATATCGGGAGATCGGGGAATGAAACTTACGTTTGCGGGGACAGGCTCGGCCTTTTGTATGGCTGCCGACAATTTTCAGAGCAACATGGTTCTGGAAACGACCCCGTCTGGCGAAGACCGGCCGCAGCGCCTGCTGATTGACTGTGGTTCAGATGCACGCCATTCGCTGCGCAATCTTGGTTTCATGCCAAACGACTTTGATGGCGTCTATATCAGCCATCTGCATTCCGATCATATCGGGGGTCTGGAATGGATGGCCCTTGCCAATTACTTCGTCTTTGATGGTCACCGAACACAACTGTTTGCAGCCAGGGAATTGCTTGATCCGCTTTGGGAACATTCGCTGCGCGGCGGGCTGGAAACCAGCGACCATGGCAACAGCAAACTGTCCTCCTATTTCGATGTCGTTCCTTTGACACCCAAAGACGGCTTTGACTGGCAAGGCATGCATTTTGATGTCATTCCCACCCCGCATGTCGTAACACCCGAAAACACGATGTATTCCTTTGCCCTGTTCGGAACAGGGACAGAAAAGTCTTTCTTCCTGACGACAGATGCGATTTTCAATCCCAAGGATCATATGGCGTTTTACAAAAAGGCCGATATCATCTTTCAGGATTGTGAATTGGGCCCCCGCCATTCGGGTGTACATGCCCATTACGACGAGCTGATAACCCTGCCCGATGACGTGAAGGCAAAGATGTGGCTGTATCACTATCAGGCGTATGACAAGCCTGACGCGGTGGCAGATGGTTTTTGCGGATTCATTGACCCGGAACAAAGTTTTGATCTTGGTTGATCTGACATCTGGCGCATAATCTGCACACGATGGGGTCCTGCCCCTGCCCAAACAATAAATCGAGCAAACGGAACAAAAATGTTCCAGATTCACAAAACGGGACGTGCGAATGCCAAAATCGGTTTTTGCCTATATATGGCGTCATAGCCGCCTCCAGCAGATCATTCTGACAGTGATCACGCTGGCCTCTTTCCCGTTCCTGTATTACTCGCTCGATCTGCCCAAACAGATTGTCAACGAAGCCATCGGTGGTGCCGGTGCGCCTTATGACCTTATGGGCGTTGACCTGACCCAGATCGAATACCTGTTCGCCCTTTCAGGGGTTTTTCTGGCCCTTGTCTTCGTCAATGGCGGGTTCAAGTATTTCATCAACGTCTATCGCGGGGTAATGGCCGAACGGCTGTTGCGGCGCCTGCGCTATCTGTTGTTTGATCGTGTCTTGCGGTTTCCGGTACCGCATTTCCGCAAAACCAGTCAGGGCGAAATTGTTTCCATGATCACCGCCGAAGCCGAACCGCTTGGCGGTTTCTTCGGCGAGGCGATTTCTCTGCCGCTTTATCAGGGCGGCATCCTGATCACGATTTCTGCCTTTATCTTTATTCAGGACCCGTTAATGGGGTTGGCGGCAGTCGCGTTCTATCCGCTGCAGGGCTACCTGATCCCGAAACTGCAAAAACGCGTCAATCTGCTGGGTAAACAGCGCGTGCAGAACGTGCGCCGCATGTCCGAACATATCGGCGAGACCGTTGGCGGCGCGACCGATATCCGCGCCAACGAAACACAGGGTTTTGAACTGACCCATTTCACCCAGCGTCTGGGTCGAATTTTCGAAATCCGCAAGGAAATCTATTACCGAAAGTTCTTCATCAAGTTCCTCAACAACTTCATCGCCCAGATCACGCCGTTCTTCTTCTACTCCATCGGCGGCTATCTGGTGATTACCGGTGATCTGAGCTTCGGTGCACTGGTCGCAGCTCTTGCCGCCTACAAGGACATGTCTGCGCCGTGGAAGGAACTTCTGGCTTACTATCAGCGCCTTGCCGACGCACGGATCAAATACGAACAGCTTCACGAACAGTTCGAACTCAACGATTTGGGTCCCGAACATCAGCTTGACGCCCAAACATCCGAACCGCTTGGCGGCCCGCTGGATGTCAGCGCGCTGTCCTGGACCGATGATGACGGAACGCGGGTGGTTGAAAATGTGTCCTTTAACATGCCGCTTCCCGGCAAGGCGCTTTTGATCGGCTCGTCAGACAGCGGCAAATCGCAACTCGCAAGACTTCTGGCGCGTATCCTTGATCCCAGCGGCGGACGCATCCAGTTTGCCGATGTCGATGCCACAAAACTACCTGCGGCAATCGTTGGACAACGGCTGGCCTATGTCGGGGCGGATGCCTATCTGTTTAATGGCACCATTTCAGACAACCTTTTCTATGGCCTGAAACACCGTCCGGTCCTGCTGCAACAGGATAACGACAACCCTGCCCCAAAAGATGCCAAAAAGGAAAATGCCGTCGCCACGACCAACGCGACGCCTGATGCGAAAAAATCCTTCCCCGATCCCAAGTTTGTTGATGTGATCGAACTTTCCGATCCCGCCGAACTGCCGTGGAAACTGACCCGCGAGATGTATGACGAGATCAAGATGTCGGGCAACATCCCCTATGATCCGTCCGCCGAGTGGATTGATTATGTTGGGCCGGGCTTTGCATCGCGTGACGAACTGCAAAAGGAACTGATGCGCCTGCTGGAGGTTGTCGGTCTTGATCGTGACATCTACCGCATCGGTCTTTCCCGCCGGATCACCCCGGAAGAACGCCCGCAACTGGTCGAATCGGTTCTGGCAGTTCGGCCAAGGCTCAAGGAAATTTTGGCCGAACGGCAATTGTCCGACCTTGTAGAACCCTATGACTTTGAAAAGTACAATGACAACGCGCCCGTTGGCGTGAACATCATGTTCGGGACGCCATCGCGCACCGAGTTCAAGCGCTTTGACTTCCTGTCGCATCCCTATATCCAGAGAAGCCTTCGCGAAAACGGCCTTTACGACAAAATGGTCAAGATGGGGCGTGAAACCCTTGATCTGATGATCGAACTGTTTACCGGCCTGCCACCCGGCCATGAGTTCTTTGACCGTTACAGCTTTGTCTCGGCCGATGAAATTCCCGAAGTCAAAAACATCCTGCGCCGGACCGATGGCGTGGCTGTTGATGACATGCGCAAGGAAGACCAACTGCATCTTCTTGATGTCGCCATGCATCTGACACCGGCCCGCCACCGCCTGCGCGTGATCGATGATGGTTTCCGTGAGCTTGTCCTGCAGGCCCGGCCCAAAGTCCGCGCCAACCTGCCTGACGAACTGGCTGGCTATATCGACTTCTTCGAGGCGGATGGCTATGCATCAGCCGCACCGATCCTGGATAACTTGCTGTTTGGTCGCTTCGCCTATGGCCGTGCAAATTCCGAAGAACGTGTTGGCGAAGTCCTGTTTGAAATCGCCCACGAAGGCGGCCTTTACGAAGGATTGGTGTCACTTGGCCTTGAAAGTCAGGTCGGGGTTGGTGGCAGCCGCATGTCCCAGACATTGCGTCAGAAAATCGCCCTTGTCCGGGCATTGATCAAGAACCCGGATCTTCTGGTGGTCGACGAAGGCCTTTCTGCCCTGGATCGCGAAACCCGCGAAAGCATCATCAACTACCTTACCGGCGAAACCGACCATACCAGTCTGATCTGGGTTGATGATGACGATCATGCCGGTGAAAAGTTCGACACACTGCTGCACATGTCGAACGGCAAACTGGTCAAACGCCGGAACATTGCGGACGCCACTGAAACAACCACCGAAGACGCCGAAGACGATGCCGCAGCACTGGCAAGTGGCGACATCGATCAGGAAGTCAGGTTGCTGCGCACCATACCGCTGTTTGCCGGTCTCGATCCCAGCGTCGTCAAGCTGCTGGCCTTTACCAGTCCGCGCCTGACCTTCAAACATGGCGAGGTTCTCGTCAAACAGGGGGATCCGGGCGATGCAGCCTTTATCGTCATTTCCGGGCGTGGTGAAATCTGGTTGACCACCGATGAACACCAGACCCTGAAACTGCGTGATGTCCATCCCAAGGAAGTCATTGGTGAAATCGCCCTGTTGGTTGACGCGCCGCGCTCTGCCACGATCCGTGCGGTCGAGGACATGACGGTTCTGAAACTCGACAAGGCCGAATTCCTTGGCCTCGTCCGACAGGACCAGGCTGTCTCCAACCAGTTGATCCGCGTACTGGCCGAACGCCTTGATCAAACCACCAAACAGCTGACCAACCGCAACAACAACAGCAACAACAAGGAATGACGGGGCAACGCTACCTGTCATTCCTGCCTTGTTTGAACCGACTTTTATGAATTGCGTCCCATGAACAAGATCGCCTCTATCCTGCTTGCTGGACTGCTTGCCATTGTCATTCTGGGTGGCTTCATCGCCCTTGTCGGCGGAAGTGTCGTGGGCGCGATTGTCTTTGTCATCGGCATCCCGGTCGCCTTCCCGATGACGACCAGTGTGGTGGTCTTGTTTTTCACAGTCATCATCATCCGCACCGTCATCGAAAAACGTCGCCAGAAGCGCGAAATGCGGAAATATATAGATCGCTCAGAAGATTGATTTTCTGCGCTTTTTGACCTCTGGCAGAAAAAACATTCCGATTTTGCCACCTCGTGCCAAAAAAAACGCATTAAATGGCATGGAGTTCGGTCACCTCCTCTGACCGCCTGTTGATACCTTCCTTTCAGTTCAATGACACGCTTCGCGCAAACCGCGCCAAGCCACAGTCGCCCCAACGGAAGGAGGCCAACCATGACGGCACAATCAAAGGAACAACGCTGCGTATCGCTCAGCCAGCTTTCCGATCTGCGTTTGCTGCGCGAACATGCCTACATTGATGGCCGCTGGTGTTCGGCTGATAATCTTCAGGTGATCGAAGTCACCAACCCGTTCGATGGCAGCTTCATCGGCACGGTTCCGAACATGGGCGTTTTGGAAACCCGCAAGGCTATTGCGAGCGCCAAGGAAGCTTTCCCGGCCTGGGCAGCCCTTCTGCCACAGGAACGTTCTTCTGCATTGCGGCGCTGGCATGATCTTCTGATTGAAAACAAGGAAGATCTGGCCCTTCTGATGACCCTCGAGCAGGGCAAGCCAATCAACGAGGCACGCGGCGAGATCGATTACGCTGCAAGCTTCGTCGAATTTTATGCCGAAGAAGCCAAACGGGTGAATGTCGAAAACGTCACATCCCACCTGCCTGGTCGCAACATGTCGATCAAACGCGAACCGATTGGTGTTACCGCCGCAGTCACGCCGTGGAACTTCCCGTGCGCGATGATCACGCGCAAGGCCGCCGCGGCCCTGGCAGCCGGTTGCACCATGATCGTACGTCCGGCAACCGAAACACCGTTCTCGGCCACCGCACTGGCTGAACTGGCCGAACGTGCTGGCATCCCGGCCGGCGTGTTTAATATCGTAACCGGTGACCCGAACCCGGTGGTGGGCGAGCTTTGCGGCCATCACGATGTCCGCGCGCTGTCCTTTACCGGCTCGACCGAGGTTGGCCGTCTCCTGCTGTCTCAGGGCGCACAGACGGTCAAGAAAATGTCGATGGAACTGGGTGGTCATGCGCCGTTCATCGTCTTTGATGACGTCGATCTCGAGGAGGCCGTTGCCCATGCGGTGAATGCCAAATTCGCCACCAGTGGTCAGGATTGCCTGGCGGCCAACCGCATCTTCGTTCAGCAAGGCATCTATGACGACTTCCTTGATAAATATGCCAAGGCCATCGCAGAATTGCGGGTCGGCAATGGCATCGAGGAATATGTCGAAATCGGTCCGCTGATGCATGACCGCGCCGTTGCCAAATGCGAAGACCACGTCACAGACGCCCGCATCAAAGGCGCACGCGTCCTGACAGGTGGCAAGAAGATGGGCGGGCTTTTCTATGCCCCGACACTGCTTGCCGATGTCACCGACGAGATGAAGATCTATCGCGAAGAAACATTCGGCCCGGTTGCTCCGGTCATGGCGTTTGAGTCAGAAGAAGAAGTCATCGCCAAGGCCAATGACAGCGAATATGGCCTTGCCGCCTATCTGATGACCAGTGACCACGACCGCGCTGCACGCGTTTCGAACGCGCTGGAATACGGCATGGTTGCGCTGAACTGCGTCAAGATCACCGGCGCGCCGGTTCCGTTTGGCGGCGTCAAGCAATCCGGCCTCGGTCGCGAAGGTTCGCGCCATGGCCTCGAAGAATTTACCGAACTGAAATACGTCTGCGCTGCCTACAAATCGTAACGCGCGCACGGGCATCAACGCATTCACATGGGAGAAGTAAAATGAATGTCATCAAAAACACCACTGCTGATCTGCAGGAAATGGATCGGGCGCATTTCATGCACCCCTCGACCCACATGCGTCAGCACGCAGCGGGTGAAACCCCCAACCGCATCATCAATGGCGGCAAGGGCATCTATATCCACGACACCGAAGGCCGCGAAAGCCTTGATGCGTTCGCCGGTCTGTATTGTGTAAACGTTGGTTACGGCCGCACCGAAATTGCCGATGCGATCTATGCGCAGGCAAAGGAACTGGCCTATTACCACACCTATGTCGGACACGGGAACGAGCCGGTCATCCGTCTGTCGGACCGTATTATCAAAAGCGCGCCCGAAGGCATGCAGCGCGTCTATTACGGCATGTCCGGTTCGGATGCGAACGAAACCAACATCAAGCTGATCTGGTACTACAACAACATCCGCGGCCTGCCGCAGAAGAAGAAAATCATCTCGCGTTGGCGTGGCTATCATGGCTCGGGCATCATGACCGGCAGCCTGACCGGCCTTGCTGCCTTCCACAATGCATTTGATCTTCCGCGTGCACCCATTCTGCACACCACCTGCCCGCACCATTACTGGAATGCAGAGGCAGGCGAAACCGAAGCAGAATTTGCCAAACGTTGTGCCGATGATCTGGAAAAAATGATCCTGCGCGAAGGTCCGGAAACCGTTGCGGCCTTCATCGGCGAGCCGGTCATGGGCACAGGCGGCATCATCACCCCGCCGGACGGCTATTGGGAAGCCATCCAGGCTGTTCTGAACAAGTATGATGTTCTGCTGGTTGCCGACGAAGTCGTGACCGCCTTTGGCCGTACCGGGTCCTATTTCGGCTCCTTGCATTATGGCATCAAGCCGGACCTGATCACGATTGCCAAGGGCGTCTCATCGGGCTACCTGCCGCTGTCGGGTGTGATCATTGGCGAACGCGTCTGGAAAGTTCTTGAACAGGGTTCCGATCAGATGGGTCCGATCGGCCATGGCTGGACCTATTCCGCCCATCCGGTCTGCGCGGCTGCGGCCAACGCAAACCTGGATATCGTCGATGGTGAAAACCTGACGGGCAACTCGGCGGAAACCGGTGGCTACTTCCAGCAGCGCATGCATGAAACCTTTGACAACCACCCGCTGGTTGGCGAAGCCCGTGGCGTTGGTCTGATGGCCGCGCTGGAGTTTGTCGCAGACAAAACCAAGAAGGAACGCTTCGATCCGAATGCGAAAATCGGTCCGCGCGTTTCGGCTGCCTGCCTTGAGCGTGGCATGATTGCACGTGCCATGCCGCACGGTGACATCCTTGGCTTTGCACCGCCGCTTTGCATCACCAAAGCCGAAGTCGACAAAGTCATCGACATCGCCAAGCAGGCTGTTGATGCGGTTGCTGACGAAGTTGCTGCTGGCAAGTAAGCCAACCTGACATCAAAAAATACCCGCCGCGTCATACCTTCTTCCCGACGCGGCGGCCCACAGGGGCCGGACCCATGCCGGCCCCTGTTTTTATGTGAGCACGCAAAAGGCCCGCCGGTCAGCAGGTGGTCTCAAACTTGCCACCGGTGCCTTTTTTTGACGAGACCGTACAATTGCCCGTCACGCTGCCCGATGCATTGCGGATTTGAAGTTTGATTTCGGCATTTCCACCACCTTTGGCGGGCCACCAGATCGAACCTGCGCTGTCAGAACCAGACAGGTTCAAATACGGCGCAGAATCCGGGTTGCTGACCCCGGCAACGATGTCGTCATTGTCAGAATTGCTCAGCGCATCTTGTACGGTAACCGCTGCCGCGTCCGGCGATTTCTCGGCCAGTTCGGTTTTAGATATCGGTACACCATTGGGATTGCGAACTTCAGCCTTTGGCGAGGTCACAACCGAGCCAAGCAACATCAACCCAAACATAATCGCCGGGAAGAGAACGTCGCGAACACCCAAAAGCAGGTTGAACATATTCACAGCCAAATCCTTTCACGTCAGTTTCATCACCTCAGTCCGATCCTCGGACAGGGCACGCATCAGACGCGGGAGGCTTGATGTTGTGAGCACCACAGGGATGTAAATACGGATGATTTCCGAACGTAAGGCCACTGGGCGCGACACAAACAAAAACCCCCGCAAGCATCGCCTGCGGGGGTTTTGTGAAATCCCGTTACGCCGGGAAATACTGATTACATTTCAGTGCCGAACTCTTCACGCAGCGAATTCAGAACTTCTTCGGTATCGCCACCGACTTCCTCGACAAGGCTTGCGCCAATGCCTTTGGAAGCTTCCTTGAAGACTTCGCGCTGTTCTTCATTCAGGCGGATGACTTCGATTTCCGGCTTGGCTTCCTTGATGCGGGCCAGTGCCTCGTCATTTGCCTTTTTCTGGGCGTCATAGATGAAGTCGTCCAGTTCGGCCTTCACTTCAGCCAGCATCTCTTTGCGTTCATCGGACAGACCTTCATAGAACGCCGCATTGGATACCACGGTGGTGGTGTACTGCTGCTGACCGGCATAGATCAGATAGTCGGTCACTTCGTAGAATTTAGCACTTTCAACGAAGAAGATCGGGTTAACCTGCGCGTCAATCACGCTGGTTTGAAGACCGGAATAAACTTCACCCCACGGAAGGGCAACCGGATCGGAACCAAACGACTTGTAGGTTTCGATCAGGATCGGCGAGGTCATCACGCGGAACTTGACACCATCGAAATCAGCCGGCTCTTCGACCGGTTTCTTGGTGGTCCAGACCATCTCGCCTTCCGGGTACATGGTGTAAAGCTTCAAGCCCTTGGACTCGAAGTCCTTGGACAGGCCTTCGTAAATGGTCGGGCTGGATGACAGGACCTTCTTGTTCACCTCGTTATCCTGCGACAGCAGGTAGGGAACACCAAAGACCTGGATTTCCGGAACAAAGGTACCAAGGTGACCAGGGGACGCGTTGGAGAACTGGACAGCACCGGCTGCGGTCAGCTCGGTAATGTCGTTCTCGGTGCCCAGCTGGCCATAGGTGTAGATGGTCACGTTAACGTCGCCATCGGTCTTTTCCTCGACCAGGCGCTTGAATTCCTGTGCATACAGGTCCTGAACATCACCCGGGCTTTCTTCGTGGGCGAATTTCCATTCCTCGGCGTGGGCAGCGGTCCCGGCTACTGCAAACAGCGCAGCAGCAGAAAGGGTCGCTTTAAGGAGTTTGTTCAAACTCATATCGAAGTCTCCCGTGTTATATACGCACAACGACCGGCCTGAAGCCCGGAATCGGGGCGTTTGGTTAGAACATCACTGTCATGAACGCGCAAAGTGTTGAAATGTTCCTGCATCAGGTCAATGCTAGTTTTGTCTCATGACAAATTAACTTCAACGCCTACACAAACCCCTGTTGGTCATGTTAGGGTCAAAGGGTCAGAACCTACTAATTTGATTTGAATGGCAGCGCTTATACTTGTGAAGTCCGAGGAAAACCCCGCTGAGCGGGTTGGCACCCCGCTCAAGGGATTTGACGCGGGAGTTTGCAATTATAAGCCCTGTCCTCTGGATCGTTCAGATTTGCACGACCTACTTTGTCGCAAAACCTTGCAAGATGTTGATCTTCCGGCGGTTTCGCTCCGCGTATCCGCACAAATCTGAGCGACCATTCCAACCAAAATAGTAGGTTCTGACCCTAAACATCAGGGGTGGAAATAAAATCATGTGGTTACCTGAAATCGACCTAAGTGGCGAAACAGGTCCGAAATACAAGACACTCGTCGAAGCGATCATTACAGATATTGAATCTGGCAGGCTTCGCCATGATGTGCGAATGCCAACCCATCGCGAGCTGGCATATCGCCTGAAAGTCAGCGTCCAGACAGTAAGTGCGGCCTACAAGGAAGTCGAACGCCAGGGCTATCTGCGATCCGAACGCAGACGCGGAACCTTCGTTCAGGCCCGCCTTACCGACCGGGCATCATCCTTCATCCTTGATAGCCGCCAGCCCGACCTGATTGATCTTTCCATCGTCCGCGCGGCCTATACCGACTTTCACAATGATCTGTCGCGTCAGATGCATGCAAAACTGGCCGAAGAAACCAACCAGAGCTGGATGGAAAGCTGCCGTCCGGTGGCCGGGTTCGAATACCACCGCGAGATCGGCCGCACCTGGCTTTCAGGGATGGGCGTTGATGTCGACATCCCCAACCTTCTGATCACCAACGGCGCCGCGCAAGGGGTGTTTACCGCCCTTTCCACCGTCATTCAGCCCGATGATGTCGTCCTGACCGAAAGCCTGACGGATCATGGTGTTATCGGATCGGCCAGCATCCTGCGCTTTAAACTCGGTGCCTTGCCAACCGATGACGAGGGCATCCTGCCCGATGCTTTCGAGCGGGAATGCCGCACCCGTCAGGTCCGGGCCCTTGTCGTGACCCCGATCTTTACCAACCCGACCAATTGTCTGATGGGGGTTGAACGCCGCAAACGCATCGCCGAAATCGCTGAACATTATGGTGTTTACGTCATCGAAGATGATGTTTATCGCCCGCTGCTTGAAGAAAACCTGCCGCCGATCACAAGCTTTCTGCCCAAGCTCGGCTTCCATGTTTCAAGCCTGACCAAGGTTGTCATGCCCGGCCTTCGCACCGGCTTTTTGACGGTACCTGCACATTTGTCGATTCGCGCCAGCAGCGTTTTGCGTGTCACCGGCTGGATGGGGACTCCGTTGATGGCCGAGATCGGCGCACGCTGGATTGCCGATGGTACCATCGATCAGGCGGTTACCGTCCAGCGCGCCCTGATGCGTGAACGTCAGGCACTGGTGGCCGAAATTCTGGGTGACGCCGTCGTCCGCCACCACCCGACCTCATTAAGCGCCTGGGTCCGCATCCCCGAACATTGGCAAGAGGAATGGTTTGCCTCTGAACTGCGCAAAAACGGGGTTGCGGTCACAATTTCCGACCCGTTCATGACAGTCAAGGTGCCGCGACCAAACGCCATGCGCATCTGCCTTGGCGGCGCCCCCGATACACCAACCGCACAGCACGCCCTGATCCAAATTCGCCATACCATGGATCAAATGCCGGGCGTTCATGCCTTCGATGTCATGTATTGATTTTGTCTCATGACAAAAATCTGATTGAACCATCACAAAGCGTTTTTATTCTGACACGATTGGCGTGAAGCAGAAGACAACCCGTGTGGGGGGAACCAACAGCCACAAAGCACGTTTTGCAATAATGTCTCGCACGCGCACCAAGGAGGTTCTATGTCAGGTTCAAACGGGGAGGCCCCCGCTCCGAGCGGCGGGGCGTTGGGTATTCTGAGAAAGCTTGATCACGGCTTGTCGTTTGTCGAGCGACAGCTTCTCGGATGGAGCATCGTGATCATGGCGGTGAATACCGTTGCCAACGTGATCATGCGCCTGGGCTTTAATTCGAGCATCTTCTTTTCCGAAGAGCTCAATCAGTTTCTGATCATTCTTGTCACCTTTGTCGGCATCAGCGAGGCCGCCCGCATGGGACGGCACATTCGCATGTCTGCCTTTACCGACATGCTCGGCCCGCGCGCCAGCAAGGTCATGATGATCATCATCACGCTCGGAACGGCCAGCCTGCTGTTCCTTCTGGCGTGGTATTCGCTTGATTATGTTTCCTCGTTGATCACATCGAACCGGTTAACCCCGGCATTGCGCATCCCGTATTACCTGACCGTACTGATCGTACCGTTTGGTCTTTGTGTAACCGGTATCCAGTTTGTCTTGGCCGCGTTGACCAATATCCTCAAGCCCGGGACGCACCTGTCCTATCAGGTCGAGGATAAGTTTGACGACGCCGACGAGCATCATCTGTAAGGGGGAACAGAAAATGGATTTAGGTACTTCAATCCTTCTGGTGATGCTGGTCCTTCTGGTCCTTGGCTTCCCCATGATGGTGCCGCTTGCAACGGCCAGCGTCGTTGCCTTCATGTTTTACATGCCCATTCCCGAACGCATCCTGATTCAGCAGATGGTCACGGGCATATCACCGGTCGCCCTGATCGCGGTGCCGATGTTTATCTTTGCCGCCGATATCGTGACAAAGGGGCATACGGCCAACCGGCTGATTGACCTTGCCATGACCTTTGTCGGTCATGTGCGCGGCGGCCTTGCGGTGACCACGGCCCTTGGCTGCACCATGTTCGGTGCCGTATCGGGGTCGACACAGGCCACCGTGGTTGCCATGGGCGGTCCGCTGCGTCCCAAGATGCTCAAGGCCGGGTACGAAGACAAGTTCGCCATGGCGCTGATCATCAATGCCAGTGACATTGCGTTTCTGATCCCGCCATCGATCGGCATGATCGTGTTTGGTGTGGTTGGCAAAGTTTCGATCGGTGAACTGTTCCTGGCCGGTATTGGTCCGGGCATTCTCATTCTGATCATGTTCTCGCTGTACTGCATGTACTACGCCAAAAAGAACAATATCCCGACCATCCCGCGCATGACCTGGGCCGAACGCGGCAAGGCCGTGATCAATGCTGGTCCGGCGATCATGTTCCCGGTTCTGATCGTGGGCGGCATCTATCTGGGTTGGGTCAGCCCGACCGAGGTCGCGGCCGTTGCCGTTGTCTATGCCATTATCCTTGAAGTGCTGATCTTCAAGTCGGTGAAATGGTCTGAACTGCTGGCGATTGCGCGTTCAACCGGCTTGATCACCGCAGTTGTGTTCATTCTGGTGGGTGCGGGCACGACATTCTCGTTCGTGATTTCCTTTGCCCAGATCCCGCAACATGTGATCGGCGCATTGGGGCTTGAAGGTGCCAATCCGTACATCATTCTGGCTGCGATCTGTGTTGCCTTCTTCATCGGCTGCATGTTCGTTGACCCGATTGTTGTCATTCTGGTACTGACGCCAATCTTCATGCCGCTCGTCAATGCGGCGGGGCTGGACCCGGTTCTTGTCGGCACACTGGTCACCCTGCAGGTCGCCATTGGCTCTGCCACGCCCCCGTTCGGGTGTGACATCTTTACAGCCATAGCAATCTTCAGGCGACCTTATGCAGAGGTCATAAGTGGAACGCCGCCCTTCATCTTCATGCTGCTGCTTGCAGCGGTGATTTTGATCTTCGTTCCGCAGATTGCACTGTTCCTGCCAGAACTTGCCTTCCGCTGATCGGGTTCTGGCCTGCAAATTCCGGATTTGCCGGAAGCACTTTTGAAAATTTGAAAACGGGATGGTCCTGATACATATCAGGACCATCCGCCTTGTGGAGTTCAGGATGATGTCCGTATCGCGTGCGGTCACGCCAGAGCCGGTAGATCTGCTGTACTCGCCCGAACCGGTTGGACCGGCAGGGCGGGTCGGCCTGATCACACTGGCAACAGATTTCAACAGCGAGGATGACCTGCGCGCCATCCTGCCCGATGATTTGCGCCTGTTCACGACCCGTATTGAAAACGCCAACCCGGTCACGGTCGAAAATCTGCAGGCCATGGCCAAGGATTTGCCGCGTGCCGCCAAGACCCTGTTGCCGGGTTATGGCGTTGATGTCGCCATTTTCGGCTGCACATCCGGCACGGCTGTCACCGGGTCGGACAAGATCGCCGCCCTGATCAATCAGGGCATGCCGGGAACCAAAGTCACCAATCCGCTTCTGGCAAGTGAGCTTGCCCTTCGCGCGGTCGGAGCACAAAAAATTGCCATCCTGACCCCGTATCTTCCCGATGTGACACAATCGGTCGCGGATGGCTTTGCCGACAAGGGCTTTGACGTCACGCGTGTGATGGGCTTTGGCCTTGATAATGATTTCGACATGACTGCGCTGCCGCCCAAAGCCATTCTGGAAGGCGCGCTCAAGGTCAACACACCCGATGCCGATGCGGTGTTCATTTCCTGCACCGCCATCCGGTCAGCCGAAATCATCGCCGAAGCCGAACGCCTGCTTGAAAAACCGGTCATCACCAGCAATCAGGCTTTGGTCTGGCACGCATTGAACCTGATTGAATACAAAAAACCGATCACAGGGTTCGGAACCCTGTTTGATCAGGCCCCGCAACCAACCAGTAAAGTCGAGGTCCCATGAAAGACCCCATCACATTTGCTGATGTTCTTTCTGCCCGAAAAACCATCTCGGATCATGTGATCCACACCCCTTTGCGCCCGTCTGCCGCATTGACCGATCATATCGGCAGCCCGGTCTGGCTTAAATGTGAACAGCAACAATATACCGGCAGCTTCAAGCTGCGCGGTGCCGCCAATGCTGTCTTGCGCCTGAGCGATGCAGACAAGGCAAAAGGTGTCGTTGGTGTATCTACCGGCAACTATGGCCGGGCACTGGCCTATGCGGCGCGCAATGCCGGGGTGCGATCCGTGATCTGCATGTCCGAACTCGTCCCGCAGAACAAGGTCGACGGGATCCGCGCCCAGGGGGCCGAAGTCCGCATCATCGGACAATCACAGGACGAAGCCCAGCAGGAAGTCGACCGGCTGGTCAAAGACGAAGGCATGATCATGCTGCCGCCATTTGACCATGCGGATGTCATTGCCGGGCAAGGCACACTTGGTCTTGAAATCATCGAAGCTCTACCCGACGTGGATACCTTGTTGGTGCCTTTGTCGGGGGGCGGGTTGCTGGCCGGTGTCGCGCTGGTCGCCAAATCGGTCAATCCGATGATCAGGGTTGTCGGTATCACCATGGAACGTGGCTGTGCGATGATCACAAGCCTTCAGGAAGGCAAGCCAACCGCGGTCAAGGAACTCCCGACACTGGCAGATAGCCTTGGTGGTGGCATTGGTGACAACAACCAGTACACGTTCGATATGTGTGGCGATCTGACCGACGACTTCGTCCTGGTCAACGAAGCCCAGATCGCGGATGGCATCCGGGCCGCCTA
Source organism: Thalassospira sp. MCCC 1A01148 (assembly GCF_001613795.1). Lineage (GTDB taxonomy): Bacteria > Pseudomonadota > Alphaproteobacteria > Rhodospirillales > Thalassospiraceae > Thalassospira. The sequence goes on from NZ_LPVZ01000019.1 coordinate 65,923, forward strand.
TCTTGATGATCAACAGGTAATCGAAGGTGCCGGTGCCGTTGGCATTGCGGCCCTGCGTGCCGGTTTGGTCGATAATCCCGGTCGTACGGTGGTCCTGACGACGGGCTGCAATATCGACATGGATCTACACAAACGAATTGTCGGCGGCGAAGACGTCGACCTGATGGCGGAGTAACTCAAATGCCCACGATCAGAATTCTGACCGAAACAGACCTGCGCAAGGTCATTGATCTGGACATGGATGCCATTGATTGCGTCGAAGGCGCATTTAACGCCCTTGCCACGCAGGACGTCCGCATGCCGCCGATCCTGCGTCTGGATATTGATGAATATAATGGCGAAGTCGATGTCAAAACCGCCTATGTGCCGGGTATTGATAGCTTCGCCATCAAAATCAGCCCCGGCTTCTTTGACAATCCCAAGCTCGGCCTGCCATCGGTTAATGGTTTGATGAACCTGTTTTCATCCAGGACCGGCCTTTTGGAGGCCGTCTTGCTTGATAACGGCTATCTGACCGATGTGCGAACCGCTGCCGCAGGCGGTGTGGCCGCCAAACATCTCGCCCGTGAAGATGCCAAACATGCCACCATTTATGGTGCGGGTGTTCAGGCGCGCCTTCAGCTAAAGGCACTGACACTGGTACGCGATATCAGTTCGGCCACCATTTGGGCCCGCGACCTTGCCAAGGCCGAAACCTGCGCGAAAAAGGCATCCCTTGAACTGGGTATTCCGGTCACGGCCACCGCGGATGGCAAGGACGCCGCAAACACCGCGGATATCATCGTCACCACGACGCCTGCGCGCGAACCGGTTCTGATGGCCGATTGGGTCAGACCCGGTACGCATGTGACCGCCATGGGGTCGGATGCCGAACATAAAAACGAAATTGATCCTGCCCTGATCGGGCAGGCCGACCTTTATGTCAGCGACAGTCAGGCACAAACGCGTATCCTTGGCGAACTGCACCACGCCATTGATGCCGGCACCGTGCCCTCAGACGCGACATTGCCAGAACTCGGCCAGATCATTGCCAAATCCTTGACCGGCAGAACATCTGCAGGTCAGATTACGGTCTGTGATTTGACCGGAACCGGTGTTCAGGACACCGCGATCGCCACCCTCGCCCGTCACCGCTGTGATGCAGCCGGTGCAGGGGTCGAGATTAATTCGTAACAACAAAAGGAAAATGGGTCAGGTAGCTGAAACCCCGCCTTTATCTGGAGGCCTGCGATGAGCCAGGTAGAATTGAATTTCACGCGTGAGGAATACGCCGAACGCCTGGAGAAAACCAAAAAAGCCATGGTGGAAAAGGGCATCGATCTTCTGATCGTGACCGATCCGTCAAACATGGCCTGGCTGACCGGCTATGACGGCTGGTCCTTTTATGTCCATCAATGTGTGCTGGTTCCAATTGAAGACGACCCGGTCTGGTTCGGGCGTTCGCAGGATGCCAACGGTGCAAAACGCACGGTCTATATGCCCCATGACCGCATCATCCCGTATGCGGACTACTATGTGCAATCGACCACGCACCACCCGATGGACTATCTTGCCGAGGTGATTGAACATCGCTGCTGGGCATCGCGTCGCATTGGCGTGGAAATGGATAACTACTATTTCTCTGCCAAGGCTTTCTTGCAGCTTCAGACCCATCTGCCAAACGCCAAGTTTTCCGATGCCACCGCACTGGTGAACTGGCAGCGTGCGGTAAAGTCCGAGACCGAAATCTTTTATATGCGTCAGGCGGCCCGCATCGTCGAAAACATGCATGAACGCATTTTTGAAATCGTCGAACCGGGCATGAAAAAGAACGAACTGGTGGCGGAAATCTTCCGTACCGGCATCGCGGGCATCGACGGAATTGGCGGGGATTATCCTGCCATCGTGCCGCTTCTGCCGTCGGGGCAGGATGCCAGCGCACCCCACCTGACCTGGGATGAAAAACCCATTCCGGCCAATGCCGGCACGTTCTTTGAGATCGCCGGTTGCTATCGTCGCTATCATGCACCGCTGTCACGCACGGTTTACCTTGGCGATCCCGATCAACGGTTCCTGGATGCCGAAAGTGCCCTGATCGAAGGCCTTCAGGCAGGGCTTGAAGCCGCCAAACCGGGCAATGTCTGCGAAGACATCGCCATTGCCTTCTTTGGGGTCTTGCAGAAATTCGGCATCGAAAAAGACAGCCGTTGTGGCTATCCGATCGGGCTTTCTTATCCGCCCGATTGGGGCGAACGCACCATGAGCCTGCGTCCCGGTGACCGCACGGTTCTTGAACCGGGCATGACGTTCCACTTCATGCCGGGCCTTTGGTTTGATGACTGGGGCATCGAGATCACCGAAAGCATGATGATTACCGAAACCGGGTCAAAAACCCTGACCAGCTATCCGCGACAGCTGTTTGTCAAAAACTGATCCGCAACCGCACGCCATGACATCGCGACATTTGCGCGGGTCCTGGTGTGCGGTCCCAGATGCCACAGCCTGATGACGACGGTCGCGACGTCAGGCTTTTTAAGGATACGACCATGACAAAACCATCACCCATCAGCCCGACGATCCCGCTTGATCAGGATGGCATTCACCACGGCTTTTTGAAGCTGCCCTATTCGCGTGATGATTCCGCGTGGGGCGCTGTGATGATCCCGATCACCGTGGTCCGCAATGGCAATGGCCCCACCGCCCTTTTGACCGGTGGCAACCATGGCGACGAATATGAAGGTCTGGTGTCGCTGTTCAAACTGGCAGAATCCCTGTCCGCTGGTGAAATCAATGGCCGCGTGATTATTCTGCCTGCCATGAACTATCCCGCATTTCGCAGTGCCTCGCGGACATCCCCGATTGATGCGGGCAATATGAACCGGTCCTTCCCGGGCAAGCCCGATGGTACGGTGACCCAAAAGATCGCCGATTACGTTTTCCGCTATCTTGTGCCAGAAGCCGACATCGTTCTCGATATGCATTCGGGCGGCAAAACGCTTGATTTCATTCCGTTCGCGGCCGTTCACGTCCTGCCAGACAAGGAACAGGAAGCACGTTGCGTTGCCGCCATGAAGGCCTTTGGCGCCCCCTATTCGATGATGATGCTCGAACTCGATGCCGTTGGCATGTTTGATACCGTCGTCGAGGAAGCTGGCAAAACCTTTGTCACCACCGAACTGGGCGGCGGCGGCTCAACCACTGCAGAACGTGTGGCAATTGCAGATCGCGGTGTCCGCAATATCCTTATTCATGCCGGTATCCTCAAGGGCGAGCTCGAAACATCCCCGACCGGGACGGTCATGCTTGATATGCCAGATGACGATTGCTTTGTCGCATCCAATGCCAGCGGCCTGTATGAGCCCTGCGTTGATCTGGGGGACCGGATCGAAAAGGGCGACCTGATTGCACGCATCTATGACGTTGAACGCACAGGCACCCCGCCGCGCGAATATTACGCCCCGCGCGCAGGCATTGTTTCATGCCGTCACTTCCAGGGCCTGATCAAAACGGGGGACTGCCTGATTGTGATTGCCGAGGTACTCTGACCATGATCAGGCTTGATGAGCTGGATCTGAAAATCCTTAAAACCCTGCAACGCGAAGGGCGCATCACCAAGGTCAAACTGGCCGAGGCGGTGAACCTTTCGCCCAGCCCCTGCTGGGAACGCCTGAAACGGCTTGAGGATCTCGGTGTCATTTCGGGGTATCACGCCCACCTTAATCTGGAAAAGCTGGTCAAGCCGACGCTGGTTCTGACCGAAGTCACGCTGCGTCATCATCAGCATGATGATTTCCAGATTTTTGAACGCGCCGTCCAGGACATCCCCGAAATCGTCGAATGCTATGCACTGGGCGGCGGGGTGGACTACATGCTCAAGGTGCTCTGTTATGACGTTGATGCCTATCAGCGCATGATTGATGGCCTGCTGGTGTCCAATATCGGCATTGACCGGTATTTTACCTATATCGTCACCAAAAAGGTCAAAACCACACCGGTACCGCCCATCGAAAACCTTGTCGCCCCGCCGGAACGCAAATAACCTACAAAAATCGGGGCAGGAATACATCCTGCCCCGCAAGTTGGCTTGCATCCGCAAGGGTTGCTCCCTTTTGGATCAGTGTGTGTCTTCCTTGTGGCCCATGGCGACATGCCAGATATCCCACCCGGCAAGCCCCACTGTAATCGCGACCATGACCGCAAGGTCCCAGCGGGTCACGTACCCCACAAGAATGCCGACAAATCCGATAAGAACGACAAAAGCCAGAAGGCCCATGGCACGGTTCAAAAGACTGTTTTCCATTATGCGTTCTCCTGACTGCTAAGATGTGATTTCAACCAGTTTGCGGTGCGCATCAAACGCGCATCATCGCCAACCCGCCCCACAAGCTGAATACCCATCGGCATCCCGCCTTGCGACCACAGAAGCGGAATGGTCACCGCCGGTGTGCCACAAAATGTCCAGAGCCCGTTAAAGATCGGATTGCCCGTCGTCTGCAAGTTGGCGGGTGCCGGTCCGGGTGCCGCGGGCGTAATGATCACGTCACACCGTTTGAAAACTTCATCCAGCCCGGCATTCAGCACCTTGCGCCAGTCAAGTGCCGCCAGATAGTCGCGTGCCTTGACGTCATTGCCCTTGTCGATGGCCTCGCGAATTTCCGGCGAAAGCTGATCACGGCCCCGCTTTTCATAGCTGTAGTAATCCTTGGCCATCTCGGCAAAATTGATCCGCGCACGCAGTGCGTTTGCGTCGTCAAATGCCCTTGGCAACGGGGCCTCGAAACACTGATCGCCGAGCATGCCGGTAATTTCGCCAAATGCCGCGACGGTCTCCGCGTCGGCGACCTCGTCAAATTGTGGCGGGCGGACAAAGGCAAACATCGGCGTGACCAGCGGATCGCTTGTGGCAACATCGAGAAGCCGCGGTGTCGGGGATGGCACGGTTGCCCGGTCGCCTGCGTCAAAGCCAAACAGGCTTTCCGCCACCATCGCCGCCCCGTTGATCGAATTGGCAAACACCCCGATCGTATCAAGGGTCGGGCTTTGGCTGAGAACCCCGGTGCGCGCGATTGCGCCAAACGTCGGCTTGAAACCGACCACGCCACAGAACGATGCCGGCCGGATGACCGACCCACCGGTTTGGGTTCCCACCGCAAGCGGCACCATGGCTGCTGCCACCGCCGCAGCCGACCCGGCCGATGATCCACCCGGTGTATGATCCGGGTTGTGCGGGTTTCGCGTTTTGGACGGATGCATAAAGGCAAGCTCGGTTGAAACCGTCTTGCCCATGATGATCGCGCCTGCCGCCTTCAGGCGCGATACCAGCACCGCGTCCTCTTCGGGCACGCGCCCCTTGTCAAGGACGGTCCCGTTTTCGGTCGGTATCTTTGCCGTATCGATAACGTCTTTCAGACCCACCGGCAGACCATGCAACGGCCCGATCGGTGCGCCTGATTGCCGGCGGGCATCAAGGGCGCGGGCCTGTGTGATCGCATGATCACTGTCAAGCCAGGCCCATGCCTGAACCTGTGGCTCGACCTCAGCAATACGGGCAAGGCAGGCTTCGACATATTCAACCGCGCGCACCGCCCCGCTGGCAAGGCGGTCGCGCAGTTCGACAACATCAAGTGTCAGTAGCGGGTTGATATCACTCATTACATTCGCCCCCTTAGCGTGCGCCATAGAACAGATCAGGCAAATGGAACACGATTTGCGGGAAGCTGTACATCAGAACCATGCTGACAATGACCATAAACAGGAATGGCATGATCCCCTTGAAGATATCGGTCAGCAATATCCCCTGTGGCGCCACCCCCTTGAGGTAATAGGCCGACATGGCCATGGGCGGGGTCAGGAAAGATGTCTGCAGGTTCAACGCCACCAGGATGCCAAAGAACAGCGGATCAATATCAAACAGCGGCAGCAGCGGCAGGAAGATCGGCACGAAGATGATAATGATCTCCGACCATTCCAGCGGCCAGCCCAGCAGGAAGATGATCAACTGTGCAAGCAACAGGAACTGAAGCGGTGTCAGGTCAAGACCCCCGACAAACTCGGCAATCACATGTTCCCCACCAAGGTACGAGAACACCGAGGAGAAGGTATAGGACCCGACAAACAACCAGCACACCATCGCCGATGTACGCACCGTCAGATAAACCGATTCACGCAGGCGATCAAAGGTCAGCGCCCGATAGGCTGCCGCCAGGATCATCCCGCCAAGCGCACCGATCGAGGCCGCCTCTGTCGGCGTTGCCAGTCCAAACAGGATCGAGCCCAAAACCGACAGGATCAGGAAGGCCAGCGGGAAGAACGAGGTCGCCAGCATCCAGAGAACTTTTGGCAGCGGAACTTCTGGCACTTCATCAGAGGTCGGGCGCGGGGCCGCTTTGGGCTGCAGCATTGCACGGCCCATGACATACAAAAGATACAGCCCGACAAGGGTCAGACCGGGCAACAATGCCCCGGCATAAAGCCGCACGATCGAAACACCCGAGGCCGCCGCATACACAATCAGCATGATCGATGGCGGGATCAGAATGCCAAGCGTCCCGCCCGCACAAATGATGCCCGATGCAAAGCTTTTGTTATAGCGCGCCTTGAGCATGGCTGGCAGGGCCAGCATCCCCATAAGTGTTACCACCGCGCCGACAATCCCGGTCGCGGTTGCAAACAGCGCACAGGTAATCAGGGCGGCAACACCAAGCGATCCCGGAATGTTGCGCGCGGCAATATTAAGCGTCGAGAACAGCCGGTTCACGATATTGGCGCGTTCAACGATATAGCCCATAAACAGGAACAACGGCACGGCGGTCAGAACTTCGTTCGACATCACCGTGTATGTCTGGTTGATGAACAGATCGAATATTCGGTTGTTAAACGCCCCTTCAAACCACGTTATCACCGAGGTCAGGGTCTCGCTGTCCTCGGCCAAGCGGTTAAAGGACCGCCACATGCGGCCTGCATCGAAATAGGCGTAATAGCCAAACCCGATCCCCAGCGCCATCAGCGTGAAGGCAACCGGGAAACCAAGAAATACCAGTAAAATAAAGATGCCCAGCATCATCAGGGCGACATGTGCGTCAATCACTTTGGCTGCTCCGTTCGGGGGCGTGTATCGCGTATGGCACGGGGGTCATGTCGATCGTGATCGTCATCAGATCAGTCTTCCTTGGCCACGCGCTGTTTCATCAGCAGTTCTTCGGTTTCCTCAACGTCATCATCTGCATTGCGCCAGTACCCTTCACGGATACACAAAATGCAGCGCATCACCTGCGCGATGCCCTGGATGAACAGAAGAATACCGGCTGCGACAATCACCGCCTTGAATTGAAAGATCGGAACACCCGCCGGGCTGTTCACGCTCACTTCCCCATAGCCCCACGATCGGGCGGCATATTTCCAGCCCGAAAGAATCAGGGCGGTCACACCCGGGAAGAAGAAAAAGATATAAAGAACCAGATCCACCTTGGCCTGGGTTCTGGGCGACCACAGGCGATAAAGGAAGTCGCCACGGACATGCCCGCCACGCGAAAGGGTATAGGCCCCACCCATCATGAACAGCGTGCCATACATGATAAACGACACATCAAGCGACCATGTGGTTGGCGCGTTAAATAGGTATCGCGACGCCACCTCATAACTCATGCCAAGCGTCATAAGGATAATCAGCCAGCCAAACGCCTTGCCAAACCAGGCCGAAAGCTTGTCCGCGAATTCAATAAATCCAATCATGAAATCCTGTCCGTTCGCGTATTGACTGCCCCGCCAGCCAAGCAATCAGGCCAACGGAGCAGTCAGGATCATCGAAACACTGAAAAACCCGAACCGGGGATCAGAGTTTCAGTTTGCCCGGGAAGTAGTGATCATATGCGAGCTGATAATCAGGTGAGTTCATCAGTTCATAGAATGTCACACGTTCAACCCAGGCACGCTGGCTATCAAGAACACGTTTCATGAACGGATCTTCTTCAAGCGTCGGGATCAGTTTGTCCCAGGCTTCAAGCTGTGCGGCCAGAATCTCTTTCGAGGTCCGGTGCACTTCAACGCCCTCGTCCTGCAATTTCTGCAGATCCGAGGAATAGTTATCCATCGCCAGTGCCGTGTTCGACGTCGAAGCCGCCTCGACCGCGTGACGCAGGATCGCCTGCAGATCCGGTTCAAGGTCTTCCATCAAGGAACGGTTGAACAGGAACTCGAAGCTTTCCGAAGCCTGATGGTACGAAGACAGATAGTAGTTCTTCGCAACATCCTGTGCGCCAAAGCGCATGTCAGAAGACGGGTTGTTGAATTCGAACGCATCAATCACGCCGCGTTCCATGGCCGGGACGATCTCGCCGCCCGGAAGCTGTGCGACCGACATGCCCATCGACTGCAGAAGGTCTGCGGCAAGGCCCACAGTACGGTATTTGAAGCCTTCGATATCGGCGACACTGTTGACTTCCTCCTTGAACCAGCCGAACGGCTGGGCAGGCATCGGGAAGCCAAGTAGACCAATCACGTCCAGCCCCATCACATCCTGGGTCAGTTCGCGATAGAATTCCTCGCCACCACCGGCATAGAACCAGCTCAGCATGGTGGTTGCAGAACCACCAAACACCGGACCGGTGCCAAACAGCGATGCGGCCTTGTTCTTGCCATACCAGTAAACCGGCACGGAATGGGCGATATCAATCACCCCGTCATTCACACCATCAAGAACTTGGAAGGCGGCAACGACAGCACCCGCTGGCAGAAGGTCGATTTTCAAACGCCCGCCGGACATGGCTTCAACGCGGTCAACATATTGCTGGGCAAAGGTCATCCAGATATCGGATGACGGCCAGGAAGTCTGCATTTTAAGAACCATCGGTGCGGGCTGCGCGTGCACAGCCGGTGCGGCAAACATGCCTGTCGCAGCAGCACCCCCAGCAACCACGCCAGTCGCCCCTTTGGTCAGGAACGAACGACGGGATACTTCCTTGGACTTCACGTCTTCAGATTTGGTTTTCATTTCCATTTTTCCTCCCAGATATACCGTCGCAACGCGCCAACCATTGGCGGAAAACGAACGGTAACTGTCAGCCTTCAAAAGCCCCTGATCTTGATATCCAAGATCGTTTTTGATGCGCTTGGCCCGTTCCGGGACCTAAAGAAAACGGCACGCATTTTGTTATTGTTAGGGTCAGGACCTATTAATTTGGTTCGAATGGTCTCTCAGATTTGTGCGGATACGCGAAGCAAAACCGCAGGAAGATATTTATCTTTCAAGGTTTTGCGACAAAGTAGACCGTGCAAATCTGAGTGATCCGAAGGACAGAGCTTATATTTGCAAACTCCTGCGTCATATCCCTTAAGCGGGATACCAACCCGCTTGGCGGCATTTTCCTTGGATTTCACAAATATAAGCTCTGCCATTCTAATCAAATTAATAGGTCCTGACCCTAAAGACTTGAAAAACTGAATTCAGACGGTTCCCCGCCTTTAAGCCACCCGGTCACCGGGTTCTTTCCCCTGAAAATAGGCATCAAGGTTATCAAGCGCGCGAAAGCCCATGGCATCGCGCGTTTCTTCTGTAGCAGATCCTATATGTGGTAACAGGAATACGTTATTCAACGCGCTAATCCGTTGATTTCCGCCGGGTTCGTTACAGAACACATCAAGGCCCGCCGCAAACAGCTTTCCGCTCTCAAGGGCGGCCACCAGCGCATCCTCATCCACCAGATTGCCGCGCGCTGTATTCACAAGGATCGCGCGGTCGGGCAGCTTCGCAATCGTCTTGCTGTTGATGATGCCTTTTGTCTCTGGCGTTGACGGACAATGCAGCGACAGCACGTCGGAATGCGCAAACAGATCTTCGATACTGTCATGAAAAACCGCGCCCTTGGCCAGATGGTCGGGCAATGGTTTGCGGTTGTGGTAATGGATTTCCATGCCAAACCCGCGTGCCCGTTCGGCGGCAACCTGACCGACACGGCCCATGCCCAGAACCCCAAACCGTTTGCCTGAAACCTGTCGGCCAACCATAAAGGCCGGGGACCAGAAATCCCACTTCCCGGCACGCACCATGGCGTCACCTTCGGCCCCGCGGCGCGCCGCCCCAAGCATGCACAGCATGGCAATCTCGGCCGTGGCATCGGACAACACATCGGGTGTGTTGGTCACGACAATGCCGGCATCCTTCGCCGCAGCCAGATCGACGTGATCGACCCCGACCGAATGGTTGGCAATGATCCTGAGACTTTTGGGCAGCGCCGCAATGACATCGGCAGAGAAATGCTCTGAATGACAAGGCAGGACAGCATCGACCTGCTGGCATTTCTCGATCAGCTCCGCGCGTGAGAAAACGCGGTCCTCGTCATTGGTCAAGACCTGATAGTCCCGCGCGGCACGTGCCTGTACGGCATCGCGCAATCGTCGCGTTATCAGAAGCTTTGGCTTCTCGGGCATGCGGACGCTCCCGGATAAATTCCCTGAAAGTAGTCTTATTTTTTATAAATCTAGGAAACACCTATACGGAAAATCCAGCAATAGGCGATCAACTTGACCGCTATTCTTTTTCACTTCGTGGAAAACCACAGGGCACTCAGCACCCTCTAAATGCGCGCATTTGGATTATTAACATATTGATTTTAATAGCTTAAATTCGCGCCAAGATGCTTATTGCTGAACGTGTGGGCAATTACAAAATACTGCAAATTGCGCTCGCCAGACTTTTCATCCGCATGCAGAATCGACCTGAAACGCAAAAAAAGAGCCGCAACCCATAAGGCTGCGGCTCAATCGCCGACAAGACGTCGGTCGGGAAGAACTGTTTCAATGCGTGGTCACACCCGCCAATCCCCAGATTTAGCAGGCATGGGCATTCATCACATTTTGACCCAAACGGCCCCATCCCGCCCGGACCGTACGACGGCCTCAACAAACTTCATGCCCTTAAGGCCTTCAACCACACCCGGAACAAGAAGCGATGCCGGGTCTGGTTCACTGCCGTTCAGATGGGCCGTCAACTGGTCGGCAAAATCCGTGTAAAGGTTGGCGAAACCTTCAAGGTAACCTTCGGGATGGCCCGGCGGAACCCGAACACCCCGAAGCCCCTCTTCGCCGATACCGGCACCACCGCGTGTCAGCAGTTCCGGGCGACCATCAAGCGGGCTGAAATGCAGATGGTTCGGGTGTTCCTGCGCCCATTCCATTCCGCCCTTGTCGCCATAGATGCGCAGACGAAGGCCGTTTTCATGGCCAACGGCCACCTGACTTGCCCACAACATGCCGCGCGCCCCGTTTTCGTAGCGCAGCAGAATCTGAACATTGTCGTCAAGCTTGCGGCCTTCAACGATGGCATCAACATCGGCACACAGTTCGGTAATGTCCAGACCCGACACAAAGTTCGCAAGGTTATGGGCATGCGTTCCGATATCGCCAAGCGCACCCCCCATTCCGGCCTTTGCCGGATCGGCGCGCCAACTTGCCTGCTTGTTGTCGGTATCTTCGACCTTTGTTGCCATCCACCCCTGCGGGTATTCGACCTGAACAAGGCGAATATCGCCAAGTTTGCCATCCGCCACCATCTGGCGCGCTTCGCGGACCATCGGATAGGCGGTGTAGTTGTGCGTCAACGCGAACAAAAGCCCGGTTTGCGCAACCTTGGCCTCGATCTGTTCGGCTTCCTCGACCGTCATGCAAAGCGGCTTGTCACAAATCACGTGAATGCCGGCGTCCAGCATTGCCATGGCTGCCGGGAAATGCAGGTGATTTGGCGTCACAATGGCGCAGACATCAATACCGTCTTCGCGCGCTGCTTCCTTTTTGGCCATGTCTTCAAAACTGGCATAGCTGCGGTCCGGATCAATAAACAGCTCTGCTGCCGACGCCGCCGCGACATCGGGCTTTGATGACAACGCACCAGCCACCAGTTCATAGCGATCATCAAGCCTTGCAGCGATCCGATGAACGGCCCCGATAAAGGCCCCCTGTCCGCCACCAACCATGCCAAGACGCAGGCGACGGCCGGGAGATGTTTGCTTGCTCATTTCACTCTCCAAAGTCTGGTAGAAAAGTCTTGCCTGTACATCGCCTAGCTGATGCCAAGAATGCGGCGATTAGCAGCCTCGTCCGTACCGCCATCGGCAAAATCGTCAAAGGCCCGCTCGGTCACGCGAATGATGTGGTTCTTGATGAATTCCGCCCCTTCGCGTGCCCCGTCTTCCGGATGCTTGAGCGCGCATTCCCATTCAAGAACGGCCCAGCCATCAAAATCGATTGCCGCAAGCTTCGAGAAGATCGCGCCAAAATCAACCTGCCCGTCACCAAGGGATCTAAAGCGTGCTGCACGCCCGACCCAGCTTTGATAGCCGGAATGCACACCCTGACGCCCGGTCGGATTGAACTCGGCATCCTTCACGTGGAACATGCGGATACGATCCGCGTAAATATCGATGAAATCAAGATAATCAAGCTGCTGAAGCACGAAATGGCTCGGATCATACAGGATATTCGCGCGCGGATGGTTCTTGACGCGCTCAAGGAACATCTCGAACGTCGCCCCGTCAAACAGGTCCTCGCCCGGATGGATCTCGTAGCAGACATCAACACCTGCCTCGTCAGCGGCATTCAGGATCGGCGTCCAGCGTTTGGCAAGTTCGTCAAACGCAGTTTCGATCAAACCGGCCGGACGTTGCGGCCAGGGATAAACAAACGGCCAGGCCAGTGCGCCGGAAAATGTTGCATGGGCGTTAATACCCATATGTTGCGAAGCCTTGATCGCTGCCTTGACCTGCTTGACGGCCCATTCCTGACGCGCTTTGGGATTTCCGCGCACTTCCGGGACGGCAAAACCATCAAACATTTCGTCATAGGCCGGATGCACGGCAACCAGCTGACCTTGCAAATGGGTTGAAAGTTCGGTCAACGCCACGCCATGGGCGGCCAAAGTTCCAACAACCTCGTCACAGTAATCTTTGCTTTCTGCGGCCTTTTCGACATCAAACAGACGTTTGTCCCAACTGGGGATCTGAACACCCTTGTAACCAAGTGAAGCAGCCCATCGGCCAATGGAATCAAGGCTATTGAACGGCTGTTCATCGTCTGCAAATTGGGCAAGGAAAATTGCCGGTCCCTTAAGCGTTTTCATCTTAGACCTCTTTGGCTACGTCCTGACTGACATCGGTTGGATCGTTTGCGTCGGGCGAAGGCCGCCCGACGCAGGATGTTGTGGTTCGGATCAGAACGGGCTGTCCGGGAAATAGAAGTTCTCGGCATTTTCCTGGGTGACAACAGTCGCGCCCAGAATATAGCGACCTTCAACCGGTGCGTTCGACGTGAACTTCATCGCGGTGATGTCCATTGCAGTTGCAATCATCGCCGGCGGATACAGAACGTCGATCGGGGTCAGGTCATCACCTTCCATCACGCGTTTGATGATGTCTTTCATGCCTGCACCACCAACGATGAACAGCTCGTCAGTACGATCAGCCTGTTTGACAGCCTCGATCACGCCAAGGGCAATATCGTCATCCTGTGCCCAGACAGCATCGATTTCCGGGAAACGAGACAGGAAGTCCTGCATGACTTCGTACCCGTCATCGCGGTTCCAGTTCGCGTGCTTCATGTCGAGGATTTCAATCTTCGAACCTTCAAGCGCTTCAACAAACGCGTCCACACGTTCGGTATCAATCGTGGTCGGAATGCCACGCAGAACGACGATCTTGCCCTCGTCATTCAGGCGTTCACGGATATATTCGCCCGAAACACGGCCAAGCTGCGGGTTGTTACCAGCAACATAGACGTCTTCGATACCCGGAAGCGAAAGACCACGGTCGACCACGGTGACAAACTTGCCAGCCTGTTTGACCTGCTGGACCGGAACGGTCAGCGGATCGGATTCAAACGGCAGAACCACCAGGGCGTCGATGTCCTGAACCGATACCAGATCCTCAAGATCGTTGGCCTGTTCGGACGCACCATTCGCGGTAACCACGATGATGTCGATATTCGGATGGGTGGCTTCGATACGCTTCTCAGCCTGCTCGGCATGCCAGTTCAGACCACCGGCCCAGCCATGGGTCGCCGCCGGGATTGAAACCCCGATCTTGATCTTTTCCTGTGCGAATGCACCAGTCGATACCAAGCCAAGGCCCAGAACACAGGCGGCCCCCAGATATTTTGTAAACGTTTTCATTAACGTTTCCTCCTGATCAAAAAAATGATGCGGTTTCTCATTCATCCCGGACGTTGATCGCCGGTTATTTACTTTTTTTGCGTCGCCAGTCCCCGCGCTGCAGGAATACGGCAACGATAATGATCAGCCCCTGAACCGCTCCGTTCAGATAATTACTGATCGCATCCGTCAAATTCAGAATATTGCCAATCGTGGTCAGCATGATTGCACCGATCACCGTGCCCCAGATGCGGCCATAACCGCCCTTGAGCATCGTGCCACCAATGATCACGGCAGCGATTGCTTCAAGTTCCCAAAGCACACCGGTCGAACTCGACGCAGACCCAAGACGCGGCACATAGATGATGGTCGCAACCGACACGCACAGGCCCTGGATGATATAGGTCAGGGTCTTCACACGGTCGACATGGATCGCCGAATAGCGCGCAACCTGCTCGTTCGATCCGATGGCAAAGCATTTACGGCCAAACGGCGTCATGTTCAAAAGCACATAGCCTGCAACTGCCACGGCAAAGAACACAATCACCGGCACGGGAATGCCCAGAAGGTCGCCGTAATAAACCGGGCGATATACACCGCGCACATCGAAATCAAGCGACAGCGTCCCGCCATCGGCCATATAGGTCACAAGGGATCGGTAAATCCCCATCGTGCCCAGTGTCACGATAAAGGCTTCGATCTTGCCCTTGGTGCTGACCAGGCCATTCACGGCCCCGGCCGCGATGCCAAGCAACACACTGACCAGAATACCGATCAGTACGGTCTCGACACCCGCGCCCAAGGTGGCGACAAGCGTGTTCATCACGACAATCATGGCGCCCGAAATAAACGCCGCCATGGAGCCGACCGAAAGGTCAATCCCGCCTGCGGTGATCACAAAGGTCGCACCTACCGCGATAATGCCGATAAAGGCCGCACGGGTGAAAATGTTTGAAAGGTTGCCACCGCTCAGAAACGCATCATTGATGCCTGTGCCGAGAATGAACAGACCGACAAGGGCCAAAAACGGACCCAGCGCTTTGAAATCGATATTAAAACCGCTCGAAGTCGAAGCTTCGGTGCGCTCAAGGCTACTCATGAACAGACACTCCCTGCTTGCCTGAAATTCCTGTCGCGTGCCGCATGATTTCATGTTCATTGCGGTCGTTGCCTTCGAGAATGCCGGTAATGCGGCCCGCTGCCATGACCGCAATGCGGTCAGACAGGCCAAGCATTTCTGGCATCTCGGACGACAGGAGAATGACGGATTTACCACGCTTGGTAAGATCGCCGATGAAATGATAAATCTGGCTCTTGGTGCCGATATCGATGCCGCGTGTCGGCTCGTCGATAATCACAATTTCCGGGTCGGTCTCCATGACCTTGGCCAGCAGCAATTTTTGCTGATTGCCCCCGGAAAAATCGCCGACTTTGGTTTTGGGGTCGGCGGCACGGATGTCAAAGGCCTCAATCGCGTTTGCCAGCGCGGCTTCTTCGGCCTTGCGGTCAATGATGACAGACCCGAATTTTTCAAGCGCCAGCAAGGTCAGGTTGGGACGCATATCCATATTCAGCAACAGGCCACTGCCCTTGCGATCCTTGGTCAGATACGCAATACGGCACTTCTTGGCATCCTGAAGGCTGTTGATTGAAACCGTATTGCCATTGCGCTTGATTTCGCCCGATGTGCGTTCGCGCAGGCCGATGATGGCTTCCATCAATGCGGTGCGTCCTGCGCCGACAATCCCGGCAAAACCCAGCACCTCGCCGCGCCGCAAATCAAAACTGGCGTCACGCACCTGCCCTTCGACAGAGACATCACGCACCGAAAGCGCAACATCGGATGCCTCGACCGGCGCGCGGTCGGGGAACATCTGCTTGATGTCACGCCCGACCATCAGGCGCGCCATGTCATCTTTTTCAAGATCAGCAACCGGCTCGCTTGTGATCAGACGCCCGTCGCGCAGCACCGTTACCCGGTCGGCAATCGCCTTGATCTCGTCAAGCTTGTGGGAAATGTAAAGGATCGCAACGCCCTGTTCGCGCAGGCGCTTGACCTGATCAAACAGGATATCAACTTCGCGCCCGGTCAGAACTGCGGTTGGTTCATCCAGAATAAGGATATCGGCGTTTTTGGACAGGGCCTTGGCGATTTCAACCATCTGGCGGTCCGAAACCGCAAGATCCTTGATGCGTGTGCGCGGATCGACATCGCATTGCAACTGGTCCAGAAGCTTTTTGGCCTCTGCGCGCATTGCTGCCTTGTCAAGGAACCAGCCGCGCTTGATCTCGCGTCCAAGGAAAATGTTTTCCTCAACGGTCAGCTGCTCGGCCAGGTTAAGTTCCTGATGGATCAGGATGACGCCATGGTTTTCACCGATTTCACTGTCGGCAAATTCGACCGGCGCACCATCCAGGATCAGTTCGCCGCTGGTTGGCTGATGATAGCCAGACAGGATTTTCACGAGTGTGGATTTGCCCGCGCCATTTTCACCAAGAAGCGCATGCACTTCACCCGCACGCAAGTCGATTGAAACATCGAAAAGCACCTGCGCAGGCCCAAATGACTTGCAAATCTCCCGACCTGAAAGACGCACACGCGCCTGCTGATCGGTGTCAACGGCGTGAACGGCCGCATCCGTCATGAATTTATCCTCCCTAGCGTCGCATTTTTTGCGATCAACTGCTTATTAAGCTCTGTGTAAACGTTTTCATTTTGAATGTAAACCTTTACATTTTGAATATTGTGACCAAAATCACCGTCCGTTTGAAGCGATGAATGCCGCTGGACAGCTTGTGACCGGCGGAGTAGGAAGAAGCATGACAGAGAAAATCGCGACGATTGAAGATGTTGCCCGCCACGCAGGGGTCTCCATTGCGACTGTGAGCCGGGCCGTGCACAAGCCTGATGTGGTTTCCGAAGCCACGCGGGAAAAAGTGCAAACCGCCATCGCCGCGACGGGTTATACGGCCAATGTCATGGCCAGAAACCTTCGCCTGAATCGTTCGGGCATGATCCTGTTGTTGGTTCCCGACATCGGAAACCCTTTCTTTTCCTCGATTCTGTCGGGAATCGAAAAAGGTGCCAGTCAGGCCGGCTATAACGTTCTGATCGGCGACACCCAAAACGATCCGGAACGCGAAGCAACCTATGCCGCCTATCTGCGCAGCAATCAGGCCGACGCCATGATCCTGCTCAATGGTCGGCTTCCCGCACCGCTGGCCAAGGCACCGGTAAATGCGACACCGCCTGTTGTCATCGCCTGTGAACGTATTCCGGGTTGCGCCCTGCCAACCGTCATCATTGATAATGATCAGGCCTCTTTTGTCGCCACGCGCCACCTTCTTGATCTGGGCCATACCCGCATCGCACATATCAGCGGACCATCGGGCAACATCCTGACCACAGACCGGGTCGGGGGCTATCGCCGGGCGCTGAAAGAAGCCGGAATCGCGCCCGAGCAAAGTCTGGTTTATCGCGGCGACTTTTCCATCGATTCCGGCATTGCCGCAGGCCGCGCCTTGCTGGCGGATGAAAAAACCCGCCCGACTGCGGTGTGCTGTGCCAGTGACGGCATGGCGATTGGCGTTATCGTCGCGGCCAAGGAATACGGCTTGCGCATCCCCGAGGATCTGTCGGTTGTCGGCTTTGACGATATTCCGCATGCCGCCGCCTATGACCCGCCGATCACCACCGTGCGCCAGCCCCGTCGCCGTCTTGGCGAACAGGCCATCAAGCTGCTACTTGACCGTTTGGGATCAAAGACGCCGTTCGTCAATAATGACGACGGCCCGGTGATTGTCCCGACCGAACTGATCATTCGCCAAAGCACCGGCCCCTGCCCCAAACCCTAGTCCGGCAAACCGGCTGCCCACCCCGGATTGACTGGGATCGATTGGGGTGATTTGACTGGTTTTGGCTCAATTCGGGTCGATTTCGCCTGCCCCGGACCGCCCCGGGCTGCTGGCAAACAGGCACTTCTTGCGGCTCAGGCCCCTGAAATCTTTTGCCATTCACCCATGACGGATCGTGCGCGTTCTGCGTGATCTTCGCCGGATTTGGCCATTTCAGATGCAAAAATCTCGAACCGGATGCCATTGGGGTCACGCACGAACAGGCGCCGCGACTGTCCATCATCCTCGTTGTGGTAAACAACCTTGTGCTGGAACAGGTGGTTTTGCCAGGCGATCACATCGCGCGGGCTGTCACAGCGCAATCCGATATGGAACACGTCATCTGGCATCTCCGGATCATCGGGATATGGCCCGGTATCTGCCGGCCAGTCAAAAAATGACAGGCGCGTCCCGTCGGGCAGCGCAAAGGTAATCAGCAAGTAGTCGCTTTTCCACGACGGGCTGTAACCACTTTCGGCATGAACCAGCGTCGCCCCGACCACCTTGGAATAGAAGTGGTCGGTGGCTTCCAGGTCGCGGGTCGGAAAAGCAAGATGATCGACACTTACAGGTGCAGGTGACATGGGGCTCCTCCGTCTGGTTTGATCTTTAATTCGACAGTCGCCCGGACGCACGCCACACAGCAATGCAATGCGCCACAGGCGGCGCTTGAAATCCTTGCGTCATCCGGAACATGTTTTCGGACCATTCGTCAACAGGCTGCACGCAGTCCGTGATAAACACATGGGTGAATAGCAACTCAAAATCAATGCATTTGCCCCTTGATCAAAGCGTCATGAAACCACAACATGCACAGACGCGTATAATCGCGTTACATAGGGAACATTGCAGTATTGACCGCACCCACGCTCGCTGCTATTGGGACGCGGCAAATACATGTATCGTAGCGCAGCACATCAATTGAAAGCCTGCGCATTCTGGCAAAACCCGCAAGATGGAGGCATCTGATGAATGAATACAGTTTATCTGTCTCCGTCTATTGGATGACACACCGTCAGGCTGACCACTAGAAGCCGCGTGCCTTCCACCTGAATGGTGATTTTGCCACTACCCGGAACAAAAGACGCCTGATCGCGCATTCCGAGTTCATCCGCATTCCCCGTGACATAGTTGTAGAGAGCCGCCTATGCCCGCAACGCCCTATTACCTGATCGACAAGTCCAAGCTGCTGCGCAACATGGAAAAGATCGCCTATGTGCGCGCGCATTCCGGCGCCAAGGCGTTGCTTGCACTGAAATGCTTTGCGACCTGGTCGGTGTTTGATTTCATGTCGGACTACATGGATGGCACGACGTCTTCGTCGCTCTATGAAGTCAAGCTGGGCCGCAAGAAATTCGGCAAGGAAACCCATGCCTACAGTGTCGCCTATTCCGATGACGAGATTTCCGAAGTCATCGAAAATGCCGACAAGATCATCTTCAATTCCATCGGCCAGCTGACCCGTTTTGCCGATCAGGCATCGGGCATCGTGCGCGGGCTTCGTCTGAACCCGCAGGTCTCGACCTCAAGCTTTGATCTGGCCGACCCGGCCCGCCCGTTTTCGCGTCTGGGCGAATGGGATGTCGCCAAGGTCGAAGCGGTGATGGATCAGATTTCCGGCTTCATGATCCACAACAATTGCGAGAACGAAGACTTCGATCTGTTTGATCGCATGCTGACCGATATCGAGGAAAAATTCGGAACGCTTCTGTCGCGTGTTGAATGGGTCAGCCTGGGTGGCGGCATCCATTTCACCGGTGAGGATTACCCGCTTGATAAATTCTGCGCGCGGCTCAGGGCATTCTCCGAAAAATTCGGCGTGCAGGTTTATCTCGAACCTGGCGAAGCATCGATCACCAACAGCACCACCCTTGAGGTCACGGTGCTCGATACCCTGTTCAACGGCAAGAACCTTGCCATCGTCGATAGCTCGATCGAAGCCCACATGCTTGATCTTCTGATCTATCGCGAAAATGCCAAGGTCCTGCCGAACACGGGTGATCACCCCTATATGATTTGCGGCAAATCGTGCCTTGCGGGTGACGTATTTGGCGAATTTGATTTCGAAAACGAGATCAAGGTCGGCGACCGTATCTCCATTCAGGATGCGGCCGGTTAC
Source organism: Thalassospira sp. MCCC 1A01148 (assembly GCF_001613795.1). Classification (GTDB taxonomy): domain Bacteria; phylum Pseudomonadota; class Alphaproteobacteria; order Rhodospirillales; family Thalassospiraceae; genus Thalassospira. The sequence goes on from NZ_LPVZ01000019.1 coordinate 86,049, forward strand.
ACCATGGTCAAAAAGAACTGGTTTAACGGGGTCGGCATGCCGTCCATCGTGATCCGGGAACTCGATGGAACAGAGCGCGTTGTGCGTGAGTTCACCTTTGACGACTACGTTTCGAGCCTTTCGTAAAAAACGAAAGCGCAGTTTTCATAGCGAACCGGGGAAGTGTTTCCCCACCTCTCAAAACAGGGGAGTTTTTGGCCCGACATGAAAAAGAATGTTCTGATTATCGGCGCAGGTGGCGTCGCCCAGGTCGTTGCACATAAATGCGCACAGCATAACGACGTGCTTGGCGATATTCATATCGCATCGCGTACGGCATCAAAGTGCCAGTCCATCATCGACAGCATCCATGAAAAGAAAAACCTTAAAGAGCAAGGCGTTCTCGAAGGTCACGCCCTCGATGCGACCGATGTCGATGCAACCGCGGCCCTGATCGAAAAAACCGGCTGCCAGATCGTCATCAATGTCGGATCTGCCTTCATCAACATGCCGGTCATGTCGGCCTGCATCAAAACCGGTGTCGCCTATCTCGATACCGCCATCCATGAAGAGCAGGACAAAATCTGCGAAACCCCGCCATGGTATGCCAACTATGAATGGAAGCGCCGCGAAGAATGCGAAGCCGCTGGCACGACCGCAATCCTTGGTGTCGGCTTCGATCCGGGTGTGGTGAACGCCTATGCCAAACTGGCTGTCGAAGATTACTTCGATAAAATTGACTCGATCGACATCATCGACATCAATGCCGGCAGCCACGGCAAATACTTTGCCACCAACTTCGACCCGGAAATCAACTTCCGCGAATTCACCGGCACGGTCTATTCCTGGCAGGACAGCCAGTGGCAGGCCAACAAGATGTTTGAAGTCAAAAAGATCTGGGACATGCCGGTTGTCGGCGAAAGCCAGACCTTCATGACCGGCCATGACGAAGTCCATTCCCTGTCCCAGAACCTTGACGTGCCAAACGTCCGCTTCTGGATGGGCTTTGGCGATCACTACGTCAATGTCTTCACGGTCCTCAACAATATCGGCCTGCTGTCAGAAAAACCTGTCACCACGGCCGAGGGCCTCGAAGTCGTGCCGCTCAAGGTCGTCAAGGCCTGCCTGCCGGATCCAAGCTCGCTCGCACCGGACTATACCGGCAAGACCTGCATCGGTGATCTGGTCAAGGGTACGAAGGACGGCAAGGAAACCGAAGTCCTGATCTATAACGTGGCGGACCACAAGGACGCCTATAACGAAGTCGGAAGCCAGGGCATTTCCTATACCGCCGGTGTGCCGCCCGTCGCGGCTGCGATGCTGATCGCCACCGGCGAGTGGGACGTGAAAAAGATGGCAAACGTCGAAGAACTGCCATCCAAACCGTTCCTCAACCTGCTGAACGGCATGGGTCTTCCGACCCGCATCAAGGACGCCAACGGCGACCGGGCGCTCGATTTCAGCTAAGCGTTGATATCCGGAACTAACAGTTAAAATGGCGGACCAAAATCACTTGGTCCGCCATTCTTTTTTTAAGCCAGTTACGCCAAGATACTCAAGGTCAGCTCGTGTTCATATCGTCAGATTGGCAACCCACTTAAGAAGCTGTGCATAATAGCCAAAGCCTGAGGTGATGAGATGATCCAACAAAAGTATCGGCAAGCTGAAGGCCCAAACTGTCATACAGACCGAACTGGCAATGATGAGTGGGATCCACCATCTCATCCATGTGTCACTTTCTGCTGGTATCCCGCCTGGATTGCCCTGTAGTTCCAACGCTCTTTCTGCCACGAAGCCGTCCACTTTCTGCCGAATGAATGGAAAAAGATAAAAACTGTGCGTGGCCAATGCACAAAGGCCAAATACGAAATGAATCAGGGTTGGCACAAGAGTGGTGAACAGCATGGCAACCACCCAAAAATAGTCTGCATGTGATTGAAAATACTCAACAACTGAACCAGCAGGGGTCAAAAGGCTATTCTTGATTGCAATCAGATCAATCTCGGTGACAACCCCAAAAGCATCCAAGAGCTTTATGGCACCAATGATTGCAACAAGCAAAAGAGGCACCGAAAAAAGCGCCACAAGCACATCGACAACCACAAGCCCCGTGCGCATCAACCGCAAATCCAGCTTTAACTGCGTGGCCAACAAAACACGGGTTATGCCCAAGGAAAACCAATCCAAACAGCCATTGACAAAAGGCAGAAACAAAAGAGGAACTGCAAGCAACAAGTAAAACGCTGGAAAAGAGACGCTATCCGGTTCAAAGGCGAACAGTGGAAGCAGGGTCACAAGACACGCCACCCCAAAATATGACGTTTTCCGCAAAGGTTTAGATAATCGGTCGAATTGATTGGCAGCAAAACGAACGAATAAAATCGCACCTGGACTAGCAACAGCGAAAGCCAAAGCGAAAGCGACAGTGAAAGAGCCATAAAAGGATACAGCGTCAGCGCTAGCGTTAGCGAAAGAGAGAGCGAAAGAGAGAGAGAAAACAAAAGCGAAAGCGCCAGCGCAAGGGCCAGCGAGAGCGAAAGCGACAGCAACAGCGACAGAAATAGCTAGTATGATAGTGAAAGAGAAAGCCTCAGGGATATCGTCACCGACAGAGAAAGTGCCAGCGAGAGCGACAGCGAAAGCGAAAGCGAGAGCGACAGCGACACTGGTAGTAACAGCGATCAGCAAACTTTTTTTGAGACTTGAAACTTGTCTTGTTTCAATGCGTTTTCTGACCCATCCCCCGATCACATAAAGGATGACAATCGTGGTTCCGATGCCTAACCGGTCTGCGAATGGCAAATCACTTTCTGCGACCGCCCAAATTACGAATTCTCCCCGATCGGCAAGCACATAGATCATCAACAGGGCAATAAGTGGGTAAAGGATTGCCAGCGAAAAACAGGTCTGGAAACTTTTGAAAGTGAACGGACTGTTTTTGGCCAAGGGCGATAAGGATTGCCAGTTTACTTGGTCGCCGTGTTGCTTGAAATAGTCATCGCCGATGATCCGGTCAAACAATGTAAGGGTTGCACGGATGGCCAACTTCAGCTTTTCCGTTATCCCGCCGGTAATTTTCAGAATATCCAGAAAAAATTTGCGTCCCGAATCACCTGGCTGCGCCTTCAAGCATATTTTTGCCACTGTGAAGGTACTCCCTGCGACCAACAAACCAAGATAAAACATCCCGGCGATTATGGTTGGGTGAGAAGATCCCATTTGCTTGGCCACGAAATGCGGAACAGCACCAAGACATGTTACTAAAGATGTGACTGAGACAATCTCACATTGCATTGCCCGCCCCCAATGCGAAAGCAAAAAGAAATAAAGTTTTGGCTACTTTAGATTTCATTTCAAGAATTTAAATTCCCTTATAAACTTAGATGACAACACTTTTGCAACCGATTGCACCAGTTTTCATGGGCCACGGTTGTTATCACCTGCAATGCGTTATTGAGGGGGAACATCTATTCCATACAGAATACCCATGGCAGGCCAACAAGATGTTCGAGATCAAGAAAATCTGGGACATGCGGGTGCTGGGTGAAAACCAAACTTCCATGACCCGCATCAAGGATGCCGATGGCGACCTTGCACTGGACTTTTCCCAAGCAATCCAGGAACGCGAAACAATCATAGCAAATGGCGGGTTTCGACCCGTCATTCTGCGTTTTTGATGAAGTCGTCATTCCCGCGCAGGCGGGAAACTCCCGCCATTCAAACCGCTATGGCCTCGATGCTGCGCTTGGCCCTGCATAACGATGTTCGACGGTCCCGCCTCACGCACGTCGCCAACTGACAATCACACCACACATCACCAAAACGGCACCAAACCCGGCCACGGCGGCAAAACCGAACCCGGCATAAATCGGCCCCATGATCATCGGCCCGGCAAACACCGCCGAATAGGTCACCGCACTATTCAGCCCCATCACCGCCCCGCGCGCATCAGACGCCTGACGGTTAAGCGACACCACCATCGCATTCAGACCCAGCTGATTAAGCATCCCCCAGATGGCGGTTCCGGCCATGGCGCTGCTCTGGCTTTGCAGGGTCAATCCCCAGGTGGCATAGCTCGTCGCAATCGCGATCAACACCAGACACAAATACCCGCGGGTAATTTTGGGCGATATCACCCCCAAAACAAATCCCATGACGCCAAACCCCACGCCATAGGCCATAACAAACATCCCGCTGCCCTGCGCTGACAGGTCAAAGGCCGTGCGCACACCCACCCCGAAAAAGGCAAAACAGCCGTAAAACGCGGTCATATAAACCAGCATCACCGCCAGCAACTGCCACACACCCGGCAGCCGGAATGCGCGCAAGGGCGATGTCCGCGTGCTCATCCCGCCGCGCACATCCGACAGCAAAATCACCAGAATACCGGCCACCAGGACCGACAACCCGGCCATCAGGAAATAAACCATCCGCCAGCCAAATTGCTCGGTTATGAACGCTGCGGCGGGGACTGCCACCACCAACGATAACGCCCACCCGGTCAGAACCACACCAAGCCGCGCGGCCTCGCGCCCCTTGGGGGCTGTGGCGGTGACCGTGGCATAGGATCCCGGCAACAACACACCAACGGCCACCCCGGCCAGCGCCTGTGACAGACAAAGCCACACCCAATGCTGGCTGAGCCCGCTTGAAACCTGCGCCACCGCCAAAAGAAGTGCCGCACCGCCCAAAACACGCCCGACCGACATCCGGTCAATCATCCCCGCCAGGGTCAGCGCCGATAGTGCCGTCGCCGCCCCGAACGCCGAAATCGCCCAGGCCACATGATAGGTTTGCGTCGAAAGCCCGGCCGCCACTTCTGACAGGATCGGGCTTAAAACAAACGAATTCGACCCGACAAGCAACACCGCGCCAAGCAAGGCCAGAACCTTCACTTGCGCAATGGCATTCGGGTTAATCTCGGCATTTTGGTCAGTCATCATGCCATGTGATATGATTTGCCCTGTTTTAGGCAACGCAATTCGATACTTAGCAGATAAAAACGACGTCCGTTCGATAACGGCACCGTCCCCGGCAGGATTGCCGATGATGGCATCACGCACCGTATTGGATAAAGCACCGGCGCGATTCACGGCCCAACATGCCAAAACACACCGCCCACATGCGTTAAAACAATGAGTTGCGTCGCAAAATCCGATACGTGCCGAATTCTATACCTTTGGTTGATACATTTGCGCACAAGGCTTGTCGCACAAGAATTACGCACGTTTTTAGCCCACCCTTGCGGATAGCTTAAAACCCTACCGCGCCGCAAAATAAATCGTTCAAAATCAACTATTTGACAACCGAAAGCGGTTTCGGATAGCGTTTCCCTGTTCCGAAAGCGGTTTCGGAACACCAAACACCGTCAAAAAGGCGGTGAAAAGCAGTAGAGCCTGTTGCATTAAATTTGCTTCGCTTTGTTTGTTTTTGGCGTGTCGTTTGGCAAGGCACAGCGTGCAGAGCGATGCGGCGCATCGGTCAAACGGTGTAACGCCGCGAAACGCCGCCAAAAACGAACCCTGTGGGCCGAGACATTCTTCCGCCCCGCAGCGTCAAGGTCCTTGAACCGTAGCCCCGCTACGCACAGCGGACCTTTCTTTGCCGGACAGAAGGATGTCCTCGGCAAAGTGAGGCAAATTTGATGCAACAGGCTCTAACGAAGACACTCAGGGAGGTTCCGTGCCGCGCGTTCGGAAGCAAAACGAAACCATGTCGATTGCCCGGCTGGCCAAACATCTTGGTTTGTCCGAGGGAACCGTTTCGCGCGCGCTTAACAATTATCCCGATATCGCCGCAAAGACCGTCGCCCGTGTGCGCAAGGCCGCCGATGAGCTGGGCTATCGCCCCTCGACCACCGCACGGCGTCTTGCCCGTGGCGTGGTGGAAACCATCGGCTTTGTCCTGCCCGCCCGCGACGGCCATCAGATTGATCCGTTTCTGGCCGAAATTCTCGATGGTCTTGCCACCGAACTTGCCCTTTCAGACTGGGACTTGCTGGTCTCCGCCGTTCCCGATGGTCATGACGAGGTCGAAGTCATGGACCGCCTGATCCGCTCAGCCAAGGTCGGCGGATTTGTTGTTGCCCGCACCAAACGCCATGATCCGCGCATCGATTTTTTGCGCACATCCCACATCCCGTTTGTGGCCCAGGGGCGCACCGAAAACTGCGAAGACTATGCATGGCTTGATATCGACAACGAAAAGGCCTTTGTCGATGCCGTGAATTACCTTGTCGGTCTTGGGCATCGCAAGATCGCGTTTCTTGGCGGCGATCCTGAACTCAATTACGCATGGCAACGACGCGCCGGCTATCTTGCCGCAGTCAGTGCCAATGGTTGCGATCTTCCATCGGGCTACCTGCATGACGGCATCACCAACGAACTGGCCGCGCGCGATGCGATTTCAGAAATCCTGAAACACCCGGATCGTCCGACCGCCCTTCTGTGCGTCACCGATGCGGTTGCCATTGGGGCAATGCACGCATTGGCGCATGCCGGTATCGACGTCGGATCGGAAATGTCCGTGATCGGTTTTGATGGCCTGCCCATGGGCGAAGCCATCCATCCCGGCCTGACGACCATGTCGCAGGCCAGCTATCAGATCGGCCGCGAAGTCGGCCGGATCGTTGTCTCGCAGGCCAACGAACCTGCATCGGAATTTTCCCAAATCCTGTGGGAAGCATCGCTGACCGTCCGTGGGTCAGCCAACCCGCCAGTAACGAAACTGGCAGAAAATGCCAAGGGAGGCATCTCATGAAAACAAGGTTTACGCGTGCACTGACACTCGCAGCCGCTGGTCTGCTGGTCTCGACCAGCATGGCAAGTGCACAACTGCGCTTCTGGACCACCGAAGAACAACCCGAACGACTGGCCAAACAAGAAGAAATGGCCAAGGCGTTCGAAGCCAAAACCGGCACTTCTGTTGAAGTCATTCCGGTCACGGAAACCGAACTCGGAACCCGCGCCACCGCGGCCTATGCCGCCGGTGATCTGCCAGACGTCATTTACCTGACCCTGCAATATGTCCTGCCCTGGTCCGAGGCCGGCATCCTCGATACCGAAGCCAATAACGAAGTCGTCAACCAGCTGGGCAAGGACACCTTTGCACCCGCCGCCCTTGGCATGGCCGATTTCGATGGCGAAGTCGCGGCTGTACCGTCTGATGGCTGGACCCAGATGGTGCTTTATCGCAAGGACCTGTTTGACGAGGCGGGCCTTGAGGCCCCCAACACCTATGGCAATATCGTCAAGGCCATCGAGGCGCTGCACAACCCGCCCGAAATGTACGGCTTTGTCGCTGCGACCAAAATTGACGAAAACTTCATGAGCCAGGTGCTCGAACATGTCTTCCTGGCAAACGGCGCAACCCCGGTTTCCGCCGATGGATCGGTCGGCTTTGACAAGGCAAAGCTCGTCGAGGCGCTTGAGTTTTATAAAAAACTCGCCAAGGCCTCGCCTCCGGGGGATCTGTACTGGAAACAGTCACGCGAAGTCTATTTCGCAGGCAAGGCGGCCATGATCATCTGGTCACCCTTCATCCTTGATGAACTGGCAGGCCTGCGTGACAGCGCCCCGCCCACCATCAACAATGACCCGACCTCGGGCGAACTGGCATCGAAAACCGGTGTTGTCACCCGCCTGATGGGCCCGTCCAATCCGAATGGCGCAGCATGGGGTGACATTCGCTATTTCGGTATCACTAACGATGCTGATACCGACCCGGCGGAAGAATTCGTCAAATTCTCGCTGGATGAAGGCTACACCAGCACGCTTTCCATCGCGCCCGAAGGCAAATTCCCGGTCCGTCATGGCACCGCCGAAGATCCCGAGAAATTTGTCAAGGCATGGTCGACCCTGCCGGTTGGTGTTGATCGCAAAAAGCCGCTGTCAGAGCTTTATGACCCGGCCGTCATCACCGACATCGTTTCCGGCCTTGAAACCGCAAACCGTTGGGGTGTCGCCGAAGGCCAATTGGCCATGGCATCGCGCATCATCAACAGTCAGGTGATCAACCGTCTCGTCCGCGAATATATCGACGGCGAACGTGACGCATCGGAAACGGCGGACCTGATCAACGAGGAAATCGCCGCTATCAACTAAGCGATCCTGATCCGGGGCGCTGAACCAGCGCCCCGGACGCCGAATTTCACAACGGATAGCAAGACGATGACGATGTCCCGAACAACCAAGACATCCCCGGCAACCGCCCCCCCCAACGGCCGAAAAACCGGGCTCGGCCCGATGGCGCGGCGCGAAGCGCGGCTTGCGCTCTGGATGCTGGCCCCGACATTTCTGATTGTGATGGGCATCGTCCTGTTTCCGTTGCTTGCCAATTTCTGGATTTCGGTCAAGCCGGTCACATTGTCTGACTTGCGCCCGCCAACCCCTGTTGTGTCCGAACGCGTGCGGGGGGATTTCGATGTTGCCGGGCAGGAATTTGAAATCCAGTACCGCATGCGCAATTCATCGCGCAAAGGCGACATTACCGACGTCGTCCTGACCGATACATTGCCCGCGGGCATTACGGTCATTGATCCGGGGGATGTTTGTACGGTCACGGGGGCCGCGGTCCGCTGTGCCCTTGATGGCCTTCCGGCCGGGGAACGCACCCGACTGAAAATGACCGCTGTGGCTGATGAAACGTTTGCCGCCAACCCCGTCTCGCCGCGTGACAGCGAACCAACCGTCACCGGCACGGCTGAAAACATTCTGACCAATAACGAATTCACCCTGGAAAACTTCGCGCGAATTTTTGATTCCCGCGAATTCTGGTCGGTGCTGTGGGTGACGATTGCCTATACGGTGTTTGGTACGCTGGGTGCCCTCGTGCTTGGCCTTTTCGCCGCCCAGATGCTCAACAAACCCTTTGCTGGCCGCTCGATCATCCGGGGGCTTTTCCTGTTTCCCTATGTCGCACCGGTCATTGCCGTTGCCTTTACATGGGTCATCCTGCTTGATCCGTTCAACGGCACCTTCAATGCCATCTTGCAGCGCATGAACATCGCGGATGAAGGCGTAAACTTCTTTGGCCAGCGCGACATTCCCATTGATGTTTTCGGCCTGACCATCGATTTTCCGCTGGCACTGGCAACGGTGATTGCCTTTGAAGCGTGGCGCTACTTCCCGCTGTCATTCCTGTTCATTCTGGCCCGGATGCAGTCGATATCCTCTGACATGTACGAGGCCGCCGAGGTCGATGGCGCCACGCCCTTGCAACAGTTCTGGCACATTTCCCTGCCGCAACTTCTGGGGATCCTGTCGACCCTGTTCCTGCTGCGCTTCATTTGGACGTTCAACAAGTTCGACGACATCTTCCTGCTGACCGGCGGGGCCGCGGGCACGCGCACACTCACGGTCGATGTCTATGAACAGGGCTTTGCCCTGTCCAACCTCGGGGCCGGGGCGGCAGTGGCGGTGGCCATCTTCATCCTGCTTCTGGTCTTTGCCGTGTTCTATTTCAAATTCGTCCATCGGGAGGATTCGTAATGCGTATCGGTACGGGTCTTCTTCTGGGTCTGCTGACCGGATTGCTCTGGGGCACGATTGCGGTTGCCCTCACCGGCATTTCCCTGACCCTGATCACCGGCCTTCCGGCAACGCCGATCATATCGGCAGGTGCGCTTGGCGGGGCGGTCAATGCCGCCATCATCATGCTGCGCGCGCCCGCGGATCGCACACCGGGGCTTTACCTTGTCGCCTTTGCTGGCGTGATCGTCTCGATGATGCTGGTATCCTTTGGCGCACCGTTCAGTCTGGCCTTATCTGAAAGTTCGCTTATTCAGGCCTTCGGCGTCGGGTTGATTGCGCTTGCCGTGACCTTTGCCAACCGCGCAGTCCTGATCGACATTCAGTCGGGCATGCTCAAACGGTATGCGATTGATCTGGTGATTGTGCGCACACTCAAGGGCTTTGGCTTTGTGTTCTTTAGCGTGATCGTCATCCTGCCCTTCTATGTGATGGTGATGACCAGCCTCAAGAACCAGCAGGATCTGTTCCTGAACCCGCTGGATCTGTCGATTGATCTGACACAGGGCGCTGCCAGCCTGTTTGACAGCTATGTCGAACTGTTCACCAAGTTCAATTTTGGCCGCTTCCTTCTGATTTCGACCATCGTGTCGGTCTGCACCGTTGTGATCACACTCGCCTTTTCGATCCCCGGCGCCTATGCGGTTGCGCGTTTGAAATTCCCCGGACAAACGGTGCTTTCAAGCTCGATCCTGCTGATCTATCTGGTGCCGATGATCGTTCTGGTCATCCCGCTTTATGCCGTGTTCAGTCAGCTTGGCCTGCGCAATACGGTGGTTGGCCTTCTGATCGTCTATCCGGCCACCACGGTGCCCGTGGCCCTTTACATGCTTCAGGGCTATTTCCGTGGCCTTCCGGCCGAACTGGAAGAAGCCGGTTTGATGGATGGTTTGTCGCGCTTTGGCGTGATCTGGAAAATCACCCTGCCACTCGCCTTGCCGGCCCTGGCATCGGTGTCGCTTTATGTCTTCATGATCGCCTGGAACGAATTCCTGTTTGCCTTCATGTTCCTCGATGATCCCGACATCTTCACCCTGTCACGTGGCGTGGTGTCGCTCAATTCATCCGAAGTTCCGCGCCAACATCTGATGGCCGGTGCGGTGATCGCAACGGTTCCGATCCTTGTCATCTTCCTGTGGTTTGAACGCTTCCTTGTTCAGGGCCTCACCGCCGGGAGCGTCAAGGGATGAGCCAAATGAGCCAGGCAAGCCTTTCACTCGACCAGCTTACGGGTACTAACAGACGTGCGGCCGACATCCTGCTTGGCAATGATCGCGGCGGCTATACCGTGCCAAGTGCCAAGCTCTATCCGTTCCAGTGGAACTGGGATAGTGCGCTGGTTGCCCTTGGCTTTTCCGTATTTGATCCCGATCGTGCCTGGCAGGAAATCGAAAGCCTGCTTTCCGCGCAATGGGACAACGGCATGGTGCCGCACATCATTTTCTGGAAAGAGGAAAAAAGCTACTTCCCCGGACCGGAACAGTGGGGCACGACCGACATCGCCAAAAGCCCGCCAACATCGGGCATTACCCAGCCGCCCGTTGCCGCAACCGTGATCGAACGGCTTCTGGCCGAAGACATTGCTGCCCATCGCGACCGGGCGGAAAAGCTTCTGCCCAAACTTGATCGCTGGCATCAATGGTTCCTTGATGCCCGCGACCCGGATGGGCGCGGTGTGGTTGCGATCATGCATCCGTGGGAAAGTGGCCGCGATAATCTGCCCGACTGGGATCGCCCCTTATCCTTTATCGATACCACAGGGGTTGGCACCTATCACCGCCGCGACACCGATATCGTCAATCAGGACGAACGTCCGAAAAACGACGACTATGATCACTACATGGCGCTGGTCAGGTTTGGTCGTGATTGCAATTGGGATACAGAAATCATTGCCCGCGATTGCCCGTTCTGGGTGGCCGAACCGGGCATGAATGCCATATTGCGCCGGGCCGAACGCGACCTGATCAATATGGCAACGCTTCTGGGGCAGGATGATATCGCCGCCCGCGCCAAAGCCCGCCTTGCCCGTCTCGATGCCGGGTTTGAACAGCTTTGGTCTGAGACAGTTGGTGGCTATGTCACGCTTGATTTGCGCCGTGATGAACACGCCACCGGCCTGACATCAGGAAGCTGGCTTGCCCTGTTCGCTGGCGCGGTCGAACCGGCCCGTGCGGGCAAGATGGCCGCAACGCTTTCACATTGGCTTTCGCAGGTCGAACACAGCGTTCCAAGCTTTGATCCCGGCCACGAACTGTTTGATTCCATTCGCTATTGGCGCGGTCCGGTCTGGGCCATGATCAACTGGATGATCGCAACCGGCTTGTCTGAGCATGGCGAGACCGACCTTGCTGATCGCATCCGGCGTGACACGCAGTCCCTTATCGAACTTTCGGAATTTCGTGAATATTTCTGCCCGGTGACCGGTCGTGGCGGCGGGGGCACCGACTTTTCGTGGACGGCATCCATGTCGCTTTATTGGGCGGCCCGTCCCGAAGCCTTGCCAACCGCATCACGCCTGTCCCCATCGACCGCACCATCAGCCTCACCAACCGGCACCGCAGATCAGGAGAACACATAAAATGGGCCAGATCGAACTTAAAGGCATCCGCAAATCATTTGGCGGGGTTGATGTCATCAAGGGCATCGACCTTCAAATCAATGAAGGCGAGCTGGTGATTTTTGTCGGCCCGTCCGGCTGTGGCAAATCAACATTGCTGCGCCTGATTTCGGGCCTTGTCGAAGCATCTGATGGCCAGATCCTGATTGATGGCGATGACGTCACCGGCAAGCCCCCGGCCGAACGTGAACTCTCGATGGTGTTTCAGTCCTATGCCCTCTATCCGCACAAATCCGTGCGCGAAAATATGGGCTTTGCCCTGACCGTTGCCGGCATGCCAAAGGCCGAAATCACCCAAAAGGTCGATGAAGCCGCCGCAACGCTCAAACTCGAAGATTATCTGGATCGCAAACCCAAGGCACTGTCAGGCGGTCAGCGCCAGCGTGTGGCGATTGGCCGCGCGATTGTCCGCGAACCGCGCGCCTTCCTGTTTGACGAGCCGCTCTCCAACCTTGATGCCGCTTTGCGCGTTGAAATGCGCCTTGAAATCGCCCGCCTGCATCAGAAACTCGGTGCCACCATGGTCTATGTCACCCATGACCAGGTCGAGGCCATGACGCTTGCCGACAAGATCGTCGTTCTGCAGGCCGGCCAGATCGAACAGATCGGCACCCCGCTTGATCTCTATCGCCATCCGGGCAACCTGTTTGTCGCCCAGTTTATCGGCTCACCCAAAATGAATGTGGTCGACTGCAAGGGCACGGGCACGCAGCTTACCTTTGGCAATGGCAACACATCCGATATTGCCCGCAATACCGAAGGTGCTACCAAGATGGGCATTCGCCCCGAACATATGGCGCTTTGTGATGCCAATGATGCCTCAAAAGCCATCCTGACCGGCCAGATCGATGTCATGGAACATCTCGGCTCCGACAGCTTTGTCTATGTCAACGTGCCCGATGTCGGCCTGTTCACGGTCCGCATCGTTGGTCATTCCGACGCGGGCGTGGGCGATACCGTCGGGCTGCATTTCGCATCCGGCGATGTGCATCTGTTCGACGCATCGGAAAAAACCATCCCGGCATGACAAAACGCGCATGCCGGATTTCCGATCCGGGCGCGTTTTAAATCCTCATACAATTAAAATGACGGCAAATATGGGTGTCGCGTCGGGCGGGCGCTTGCGGTCTGATCTTTAACTTATTTTGAATAATGGGCTGCATTCTTCAATTTAATTGAAGAATGCACCCCCCCCCTTTTTGCGCTATTTCAGCGAGCCCAGAACCGCCAGACTTTCATAGCGTTTGATATAGGGTTCATGAAACACCCGGTCGACAAAGGCGCTGTATTCTTCCATGTCGCTGACCTGAATACGCAGCACAAAATCATGCGCCCCGGTCACATGATGACACTGCACAACTTCAGGCATTCTGCCGAATTCCTCGCGCATCAGCATGTAACGATCCGGTCGGTCGCGCTCCATGGTCAGAAGCACGATCACCATCATCTTCTTGCCAAATACCTTGGGCGATACGATCGCGACATCGCGTTCAATCACCCCGGTTTCACGCAGGCGCTGCACCCGGCGCAAACAGGCCGCCGATGAAAGGCCAACTTTCGCGGACAGCTCATTACCTGTTAACCGACTGTTTTCCTGCAATAATTCCAGCAGGCGATAGTCAAATTTATCGAGTTCCGCCAAGGTTCAATATACCAAACGACGCTGTAACATCCTTCGGATAAACATGACCGAAGCCGACAGCGAAAGAAAATCGTTTTTGCCAGATCTTTGCGAAAATGTCGCACAGATTTGCGAACTTTGCGCACTGTTTCACATAAACGAGGCGTAGATTGTTTGCGGGTTCGAAGGAAACTTTGACCCCTTATTAGCAAACAAACTCATGAGCCAGCATCATGCCAGCACAGTTTACAAATGGATCCCTCGCCGCCACCACCAATGTCGCGCCGGTATCAGGCGTAACCATCTGGCGCTGGCTCGTTCTTTTTTCGCGCAAATGGGCGCTGGCCTACAAGGTCGCCCGTGATGCGGAAATGCTTCGCAATGCCCCGCGCGAAGTGCTTGAAGACATCGGCATTGACCGCAAAGACGTCGCATTCGTCTGCGAACACGGCCACCTGCCGAGATAAGCCCAATTCCCCCAACGCAGGTATCCCACCCTGTGCACAAAAAAAGCCTGTCGGTGCCTTACTGCACGGACAGGCTTTTTGCGTTCCAGAACGCTGTGGTTTTCATGCGGGTTTAAACAGGCGGGCTGCCGGATGCTCGAACGTTACGCGCCCTTCTTTCATGCCCCAGATCGGGCGGCTGATTTCCGAAACCACTTGCGCGCGGCTTTGGGCGGGCAGGACGATGAAGCTTGCCGCTTCGCCAACCGCGATCTTGCTGGATCGGCCGAGAAGTTTGGCCGGGGCGTCGGACACCATGGCAAAGCAGTTTTCAAGTTCGGCCTCGGTCGCAAGCTGACTGACATTGGCATACAGGTTGGCCATGCGCGACAGCGAACAATCACCATAAGGCGTAAACGGGTTCAGCACATTGTTGGTCGCAATCGTGCAACACACACCATGGGCGGCAAGCTTGTGCGCCGGGGCAACGCCGCACGGTACGGAGTGATCATGATCGCGCCCGGTCAGGAAAAGGTCGGTTGCGGGCAACACGGTCAGGCCGATCCCGGCATCGCGCATGATGGCAATCGTGTCTTCAAGTTCGGGTTTGGGCAGCACCGACAATTTGGTCACATGCCCGATCATCACCCGCCCCTGCCAGCCAAAGGCGATGGATTGTTTTGCCACTTCATCCAAATGCCGCCAGCTGGCATCCAGATCAAAATCAAGATGGAAATCCAGATCGACATCATAGTCGCGCGCCATTTCAAACAGACGCAGGATCTGGCCATGTGGATCGGTATCCATATAGGGACAACCGCCCAGCAAATCGGCACCACTATCCAATGCCTGGCGCAACAGTTCCTCGGTCCCGGGATAGTTAAACAGGCCTTCCTGGGGGAAAACGCAAATTTCGATATCCATTGCCCAGGCAAAATCAGCCTTAAGCCGCTTGATGGCGTTAAAGCCCGCCAAGCCGATGCCCGGATCGATTTCGACATGGGTGCGCACCGCATTGGTGCCCTCGGTAATTGCCTTTTCAATCACGCGGGCACCGCGGGCGTAAATGTCATCCTTGGTAAAGCCGCTTTTGGCGTTGGCGACGGCACTGATCGCGCCCTGAAGCGTGCCGGTTTCGTTTTTGGCACGGTCAAGAATGCAGGCCTTATCAAGGTGGATGTGGCTTTCCACAAAGCCGCAACTGATCAGTTGGCCCGCTGCATCAAAGCTTGGCGCATCAAAACTTGGTCCATCGCCGGTAATCGACTGGGCAATTTCAACAATTTTTCCATCCGCCACGGCAAGATCGACAAGCGCATTCTCACCATTCAGGCAGGCGTTCCTCACCAGATAGTCAAGCATTCTCGTGTGCTCCCAGTTCCGGGTTTTTATCGTTGGGGGCTTTATCGCCCTGTTCGGCACCACCCAAATAGGCGGCAATCAGGCGTTCATCTTCTCTCAGATCGGATGCCTTGCCTTTGGCAACCACCTGCCCCTGTTCAAGGACATAGGCATAATCAGCGACCGAAAGCGCCATGGTCGCCATCTGATCGACCAGAAGGATGGTGACCCCTTCGTCGCGCAATTCGCCGAGAATGGCATAGAGTTCCTCGACCATGGCAGGCGCCAGACCAAGCGATGGCTCATCAAGCAACAGCGCCTTTGGCTTGGCGACCAGTCCACGGGCAATTGCCATCATTTGCTGTTCGCCCCCGGACAAAAGACCAGCCGGGCTGTTGATGCGATCGCGCAGACGCGGGAAGCGATTCAGGATGGCTTCAAGTTCATCCGAACTGACAGGTTTGGGTTGCTTATAGGCCCCCAGTTCGATGTTTTCGCGCACAGTCAGTTCCGGGAAGACCTGACGGCCTTCGGGCACCAGAACCAAGCCCTGTTCAACGATCTGATGCGGGGCAAGATCATGGATATATTCGTTGTTGAGAACGATCTTGCCATCCACGGGGCGCAGCAACCCGGCCAGTGCGGTCAGGAAGGTCGACTTGCCTGCACCGTTTGCCCCCAGAAGCGCAACCATTTCGCCCTGACGGACCTTGAGGTCCACGGAATGCAGAACCGGTGCGGCGCCATAGCCAGCCGTCAAGCGCAGGGTTTCGATCACCGGAGAGTCCCCGGCCTCAAACGGGATCGGGCGCGGGCGGGCCTTCATTTCGCCGTCACCAAGATAGGCGGCGATAACCTGCTGGTCGTTTTGAACCGCCTGCGGGGTGTCAAAGATAATCGGTGTTCCGGCATCCACGGCCAAAATCTGATCGGAAATGCCCATGACCATTTCCATGTCATGTTCGACCAGCACCACGGTAATTCCGGCATCGGCCAGTTGACGCAGCAATTTCGCCAGCGACACCTTGTCAGCATGCATCAGGCCAGCGGCCGGTTCATCCAGCAACAAGACCCCGGGTCTGGTCGCCAGCGACCGCGCAATTTCAACCAGCCTGCGATCAACATGCGGCAGGTCACCGGCACGGGCATCGATATCGCCATGATAGCCACAAAAGGCCAGAAGCCCGGCGGCATGGTTGCGGTTGCTATCCGATGCAATCGCGCTGAAAGGCTTGCCAAAGCGACCGACCGGAAGACCGGCAATGACATTGTCGATCACCGACATGTTTTCAAACAGACGGGTCGCCTGATAGGTGCGCGCAATGCCATTCCGCGCAGCAAAATCGGTTGGCTTGCCTGCGATGTCCTGATCCCCGATGCGCACGGTTCCTTCGGTCGGTTTGTAGAACCCGCTGATGATGTTCAAAAGCGTGGTTTTACCAGCCCCGTTCGGACCAATGATGGATGTGACATCGCCCGGCTTGGCGGTGAAGGAAACGGCATTGACCGCCTTCACCCCGCCAAAGGCGATGGACAGGTTTTCAACCACCAGACCGTCTGATTTGGCGTAATCCTTAAGGCCTGCCTCGATCTCGTGCGCCGGGGTGGCGGTGACACCGCGCTTGGTCAGCGGAATGAACCGTTCGATCACGCCGACAATCCCGCGCGGGGCAATCAGCAAAACGACAATCAAAAGTCCGCCAAAAATCAGCAGGCGATATTCGGCAAAATCGGCCAGAAGTTCGGGCAACAACACCGAAACCGATGCGCCGACCAGTGGCCCCAGAACCGTGCCCGCACCACCCAGAATGACGGCAAACAAATACAGGATCGACTGGCTGAGCGGGAAGTTTGACGGTGCGATAAACATCATAAGCGGTGCAAACAACGCCCCGGCAAGACCGGCCATGGCAGCGGCAATGGCAAAGCCCGATGCCTTGACGGCAAAGGCGTTATAACCAAGCGAACTTGCGGCGATTTCGGCATCGCGCATGCTGGTCATTGCCATGCCCCAGCCACTTGTCGCCAGACGACGGAAGGCAAAAAGCGCAACCCCGGCCAGAACAACACACAGCATCACAAGATCGCGTTCGCTAAACATATAGCCAAACAGTTCGGGCATCGGGAAACCCATCAGGCCGTTTTGCCCGCCGGTCAGTGCGCGCCATTCAATCGCGCCATGTTCGACAATAAAGGCAAAGGCAATCGTCACCATGGCAAGGAACGGCCCGGCCATGCGCACAGCCGAAAGTGCCAAAACACAGCCCGCCAACCCGGCAATCACGGTCGATGCAATCAGCGCCATCCAGAAATTAAGCCCGGCCAGCGTCAGAATGGCGCTGGCATAGGCCCCGATGGCAAAGAACCCGACCTGCCCCAGCGACACCAACCCGGTCAGGCCATATAAAACGTTCAGCCCCACACACAAAACGGTGGTGATGGCGACAAGGCCGATGACGAACTGGGTATAGCCGCCCGTGATCGTGACACCGATCAAACCGGCAATGATGGCGGCCAGGATGGTGGCATCAAGGGCGATGGATTTATTGAGTTTGGGCATCGGATTTTTGAATTTGATTTCGCGTTTCATCATCAGACCTTCTTGATCGCAGCACGGCCAAACAGGCCGCTTGGTTTGACGGTCAGAACCGCGATCACAAGCGCGAAGACGACGATGAAGGTGTAGGACGATCCGAGATAGGTGGTCACACCGGCCTCAACCAGGCCATAGATAAAGCCAGCCAACATCACGCTATAGGCCGATGTCATGCCGCCCAGAATGGCAACCGCAAAGGCCTTGAGGCCAAAAAGCGTACCCATATCCGAATGCACCGAAAACAGCGGCGCAATCAGAAGCCCGGCACAGCCGGCCAGCATCGATGAAATGGCGAAGGATCCGGTCACCATCAGGGTGGTGTTGATCCCCATCAGCTTGGCGGCCTGAAGGTTCTGCACGACGGCCAAAAGGGCCCGGCCCTGACGGGTATGACGGAACAGGGCATGCAGTGCGAGTGCCACACCAATGGCCGCGACCGGGATCAGGATCTGTTGCGGGTAAACGCCGGTGCCAAACACGTTCCAGCTTTCACCGACAAGGGCCGATGGCAGGGTGCGCGGTTCGTTGCCAAAGGTGAACAGAACCGCGTTATCAAGCAAAATACCGCCCGCGACAGTCGCCATCAGCCAGGCTTCGGAATTGCGAATGGCAAACGGACGAACAAGGAAAAATTCGACCATGATACCGGCAAGCCCGCAGCACAAAATGGCCAGCGGATAGCCGACAATGACCGGAAAACCGTATCGTTCGCAGAACACAAAGCCCAGAACAGCGCCCAGCATCACCATCGATCCTTGCGCAAAATTGACCTTGGAGGACACCGAATAGGTGATCTGGAAACCAAGTGCGATCAGCCCGTACATACTGCCCAGACCGATCCCGGTTATCAGAGCTGCGATTAAAAGTGTCATTGCCAGCCGCCTGCCTATGCCGTGCACATGAGTGCATCATTTAAAATGGATAAATCCCCGAATGGCGCGCATTGGGTACACGCCATTCGGGTTAGTAAATCGCTTATTTGATCGGAATGATCTGGCCTTCGACGAAATGCGCGAAGGTGTAGTCTTCGGGACCAAGCGCATCCTGATCGTCCGGGGTGAACGGCTTGTCATAGGTTTTGATCATGCCTTCGACACCGCTGATTTCGTACATCGCTTCGCGGATGGCCGGACCTTCGGTCGAACCGGCCTTTTCAATGGCGGCTGCAAGCAGAAGGGTTGCGTCATAGGCATTGGCAATGCCGGTTGCTGGGGTCACGTCGGCAAGGGTTTCGATTTCCGGGAACTTTTCCTGAAGTTTGACGAACATCGGATTTGCCGGATCGGTAAACAGATAGGTCTGGATGAAGTGGACTTTCTCGCCCGACTTGCCAGCCAGTTCGGTGAAGCGGCCACCGGCCGGCCCCCAATGCGATGAAATCGGAACATCCCAGCCCATACGATCAAGCGACTTGATCACCTGTGCAGTCGGGGCAACGTTGGCAACGACAAACAGGGAATCCGCACCGTTTTCCTTAAGACGGGTCAGCTGCGGGACAACATCGACATCGTTTGATTCAAACTTTTCGATCCCGGCATGTTCCATGCCACGCTTTTCAAGCGCCTTGAGCAGGCCCTTTTCATTCGACTCCCCCCAAGGGTTGTTGATCAGGATCATGCCCGGTTTCTTCGCACCGTAATTGGCAATCAGATACTCCGTGATGGCTTCGTCGACATATTCATCAACCGCCGAAACGCGGAAGACATAGTTTTCCTCTGCACCGTTTTTGGTGATCCCGGTTCCGGCAGCCCACGGGCCAATGAACGGGATTTTCTGCTGGTTCACATAGGGCACGATCGCAAAGGATACCGGCGTATCAAGGCCACCAATGATCGCCGCAACGCCTTCGCGCTGGGCCAGTTCACGGGCTGCAACCAGACCCTTGCCCGGGTTGCTTTCATCATCACGCGATACAAGTTCAAGCGGCTTGCCAAGAACACCACCCTCGGCATTGATCTTGTCAATCGCAAGGGTGATGCCGCGCGTAATGGCTTCGCCCGACTTGGCCGACTGACCGCTGAGTGCGGCAACAAGGCCAAGCTTCACAGTGTCTTCTGCACGGGCATCGTGGGCAGGCAGGGTGGTGGCGAATATCAGCGCAGCAGCAGCCCCGAGAAGGGCGGCACGCCGCGTTATTTTCCGGAAAGGCGAAGAAATAGGCATGTGAGACTCCCTGATTATGTGTCTGCAGCGTTCGGTGTCGCAAATTCGCGTTGCGCACCAAATCGTCACCGCAGTGCAGCAAGCGACATGCCAAGAATCATAATCATTCAAAATCAGAGACTTAGGCGTTTTTCCATCCGGGCAGAAAACAGAATTGCCTCATGTATACGCAGATTGCATGCAATTTTTGCATAAAATTAGTGCATGCAAAATTTCTGCACAGCGTTTATGCTGATGCCAGATCAATTCCCGAAAACAGAGGCTTTTGAAATGAGCGACCAAACCGCGGAAAATGTGCTTGATACCTTGCCGCCAGAGGCCCAGACCGTGCGTGATTTTCTTGATGCATCCATGAAACCCGACCCGGAACTGGCGGCGACATTCATGTCTGATGATGTCGTCATCACCTTTACCGATGGTCAGAAGTACGATCATCCGTCGGGCACCACGGCCTTTAACGCCGCGCGCTATAAATGGGTAAAAAAGAAGTTCGGTCAGTTTGATGTCGCCCATACCAACGGCCAGACCGTTGTTTACAGCACTGGCTGGCTTTACGGCGAATGGCCCGACGGCACCCCGTTTGAAGGCAACCGTTATATCGACCGTTTCGTGATTGAAAACGGCAAGATCATCAAAATGGATGTCTGGAATGAAAGTGCGGAACGCATTCTGATCCGCAAGGGTATCAAGGCTTAGGCCCGCATATGCCAAATCCGCATCGGCACCTGCCCACCCCCAATCCCTGGAATGCGAAAGATCGCCTGCACTTGCGGACAGGCGATCATGTGCGCGGCGGCACTGTTGCGTTATGCCCCGCCGTCGCGCACTTTCCGGGCATAGGGTTCGAGCGCATCAAGATACAAAAGCGGCCCGCCTTCCTCTGTCGTGAACAGGGCCCTGTCGGCAACCGCCGTCAGATGATGGCGCATCAGTTTGCGCGCGGTGTCTTCGTCCCCCTTGGCGAGGGCATCAATGATCTGGCGGTGTTCCTGAATGCCGCAATCGGTCGAGTGCGGGCGGGCATAAAGCGAAAGCGTCAAACCACAGCGATAGCCGATTTCCTCGACATAGCGCAGCAAGACCGGACTTCCCGAAAGACGTGCGAGCAAAATGTGGAATTCGGTGGCAAGCCGGATCGAGATCGGCTCCGACGCGTTTTCGGCTTCGACTTCCTTGGCAAGATGGGCTTCAAGTTCGCCCAGAATTTCCGGGCTCATATTCTTGATCACCCGGCTGATGACAAGGTCTTCGATCTGGGTGCGGAGCTCGAAAAGATCACGGGCCTCTTCAAGGCTGGGCTTGGCAACCATCGCGCCCTTGTTGCGGCGAAGTTCGATCAGCCCTTCGGCCGCAAGCCGTTCAAGCGACTGGCGAATAAGGGTGCGGCTGACGCCGAACCGTTCACCCAAAGAATCTTCGGGCAGCTTCATGCCGGGCATCAGTACACGTTCAAGGATTGCCGAACGCAATGCCGAACTGATCATGTCTGTACGATGCTTTGCCTTGTCCGCTGCTTTCATCCCGATCCGCCACGTTTCTTGTTTCGAAGATTTTGTAACCTGCGCTTGTATAAAGGATTGTATGCAATTTCGCCACACCCGATCCACGCGCAGTCCGACCCAATTCAAATACAACCTCGTTGACTGAAAGAATGCCCCCATGACCGATCAACAGACGGCCTTTAAACATCGCGCCATGGTCACAAGCCCCAGCACGGCGGCCAGCGAGGCCGGTGCAAAAGTTCTGCGCGATGGCGGCACCGCGATTGAGGCGGTTGTCGCCACGGCATCCGTCCTTGCCGTGACCTACCCGCATTTCTGCGGCATTGGTGGTGATGCGGTCTGGATGGTTTCAGACAACACCGGCAAGGTTCAGTCTTTCCTGGGTATTGGTCAGGCCGCCGAAAAAGGCGGCGATACAATCACGCCCGGTACCCCAATTCCGCTGCGCGGTCCGGGCTCGACCCTGACCACAGCGTGCACGGTGGATTCATGGCAACACGCGCTTGATCATTCGGCAAAGAACTGGGGCGGGACCAAAAACCTGTCGGAATTGATCACGCCTGCAATTGCGCTTGCGGAAAACGGCTTTGCGATCAGTCCGTCACAATGTTTCTGGCTTGATTTCCGTAAAGAGGAAATCGCCAATTGGCCGAGCTTTATGGACGTTTTCACGCCAAACGGGCGGATGCCCCATGTCGGTGAAACCTTCCATCAGCCGCATTTGGCGCAAAGCCTGAAACGCATTGCCGAGTTTGGCGCGCGCGATTTCTATGAAGGCGGTCTTGCGGATCAGATTGTCAAAGGTTTGTCAGCCGTCGGATCGCCGATCACCAAGGCGGACCTTGCAAAAACCCGCACCCGAACGGTCGATGCGGTGTCCCTTGACTATGGTGACGTCACCCTGTTTGCCCCGCCCGCGCCAACGCAAGGATTGGCGACGCTTATGACCATGGGGGTGTTGCGCGAAATGGGGCAAAAGAACTGGGCCGAGGGAACGGCGGATCATTACCATCTGGTGGTCGAGGCCATCAAACGGGCATTCCTGAAACGCGATCAGATCGCCGATCCCGATTTTACCAGCACCGATTTTACGGCCCTTCTGGATCACGCCGATCTGGCCGCAGATGCCAAGGACATCTCGCCCACCAATGCGCTTGATTGGCCGCATCCGTTCCGGCATGGCGATACGGTGTTTCTGGCCGCCAAGGATGCCAATGGCAATTGCGCCAGTGTTTTGCAAAGCACCTATTTCGATTGGGGCAGCGGGGTGGTCGCGGGCGATACCGGCATTGTCTGGCAAAACCGCGGGGCCGCATTCAGCACCGATCCCAACCACCCGAATGCCTTCGCACCGGGCAAGCTTCCGTTCTATACGCTTAATCCCGGCATGGCGCTTAAGGGGGGCAAGCCGCATTTGCTGTATGGCACACAAGGGGCCGATGGACAGCCGCAAACCCTTGCGATGTTGTTGACCCGCCTGCTTGATTTCGGCCTGTCACCGGCGGACGCACTCGCCAAGCCGCGCTTTTTGCTTGGCAAGACGTTTTCCGATGCCAATGACAGCCTGAAACTTGAAGTCGATGCCGGGGATGACGTGTTTGACGAGCTGGCCGCACGTGGTCATGTCCTGCGTGCGATTGAGCAGCAAAGTGCCCTTGCCGGACAGGCCGGGATCATCCGCATTGACGAGGATGGCTTCGTCGACGGGGCACATGATCCGCGCAGTGACGGAAAGGCGATTGGCGTCTGACGATTAGATCATCATTCAGCCCAGACAAAGGAAAAGGCCGCGCCCCACAGGCACGGCCTTAACTGTTCCGAAGCCCCCCTTACAACAAAGCTTCGGAAACTCCCCCCACACAAAACGGGCAAGGTGACCCTAGGTATGTTCCCTAGATGGCGAGGTACTGATCGCGCAGTTCCTCGTCATCCAGAACAGCCTGCGCGGTCCCGTCAAAGACGATCTCGCCGCTATCCATGATGATGGCGCGGTCTGCCAGTTTCAGCGCTGCAATCGCGTTCTGTTCGACAATAATGGTGGTGATGCCGAGCTTTTTGACGTTTTGCAGGGTTCTTTCGATTTCCTGAACAATAACCGGTGCCAGACCTTCATAAGGTTCATCAAGCAGCAGGATCTTGATGTCACGGGCCAGAGCACGCCCGATGGCAAGCATCTGTTGCTCACCGCCCGAAAGCGTGATCGCCTCCTGCTCCGCCCTTTCACCAAGACGCGGGAACAGTTCATAGATGCGCTGGATTGACCAACCATGCGGTTCGGCAATCTGGGCCAGCTCAAGGTTCTGTTCGACCGTCATGCCCGGAATGATGCGACGATCTTCGGGCACAAGTTGCAGACCCAAACGGGCGGCCTGCCATGCCTTCATTTCGTGCAATGGCTGGTGATCAAGCCAGATCTCGCCATGTTTGAGTTCCGGGTCCCCCATGCGGGCAAGCGTACGGAGCGTCGATGTCTTGCCCGCCCCGTTACGCCCGAGAAGGGCCAGAATTTCGCCTTCGCGGATGTCAAAGGACAGCCCCTGAACGATGTAGCTTTCGCCGTAATAGGCATGGATGTCATAGACCGAGAAAAACGCCGGGTCGCCACCCTGTTTACGGACAGGTTCCTGTTTTGGCAGCGCGTTCATACCGTTTCCCCTCCGAGATAGGCTTCCTTGACCCGTGGGTCGTTACGTACTTCTTCAGGTGTGCCTTCACAAATGATGGCACCCTGGGCCAGAACGCTGATGCGATCGGCCAGACTGAACACAACATGCATGTCGTGCTCAATGATCACCTTGGTCATGCCACGTTCCTTGATCCGTTTAAGCAGATCAATCGTGCGGTTGGTATCATGGCGCGACATGCCTGCGGTCGGTTCATCAAGCAAGAACAGTTTCGGCTGTTGCCCAAGGCACATGGCAAGTTCAAGACGGCGCTTGTCACCACGTGACATCGAACCGGCAAGATGATCCTTGTGCTGAAGCAAGCCGACATCTTCAAGAAGGTGTTCAGCATGTTCGAGGACTTCTTTTTCCGAGAACAGGCTTTTGATGAAGTTCATCTTGAAAATGCCTTCGCGCTTGGCAAAGGCCGGAACCATCACATTTTGCAAAAGCGACAGTTCCGGGAAGATTTCCGGCGTTTGGAAAACACGCGCGACACCAAGCTGGTTGATCTCGTGCGGTTCCTTGCCAGTCAGCACCTGATCGCCAAGAAGCACACGGCCACGGCTGGGTGCCAGACGCCCGACAATCACGTTCAGCAATGTCGATTTGCCAGCCCCGTTCGGCCCGATAATCGCGTGCACGGTGCCTTCCTTAACCCGAAGGTTAATATCGGAAAGCGCCTGCAGACCGCCAAAGTTCTTGTCAACGTCGGTGACGTCAAGAATGTATTCGGACATGGATCAGACCTCCCCCGCCGATGTTTGTTCTTTTTCTTTGTTTTCATGACCGTCGGACTTCGGCTCGGTTTTCTCGCGTTTGAAGAGCAGACGCGACAGGCGGCTGATACCCTCCATGATGCCACCGGGCAGGAAGATCACGATCAGCATGAAGACAAGGCCAAGGGTCAGATGCCAGCCTTCGCCAACAAACAGGCCAACCACGGATGCAATCGGGTGTGCCAGCCAGTCCGGCAGGAAGGAGAATGCATTGAGCAGCACGGTATCGTTAAAGGCCGAGAAGATGTTCTCGAAATACTTGATGATACCAGCGCCCAGAAGCGGACCAATCAAGGTGCCAACACCGCCAAGGATCGTGATCAGAACGACCTCGCCCGATGCAGTCCACTGCATGCGCTCGGCCCCGGCCAGCGGATCGGTTACCGCCAGAAGCGAACCGGCAAGACCGGCATACATGCCCGAGATGACAAAGGCGGTCATCAGATATGGACGGGTGCTGAACCCGGTATAGCCCATGCGGTTCTGGTTTGACTTGATCGCGCGCAGCTTAAGCCCGAATGGCGAGCGGAAGATACGCAGGTAAATGAAGAACGAAATCAGCATCAGGGCCGCACAGATATAGAAGCCCGAATAACCGATCCCCTCGATCCCGAACAGGTTCGGGGTCGGAAGCGATGCGTCCGCTTCGATGCCAGACATGCGATCGAGAACACGCGGATCCGCCTGTTCAAGCTGCAGACCGGTTTCACCATTGGTGATCGGGGTCAGAACCGAATAGGCCAGGTTATAGGACATCTGTGCAAAGGCCAGTGTCAGGATCGAGAAGTAAATCCCCGAACGACGCAAGGACACAAAACCGATGGCCAGCGCGAACAGCCCCGAAAGGACCGTGCCAAAGATCAATGCCGGAATGACATTCATCGACAGCAGCTTGAACGACCAGACGGCGGTGTACGACCCCACACCCAGAAAGGCTGCGTGACCAAAGGACAGATAGCCGGTCAGGCCAAACAGAATGTTATAGCCGATGGCAAAGATGCCAAAGATCATGAACTTCTGCATCAGGTCGGGATAGGCCGCCCCGAAGGGCTGCAACCACAGCGGCATGGTCAGGACCACGGCCGACAGGATGGCCATGAAGATCATATCCTTCTTGGGCGAGACGATTTTTGTATTTGACATTTTTTAGCTCTCCATCACGCCCCGGCGTCCCAGCAGACCGCGCGGACGGGTCAGCAGAATGACGACGGCAACAAGGTAGATGATGATCTGGTCAATCCCCGGGAAGATGTCTTTCACCTCGGTCATGGATGAGAAGGACTGCAAGATCCCCAGCAGGAAGCCAGCGGCCACCGCACCGGGCAAAGAGCCCATGCCACCCACAACAACCACGACGAATGACAGTACCAGGAAGTCCATGCCCAGATGATAATCCGGGGGCAGAACCGGCGTGTACATCACGCCTGCCAGACCCGCGACCACGGCCGCGATGCCAAACACAATCGTAAAGCGACGTTCAATATTGATGCCCAGAAGCTCGACCGTTTCACGGTCGGCCATCCCGGCGCGCACCACCATCCCGTAGGTGGTGAAATGCAGGAACGAGAATACAAGGCCAATGGTAATCAGCGAGAACGCCAGATAAATCAGACGCCACCACGGATAAACAACAGCTTCACCAAGACCAAAGATCGCGCCAACGGCTGCAGACCCCGAAACGATATCAGGTGCCCCCTGCGGGATCGGGTTCGCGCCAAAGGCTGCCTTGACCAGTTCCTGAAGAACAATGGCCAGACCAAAGGTCACAAGAATCTGCTCGGCATGAGGACGCTTGTAGAAATACCGGATGAGCGAGCGTTCCATGACAATGCCGATTAACAACATCACCGGTACTGCCAGGATGATCGATAACGGTACCGACCAGTCAATGATCGCCGTCCCGGTATCACCAAACCACAGTTCGAGGTATGGCGTTTCCTTGTAGGCGTCAAAGAAGGTGACCGACTCATCCTTGACCTTGACCGAAAGGGTCAAAAGTTTTTCCAGAGTGACCGCGCAGAATGCGCCCATCATGAAGATGGCACCGTGGGCAAAGTTCACCACGCCGAGCGTGCCAAACACCAGGGTCAGACCAAGTGCAATCAGTGCGTAGGCACCGCCCTTGTCCAGACCATTCAGGATTTGAAGAAATATAGCGTCCATCAGTTATCCGCCGCGTATTCGTAAGGGACTTAGTCAAAAGTCGTATAGGCCGAGGCCAGAGGGCAAACGGGCCGACCATTGGGAGATGGCCGGCCCTACTTGCATCAATTTTGGGTGTATCAGACTTGATACGGCCCCAGTTCCCCGCCGAACATATCGGCCGGATATTCGACCTGTGCACGCGGAACGTTTTTAACGACTTCAAGAAGGTCAAAGTTGGACTGCGGGTTTTCTTTACCACGCACAACCAGAACGTCCTTGAAGCACTGGTGGTCTTCTGCACGATACAGGGTCGGGCCGTTGCCCGCGCCATCGAACTCGAAGCCTTCGAGCTGCTTGATGACTTCCCAAGGTGCAAAGGTACCGGCCATTTCGCAGGCGTTTGCATACAGCAGCGTCTGGACGTAGCAGGTATGTGCAGCCTGGGACGGCGGGAAGCCGTATTCCTGACCGAACGATTTGACGAAGGCCTGCGAACCGGCGTCGGTCAGCGACCAGTGCCAGTTGGTGGTACCAAGGATACCTTTTGCAGCTTCGCCAGCACCCTGTGCCATCAGGCGGGAATACAGCGGAACAACGATTTCGAAGTTCTTGCCATTCACCTGCTTGTCACGCAGACCGAACTGAACAGCCTGGGTCAGGGAGTTGACCATGTCCTTACCATAGTGGTTCAGGATCAGGACATCTGCACCAGAGTTCAGAACCGGGGTGATGTACTGCGAGAAGTCACCAGCACCAACCGGGGTACGAACCGTGTTGACGGTTTCCCAACCGATATTCTCGGTTGCGGCCTTGATCGATTCTTCCTGAGTCCAGCCCCAGGTGTAATCGGCCGTCAGGTGATAAGCGCGGCGTTCGTTGCCGTACTCGTCAAGCAGAACCGGCGCGATCGCCTGACCGGACATGTAAGCGTTGAAGAAGTGGCGGAAGCCATAACGCTTTTTGTCTTTACCGGTGGTGTCATTCGAGTGGGTCAGACCCGCCATGAAGATGACGCCCATTTCCTGGCAAAGACCCTGCACGGCAATTGCCACACCAGAGGACGAACCACCGGTAACCATTGCCACATTGTCTTTTTCAATCATACGCTTTGCAGAAGCACGCGCAGCATCGGACTTGGTCTGGGTATCACCGGTTACGAACTCGACCTTTTTGCCGAGGATACCGTTACCCTTGAGCTCAAGCGGCTTCATGGTATTGAGCATACCACCATCGCCTTCGCCGTTGATGTGCTTGACTGCAAGCTGATAGGCGCGCAGTTCGTCAGCACCCTCATCGGCATACGGACCGGTCTGCGGAACGTTAAAGCCGAGTTTGACGCTGGAAGCGCTACCCGGATCGCCACGGAAGGTCTGGGCATGCGCGTTCTTGATGAAATGCATCGGGAAAGTGCCGCCAATGAGGGCTGCACCCGTTGTTGCCGCGGACCCTTTCAGGATCGTACGACGAGATACATTTCCGATAAGCTTAGTCTCCGACATGGTTTTCCTCCCCAATGTCTTGGGATCTGTTTCAGAGAAATCTGAGGTCTGTATTTTGGTTCTTTTTCTTATCGACCTGTCAAAACAATGAGGAGCATTTGAAAATGAATCAACACCTAGTTGATATAAAACAACTTTTTTGTAAATATATAGATGGCCCTTGTGAAAATTTGTAAATCTTGTCAACAGGTAAGACTTTAGTATGGCGCGTCAGGCCCCCATCGGACACCGCATTCGCGGACGACGAAAAGACATCGGAATGACCCAGAACGCCCTGGCGAAGGCTGCGGGCATCTCGGCATCCTATCTTAATCTGATCGAACATAACCGTCGCTCTATTGGCGGCGGATTGTTGATGCGAATTGCCGAGGCACTGGAAATTCACCCGCATACGCTGTCCGGGTCAGAGGAAAGCCGATTGCTTTCCGACCTTGCCGAAGTCGCATCCGACCCCGTCTTTCGCACCACCCCGGTCGAAAGCCGCGACTTCCCGGCCATGATCGCCGCCGCACCGGGCATGATCACGGCGTTCCTGTCGCTGTACCGCGCATATCGCAGCGGCCTTGATGACATTGATGCCCTGTCCGAACGGCTTAGCCACGATCCGTTCCTGACCGAGGCCAGCCATTCGATCCTGACGCGCATCACGTCGATCCGCACCGTGGCGGAAATCTTTGATGATTATGATGATCTGTCGCCCGATCAGCGGGCACGCTTTAACGCGACACTGGTACAGGAATCCCAGCGCCTTGCTGAATCCGCGACCGAGATTTTCAACTTTCTTGAACGAGGCGAAGCCGGTCGCCCCGCCGCCAGCCCGGCCGAGGAAGTCGATGACCTGCTGTATGACAATGCCAACCATTTCCCCAGCCTTGAAGACCACGCCCACAAGATGCGCCCGGTGATTGATCCGGATGGCGGGCTCTATCTGACTGACCTGATCAACTATCTTGAGGACCGCCACAAAACCCGGATCGAACGCCTGCCGTCCGAAGATTTCCTGACAAGCGGCCATCAATGGGATGCCAAAAACAACACACTGCGCGTATCGCGCGCCCTGCCGATCACCTCGGCCCGTTTTCAGGCGGCCCGCACCATTTGCCGCCTTGAGGCTGCCGAGCCAATCAATGAAATCCTTGATCAGGCCCAGGTCAGCAGCGAAGCAGGCCGGGTTCGCGCATCAGAAGCCCTGATTTCATATGCGGCGGCGGCATTGCTGTTTCCCTATGAGCCGTTTTTGGATGATGCGCGCAGCATGCGCCACGATATCGAACTGCTTCAGCAACGCTATGCCGCAAGCTGGGAGCAAGTTTGCCACCGCCTGACCACGCTTCGCCGCCCCGGAGCCGAAGGCATTCCGTTTCATCTGGTGCGAACGGATATTGCCGGAAATATTTCCAAGCGCTTTTCGGCATCCGGCCTGCAATTGCCACGCTATGGCGGCGCCTGCCCCCGCTGGGTCGTGCACGAAGCCTATACCGCGCCCGAACGTGTTATTCCGCAATTTGTCCGCCTGCCCGATGACAGTGAATATCTGTTTGTCGCGCGTGCCCTGCGATCAGGCGCCGGGGGGTATGGGGTGCCGCGATCGGTTCATTCGGTGATGATCGGATGTGATACGGTGTTCTCGAATGATGTCGTCTATGGTGACCGTTTGTCGCTTGATCGACCGGAATCAGCCGTTCCGGTTGGTATATCGTGCCGACAATGCCCACGTAATGACTGTGCGCAACGCGCTTATGAAATGGCGGAAGGCACACCCAAAATGGCTGCGAAATGAGAGGCCGACACCATCAACAGCAATACCTTATGTATACCACCCCAAAGTAGCATTATCATTCAGCGCATTAGCCGCTAGGATTGGGGGTATAACAATCCGAAAAATCGGGAGAACGTCCTTGAATGAGAGACCAAAGGTCTTGATTGCCGAAGACGAGGAAACCATTGTCGAGTCCCTGAGCTTCCTGATGGAGAAGGAAGGCTATGATGTCAGCGTCGCCACCGATGGGCGCACCGCGATTTCCATGATTGCGCGCGACATTCCGGACATGGTTTTACTTGATGTCATGATGCCTGTTTGCGATGGGTTTGAAGTCGTGCGCGCCGTGCGCGGCGATTCCAACACCCGGCAAGTGCCGATCATGATGCTCACCGCCAAGACACGCGAAGTGGACCGTCGCAAGGGTCTTGAGCTTGGTGTCGATGATTTTGTGACCAAGCCATTTTCCACACGCGATGTTGTGTCCCGGGTCAAGGCCCTGCTGGAACGCAACGCGAACTGAAACGCGCGTTCGCGTTCCCCATCAACCGGCAGGAGGCGCCCATCACACCGCCACGCAGACTTACCGAACGCGCCCTTGTCCTGATGCTGGTGGCCCTGTTCATCTGGCTGCCACCAATCGTGGGCATGTTTTCGCTTGATGGCACGATCCTTGGCCTGCCGATCCTGTTTGTCTATTTTTTTGTCGGATGGGCCATACTGATTGCGCTGTGTGCTGTTCTAACAAGCGCACTTCGCAACGCTGCCCAGACCGAGAGGAAATAGCCCATGCTGTCCTCGGAACTGGTCATCCTCGTTTCGCTGATTTATGTCGGGCTGCTTTATGCGATTGCATGGTGGGGCGACAAGCGCGCGCGTGACGGACATTCCTGGGTCCGCAACCCGACGGTCTATACATTATCCATCGCGGTTTACTGCACGTCCTGGACGTTTTATGGCGCTGTTGGCACGGCAGCACGCAACGGGCTTGAATATCTGACGATCTATCTGGGACCGACCGTGATCTTTCTGGGCTGGTGGTTTTTGCTGCGCAAGATGCTGCGCATTTCCAAGGCCCACCGTATCACGTCAATCGCTGACTTTATCTCGTCACGCTATGGCAAAAGCACCCAGCTTTCCGTCCTTGTGACCCTGATCGCGGTGATTGGCACCACGCCCTATATCGCGCTTCAGCTCAAGGCAATCGCCACCAGCTATACGGTGCTGACGGCCTGGGATCACGGCATGATCGAGCCGGTCCGCGAGACCGTCAGCGTCTTTTCCGACAGTGGCTTTTGGGCCGCTGTTGGCCTGACGCTTTTTGGCATTCTGTTTGGCACGCGCTTTATTGATGCCGACGAACATCACGAGGGCATGGTTGCTGCCATCGCCTTTGAAAGTCTGGTTAAGCTGTTTGCCCTTCTGGCCGTTGGTTTCTTTGTCTCGTTCGTGATGTATGACGGGCTTGGCGATCTGTTTGCGCAATCAGCCGAAAACGCCGATACGGCAAAACTTTTGATGCTGCCGGAAAATGGCAGTTCACGCTGGCTGACGCTTATGATGCTGTCGATGGCTGCCATCCTGTGTCTGCCGCGCCAGTTTCAGGTCATCATCGTTGAAAATGTCGATGAACGTCATCTCGCCACCGCAAGCTGGGCGTTCCCGCTGTATCTTCTGGCGATGAACCTGTTTGTTCTACCAATTGCCCTTGCCGGGCTTGGCGCACTTCCGGTCTGGTCGGACCCGGATTTCTTTGTGATTTCCGTCCCGCTTTTTGAAGACCAATCCTTGCTGGCCCTTCTTGCCTATGTTGGCGGACTTTCGGCCAGTACCAGCATGGTGATTGTTGCGACCATCGCCCTTTCCACCATGGTATGTAACGACCTGATTGTCCCGGCCCTGTTGCGTATTCGCCCACTGCGCCTGACCGAGCGTGATGACCTGACCGGGCTTTTGATCTTTATCCGCCGCGCCTCCATCGTTGTCGTGGTGTTTATGGGCTTTGCCTATTACCGGTCTGCCGGGGCCAGCGATGCCTTGGCTGAAATCGGCCTGATTTCCTTTGCCGCCATTGCCCAGTTCATCCCGATCATGATTGGCGGCCTGTACTGGAAGGGTGGCACACGCACCGGTGCGCAGGTCGCACTGACCATCGGCTTTGCCGTTTGGGGCTATACCTTGTTGCTGCCATCGCTTGCCGACAGTGGCTGGATGGATCCGTCATTAATTCTGAACGGCGCGTTTGGCCATCCGTGGTTGCGCCCCGAAAGCCTGTTTGGCCTGACCGATTTTGCGCCGTTGACCCATGCCCTGATCTGGTCGATTTCGCTTAATACTGCCGCCTATGTCCTGATCAGCCTGTTTACCGTACCAAGTGCGCTTGAACGCATTCAGGCAACCCTGTTTGTCGATGCCTTTTCGCGCAAAGGTCAGGATACGGTGATCTGGCGGTCATCGGCCTCGGCCAATGATCTTTATGAACTGGTTGAACGGTTTTTGGGCCGGGATCGCGCCTATCAGTCCTTCCGCCAGTTTGACCGAAGCATTGATCCTTCGTGGCGGGGCAAGGGCGAAGCCGATGCCGACATGATCGCCTTTACCGAACGCCTGCTGGCGGGGTCCATCGGGGCGGCATCGGCGCGTGTCATGGTGTCATCTGTTGCCAAGGGGGAGATGGTCAGTCTTGATGAAGTGCTTGAGATTCTTGAAGAAACATCGCACGTCATCGAGTATTCCCAACGCCTTGAAACCAAGTCCCGAGAGCTTGAAAAAACCGCCGCCGAGCTGCGCGCGGCCAATGAACGGCTCAAGGAACTGGACCGGCTCAAGGATGAATTCCTGACAATGGTCAGTCATGAATTCAGAACCCCACTGACATCGATCCGGTCCTTCTCCGAGATTCTGGTCGATTCGCCCAACCTTGACCCGAAACAGGCCGACCACTTCCTTGAGATTATTGTCCGTGAAAGCGAACGTCTCACACGCCTGATTGATGATCATCTTGATCTTGCCCGTCTGGAAGCCGGTCATTCCGACTGGCGTGCGGTCGAGGTGGACCCGCGTACGGTGCTTGATGAAAGCATCGATGCGGTCAAAGGCCTGTTTGATTCCAAGGGCGTGGTGCTGACCACGGAATATTCGCGCAACTCGGTATTGTTGCATGTCGACCGGGACCGCCTGACACAGGTCTTTATCAACCTGCTTTCCAACGCGGCCAAGTTCTCTGACCCCGATCATCCCGAGGTCTCGGTCCGGGGCGAGGCCATGGATGGCGGTTATCTGGTGTCGATCACCGACAACGGCAACGGCGTTGCCCCCAACGAGCTTGAGATCATCTTTGACAAATTCTCGCGGGGCGGAAAATACGCCGACGACAAACCCAAACCATCCGGTTCCGGCCTTGGACTGGCAATCGCCAAACATGTCGTCGAACATTGTCAGGGCAAAATCTGGGCTGAAAGCCCGGCAGGACAGGGGGCGACGTTCCGCGTTTTCATCCCCGGCGAGATGATGGAGTCCATTGCCCCGGCAAGACCCGATACCCTGGCCAAGTAATCCACCTTCCAGATACAACAAGGGCGCGCAAAACAAACTTTGCACGCCCTTGCTCATTCTTGCTCATTGCGATGATCGCAATGCTTAACCCGTCGCTTATTTCATCGTCGGCATGACGAATTCAGCACCCTTGCGGATACCGGTCGGCCAGCGCGAGGTGATGGTTTTCAGCTTGGTATAGAAGCGAACGCCTTCCGGGCCATGCATGTGATGGTCACCAAACAGCGATGCTTTCCAGCCGCCAAACGAATGGAAGGCCATCGGAACCGGGATCGGCACGTTGATGCCAACCATACCGGTTTGGGTACGCGCCGCAAATTCACGTGCGGTGTCACCGTCGCGGGTAAAGATCGCGGTGCCGTTGCCATATTCATGATCGTCAACAAGTTTGGCTGCGGTATCAAAATCATCGGTGCGCACCACCGACAGAACCGGACCAAAGATCTCTTCCTTGTAGATGCTCATATCCGGGGTGACGTCATCAAACAGGGTGCCACCAACGAAGTAGCCGTCTTCATAGCCCTGAAGCTTGATATCACGGCCATCAACGACCAGCTTGGCACCTTCTTCGACACCCTTGTTGATATAGCCAACAACCTTGTCGCGGTGTGCAGCGGTGACCAGCGGGCCCATTTCGGCCGTCGGATCCGTGCCCGGCGCCACACGCAGTTCATTGATGCGCGGAACCAGCTTTTCGATCAGGGTATCTGCCGTTTTCTTGCCAACCGGAACAGCAACCGAGATGGCCATGCAACGCTCGCCAGCCGAACCGTAAGCCGCGCCCATCAGGGCATCAACCGCCTGATCCATGTCGGCATCCGGCATGATGATCATGTGGTTTTTCGCCCCGCCAAGGGCCTGACAACGTTTGCCCTGTGCGGTTGCGGTTTCGTAGATGTATTTGGCAATCGGGGTCGAGCCGACAAAGCTGATGGCCGAAACATCCGGATCAAACAGAAGCGCATCCACCGCTTCCTTGTCACCCTGAACAACGTTGAACACACCGTCCGGAAGACCGGCTTCGGTCAGCCATTCTGCCAGCAGAAGCGAGGCAGACGGATCGCGCTCGGACGGTTTCAGGATGAAGCAGTTGCCGCAAGCAAGGGCGACCGGGAACATCCACATCGGCACCATGGCCGGGAAGTTGAACGGCGTGATACCGGCAACGATGCCCAGCGGCTGACGGATGGAATGGCTGTCAACCTTGGTACCGACATTCTCGGTGAACTCACCTTTCAGCAGCTGCGGCGCACCGGTTGCAAACTCGACAACCTCGATCCCGCGGGTGACTTCGCCCAGCGCATCGGACAGAACCTTGCCGTGTTCGGCGGTAATGGCGGCAGCGAGTTCTTCAGAACGATCTTCGAGGATGCCGAGGAACTTGTTGAGAATGCGCGCACGGCGCAGCGGCGTTGTTGCCGCCCATTCGGCCGCGACTGCGGATGCGGACTCAACCGCTGCGCGGACTTCGGCCTTGGACGCCAGATCAACCGTCGCGCTTTCGGCACCCGTCGCCGGATTGAAAACCGGTGCCGAACGCCCGGACGTACCGGCAACACGTTTGCCGTTGATGTAATGGGTAAGTTGGGTTGCCATTGGGTTTCTCCCGATAAACCTGATGATCCGTGGGACGATCTTGATACTTAATATAAGTGGGGGTTTTACCCCTCATAACCTGTACCCATTATGACTATGCACAGGGATGCACATCAATTATCATTTCCGCAAACTCGATGTGCAAAATTTAAAGTCACCACAGGACCAGACCCGTCATGGATTGGGATCGTTTCCGCATCTTTCTGGCTGTTGCCCGCCAAGGCCAGATCCTTGCCGCTGCCCGGCAGCTTGGCCTGAACCACGCAACGGTGGGCCGGCAGCTGACGGCACTTGAACAGGAACTTGGCACCAAGCTGATTGAACGGCGCACCACCGGATCGGACCTGACCCCGGCGGGACAGGAGTTGATGCAGGCGGCAGAGGCTGCTGAATCGGCTTTCTTGCGCGCCGGCAATGCCGTTTCCAACCAGTCCGAAATGATCAGCGGCACGGTCCGCGTCGGCGTACCGGATGGATTGGGCAACTATTTTCTGGCAAGTGAGTTGGCTCACTTTGCGTCAAACCACCCGGACCTTGTCATTCAGCTGGTGCCGCTGCCACGCACCTTTTCGCTGTCCCAGCGCGAAGCCGACATTGCCATTACACTTGACCGCCCCAAGCAGGGCCGGCTCGTAATCCGCAAACTCACCGACTACACGTTGAGTGTCTATGCCACGAAATCCTATATCGAACGCTTTGGCGCGGTCGAAACCGAGGCCGATCTGACGGACCGCCTGTTTGTCACCCATATCGAGGATCTGATTTACAGCCGCGCGCTGGATTATGCCGCCCGCCTTGGCAAACTGATGAAGCGTCGCTTTGAATGCGGCAGTGTGGTGGCCCAGATGGAGGCGGTGCGCAACGGATATGGTATTGGCATCCTGCATGACTACGCCACCGAAGGCATCCCCGACCTTGTCCGCCTGCTGCCTGAAATCCGCTTCACCCGAAACTACTGGATGCTCCAGCATCCGGACACCAAGGACACCCGGAGCGTCGCGGCAATTGCAGAGCATATTACCAAGGTTGTGCGCACAGCACGCGCCAGATTTATCGTCGAATGACCAACACCGGTGCAAAGCCGAAATGCACAGCTAAGTCGTCCGACGTCATACGCGCGAACACCTTCCTGACGTCAACAGGTTTGCAACTGGGCCTGCAAACAGAAACCAGCCTTTGGCTACCTTAACAAACACAAAAGCCCGTTCAAAACTGAACGGGCTTTTGAAGTATCAACAAATGACGATTGTTCATTTATTTCGCCAATCGATCTCGAACTTGGCCTGCGGCGACAGGGTCCGCAGCTTTTGTTCGAAATAGGCCTGCATTTCAGCAAGACTTTCCTCGTCAGCGGCAGACATTGCAACCGTCAAAAACAGGTAGGTCGCGCTCAGCTCGCAGGCGCCTTTTTCAAAGGCCAGCAAACCGGCATCTGGTTTGCGCAGCGAAACCTCGACATTATCGCCGCGGGCTTGCAGCAACATACCCTTCAAAAAGCAAGGCGCATTGCGCAGATAAATGTCTGCAAACGCAAAGCTGTCAACATTATCTTGTTGCTTGGAAGTTTCAGAAACAGGGGAGGCGTCTTCAATCGAAACATCCATTGATTCGACTGCAGCCGGCCAGGACTCCTTCACATTAAACGCAAGATTAGACATATGCATCACCAATCCTTTAAGGGCGCATTCGCGCACGGTATCCCCATACCCCTTGGACACGCATCTCATATCGTGTTTTCGTCAAACAATGATGACTATTAGTCACTTACACTGCAGAACAAACCAACGTCAATGCACTTTGTCCTGTAGAAAAATGTCCCAAATCGGGCAAACCGCAAGGTCCGTGGCAACATTTTTTGTCGCCACGGAGTTCTGCATCGCACAAATCCAAGCTTTTGGCGGCTTAAAGCCTTTGGGCATCGCCGTTCACGGCAGTTGCCGGACGCCCATCACAATCGTGTGAAACTTTTGTGCAACAAGGAATTTATCGAATATACCCGCCTGTCGTTACCCTTGGACGACGTCCTGGCGTTGCGCACCCAAGCCCTCGATTCCAAGTTCCACGACATCACCCGGCTTGAGGTAAACTTGCGGGTTCTGTCCCATGCCAACACCAGGCGGCGTACCGGTCGAGATGATGTCACCCGGCTGCAAGCTCATGAAGCACGACAGATAGCTGACCACATGGGCCACGCCATACACCATGGTTTTCGTACTGCCGTCCTGATAGCGCACACCATTGACATCAAGCCACATGGCAAGGTTTTGCGGATCCTCGATCTCGTCGCGGGTC
This sequence comes from Thalassospira sp. MCCC 1A01148, assembly GCF_001613795.1. Lineage (GTDB taxonomy): Bacteria > Pseudomonadota > Alphaproteobacteria > Rhodospirillales > Thalassospiraceae > Thalassospira. Next base: position 124,129 of record NZ_LPVZ01000019.1, read on the forward strand.
ACAAGCCACGGACCCGTCGGGCCAAAGGTATCAGCACTTTTGCCTTTCACCCACTGACCGGAATGCTCAAGCTGGAAAGTGCGCTCCGAGACATCATTGATCAAACAATAGCCTGCGACATAATCAAGCGCGTCGGCTTCATCGACATATTTGGCATGCTTGCCAATCACAATGCCAAGCTCGACCTCCCAGTCGGTTTTTGTCGAACCGCGCGGGATTTCGATGGCATCATTCGGGCCGCACACGGCCGACGTCGCCTTAAAGAAAATGATTGGTTCGGGCGGAACGTCCATACCAGCCTCAGCCGCATGGTCCGAATAATTCAACCCGATACAAATGAACTTGCCCGGCTGGCCGACACAGGCCCCAATGCGCGGGTTGCCCGACACAACAGGCAGACTTTCAGGATCAAGTGCTGCAATACGCGCAAAGGTTTCATCAGAAATCGTGGTCGGATCAAAATCATCAACCACACCCGACAGATCCCGAATGACACCACCAACATCACAAAGCCCCGGTTTTTCTGCCCCCAATGGGCCATAGCGCAAAAGCTTCATGAATTCTCTCTCCTGAGTTCGTCATTGGGATGATTTGCGCGTCTTGTTCTTCGCCAAACGCTGCAAAAAGATGGGTTATTCCTCATACAATATTGATGTCATATCATGTTCCCCCAAGGCAAGCCTCTTGGACAAAACATTATCCAATTAATTCAACAGCATTGTTCTGGTCCGGCAATTCGATATCATCGCAGCCAAAATCAGTTCGGCATGAAACGGAAACGACGACCATGATGAAAACCATAACTGCGGCTGATGGCCATACACTGGATTGCTGGTTTGAAGACCCTGTTGGCGCGCGCCGCGGCGGTATCGTGATCCTGCAAGAAATCTTTGGCGTCACCGATCAACTCAAGGGTGTTGCAAGAAAGTATGCTGAACTTGGCTATGAGGTTGCCGTCCCTGCCCTGTTTGACCGGATTGAACCCAAGGCGGCTGTCGACTTCAACGATTTCGAGCGGGCCCGCGCCTTGATGATGGCGTCTGACCTGTCAGACAATCTTTGTGACATTGATGCCACCATCAACGCCCTCAAGGCCAATGGCGGCAAAGTTGCGGTGATCGGTTTTTGCTGGGGCGGTGGTTTGGCTTTGCGCTGTGCCCAAAGCCTTGATATCGCGGCAGCTGTGGCATTTTACGGGACACGGCTGAACCTGTATCTGGACCGCCCGTTGGCCAAGCCGTTCCTTGGACATTTTGGCCTTGCCGACAGTCACGTGCCGATCGAGATGATCGAAGAGGCAAAGGCCGCCATGCCCGACATGGAAATCCACATGTATGAAGCCGGTCATGCCTTCGCCAACGAAGCGCGCACAGCCTATGTCCCCGCCGCTGCTGAAGTGGCCCATGCCCGCACGCAAGAATTTCTGGCAACGCATTTGAAGTAGTCTGCTTGCCGCCCGCATTTCGCGTAGAGGATATCTGCGGATCCCGTGGCCCGTGCCCTTGGCCCGAAGACAGCACCAACAAAACCGCGTCACCTGGATTTAGTGGTTGCAAAACACCCCCGTCACATAACGAATGACGGGGGTGTTTTGATGCAAGCTTGTTGTTTTACTGGGCGCTGAGCTGTTCGAACAAACGGGCTACGGCCTCGGCCCCGGGGTCAATATGACCTTCAAGCTGTTCGGCATTGATATAGGATGCGCGCCCGGCTTTTGCCTTCACAATGGTCGAGGTATGAACAGCCCCCTTGCGCGCAGCATCTGCCGCAGCCGAAAGGTCTTTTTCTTCAAGAGCATTCAGTGCGGGTTTCAGGGCATCAACCATGGTGCGATCACCAAGCTCAGCCCCCCCGATTTGCTGCATCCGCTCCAGACCGTCCTTGAGCGATGCGACCATCGAGCGCCCGCTTGAGGCCGCATCACCGGCAGCGGTAAAGAAGATTGCCAGCAACACACCGGATGATCCGCCCATTGTCTGGCTAAGCTCCTGCCCGATGGCGCGCAAAAGCTGGGTGTGATCGGCAAGCGGCAGTCGATCAAGCGCCCCCATCAAGGCCCTTGCGGCAGTGGCAAGCGTTGAGCCTGTATCCCCGTCACCTGACTTGGCATCAAGCGCATTCAGGTCATTCTCGGCATCAATCAGAATGTGACAGCATTGGGTCAGGAACGCCGCTGTCTGCCGGTGTTCAGAGGGGATCGGCTGTATCGGCGTCAGTCCATCGGGAAGCTCAACAACACTGACCGGCTTTATCGGGTTGCATCCAGGCCACGCCGACGGGGCGCAGGGTGCCGACAACCAGGCATGGTCTTCGGCACTAACCGGATACACGGAAACAGAAAAGCCCCGCATATCAAGCGACGTCATCATGGCGGCTGGCCCTACGATGAATTTCAGATTCTTGGCAATCGACGAATTGATCAGGTCGTTTGCCAGAATCGCCATCTCAAGCACAGACGTCCCGCCAAGGTTGTTGAGCAACACCACATGCGGCTTGTTTTCCATCACCGCAGCAAGTTTGGCCGTGACCGCAGCCATGGCCTGTTCGGCATTATGGTAATCAATCTGCTGAACACCCGCTTCACCGTGAATACCAAGGCCAAGCTCTGCCTTACCATCACCAATGCGGTTTTCCTTGGGGGAACCCGGAACGGTACAGGTATCAAGTGACATGCCGATGGATTTGGTCCCGGCAATCACCCGCTCGGCAGCCGCAGTGACATCTTCAAGCGACGCCCCGCTTTCGGCCATCGCACCTGCTATCTTGTGAACAAAAAGCGTCCCCGCCACACCGCGGGGCTGCGGCAAGTCCGGCAAGGCAATATCATCATCAACAATGACAATGTTGACCTTAAGACCAAAAGCACGCGCGCGTTCTGCTGCCAAACCAAAATTCAGCCGGTCGCCCGTATAGTTTTTGACAATCAGCAAACACCCTGACGGGCCGGTGACAGACAAGATACCGGCAAGCACCGCGTCAACCGACGGAGATGCAAACACATCCCCGCAAACAGCTGCCGTAAGCATGCCCGCCCCGACAAATCCGGCATGTGCCGGTTCATGGCCGGAACCACCACCAGACACGATGGCAACCTTTGACTTGTCCCAGTCGTTGCGCACAACCACGCGAATATGCGGATAACCGTCAATCCGGGCCAACTTACCGCCGGATGCCTTTATCACACCGTCAATGGCTTCGGTTACAGTCGCGTCTTTATTGTTTATGAATTGGGCCATTGTGATCTCCTTCAGGCCATCCGGGCGCCATCAGCGCCGAAGTAGAATGGGTTCCGTGGACTAATCTTGACGATGTCTCCGGTTTTCAGTTCGGTGTGGGCATCGGTGACCGTGATCAGGTCATGGGACTTGAACGTCAGATGCAGGCGCGTCTGATCCCCAAGATGCTCAACCCGCTGGACAAAGCTTTCTTCGCCCTCGCCCTGAATGATTTGTTCCGGACGCAATCCGATTTGGGTTGCGCCGCTGGGGGCGCCTGCAAAAACATCGGCAGGCAGAACATTGATCCGTGGCAGGCCAAGGCGGCTTGCCGCATAGATACTGACCGGATCTTCATAGATCTCGCGCGGTGCCCCGAACTGAACCAACCGCCCCTGATCAAGCACCCCGACATGGGTTGCCATGGTCATGGCTTCGATTTGATCGTGGGTAACGTACAAAAGGGTCGCACCCGAGTCCGCCTGAATGGATTTCAGTTCAACCCGAAGATCTGCACGCAGCTTGGCATCAAGGGAACTTAGCGGTTCATCCATCAGATAAACTGTTGGTTTACGCACCAGCGCCCGCCCGATTGACACACGCTGCATCTCGCCGCCTGACAACTCGGTCGCCTTGTTGTCCAGCTTGTGACTGATCTGCAAGATTTCGGCGATTTCACCGACTTTGCGTTTGATTTCATCCCTGGGCGTTTTCAGAATTGGTGATTTCAGCGGGAATTCCAGATTTTCGCGCACCGTCATATGCGGATAAAGCGAATATTGCTGAAACACCATGGCGACGTCGCGTTGCGCCGGGGTCAGCCCGGTCATGTCGCGGCCACCAATCATGATTTGCCCGGCATCCGGCTTATCAAGCCCCGAAACCATGCGAAGCGTTGTGGTTTTTCCAGCCCCGGTCGGCCCCAGCAGCACAACAAAAGAACCATGCGGAATGGTCATAGTCACATCATCAAGCGCCACATCCGCCCCAAAACGCTTGGTTACGCCGGTCAAGCTTACCTCAGCCATGTCCGAGCACTCCTTCATTCGCCTGTGAACGCAATGCCTTGCCATGTTGGGCATCGAACAATGTGATGGTTCTTGGATCAAACCGCAGACCAATCAACTGCCCGTTCGTTACCACTTCATGGCTGGGGACACGCGCCTTGAGCAAACCATTTGGCGTATCGAAAGTGACGATCTGGGTGGTGCCAAGATACTCGGTCGCAATCACCCGCCCGCGATAGGGCGCATCATCATCAAAATCGACATGTTCGGGACGTATGCCAAATGTCAGTTTGCCATTTGCTCCTTCGCGGCTTTGCGGCACCTCCATGGGGACATCGTTTAACCGTACCTCTGTTCCGCCAGTGCCAATCATCCCGTCGAACTCAAGAAAGTTCATTGGTGGCGATCCGATAAATTCGGCAACAAAGCGGGTCGCAGGCCAGTCATAGATGTCCTGGGGAACGCCAAACTGTTCGACAACGCCATGGTTCATAACCACGATCTTGTCGCCCATCTGCATTGCTTCGAGCTGATCATGGGTGACGTAAACCGTGGTTGCCCCCATCCGGTCATGCAGCGCGCGCAGTTCCTCGGACATATGTTCGCGGAACTCGGCATCCAGCGCACCAAGCGGCTCATCCATGAAAAATGCCTTGGGGTCACGGACAATTGCCCGACCCAACGCAACGCGCTGGCGATCACCGCCGGACAACCCGCCAACCGGGCGGTCAAGGATGTTCGTGATGCCAAGAATCTCGGCAACTTCCCCGACCTTCTTCTTGATATCGCCTGATTTCATCCCCTGACTTTTCAGAGGATAGCTGATATTGGCGCGCACATTCATATGCGGATAAAGGGCAAACATCTGAAAAACAAAGGCAATATCGCGCTGGCTCGCAGGCTTTTGGCCCACTTCCTCGCCATCGATAAAGATTTCGCCCCGGGTTGGCAATTCAAGCCCGGCCATCATGCGCAGCGTGGTCGTCTTGCCACAGCCAGACGGCCCCAGAAGCATGAAGAACTCGCCGTCTTCAATCGTGAAGCTTGACGACTGAACCGCCGTAAACGCCCCGAAATCCTTGCGCACGTTTTCAATTCTGATCTGTGCCATGGGTTACTCCGGGAAATGGCTGACGATGATGAACATGACTGTTCCGATCAGCGTGGTGATAAAGGAATAGGTGTAAAGCGTGATCGCAAACGGTTGCATCAGCATGACAACACCCAGCGCAATAAGAACCGACGCCACCATTTCCCATGGACCACGGCGCAGCATCAGAAGTTTATTGATGAAATTGCTCATTTGCGTACGGCTCCAAACGTGATCCCGCGCAACAGATGTTTGCGCAACAGGATGGTGAAGACCATGACGGGCACAAGGAAGATGGTTGCCCCGGCGGCAACCGCCGGCCAGTCCTTGCCACCCACACCAATGATTGTCGGGATGAAGGGTGGCGCTGTCTGGGCAGTACCAGACGTCAGCAGCACAGCAAACGCATATTCGTTCCACGCAAAGATCAAACAGAAGATTGCTGTGGATGCGATGCCCGTAGCCGCCTGTGGCAACACCACCTTGTAGAAGGCCTGAAAACGGGTATAGCCATCAATGAGGGCGGCTTCTTCATACTCAATCGGGATTTCATCAATGAATCCCTTCAGCAACCAAACCGACAATGACAGGTTTACGGCCGTATAAAGCAGGATCATTCCCAAATGCGTGTCATTCAGCCCTAGATTTCTGAACATCAGAAAAATCGGAATGGCGACCGCAATTGGCGGCATCATGCGCGTTGAAAGAATGAAGAACAGCAGGTCATCCTTGAGCGGCACCCGAAAACGGCTGAACGCATAGGCAGCAGCCGTCCCAAGGATCATGCACAGTGCGGTTGAGCCAAAACCGATAATGACCGAGTTGAGGAAACGTTCACCATAGCGCGACGGACCGCTGATCACGGTTCCCTGATTGCGCGCGATTTCTTCGTACCAGGTTTCGGGCTCCCCGGCTTCTTCAAGCATATCGTCGGTCGCCCGTGTACGTTCGGTAAACAGGTTCACATATCCTTCCATCGATGGTTCAAAAACCACCTTTGGCGGATAGGCGATGGAATCAGCAGGTGACTTGAACCCGGTCGCAATGATCCATAACAAGGGTGCGATCGTTACCAGCGCATAGCCAACAACAAGGACCCCGGCGACCCATTTGGTCCCCTTATTTGGTTCTGTAACAGAAAAACTCATCTTTCTTTTACCTTGTTGAGAGCTTTGACATAAATCGACGCAAGCCCGAACACAGTGACAAACAGAATGACGGCATAAGCCGACGAATATCCGGTTCGCCATTTTTCAAAGGCTTCGCGTTTCAGATCGATTGACGTCAATGTCGTCGTATTTCCGGGACCACCGCCCGTAAGCTGGACCACAAGGTCAAACATCTTGAAGTTCTCAATCCCGCGGAACAGTACGGCCAGCATCAAGAACGGCAGCACCATGGGAACCGTGATCGTCCAGAACTGCCGCCATTTCGACGCCCGATCACACTCGGCCGCCTCATAGATACTTTCGGGAATTGATCGCAGACCTGCCAGACAGATCAGCATCACGAACGGCGTCCACATCCAGGTATCGGCAATCACGATTGCCCAGGGTGCCAGATGCACATCACCAATCATCGAAAAGCTTGCCGGATCAGCACCGTTAAAGAAGGCGATGACATAATTGAAAAGACCAATTTGCGGCTGATACAAAAAGGTCCAGAAGTTGCCGACCACCGCTGGTGACAGCATCATTGGAAAGACAATTATCGTCGTCCACAGGTCGTTACCCCGGAACTTCTTGTTAATCAGGAATGCCAGCATAAAACCGATCAGGACCTGCAAGACGATGGTCCAGATCAGAAAATGTGCCGTTGCCTGCATCGTGTTCCAGATATCGGAATCGGTCAGGATGCGCTCGTAATTGCGCAACCCCACCCAATCAACATCACGGTTGGGGCGGTTTACACGGCTGTTGGTAAAGCTCAGCCAGACCGTCCAGATCAGTGGGAAAATGTTGATCGCCAGCAACAGGAAGATCGTTGGTGCAACAAAAATCCATGCAATGCTTCGGTCCGACAGGCCCCGAATGTGCCGCGCCACACCGTCCGGCGTCGCGCTGGCGATCTTTTCGATCGGAATATTCTTCATTATGGATGCCCTTGACCATGCGGCAAGGCCACACGGTTTCTGCTTTTGTCAGGAATGGTCCCGGCGCAATTACACATCACACCAGGACCGGTCCAGAGCCAGTCATCTTCAATAAGACGACTTACAGCTTACCTTCGTCTTCGAAGACTTCGATCCAGTCCTTGACCAGATCATCAAGCGCTTCCTTTGCCGTGCCGTCACCGGCAACAACATAGTTGTGGACGCGCTCCTGCATCGACAAAAGCAGATCGGCATAAGCAGGTTCCGCCCAGAAGTCCTTCACGATGGCCATGCTATCAAGGAAGGTCTGTGCATATGGCTGGCTGCTGGCGAAACCGGGATCTTCGACCACGGCACGCAGCGCAGAATAGCCACCAAGCTCCCACCAGCGGGCCTGGATTTCAGGCTGGGCAAACCACTTGATGTATTCAAGCGCGGCATCCTGTTTTTCGGAATAGGCAACAACCGAAATTCCCTGGCCACCAAGCTGGGCGTATTGCCCTTCCGGACCTGCCGGGTTCGGGAAGTATCCCGATTTTCCACCACCAACATTGGCATCGGCTTCAACCCCGGGCCAGATGAAGGCGAAGTTCATCTGAAGGGCAACCTGGCCAGATTTATAGGCATCAATATTTTCGCCCATATACCAGTTCGAAGACCCCGGGGGCGTGGCGGTATCATAAAGTTCCTTGTAATACTCCAGCCCGGCGACCGCACCGTCGGAATTGACAAACCCTTCAATATCATAGGGCTGATCCGGGTTTTCATACTGGAAACCATAGTTGTACAGCGCGTTGGTGACACCCATGGTGATGCCTTCAGAGCCACGCTCTGTATAAATCGCCGCACCATAGACCGTGTTTCCATCAATCTCGCGCCCCTGGAAGAACTGCGCAATATCTTTCAGTTCCTCAAGGGTTTCCGGCACGCCCAGTTCACGGCCGTACTTTTCCTTATACTCGGCACGGATTTCCGGACGCTCGAACCAGTCCTTGCGATACGTCCAGCCGACCACATCCCCGAAAGCCGGCAGCGCGTAGTAATTCGGTGTGTTTTTGGGCCATTCGGCATAACCGGTCACGGTAGCCGGAATGAAGTCGCCCATATCGATGCTGTTCGCATCAAAGAAGTCATTCAGTTTGACGTAGTGACCGTTTTCGGCACCGCCACCAATCCACTGGCTGTCGCCGATCATCAGATCACAAAGTTGACCACCTGAATTCAGCTCATTGAGCATACGGTCAGCAAACGAGGTCCACGGCACAAACTCAAAGCTCATGTTGTGGCCGCTTTTGGCCTCGAAGTCCTTGGAAAGTTCTACCAGGGCATTTGCCGGATCCCATGCCGCCCAGCAAAGGGTTAGATCTTCTGCAGCGGCGGCTGTTGGAAGCGCGCCTGCCACGATTGCGGACGCAACCGCGGTCTTTAAAACTGTTGATTTCATTTTGTTTTTCCTCCCGTTGGAAAGTCGCAGCTTTTTAGCGACTGCGACACTTCTACCACAAGTTTTTGAGGTACGCACCTCAAAATGAGCATTTTTTGCGGTACGTACCTCAATTTTCTTGCAGAGACGTCTCCGATGGTTGAGGGTAAGATAGAAAAAAACAGACTGAATCTGGGCCTTATGAAACAATGAGACCGACCACAAAAGATCTTGCGAAGGCCGCCGGTGTCAGCCTTGCGACGGTTGACCGGGTACTGAATGGACGATCCGGTGTGCGCCAGAAAACCGTCGATGCCGTTAACGACGCAATCACGCGCATCGGCTTTGAACGCAATCAGGTCGCCGCCACACTGGCCCGCCAGCGCGGCTATCGATTTGGATTTGTCGTGCCGCGTTCCGGTGACGAGTTCCTGAGTGTCATCATCAAACATATCTCTGAATTTGATCAGGCCAGCCGGGCCGAGATGATCCAGACAAAAGTCATTCGCATTGACGACCATGACCCCCATCGCGCAGCAAGAACGCTTTCGCGTCTGTCAGCAGATGAATATGACGGCATCGCAATCATGGCCCCGGAAACCCCGCAAATTCGCGATGCGCTTTATCGGATGCGTGAACGCGGCATTCAGACGGTTGCTATTGTTTCCAACCAGCAGGAAGAAGACGGCCAATCGTTTGTCGGCATTGATAACGTGGCCGCGGGCGCCACAGCCGGGCGCCTTATGGCGCGGTTTCTTGGCACCCAATCGGGTGATATCCTTGTCCTTGCCGAAACCATGCAATCTCGCGACAGCCTTGAACGGCGCCTTGGCTTTGACCGCATCATGAGCCCCGGCTGCCCGCAATTCCATGCGCTGCCAACCCTTGAAACACATGGCTATCCGGAACGAACCAAACTTGTTCTGGAAAACGCCTTCGCCGCCCACCCCGATATCGTCGGATTGTACATCATGGGCTCGGAAGCGCGTTTGGCAATTGAATGCGCACGCAAGCTAAACCCTGACAAGAAACTGATTACCATTGCGCACGAGCGCACCCCATCCACTGAACAGGCGTTACGTGACAACAGGCTTGATGCACTGATCAATCAAGATCCCGGCCACATTGTACGAAGCGCCATTCGCACCCTCAGAGCCAAATGCGAAAACCGCGAGACACTGGCCTCTCAGGAACGCATTCGCATCGAAATTCTGATTTCCGAAAATCTGTAACGCGCCGATGTGGTGTGGCCTTCAAGAAAACATTTGGCAAAGCTGGTCAATGGCCGACTTCGCCCACCAGAACCGCAATCAGATCGCAGAATGCTTGCGATAGCCCGGTGCAAACAGAAGCCTGGCCGATGTGATGCCGGTGTTATTTTCCCAGGTGGTACGTTCCATCAGGAAAAGCGATGTGCCGGGGTCGGTGCGCAGCACCTTCGCCTCTGCCGCGCTGGCATTGACCGCGGAAAAATAGATATCGCCGCGCGTATAGGGTGCATGCAACACCAGCCATTCATTGGCGCTGATTTTTTCAAGATCGGCATCAAGGATCGTCGGGGTTGCCTTGATCGACACCCAGCGATCCTCAAACATGAACGGTTTGCCATCGGCCAGATGAAGCGACGTGATATGCAGCATGTCGCTTTCGGCCGTGACACCCAGATTGGCGCAGATTTCCGGGGGCGGTGTGCGCCGTTCGCTAAACAGCAGGGCGTAGGCATATTTCTGTCCGCGCCCTTCGATCTCAAGCCGGATGACCGGAATATCAAGCTTGGCGCGCCGCACCGGGTGGGCCGCCACGCGCGTGCCCGCCTTGCGCCTGCGATCCAGGAACCCTTCGGATGCCAGTTCGCGCAGCGCACGGTTCACGGTGGCCCGCGCACAGCCAAGTTGCTCGGCCAGCTCGACTTCCTTGGGGATCAGATCGCCGGGCTTCCAAACACGCGTATGAATGCGGCGCAAAACCTCGTCATGGACGGATTGCCAGCTTTGCTGTTCCGTGCTGTTCACACTGCTTCCTTGAGTTGTTCCATCACTTTGCGATACCGGCTGGTGATTGCGTCATGGGCGATGTGGCGGCCCTCGGTCACAACATGGCGACCGGCCGACCAGACATCACGCACCATGCGATCATCTCCGGCAAAGATATATGTATCGAGGATCGTATCGCCTGTCCGGCCGATCAGGTCAACCGCCGAACCATCAAGGGCCATCAAATCGGCCAGTGCGCCGACCTCAATCCGGCCTGCATCGCGCCCGGCGGCCTGTGCGCCGCCCTTGGCCGCTGCATCATAAATGCGCCGTGCGGTCGATTTTTGTTCGGTTGCCAAAGCCGCGCGGGAATTATCGCGCAGGCGCTGGCTGTATTCCAATGTGCGGAGTTCTTCCGAAAGCGAAATACGGATATTGGAATCCGATCCCACACCAATCACGCCACCGGCATTGAGATAACGAACGCCATCAAAGATACCATCGCCCAGACTGCTTTCGGTGATCGGGCACAGCCCCGCCACAGCACCGGTTTTGGCGAGGGCAAGCGTTTCGTGTTCTTCCATCTGTGTACAGTGGATCAAACACCAGTTCGCATTAACATCGGCATTTTCAAGCAGCCATTCGGTCGGGCGCTTGCCCCAGCTTTCACGAACTTCATCGACCTCGGCCAGTTGTTCGGCCAGATGCATGTGGATCGGTCCGTCCTTGGAAAGAAGACTTGTCGCAAGCAGGTCTTCACGGCCCACCGCACGCAGGGAATGCGGCGCGACACCCATTACCGTATCCGCGGGAAGGTTTTTGATTGCGCGAGCGGATTCCTCATACAATTTGGTAAACTGGTCGGGATCGTTGCCAAACCGGATTTGACCGGGACCAAGCGGGCGCTTGTCACAGCCGCCATATTGATAATGCACCGGCAGAAGCGTCAGGCCGATGCCGGTGATTTCGGTGGCCGCTGCGATACGTTCGGCCATCTCGGCGATATTGTCATACAAATGCCCGCCGGGGCGGTGATGCAGGTAATGGAACTCTGTATTGTTGGCATACCCGGCTTCCAGCATTTCCATCTGAACGAAGGCTGCGATCGCCTCGACATGGTCCGGGGTCAGCTGATCCAGAAAGCGGAACATCAATTGCCGCCAGGTCCAGAAGGTATCGCGCGGATCAGGGCCGCGCCTTTCGGTCAGGCCGGCCATGGAGCGCTGAAACGCGTGGCTGTGCAGGTTTGAGATCGCCGGAAGAAGAATATCGGTTTTGCTCGTGGCATCGGATGGCGCAGCAGAATCGGCCTGAATCGCAGCAATTCTGCCATTCTCATCAATCTCGATCCGGACATTGTGCTGCCAGCCTGATGTCGTAAGTGCCTGATTTGCCCAAAGAACCTTCATTGCCTCTACCCGTCTTGACAGAAATATTATGTACGTACATATTATCTTTAATAACAAACTTATCAAGGGGTGATGCTTCGCGATGCTGCTTCGAAACGCAAAAATCGTCACGATTGAGGATCAGGACAGTTATGGCCTGATCGAGTGCGGCGCGATTGCCATCAAGGACGGCCTGATCGATTGGGTTGGCGCGGATGACGCCATCCCGGCCGAATATCTTGACGGTCCAGTGCGTGACCTTGAAGGTCGCCTGATCACCCCGGCCCTGATTGATTGCCATACCCATGTTGTCCATGGCGGCGACCGCGCGGTTGAGTTTGAAATGCGCCTGCAGGGTGCAAGCTATGAAGAAGTCGCGCGTGCTGGCGGCGGCATTGTTTCGACCGTGAAGGCGACCCGCGAAGCATCAATTGAGGATCTTCTGACATCCGCCCTACCGCGCGTGGATGCGCTGCTGGCAGAGGGCGTGTCGGTGATCGAGGTCAAGTCGGGTTACGGCCTTGATCGCGAGACCGAACTTAATATGCTGCGCGCAGCCCGGAAAATTGCCGATCATCGTAATGTGCGGATCAAGACCACCTTCCTTGGCGCCCATGCGGTGCCGGTTGAATATAAAGACAACCCGGACGGCTATATTGATGATGTCTGCATTCCGGCCCTGAAAGCCGCCCACGCCGAAGGGCTGGTGGACGCCGTTGACGGTTTCTGCGAAGGCATTGCCTTTAACACCGATCAAATCAAACGCGTTTTTGATGTTGCCCGCGAGCTTGGCATTCCGGTCAAACTCCATGCCGAACAGCTATCGAACATCGGCGGCACCAAACTGGCCGCCGAATATGGGGCAATTTCGGTCGATCATATTGAATACGCCACCGAAGAAGACGCGGTCGCCATGGCCAAGGCTGGCTCCGTCGCGGTACTTCTGCCCGGTGCGTTTTATACCCTGCATGAAACCCAGTTGCCGCCGATTGACGCATTCCGCAAGCACGGCGTGCCGATGGCAATTGCGACCGATTGCAATCCCGGCTCTTCGCCGCTGGCATCAATCCTTTTGACCATGAACATGTCCTGCACGCTGTTCCGCCTGACGCCCGAAGAAGCGCTTGTTGGCGCGACTGCCCATGCGGCGCGCGCCCTTGGTCTGTCGGATACCGGTCGGATCAAGCCGGGACTGCGGGCTGATCTTGCCATCTGGAATGCCAAACACCCGGCCGAGCTTGCATACCGCATCGGGTTCAACCCGCTGTTCGAACGCATTGTTGGCGGTGAAAGCACCGCCGCCTGAACCCAAAGATAACTGCGCCACCGCATCAACATATGCCCTGAGGATAGATTATGACTGTCACCCTTATCCCCGCCTCGGTCAAACTGGCAGAGCTTGAACGCATCTGGCGTGATCAGGTCGCAGTCAAACTCGACCCATCGGCCCGCGACGATGTTGAAGCCGCAAACGCAATGGTGCGCAAGGCGGCCGACGGCAGCGACGCGGTATATGGCGTGAATACAGGCTTTGGCAAACTGGCCTCGGTCAAGATTGCCCCGGAAGATACCGAAACCCTGCAACGCAACCTGATCCTCAGCCATTGCTGCGGCGTGGGTGAGCCGCTTGATATCGCGACCACCCGTTTGATGATGGCGTTGAAGTTGCTGTCGCTTGGTCGCGGGGCATCGGGTGTGCGCTGGGATCTGATCGAACTGATCGAAGGCATGCTGGCCAAGGGTGTTACCCCCGTCGTCCCGTCGCAAGGATCGGTTGGCGCATCGGGCGATCTGGCCCCGCTGGCGCACATGGCAGCCGTCATGATCGGTGCGGGCGAAGCCACATATGAAGGTAAAACCCTTCCGGGTGGCGAGGCACTTGCCAAGGCCGGCCTGACCCCGGTTGTACTGGGTCCGAAAGAGGGCCTGGCGCTGATTAACGGTACGCAGTTTTCCACAGCCTGCGCGCTGGTCGGGCTGTTTTCGGCATGGCGCAATGCGGCGAGTTCGATTGTCACAGCATCGCTTTCGACCGATGCCATCATGGGATCGACCGCCCCGCTGGTCGATGAAATCCATACGCTGCGCGGTCATCCAGGCCAGATCAATGTCGCGCGTGCGATGCGCGATCTGATGACCGGATCGGAAATCCGCGAAAGCCACCGCGAAGGCGATACCCGCGTTCAGGACCCCTATTGCATCCGCTGCCAGCCGCAAGTCACCGGGGCGGCGATGGATTTGCTGCGCTTTGCCGGTCAGACGCTTGAGATCGAAGCCAATGCCGTGACCGACAACCCGCTGGTTCTGAAAGAAGACGGCCGCATTGTTTCGGGCGGCAACTTCCATGCCGAGCCGGTGGCGTTTGCCGCCGATCAGATCGCGCTTGCCGTTGCCGAGATCGGTGCAATTGCCCAGCGCCGTGTCGCATTGATGGTCGATCCGACCCTGTCACATGATTTGCCGCCGTTCCTGACCCCGGAGCCCGGCCTGAATTCCGGCCTGATGATTGCCGAAGTCACGACCGCAGCCCTGATGAGTGAAAACAAGCATCTCGCCAACCCGTGTTCGACCGATAGCACACCGACCAGTGCCAATCAGGAAGACCACGTGTCGATGGCGGCCCACGGCGCACGCCGCCTGGCCCGGATGAACGCCAATCTTTCCAAAATTCTTGGTGTCGAGCTGATCTGTGCCGCGCAGGGTGTTGAATTCCGTGCGCCGCTTAAGACCAGCCCGGGGCTGCTCAATGTTCTGAAATCCGTTCGTGCCGACATTCCGACCGTCAAGGAAGACCGTTACATGGCGCCGGATTTGGCCAAGGCCGCAGAGCTTGTAAGCCAAGGCACCCTTGTCGCCGCGGCCAAGCTTTCGGGCTTTGTCGTTGGGGAGGATGCATAATCATGACCAACCCGGTTGAAATCAAGCGCGGCGATAGCCCGGTCGTTCTGGGTCTGCCCCACACGGGTACTTTTGTGCCAGGTGACATTGCAGCAAAGCTGAATGATCGTGGCCGTGAACTGGCTGATACCGACTGGCATATTCACACCCTTTATGACGGGTTGCTGGATGGTGCGACGACGGTGCGTGCGACGTTCCATCGTTATGTGATTGATGCCAACCGCGACCCCGAAGGTGTCAGCCTTTATCCCGGTCAAAACACCACCACCCTTGTGCCGCTGACCGATTTTGACGGCGAGAATATCTGGAACGTTGCCCCGACCGAGGATGACATCGCCTATCGGGCGGCAACCTTCCACGCGCCCTATCATCAGGCACTGGCCGCCGAGCTTGAGCGCGTGCGCGCCAAACACGGTGTGGCGATCCTTTATGATTGCCATTCGATCCGCTCGCACATTCCGTTCCTGTTTGACGGGACCCTGCCGGACTTCAATATCGGCACCAATCTGGGCGCGACATGCGATCCGATGATCGAAACGCTGACGTCGGAAATCTGTTCGCAGGCCCAAGGATACAGTGCGGTTCTGAACGGTCGTTTCAAGGGTGGCTGGACCACCCGCCATTACGGCCGCCCGGAGATCAATCAACACGCCATCCAGATGGAACTGGCGCAATCCACCTATCTGACGGCCGAGGAAGCCCCTTGGTCCTATGACGAAAGCCGTGCAGCAAAATTGCGCACGCATCTTACTGAAATCCTTAAGACACTGGCCGATTTGGCCCCAGCACTAAGAGGCAAGTCATGACCAACAATCCGCGTCACAACCAGCGTGATATCTATCCCGACACCGGGAGCGAAATTTCGGCGAAAAGCTGGCTGACCGAAGCACCGATGCGCATGTTGATGAACAACCTGCATCCCGATGTTGCCGAAAACCCGCATGAGCTGGTTGTTTATGGCGGCATTGGCCGGGCTGCGCGCACCTGGAAGGACTTCGATCAGATCGTTGCCAGCCTGAAGGAACTTGAAGATGATCAGACCCTTCTGGTGCAGTCAGGCAAGCCGGTTGGTGTATTCCGCACCCACAAGGACGCACCGCGCGTTCTGATCGCGAACTCCAACCTTGTGCCGCATTGGGCCAACTGGGACCATTTCAACGAACTCGATAAGAAAGGTCTGGCGATGTATGGCCAGATGACGGCGGGTTCGTGGATCTATATCGGGTCACAGGGCATCGTTCAGGGCACCTATGAAACCTTTGTCGAGGCAGGCCGCCAGCATTATGACGGTGACCTTAAGGGCAAATGGATCCTGACCGGTGGCCTTGGCGGCATGGGTGGCGCACAGCCGTTGGCCGCCGTGATGGCCGGTGCATGCTGTTTGGCAGTCGAGTGCGATGAAACCCGTGCAGACTTCCGCCTGCGCACCCGTTATGTCGACGAGAAGACCCATTCGCTGGACGAAGCGCTTGAAATGATCGAACGCTGGACCAAGGCAGGCGAAGCCAAGTCCGTTGCCCTGATCGGCAATGCGGCCGATGTCTTCCCGGAACTGGTCAAGCGCGGCGTTCGCCCGGACATCGTCACCGACCAGACATCAGCACATGATCCCGTGCATGGATACCTGCCGCAGGGTTGGACCGTTGCCGAATGGCGCGAAAAGCAGGAATCCGATCCCAAGGCTGTCTCCAAGGCCGCACGTGCTTCGATGCGCGTTCAGGTCGAGGCCATGGTTGCCTTCCACGAGGCGGGCGTCCCGACGGTCGATTACGGCAACAACATCCGTCAGATGGCGCTTGAGGAAGGGTTTGAAAACGCCTTTGCTTTCCCGGGGTTTGTTCCGGCCTATATCCGTCCGCTGTTCTGCAAGGGCATCGGTCCGTTCCGTTGGGCAGCACTTTCGGGTGATCCGGAGGACATCTACAAGACCGACCAGAAGGTCAAGGAACTGATCCCCGATGATCCGCACCTGCATAACTGGCTGGATATGGCGCGCGAACGCATTTCGTTCCAGGGCCTACCGGCGCGTATTTGCTGGGTCGGTCTGGGACAGCGCCATCGTCTGGGTATGGCGTTTAACGAAATGGTCAAGAATGGTGAACTGAAAGCCCCGGTCGTCATCGGGCGTGACCATCTTGACAGCGGTTCGGTCGCAAGTCCGAACCGCGAGACCGAAGCCATGAAAGATGGCTCGGATGCGGTCAGTGACTGGCCGTTGCTTAATGCGCTGCTGAATACGGCGTCCGGGGCAACCTGGGTATCGCTGCATCATGGCGGCGGTGTCGGAATGGGCTTCTCGCAGCATTCCGGCATGGTGATTTGTTGTGACGGCACAGAAGATGCCGCACGAAGGGTCGAACGCGTCCTTTGGAACGATCCCGCAACCGGTGTGATGCGTCATGCGGATGCAGGATATGACATCGCACTGGATTGCGCACGAGAACACGGGCTGAACCTGCCCGGGATTCTCGGCAAGTAAGTCGAACTTTCACGTGGGGGCAATGACGATTGCCCCTGCACCGCCCTTTTGGGGTACAATCAAGGAGGCTTCTTAACATGAAAAGACGTGAATTTCTGACCGCCGGTGTTGCCGGCGCAGGTGCAGCGGCCGCTGCAACATTCGCAACCCCTGCCATCGCACAGGACAAGCGCCAGTGGAACATGGTTACCGCATGGCCGAAAAACCTGCCTGGGCCGGGTGTCGCTGCACAGAAACTGGCAGACCGTATCACCACACTTTCGGGCGGTCGTCTTGAAGTCAAACTTCATGCGGCTGGCGAACTGGTTCCGGGCAATGGTGTTTTTGACGCCGTCGCCGAAGGTACGGCCGAGATTTATCACGCGGTTCCGGCATACTGGGGTTCGAAATCCAAAGGTATCCTTCTGTTCGGGTCGCAGCCGTTTGGCCTGCGTGCCGATGAACAGGTTGGCTGGCTGAACTATGGTGGCGGTCAGGAACTGTATGACGAAGTCTATGGCCAGTTCGGTCTTAAACCGTTCCTTTGCGGTAACTCCGGCCCGCAGTGGGCAGGTTGGTTCCGCAACGAAATCAACTCGGTAGATGACCTCAAGGGTCTCAAGTTCCGTACCACCGGTCTGGCATCGGAGATGTGCTCGAAACTTGGCATGGCGGTTCAGGCCATGGGCGGCCGTGACATGTTCCAGGCACTTCAGTCTGGTGCGCTTGATGCCGGTGAGTTCATTGGCCCGTGGAGTGACAGTGCGCTTGGCTTCTATCAGGTTGCCAAGAACTACTACTGGCCGGGTGTTGGTGAGCCGTCCTCAGCCGAGGAATGTGCGGTGAACGCCAAGGCCTATGCCGATCTTCCCGATGACCTGAAAGCCGTCGTCAAGTTCGCGGCAGACAGCCTTTATAACGAAGTCTGGACCGAGTACGAGACCAAGCATGCCATGGCGCTGAAACAGCTTGTTGCAGAACAGGATGTCAAGGTTCGCAAGCTTCCGGACGAAGTTGTCGAAGCCATGGCCAAAGCCGGTGCCGAGGTGATTGCGGAGCTTCGCGAAAGCGACGATGCACTGACCCGCAAAGTTACGGAAAGCTTTGTTTCTTACCGTGACCTGATCGGCGGTTACATGACCTATGCCGATAACGGTCAGATGAATGCACGCGCCAAAGCGCTCGGCTTCTGATAAACACTGAAACCGACGCTGGACAAACCAGCGTCGGTTTTTTCTTTTCAGGCGTGCCTTTCGCGGGGAGATGTCATGCAACGCCTTGCTGATGCACTTGATCAGGTAAACATTTGGACCGGAAAGACTGTGCGCTGGTTCGCACTTTTGATGGTTCTGTTGCAATTTACCGTGGTCATGCTGCGCTATGTTTTCGGGTTTAGTTCGATTGCGCTAAATGAAAGCGTTCTGTATCTGCATGCCGCTTTGTTCATGTTGGGGGCGGGTTATACGCTGTTGGTTGATGGCCATGTCCGCGTGGACATTTTTTATGCCGCAGCCACCGACAGGACCAAGGCGCGGATCGATGCGTTTGGCTATGTGGTACTGGCAATCCCGTCGATGGCAGCCCTGCTGTATTGGACCTGGCCGTCGGTGGTCAATTCGATCGCGATGATGGAAGGGGCCATTTCGGTGGGTGGCATTCCCGCCGTCTGGCTTTTGAAATCACTGATACCGGCCTTTTGCATTCTTTTGATTATTCAGTCTGTCGCCTGCTTGCTCAGACAGATCATTGCCTTGCGCAGTGGCGTTGAAGACCGGGGTGCGCAAAGCTAATGGAATATCTTGATCTTTTGATGTTTGCCGCCCTGATGGGCTGCATCCTTCTGGGCTTTCCGGTGTCGTTTTCGATTGCCGGAACGGCGGTGATTTTTGGCTATCTCGGCTGGGTCACGGATTCGATGAATATCGGCCTGATGGGGGCGTTCGGTCAGCGCGTGTTTGGTACGCTGACCAATGATGTCCTGATCGCCATCCCGCTGTTTGTCGTCATGGGTGTCGTCCTTGAACGATCCCGCATTGCCGAAGATTTGCTCCATACCATGGGCCGACTGTTTGGGCAGTTGCGCGGCGGCCTGGGCATTTCGGTGGTGCTGGTGGGGGCGTTGCTTGCGGCCTCGACCGGGATTGTCGGGGCCACTGTCATTGCCATGGGCATGATTGCCCTGCCAACCATGTTGCGCACTGGCTATAACCCCAAAATGGCATCGGGCCTTGTCTGCACCGCAGGCACATTGGGCCAGATTATCCCGCCCTCGACGCTTTTGATCATTCTGTCTGACGTGATGTCGTCGGCCTATCAGCAAGCGCAATACGAACAGGGCAAGTTCACGATTGAAACCATTTCGGTCGGGCAGATTTTTGCCGGCGCGCTGATCCCCGGCCTGACGCTGGTGGCGATTTATATCATCTATATCCTGCTGCGCGGGGTGTTCCGCCCGGCCGACATGCCACCGGTGCAAAGTGATGATGGCCGCCCCAGTGTGGGCGAAGTGGTCGGTGCAGTTTTGCCGCCTGTGCTTCTGATCATTGCCGTGCTGGGTGCCATTCTGGGCGGCGTTGCCACCCCGACCGAGGCGGCGTCAGTGGGTGCAATCGGCGCGATCCTGATGGCGGGCGTCCGTCAGGGGGCGAACCGCAATCTGGTTCTGACCGGGACTGTGGCACTTCTGATTCTTGCAGTCATGGCTGGTGTCGCGCCAGTGCGTTTCCAGCGCAGTGATCTGACCGGTTTCGATTATGTGTTGGGTGCCGGTTATGTGACGCTGGCTGTTGTCGGAATTATCGCGATCCTCGCCTGCCTGCGTCAGGCATGGAAGACCGACATTCTGAAATCGGCCCTGACGTCGACCATGACGGTCAGCTCAATGATCTTTGCCACCATCCTGACGGCCAGCATGTTCTCGCTGGTGTTTATCGGGCTGGGCGGCGAAGACCATGTAGAAGAAATTCTTGAATCCATGCCGGGTGGCCCGACAGGGGCGCTGATCTTCTGCATGGCGTTGATCTTTGTGCTGGGCTTCTTCCTTGATTTCGTTGAAATCACGGTGATCCTGCTGCCGCTGATTGCGCCGGGCCTGATCATGATGGGCCACGATCCGGTGTGGCTGGCGATCCTGATTGCAATCAACCTGCAGACATCGTTCCTGACCCCGCCATTCGGCTTCTCGCTGTTTTATCTGCGCAGTGCCGCCCCGCCGGAAATCACCACCGGCCAGATTTATCAGGGCGTCATTCCGTTCATCGCCCTTCAGCTGTTTGGCATTTTCGTGATCTGGCTGTGGCCGTCACTCGCCAACTGGCTGCCAAGTGTCGTGTTCTAAGTAAAAACCCATCGAAAACAAAAAACGCCCCGGTTCGTTCCGGGGCGTTTTTTAGTGCTGGCATATATGGGCAAGGTCAAATGTATCAAGCTGATTGCTGCCCTTTGTGACACGTAATTGCAAGGCCACCCAAAGCATCACACCGGAAAGTTGTAGATATTTGCATTGCCGTTTTGGCGGAATTCGGCGAGAACTTAGGAAACAATAAAACGAAAAACGCTGAGAACAGGGAACGCTCGTGACCGGATTTCATTGGTCCCGAAATCAACGACTAAGCCTTGTGGGCCGATATACCTTGTTATCGGTCGGTGTTGTCGTGTGCGCGCTTCTGGCACTCAGTTTCTTTTATCAGCGCTTTTCCAATGAACTGATTGACCGTCTGACTGGTGAACGGCTCAGTGCGCAGGTCGCGGCAACGTCAAACAAGCTTTCTGCCTTTCTTGATGCGCGCATCTATCAGCTGGTTACGCTGTCCAACCACCCGGCCCTGCCGGCCTTTATTGAAGCGCCGAATTCCCCACAGGCTGAAGAGGCCCTGACCCTGCTTCGGGTGGAGGCAGATTCGCCCGACCTTTATGGTGTGCTGTTTTTTGACTGGTACGACAATCTTGATCGCCTGGTCGCCGGCCAAGCCGCATCCGGCCCGCCTTATTGGTCGAAAAACGGCTGGGATATTTCCGGCCTGCCGCGTGTAGAGCACGAAGGTATTGAGTTTATCGGTCCCAAATTGCCCGAAAATGGCAATTCCGGCTGGATCTTGATGCGGGCCCATATCCGCGATACCGGCTTGGGGCAGAACACGTCTGTGGCCCTGCATGTGCGTCTGGCATCCCTGACCGAGCTTCTGGCAAGTGCCGGGGTGTCGGGCGTGATTGATCCGCTTTTGCGCACGCCGGGCGGTATTGTTCTTGATGCCACCGGGCGGCCGACCGAGGTCACTGGCGAACTGATCGAAGGCCCCAGCATCCTTCCGGGATGGAACCTTGTGATGAGTGTTCGACCGGGCACCATCCTGCAGCCGATTGATGAAACGCGCTTTTGGCTGACG
The DNA here is from genome assembly GCF_001613795.1 of Thalassospira sp. MCCC 1A01148. Lineage (GTDB taxonomy): Bacteria > Pseudomonadota > Alphaproteobacteria > Rhodospirillales > Thalassospiraceae > Thalassospira. Next base: position 146,058 of record NZ_LPVZ01000019.1, read on the forward strand.
GTGACAGCCGCCGTCATCATTGTGGTTATTCTGGCGATCTTTTTTGCCCTGTCGCGCAGTCTGCGCCGACGGGTCGATACACTTGTTCAGGGGGCACACAGTATTGCATCGGGCGATCTGTATTACCGCCTGCCCGAAGGTCGCCGTCGCGATGAAATCAGCACGGTCGCCAAGGCCTTCAACACCATGGCCTGGCAGCTTAAAGACCTGATTGATCGGACAGTGCGCGCCGAAAAACTTGCCGTTCTGGGCCAGTTTGCCACCGGTGTGGCGCACGAGGTCCGCAATCCGCTGGCGACGATGAAAACCACCGTTCAGGCCCTTGTGCGCAAGGAACCCGATGGCGAGCGCAAAACACTTTTGGATGATATGGGCCACCAGATTGATCGTCTGTCACGCGTGGTGAATGATCTTCTGGCCTATGGCCGACCGGGTGAGGCTTGCCCGCAGGAAACCGAAATACGGGATCTGTTCCGACAGTCATCGCGCGTCCTGACCCCGGTCGCCGAAGAGGCCCAGGTGCGGTTTTACACCAGCGGCGATTCCCGCCTGACGATCTTTGTCGACCCCGATCAGGTGCTGCAGATCCTGCTCAATATCGGGATCAATGCGATTCAGGCCTGCCAGCCCGGCGGCACAGTGAGCCTGCGCGCAGAACGCCACCACGATCAGGTCGAAATCCGCGTCACCGATGATGGCTCCGGCATCCCCAAAGAGCATTTGCTTGACGTCGTGCAGCCATTTTTTACCATGAAAAGCAAAGGAACCGGACTTGGCCTGACAATCAGCCAACAACTGGTCGAGTCAAATAACGGTTCAATCAATATTGAAAGTGCCCCGCAAGAGGGCACGACAATCACATTGAAGTTCCCGGCAACGAAATCGGAAACTTCAAAGGAGGAAACATCGAAAAATGCCCCGCCAGATCAGGATTCTGATCGTTGATGATGAAGAATCATTCGTCCGATCACTAAGCTTTGCGCTTCGTACCGAAGGCATGGATGTCACCGGCGTCCATTCCGGTGAAGATGCGTTTTTGCAAGTCCGTGAAAACAAGTTCGATATCATCCTGCTTGATCTGCGCCTGCCCGGTGCCGATGGTATGGAGGTCCTTGATAGCATCCGCAAACTTGATATCGACGTGCCCGTCATCATGATTTCGGCCCATGGCGATACCCGTGCGGCGGTGAAAGCCGTCAAGCTTGGTGCGGCCGATTACCTGAGCAAGCCGTTCGAACTTGATGAGCTGATCCACACGATCAACACCACCCTTGATCAGAACCGCACCGCGCTTGAGCTTGATTACCACCGCAAGCGCAATGTCCCGACCAACGGTCTGATTGGCGAATGCGCGCCGATGCGCGAATTGCGCACAACGATCGACCGTGTCGCACAAAGCAGTGCCAGCCGCATCCTGCTGCAAGGGGAGTCCGGGACCGGCAAGGCGCTGGTTGCGCGCGCAATTCACGGCCAAAGCCCGCGTGCCTCCAACGCCTTTATCGAGGTCAACTGTGCCGCCCTGCCAGAACAGCTGATTGAAAGCGAACTGTTTGGCGCCGAAAAGGGCTCCTACACCGGCGCGCATCAGAAACGCACCGGCCTTGTCCGTCTTGCCGATGGTGGCAGTCTGTTTCTGGATGAAATCGGCGAATTGCCGCTGGCGCTGCAGGCGAAGTTCTTGCACTTCCTTGAAAACGGCGACTATCGCCCGGTCGGGAGCGAACATTCCGCATCGGCCGATGTCCGCGTGATTGCCGCGACCAACCGCGACCTTGCCGAGGAAGTCCGGTTGGGCAATTTCCGTGAAGACCTGTTTTACCGCCTGAACGTCATCACCATTGATATCCCCGCCCTGCGCCACCGCGGCGAGGACATTATCAAACTGGTCGACCATTTCGCCGATCATCAGGCCAAGGCCGAAGGATGCCATCCGATCCATTTTGACGATGCAACCCTTGATCTGCTGCGCCATCATCGCTGGCGCGGCAATGTGCGCGAACTTAAAAACCTGATTGAGCGTCTGACCATTCTTTATCCGTCCAAACAGATTTCGCCCGACCTGCTGCCGGCTGAATTCCACGTCACGGATGATAACCCCGATGATCTGCATGGCGGAGTTTCGGATGGCAATGCGCAATTGCAGGACCGCATGGACAACACCGAGCGTCATCTGGTGCAAGATGCGCTTGATCAGGCCGACGGTCACAAAGGCCGTGCGGCAGAAATACTTGGTATTTCACGTCATGCCCTGAAACGCCGACTACAAAGGCTGGGCCTGCAATAACGTATCCCCAACCCGAAGCATTTCCGATGCACCCTTGAGCGGTTTCCGCTCAAGGGTGTTTTGCTGTTTGAGCGCCTAACGCTCAAATTCGCGCTCAAGACCGCTCCATGATTTTGGCCCAAAACGGTCAATCGCGCGGCTTTCCTGACTTTGCGCCGAAATTTCGCAACTGGCACAGCCTTTGCGGAATAGCGAGACAAAGGTACAAACGCGGATGGAACAACCATTCGCAGGGAGGAAAGTCATGGAGATGCTCAAACACCCGGTTTCCGGGTGCATCACCATTATTGTAGCCACGTTCGCACTGTTTGCGGCCAATACCGCACAGGCAGAACGTTTTGAGCTGGGCGCATCTGCACAGAACGCAGATGCTGTCATCGGCTGTTTGTACCCGATGACCGGACGGTCGGCCACCTATGGCCGCGACAGTATTTCCGGCATCAAGATCGCCCTTCAGGACCTCGAAGCCGAAGCAAAGTCCGGCCTGGATGTGCCCAATCTGCGCGTCATCGCCGATGACCCGCGATCAAAGGCATCCTATGCGGTCCGTCTGGCACAGGATTTCATCACCAATGACAATGCCAAGTTCTTCTGCGGCATCGTGTCATCGGGAGTGGCCCACGCCGTGAGCGATCTCGCCAAGAACGAAAAGATCATCATGGTCGGTACCGATCATGCATCATCGCGGCTCAGCATCGAGGCCGGCCACGATTATTACTTCCGCGTCACCAATGACAGCTGGACGTCGATGGCCGCCGGTGCGCGCTATTTACGCGATCTGCAAAAGGAAACCGGGTGGAAACGCCTTGCCTTTGTCGGACCGGATTATGATTACGGCCATGTTTCCTGGACGGATCTGCAACTCGCCCTTGATGAACTGGGTGTCGAATATGAGACCGTCGGCGATCTGTGGCCGAAGCTTTATGAGCCGGATTATTCGATTTACATCAACGCCCTGCAATCGGCGAAGGCCGACGTGGTCGTAACCGCCCTTTGGGGCGGCGATTTCATCGCCTTTATCAAGCAGGCGGCATCAACCCGTTTCTTTGAAACCACCCGTCTGGCCAATTTCGATACCGGTGCAAATTACGATGTGATGATGGCCCTTGGTGATCAGCCCTATCCGGGTTTGATCCTGTCGGCACGCCATCACAATAACTGGCCCGACACCGGCCGTAACAAGCGGTTCGTCAAACAGTTTCACGACATGACCGGGCGTTATCCGACCTATGCGGCCGAAGGCGCCTATACCGGGATCATCGCCATTGCACGCGCCATTGAAAAGGCTGGTGGCGTTGACGATGACCGCGCGCTCATCACCGCACTTGAAGGATTGCAACTGGCCCTGCCCGAAGATCCGCCGGGCTTTGCATCCTATATCGATCCCGAAACTCACCAGATTGTCCAGGCGCAAGCCGTGGGCACGGTCGTCCACAACGAAGACTTTCCACCATCGAAACTGATGGTGGGGAACTGGGCGATCTACGATGCCGAAGACCTCAAACCATCGAAAGAGATGGTCAAACGTCGCCGCGATGCCGTGGCCGGCGGGTCAGAGGCAGTTCCACCGCCAACTCCATGACCTTTCCCAAGGGAGGAAATAGTGAAGAACAATAAATCAAAATTCAGCAAATACCTTGTATCGGGCGTCGCAGCGCTTGCCCTTGCAGCTGGCGCAGCCGGTTCTGCATCGGCCGCTGAGAACGGCAAATTCCGCGTCGGGATCGTGACCTTCCTGTCCGGTCCGGCAGCTGGTCCGTTCGGCGTTCCGTCGGCAAATGCCGCCAAGGTTCTTGTTGAAGAACTGAACAAGGGCAACCTGCCTGCACCATACGACAAGATCGGCATCAATGGTGCTGAAATCGAAGCCGTGATCATCGACGAAGCCGGTGGTGCAACCAAGCAGGTTGAAGAATACCGCAACCTTGTTCAGCGTCAGAAAGTCGATGCTGTCATCGGCTATGTTTCTTCGGGCGACTGCCTGGCGATTGCGCCGGTTGCCGAAGAACTGAAAACCTTCACCATCGCATATGATTGCGGTACTCCCCGCCTGTTTGCTGACAACCCGGACGCGGCCTACATGTTCCGTACCGGCCTTGACGCATCTGTCGATAACATCGGTGCGGTTCGCTACCTTGCGGCAACCCGCCCGGACGTTACCCGTCTTGCCGGTATCCAGCAGAACTATTCCTGGGGTCAGGACAGCTGGGCTGACTTCACCGCGGCTGCATCGGTCCTGATGCCCGAAGCAGAAATCGTCGAAGAGCAATTCCCGAAAATCTATCAGGGTCAGTACGGTGCAGAAATCTCTGCCCTGTCCGTGAAGCGCCCGGAAATCGTTCACAGCTCCTTCTGGGGTGGTGACATGGAAGCCCTGGTTCTGCAGGCAAATGCACGTGGCCTGCTTGAAGATGCAACCGGCCTTCTGACCTGCGGCGAAGCATCCTTTGCCACCTACAAGGATCAGGCCCCGAACGGCATGATCATCGGTGCACGTGGCCCGTTTGGCCAGTTCGCCCCGGACAACGAACTGAACACCTGGTTTGAGGGTGTCTATCAGAACGCCTATGACCTTGAGCCGGTCTATCCGGCAACCAAGATGGCCCAGGCGATCCTTGGTCTGAAATATGCCGCCGAGAATGCCGGTGTCGCCGATAAGGAAATCCCGTCGGCAGAACAACTTGCTGCTGCGATGAAAGGTGCAACCTTTGAGTCGGTTTCGGGCACGGTTGAAATGGCACGAGCCAATGGTCATCAGGCCATGCAGGGTATCACCTATGGTGAATACCACTACGAAGATGGCGTTGCCTCGATCAAGAACGCTGTTTCGTTTGATGGCGAATGCGTAACACCCCCGGAAGGTGTTGCTGCTGCGGACTGGATCGCAGACGGCTTCCCGGGCGCTAAGTGTAACTAAGTTGCCCGCTCTGTTTCACAGAGCTTCCTGATCCTGCGGACATCCCGTCTCCCTTGGGGTGTCCGCCCCTTTCCCTGCACACTGGATATTTGTGATGACAAGTCTTCTTGCCGTCCTGATTGATGGCTCGATCTATGCATCGTGGCTGTTTCTTGTGGCTGCCGGCCTGACCGTGATTTACGGGGTGATGCGCATCCTGAACATGGCGCATGGCAGCTTTTATGCCATCGGCGCCTATTCGGCAGCGTCACTGGTTGGCTGGTATTTCAACAACGGCATGGGCCCGGCGTGGGTCAGCTATTTGTTGCTGGTTGGTGCCGCGCTGGTTGCCGGTCTGATTGTCGGTGTGATCGTCGAACGCGGATTGCTGCGCCTCATGTATGGCCGCGACGAAATCCTGATGGTGATCATTACCTATGCCCTTCTTCTGATTCTTGAAGACGGTATGAAAATCGTCTGGGGTGTCAGCCCCTATTTCGCCTATCAGCCTTATTCCGAGCTTGGGCGAACATCGCTCGGCTTGCTTAAGGTTTCCAATTACGACGTCGCCCTGGTCGGGGTATCCGCATTGCTTGGGCTTGGCCTGTGGGCGTGGCTTGAACGCACCAATCAGGGCAAGGTCCTGCGTGCAGTGATCCATGACCGCGAAATCGCGGTTGCCATGGGCGTGAACGTGAAACTGATGTTCACCATTACCTTCGTTCTGGGCACCACACTGGGCGCACTTGCCGGTGCGCTGACTGCGCCTGCGATCTCTGTCGTGCCGGGGATCGGCATCGAAGTGATCGTTCTGGCCTTTGCCGTGGTGGTTATCGGTGGCCTTGGCAGCATCGGAGGGGCCGCTGTTGGTGCCCTTTTGGTCGGGCTAAGCCGTGCAGCCGCTGTTCACTATGCCCCTGAATTCGAACTGTTCGTCATTTACGGCGTGATGTCACTGGTTCTGGCGTTCCGTCCCGAAGGCCTGTTTGGCCGTACTTTGGCGAGGAAAATCTGACATGCGTCTTGATAAAACTGAAATCTCGCTCGGACTGATCGCGCTTGCCTGCGTTCTGTTCGGCTTCGTTTCGCCGGGTTGGCTGATCTTCCTTTTGACCATCGCGCTGGCCAAGGCACTTGTCGTCCAGGGCGTCGTCATGCAGATGCGTTCCGGCCTCGTATCCTTTGGTCAGGGCCTGTTCTATTGCATCGGTGGTTACACCGTTGGCATGGGCGGCCAGTTCTTTGGCATTCATGATGCGATTGCTGCCCTGTCACTTGGCATGTTTGTCGCAATCGTCGTTGCCATGCTGTTGGGTCTGTTGCTGACGCGCTATCGCGAAATCTTCTTTGCCATGCTGTCGCTGGCATTTTCGATGATCCTGTTTGGCATCCTTGTCAAAAGTCAGGAACTGGGCAGCACGGACGGCTTTAACGTTCATGACTGGACCCTGTTTGGCTGGGCCCCCGAAGCAGGCGCTGGCAGCCAGCACACCGTCTTTACCATGACTGTGGTCTCTGGTCTGATCGTTGCTGTTCTGATCCATCGGTACACCAAGGCAGGCATTGGCGTCATTTGCGAGGCTGTTCGCGAAAATGAAGTCCGTGTTGAATATCTTGGTCTGTCACCGCGCTGGTTGCTTTATGGCAACTATGTTGCTGCGGCTGCGGTATCGGCCCTTGGCGGCGGTCTGACGGCGCTGGCCACCGGCCACGTTGATCCGGAGATGGCCTATTGGACCACGTCGGGTGAATTTGTCTTCATCGCGCTTTTGGGTGGTTTGGGCCACGTGGCAGCACCGTTTATTGCGGCCATCGTGTTCTCGTTCGTGCGGACCTACGCCATCGAATTCGTTCCCCATACCTGGCAGATGATCCTCGGTTTCACGCTGCTTGCGGTCATTATCTTCCTGCCCAAAGGGCTGTGGAGCCTGGTCAGCCGTGAAAAAACAGGAGAACGGGCATGACCTGCATTCTTGAAACACGTTCGCTGAACAAGGAATTCGGCGCGGTCATCGCCGCAAAGGATTTGAACGTTCAGATCAACAAGGGTGAAGTCGTTGGTGTGATCGGCTCCAACGGGGCTGGCAAAACGACCTTCATCAACATGGTGACGGGCTATCTCAAGCCGACACGCGGCGAGATCCTGTTTAACGGCAAGTCCATCATGGGCCATTCCCCGCGTGCGATCACGCGGGCCGGTATGGCGCGTTCCTTTCAGGTTGCGCAGCTGTTCCCGGAAATGACCGTGCTCGACAACCTGATTGTCGCGCTGGCTGCGGCCGAAAGCGCCCGTCCGAGTTTCCTAAGCCCCCTGCGCAGCGATGCCCGTATTGCCAGGGCTGAGGAAATCCTTAAGGAATTCGGTGTCGAAAACTATCGCAATTCACTGGTAACCGCCGTTCCGCAGGGTGCGCGTAAACTAGTTGATATCGCCATGGCGTTGATCGGCAATCCTCAGATGCTGCTGCTTGATGAACCGACCAGTGGTGTCAGCGTGGATGAAAAAACCGACCTGATGGATACGGTCATGAATGCCGTGCGTCAGCATGGCGTAACCGTGCTGTTTGTCGAACATGACATGGATGTGGTCGAACGCTATGTCTCGCGCGTTCTGGCATTCTATAGCGGCGAAATCATTGCTGATGGCGAACCTGCGGCTGTTCTGGCCGATCAGCAGGTCCGCGATCTTGTGACCGGCCATCGTCCCACCACCAAACAAGGGAATGGCGCATCATGACCCTGGAAATCAGTAATCTCGATGTATCGATCGGTAATATTCCGATCCTGCGCGATGTCTCGCTTTCGGTGCCGTCCGGCAAGATGTTTGGCCTGATCGGCCATAACGGGGCGGGCAAGACCACGCTGATGCGCGCCATCATGGGCCTTCTGGACGCAGATCAGGGCACCATCACCTTTGATGGGCAGGACCTGCGCAAGATGGCTGACTTTGCCCGTGCCAAAGCCGGCATCAGCTATATGCCCGAAGATCGCCGTCTGATCCCGTCCCTGACGGTCGAGGAAAACATTCTTCTTCCGGCCTGGACCAACGGTATTGCGGACGCCGAGGAACGGTTGAAATGGGTCTATGACCTGCTGCCGGAAATCGCCCAGTTCCGGGATCGCCGTGCGCTGCAGCTTTCCGGTGGTCAGCAGAAACTGGTCTCGCTCGGGCGTGCATTGATGCCCGGTCGCAATCTTTTGTTGCTCGATGAACCGTTCGAAGGGGTCGCACCGGTCCTGTCACGCCGCCTGTCGGAAGTCATTTCCGATCTTGGCAGCAGCGGGCTGTGCGTTCTGATCTCTGAATCTGATGACAGCCACTCCGCCGATCTGGTGGCGGGCAGTTATCGCATCGAACGTGGCACCGTTTCCAAGGCTGAACTGGAAACCGCCTGATCCCGACAACAGACATGTCAAAAGACGAGGTCCCCATGTCAGACTTTGTGTTTGAAACCACTCCTCGCGTCATCTGCGAGTTCGACGGTGCCTTGCAACTCGGCACCCTGTGCAAGGAGTTCGGCGCGAAACGCGCCGTTCTTCTGTCCGATCCGGGTTTGCAGAAGGTTGGCCTGATCGACGCCCCTTATGCAGCACTTAAGGAAGCCGGGATTGAAACCCTGCTTTGGACCGATGTTCAGGCAGACCCGCCCGAGGAAAGCATTCTTGCCGCGGTCAAGGGTGCCCGTGACTTCAAGGCCGATATCGTCATCGGCCTTGGCGGCGGTTCATCGCTTGATACCGCAAAACTGGTCGCCCTTCTGTGTGGCAAGGATCAGAAACTTGACGAGATCTATGGCATCGGTCTGGCAACCGTTCCGCGCCTGCCGCTTATTCAGGTGCCGACCACGGCGGGCACCGGTTCGGAAGTCACGCCGATTTCGATCGTTACCACGCCAACGCACGAGAAAAAGGGCGTGGTGTCCAGCCTGCTTTATCCCGATGTCGCACTGCTTGATGCCAAACTGACCATGGGCCTTCCGGCCCCGATCACGGGCATGACCGGCATTGATGCCATGGTACACGCCATTGAGGCCTACACCACCAAGCACAAGAAAAATGCCCTGTCGGACGGACTTGCCATCCGCGCGATGCAGCTGATGACAGCCCATATCGATGATGCGGTTTCTGCCAGCCCGTCACGCGAAGCCCGTGAAGCCATGCTTCAGGGGTCCATGCTGGCCGGAATGGCCTTTGCCAATGCCCCGGTCGCAGCGGTTCATGCCCTTGCCTATCCACTGGGCGGGCATTTCCATGTCCCGCATGGACACAGCAATGCGCTGGTCCTGATCGAGGTTTTGAAATTCAATCGGGATGCGGCCGTATCGCAATATGCCGAACTCGCCCGCGCCATTCTGCCGGGTGAAAAGTTCGCAAATGACGATGCTGCCTGTGATCGCTTCATTGCTTTCATGACCGACATGGTCGAACGCATGCCATTCAGCCGCACCTTGCGCGAAGTCGGCGTGGCGGAAAGCGATCTCGACATGCTGGCGACCGATGCGATGAAGGTTGAACGCCTTTTGATCAACAATCCGCGTGAAATGACGTTCGACGCCGCCCGCGCGATCTATGCCGCCGTGCTGTAACGAAAAGGAATAGCCACCATGACCATCCAGCTAAATGATACTGGCCTTTGGCAAACCCAGGGGCATATCGACGGCAAATGGGTTGCATCGGACAGCGGCAAGACCTTTGCGGTTGTTGACCCGGCCACCGGCGAACATCTTGCCGATGTTCCCGATATGGGCGCGGCAGAAACCAATCGTGCGATTGATGCCGCCAATGCCGCCCTTCCAACTTGGCGGGCCAAAACCGCCAAGGAACGTGCAAATGTGTTGCGCAAATGGTTTGACCTCTGCATGGCGGCACAGGCCGACCTTGCATTGCTGATGACCCGCGAACAGGGCAAACCCCTGGCCGAGGCATCCGGCGAAGTGGCCTATGGCGCGTCCTTCCTTGAATGGTTTGCCGAAGAAGGCAAACGCATTTACGGCGATGTCATCCCGTCCCATGGCGCGGACAAACGCATCATCACCGTCAAACAGCCGATTGGTGTTGTTGCCGCGATCACGCCGTGGAACTTCCCGATGGCAATGATCACGCGCAAATGTGCCCCGGCCCTTGCCGCGGGTTGCACGGTCGTCATCAAACCGGCGGAAGATACCCCGCTGACCGCGCTTGCACTGGTCGAACTGGCCAAACGTGCCGGGTTCCCCGATGGCGTACTCAATATCGTCACGGCATCACACGGGGCGGAAATCGGTGGTGAACTGACTGCCAACCCGATCGTGCGCAAGTTGTCCTTCACCGGCTCCACCCAGGTCGGCAAACTTTTGATGCGTCAATGTTCTGATACCGTCAAAAAAGTCAGCCTGGAGCTTGGCGGCAATGCGCCGTTTATTGTCTTTGACGACGCCGATCTGGATGCGGCCGTTGCAGGCGCGATTGCCTCGAAATACCGCAATGCCGGTCAGACCTGTGTCTGTGCCAACCGCATTCTGGTTCAGGAAGGTGTCTATGACGCCTTCGCCGCCAAACTGGCCGAGGCCGTTGGCAAATTGCGTGTCGGTTTGGGCACCGAAGAAGGCATCACCCAGGGCCCGCTGATCAATGCCAAGGCGATTGAAAAAGTCGAAGCACTTGTCGAAGACGCGGTTTCACGTGGGGCAAAGGCTGTTCTGGGTGGTGACCGGGCCAAACCGGATAGCAACTTCTTTACCCCGACCATTCTGACCGGGGTTACGTCGGATATGCGGATTTTCTCCGAGGAAATCTTTGGTCCGGTTGCACCGCTGTTCAAATTCAGCAGCGAAGAAGACGCCATTCGCATGGCCAATGACACGCCATTTGGTCTGGCTGCCTATTTCTATGCCCGTGATATCGGCCGCATCTGGCGGGTTGGCGAGGCGCTTGAATACGGCATCGTTGGCATCAACGAAGGCATCATTTCGACCGAATCAGCCCCGTTTGGCGGGGTCAAGGAATCCGGCATCGGCCGCGAAGGGTCGAAATACGGCGTCGATGACTTCGTCGAGATTAAATATATGTGCCTCGGCGGTCTCGCCGGGAATGCCAACTGATCCCGGATAAGGAGACACATCATGAGTTTCATGTTCCGAAGCGTGCCGCGCATCGTCTGCGAAGCCGGCGGCATTGCCAAGACCGGCAGCCTGATGAAGGAACTCGGCGCCAGCCGTGTCACCATTGTCTGCGATCCGGGCATCGTCAAACTGGGCTTTGCGCAAAAGGCGCAAGATGCACTTGAGGCCGCCGGTATCGCGGTTCAGGTCTTTTCCGAGGTCGAAGCCGACCCGCCCCAGAAAATCGTCGAAGCCGCCATTGCCGGTGCACGTGAATGGAAGGCGGATGGCGTAATCGGTCTTGGCGGCGGCAGCTCGCTCGATAGTGCCAAGCTGGTTGCATTGCTTGCCAACAGCGATCAGACCATCGAAGAGATCTATGGGGTGGACAAGGCAACCGGTGATCGCCTGCCGTTGATCCAGATCCCGACCACCGCCGGGACCGGATCGGAAGTTACATGGGTGTCGGTGATTACCGATAACGACCACCTCAAACAGGTTGTCTACACCCCGCAACTGATGCCCGATATCGCGCTTCTTGATGCGGAACTGACCTATGGCCTGCCGCAAAAGGTCACAGCGGCCACGGGCCTTGATGCCATGGTCCATGCGATCGAAGGCTATACCAGCCGCACACGCAAAAACCCGATTGCCGATGGCATGGCGGTCACCGCCCTTTCGCTGCTCGGCAAGAACCTGATGAAGGTGATTGAAAATCCGGGTGACAAGCAAGCACGCTCTGCCATGTTGCAGGGATCGCTGATTGCCGGGATGGCCTTTGCCAATGCATCGGTTGCCGCCATTCATGGATTGGCCTATCCGCTGGGCGCACGTTTCCACATCCCGCATGGCCATGCCAATGCGCTGGTGATGGCGCAGGTGATCCGCTTTAACCTGCCAGCCGCGAAAAAGCTGTATGCCGAACTCGCCCCGTGCCTGATCGAAGGGGTCGATTTTGACAGCGAAGACGCCGCCGCCGAGGCGTTCGTCAAACGGATCGAGGAAATGGTCCCGGCCAGCGGTCTTGAAATCCGCCTGCGCGATCTTGGCGTTACCGAAGAGTCCCTGCCTGAAATGGCCGAGGAAGTCTTTACCAAGATCCATCGCCTGATCGACAGCAATCCGCGCGACATGACTACCAAGGAAATCGAGGCGATTTATCGCAGCGTTTATTGATTTGCCCGTTTGCAAACTTCGGTTTGTATCGTGGCACAAGAACCGGCGGCCTGTTTGGTCGCTTGGCCGCCGGTTCTAAAGTTATCAAAATGATCAGACCGGCTTAGCGAATGGCAACCGGGTTGATGATCATCTGTACAGCGCCCTTAAGCTTGGCCTGCCCGAGAACGAACAGGAACTCGTGCGCCCGGTCTGCGGCCAGGTCCCGGGTGACGATATTTTCAAGAATATAGACACCGTTTTCTGCCAGAAGCTTCACATGGACCGGGAAGAAAGTACTGGGATCTTCATGGGGAACAGCTTCAAGCCCCCATGTATCGGCGCCAACGGCCACAACACCCTGATTTGCCAACCATTCCGCTGCTTCCAGACCGAGGCCCGGTTCGGTCGTCCCGTAAAGCTCGTTGTCCTTCCCGACCAAATCAAGCCATCCGGTATGGATCAGAGCCACATCTCCCTTGCGAATTTCGGTACCTGCCGCTTTTTGGGCCGCCAAGATGTCCTCAAGGGTGATGACATAGCCGCCTTCAAGACGATCCGTCCCCTTGATCGCCGCAACGTCCAGCAGAACACCACGCGTTGCCATTGGTGGCACGTTTTCAATGCCAAGCTTGGTCAGGCCGGTGGCTGCGACCATGTCTTCGGCGTGGTTATTGTTATAATAGGTATGATGATCACCCAGATGGCCCAGACCATCAATCTGTGTCCCGACACCGAGCCAGCCGGTGAACATGTCATCGTTGTAGGTTCCCGCATTGCTGCCGATTGTTTTGTTACCGCTTTGTCCGGGCGAGAAAACCGTCACTGCGACACCACGTGGTGCAAAGGCCGGCGTATCACGTGAAACTTCCATTCCCAGTGAATAGACCTTGCCTTCGGAAATCAGCTTGCTGGCTGCAAGTGTTACTTCCGAAGTCAGATAGTTCGCTGCCCCGATCTGATCTTCCGGACCAAAGTGAGAACTGAACCTTTCATCAGCACACGCAGAGCCAACAATTCCGATTGCACCAAGCATTGCGGATGCAAAGGTCACGATTTTTACTTTTTGCATTATTTCCTCCCTAAGTTGATAAGGACTCAGGGAAGGGCAATTCTTGTGCCAACAAAAAATGACCAAAACTCAGGGAAATCAGCGTTTTGTTGAGCGGTCGCCGCTCAAGAACTCCTTGAGATGATCGCTTGCCGCTCCGGCTGCCAGACCAGCCATACAATGCACGGCATGGTTTTGTCGCGATATATTACGTTTGGAGAAAAAGCGATGGTGCCCCCGGGGAGAATCGAACTCCCACTCACTAGGTGAAACAGATTTTGAGGCAGAATATTATTCAAGAAAATCAATCGATTATCGTGCCCTCACGGTCGAGCACAGTAACTTCCTCGGGTAAGTTTTTGACGAATTTCCACGGTTTTACGGAATAAAGAAACTCGTTCAAAGAACCTGATAGACCGACACATAAACCGTGCTTTTTTCGCGCTGTCCGGATCCGACAAAGATGCGATGGTTCAGCCAGCTATAGCGTTCATCGCCGGTTTCAAACCGGGGCTGCGTGCGCATGTAATATTTCGACGGATCGACATGTTCGCCGCGTGCAAGCGCGTCCAGAACATCCTTGGGACCATGCCGGAACCCGAAATTGCGGATGTCAATCAACGCCCCGTCGTGGGTTTCGATGCAATACCGGGTGTCGAGTTCGGCCACACCGTTGTCGAAAACGGTTTGCCAGTCCGCACCCAAAGCCAGAACGCGACCATTCAACGACTTGCCTTCAACATGGCCGCCTATGATCGGGATGATCCGGCGTGTGCCGCGCATCGAGTTGCCCAATTCCATCGGGGCTTCCAGTTCGACCGTCAGATCGCAAAAATGTTCAATCTCAAGCTTCATATCGGCCTCTTTAGTTCATGGTCGTCGGCAGGAAAAGAACAATGGATGGCACCGCAACCAAAAGGATCAGACGAATGATGTCGACCGCAACAAACGGGATGACGCCCTGAAAAACCTTTTGTAGCGGCACTTCGCGCGCAATCGAATTGATGACAAACACATTCATTCCGACAGGCGGGGTGATCAGGCCAAGTTCAACCGTCATGACGACGATGATGCCAAACCAGATCGGATCAAACCCCAACTGGGTGACCACAGGAAAAACGATGGGCACCAGAAGAATGATCATCGCCATGGCATCAAGGATGCAGCCCAGCAACAGGAAGAACACAAGGATCAGGGCAAGTGTCGGATAGGCCCCGATATCAAGCCCGACCAGCCAAGCTGTGATCTTTTGCGGTGTCTGGGTGATGGCCAGAAAATAGCCAAACAGGATCGCACCGATCAGGATGGTATAAATCGCAACCGAGGTGCGCAGGGCCTCAATCAGGCTATCAAGAATACTGCGCCAGCCAAGCCGACCGCGGATCACCCCGATCAGGGCGGTCAGGACAGACCCAACTGCCGCGGCCTCGGTCGCGGTCACGACACCCAGATAGATGCTGCCGATAATGGCGATGAACAGGGCGAGGACCGCCCACACATCGCGCAAGGAGCGAATGGCGTTGCGCAAATCAAAGGGTTCGCCTGCTGGTAATCCACGAGCATAGGTCACCCGAAAGGCCAGCATATACATCACAATCGCCAGAAGGCCCGGAATGATTCCCGCGATGAAAAGCTTGCCGACATCCTGTTCGGTGATAAAGCCATACACCGCCAGAACAACCGATGGCGGGATCAGAATGCCAAGCGTTCCGCCCGCAGCAATCACCCCGGTCGCCACATGATCGCGATAGCCGCTGCGTTGCATTTCCGGCAAAGCAACCTTGGTCATCGTTGCCGCTGTTGCCACTGATGATCCCGATATGGCGGCAAACCCGGCACAGGATGCAATGGTCGAAAGCGCCATGCCGCCCCGAAATGATCCCAGCCACGCCTGCCCTGCGCGAAACAGTTCGCGCGACATGCCGGAATTGGTGGCAAGAACGCCCATCAGAATAAAGAACGGAATGAGGCTGAGGTTAAAGTCGGTGATGGTGCGGATCGGCGATTGCGCCAGCAGGTTGAGTGCAGGCGTCGGGCCGACAATCGCGGCAAATCCACCGACACCAACAATCCCCATCGCAATGCCGATCGGAACCCGAAGCAGCATCAGGGCAAACAGCGCAACAAACCCGCCCAGTGCGACAAAATCGGCTTCAGTCATCACTTCCCCCTGAACCACCAGTTTGCTTTTGTTTTTGCGGGTCGGAGGCAATATGCGGCTCTGACTCGGCGGGTTCAAAATCATCCAGACCGGCATTGGTCAGCGCGATCATCAAGGCACGCGCCAGAATGGTCAGCATGCTGACCGCAACACCAAGCCAGATCAGCCCCATGACCGGCCAGACGGGCACTTGCAGATCAAATGTCGTCTCGCCACTGTTATAGGCGCTGGTGACACGCGCCAGCATCTTCCAGCACAGCAAGCCGGTGAAGCCCAGCAAGACCATCCAGGCAAAGAAATCCGTCCAACGCCGGACGCGCGCGGGCAGCATCAGGGCGAACAGATCAACCTTGATGTGCGACCCGCGATACCCCACGCAGGCAAAACCCCACATAATGACCACGCCCAGAAACAGGCGCGAAAAATCAAACGCGTCGGGGATCGGCCATGCAAACAGGTAGCGCCCAATTGCGGATGCCAGAACCAGCAACGTGATCACCGCAAGCAAAATGGCCGAGACTATTTCGACCTTGCGCGAAAAGGCTTCGAGATATGTCAGGGAGCGATGAAGAACCCGCATGATTTATGCACTTTCAGAGGTATCGGCAGCACCGGGATGCGATGCCGCCGATACAGGGAGTGTCATCAATACTTGGCGTTCTCGGCTTGGAGCGCGTCGATGAAAGCCTTGTAAATGGCATCGGCATCACCGCCCTTGGCCGTAACACTTTCGCGCCATTGGGCAACAAGCGGTTCGGCGGCATCGCGCCATTGTTGCAGTTCATCGGCGGTCGGCTGATACAGTTCATGATCGCCCGATGCCATCATCTTGTCGCGACCCGATGCCTCGTTCTCGGCCCAGCCCTTGGAAAAACGACCGGACCATTCCGGCGTGCAGTGATCATCCATGACCTTGCGGTTTTCGGCCGACAATCCGTCATAGACACCGCGATTGATCACAAGGATCTGCGAGGAGACATAGAACGGCATATCAAGGTGATATTTGGTTTCCTGATCAATCCCGAAGATATAGATCGAGTTCCACGGGAAGGTGATCGCATCTGCCGTGCCCTTGGCAATGGCTTCGCGGGCCTCGGGGGCCGGGACCTGAACGCTGGCCCCACCCAGCAGGTTTACAAACCGTGCCATGGTGGCATGGGCCGGACGCACGGCATGGCCGTTGATATCTTCCGGAACGCGGACCGGCATTTTTGAGTGGATGGTGCCGGGGTCATGCGGGTTCACCAGACACAGTTTGACTTCCGGCATTTCCTGTTCGGCGTAGTTGGCATACCACTTGTGAAGGGCGACCGACCCATTGACCGCATCCTTCACATTGAAGGGCACCTCGGTCAGGCCATAGATCGGGAAACGCCCGGCCTGATAACCCGGATTGATATAGCCGATATCGGCAATGCCATCGCGGGTCATGTCATAGTGATCAGGTGCTGAGCCCAGTTGCTGGGCCGGGAAAATCGTGAAGTCGATTTTGCCGCCCGATGCATCGCGAATAGAGTTAGTCCAATCCTCAAGACCCATGGTTTGGACCGGGTGGGTTGGCGGCAACCAGTGGGCCAGACGGAAATTCACTTCCTGGGCAGACGCACCGGAAATGGCCGACATGGCGGCAACTGAAGCCAAGGCAATCACTGAACCAAGTTTAAGTCGTTTCATTGTTTCCTCCCTGAGCAAACCGGCACCGGCAATTTTGTTTTTGTTGCCTTGTCTGTCGGTTTCTCGATTTGATCAGACCACCCTTGGAAGCCTTTGCCCCATGGGTTGGGCTGATCGCCAAACCGGGCCCAAAACCAATGTCCCGGCTAAAAATAACGTCTCCGGTTGTCGCGACCCGGCGCAGCGGATGGCGCCTTGGATCGTGCCTATGCCAATTCTGAATTTTCGATCAAAACTGCAATCCCCTGACCACCGCCGATGCAAGCGGATGCGATGCCATAGCGACCGCCGGATTTGGTCAGTTCGCGCGCAAGCGTGTTGGTAATGCGCACGCCGGTCGCGCCAAGCGGATGACCAATCGCAATTGCGCCGCCATTAACGTTGACCTTGTCCTCGTCCAAGCCAAGTTCGCGAATACAGGCCAGGATCTGTGCCCCAAAGGCCTCGTTGATTTCGATCCGGTCAATCTGATCAACGGTCAGACCGGTTTGATCAAGAACCGCCTGAATGGCCGGGACCGGGCCGATACCCATGATTTCCGGGGGCACACCCACAGCCGCGCCCGCAATAATGCGCGCATGCGGTGTCAGACCGTTGCGCCTGGCATATTCGGAACTTCCCAGAACCACACCGGCGGCACCGTCAACCACGGCAGATGAATTACCGCCGGTCTGGACACCCCCGAATGCCGGGCGAAGCTTGGACAGGATTTCATAGGGAGACGGGCGAATGTGACTGTCGGCGTCAACGGCTTCGACCTTGCGCGGGAGTTTGATGGTGCGCGGATTACCGTTTTCCATTTCAAAGGTTTCATTGGTGACGGCGACAATCTCGCCACCGAGGAACCCATTTTGCTGCGCACTGACCGCGCGCGCAAAACTGCGTTCGGCAAAACGATCCACTTCTTCACGGGTGATGTTGTATTTTTTGGCAAGGTTTTCGGCCGTATCGCCCATGGTGCAACTAACGGCCGGATCCAGAAGGGCTTCCCACAGGAAGTCCTTGAATTCGACCTGCCCCATGCGAAAACCACTGCGATGGGTATAGGCCGCAATCGGGTTGCGGCTCATGGATTCTGTGCCAACGCATAGCGCCAGATCACCACGACCAAGCGAAATATGGTCCGCCGCCTGCAAGATCACTTCGATGCCTGTCCCGCAGATACGCTGCACAAGATGCGCTGGACGATCGTAGGGAACGCCCGCGTATAACCCGATATGGCGCGGCGTCATATAGGCGTCATAAGACGCCTGGGCCATCGAACCGGCAACCGTGAAATCGATATCAGCGGCGCTCACCCCGGCATCCGCAATGGCGGCACGTGCGGCCTTGATCCCCAGATCAATCGGCGAAATCAGGCCGAAAGCGCCCGTGTAGTCAATAAAAGGTGTGCGTTTGCCGCCAAGCAGCCAAACGTCTTCAAACTCGGTCCGCAGACCTTTGGAATTCGCAGCCATGTCAGTTCCCTTTTTTCGCAACCATGACGCCGGCCGGAATCGGATCACGATACAGATCCGCAACCTTGTCAGCGCGCTTGGCCTGAACGGCACGTTGATTGATGGATCCCTTATCGGTCACTTCATGCGCATCAAGGTCTGGCGAGCTTTCCAGCAGAATGGCGCGCGCCACAAACTGGGCACTTCCCGTTGCCTTGGCACCAAGCGCGTTAAGACGTTCCTGAAACACAGATCGCACAACCGGGTGGGTTGCGATGTCACGTTCAGATGCATCTGCGGGAAGGTCGTCGCACAGTTTCCGACACGCGGTGAAATCGGCAAACAAAAGAGCACCGATATGATTTTCATTCAGACCGGTCAGAACCGCATCACGCACATAAGGCGCAAAGGTCTCGGCAATCGCCGCACGGATGGAGCCGACATGAACCCACGTACCTGTCGAAAGCTTGAAATCTTCGCTGACGCGGCCGTCAAAGAGGAAGCCGCGCTCAATATCATCGGGGTCAACAAATTTGAGCGCGTCACCGATCATGTAATAGCCTTCTTCATCGAAGGACTCGCGGGTCTTGTCCGGCTGACGCCAGTAGCCCGGCGTGATGCTTGGCCCACGCAGGCGCAGTTCCTGCTTTTCAGCATTGGGGACAAGTTTGACTTCGAGACCGACGGCAGGCAGACCAACACTTCCGGCCTGATCAACAGGCCAAGTGGTTGTGAAGGCAAATGGCGCAGTTTCCGTCGAGCCATAACCGGTGACGATCATGACCTTTTCGCCAACGGTATCAACAGCCACCTCTTCAAGACTGTCCCAAACATACTGTGACAGTCCCGCCCCGGCATATTGCATCAGTTTCAATCTGGCAAAGAAGCTTTCGCACAGCCGCTTGTTGTCCCGAAGGTGGTGGACGAGGGCCTCGTATCCCTTTGGGACGTTGAAATACAATGTCGGGGAAACGTCGCAGAGATTTCGGACAGTTTCGATAATGCCATCGGGTGTCGGCTTGCCCTGATCAATATAGAAGCTGCCGCCATTGTAGAGGGCGATCCCGAAATTATGGTTCCCGCCTGCGGTATGATTCCATGGCAACCAGTCAATAAGAACGGGGGGCTCGTCCTGCAAGAATGCAAGAGTATGACGCAGCATCATCTGATTGAAACACAACATGCGCTGGGTATTAATCACCGCCTTCGGCATACCCGTTGAGCCGGACGTAAACAGGAACTTGGCGATTGTGTCTTCGGTGATTTTTGCATTCGCACTGTCAACAGCGCCGGTTGCCTTGGTGTTCACGACATCACTGAAAAGGTCACAGGTATGTGCACTTAGCGGGTTTTCAATCACGACGAGGCGGGCATCTGCTGGCATCACTGCTGCCAGTGCCTTGACGTATTTGGCACCATTATCAACAAAGATCAGACCAGGTTGCAGCAAATCAACGATATGACGCAACTTGGCATAGTCTGTTGAAATCAAAGAATAAGCCGGTGAGACTGGCGCATAAGGGATGCCGACATACATTGATGCCAGCGCCAGCAAGCCATGTTCAAGGCTGTTGCCTGACAAAACCAGAACCGGACGATCTTCTGACAGGTTCTGCGCCAAAAGATACTGCGCAATGCTGCGCACCTGATCGCGGGTTTCCCGATAGGTGCGCGATTGCCATTCACCTTTGGCATCCCGGTCAGCAATGAACAATCGGTCCGGCGCCTGCTCCGCCCAGTGATCCAGGCGGTCCGTAATGGCACGCGGGTATTCATCCGGCTCTTCGCACGATCGCATATAGATCGTGCCGTTTTCTCCCTTTGATACAGCGACACGCGTATCACCCATGCGAACCGGACGGAGTCCGGGTTCAGCAACCATCGCCATGAGACGAAACCTCCAATTTATCTTTTCTTATTTGTTATAATTCATAACAATCATGATTCATTACATCAAGTGGAATATCTTGCAGCGTGCCTATGACAGGAACATGATCGCGCATTGCATTATATAGATCGCGCGCGAGTACAGGAGAATCTGCCTGTATTTTCATCGCATTAAACGCGATTGACGCAGCATTTTTGATGTGTAAATATAATTGTTATAAAACATAACAAACTCAGGTGAGGAAATGCTGCTTAATCAGATTCCCGCAATCGTAACAGGCGGCGGAAGCGGTCTTGGCGCGGCAACGGCACGTACATTTGCAGTTGCCGGGGCACGGGTTGCGATATTTGACCGCGACCCGGATGCAGCGAAACGCATTGCAAGCGAAACGGGCGGCATCGGCTTTGAAGTCGATGTTTCAGATCCTGACTCGGTTGCAGAGGCCTTCAAGAAGGTTAAGCAGAGTTTGGGCATCCCGCGCGTGTTGGTTAATTGCGCTGGTATCGGTACAGCAAGCCGCATCTTGCCCCGCGACGGGACACTGCCGATCAACGATTTCATCAAGACACTCAATGTCAACCTGACGGGCAGCTACATCAGCATGAGTCATGCTGCACAACTGATGTCTGAAGCGACCCCTCTTAATGACGACGGGGAGCGCGGCGTCATCATCAATACATCGTCAGTCGGGTATGAGGACGGGCAAATTGGTCAGTGTGCCTATGCGGCGTCCAAAGGCGGGATTGCGTCAATGACCCTGCCCGCTGCGCGTGAGCTTGCGCGGATCGGTGTACGGGTGATGGCAATTGCGCCCGGATTGTTTGCCACCGCCATGACCGACACCCTGCCCGATGCTGCCCGCGAAGCAATTGCGGCAAATATCCCGTTTCCCAAGCGCCTTGGCAAAGCACAGGAATTTGCCGATCTGGCGCGGCACATTGTTGAAAACACCATGCTCAACGGCACTGTTGTTCGCCTTGACGGCGCAGTTCGCCTCCAGGCCCGATAAAGACAGACTGATAGTTAAATTAAGGAACAAGAACATGACGAATGGCGCGAATGACGTATTGGACGTTGCGATCGATGGTTCGATTGCACGTTTGACCATCACGCGACCTGACAAGCGAAACGCCGTCAGTGATACGCTCATGGAAGCACTGGATGCATTTTTCTCCAACCCGCCCAAGGATGTCAGGGTCATCATTCTGGCCGGGGAAGGCGGGCATTTTTCTGCGGGGCTTGATCTTGCCGAACATGTGGCACGCAATGCTGCGGAAACGATGCGTCATTCGCGAAACTGGCACCGGATCATGGACATGATCCAGTTTGGCGGATTGCCGGTCATTTCGCTTCTTAAGGGTGCGGTGATTGGCGGGGGTCTTGAACTGGCCAGCGCCACCCACATCCGTATTGCCGACAAGACAACCTTTTATCAACTGCCGGAAGGCCGCCGTGGCATCTTTGTCGGTGGCGGTGCCTCTGTGCGGATCGGCCGCATCCTGGGCGCAGACCGCATGATCGAAATGATGCTGACCGGGCGGAAATATGACGCCGAAAATGGTCTGCGTCTCGGATTGTCTCATTACGTGTGTGACACCGAAGACGATGCAAAATCCAAAGCTGAAGAACTGGCAGCCACGGTTGCCGAAAACGCACAGCTTTCCAACTATGTCATGATCCAGGCACTGGCCCGGATTGAAGACATGGCAAAGGCCGACGGTCTGTTTACCGAAAGTCTTTGCGCCGCATTGACCCAAACAAGTGAAGACGCACAGGAAGGTCTTCGGGCCTTTCTGGAAAAACGCGCCCCGAATTTCAAGTGAAGCTTGGGTTCAGGGGGCGTGTCGTTCTTCTGCACCTAAAACATCAGGCAAGAAACCGCACCAAAGCGGTCGCCAGAACAGTCAGGTAGGAACAGGAACACCGGCAAACAAAGGTGTATCCAATTTTTGAGGAGACGTTCGATGTCAGGATTTTCAGTGAACCGCCGACAGATGCTCGGAATTATGGGTGGTGCTCTTGCTGCCCCGGCCATCATCGGCAAAGCACGGGCAGCCGAAGTGACACTTCGTTTGCACCACATGCTGCCACCCGTTGCCCCCATGCACAAAGCATTCTTTGAACCATGGGCCAAGACCATTCGCGAGCAATCAGATGGCCGCATTGATATCCAGATTTTCCCGGCCATGCAGCTTGGTGGCAAACCACCGCAACTCGCAGATCAGGTGGCAAACAATGTCGTTGATATCGCCTGGACATTGACGGTGTATACGCCGGGCCGCTATCCGGTCTCCGAAACGCTCAGCCTGCCCTTCATGGTCACGACTGCCGAAGCAACATCGGTGGCGATGCATAAATTCATGGATGAGTTCGGTCAGGACGAATATCGCGGCATGAAGCCGTTGGCATTCCATGTTCATGCAGGTGGCAAATTCCACATGCGCGACCAGCCAATCCAAAGTCAGGCGGACCTGGATGGCCTGCAGATCCGCGCACCAAACCAGAGTGTCGGCAAAGCCTTGTCCATTCTGGGCGCGGAGCCCGTCTTTTTCCCGGTCACAGAGATGGCAGTGGGCCTGGCCAATGGCGTGATTGACGGCACCTGCCTGCCATATGAGGTTGTCCCTGCGTTCAAGCTTCATGAACTGACATCGGTACATTGCGCACCTGCCGAGGGTGGTCGCGGCCTTTATGCCAACTCGTTTGGCTTGTTGATGGCGGGTAATGCCTATGACCGCATGCCTGATGACCTGAAAGCTGTGATTGATGCCAACTCCGGCATCGAACTTTCACGCCAGATCGGCAAACAGTTCGACAGCTTTGAATCGGTTGGATACAAAATGTGTGCAGACCGCGGGAACCAGTTCGTCGAGATTCCCAAAGACGAGGTTCAACGCTGGCAGACGGCCACCCAGCCGGTAATTGATGACTGGATCGAAACGCTGAACGATGCAGGACATGACGGCAAGGCGATGATTGATCGCCTTAATCAACTGATCGACGCAGAGACCGCCTGAGATGTCAGGATCCACCCGTGATCACAATGGGCGCGGCAACCTTGCCGCGTCCATTCAATCCCTTGGCCAGTTTGTTGATCGCGCCTGCATTGCCGCTGCGGCAATTGCCGGGGCGGTGATTGTTGGCGTGGCGGTTACCGTCACGCTGTCGGTTTTGATGCGATATATCGGCATTGGCGGTATTCGTGGTGACTTTGAAATCGTCGAAATGGGATGCGGAATAGCCGCATTTCTGTTTTTGCCGTTGTGCCAGCGCAAGGGCAACCATGTCATGGTCGATATTTTCAGCATGGCTTTCCCCATGCGGACCCGCAAGCTTCTTGATCAAGTGTGGGAAGCCCTGTTCTGTCTTGCCTGGGTTATCATCACGTGGCGCGTCGCATACGGCCTGATTGATATGTATGAGTATAACGACCGCAGTATGCTTCTGAGAATGCCCACATGGATCGTCTACGGGTTCGCACTGCTTGGACTTGGACTTTCATCCCTGACTGCGTTGTCGAACGCACTTGAACAGTTTGCGCGACCCGATCCCAATAATTCCCAAACGGAAACCCTGAAATGAGTCCGGTTGAAATCAGCATCGTCATGGTCATCGTCCTGATGATCCTTATCTTCTTGCGCATGCCTATTGCATTGGCGATGGCCATCGTTGGCGCCGGCGGGTATGTGGTTCTGTCGGGATGGCTACCGTTGTCGGCCTATCTGAAGACTGCGATTGTAGACAAATACATCTCCTATGACCTTGCTGTTATCCCGCTGTTTATCCTGATGGGGCAAATTGCGACCCGGACCGGCATTAGCAGAGCAATCTTTACCGCATCCAATGCTTGGCTTGGTCATTGGCGCGGGGGTCTGGCGATGGCATCGGTTGCAGGCTGCGCCGCATTCGGGTCAATTTGTGGATCATCCATTGCCACCGCGACCACCATGGGCAAGGTCGCACTGCCGGAGATGCGCCGACATGGTTATTCCGGCGCGTTGGGCGCGGGCACGCTTGCTGCGGGCGGCACACTTGGGATATTGATCCCGCCGTCGGTTGTCTTGATCATTTATGCCCTGCTGACTGAACAGAACATCGTCAAACTGTTTCTGGCTGCAACGGTTCCCGGCATTCTTGCAGTACTGGGTTTCATTCTGGCGATCGGGGTGTATGTGCGCCTGTTCCCCGAAGAAGGCCCCGCCCATCCCGGTGTTCCCATGCGCGAACGGATCAAATCGCTTGGCGGAATCTGGCATATTGCACTGGTGTTCATTGCCGTGCTTGGCGGCATTTATGGCGGTGTCTTTACCCCGGCCGAGGGGGCGTCGGTCGGTGTTGTATTGATTGCCCTAACCGGTTTTCTGATGCGCAGCCTTACAGCCAAGGGTCTGTTTGAATGTGTGATTGAAACAGCCGGGTCCACTGCCATGATTTTTGCGATCATCTTTGGGGCGGACCTTTTCAACGTGGCGCTTGCCCTGACCCGTGTCCCGACCATGGCCGCCGAGTGGGTCGGAACGGCAGGCATCGCGCCGATGACTGTGTTGCTGGCCGTCATTCTGTTTTACATCATTATGGGCTGCATCATGGACAGCCTGTCGATGATCCTGTTGACGGTTCCGGTATTTTTCCCCGCTTTTATGGCGATGGACTTTGGCATGGATCCGACGCACCAGGCGATCTGGTTCGGTATCATTTCCCTGATCGTTGTTGAATTGGGTATGATTACGCCACCTGTGGGCTTGAACCTGTTCATGATATCGGCAATGGCACCAGACATTCCGACACGCAAGATCTTTCGCGGGGCTGTGCCTTTCCTGATCGTTGAATGCCTGCGCATCGCGGTGATTGTTGCGTTTCCTGCCCTGACATTCTGGCTTGTTGATATCGTTACAGGTTAGCCTGGCCAACAAATGGAGAAACCCTTGCACGCAAACAAGAAAAAGACTGCAGATCAGGATACGCAGCTTACGGACTTGTCAACAGACAGCCCGTTGCGCGGGTTTGTCGGATATAACCTCAAACGCGCTTATATGTCGTTGCACAGCGATTTCGTCGCCAGCCTGACGCATCTTGACCTTAAACCAACGACCTTCAGTGCGCTTGCGATCATCAACGAGAACCCGGACATCAGCCAAACCGATCTTGCACGCGCCCTTTCGATGGAGCGATCCAACATTGTGGTGATGGTCGATGAATTGCAATCACGCGGGTTGATCGTACGCAACAAGGTCCCGACGGATCGCCGGGTCTATGCCCTTAGAACAACCACCAAAGGCGTCAGCCTGTTTTACGAGGCAAGTCTGGCCGTTCAAAGGCACGAGGAAAAGCTTCTTGAAGATTTCAGCCCAGAAGAACGTGATCTTCTGGTCCGGATGCTGATCCGGATTCAACAGGTTAAATAACTTTCAGATCAGGTTACGCCCATGCTGCGACTATCCCGAGAAATCCGTGTTGAATGGGGTCACTGCGATCCGGCCCGGATTGTCTACAACCCGAACTTCTACGACTGGATGGAAGGTGGCCTTCTGGCCTTGCTGTCGGTGGCCGGGTTCGATCTTGCGACCATGATTGCAAACGATCCCGATTTTCGTGGCACGCCATTGGTGCGCGGTGACGCCAGCTTCATGGCACCCGCACGGGTCGGGGATTTGATTGAGCATCATGTCGAAGTGTCACGCTGGGGTGGGAAATCATTTGATCTTTCCCATCGGTTCACGCTGGGCGAAACAACCTTGCTTGAAGGATCGCAAACCCGTGTTTGGGGGCGCGCAAGCCCGGACAACCCGGCAAGTCTGGCAGCTGTTCCTGTGCCGGACGCGGTCAAGACCGCTTTGTCTGAAGACAAGGTTATCCGCCTGACCCTTCGCCAGGAAACACAAGTCTAAGAGACGCCATCGTGATCCCCTTCAAAGCCCCAACTGAAGATATTCTGTTTGCCCTGTCTGTAACCGGCGATGAAAATCACGCTGCAGAACACGGGTTTGACGCGGAAATCACCCGTGAAATTCTGGATCATTTTGCCCGCTTTGCCGAAGACGTGATCGCGCCGATTGATGAACAGGGCGATCAGGAAGGTTGCCGGATCGAAAATGGACGGGTCCAGATGCCATCGGGTTTCAGCGATGCCTATCAGGCCTATGTCGAACAGGGTTGGCAGGCGATATCACTGGCCGAGGAATTTGATGGTCAGGGTGCCCCCGCCACCGTCTGTGGCGCGATCAGCGAGATACTGGCAGGGGCCTGCCATTCCTTTCAGATGATCACCGGACTTGTCCCGGGTGCGGCCAGACTGATTGCCAAATTTGGCACGGATGAACAACGCCATACCTGGTTGCCAAAGCTGGCATCAGGCAGCCACCTTGCCACCATGTGCCTGACCGAACCGCAAGCAGGGTCCGATCTTTCGGATATCCGCACGATTGCAAGCCAAAGGCAAGACGGCCACTGGATTCTGAACGGAGAGAAAATCTTTATTTCCGGCGGGGATCAGGACCTGAGCGATGAAATCCTGCATCTGGTTTTGGCCAGGACCGGCACCCGTGAAGACGGCGTACGGGGCCTGACGCTTTTTCTTTGTCCGTCACATTCGAGCGAGACCGACCGCAACGCTGTTACGGTCACCCGGATCGAAGAAAAGATGGGTTTGCATGCCTCCCCCACCTGCCAACTGGCGTTTGACCGGGCAACCGCAACGCCGATTGGACCGATTGGCAAGGGCTTGATGTGCATGTTCACCATGATGAACCATGCGCGCCTTGATGTCGCCTTACAGGGGGTGGCCCATGCGGCGCGCGCCCATCAAATTGCCCAAAGCTACGCCGCAGAGCGCAAACAGGGCCGGGATCGCGCCAGTGGGCAACCGATTGCAATCGATCAGCATCACGATATTGCGCGCCAGCTTGCCCGTCAGGACATGCTGGCCATGACAGGTCGCCTGATGGCCTACAAGACCTTTGCCCTGATGGAGACAGACACACATTCCGACCTTGTCGAATTCCTGACCCCGATTTGCAAATCGTTCTGCACCGATGCCGGGGTTGAAGCAGCCCATATCGGCATACAGGTTCTTGGCGGGTATGGATATTTACGTGAATACCGGGTGGAACAAACACTGCGTGATGCCCGCATCTGCCAGATTTATGAGGGCACGAACGGCATCCATGCGCTGACGCTTGCCGGCCGACTGACACGCCACAAGGATGGCGCGAGTGCCAAGGCCTTTGACGCATGGATTGGCGAATTGCTTGCCGCGTCCGACAGCTACATCACTCTGGCGACGGAACTTCTCGAACACTGGCGTCAGATGACCTCGGAAATCACCACCAGCGACACCCCGGAAAAGTTCGCCCACGACTATATGCAAATCAGTGCCGCGACCTATGGGGTTGCGATTTGGAGCGAGCTGGCGGGCAGCCTTTCCGCATCCCAGAGCACGCGCTATCAGGCCTGCCTTGATCAGGCAAGGGAATGGGGTGCTGTTGCACTGGCCACCAGCAAAGCCCGCAACGCAGTTACCAGCCCAAACTGAAAAGTTGGCAGGAATGTTGGGGGCAAGCGGTGATGCCAACGTGCTGGGTGAAGCTCCCCCGCACAAATCAACTTGCCGCAGGCCTAGCCTTTTTGATCTTCGAGTATTGCCTGACTTGCCTTTTCTGCAATCATGACAACCGGGGCATGTGTGTTGCCCGAAACAATTGACGGCATTACCGACGCATCGACGACCCGCAAGTTGCAGAAGCCGCGAACAAGCAGGCGATGATCAACGACACCCATCGGGTCATCCCTGTGCGCGATCCTTGCGGTTCCGACCGGATGAAAGATTGTCGTTGCGACCTTTCCGGCCGCCTCGGCCAAGGCTTCATCTGATGTGATTTCCGCGCCTGGTGCAAATTCAACCGGACAGAATTGCGCCATGCGTTTGGTCGCCATCAACCTTCTGGCATGACGAATTGACTGCACGGAAACCTGCCGGTCCTGATCTGTACTGAGGTAATTTGGCGCAATATGCGGCGCAGCATTCGGGTCCCGCGATGTCAGTGTGACACGTCCGGTGCTGGTCGGACGCAAGTTGCAAACCGAAACCGTGATTGCTGGAAAATCGTGCAAGGGATCCCCGAACTTATCAAGTGACAACGGTTGAACGTGATATTCGATGTTGGGTGTTTCAAAAGCCGGATCGGACTTTGTGAAGATGCCCAACTGACTTGGCGCCATCGCCATCGGCCCACGCCGCCGCAAGGCATAGTCTAGCGCAATCTTAACTTTGCCGAGTGCGGTTGACTGTATCTCGTTCAGTGTCCTCGCCCCCTGGACGCGGAAGGCCGTTCGAATTTGCAGATGGTCCTGAAGGTTTTCGCCGACACCGGGCAAGTCATGTTTCACCGTAATACCGTGATCGCAAAGCTCTGCCCCCGGCCCAATTCCAGACAGTTTGAGGATTTGCGGCGTTCCGATTGCACCCGCGGACAAAATGACCTCGCGGTTGGCCCGTACTGTTTTGGTCTTGCCTCCGCGTTGATAGGTCACGCCCCGTGCAATCGCACCTTCAGTTTCGAGGCCCACCACTGTGGCCTTTGTCATCACCGACAGATTGGGCCGCGACAAGACAGGCTTCAGGAAGGCACGCGCAGCACTCCAGCGAACGCCGCGTTTTTGCGTCACATCGAAATAGCCCGATCCCTCATTGTTCCCGGCGTTGAAATCATCGGTTTTGGGAATGCCGATTTCTTCGGCCGCATCGCGGACTGCATCAAGAACATCCCAGCGCAGGCGTTGTCTTTCGACACGCAGTTCACCGTGGTTGCCATGACCGTTTGCCAGTTCGTGATAATTTTCGGATTTCACAAAATAGGGCAAAACATCATTCCAGCCCCAGCCAGTCGCCCCTTGTGATTGCCAGCGATCGTAATCAGCGGCCTGTCCGCGCATATAGATCATGCCATTGATCGAGGAACAGCCGCCCAGCACCTTCCCGCGCGGATAGGCAATGGAGCGTCCACCCAAACCTTTTTCGGCAGCCGTTTTATAAAGCCAGTCGGTTTTGGGATTGCCGATGCAAAACAGATAACCGACCGGAATATGGATCCACGGATAGCTGTCCTTGCCCCCGGCTTCGACCAGCAAAACACTGTTGCGTGGATCCGCACTTAGCCGATTGGCCAGAACGCAGCCGGCAGATCCGGCACCGATAATAATGTAGTCAAAGGATGCATTGTCGAACGACATCTGTTTTCTCCGCGATGCCAGAACGGCACACAAATCCAGCCCCACGCCACAGGGTGGTATCGTCAGAAGATCAAGAAACGGGACCCTGTCAGGCCGCTGGCTCTGACAGGGTCAAGGACGACGCAGTCGTCTGCCACGCGCTAACAGGCGGCGGCAAAGCGCGACCAGAATGGCAGCATGGCCTGTTCCAGTTCGCGCCAGGTGGCAAACCGTTTGCGATAAATTTCACTGGCATCGGCATTTGGACTGTAATGACGGTCCGCCTGAACCATCTTGTCAGCGGCTTGCGCGTAATCATGATACATCTCGACCCCAACGGATGCTGCCATGGCAGCGCCCAACGCCCCGGTTTCCTGACACTTCGCCACAGTCAGCGGCAGTTCAAGAATGTCTGAGATGATCTGGGGCCAGATGTTGCTGCGTGCCCCACCGCCTGACAAGATGATCTTGTCAAAGGTGACCCCCGTGGCACGCAGCTTGTCCATGTGGTTAAGGTGGGCAAA
Organism: Thalassospira sp. MCCC 1A01148; assembly: GCF_001613795.1. Classification (GTDB taxonomy): domain Bacteria; phylum Pseudomonadota; class Alphaproteobacteria; order Rhodospirillales; family Thalassospiraceae; genus Thalassospira. Next base: position 176,414 of record NZ_LPVZ01000019.1, read on the forward strand.
GGTCACGCCTTCATAGATTGCGCGCAACATGTCGCCACGCCCATGCCAACCACCAACCCCGAAGAACCCGGCGCGCGCAGTACCATTGCCCGGCGCCCCGTACAGATACGGATGATAATACGGCCCGTCTTCACGAAATGCACTTTGGCTGACCAGTTCATTGGCCAATTCAAAGGGCGATTTCCCGGCAGCAACCTCGGCGTCATGTTCAAGGTATTCTCGCACCAGCCATTCAAGGTTGACGGCCGATGTCGCCGAGCTTTCGATCGACATGAACCGGTCATCGGCATAGCCCGATGACATGAAAATCTCGTTCTCGCTGGTGAAATCAATGTTCTCGACAATAATCTGATTGATGCTCCAGGTGCCAATGATCATGGAAGCCTGGCCCGGCCGCGCAACACCTGATCCGAGCGCACTTGCAATCACATCAAAGAAACCCGCAACCACAGGCGTCCCGGCACACAGGCCGGTTTCACGCGCGACTGCTTCGGTTACGTGACCAACGATTTCGCTTGGCTTTGCGAGACGCGGAAGCTTGCTACGCGCATCACCAATGCCAAACGCATCAAGCAAGCCATCGTCATAGACATTTTCGGGCATACGCAACATGCCGCATCCCCCCATGTCCGAAATGTCGCTGACAAGCTCGCCGGTCAGGGCATGGGTCACGATATCCTTGCACAGCAAGACAGTCTGCGTTTTGGCATAGATTTCAGGGCGTTCGCGCTTGATCCATGCCAACAAGGTCGGCGTTTGTGACACCCAGGGCCGTTGACCGGAAATTGGATAGCTAACGTCCCCGACGCCCTTCGATGTCAGGGTATCGACGAGTGCGTTGGCCCGCGTATCAAGCGACTGAATTCCCAAAAGCGCCTTGCCACCTGCACCCAAAAGGTACAGGCCATTGCCATGCCCAGCACTGCCAATTGCGGCAATGTCGCTGGTCTCGACACCGGCTTTCTGGACGACTTCTGTCACCACGGCCATCAAGTCATGACGAAGCTGGTCAATATCGCGCTCGACAAACCCCGGATGCGGGCAATGTGAAACCGCCTCGCGGCAGGCATGGGCAATTTCGGATCCCGCGGCGTCAAACAACACGGTCTTTACGACCGTGTTGCCCGCATCAATTCCAAGAAAATAACGTCCCATCTGCGTTAACCTTCAAACCCGCTGTAAATGTCCCACGCAGCAGCACCATCTGCCCCTTCGTGAATCATTGCCATCAAGGCCGCAACAACGGCCTTGGGATTGTCATGTTGATAGATATTGCGCCCATACACCATCCCGTGTGCGCCCTGCGCCATTAGGGCTGCCGAGTTATCAAACACGGTGCGCAATTCGGCCTTGCCACCGCCACGCACGAGAACAGGACAACGGGCCGCCTGAACCACATGGTGGAAATCGTTGGGATCGTCGGTCGGATCCGCCTTGATGATGTCGGCACCCAATTCACGGGCAAGACGGACAAGTGTGGTGACCTTTTCGGTATCACCATCAACAAGATACCCGCCACGTGCGCTGTTGGGTTGCATGACCAGTGGTTCGATCATAAGCGGCATACCGTATTTTTCGCAGTCATTGCCAAGCTTTGAGATGTTCTGGACGCATTGACGGAACAGGTCCGGCTCATCGGGCAGCATGAACAGATTGACAACGACACAAGCCGCATCCATCCGCAGGGCCGGCAGGATCGGATCTGTTTCATTTTGCATGATAGCCCACATCGCACGATGGCGTTCCTTGTTATAGGGGTTCCCCATATCAACACGCATCACCAATGCCGGACGGTTTTCGCCGGGCAAGGTCTGCAACACATCGGACTGCCCGTAGTTCATCTGAATGGCATCCGGGCCCGCATCCACCAGCGACCTGACGACGGCCTCAACGTCTTCAAGACCGACCATGAAGCTTGGTTCATTACACACGCCGTGATCAATCGCGACATCAAGGCAACGGCCGTTTTTCATCAAACGGTTCAAACGAACTTTCTTGGTTACGTACATAATACCTCCTCTATCCCCGGTGGCCCGGGATTGTTATTCAGACAATGCTGTGTTTTTTGCCGAGCTCGTCGCGCAGCAATTGTTTGTGGTGATCAAGTTCCGATGCCGACCAGCCCAGGATGTCCGACATCAACTTGCCAATTTCTTCGATCAGGTTTTGCGTGATCCCGCCCTCAAGACCGATTGCGGTCCGGCGCAACAGAATGTCGGAAAGACTGCGTGCCTTTTCGTTGCGAACAAGAAATTCAATTTCGCGCTGACTATAGGTTTGTACAGCCGAAAGGGGCTTGTCCGCGCCCGACTGGCAAAAGCGTGCAACATCCCGTGCCCGACTGCCGTAACGTTCGGCAAAACGTTCCAATGTTGGACGATCAATTTCCAGGTCAATCAGCTCTGCACTGATCCAGTCATCCAGATCACTTTCGGACATCGGGAAATCACGTCCGCCGCCAATCTTGATATTCACTGTGCTGCAATTGCGTTTGCGTCCCAGACGTTTCAAAACGACATCCGCAATTTCTTCGCCGAATACGCGGAATGTTGTCCACTTTCCGCCGATCAGGCTGATGACCGGGAAGTTCCGCTTTTCATTGGCTTCCTGTTCCCGATGCGAATGATCCCGACTTATTCTGCCTGTCGCATCTGCATCACTGACAGGCAATGGCCTGACACCGGTGAAGACATGAACAATGTCTTTCTCGGCAACCTTGATGTCCGGGAACACAAAGCGCAGGGCGCGGAGCATATAGTCCTTTTCAGTGGCTTCGCAGCGTGCCAGTTCCGGATCGTCAATCAGGATGTCGGTCGACCCGACCAGCGACACACCAAGATAGTTAAATGCGATGCAAATCCGGCCATCGGCATTTTCGTAATAGACCATCTGATCGCCAAGCGCCTTTGCCAGCTGGTCATTGCGGATCATCAAATGCGATCCCTTGGTCCCGCGCACAAAACGCGGCGTGTCGTTTTCCTGACCACCGGCCAAAGCCAGGTTTGTGAAATCAACCCACGCGCCGGTGGCATTTACCACAAGATCAGGCGTGATAGTCCCGGTTTCGCCTGTCAGGCGATCACGCCAATGGATGTCGGCACCGTCGACGTCTTCCACCGCGACATATGAATAGGCCCGCGCATTCGGACAGCTTTGCTGAGTATCAAGAATCATCTCGATACCAAGGCGCTCGGGATATTTCACCCAAGCGTCGTAATAGATCGCCCCAAATTTGGCGTTGGGTGAAAGTGCCGGTGCCATATCTCGCAGCTTTCGGCGCGAGACGAATTCATGGGCTGGCATCGTACGGCTTTTGCGTGATAGCCAGTCATAAAGCGTCAAACCGATCTTGATCATAACAGCAGATCGACGTGACGGACCGCCGCCCAAACCAATGAAACGTTTCAGCGATGCAAGCGACCCTTGAAACGTATCAAAGATCGGCACAAGCGTTGGCAACGGAAAGACGTAATGCGGGGCATTGCGCAGCAGAAAATCACGTTCCTGCAAGGACTGGCGCACCAGACGAAACTCGCCATTTTCAAGGTAACGCAAACCGCCATGCACCATCCGTGACAACGCGGCACTGGCCCCGGAACAGAAATCACTCTGTTCAAGCAACACTACATCCACCCCCTGCAGGGCAAGATCACGGAACACACTGATCCCGTTGATCCCGCCCCCAACGACCACAACCGTGGCCCGTTGCGGGATTGCTGTCTCCTGTGAATTCTGTGTCATCACAAAATCAATCAGGCAGCCCGTGCAACTGGGCCAAGATGGGCCGCGATTGCCTGGTCAATGATGGCAAGTTCATCGGTGCTGAGCGTCACCTCACCCGCGCGGGCATTTTCGATTGCCTGCGTCGCATTACGCGCCCCGCAAAGTGAAAACGTGATCCCCTTCTGAGAAATGGTCCACGCAATCACGATCTGGCCCGGTTCGACATTGTGAGCCCGCGCAATCGGATCAAGGACCTTCATGAAGTCGGCAACACGTTTGCGGTTCTCGACCGAGAATTTAGGGTTTTCACGACGAAGATCGTCGCCTTCGAACACGCGGTCCGGGCCGATTTTGCCTGAAAGCAGACCAAGCGCCATCGATGAATAGCTCAGTATCGCCACGTTATTTTCGACACATAGCGGGATCAGCTCATCTTCAAGCTGGCGGTCGAGCATGTTGTAGCATTCCTGAATGCAGTCGAGTTGACCAGCCGCCAGATACTGCTTCATTTCATCGGCGTTCACGTTGCTAATCCCGATCGAGCGGATCTTGCCTTCTTTTTTCAGATCAAGAAGGGCCCCCATGGTTTCGGAAATCGGCGTCGTCGGGTCCTGCCAGTGGGTAATGTAAAGGTCGACATAATCGGTGCGCAGACGCTTCAGGCTTGTTTCAAGCTCGCTGCGAACAGATTCCGCACCGAGATAGCGGTGGATTTTCTTGTCATGCTCGTCGACAAAATAGTTCCCCTTGTCGGTGTCCCAGACCATGCCGCATTTGGTGGCAATCACGACCTGATCACGACGATCCTCAATGGCCTTGCCAACCAGTTCTTCTGCACGACCAAGCCCATATGCCGGTGCTGTATCAATCAGGGTCACACCGGCATCAACCGATGCCTGAATGGCCTTGATGGAATTGACGTCGTCGTGACCGCCCCACATCCAGCCCCCCATGGCCCAGGTGCCCAGCCCGATTGCAGATGCCGAAACACCGGATTTTCCAATTTCACGAATAAGCTGTGCCATCAGGCATCTCCTTTTAGTATGTCGTTGACCGCATAGGCGGTTTGCTCGTCCATGGCCAAAGTCGTCAGGAAATCACCGCGCAGGACGGCCGCAATCGGTTCTGCCTTGTGTTGTCCACTGGCAATTGCAAAGCGGTGCGGGATCTGACGCAGTTCATCGAGCGAAAGGGCAACCACACGGTCGTTGCCCGAATAATCAGAAGGCGCACCGTCCTTGTTGATCACATGTGCCAACAATTCGCCGCATGCCCCGGACGCAAGGACTTCTTCCCGGTCGATATCTTCGTCAAGTGACAGATAGGTCGATGTGCTGGCGCGGACTGAACCAATGCCCATCACCGCGATATCCGCCTTGCGCGCGACATCAAAAACGTCACGGATAGAGCGAACATCGAGCAGCGTATCGCGGGCTTCCCGCGACCCTGCAATGATCGGGGCATGAAGCTGAAGGGCACGCCCGCCAAGCTTTTCGGCCATCGCCATCGATACCTGATTGACGTCGGTGTAATATTTGCCCTGAACGCCTCCGGTTGCCGGCACGACGGTCACGTCGTAGCTGCGTTTAGGTTTCATCGCTTCGACAATCGCACTGACACCGACCCCGCCGGAAATGGCAATTGTCATGCCGTCTTCAAGCTTTTCAAACAGGGCCGCTGCCGCAGCATCAGCCGTTGATTTGATTGTGATATTTGGATCGGTCGACACTTCGGGCACGACAATCGCGTTATCGATGCGCCCAAGTTCCGCGATCACTGCACCAAGGTCGGTCATGTTGCCAAACGGTGATTTGACCGTAATTTCGACCAGCCCACGTTCCTGACCTTCCTTGACCAACCGGTTGACGGTGGTATGGGAAATGCCCGTCATTTCTGCGATTTTGGCCTGGGAGATATTCTGTTCATAGAACATCACCAGCACTTTGTGCAGACGGCGCAGACGTTCGAATTCTGTACTGTTCGTCATTGTTATTATCTCGCCTGGATTACGATTGGGCCGACGTGTTGCGTTTGCGACGGTTCAGCAAGTGATCTGCTGAAACCGCAACCAGAAGAATCAGACCGCGGATGATGTCCTGCCAATAAACCGGCACATCAAGAAGGATCAGCGAACTGGTCACAAGTGACAGAAGTGCAGCACCCAAAACTGCGCCAAAGATGGTGCCTACCCCACCATTCAGGCTTGCGCCCCCAATGACGGCCGCGGCAATCACACTCAATTCCATACCGATGCCAAATTGCGGTGTCGCGGCGCCAAAACGGGCCATATAGACGACACCGGCGACACCCGACAGCAGACCGCAAAGGGTCGAACAGAAGATTTTGATGTTCTTGGTTTTAATGCCCGAGAACAGCGCGGCCTTTTCGTTACTGCCGGTGTAATAGACCTTGCGAAAGATCGTCGAATGACGCAGCAGCAGATCGAAAAAGATAACCAGTCCAAAAAACAGAATGATCACAAACGGCATGCCTGCGATATCTCCCTGTCCGACAAACTTGAAGCTTGGCGGCAGCGAGAACAGCGACTGCGGCGTGCCCTTGGTGATCAGAAGCGACAACCCGCGCGCGATCACCATGAAGGCAAGTGACACGATAAAGAAATGAAGTCCTATTCGCGTGACACATTGCCCCATCAGGAAACCGATAAAACCGCACGCAAGGATCGCGATCACGCTGGCAGACCAGGGATCCACCCCCATCAGGAACAGCTTCCCGCCAATCACCATTGAAAGGCACACAACCGACCCGACCGACAAATCAATGCCCCCGACAATCAGCAGTATCGTCATGCCAACAACGACAATCCCCTCAATCGAGAAGGACAGCAACATCGCGCGGAAGTTCTGCCAGGTCAGGAAATAGGGCGAGGCAAAGCTCATTGCGATGCAGATGATCAGAATGATGGCCACAAGCCCTGCTTCGCGGGCCTTGAAGATGCCAAGCATCCGGTTGTGCACACCGTTTTCCAATGTGGTTGTCTCCGGTTTTGTCGTTTCAGTTTTTGATTTGGTTCCTGATTTCAGTGCCTTGACCATCGTCATAACGCCACCCCCCTCTTTGCCGGGCTTCCATTTTGGCCCCCCAGCCCCGAAGCCAATTTCATGATCTCTTCTTCGGTCATGGTTTCGCCTTCGACTTCGCCGGCAATTGACCCTTCGTGCAGCACGAGGATGCGGTCACACAGGCCAATCAGTTCGGGCATTTCCGATGAGATCACCAGAACCCCGACCCCATCTGCCGCCAGGTTTCGAAGAATGCTGTAAATTTCACTTTTTGCACCGACATCAACGCCGCGCGTTGGCTCGTCAAAAATGATGATGTCCGGCTGCACCGAGAGCATCTTGGCAATGGCGACCTTTTGCTGGTTACCACCGCTGAGTGACGACACAGGTTGTGATACATGCGCACAGCGCAGGGACATCAATTTTCCAAGTTCCTCGGCACGGTTTTGTTCCATGCGCTGACGCACAAAGCCACGCGCACTGACATACGCAAGATCGAGGGCGGAAATGTTGGCCGATATCGAAAGATCAAGAAACACGCCCGATCCCTTGCGATCTTCTGACAGATAAACCAGACCGTTCTTGATGCTGTCGGAATAATCTTTCGGTGCAAAATCGGCACCATGCATGGTGATGTGCCCAGCTGTTTTTTTGCCAAAGCCACAAATTGCATGGGCAAGCTCGCTGCGCCCCGCACCAATCAAACCACCAAGCCCGAGAACCTCGCCTTTGCGCAGATCAAAACTGATATCGCGCAGGAAACCGTCATCCGACAGGTCACGCACCGACATCAGGGGCTGGATATCGTCGCCCGGGTTGTCGTTCTTGGCGGGAAACTGATTAAGGATTTCGCGCCCGACCATTTTGGTCGCCACGGCATCTGGCGTGGTGTCGGCGGTCAAGAGTGTTTCGATGAATGTTCCATCACGGAAAACGGTAATTCGGTCGGAAATGGCAAAGATTTCCGCCATGCGATGGCTGATATAGATGATGCCGATATTGCGTGCCTTCAGATCGGCAATGATGCGAAACAGCGCATCCGCTTCCTTGTCGGTCAGGGCCGCGGTTGGCTCGTCAAAGATCAAGACATCGCAATCAAGGGTCAATGCCTTGGCAATTTCGACGATCTGCTGACTTGCGATGGGCAGGTTTCCGACCTTTTCATCGACCGGGATCGGCACCAGATCCGACAAGATCTTGGTCGCACGTTCGCGCAGTTCACGATCATTCATCAAGAACGACCTCCGCGCATTGGTCGCCGCCATCAGGATGTTTTCGGCAACCGAGATATCGGGACACAGTGCAATTTCCTGATGCACCAAGCCGATACCGTGCGCCTGTGCCGTGGCCGGATTGGGCAGAATGATGTCTTGGCCCTTGAAATGAATACGTCCCTGATCAGGCGAGAATACACCACTCAGGATATTCATCAGGGTCGACTTTCCCGCACCGTTTTCCCCCATCAGGGCATGTACTTCGCCAGGTATCAACGACAGGTTCACACCGCGCAGTGCCTGTACGGGGCCGAATGACTTATGGATATCGTGAACTTCTAGAATGGGCTGCATGGAACCAGATGCCTTGCGATGGAAAGAAGGACATCCCTTCCTTTCGAACCGAAAACAATGGGAGGACCGAAAGGAAGGGTCGTCCGGTCGTTATGGGATAACGACCGGATGCGGATATCCTTATTCTTCGATACCTTTGGTACCGCGACGCTTGAGATATGCTTCCCAATAGAAATCGTCAGCATTCTCGGCTGTTACGACGGCATATCCATTATCGATATAGGGAACCAGCATCGGGTTGCTGCCCGTACGCTTGTAGTCGTTCATCGGGTCGATCAGTTCTGGATGAGCCGCAAGGAACAGGGAAATGAAGCCCATATAACCCTGAATACCCTGGTTCGGGTTGATTGAACCAAAGACTTCGCCAGCCTTGATCATATCAAGAATTTTGGCATTCACGTCTGCCGTCATGACCTTGATGTCGGCTTTGGTCTCAATTGCCGCCTGTGCGGCACCAAGGGCACTGTTGGCCTCTGGCATAAAAACTGCACCCAAATTCGGATTGGCCTGATGCATGGTCAGAACCGCGTTATAGGCCTTGGTCGGATCCTGGTTTGATGCTGCACGTGCAACCAGCTTCATGTCCGGGTATTTTTCTTCCATTCGGTCGATAAAGGCCGCAACGCGACGGTCATGGTTGTCCTGACCCGGGTTTTCGAGAACAGCATATTCGCCTTTTCCGCCCATTGCCTCGGCGATTGCGTCCGCAGCAGCGGCACCTTCGCGATCATTGTTTGAGGTGATGTAGGCCGCACGCTTGGAATTTGGTGAATCTGCAGCAAAGGTCACAACTGCAATACCCTGTTCAACCGCACGGTTGATTGGCGCGATAAACGGGTCAGAGTTCATCGGGTGAACCATGATGCCGGCTGGCTGACGTGCCAGAACCTGTTCAAAGGTCGCGATTTGCTTGTTCACGTCATATTCCGGGGTACCGGTATAGACGGTATCACAGCCCATCTGTTGTGCGGCCTGCTTGAACATTTCGTAGACCGGGAACCAGTATTCAACGCCGCTGACCATGACGTTCATCGCGTAAAGCTCGCCGGGTTCACACTGGAATGCACTTTGTTTAGCTTCTTGCGCCATAGCCGAAGACGCCGTGAAAGTCAGAAAGGCAGCTGCTGCTGTTCCCAGCAGCATTGATTTGATTTTCATGTTATCCTCCCTAATGCGTAACCATTTCCGGGCTTTCCACGACACGGCTTGGTTCGCACGATGTTATTTATGGTAGATATTTCATTGATCGAAATATCTACCATTCATTTGGGTTGATCCCATTTTTGGAGTCAACATGAAATATATTTCAACCATTTGGTTTTCGCGCAAAGCGTTCAAAACCAATGGTTATCGCAGGAAAAGAAAATTTTGCTGATCATGTTCAGCCGCATTTTCGCCTGAAGGATTCGGGCTGAATCACGGCCTGAGTATCAGTTGACAACCATAAACATCGAAGCATCTCGCAACCGACGGAAGCGAAACTCTCCACATTCTGGCACTGGCCAACGGGAGTTGTGTCTTGGTTGGATTAATATCAGAAGTGAATAATCAGCCTGATACAACAAAACCCAACCATGAACTGGCTGGGTTTGGAAAAGTGATGGTGCCCCCGGGGAGAATCGAACTCCCACTCACTAAGTGAAACAGATTTTGAGTCTGCCGCGTCTACCAATTCCGCCACAGGGGCAGGCAATCCGGGTGCGTTGCGCACCCTCCATCAACGGGCGGGATAATAGCTGTAAATTTCGCCGGGTCAATGGGGCTTTGTGCAAAAATGCGTTGCGGTAAACACCGATAAACTGTGTCATTGCGATTGTTGGCAAAATGCGGTTTGATCTGATCCGTTTTCAAGGCCATGGGCCGTTCATCAAATACACAAAATCAAGACAAGGCACCATCGCCGTGATCCGCAGCCTTTATGACTGGACCATGAACCTTGCTGCCCATCGCCATGCTGGCTGGGCCCTGTTTTTCATTGCAGCGATCGAAAGCTCTGTCTTTCCGATCCCGCCAGACATTCTGCTGATCCCGATGATTATTGCGGCGCCCACGCGCGCCTGGCGCTATGCGTTGATCTGCCTTGTCGGGTCAGTGCTGGGTGGCTTGGTCGGCTATGGGATCGGATTCTTCCTGTTTGAAGCGGTTGGGCGTCCGGTGCTGGAGCTTTATGGCTATGCCGGGAAATTTGATCAATTCCGCGATTATTATAATGAATGGGGCGCCTGGGCGGTGTTTATCGCCGGTGTCACACCATTCCCCTATAAGGTGATCACCATCCTGTCTGGCGTCACCGCGCTTGATCCGACTGTTTTCACCATTGCATCGATCCTGGCGCGGGGATTGCGGTTCTTTGTTATTGCCGCGCTGATCTGGAAATTCGGCCCCGTCATCCGCGAATTTATCGAAAAGAGACTGGGCCTCGTTTTCACCATATTTATTGTGGTTCTTGTTGGTGGGTTTGCCGCACTCAAACTGATCCCGCATGGTTGACCCGATGCCAGATTCTTATGGAAGACGAAAAACGGATTTGTTGATGTTTAAATTGCTGCGCCCACGCTTTATCCCGGCCTTTCCGCCCGTCGCCCTGCTGTTGATTTCGGTGGGCAGCCTCGGCTTTGCGTTTTATGCCCAGTATGTGCAGAAGCTACTGCCCTGCGTACTGTGCCTGTATCAGCGTGTGCCGTTTTATGTGGTTGCCGGTCTTGCGGTAGTTGCCCTGCTTCTGATCCGCTTTCCTGGCGCCGCGCGGATGGTGGTTTATCTCTGCGCTGCAACGTTTGCAGTCGGAACGGCGATTGCGTTTTACCACGTCGGTGTTCAGGAACTGTGGTGGGAAGGGCCCGCCATGTGTGGCGGGGTTCAAAGCGGTGCGGCGTCGTTGGCGGACCTCAAGGCGCAGCTGATGGCGCAGCCAATCATCCGATGTGACAAGATCGACTGGACCCTGTTTGGCATCACCATGCCGACGGTGAATGTCTTCTTCTCGGCAGCACTGACTGTTTTCTGTTTGATTGCGCCGTCGCGCTGGATGAAAAAGTAACAGCAAACGACTTTGGCCGCGCCCAAGCAAATCTTTGGAAAACCCGCCTGACACGCAAGGCGGGTTTTTGCATTTCCAAGGCTCGCCTTTTACGCGAACAATTGCTCATAAATCTGACAATTCTTCGCATGATAATGAGAATTGTTATTGTTTGCAAAAAATTCCTGGTTATATTGAGAGCCATTCGCACCATAAGTTCCGACCGGACAAAGGACCCCATTGTCGTGAGCGCCATGGCATTCCATCCGCATATGACCAGCCACATCGAAGGGATTTCCCTTCTTGATGATTTACGGTTCCGTCGTTGGAACACCGCCATTTCCGATTTGTGGCATGTGGAATGTGAAGCAGAGGCCGGGGGAACCTATGTTTCGCAAGCACCACGTCTGGTGGCGATCCTTGATTGCGTGGGCGATGGGGGCATCAACGTCCGTTCCTCAGATGACGCGGCAGATCAGCGACGTCGCGGCAAAGGATGCCTGTCCTATATCCCGGCCGGGATGGAGGTCTCATCCGAGGTTTTCGGTGCATGTCGTCTGCGTCATCTTGATATTCATTTTGATATCGACGCGCTTGAAAACAGCATGGGTGTTCCGCTTGACCGCGTAAACTTGGAAACACCGCGCATCGGTTTTTGCGATCCACGCATCAATACGTTGGTCCGGTTGCTAGCCGACGACCTGCAAAGCGAACACCAAAGCCCGCAGATCTATGGCGAAGGCTTGATCAGCGCGCTGACCGCGGCCCTTCTGCAACCGCGCCAAGCCAATGAACCGCAACGCAAACGCGGCAAACTGGCTCCGTATCATCTGCGCAAGTCGGTCGACTATATTGAACAGAATTGCGGACGCACCATCCGCCTTGACGAACTGGCACAGTTGACCGGGCTCTCACAATCCTATTTCTGCTCAGCCTTTCGCGAAAGTACCGGTATGCCCCCGCAACAATGGCAGATGAAAGCCCGGGTGGAGCGCGCCAAATCCCTGCTTAAAGATGCCGATACACCGCTTGCCTCGGTCGCCCTTCGGGTCGGCTTTGCCGACCAGGCGCATTTGACCCGCGTGTTCCGCAAAATCGTTGGCACCACGCCGGGTGCCTGGCGCAAGGAACAGATCGCTTAACTTAAGCCAAAATCCGTTCAATACGCCGAAATCCGGTTCAATATTCCATCCCCTACCGCGTGATATCGAGTGGCCATCATCAAAGATGACCCGCCGGTTCCCGCCCGACAGGTCGTCATCAAAGACAACCGATACAGGGAATCCCAAATGCGCTTTACAGGACAGAAACTGTCTTCGACCCTTTTGCTGGGTACAGCACTGACAATGGTTTTTGCCGCACCCGATTTCGCACTGGCGCAGTCCGCAGACGACGCGATAGCAAGCGAAGGCGAAACCACCGAAGTCCTGATCATCGAAGGCGATGCTACTGCCGCCGATGCCGGTGACCCCACCCCGCCGGTCTATGCCGGTGGACAGGTTGCCACAGGCACCCGACTTGGTGCGTTTGGCAACAGTGACATCATGGATACACCGATTGCCGCCACCGGGTACACCAGCGAGCTGATCAAGAACCAGCAGGCACGCGATATTTCCGATGTGATGGATAACGATCCATCGGTGATCAACACCAACGGGTTTGGCACATTTGCCAACCGTTTCACCATTCGTGGCTACGACCTGACATCTGATGACGTTTCGATTGACGGCCTTTATGGAACGGCACCGCGCCAGTCCGTTGCCCTTGAAATGTTTGACCGCGTTGAAGTCATCAAGGGGGCTTCGGGCTTTTTGAATGGCATGGCGCCATCTTCTGGTGGATTGGGCGGCAACATCAACCTTGTTCCGAAACGGGCCGGTGATGACCCGGTAACCAGCTTCACGGGCAGTTATGGCGCAACCAGCGAAGTTGGCGGGCATTTTGATTTTGGCCGTCGCTTTGGTTCGGACGATCAGTTCGGGGTTCGCACCAACATCATGCATCGGGCGGGTGAAGCATCCATCGAGAATGAAGATCGTGAGACGTCGCTTGGTTCAATCGCGCTCGATTACCGCGGCGATGATACCCGGGTCACGTTCGATGCAGCGATTAACAAGCTGCGCGTTGAAGAAGGCCGCCCAACGGTTAGGGCGAACAACCTGACCTCAATACTTGATGCGCCGTCCGGTTCGCATAACTTTGCCGCCGCTGGCACTTATAGTGATCTTGAGGACAAGTTCGCACAGGTGCGCTTTGAGTATGACGCAACCGACAGCACGATGCTTTATACCGCCATTGGTGCGCATACCACTGACGAAGACAGTGATTTTTCATCCGTCACCTTAACCAGCACGGATGGATCGGGCGATTTTGGCAGGTTCGCGACCGTTTATGAACGCGAAGATGTCAGTGGTGTTGCTGGCATCCGTCAGGAGTTTGACACCGGACCGGTCAAGCACGAACTCAATGCCGGAACCACCGCAATGTGGCAGGAAGCAAGGACAAACTGGGATTTCGGCACATCTGTTGCCGGTAACATCTATAACAGCGGCCCATCCAACATCGTATTTGGCGACCCCGGGGACGCCAATCTCAGTTCACATACAATCCTGACAAGCTATTTCCTGGCCGATACGGTGAGCTTCTTTGATGACAACATCCACCTGACCGGTGGTGTTCGCCGTCAGAACGTCAAATCGCGTGGTTACGACAGACTTACCGGGGCCAAGAACTCCAACTATGACTCCTCGACCAACTCACCGATGCTCGGCTTCGTTGGCAATGTGACCGATCAGATCACGGTTTATGCCAACTATATCGAAGGTCTGGAGGCCGGAAAAACCGTGACCGAGGCAACCGCAACCAACCGAGGTGAAACGTTAGCACCGTACACGACCGAGCAAATGGAGGTCGGTGCGAAATTCGACTTCGGCACCTTTGGAGGCGGGATTGCCCTGTTCCAGGCTGAGAAACCGTCAGCGTTTCTTAATAGCAGCAACCTCTATACCACCGATGGTGAGCAGCGAAACCGTGGCCTTGAGCTGACAGCTTTTGGTGAACCGATTGTTGCCACCCGCATTCTGGGTGGCATCACCTTTATCGACGCCGAACTAACCAAAACCGAGAATGGCACCAATAACGGCAATACGGCACCGGGCGTTCCGGAATATCAGGCAACCCTTGGTGCGGAATATGATTTGCCGTTCCTTGATGGTGCGACAGTTGGTGGACGCCTGATCCATACGGCCGCGCAATACGTTAATACCGGCAACACGGTTGAAATCCCGTCCTGGACGCGATTTGACATGAGTGCACGCTACGTGACCGAGCTTTATGATTATCCGGTCACCTTCCGTGCAAATGTCGAAAACCTGACCAATAATGACTATTGGGAAACTGCCAGCACGGAAACCAGCTATATGACCGTCGGCAAGCCACTTACCGCGACATTCTCGCTTACGGCGGATTTCTGATCAGCTGAGGTTTCATGAGCCGAGAAGACCAAAAAAGAAAAACCGACGGAATGTTCCGTCGGTTTTTTTTGTTCTGGCATAGCGCGCTGTAACGCGATCAGAAATCGTATTCCAGTTCGGTATCCCAGTATAAAAAATCCCGCCAACTTTCATGAAGATAGTTTGGCGGGAAACGGCGTCCTGTGCTTTGCAGTTCGTGCATCGAGGGTTGTCCCGGCGTCCTGCGCAGTCGCAGGCCGGCCTCGCGCACCGATCGACTGCCCTTGTACAGGTTACAGTCAGAACAGGCCGTGACGATGTTTTCCCAGTTTGTACGACCACCCTTTGCGCGCGGAATGACATGATCAAAGGTCAGTTCATTGGTCGGCAGGCGGTCCCCGCAATACTGACAGGAAAATTCATCACGCAAGAAGACGTTAAACCGGGTAAAGGCCGGGCTGTTTTTAAGCGGGACATATTCCTTAAGCGAGATCACGCTGGGCAGGCGCATTTTAAAGGAAGGAGAGCGTACTTCGCGGTCGTATTCGGAAAGAACATCGACGCGTTCAAGAAAGACCGCCTTGAGCGTATCTTGCCAGGACCAAAGAGACAGAGGAAAATAGCTCAACGGCCGAAAATCGGCGTTAAGAACAAGTGCCGGACACGCATTGGGCGATAAATGCATATCATCCGCTCCACCGTGTTTACCGAGTCGCTTGCCTTATTTAGCAGGTCCGGGAATCGCTGTTGATGAACATATCATTACGTTTCACCAAACCGGGCGACGCGGCGACGTAAACCACTGATAGAGCAAAGTATAGAACAAATTACCAAAAGCGCAAAGCTCGTGTTCTGCCGAGTCGCGTTTCTTGGCGCAACATTCATACGCAGCCCTTGGATCCCTTGGGGAAAGCCGATACCGCGCAGCACAAAAAAAGCCGACTGAGCATAGCAGCCAACGTGAATTGCGCATCAAAACCAGTGCAATTATGCATGCCATGAAGCACAAAAAACGAAAGGCCCGCTAAAAAGCGAGCCTTCGTAAATTCTGTCTGTAAAGCAGAAGCCTGAATTAGGCAGCTTTTGCTTCAACAGCTTTGGCGACCTGGCGTTTGATTTTCACCAAATCTGCCGGCAGCTTTGCATTTGCAGTGCTGAGCAGATATGCATCCAGACCACCACGTTTTTCGATGGTGCGGACAGCATTGGTGGTCAGACGCAGACGCACCGAACGACCGAGCGACTCACTAAGCAGCGAGGTCGGCTGCAGGTTCGGGAGGAAACGACGTTTGGTACGATTGTGGGCGTGGCTCACATTCATGCCGACCAAAACGCCTTTGCCGGATACCGGGCAGCGACGTGCCATGACCTGATCTCCTGGTCTATAAATTCGCAAAAGGACGCTTGGCCTGAACATGCAGGCCCGCGCTTGGAGCCGGGTTATTACCGCCTCTGACCAATGCCGTCAAGCCTTCATCAAGCGAAAACCGCGACAAAAACGCTTATCAGAGCTGTTTTGGCGATAATCCGTGGTTTGGGTCGCATTTTACCCAACTCAACCGCACGGAATCTGCCCCCTGCCAAACCGGGGCGACAGTAACAAGGAGCTCAATTGCTGGCAATTGCATCATTTTGATCGCTCCCCTGCGTACCGATTCTCCGACGCTATTATGACTCTGTATATTTCCAGTGCCCGTCTTTATCGGTTCAGGCGGCTTGGTTCCAATCTGAACCCTTTATTGACACGGATCAAAACGCAGGCGCGTACAGCATGGTAAGTTCGACACCATGAGTTAAGAAATCCGTTTCGGGAGCATGACGGAACATGAAAACAGATAGCAAAGTTTCTCTGCCGCTTTTGGGCATTCTGCTGGTCGCTGTAATTGGCTTGGCGCTGTATCTTGCCGGGTACGTTCTGGCCGCGCTGGGCGTTCCTGTCGCATCCTTCTGGATTTACGTGGCCCTCGCACTTGTGCCGGTCAGCTTCCTTGTCTTGATTGATTTTAGTCGCTGATTCTGCCCCCCGTAGAACAGCACCTGTAACGGTCTGCCATTTGTCGTGGTGGGCCGTTCTTTTTTTCAGATTACGACTGGCGATCGCCCTGGTTGATCAGGTCGGTCTGCCAGTGGATATCATGACAGGGCATTTCGCCCGGACGGGCAAAGAAATAGCCCTGACAGGCATCGACCCCCATCGCCATGAGTTCGGCGCGCTGATAGCTGGTTTCGATCCCCTCGGCGATGACCTTTAGACCGAAACGATGCGCAATCAGGATCGCGGCCTCGATCACCACACGGGCATTTTCATCCATGGCAAGAATGAAAGACTTGTCGATCTTGACTGCATCTACATGAATTTCATGCAGGCGCGACAGGGAAGAGTACCCGGTTCCGAAATCATCGATAAAGATTTCAATGCCCATGGCGTGGAGCTGATCAAGCACGGTGGCGATCTGTGTCGTCTGGCGTTTTTCGAAAATTGACTCTGTGACTTCAAGCGCAAGTCGTTCCGCAGGCAGGCCCGTCTCTTTTAGAATGCGCGACACCATATCGGCAAAATTCGGCATTACGATCTGGCGTATCGAGACGTTAATCGCGATTTTCGTGGTCGCAGGGATTTCAGGATGATCCTGAAGAGCCTGACAGGCTTGGCGCATGCACCATTGCCCGATATCAACGATTAGCGCGCTTTCCTCGGCAATCGGGATAAATTCATCAGGCGACACCGGACCAAGGGTCTCGCTGTTCCACCGCAAGAGCGCCTCATATGCGGTAATTTCGCCCGTGACGGCATCAATGACCGGCTGATAATGGATATTGAACTCGTCAGCGCTCATGGCGCGACGCAGCGCCTGTGTCACACTTAGACGGCGTTCCTGTTCGGTCAGCAGCATTTTGTCATAGTTGTGCACACTGCCCCGTCCTGACCGCTTGACCTCTGCTGCGGCAAGGTCGGCCCAATGGATCAGTTCCGCTATCGACGGGTTGCGACCAGACGAAAAGGCAACGCCAGTGCTAAAACCGACATGAAGCGTATGACCGACGATATTGATCGGCTGGCTGACAGCCTGCTGCGCCAGCTCGACGGTGTCCTCGACCAGAGGATGAAGCTCATGATGGGGGGCTGCCAAAACGATAAGAAACTCGTCCCCGCCCCACCGGCCCAGTGCGTGCTGTTGACCAACACATTCACCAAGCCGCATGCTGACAGCACGCAGGACTTCGTCCCCGATCGCGTGGCTCAGGCCATCATTGATTTGCTTGAAGCGATCCAGATCTATGAACAGCACCGCGTAATCAAGCAATGGGTCTGATCTTTTTCTGTTTTCAAACCACGCGACAATCCCATCGCGATTATAGACCCCCGTCAGGGCATCATGTTCGACCAGGTCGCGCAGCTCTTCTGTGCGCTGCTCGACACGCGCTTCAAGCGTTGCATTCCAGTCTTCGGTAACGCGGTTCTTCTGCTTAAGGTCCTCGATCAGTTCCTGATTCTGGTGTTTCAGCACGAAGGATTTGAAAAGGACCGCGTGGTTATTGCGATGGGTCACCAGCATCACAAGCAGGAACACCAGCACCAGCGCAGCGAGGATGTAACTCGCATCCTCCATTACCATCAAGATCACTGCAGGCGGCAACAGCAACGCACAGAGATAAAGTCGCCCGACCAGAAACACCGGGGCGAGAATGCCGGTCGCACCACCAGCCATACCAGCGATGATGATCATGGTCAGGAACTGGCTTTCGCCACGTACGGTGGGAATTACGGTCAGTCCGACGACAGACCACAAAAGGCCTGTGAAAATTACGCCCGCCTGATAGCGAAACCGCCATTTCCGTAACAATGCATCCGATAATTCAGTGAAATTTTCACGGACCAGCCAATACAGATAGCCGCCCCAGAGGCGAAAGCCGCATACAACTGTCACGACCAGCAACCAGATTACCGTGCCCCGGGAAAGATCACCCCGTAACCAGAACATCACAACCAGACTGGCACTTGCGGCCAGATTGACCAGAACGTTCGCCCAATTGTTGCGATATGCCAAATCAAGCAAGTCGCGCCGAACCTTGCCAGTCAATTCTTCGTCGGCATGCAGTCCTATGCCCGGGTCGAGAACGCGTTTACCGATCCTCCTGACCAAGCCAGCGTTGTTTTCCATCTGGTCTTGCGCCTCTGACATCGTCGTACGATTAGAATATCCTATACGTAGGTACTAACACACGACAATGGGAATATGACAAAACTGCTATACTAGGCCGGGAAATCCCACAGGATAACTGCGATCAGAATTGACCCGCGCGTTTGATAACGTCCGCCGGGGATAGCCCCTCTTCACGCATTGATCGAAGCGTCTTGGACTTGTCGCGCTTTGCAAAGCGTTTGCCATCCGGGCCCGTCAGAAGCCCGTGGTGATGATATTCCGGGACGGCATAGCCCAGCAATTCCTGCAATAGCCTATGCAGATGGCTGGCAAAGAACAGGTCTTCGCCGCGCGTGACCAGTGTAATGCCCTGAAGGTCATCATCACAGGTGACCGAGATATGATAGCTGGTCGGTGTATCCTTGCGCGCCAGAACCACATCACCAAAGATTTCCGGGGTGGCGATCTGTTTGCCAGAAGCGCGGTCATACCATGTCAGCTCCTTGCCCACCCGTTTGATCGCAGCCCCCATATCAAGGCGGAGCGCGTAGCTTTGACCTGCCGCAATGCGTTCCTGGCGTTGCGTTGGCGAACACTGCCGACAGGTCCCGGGATAAAGCGCACCATCGGGCCCATGCGGCGCATTACCAATGCGCGCGATTTCGGCCTGAATGTCCTTGCGGGTGCAAAAGCACGGATAGAGCAATTCCATGTCTGACAAGCGATCAAGCACCGCCTGATAGTCGGCAAAGTGATCGGATTGCACCCGGACCGGCGTTTCCCATTCAAGGCCAAGCCAGGCAAGGTCTTCGTAAATCGCATCAAGATATTCCGGACGACACCGGGTCTGGTCGATATCTTCGATCCGCAAAAGAAAACGGCCATCCGGACCCGCCTGCCCCGCAGAAAACAGAGCAGAGGCCGCATGGCCGAGATGAAGATATCCGGTTGGGCTTGGTGCAAAGCGGGTGATGATACTCATCCTCAATCCACCTTTGCCCTTACCAGCGGTCGCGATCGCCTGTGGCGTGATCACGGGCCTGCGCATTGTCGGCAGGAACATGGCGCATCGGACGTTTTGGCTGACGTGCGCCTTGTTCGTCAAACAGATCGGACAATTCGCGCAGCATGGTACCGCCGAGTTCTTCCGGATCGTTGATCGTCACCGCACGACGGTAATAGCGCGTCACGTCATGGCCAATACCGATGGCCAGAAGTTCGACCGGCGATCTGGTTTCGATCCATTCGATCACTTCGCGCAAATGGCGTTCCAGATAGTTTCCTGAATTGACCGAAAGGGTCGAATCATCGACGGGCGCGCCATCGGAAATCACCATCATGATCCGGCGTTGTTCCGTGCGACCCAAAAGACGTTCATGCGCCCAAAGCAGCGCTTCGCCGTCGATATTTTCCTTAAGCAGCCCTTCGCGCAGCATCAGACCAAGGTTCTTGCGTGCCCGACGCCATGGCGTATCCGCAGCCTTGTAGATGATGTGACGCAGATCGTTCAGACGACCGGGTTTTGGCGGCTTGCCAGCCTCGACCCAGCTTTCGCGGGACTGGCCACCTTTCCACTGACGGGTGGTGAAACCAAGAATTTCGACCTTAACGCCACAACGTTCCAGCGTGCGCGCCAGGATATCCGCCGAAAGGGCCGCAATCGTGATCGGACGCCCGCGCATGGAGCCGGAGTTATCAATCAGAAGCGTCACCACAGTATCGCGGAAATCGGTATCCTGTTCCTGCTTGAACGACAGCGAGGTTGACGGGGTTGATACGATGCGGGCCAGTTTTGCGGCATCAAGAATGCCTTCTTCAAGGTCGAAGTCCCAGCCACGGTTCTGCTGGGCCATCAGGCGGCGTTGCAGGCGGTTGGCAAGTTTGGAAACCACGTTCTGAAGGTTTGCCAGCTGCTTATCAAGCATCGCGCGCAGGCGCGCCAGTTCAAGGTTTTCACACAGATCATCTGCGGTGACGACTTCGTCATATTCGCGCGTGAATGGCTCATAGCCGCGCTCGACCGGTTCGTTACGACCGTCGAATTCCGGTTGCTCGCCGGGACCCGCAGGCTTTTCTTCCTGCGACATGGCTTCAAGCTGCTGGTCGTCGATGTCGCCTTCGCCAGCTTCGGCTTCTTCGGAACCGGCATCTTGCTGATCATCACCACCATCAGGTTCGGAATCATCATTCTGGCCCTGCTGGCCGCCCTGACTTTCCATATCTTCCTGATCGGGATCGTTTTCGCCTTCTTTTTGCTCGTCATCCTCGCCTTCCTGTTCGGGCGGGGCATCGTCGAGGTCATCTTCAAGCGACAGGTGATCAAGCAGTTTGCGCATGCCGCGTGCGAAGGCGTCCTGATCGTCGACCATGTCTCGCAGATCAGTCAGGTCAGCACCAGCATTTTCTTCGATATGCGCACGCCACTGATCAATCAGCGGACCTGCAGATTCCGGGGCTTTTTCACCGGTAAAGATTTCACGCGCCAGCATCCCGATCGCATCGGCGAACGGGGCATCGTCGCGCGATGTCACACGGTGATAGTTCTTGGTATGGCAATCCTGTTCGGCATGTTCGCGCAGGTTCTTGCGCACACCGGGGAAATAACGCGATCCCACGGCTTCGACGCGTGCGGTTTCAAGCGCATCATAAACTGCCTGTGCCTCGGCCGTTTCGGGCATGCGCCTGGCGTGCAGGGCGGCATCATGATGGCGCATCTTAAGCGCCCAGCCATCGGCTACACCGCGCAGATCGGCGACCTCATCCTTTGGCATGGCCTGTTTGGGCATAGGCAAACGCACATGTTCGCCGTACCCGCCCGGACGCCCGCCTTTGACAAAGCCGACTTCCAGATCATTGCGCCCGGCAAGCGCACGAAACGTCGCTGCCGTGCCGCGCAAGAAGCCGGAAAGAGCCTCATCATTCTTCATTGCACTACTCGCTTGTGGAACCAGTTCGCCAATCTGCTTGAGTGTCACGCCTTAGCGGACCATCACATTGATGGCTTCCTCGGGCAGCTCTTCACCAAAGCAACGCTGGTAATATTCCGCCAGAATCGGACGTTCCACTTCATCGCAACGGTTCAGGAACGTTACGCGGAAGGCATAGGAAACGTCGCCAAAAATCTTGGCGTTTTCGGCAAGCGTAATCACGGTACGCGGGCTCATGACGGTCGAAATATCACCGGCCACAAAGCCCTGACGGGTCAGGTTGGCAAGGGCGACCATGGCTTCGATCTTCTGGCGGCCTTCGGCGTCATCGAACGCGGGAACCTTGGCGGCGATGATGTTGGTTTCATCCTCGACCGACAAGTAGTTCAGCGTTGCAATGATCGACCAGCGGTCCATCTGGGCCTGGTTGATCTGCTGGGTACCATGATAAAGGCCCGTGGTATCGCCAAGACCAACAGTGTTGGACGTTGCAAACAGGCGGAAATGCGAGTGCGGATGGATCACCTTGTTCTGATCAAGCAAGGTCAGCTTGCCATCGACTTCAAGCACGCGCTGGATCACGAACATCACATCCGGGCGACCGGCATCATATTCATCAAACACCATCGCGACCGGGCGCTTAAGCGCCCAGGGCAAAATGCCTTCGCGGAATTCGGTGATCTGTTTGCCATCACGCAGGACAATCGCGTCCTTGCCGATCAGGTCAATACGACTGATGTGGCTATCAAGGTTCACACGTACGCACGGCCAGTTGAGGCGCGCTGCCACCTGTTCGATATGGGTCGACTTACCGGTGCCGTGATAACCCTGGATCATCACGCGACGGTTATGGGCAAAGCCCGCCAGGATCGCCAGCGTGGTATCGCGGTCAAAGCGATAGGTCGGGTCAATTGCCGGCACATGTTCGCTGCCCTGACTAAAGGCCGGGACTTCCATATCAACGTCAATTCCGAACGTTTCACGCACGGAAAGGGTGGTATCGGGTGCATCAAGCGGGTGTTCAGCCGCTGCACCGCTCGCTTCGTAACCTTGGCTCATAAGTACTCGCGCATTTTTCGGACCGGCGCTGGTGGCGCGGTCGTTTCATTAAACTTGCTCATTAATAGCGGTTATGACGCATCACACAAAGGGAAGATGCGCAAAAAATCTCTATTATCGCAAAAGGTTTGCTCGATAAGACATTCCCGGTACGCAAACTGCAACCAGATAGACCGGTTTTCATCGAAATTCGCAGAGAATTACAGTGTTACCCTCGCTTCCAGGTCGCGAATATACCGTGTCAGCGATGTATAGGCCGCACTGATGCGTTTGAAGCGTTCCTCGGCAGCCTTGTCCCCGCCATTGGCATCCGGGTGATACTTCTTTGAAAGGGCCTTGTATTTGGCTTTCAGCTCGTCCCGGGTGAACGGCCAGCCAAGATCGAGGGTGGCCATGGCCTGTTGCTGCTCGGCTGGCATGCCCAGGGCACCGGCGCGACGCTGGGCATCTTCGCTTTTGCGCTTGCGTTCGGCCCTGGCCTTTTCTTCGGCACCGGGTCCATGGTGGGTTTGGGCACCGTCTTCGTTAAAGAAGCCGAACCCGTCCTTGAATTTGAAATTGAACGGTTTTTTCGAACCCCGGATATGACCGAACTGCCATGTCGGACGTTGCCAGTGGGTATCACGACGCACGTCGTTTTCAATGTCCTCGGCCTTCATGCCGGCATAATAGTTCCACGACTTGTTGTATTCGCGGACGTGCTCCAGACAGAACTTGTAATAGTCGCGCAACTTGCGATCCTTGGGCGCACGAAATTCCCCATGCCCGTCACATTCCGGCCAGTCACATGATGGCAGAACGGGTTCGTCATGGTAGAGCGTCTTGCGCTTGTTGCGGTGTCCTCGGTTCATTTGCGTCTATATGTTCTGAAAGTTCGCGACGCGCAATATCATAAGGGCGCTTTAAATGCGATAAAAGGCTTGAAAAACGGCCATCGCATGACAGAACTTGTCCGCACGCATCAGTTTCGCAGTGATCTGCGAACATCACCAGAAAACAGAGGCCCTTACAATGCAGGTCGCCAATCAGATCCGAGACATCCTGACCGAACAATTCGCGCCGGTCGAACTTCAGATCAATGATGATTCATCCAAACATGCCGGTCATGCAGGGGCCGACCCGCGTGGCGAGTCCCATTTTTCCGTGCTTGTGGTATCTGACAAATTCGAAGGCGAGAACCGCGTCAATCGCCAGCGCATGGTTTATGGCGCGCTTGACGCGCTGTTAAAGGATCGCGTTCACGCGCTGGCCTTGAAAACCATGACACCGGATGAATACAAAAAGCTGGCGGGCTGATCGCCCAAACTTCACAGCGCCCGACAAACGTTCAGCTGTCGGGGCGAAGTGCGGCGGAAACGTTCAGCCCGACCGTCAGCGCCGCCATCGTCAGCCCCGTGTCCGGATCAACAACCGGCACGGTGATTTGCGACAGGAATGTGCGGGTTGAGGCATCATACCAGATATCAGCAATAAGGGCCTGATCTCTATTGATGCTTTCGATCATCTGGAATTGGGCTTCGTCGCTCTGATCAAAGTCGGATGTCAGGCGGCTCATACCGATGATCTGACCGTGCACGTCAAAGACAAAGGCCTCTGCCACCTGATTGCCCACGCTTGACTGAAAACGACGCAGATGTTCCGACAGGTCATTTCGAAGAATCTCGGCTGCGGTGTCGCTTGATTGTCCGCTTCGCGCAAGCGCCTTCCATTCTGCATCGATCAGGTGTTTCTGATCTTCTTTTGGCTGCTTGGCCCCGGCAAGCTGGTCCTGTACGTGGGCCACAAGTTCTGGTGAACTTGCGAACTGACGAACGGTGGGCAGTTGCGTCTGTTCGATGGCATCGCGTTCCCAAGGCTCAAGACGCATCGGGCGGGTTTCACAAAACTCAAGAACTGCATTCAGCTTATCAAGGATATCAGGAAAAGCCGCGACATAGCTGTTGGAGAAATAAACCACCAACGGTGCATAGCGTTCGAACTGCACCGTAAATTTATCTGCCCCCATCCCAAGTTCATTGCGGGCAATTTCAAAACTGTTCTTGTCAACAAGGGCGTACTCAACACGACCGGCCGCGACCTGACCGACAAGCGACGCAATCGAGGGAACCCGCATCACGTCCGTATAGCCCTGCTCGGTCAGCCATTCGGCCTCGTTCGAGCCAAGAATGGCTCCGACAGTGGTAAAATCGCCGGGCTTGGGACGCCGACTGACCCGCGGATCATCGGATTTAATTGCCGATGAGACCCACATCCATTTCTCAAGCGCCAGCGGATTTGTTGCCACCGCATATTCGTCCATGGTTTCACTTATGCGCGCCAGAAAGAACCCGTCCGCCCGGCCATTTCGAACCATTTCACGATTACGTTGGCGTGGAGCAATGGCAAAGCCATAGCCGACATCAATCCGCTCGAACACACAGTTCAGGACCGAGACGGAATATCCGCTCAGCATGCCGTTTTGCAGTTCCTGATAAGGCGGATGCAGGTTTGTCTGCAAGATCAGGAAACCGTCCTGCGCATCATTGTCCGACGCCTGTGCCTTTGCGGTGTTGGCGATGCCAACCGTCACAAACAAACAGACGACTACCGTTGCGACCATGCACAACAGATTACGTTGAACCCTGATTTCGTTATGGTTTCTGCAGTTTCCATCCCGGCGCAACATGGTCACGAACACCTGACAAAGACACGTTACGAATGGGATTGATATTGTACTGCAGGCGTGCACTTACAAGGCACAGCCATAGGGACCCCGGCCTAATCATCACCGGTATAGAAGTCCGGTGCGATGCGTTTCACGGCCGCCCCATCACTGCGCCAACCATGGCATGTATTGATCAAAGGATTGCGCCGTGGCGGCTTGTCGTCAGCCGCGTCGGGTGCTTCAAGGGATTCCCTGGCAAGAATTGGGAAAACTGTCTGAAAAGCCGTGGTCGCAACCGGCCCCATTAATTCATTAAGGTGTGTGCAGCCATGCACGCCACCAACCCTGTCACGGATTTGTTTGCGCAACCCCGGTCCCAACTTCAAACCAACCAGCTTGTCGTAATTTGGCGTAATCGCATCACACGCATGAAACGGGGCATAATCCGTCACCGCTTCGACCGCGCGGATAACAAGATCATCGCCAATGGTCACACGTATCCACATACCGTGCACCGGCTCACCCGCGGGAATTTCCCCCCGGTCATCATTGGAAAACGCGTATGTTTTGACGTCGGTGATATGACCTTCGATATCCCACAGGCCATCTTTGCGGCGGAACCCCTGACAGGTCACCGTGCGGGTATGGATATGGTCACGTTCGGTGGGGCTGGACAATGGCATGGGAACTATCTCCTTTACGTAAACGTAAAGACGTTCACGTGGGAACTGTCAAGCAACAAAAATGCTCGACCATCCTTGCGACAGCCAAATTTGCACCCACACCGAAAGGCCCGGGGGAAGAATCCCCACAGGCTGATATCAGGCTGTTCTGCTGAGAACCGGGGTGTTTATGCTACCCCGTAGTCAGAGCCGAAGATGAACTTTTCACGTTCACGCACGTCTTCTTCAAGCTGACGTTTGACCACGTTAAACAGGTCACGGATCGACACCATACCGACAACCTTGTCACCATCAAGGACCGGCAGGTGACGATATCGCCGGGCACTCATCAGATCAAGCGCACTCATAGCCAAGTCATCCGGGCCAAGCGTATCCGGGTTTGCCGTCATGACCTTTGACAGCGGCACTGACGCCGCATCAAGCCCCTTGGCGACCACCCGGTTAACAAGGTCGCGTTCGGTAAAAATTCCCGCCAGTCTGGCATCATTGTCAACGATGATGACCGCACCGATTTTGCGTTCCGACATCATATTGACGGCGTCCATCACGGAATCGGCGGGATTGAGTGTCGCGATGGATTGTTCCTGGACCACACCCGGTACAATTTTCGTATCCATGCATCTCTCTCTGCAGGTTGCTGTTTGCACATGCCCAAACCCGATCAGATCATCTGGTTTCACACTGGCAGACGTCAGGTAATGATGACGTCGTTGCATGGCACAGTGTGACGGGCCCTTATTTGCAAGTGGCCCTGCAATCCTTTGGGTCAAGACCTTGGAACAAGAGTTTAACCCATAAGTAGATAAAGCTGAAATTTTTTACGCGATAGTGGTTTTCCGGCATCGCACATGCACCGAGAAAGGGCAGGTTTTATTCCTGCTCCTCGCCAAGCGGGTCTGTGACGGCACGCAGGCGCACACGGGTGATCTGGTTGCGAATGCGCCGCAGCACTTCGAACTCAAACCCATGGAAGCGGAACTGCTGCCCGACGTCGGGAATACGCCGTGTCTCATATAGCAAAAGACCAGCGACAGTTGCAGCTTCTTCATCAGGCAGACGCCATCCGAAGCGACGGTTCAAATCGCGAATGGTGACATCACCGCGCACAATGACCGATCCGTCAGCCTGCGGCTGTACACCAACCACTTCGACGTCAGTTTCATCGGCAATGTCACCGACGATTTCTTCGAGAATATCCTCAAGCGACACAACACCTTCGAACGCGCCGTATTCGTCCACGACAATGGCGAAGTGTTCGTGACGTTCCTTGAACGCCTTGAGCTGATCGGCAAGGGTGGTTGAGTCCGGGATGAACCAGGGTTCGGCGCTCAGTTCCCGGACATCCGCGGCGGTGGACGGCTTCGCCCCACGCACAATTGCCTTGAGAACTTCACGTGCATGCAAAACGCCGACGATGTTGTCCGGGTCCTTTTCGTAAACCGGAATACGGGTATGCGGGCTTGCCAGAACGGTATCGAGGATTTCTTCCATCGGTCGGGAAATATCGATCATTTGCACCTTGCGACGGTGCACCATGATTTCCCACACACCAACATCTTCAAGATCGAGAACCCCATGCAACATGGTCCGTTCCGCATGGTGGTTACCAACCACCACGTCATCGGCATGCAGTTCAATCGCGCCACGCAATTCGCGTTCGCTATCAAGTCCGGGTCCCTCGCCACTGCCAAACAAGCGCAAGGTGGCCTGCACCAAGACCTGAATGGTCTGGGTGATCGGCGCAAACAG
Source organism: Thalassospira sp. MCCC 1A01148 (assembly GCF_001613795.1). GTDB lineage: Bacteria > Pseudomonadota > Alphaproteobacteria > Rhodospirillales > Thalassospiraceae > Thalassospira. The sequence goes on from NZ_LPVZ01000019.1 coordinate 204,406, forward strand.
AACGACCAGCACGCTCATTGGGCGTGCCACACGCAGCGCCATGGTATCGGCATGCTGAAGCGCATAGGTTTTTGGCAGAATTTCCGAGAAGATCAGAACAAGGGCAGTCATCACGGCGGTGGCATAGACCACACCGTTCTCGCCAAACAGTTCGATCATCACAGACGTTGCAAGCGCAGAGGCCAAGATATTGACCATGTTGTTGCCAAGCAGAATCGCGCCCAGCAGACGTTCCTGATACTGGCGCAGCCTGTTGACGATCCCGGCGCGCGGGTCACCATCCTGTTCCTTGTGATGCATGACCGGACGCGACGCAGCCGTCAGCGCGGTTTCCGAGCCAGAGAAGAATGCCGAAAGCATCAACAGCAAAAAAATCACGACAATCGTGATCGTCATTCAGGTCCGTCTCCAAACGGTGATTGCAACAGAGCAAGTTTGTTCTGTGTTCATCTATAAGGTCAAATGGCGTTAAACAAGTTAACAACAACACACTGGCGACATTCGACCGCGCTATGGGTCGAATGTTTGCTCAGCCCCGGCAAGACCGGGTGATCGCTGCGCGCATCTTCTCGACATCCATGGCCTTGGATGTAAATGCCTTGCCGATACCACGTGTCATAACAAAGGTGATCTCCCCATCGCGGACTTTTTTGTCGCGCGACATGTGACCGATCACCTTGTCGATATCCCAATGCATGCCCGTCACCTCGGACGCCGCCACCGGAAGCCCCACCGATTTCAGATGGGCAATAATCCGATCCTTCTCGCCCGCAGGCGCCATACCCATGGCACCGCAAACGTCATGTGCGATGACCATGCCCATGGCAACGGCTTCGCCATGCAAAAGCTTTTCGCCGTACCCGGTTTCGGCTTCAAGCGCATGCCCAAAGGTGTGACCAAGGTTCAGAAGCGCACGTTTGCCGCCTTCGCGTTCGTCCTCGGACACGATGCGGGCCTTGGCCGCGCAGCTTTTGATCACGGCCTGACGGCGCTCAGGCCCATCAGCCTCAAGAACCGCCTGCCCGTTTTCTTCGAGCCACGCAAAGAATTCAGGATCATCAATCAGCCCGTATTTTGCAACCTCGGCATAACCCGAGCGCAATTCACGCGCTGGCAGCGTATCAAGAACCGATGTGTCGGCCAGAACCAGACGCGGCTGATGAAACGCCCCGATCAGGTTTTTGCCTGACTTGGAATTGATTCCGGTCTTGCCGCCAACGGAACTGTCGACTTGCGACAGCAAGGTTGTCGGAATCTGAACGAAATCAAGCCCACGCAACAAAGACGCCGCGACATACCCGGCAAGATCACCAACAACCCCGCCGCCCAATGCGATGATCAGGGTGGACCGTTCGATCCCCATCGCCAAAATCTGTTCGACGACGTTTTCAAACATGGCAAAGCTTTTGGATTTTTCGCCAGACGGTACGACGACTTCGCGATGGTTAATCCCCGCCCCGTCAAGGGATGCCAGAACGGTTGGCAGGTGATTGTCGGAAAGGGCCGCATCGCTGATCACAACAACCCCGGCTTTCTTGACGAACGGGGCAATATATTTGGCGGTGTCGGCCAAAAGGTTGCTGCCAACAAGGATATCATAGCTGCGTGCGCCAAGTTCGACGCGAAGGGTGTCGTGATTGCTCACTCTGTCAGGTTCCTGTCTTGATCAATTGACCATCGTCATCAAAGGATTTGGCCAGCAGTTCGAGAACCGCATCACGGGTTGCTTCCTTTGAGGACTCATCACAGTCAAAAATAATGTCTGCCCCGGCATAGACCGGATAACGCGTATCAATCAGCTCGGCCAGAACCTGCTTTGGATCACCGTTATTGAGCAACGGACGATGCGTCCGGCCACTGGTGCGGTGCATCAGCAGATCAAGGTCGGCACGCAGCCAGACTGATACGGATTTTTCGAGAATGAGTTCGCGGGTACGTTCACGAATGAACGCACCACCGCCTGTGGCCAACACAATCTGTTCGCCATCAAGCAAACGGGCAATTACACGTTCCTCGCCGTCGCGAAACGCCTCTTCGCCATACAGCTTGAAGATATCGGCGATCGAGCAGCCAGCGGCTTCTTCAATTTCGCGGTCGGCATCGACAAAATCCAGATTGAGTTCCTTGGCGACCATACGGCCGATGCAGCTTTTTCCTGCACCCATCAGTCCAATGAACACCAATGTCCGGCCTTTGAGGCCATCCCGAATTTTGGCGATCACGTCTTCGTGCAAACCCGACTCGGCAATGTTGCTGTCCATGTTCGGTTTGCAGTCCTGTGGTTCAATCATTGAGATACAAATTACCCAAATCTTTAGGCCAGCTTGCCCCCGAACGCAAGCAAACCGCACAGAAAACACGACAAAAATACTGCGCCAAATTGCCCCTTTCAGTCACTTTAGGCATGCCAATGCATCGTTTTGCCGAACCTTGTTCTGCGCGATGCCATTAACTCTCTGTGAGTAACAGGCACTTATACTGCCTTTAAGTTGCCGAATTGGAGTGCGACCACCCCAATGCGATCAAAGGTCGGAGATACGCGGACGGATCGTCAGATTGATTGGCGGTTCCTGTTGTTGCATCTTTGATTTTCGTCCGCATACTGGTATTCGCGTCCTTCGCTTAAACGCTTCGAAGTCTGGATCAAAATGAGAATTCTATCGCGCATCATCCTGTTGCTGGTTATCGCCGTGATTGCCGGCGGTGCTACGTTCCTTGTGACTTGGGACATCCCGGCCCCGACCGCCCAAATCGAAGAAACCATCCCGAATTCGAGGTTCAACTAATATGAAATTGCGTTCCCGCCTGTTAATGCGAACCTGTTTACTGGCCATGATGACGGGAACGGGACTTGGCGCCGCGCCTGCATTCGCGCAGACATCGGCCCCTGTGCCGCTGTTTCTAAAACAGGAAGCCGAGCAGGACGCGGAACGTCAGTCTGATCAGGGCGCGACCAATCCGGGAACGACAAGCGCCCCGCTATCTGGCGGTTTTGGCAGCACGAACTCCAACACACCGCAGACAGAAGCATTCCCGTCTGACCCAAATGCAGTTCAGTCGCTGTCACTTGGCGCTGTAGATGCCGAAGCGGTCGGTACGATTGATCGATCGCGCGGCGGCCTTGGCATCGATATGTGGAACGGCACAACACGCCGGTCTGCGGCAAAACTGATTTCCGAACTGCCCGCCACACCAGCGACCCACACCGCGCGCGATTTGCAGGAACGCATGCTGCTTTCGGCGGCTGCCCTGCCACAGGATTCTGCTGAAATCAGCCTGCTTGAAGCGCGCGTTGCCAAGCTGATTGAAATGGGCGCGCTGGATGAAGCCATCGAACTTGTCCGCGCTGCGCCACAAGGGTCGCGTGGCTCGATGCTGGCACAGGCCGAAATTAACGCGCTGCTGATCGGCTCAGACCTTGATACCGCCTGCGACGCAATTGAAAGTTACGGCGCAAGTTACGAGGAGCTTTTCTGGCTGAAGGCCGCAGCGATGTGTGCGTTCTATGCCAATGATCCGACCTCGGCGGCCTTTTCGGTCGACCTGGTGCGTGAAATGGGCGGCGAGGGTGATGAGACCTTCTTTGGTCTGGTATCAGCGATCCGAAGCGGAAATGCCGCCGATCCGGAACTGCTCAGCCAATTGCGCCCGCTGGATCTTGCTCTTCTGGCGATTGCCAAGCAATCAATCCCGACCAGCCAGCTTGAAACCGGTAATGCGGCGGCAATCATTGGCATCACCAACGCCGATGCAACAGCAACGGATGTTCGCCTTGAAGCCGCTCGCAAGGCCGAAAAGCTTGGCCTGATCAGTGCGGAAAAATTGGCAGACGTTTATCAATCAGTGAATTTCGCGGCCGGTGCACTGGAAAGCGTTCTTGATGATGCCAGCGAAGGCATACAGGCCCGCCAATACGCCAAGCTTTATCAGGCAGCAGCACAAAGTGACGTTCCGGCAGCGCGTGCCGAAATTCTGGCCGCCCTGTTTGAAGCCGCCGAGTTCGAAGGCGACTTCATGCAAGCTGCCCGCTTGTCTGCCCCTTTGTTGGCCGACATTCCGATCAATGGGGATTTTTCGTGGTTTGCGGTTTCTGCCCTTAAGGCATCCATTGCCGCAAACAGTTTCGAGCGCGCTGAAAACTGGCTTCTGGTTGCACGCTCCTCGGCCAATGCATCGAATGATATTTCATCGCGTCTAAGCCTGCTTTATCCGGTTCTGGCGATTTCGGGCCTTGAAGAGACCGGCGCGATCAAACCGGTTGCCAATGCGGCAAACCAAAGCACGCCACAGACATTTGGCAGCGACACGCAATCCGCCCCGCAGCAGAACTTTGGCCTGGGTGGGGCTGTTGTTCCGGGCGCGCCAACATCAAGTGGCGGCATGGCATCAGCAACCGTGATGCCCAATTCGGCCTCCCCCGAAGATGTGCAAAGCGCATCTGAACGGGCCGCTGCCCTTGCCCGTCATCGTGCGCGCATGATCGAGTGGCAGGAAATGCAGGCCGCACGCGGCGATCAGGCCGCGGCAAGACGTTACAGCGAACTGATCTTCAACCTGTTTGAAGGCTTTGGCATCGAAGTGCCCGATAGTTTGTGGGATGGGCTTCTAACAGCCCCCTATGCCGAGGAACGCGTTACCACCAGCAGTGCGGTGTCCCATCATCTAACCGCCGCTGCCCGTGCGCAGCAAAAGGCAAAAACCGTCGCAATGACCATTCAGGCCCAACAGATTGCTGCGGCGGACAATGCCGACCCCAAGGTTCTGAGCGATACTGTCACGTCGCTTGAGACCGTCGGGCTTGAGAGTGATGCGCGGCGTCTGGCAACAGAATTGCTGATATCATTCAATCACTGAGCCGCTGATCACCACGTCCTTTAATCACCGCTGGGACCGGCCATGGCCAAGGCAATGACAAGTTCGCTGATATCGGCCTTTCTGGAAATGATGGCGGCTGAACGCGGGGCCAGTGCCCACACGCTTGATGCCTATCGCCGGGATATTGAAGATTACGCGTCCTCGCTGACGGCCGGGAAATCCGACCCGGTGGCTGCAAGTGATACTGATGTTCGGCGCTATATGGCCGAACTGGGTTCTGCCGGACTTGCCCCCCGCACACAGGCGCGGCGTCTGTCGGCTTTGCGGCAGTTTCACAAGTTCCTTTATTCTGATGGCTATCGCAATGATGACCCGTCATCGAATATCGACAGCCCCCAACAGGGTCAGGCCCTGCCAAAGTTTCTGTCGATTGAGGAAATTGACCGCCTGATCATCGCTGCGACCAATCATCCCGGCATCAAGGGCAAACGCCTGCTGGCGATGGTGGAATTGATGTATGCCACCGGCATGCGTGTTTCCGAACTGGTTGAGTTGCCCTTTGCGGCAGCATCACGTGATCCGCAGATGCTGATTGTCCGGGGCAAGGGCAGCAAGGAACGACTGGTACCGCTTTCCGATCCGGCGCGCGATGCCCTGCGCAATTACCTTGAAGTGCGCGATGCCTTCATTCCGTCAGACAAATCGGCCGGCCATGCGGACCGGCCCGGGCAATCCTCATACCTTTTCCCGTCGCGTGGGAAAACCGGGCATCTGACCCGCCAAATGTTTCTGAAAATGATCAAGGATCTGGCTGTTGAAGCCGGTGTGCCGCCGTCAAAGGTTTCGCCGCACGTCCTTCGTCATTCCTTTGCCAGCCACCTACTGGCCAATGGTGCAGATTTGCGCAGCCTGCAAAAGATGCTGGGCCATTCCGATATTTCGACCACGCAGATTTACACCCATGTTCTCGAGTCACGCCTGCGCGGACTGGTTCAGGAACATCATCCGCTTGCCGCACGTAAAAACAGCTAGGTCGATGCAGTATCGATTCTGTCGATTTGTCTAACCCCTATGTATAGGCACCCTGCCGTTTTTTGACAAAAAAGCGGACGTTTTCTGCGGATGTCATATATTCGTAACCCCGCTGTCATGAACTTGTTGTCATATCTGGTTTAACAGCATTACCGGAAACTCATGTCTTTTCTAACTTCCGGGAAATCAGGCCATTTTGAAGATCGGGGTACTGCATTTGACGTCTGATGCAGATGAACAATGGATAACCGAGCGACCCATGACCCATCCGGTCATGCTCCGTAACTGGCAGCAGGTCGTCGAAAAAGTCGACTTTGCGTTTCAACCAATCGTTAGCCCACATACAGGCCATGTTTTTGGCTATGAAGCACTTCTGCGCTGTTGGGAGGACGCCGGGTTTTCATCTATTCAGGCATTGTTTGATACCGCCTGGGACACCGGCAACCTGCACAGTGTCGATATGATGCTGCGCGCCAAGGCGATCGAGAAATTCGCACGCTTCCCGGATGCCAAACGTCTTAAGCTGTTTTACAATTTCGATAATCGCGTCGTTAAGACCGAGGATTACCAACCCGGTCAAACCGCCGCTTTGCTCAGCGAAGCTGGACTGGAACGCGATACCATCTTCCTTGAGATTTCCGAACGCCACGACATCAGCAATGCCGGGTATCTCAAAGACATTCTGGTGCGCTATCGCAGTCAGGGCTTCAAGATTGCCATTGACGATTACGGCAGCGGCTTTGCCCAATTGCGCGCGCTTTACGAATGCGAACCAGACATCATCAAGATCGACCGGTTCTTTATTGATGGCATTGACCGGGACCGTCGCAAGGAGTTGTTCGTAACCCAAATCACCGCCTTTGCCCATATGATCGCAGCACAAGTTGTCGCAGAGGGTGTCGAAACCCGCGAGGAGTTCCTGTGCTGCCGTCGTCTGGGCTGTGATCTGGTACAGGGCTTCTTTATTGCACGCCCAGGACGCGATATTCCCGAACAAACGGATATCGTTAAAGCAGCCGCAGACATCGCGGCCGACTCACGTCGTCAGTCTGATCACGATGATGATGTCGTCAGGTCCTATTTGCTGGAAACGCCGGCCCTGCCAAGTGATATCAACCCGGTCGATATACTGACGTACTTTCAACAAAACCCGGACATCTCGCTGGTGCCGGTAGTTGGACCGGATGGCGAACCACTGGGTATCGTCCGGGATTCAGAATTCAAGGCGTTCATCTATACCCCGTTCGGGCGTGAACTTTTGCAGAACCCGGCCAATCGCGCCAACATCAAGCGTTTCTTGCGCCGCTGCCCGATTGCCGATATCCGCACCAGCCTGTCAGAACTGCTTGAGACCTTTGTTGCGACAGAAGCCCTTGATGGCGTGATCCTGACAGAAAATGGTCAGTACCTTGGCGTTTTGGATCAAAGTGCGCTGTTGCGCGCAGTGAACGAGCGCAACACCCTTAATGCCCGTGATGAAAACCCCCTGACCCGTTTGCCTGGCAACAGCGCGATTTACCGGTATGCCGCGCGCGCTTTGGCCGAACCCCGCAGACGCCGGTTTGCTGTCTATTTCGACTTCGACAACTTCAAACCGTTTAACGACCGCTATGGTTTTCGTCAGGGTGATCGCGCGATCCTGCTTTTCAAGGATATTCTGGGCAAGGTTTTAAGTCAGAATGACTGGTTTGTCGGACATATCGGCGGTGATGATTTCTTTGCCTATGTCCAGTCGATTGATTTTGAGGATGCAGTCGCTGCTGTGCGACGCGCACAGGCCATGTTCGATGCCCAGATCAAGAGTTTCTATGATCCGAAAACCCGTGAAACTGGTTATCTTACGGGCAAGGGCCGCGATGGCGAACCGACACGGTTTGACCTGATGAGTGTCAGCGCCGCTCTGATCCGCCTTCCTGCCGAACGCACCGATATTACCCTTGATCATATTTCCGTCGAAGCCGCGAAACTGAAGGCACTTGCAAAGACCAGCCCGGGCCGGTTTGCGACCGGAATCTATGATGCGAACAGCAACAATGCCAGCGCACCAAAACTGCTTTGATTTTGGTTTTCAAAGACTTGTAATTTTGTTGTGTCACAGGTCAAATTAGGGCTTCAAATCGGGCTCACTCTGAGTAATATTCCGACCAAATCAACAACACCAATCGGTTCGAGTGAGCAGTTCCGTCAATGGTAAATATCGCGCCTTTTTCTGATCTTCCGTCGTCCAATCCCGTCCGTCAGGCAAGCCCGATCGCCCAGCAACGCGGCGACGAACAACGATTTGCCGATCAAAGCCGGATTATTGACGGGACACGTGCCACTGTCCTGACATCTGATCAGGAAATTGAACGCGCCGTTCAGTCCTATCAGCGCGACCGCAGTGAACAGAGACAGTTTCTAAAAGACGGCGAACAAAAGACGCAATCGGATCAGTATATCGAAAAGTTCGCGTCCCCGACCTATAACGCGTCGGGCAATTCATTAAATAACCTGACCGCCAGTTCCGGCGGTCGTGGACAGTATTTCGACATTCTGACCTGATCCATCATCGGTCTTTATCCATCAGATGCCTAAAGACCGATGACCTTTTGCACAGCACCCCATTCCCATATCAAGTCTGCTAGCCGGTCGTAACCCGCTGCATCCGGGTGATAGCCGTCACCGCGTCGAAGGGCGCGCTGCCATGTGTCATCGGCAAGTGTTGTGGCATGCAGATCCAGATATGGCACATCAAAGCCACGTGCGGTTTCCAGGTAAATCTGGTTTAGGCCTTCCAGTCGCTGATTGATTTCCTGACTGGATTTGCTGCCATCGATCACGGCCTGCGGTCCGACCCAAAGGGTGGGTGCCAGTTTGGATGCGGCGCCGATGATTTCCGCTGCGTTCGCCGCCGAGGCCGCCGGAGATACCCGCATGGTGGTTTCCTCGCCTCGGTCTTCGGCATGGTTGGCGTCATTGACCCCAAAACTGAAAATCAGGATTGTCGGGAATTCCTCAACCATCCGCAGGCTGGCTTCGTGCTGCCAGCGCGCTTTTATCCCCTCGCTCGTATCCGCCCGGATGCCAAGATTGTAAATGGTGACATCCCGCCCGGATTGCTCCAAAAGGCGCTGACCAAGACGCATCGGCCAACCGCCCTTCTTGGCGTCACGAACACCGTTGACCAAGCTGTCACCAAAACAGCAAATCCGATGTCCAATCGTACCTTTATTCATTGCGCTTCCTCGTCGCCCACTTGGGATTGGCGGGCAAGATAATCCATCAGTTCATTCGGATCAGGTTTGAAATCATGCTCAAGCCAGTATTCTTCTGCCTGCCTTAGCAAAACACCAACACGCGGCCCCGCAGTCGCCAAACCCGCGTTCAAGATATCGCGCCCTTGTATTGGCAAAGTAACCGGTTGCCAGTTTGTCGCGGCTTCAAGAAGGGTTTTCCATTCTTCGTTTTCCGCACGCGTGCAGCGTGGCGGTACAGAGGCACGCGCACTCCATGCCAAAAGCACAGCATCGCGAAAAGCCGCAGCCCCCATCCGGTAAAGATCACGACGCACCGTTTCAATCGGCAGTTTCGGATTGATCAGTGGTGCGTGGGCAACCATTTCCGCAAACCGGTCAGTTTCCTCGTTCGACAACCGCAGACCACGTGCAAAGCGTTCTGCAGAGGCCAGATCGTCTTCCTGTTCACCATGTTTTCCGGTGTCATCGTCTGGTGCAAATAATGACGCTAGTCTGCGCAAGGGATCCGGCCGGATGGTCGGATCAGCAAGCGCGGTGCTATCAAGCCACTGCATGATGCGCAGGCAATCTGTATGGATCAGTTGGGGCAGAACAGCCGGCAGAATACCAAACCCGATCATGTCATTGACCGTACTTGCAGGGCTTGGCGATCGGAGCAGTTTGAAAATCTCGTCGCGAATGCGTTCAATCGAGATGCTGCGCAGCCCGTTCACCGCCTTTCGGCATGCCTCTGCGCCGACAGGGTCAATTGGCATACTGCCAAACCACGCCTGAAAGCGGAAAAACCGCAATATACGCAGGAAGTCCTCTGCAATGCGGCTTTCAGCAACACCGATAAAACGGACCCGCCCTGCCCGTAAATCGGTTTCGCCGTCGAACGGGTCATAGATGGTGCCATCAAGGTCACAATATATCGCATTGAAGGTGAAATCGCGGCGCTTGGCATCTTCAAGCCAACTGTCGGTAAAGGCGACCTCTGCATGGCGGCCATCGGTCAGAACATCGACCCGCAAGGTGGTGATTTCATAGGCCGAAGCATCGGTTATCGCCGTGACGGTCCCGTGTTTAAGCCCGGTCGGGATTACCCGAATGCCTGCCTTTTCCAATGCTGACTGGGTTTCCTCAGGCGCAAGGTCGCAGGCAATATCGACATCGACCAGATCACGTTGCAGCAACGCATCGCGCACCACGCCGCCGACAAAGCGCGCGCAACCACCTTGCTGCGCAATAGCATCAAACACGCGGGCGGTATCATCGGCGGCCATGATCCCGTATGGCCGCAATCTGCCGGTTACTTCAAGTGCTGTCATCGTTGCTTTGTTACCGCATATCCACTGTCGCAACGGGGGGTTGGGTTATGGCTATTCCTTGGGCTCGAAATAGCCCGGTTCAACCACGCCGTCGCGCAATACCGGCGCATGATAAATGGAATCGGGCGGCGCACCAGTCCCAAGTGCGGTGAAAATCAGGATTGCGGCGGTCAGTAACACACCCAAACCAAACAGCATAAGCCACGGCCCCTTGTTCCAGGGCGGGATAATATCATGACCTTCGCGGATGGCCTTTATACGTGCCCATTTCAGCCACAGTCCGTAAATCACAAAGGGCAGGATCAGAGGAAGACCGATCTGGATGATTTGTCGCAACATAAAGCTCTGTCCTAATATTCGGATTAACGGTTAAGTGATGGTGCATTGGCCCGGATGACTTCGGAAAAATTGACCAGCATCCCGGCTGTTGCCCCCCAGATGTAATATTCTCGATACGGGATCGCAAAATAACGCCTGCGGGTACCTTCAAATGTCACGGTTTGCAGTTTCTGGTTTCGCGGATCAAGAATGAAATTGAGCGGAACTTCAAAGACTTCGGCCACTTCGTGATCATCAGGTTTCAGGTCGAAGGGCGGAGTCACAAGACCAATCACCGGTGTCACCTGATAACCGGTCACTGTGTAGTAATCGTCAATCCGCCCAACCAAATCGATATGATGTCGCGCGAGACCGATTTCCTCTTCTGTTTCGCGAAGCGCGGTTTCTTCCAATGTCGCATCGATTTCTTCCTGCCGCCCGCCGGGAAAACTGATCTGGCCAGCATGGTCGCTGAGATGATCAGTACGCCTTGTCAGAATCACATGCAACCCGGCATCGCGTTTGACCAAAGGCACCAGAACGGCGGCTGGACGCGACACCAGTTCGCCATCGGCAAAGGCACGCGCACGGGATTTAGAACCCGGGAAATCGACAGCATGATCACCACGGCGCTGCAAAACATCGCCCGCGGGCGCGCGCAAGGCTGCAATGATATCATCGGGTGTCATTCGGTGGCCTCCATCCGACCGATCTCAAAGAACTGGCCATGACTATACACACCGATACGGATCATATTGTTATCAGGGTCATTTATTTCTTCGGCCAGTTCGACCAACTGATAGAAAACCGCGCGGTTCAGACGGGCCTCAAGCCCGCGCTCCAGCCCGATATAGGGCGAAGGTTCATCCGTTTCGGGATCATGTTCGACACGCAGGGGGTGGTCGCTATCGAGTTCGACCCACTGGTCGATATTGGTCCGAAAGCGGATGTTCTGATCCTTGCCTTTGCCTTCGTTTTGCATCTCGATCGCGATGAAGGCGACATCTTCGACATCAATTCGCGCCATCTCGGCGGGGGTAACCAACCAGTGGCCGCCTTCCTCGTCACGCTGCAGCACGGAAGAAAAAAGCTTTACCAGTTCAATTCGGCCGATTGGCCCATCTTGATAGAACCAGGTGCCATCACGACCTATAGACATAGGTATGTCGCCGCAAATTTGTGGATGTCGACCGGTATCAGGCTTTTGCCCCCGAAGGCGCGTCCACAATTTCTCGGCGAGATCGACGGTTTTTTGGTTATCATTCATGCTGTAGAGTTGATCCTGAACCAGACGTTTTCCCGTTTCACTTAACCGATTTCATCTGCGTTCTTCGACCTGCTATCGCCTGCACTGCAACATAGGAAGCACAGTCAACCGCCATGACAAACGCGCCAAAATTTCCCGAAGAAATGGGTTTCTCCCAGGAAAGCAGTCTGGAACGCGATGCAACTCGTCTGGACGAGTGCGTCTCACGGCTGGCCGAAGCCCGCAAAATGGTTTCCAGTATTATATTTGGGCAGAATGATGCCGTAGAGCAAACACTTATCGGAATTTTATCCGGTGGACATGTTCTGATGGTTGGTGCGCCGGGCCTTGGCAAGTCATTGCTTGCCCATACGCTGGGCAAGGTTCTTGGCCTGCTTGACAAGCGTGTCCAGTTTACGCCCGATCTGATGCCTGCTGATATTCTGGGCTCTGAAGTTCTTGAAGAAGGCGCAGATGGCAAACGCGCGTTTCGCTTTATCAAGGGACCGGTATTTTGCCAGTTGCTTTTGGCCGACGAAATCAACCGTGCCAGCCCGCGTACACAGTCGGCCCTGTTGCAAGCCATGCAGGAACGCGAAGTATCTGTTGCCGGTTACAGCCACAAGCTGCCCGAACCGTTCCACGTTCTGGCAACCCAGAACCCGCTGGAGCAGGAAGGCACCTATCCCCTGCCCGAAGCACAGCTTGACCGTTTCCTGCTTGAAGTACGTCTTGGCTATCCCAATGCCGATGAAGAACGCAAGATCGTGACCGAGACCACCGGCCGTTATCCGACCCGCCCGCGCCAGGTTCTCCAGACCGATGATCTGGTCGAGGCACAGGACTTTGTCCGGCGCCTTCCGATGCCTGACCGGGTCTTGGACACGATCGTCGCACTGTGTCGCGAATGCCGTCCTGAAAGCACATCACTTGCCGAAATTCGCGAAAATGTGGCCTGGGGTCCCGGTACACGTGCCGCACAGGCCCTGTCACTGGCATGCCGGGCACGGGCCATGCTGTTTGGCCGCTTCGCGCCATCCATCGAAGACATCGAAGAACTTGCCGTCCCTGTCCTGCGCCATCGTTTCGGTCTGACCTATGGTGCCCGCGCCGAGGGCTTTACCGCCAAGGGACTGATAACCGATGCGCTGGCCCATCTGCAGGAGAACAGCTAATTGGTCACCGCCCCCGCGCATGATCATGTTGCCGCCGCCCGCGCCCTTGCGGCCCGACTGCCCCAGCTGATTGATGAGTCGCGCCGAACGGCCATCAGTCTGCGCAGTGGTCTGCACGGCAATCGCAAGGTCGGACCGGGCAGCGATTTCTGGCAGTTCCGCCCCTATGTCCCGGGCGATCCGACCAACCAGATAGACTGGCGTCGTTCGGCGCGCAGCGAGCACACCTTCATCCGACAAACCGAATGGCAAGCCAGTCACAATTACTGGATCTGGCCGGTTCTTTCGCCATCAACCTATTGGGCATCGAAAGACAGCCTTCCATCAAAGGCAGAGCGCACCCTGATCATCGCCATTGCGCTGGCTGATCTTTTGATCCGCAACGGTGAAACCGTTGGCACTTTTGATGGTGAACGCACGCGTATCACTTCGGCAGAACATCTTGAAAAGCTGGCCCATGCGATGCTGGCAAGTCCGCAAAGCATTTCCGATCAGGGCACAAACATTCATCCCGGACGGAAACATTCGGTTCTAATTCTGGGTGACTTCCTTGAATTTTCTGATGAAACCGAAAGATCGACGCAAACTGTTCGGCGATTGGGGCAATATCAAAATGACGGGGCGCTGGTTCAGATTCTTGATCCTGCGGAGATCACCCCGCCATATCAGGGGCGTGTTGATCTGTTCGATACCGACGATCAGATGATTTTTCGCAGCGAAAAGTTCGAAGACCTTGCCGATGGTTTTAAAAAGCGCGCGCAAAAATGGCGCGCGCAGGTCCGCGATGCCGCGCGTCATAATGACTGGCTCTATGACCGCCACGTCACATCAGAAAGCGCCAGCCCGACCCTGCTTGCGCTTTATCAGCATCTGAGCGAACGACAAAACCAAAGCGGGTCAAACGGGCGGGGTCGCCCGAACCTGCAGCGTGCCAACAGGCAGGAGACGTCATGAGCCTTTCGGCCATTACATTCCTGTACCCCGCGATGCTGGCCGGACTGATGGTTTTACCGATTGTCTGGCTTCTGATCAGATCGGCACCGCGTTCACCAAAAACCATTGTTTTCCCGGCAGCTCGCATCTTGCGCGGTCTTAAAAGTAATCGCCGCGACATCCAGCGTGCCCCGATTTGGCAGACCATTCTGCGGTGTCTTATCCTGACACTTCTGATCATTGCCGCCGCCCGCCCGGTGATGAACCGAAATGATTTTGCCGCCGATGATGGCGCGATCCTGATCATTGCCGATAATGGCTGGGACAGTGCGGCGAACTGGCGACAATACCGGACGGCACTGGACCAGATCGCCAACCAGGCCCGTTTTGATCTGCAAACAGTTTATATCGCACAAACCGTGCCCGAGGCCGCCGGTGCAAGCACATGGAAGCTTCCCGACATTGTCGGGCCGGTATCCCCCGCCGACACCACAAGCCTGTTTGACAGGTTGCAACCACGCCCCTGGTCGGCCGATTACACCGCACTGTCGGATCTGATTTCAGAACGCCCGGAAATGAACCGGTCGGTTGGAAGCATTCTGTGGCTGACAGGGCAAATGGACAGTCCCGACAAAGCGGAACTGGCATCCGAGTTACTTGATATCGCACCAATCACCATCATCTCGCCGACCACAACAGATCGTATTGCCATCCGGTCATTGAACCGGTCCGGAACGGGCATGGTTGCGACATTGAGCCATAATCGCGATGACCTTCCACGCACAGTCAACCTTCTGGCCCGTGGAGAGCGCGGCAATGTGATCCTGCGCCATTCGGTTGATCTGGCAGCCAATACCGACCAAAGCGACGTCGCCATAATGCTGCCCAGTGATATCTCCAACGCGATACAGTCTGTCGGGATCGAGGGTATCGAAAGTGCCGCAACGATGTTCCAGACCGGGGCGCGCTGGCAGCAACGTCGGGTTGGCGTCGTTGCCAGTTCCGGCGATGGTCCGGGGGTATTGTCTGATCAGTACTTCTTTCTTGATCGTGCGTTATCGCCCTATGCGGATGTGACCTATGCCCCACTGGGGACTTTGTTGGAAAACGGGGTCGATGTTCTGGTCTCCGCCGGGCCGATTTCCGGTCTGGGTAGCCAGTTTGACGCGCTTGAACGGTGGATCAATCAAGGCGGTATGCTGGTCCGCTTCGCAGGCGACAGTTCATCGCAAATCGGCAATGACTTTCTGCCCGTCAGGCTCAGACTGGGCAACCGGGACTTTGGCGGATCAATGTCATGGGAGAAACCTAAAAGGTTGCTCGATTTCCCGGAAAACAGTCCGTTTCACGGTATCGCTGTCCCCGGTGACATCACCGTCACCCGACAATTGCTGGCCGAACCTGACCCGGACATTGTCAGCAAAACATGGGCGCGCCTGACCGACGGCACACCGCTGATTACCAGCGCACCGCGCAACGCTGGCCGACTTGTGCTGTTCCATGTCACACCATGGGCGGATTGGTCGAACCTGCCGATGTCGGGCCTGTTTGTGGAGCTGTGGCAAAAGATCCTTCCACTTGCCAGTCCGAGCAATCGCAGCGATGCCGAACTTCAAAGCAGTCTTCCGGCGCAAACCGTGTTGGACGGTTTTGGGCATCCGCACCAACCAGACGCGCTCATCTTGCCGGTTCAAACACCGCTGCCAACACCGAGCCCGCGCCATCCACCGGGCATTTACGGCGAAAACGGACAAGCAGTTGCACTTAATCTTGGTCCGTCGCTTACAGATATCGGGCGCGATGTCGTATGGCCGTCTGGCGTCAGCACACGCGAAGTCACCGATCAAAACCAGATAGACCTTGCAGCCCTTTGTTTGTTGGCGGCTTTCATTCTTGTTCTGTTTGATGCCTTGATCTTGCTTGTTCTAAACCATGTGTCCCTGCGCCGAAGTCGCCGCAGCAATGCCCTGACGTCGGTCTTGCTCGCGGTTATCCTTACCGGGGCCAGCATCGCCGTCATGCACCCTTTGCCTTCGGCAGCCGCAACCAACCTGCCCGAGGCCGCATTGCAGCCACGCCTGGCCTATCTGGAAACCGGGAATGCGCCGGTGGATCGTCTTAGCCACGCGGGCATGACCGGGCTTACCGAAATATTGCGTCGGCGCAGTGCAGCGGATTTGAACAGCGTTGATGGCATCAATCCGGAAACAGATGAGCTTAGCTTCTATCCCCTGATTTACTGGCCACTGGTTGATGGTCAGGAACCGTTTTCCGAACGCGCACAGGATCGCTTGAACAGATATCTTAACAATGGGGGAATGATCCTGATTGATAGCCGCGACCGCGAGGTGGAACCCGCCCGTCTGCGGCGCCTTCTGGCCGGGCTTGAAGTCCCGCTTTTGGACCGCGCGCCAAGTGATCACATCCTGTTTCGCAGTTTCTATCTGCTGGATCACGCCTTTGGCCGGTTTTCAGAACCGCTTTGGCTTGACGCCCGCCCCAGTCAGCGACTGGACGGTGTGGCTTCCGTTTTGTTTGGTGGCAATGACTGGGCGTCGGCATGGATCATCCCGGAAGGCCGCGATGATCTGCGCAATGAAGACATTTCGCCGCGCCAACGTGAAATGGCCTATCGGTTTGGTGTTAATCTGGTGATGTATGCCCTTACGGGAAGCTACAAGGGCGATCAGGTGCATATCCCGGCCATCCTTGAAAGGTTGGGCCGATGAATCAGGGATGGCAGAACCTACAGCTTTCACCACTGCTTGATATCACCATCCTGCAAGGTTTGGCGATCCTGTGCCTGGTGGCGGTCATTGTCTTTACGCTGTTTCGCTTGCGCGGGACGGTCTGGCGGGCAGTTGTCATGGTGCTGGTTCTTTTGACCCTTCTGGCTCCGCAATTCACCGATCAGGAAAGCGAACAACTCAGCGACATCGTGCTTGTGCTGGTCGACCGGTCGGCCAGCCAGAATATCGCAGACCGGGCAACACAGACCGACGCGGCAATTGCTGAACTGCAAGATCGCTTTGCCGATGATCCGTCTGTTGAGCTGCGTTTTGAAGATGTTCCGGGTAAGACCGATACGCGGATGTTTGCAGTGCTTGACCGGTTACTCGGTGGTTTACCGCGCGAACGGCTGGGCGGGGTCATGATGATTACCGACGGACAGGTGCATGACGTTCCCGACCGGCTTGACCTGAACGCGCCATTGCATGTTCTGATCAGTGGCGGGCGCGATGAACGCGATCGCAGGCTGGTCATTCGCCAAAGTGCCGATTACGGCATTGTCGGCAAGGATGCCGAATTCATGATCGAGGCCGTTGATCCACAACTGCCCCCGGGCACGGCCATCCCGGTAAGGATGTTGTTCGAAGACGGCACGGAACGTGAGATTGCCCTGCCTGCCAATGAGCAACACCGGGTGAGCATCCCGGTGCCCCATGCCGGATCGGTTCTGGCCGAATTGCGCATGGATACGTTTGATGAAGAAACCGACAAAACCAACAATCGGTTGATCCTTGAAACCACAGGGGTGCGTGACCGGCTGCGCGTTTTGTTGCTTTCTGGTGAACCCCATCCGGGCGAACGCGCCTGGCGCAACCTTCTGCGGGCCGATCCGGGTGTGGATCTTGTGCATTTCACAATTTTGCGCCCGCCGGAAAAGGGCGACGACACACCGATCAATGAACTGGCCCTGATCCCGTTTCCGATCCGCGACCTGTTTGAGGTCCGGTTGCGTCAGTTCGATCTGATCATTTTTGATCGCTATCAGATGCGCGGGGTTTTGCCGCCCCACTATCTGGAAAAGGTGGTTGATTTCGTGCGCTGGGGCGGGGCAGCACTGGTCGTCGCCGGGCCGGAATATATCGGGCCGGACGGACTTGCCGGTACGGCCTTGAACGATCTGATGCCCGCCGTGCCCACAGGACGTGTGATCGAACAGGCCTTCGTCCCGCGCGTCAATCAGGCCGGACGATTGCATCCGGTGACAACCGCGATTGCCGGGTCCCCGAATACGCCACCAAAATGGGGGCAGTGGTATCGCCAGATCGAAACCCGTGTCTCTGATCCTGACGCCATGACGCTTTTGACCGGTGTTGACGAAATGCCGCTTCTGACCATGCAGCGCGTTGAGGAAGGCCGCGTCGCGATGCTGAGTTCCGATCAGATGTGGCTGTGGCAGCGCGGCCATGATGGCGGCGGCCCGGTTGCCGAATTGCTGCGGCGTCTTTCGCACTGGCTGATGAAGGAACCCGCCCTTGACGAAAATACGGTCCGCAGCGAACGCAGTCCCGATGGCAACAGCCTGATCCTGAATTGGCGCAAAATCGGCGCGGCCCCGGACACAGCCAGCGTGATCAACCCGGAAACAGGCGAACAGATCAACGCCACGTTCGAACAACTGCCCGACCAGTCATGGCAGGCGACCGTGCCTATTGAAACCCGTGGTCTGATCCGGGTTCGGGTCCGCGATCAAAACAATCGCAGTCAAACCAGCCTGCATGTGGATCGCGATGTTTTGACCGCCGAAACCCAGAACACCAATTCCACCCCAGACCTTTTGGCTGGCGTGGTGGCGGAAAATGACGGTTATATCGGTCGGATCGAAGACGGCTTGCCTGATTTTCGCCATGTGCCTGATGATCGTATCTGGCATGGCGGTAACTGGGCTGGCTTTGTACAAACCGACAGTTTCAAGACCGTGATTGGCGGCATCACCAACCTGCTGCCCATCCCGTTTGTAGCACTTTTGATCGGCGCGATCTGTTTGCTGGGCTGGCGGATTGAAAGCAAGTAATTACGGGGTCGGGCGCTGACGTCCACGCCCTTCATGATATTCGACGCATGCTTCCTTGTGGAAGTTACAAAGGCCACCTTTGAATTTCTCGACCAGGAAATCGATAAAGACACGCACCTTGCTTGGCAGGTGGCGGCGCTCGGGATAGACCGCATAAATCCCGCCACTGCTAAGCGGGTCATAGTCTTGAAGGATGCGGACCAAACGCCCTTCACTGAGGGCCTCGGCAACGATGAATTCCGGTTCGCGCGCGATGCCAAGTCCCCGGATGGCAGCAACAGAGGTGAACTCGCCATTGTTGCATGACATCACCGGGTTCACCCGAACCGAGACCTGACCATCGGGACCTTCAAAATCCCAGATATTGGGACTTGGGACGTTGGTATATGAAATCGTCCTGTGTTCGAGCAGATCCTGTGGCGTTTTGGGTTCGCCATGTTCTGCCAGATACCCCGGGGATGCAACTACATGCCCCCTGAAATCGGCAAGTTTGCGTGCAATAAGACTGGAATCTTTAAGGCGCGTGATTCGCAACGCCATATCAATCCCTTCGGCCACGAGATCGACCATATGATCGGCCAGGTGAATATCGACGTGGAGCCCCGGATACTTTTCCATGAACTCGGTAACGAGTTGCGGCAGATACATCTGCCCAAAGGTCAGCGGGGCGGAAATGCGAAGTGTGCCACGCGGTGTGCCACGCAAATCAGTCAATGCATGTTCGGCTGTTTCGATTTCTTCGACCACGCGTGCGCAGTGCTGATAGAAGGTCGACCCGGCATCTGTCAGGCTCAGCCGCCGTGTTGTGCGGTTCAAAAGCCGAATGCCAAGATTGTCCTCAAGCTTCGTCACATGTTTGCTGACCGCAGATTTTGACATACCAAGTTTGCGGGCCGCGCCGGAAAAACTGCGTTCTTCGACAACGCGGGCAAAGACGGTCATCCCGTCAAGATTTCCGATCAACATTAAGCGACTCCCAGGGCGGACTGTTGCGCGATTGGAAACAAATTAATGTCACATCAACGGATTGTCTTCAACGCGGAAATCGGGACAATAAACCTCAACAATCGCAATATGCCCTTTGCAGCCGCTAGGGCACCGCGCCGACAACATGCAAGGAAACGGACATGGGATTACTTGTCGACGGAAAATGGCAAGACAAATGGTACGATACCAAAAGTACCGGCGGAAAGTTCAAGCGTCAGGAATCAGCGTTTCGCAACTGGATCTCGGCTGATGCAGATGCAGAATTCCCCGCGGAAAAGGGCCGCTATCATCTTTATGTGTCCTATGCCTGCCCCTGGGCGCATCGCACCCTGATTTTCCGCGCCCTGAAGGGGCTTGAAGACATGATCAGCGTATCGGTCGTGCACTGGCATATGGGTGAGAACGGTTGGGAGTTTGATCGCACCGCAGGGCTTCCCGACCATCTTGAAGACCGCGACTTCATGCATCAGGTCTATACGGACGCGATTTCCGATTACACAGGGCGCGTCACGGTGCCTGTCGTCTGGGACAAGAAGGCCAACAAACTGGTCAGCAATGAGTCTGCCGAAATCATTCGCATGTTTAACAGTGCGTTTGATGACCTTGGCGCGACCAACGTTGATTTCTATCCCGAAGCATTGCGGGCCGAAATCGACAAGGTGAACGAGCGCGTTTACCACGACGTGAATAACGGCGTGTACAAATCAGGCTTTGCCACGACACAGTCAGCCTATGAAGAGGCGGTCACCACCCTATTTGACGCGCTCGACTGGCTGGAAGACCGCCTGTCCAAACAGCGCTATCTTGTTGGCAATCAGCTTACAGAAGCAGACTGGCGGCTGTTTACCACCCTGCTGCGCTTTGACCCGGTTTATCACGGGCATTTCAAATGCAATCTGCGCAAGCTGAATGAATATCCCAATCTTTGGGCCTATACGCGTGATCTGTATCAGCAGCCCGGTATCAAGCAGACGGTGTTCATGGACCATATCAAGGGCCACTATTACGAAAGCCACCCGACGATCAATCCATCTGGTGTGGTTCCATTGGGCCCGGTGATGGATCTGGATGCGCCACATGGTCGCGAAAAGCTGTCCTGATCGCCAAACCCGGTATCGAAAAACAAAAAACCCCGCAGCATCGCTGCGGGGTTTTTAATTTCCGAAAATCGGAAAAATCAGTTCAGACGAACTTTGATTTCCGCGATCGCGCTATCAACCAGCTCGTCTGCCTTTGCACCCGAAACCTTGTCGCTGACAAGTGCCGTGGTGGCCTTGGCTGCGATTTCGGCGACATGCGCACGAACTTCGGCGATAGCCTGGCTTTCGAGGTTGGAGATACGATCCAGAGCCTGCTGTTCACGGCGTTTAAGGGCCGCTTTCAACTCTGCCTGGGCGCTCTCTAGCATACGGTCGGCTTCTACCTTGGCATGCGCGCGGATTTCGTCAGCTTCCTTAAGCGCTTCACGCTGTTTGGCCTGATAATTGGCCAGAAGCTCTTGGGCTTCTTCGCGAAGACGCTGTGCTTCGTCCAGTTCGTCGGAAATCTTCTGTGCACGTTTATCAAGTGCAGCAGAGATCCCTTTGACGGCTTTGAAACCGCCAAAACCGACGACCAGCACGAAGGAAAGCGTGGTCCAGGTGTATGGATCGGTAAGGAAAGTAACCTCTTGGGTTGCCATTATCTTACTCTCCTACGATTGCCGAAACAGCCTTGTCGGCAGTTTTGGCCTGAACCTTGACACCGATAAGTTTGTCGGTTGCTTCACGGGCAATTTCCGATGCTGCTTCTGCAACACCCGTCATCGCATCCGCTTTTGCGTCCGCAATTGCCTTTTCGGCGTCAGATGTCTTTTTAGACAGCTTCTTGACCATAGCTTCGGTTTTCTTGGCTTGCTCTGCAGCAGCCTTTTCCGATGCTTCGCGAATATCTGCCTGAGCAGCATCACGAGCTTCTGCCAGAGCAGCCTCGTACTTCGCGATGGCGGCATCGGTTTCGTCTTTCAACGCCCGAGCCTTGCCAAGGTTGTCTTCGATGGTTTTTTGACGGCGTTCAAGAACTTCACCGACTTTCGGCAGCGCGATTCTCGACATCAGGAAATACAAGATGGCGAAAATAACGAACAGCCAGAAAATCTGTTCTGAGAACGTCGCAATATCAAACTGCGGCATAGCCTACTCCCGAATTCAACGAGACCGGCGAGGGAGTGCCTCGCCGGGCCGTGTATTCGCGCAAAAGGCGCCGATTAGCCGAACAGAACGATCAGCGCAACGACGAGTGCGAACAGTGCAATAGCTTCGGTAACAGCAAAGCCGATCCAGCCATACAGTTCAACGTCGCCTTTTGCAGCCGGGTTACGGCCAACAGTCGCAATCAGGCTCGACCAGATGTTACCAACACCGATACCGGCACCAATCATGCCAATAGCAGCCAGGCCAGCACCGATCATCTTAGCAGCATCGAGTTCCATAACTTCACCCTTTCGAATTTCTTAAAGGCAATCAGAAGAGATCACACCAAACCACACACATCAGTGCATGTGGATTGCATCATGGAGATAGATGCAGGTGAGAATTGTGTAGACATAAGCCTGAAGCGCAGCAATGCCGAACTCCAGAACAGTAATCCCCGTCAGCAAAGCAAACGGAAGCACGCCGAGAATGCCAATCAGGCCAACGAACCCACCGATAACTTTCAGCATGATGTGGCCGACGGTCATGTTCGCAAACAGTCGGATCGCCAAGCTGAACGGACGAGAGAAATAGGAGATGATTTCGATCGGGATCAGAATGATCGCAGTCGCAATCGGCGCACCTTCAGGGAAGAACATCCGAAGATAATGCGTACCATGACGCATGAAGCCGATGACCGTCACACCGAGGAAGATCACCAGAGCCATCGCAAAGGTTACGGCGATGTGGCTCGTAAAGGTAAAGCTGTGCGGGATCATGCCAAGCAGGTTCCCGAACAGAACAAACATAAACAGCGTAAAGACGAACGGGAAATATTTGCGACCTGCGCTTCCCACGTTGTCCTTGAGCATATTGGCGACGAATTCGTACATCACCTCGGCAGATCCCTGCCAGCGCCCCGGAACCAGCGCGCCGCGACGCATCGAAAGCGTCATGAAGCCCGTTACGAGAACGGCTGCGATCACCATCCAAAGTGCGGAGTTGGTGAAGGAAATATCAATGCCGGCAACCGAAAGTTCGGCCAAGGGCTTGATTTCAAACTGCTCTAGCGGTCCAGCCACCGTAATCCTCGCTCAATATTATCAGGGTTCGGATTGGTCCCCGTTCCCCTGCTTGCGCTCCCCCATCGCACGGCCAAGTCCGACAGCACTGTCAAAACCCTTGGCAACGCGATAAGCGTTCAAACCTCCGGCACCTGCTCCGAGAAAAACAAACAGAACAAGCAGCCAAGGTGTCGTATCAAGCACCCGATCCAGCGCCCAGCCGATCAGCAAGCCAACAAGAACCGCAGCGATCATTTCCGCCGAAATCCTCATGCCAAGCGCCATCCCTTGGGATGGTTTGCCGGTCGCCCGGTTCGGGCTGTGCAGGTCTTTGCGTTTGCCTGTAACTGCTGCCAGTTTGCTTTCAAGCTCTGCTAATGAAGCGCGATCTTTATCATCGCTCATTGTCGTGAACCCCGCTTTGGCAGCCCTGCAGACGTCGCAAGGAAATGCGCGGGCAACATACTTAGCACCCCATGGGCTGTCAAGCTGTAAAACCCCACCCTGCGCTGGCTTTAAAAACTGATGTTAAATGATATATTTCAAATACTTAACCCAGCAAATGTGATTGAAAACACTTTTGATGTTAGGCAATAGTCGCAATCGGTTAAATTAACAGTGAACTGCCCCACTTGCCTGCAACGGGCGGTTTTCCTTGGTTATCACCGATTTGGCGGCGGTTTCTGTGCCGACTGACAAATTTGGTGATTTTCCCCAAGACCATACAATTTGCCAGAATCAGAGCTGAATTTCTTCGAAACCATGAAATATCGGCAGTTTAAACCGTGGCCACATTCCCGATTCACCATCAGGCCGCGACTTCAGTTCCCGTCACTCCCGTCACCAAGGACAGCCATCAGTTGATCATACCTTACGCACGCGCAGGGTGCGTTCACCGTCGACTTTCTGCCAGCCATCCGGTTTGGCAGCCAACATCCAGTCGAACTTGTGAAACAGTGCCCAAACAGCGCCAAGCGTATTGACCGCAATTGAGTTCATATCAATCGGCTGGGTATCAAGGATTTCGTCACGCAGGATGGCAACAATCTGTGCGACCGTGTTCTTGCCATCAAAGACCGCCAACAAGCGCGCCAAATCTGGCCCACCTGTCAGATCAACCGCATTGCCACTGCCATCTTCGATCAGGACCGGCTGACCTGCGAGCGCAACCAGATCGTCAAAGAAGGTCTTGTTTGGCGGAACAAAGAAATAGGGTGCCAGTTCCGCATCCGGCAGAACTTCGGTCGTTTGGCCCTTGTCTTCACGCGTCAGATAAAATGCATGAAGTGGCATCGCGCCACTGAAGCGTTCGCAGAATGCCTGTTGATCACATAGCGGCTTTGCCGCCAGTTCACGCAGCAACGCCGGATCACGGACCAGATTTTCAATGTTGTAATGGGCCTTGCCCGTGCCACCGAACCCGAAGAAACCGGTAAAGGCCGCAACATGCAGTTCTGCCGAAGACGCAAAGCGATAAACACCATGGACGTCATAGGCACATTCAACGGGATGCAGCAGCAGGTCGACAATTTCCGGATCGTTTTCAAGCAGACCTTTGATAAAGCCCGGGCAGCCGCCCATTTTAAGCAACATGTTGTCTTCGGGCAGGGCCGAGAGCAACGTACGCGTCATCTCAAGCTGCTGCGGCAGGTCTTTGCCTTCCAGCAATGGCTCGATCATTTTGCGCCATTCTGTCACGGCAAGACGGCCATGTTCGCCGTAAACCATGATGCCCATCGCCCCATCGGCCTTAAGCACAGATGTCAGATCCCGCAGGCCTTCTTCCGGGTCTTCAAGGTGATGCAAGACACCGGCGCAATTGATGTAATCGAACGCTTCGGGTTTGGATTTGGCAAACTCTGAGATCGTCTGATTAACAAAGCTGACATTTGAAAGACCGCGTGCCTCGGCCCGTGCCCGGGCGACCTTTGTGCTGGCGCTTGATGGTTCAAGATAGGTTACCGATCCACCAACGTCACGTAGCTGTTCTGCCAACCAGATCATCGAATCACCGGTTCCGCCACCTGCCACAAGGGCGCGAAAGCTGTCGTCGAAGTCCTTGGCCCCGCCAAAGCAGTAATGATTAACCCGCGAGAGTGTATCAAGTGGCGGCATTAACAGACGGTCTTTTTCCTGCTGCGGATCACGCAGGGGATAGGGAAACAGCTCATACAGCTCGCGCACTTTCTGGGACATTCGGCCTTCACCATCATTGAGTTTCTATGATGTTTAGCATCGGGTGCCCTATCAGTTTATTAATAAACTGCTCAAGAACCGGGCGGCCTGTAGCCGATGTTGTGGGTCTTAGCTGGTGAAGTCGAGTTCGGTCTGTTCTTTTTTGGAATAGACTTCTGCCTGATGCAGGTCGACCGAGACCAGAGAGGACACACCGCGTTCGGCCATGGTCACGCCAAACAGGCGGTTCATACGTGCCATGGTCATACGGTGGTGCGTGATAACCAGGAAGCGGGTATTGGCATGTCGGCCGATGGCTTCCAACAGCTTGCAGAAGCGGTCCACGTTGGCGTCATCAAGTGGTGCGTCGACCTCGTCAAGCACACATATCGGTGCCGGGTTGGTCAGGAAGACCGCAAACAGCAATGCCACAGCAGTCAGGGCCTGTTCACCACCCGAAAGCAGCGAAAGATGCTGGAGCTTCTTGCCCGGCGGGGATGCCATGATTTCCAGCCCGGCTTCAAGCGGATCGTCCGCGTCGGTCAACATCAGATGCGCACCACCACCGCCAAACAGGCGGACAAACAGTTGCTGGAAGTGCTTGTCGACTTCATCGAAGGCAGCTTTCAAACGTGCACGAGCTTCGCGGTTGAGCTGGTTGATGCCATTGCGCAGCTTTTCAATGGCAGCAATCAAATCATCGCGTTCGGACACCATGGTGTCTTTCTGTTCCTGCATTTCGGCCAGTTCGACCTCTGCACGCAGGTTGACCGCCCCCAGATTTTCACGTTCACGGGTCTGGCGTTGCAGACGGGCTTCGATATCGCCTTCGCTTGGCAGGTCCTTGGTCAGATCAATTTGGCCAAGCTCCACCAACTGGTCTGGCGTTGCATTAACCCGTTCACGGATACGTTCAATCAGGTCACGGCGATGTTGCTCAGCTTGTTCCAGCAGGGCTTCGCAGCGCACGCGCCCCTCACGGGCTTCGGCCAGTTTTTGTTCTGCTTCGCGCAGGTTCTGATCGGCCTCGCGTTGGGCGTTTTCGGCGCGTTGCAGTTCATCAGCGGCTTCTTTACGGGTCGCGTCAGAAAGCTCGATCCGGTCTGACAGGATTGCACGGCGTTCTTCGATCTCTTCGGGCTTTAGTTCAAGCTCCTCGATCTCCATGCGGGCTTCTTCCTGGCGTTCGCGCAGTTCGGCAACCCGTTCACCCGCCCCCGATGCACGTTCGTTCCAGGTGGCAATTTCGTTTTCAACAAATTCAAGACGCTTCCGCCGGCCCGACATGGTGCTTTGCATGCGTTCAAGCTGGCTGCGGGCTTCCATGTGATCGGCACGCGCATCGGCCAGATTTGCGCGTTTCTCGATCATTTCGGCCTTGATTTCCATCAGGCCCTCACTGCTTTCCTCTGGCAGGGCCGCAAGCTCTTCCTGTTCGGCAATCAGCTCATCAAGATCCTGCTTGGCGCGCTTTTCGGCTTCTTCGGCGTTCTGAAGGCGGCTTTCGATGGCGCTGGCATCGCGTTTGATATTGGCGATTTCCTCACGCGCGGATGACGCGGCATTTTCCGCATCGCGCACCGCCCTATGAGCTTCCTGCTCCGCCGCTCGAGCTGCCTCTATTTCTTCATCAAGGCGTTCGACATTTTCACTGGCGATCTCGGCGCGCTCGCTCGCAGCTTCAACCACCGCATCAGCTTCTTCAAGTTCACCGCGCAGTTCCTCAAGGCGGTTGCGCTGACGCAGCCGCACGGCGGCGGGTAATTCAGCCCCGGCAAGAATGCGATAGCCATCCCACCGCCAAAGTGCACCGTCGCGCGACACAAGCCGCTGGCCAACCTTAAGGTTCTTGGCAAGGAAGTTACCGGTCGCCTCATCATCGACAATGCCGATCTGCCAAAGACGACGGTTTAAAAGGGCGGGTGCCTCGACATATTTTGCAAGTGCTGTGACACCATCAGGCAGGGCCGGGTCATCGGTTGCCGGATCAATGGTTGCCCAATGCATGGCGGCATCAGTTGCATCGGGGGCATCAAGGTCCTCGCCAAGCGCAGCCGCCATGGCAAGTTCAAACCCGCCTTGTACCGTGATGTTTTCAATCACGCCGGGATACTTGTCATCATCACCGCCGCGCAAAAGGCTTTCAAGCGCCTCTATTTCCGCTGTCAGGCGGGCCTTTCGGCTTTCGGCGTCACGCAGCGCATCGCGCGCATCGCTTTCAGCGGTTTTCAAGCCATCTTCGCGATCCCGCATTTCAGCAAGGCGCATTTCCGCCTCTTCGACCGCCATTTTGCGCTGTTCAACAAGCTCCTCGCACTCTTCAAGATGCATGCTTGCTTCTTCAAGGGCTTCGGAAAAATCAGCCTCGATGCGGATGTCATCAAGCTTTGCAACAGCTTCGTCGTGGCGTTCCGTCAGGCGCGAACGGCGTGCATTAAGTTCACTCAGTCGCTGCTGAACCGATTTCAGGCGCGCCTCTTCTTCGGCGACCTTGTTGGTCAGTGCATCAACTTCTGTTTCCAGCTCCTCAACACGAAGGGCCTTTTCAGATGCGACCTCGCGGGCTTCATCAAGGGCGTCGTCTTCGCCGCCCTGCGCCTCGCTCAGTTCTTCGCGCTCGTCCTTCAGTTTTTTAAGTGCGCCTTCCGCGTCACTTGCCAATTCCGCCTCGCGGGCAAGGTCGGCGTCAATCTGCTGGATGCGTGCGCGCAATTGGCCCATCTGGGTTTCAATCTGGGCCTTGTCCTTATCAAGACCTTCGCGTTCGATCAAAAGGCGCTGAAGGGCTGCTGCCGCCTCAGATTCTTTTTTGCGTAGATCGGGAAGGCTTGCAGCCACGTGGGCCTGAACAGTTGTTGCCTCGGTCACCGACGATGTCAGGTCGCGCACGGCGCTTTCGCCTGCGACCAGCAACTCACGAGCGTCATCCTGACGTTTCTGGGCTTCGGTCCAGCGGATGTGGAACAGCAATGCCTCGGTCTGGCGGACACTTTCGGAGAGTTTGCGATAACGTTCGGCCTGTCTTGCCTGTTTTTGCAGGGAGGCGATCTGGCCATCAAGCTGCAAAAGAACGTCTTCGAGACGTTCCATATTCTGTTCGGCGTTCTTAAGCCTGAGTTCCGCCTCATGGCGGCGCGAATGCAGGCCTGTGATGCCCGCAGCTTCTTCAAGGATCAGGCGACGCTGGATCGGTTTGGCCCCGATCAGAGCGCCAATCTTGCCTTGGGAAACCATGGCGTTTGATCGTGCGCCGGTCGCGGCATCAGCAAACAACAGCTGCACATCACGGGCACGAACATCCTTGCCATTCACGCGGTAATTCGACCCGCCACCACGTTCGATACGGCGCGTGACTTCAAGCATGTCAAAGTCATTGAACATCGCGGGCGCCTTGCGCTCGCTGTTATCAAGGGTAACCGATACTTCCGCCACGTTACGTGCCGGACGGCTCGAAGTGCCGCCAAAAATCACGTCGGACATGTCGGACCCGCGCATCTGCTTGGCCGATGTTTCACCCATCACCCAGCGCAGTGCTTCGACAAGATTGGATTTGCCACAGCCGTTCGGGCCGACAACACCGGTCAGCCCGTCTTCAACGAGTAGATCTGTTGAATCGACGAAGGATTTAAACCCCGTCAGCTTTAGCGATTTAAACTGGACCAATCATGTCCCCCGGTCCGACCCTGTCCCCTGTTGCCGAACACCGCAGATACGGTGTTCGACAGGATTGTTTTATTTAGTCGATAAGGTCTTCGACTTTTTCAACAAAGAGTTCTGCTTCGCGCGAACCCTCAATTAGCTCTCCATCAAGGATGAAGCTTGGCGTGGAGCTGACATTGAATTCCTGTTCGCCAGTCATGCGCGAACCAACGATACCATCAATCAGTTCCTGATCGGCAATACAGGCATCCACCGCATCGCCGGTCATGCCTGCAAAGCGCACCACTTCCTTGATACTGGCGACCGGGTCCTGCGAACGTGCCCAGGTCATCTGGGATTTGAACAGCATGCCCAGAACACCGAAATAGCGATCTTCGCCCGCGCACTGCGCAATGGCAGCAGCACGCAACGCAACACCGTCAAGCGGATAGTCGCGATAGATCAGCTTCAGTTTGCCGGTATCAATCAGCTTTTCCTTGATCTCAGGCAGAACCTCGTTGTGGAAGGACGCGCAATGCGGGCAGGTCAAAGATGCATATTCAATCATCGTGACCGGCGCATTCTCGTCACCCATCACATGTTCTTTCCACTCTACTGCTTGTGCCTGTTGGGCGCTTGCAAGCCCGACCATCATCAAAAACGCACCAGCAAGAAACTTAACTGCCTTTAGCAAGGAAACCTCCGTTAAAACAAAGTTTTGT
This sequence comes from Thalassospira sp. MCCC 1A01148, assembly GCF_001613795.1. GTDB lineage: Bacteria > Pseudomonadota > Alphaproteobacteria > Rhodospirillales > Thalassospiraceae > Thalassospira. The sequence continues at coordinate 234,030 of NZ_LPVZ01000019.1, forward strand.
GATTACAAGCCTGTTGCAGCGCGGGAGTCAACACACCCCCGAAAACGGCTATGCCACCAACGAGTCGCCAAGTTGGCGCGCAATTGCGGCAACTCCGTGATCGTTCATTTAAGAAAACTGATTCGATTATTACCGACACGCAACACAACAGGGCGTGATCGCCAAACATGGGAGCGCGGGCACCCGCGAACTGCATCAAATGCCTTATTTCTTGCCGGTTTTGGGCCGCAACCCGCCACTTGCCCCGGCGATATGTCGGCCAAGCCGTGCAAGCACTTCACGCAGATGGGGATCTTCGATCTTTTCGAGATCGGCCTGACTGGTTGGGCTGATGTCGGCTTCGGGGACTTCGGTCGGGCGATGGACTGTGCGTTCGGGGCGCGAAATATCACCCTGAAGCATCGTGATCTTGTTGATCGCACGATAGCCGAAATAGCTGTTCACCCGCTCGATGATTTGCGGCATACGGTGTTGCAATTCAAGGGCTACCGGACCAACAACCCGGATCAGCAAGGTGCCACCGGCGATACTTTCCTTGGGCGGGGGGCTGTATTTCAACGGCATGGTGTATTTTTCAAGGTCACGCCCGACGATCTCGGCCCAATGCAGGATGATTTCGGTTTGGAAGAAGCCACGTTTACGCACCAGCGGCCGGGTCAGATTGCCAACAAGCGGGGCGACATTGCGAAGCCCCATGCGACGTTCTGAGCTGCCAAGCGGTGTGAATGCCTGCTTCTTTTTAGGTGCAACGGTTTTGGATGGCTGATCCAGCATCGAGCCACTTTTCGTACCTACACTATCTTTTTTCTTGCTCACGCCCGCTTCTTTCGTAGGGTCTGCTTCAAAGTCCGAAAAACAACATAACACGGGATCGACGTGCATTTCACCCATCAGGATACCCAACGCCTCGCAGCAAGCATGCTTGAATGGTACGACCGCCATCACCGCACCCTGCCCTGGCGATCAGAACCAGGCGAGACGCCAGATCCCTATCATGTCTGGCTCAGCGAAATCATGCTGCAACAAACCACCGTGCAGACGGTGGGGCCTTATTTTGCTGCCTTCTTGAAACGTTGGCCGACGGTGACTGATCTTGCCAATGCAGAACTTGATGATGTGCTGCATGCCTGGCAAGGGCTTGGATATTATGCGCGGGCGCGCAACCTGCATAAATGCGCCAAGGTTGTTGCATCCGAATATGACGGCGTTTTTCCCGATACCGAGGACGGCTTGTTGAAGCTGCCGGGTATTGGTCCCTATACCGCCTGCGCGGTTGCCGCCATTGCCTTTAACCGCCATGCAAGCCCGGTTGATGGAAATATTGAACGGGTGATTTCTCGGTTGTTTGCACTGGAAACGCCACTGCCTGACGTCAAACCCGAAATCAAGGAAAAGTCAGCCGCCCTAACCCCGACTGATCGCCCGGGTGATTATGCCCAGGCATTGATGGATTTGGGTGCAACGGTATGCACGCCGCGCAATCCGGCATGCGGCATTTGCCCGTGGCAGGCCGATTGCGAGGGACGCAAATCAGGCATTGCGCCAGAGCTTCCCAAAAAACGCAAAAAAGAACCGAAACCAACACGGGTCGGTTATGCGTTTTGGATCCGGCGCGAAGACGATGGTCGCATTCTTGTGCGGCGCCGCCCGGAAAAGGGATTGCTTGGTGGCTTGTATGAAGTCCCCGGAAGCGACTGGCGCGCGATTGAAACGCCTGATGATGTGATGCTGTCCGAAGCACCGGTGTCGGCCAAGTGGGCAGAGCTTGACGGCACGGTTGGCCACACCTTCACGCACTTTCATCTGAATGTCAGCGTGCTTGCGACCACCCTGCCCGTTGAGGAGGCAGATAAACTTGACGGCAGCTGGACAACAATTGACGGGCTGTCGGACTTTGCCCTGCCGACCGTCATGAAAAAGATCGTCCGTCATGCCCTCAAATACGGGCCAGCCTGATCTGGCAGCTCTGTCGTATAAAACCTGCGTAATTAAAAAGGCCCGTGGTCAAAACCACGGGCCTTTGTCTTTTTCTTTCATCGCGCGGCGCGATCAGGCGTAGATGTCGATTACCTGTCCACGGCCCTCTGTCGGGGTCGGTGCGGCCTGCTGCGACGTTTCAGCTTCTGCTGTTTGCTCTACCCGCTGTGTCGGCGGTGTGTTCAGGTCATTGTTACCCGTTTCAGCAATCGGCGCTGTGGCCTGCTGAATTTGGACCGGGTTGGGTGCGTATGCGGCACCCCCTACTGCACCTGCTTGCATGTTCTTCTCCATCTATCCTTGCGGATAAGTTTGATGATCGTAATATAGCAAGAATTTTGCGCAAAAGCAAAACCGGCGGGTTTCGCAACCACGCCGGTTTTTTTTGGGCATCAATGATCTAGTCGGAATTTTCCGGTCAGGCTCAGGCGGGGACCTGACCCATTTCCTTGCGTAGCTGACTACGCAGATTGTCGATCGAAACCAGTCGGCCATCGCACTTGTAATGCCAATAAGTCCAACCATTACAAGCCTGTGCGCCCTGCACATGTGCGCCAACCTGATGGATCGAACCGGCATTGTCCTTGTGACTGATGGACCCGTCGGCACGTACCATGGCAGCGACATTGCCCCGGTTGTCATAGATCTTGTCGCCCGGCGAAAGCAGGCCACGTTCGATCACAGCACCGAACGGAATACGCGGCAAGGAACGCTTCGACTCGGTCAACTCAAGGCTGTCGCCATCCAGCATCTGGACCTTGGCAATGCGATCACGCGCGGCCTCGGCATAGCTTTCTTCGCGTTCCAAACCGATGAAGTGACGGCCAAGGCGTCGTGCAGCCGCGCCGGTCGTTCCCGTACCAAAGAACGGATCAAGCACCACGTCACCCTGACGGGTGGTTGCCATCAGAACACGCTGCAACAGTGCTTCGGGCTTCTGGGTCGGATGGACCTTCTTGCCCTTGTCGTCCTTAAGACGCTCCGAGCCAGAGCAAATCGGCATCAACCAGTCAGAGCGCATCTGCAAGCCTTCATTAAGCTGCTTCATCGCTTCGTAATTAAAGGTGATCGCCTTTTGCTCTTCGCTTTTCGAGCACCACAGAAGGGTCTCGTGCGCGTTGCAGAAACGCTTGCCGCGGAAGTTCGGCATCGGGTTGGTTTTGCGCCAGACAATGTCATTGAGGATCCAATAACCGATGTCCTGAAGCGTGTTACCAACGCGATAAATGTTGTGATACGACCCGATCACCCAAATCGCACCGGTATCCTTAAGAACACGGCGTGCTGCCGTCAGCCAGTCGCGGGTGAACTCGTCATAGTGACGGAAGCTGTCGAACTGATCCCAATGATCGTCGACAGCGTCGACCTTGGAATTGTTCGGGCGCAGCAGATCCCCACCAAGCTGAAGGTTGTAGGGCGGATCGGCAAAAATCAGATCGACGGATTTTTCCGGCAGGCTGTTCATCAGTTCGATGCAATCGCCAACCATCACCTGATCAAGTGGTAAAGATGTCTTTTTTGTCATGATGCCTTCTAGGTTCCCCCTTGAAATCTTGATGAAAGCATCAACCGAAATAGTTAATGAAAGAGTTAACCGACTCCGAAATTTTTCAAGGATTCGCATTGTCTTAGAAAGTGCGTCGCCTGTTTAGACAATCTTAACGGCTATGGTCGAAAAACCGGAAGATTTGCCGCGACAAACGCAATTCTTAAATGCACCGGAATATGTCGGGGACTCCGTGGGCCAATGGCATTCGACGGGGTGGAAATCGACGCTCAGAAAAACGTGTTCCTTGATGGACTGATTAAACCTCAGCCAATTCCGCCCGAGGATTTGGTTTAAAGCCCGCGTATTCCCAAATAGTTACACCAAAAAGTGGAAAACTGACCATTTGGACAGAAGGTGCTTTGCCTCTTTTGTGATCGCGTATACAATCTGCACACAATCTATGCAAAAGGTTGAGTTTCGTATAACGGCAATAATCCGCAGGGGGACAAAAATGAAGTCTGGTACTTTCCGCCTAACGCGTCGTGCCATGCTGTCAGCCATCGCCGGCGCAGCCGCAGTGGTTTCGTTTGGCTTTGGCGCACCGGCAGAGGCCGCTGATCCGCTGAAAGTTTCGGCGATCTACACCGTTCCGGTCGAACAGCAGTGGGTATCGCGCATTCACAAGGCGCTCAACGCTGCCGAAGCACGCGGCGATATTTCCTATGAGTTTTCCGAAAACGTCGCCAACACCGACTATGAGCGCGTCATGCGCGAATATGCCGAAAACGGTTCTGATCTGATCGTTGGTGAAGTCTTTGGTGTCGAACGCGCTGCCCGCAAGGTTGCTGCTGACTATCCGGAAACTGCATTTCTGATGGGGTCAAGCTTTGCGCCGGACGGGGAAAACTTCTCGGTCTTTGATAACTTCATCCATGAGCCGAGCTACCTTGTCGGCATGGCCGCTGGCAAGGCGACCGAAACCAACAAGATCGGCATGGTTGGCGGCTTTGCCATCCCGGAAGTGAACCGTTTGATGCATGCCTTCATGGCTGGTGCCAAATCGGTTAATCCCGATGTCGAATTCATGGTGACCTTCATCAACAGCTGGTATGACCCGCCCAAGGCCAAAGAAGCAGCCTTTGCCATGATCGATAATGGCGCGGACATCATGTATGCCGAACGCTTTGGCGTATCCGATGCGGCCAAGGAACGCGGAATTCTGGCTGTTGGTAACGTGATCGACACTGCGGCTGATTATCCGGGCACCATTCTGGGTTCGGCACTGTGGCATATGGAAGCGACCATTGACCACGCGATCGAAGCGGTCAAAGCCGGTGAATTCAAAGCCGAAGATTACGGCAAATACAGCTACATGGAATTCGGCGGCGGTTCCGTCGTTCTTGATCCGGCCCTGCTGCCGGACGGTACGGTCGAAGAAGTCGAAGCCAAGCAGGCTGAAATCCTTGATGGGTCCTTCACTGTCGAAGTAAACGACGAAGAACCGAAATCATCGATGTAAGATTTCGCTGAAATCATTGGGCAGTTCGGTTACATAATCGAACTGCCCTTTGTTGTTTACGACATGATAGGGTACTAACCCGATCCCGCCCCGCATACGCCCACTGCCCCACAGCGTGACGCATAAAAACAAAACGGATTACCCGAATGTCATCTGCTGCGCACACATCTTCTGAAACGTCGCAAGACCTGCTGCTGTCGCTGGCAGGTGTCACCAAAAGATTTGGCCCGCTGGTTGCCAATGACGCCATTGATCTGACCGTTCACAAGGGCGAAATCGTCGCCCTTCTTGGCGAAAACGGCGCTGGCAAAACCACCTTGATGAATATTCTGTTCGGTCACTATGTCGCAGACGAAGGCACCGTTACGGTTGCCGGTCGCGATGGCGATCTTGAGCAGCTTGAACCGGGCGCCCCGCAGGCAGCCCTTGATGCCGGGATCGGCATGGTTCATCAGCATTTCACACTTGCTGAAAACCTGACCGGTCTTGATAACATCGTCCTTGGGACCGAACCGATTTTCAGGCTCCGTCGTGATCGCAGCACGGCGCGAGCAAAGCTTGGTGAACTGATGGCCGGATCGGGGCTTAATGTCGATCTGGATCAACCGGTCCACAAACTGACTGTTGGCGAAAAGCAGCGCGTAGAAATCCTCAAGGCGCTTTATCGCGATGCGCGGTTGCTGGTTCTAGATGAACCGACCGCTGTTCTGACCCCGCAAGAAGCCGACAGCCTGTTTGCCATCCTGCGCAAACTTGCCGCAACCGGCCTTGCGGTGATTATCATCGCCCACAAACTGGCCGAAGTTCTTGCCGTATCGCACCGGATTGCGGTGCTGCGCGGCGGGGCCAAGGTTGGCGAAATGAAAACAAGCGACGCGAACCACAAATCCATCGCTGAACTGATGGTCGGTCGCGAAGTTCCTGCCAGCCGCCGCACACCGCGCGAGGCCGGAAAACCGGTGATAACGCTTGCAGACGTCATAATTGATCGCGGGGATTCCCGCCGGTCCCTGCATGGGGTGAATGTCACCGCCCGCGAGGGAGAAATCCTTGGCATCGCCGGGGTGTCAGGCAATGGCCAGGCGGCGCTCGCGCAACTGATCGCAGGCCTTGATAAACCCGATAGCGGCACAGTCGAGATATTTGGCGAAACAATCACCAAATTCGATGCCCACACATTCGCCCAAAACGGCATCGCGCGCATCCCCGAAGATCGCCATCATGACGGTATGGTCGGGTCGATGACCGTGGCTGAAAATATCGCGATCGAAGATGTCCGAAGCCCGGAATACCAAAAACTCGGCTTCCTTGATTTCGACGCCATCCGCACACGGGCCGAGCATGCCATTGCCGATTATGACGTGCGCTGCCCGGGTCCTGATGCGCCTGCCCGTCTTTTGTCGGGTGGGAATATCCAAAAACTGATCCTGGCACGTGTTCTGGAAAAATCACCCAAGCTGATCCTTGCCAACCAACCATCGCGTGGCCTTGATGTTGGTGCGCAATCAGAAGTCCATCGCCGCTTGCTGGAAGCCCGTCAGGGTGGGGCGGCGGTCATTCTGATTTCCGAAGACCTTGATGAACTTCTGACCATTTCCGACCAGATCGCCGTGATCCATGCCGGGCACATAACGCCCGCCATGCCAACCGACAGCATTGACAGGTCCGAGCTTGGCCTGATGATGGCCGGACAGAAAGCCGCCCCGCATGCCCCCGATGGCACGACGACCACCAAACCGGGAGAAACGGCATGATCCGCTTTGAACCGCGCAGCAATCCCGGCCCGCTTCTTGTTTATGGCGTGCCGGTTCTGGCCGCGACGATTGCCATACTTCTCGCCGCCATTCCGCTGGCGCTTGCCGGTGCACCGATTATTGAGGCCTATGGCCTTATGATCAGTGGTGCCTTTGGATCAGTGTTCTCAACCTCGGAAATGCTGACCCGCGCCACCCCGCTGATCCTGACCGGGCTTGCGGCCGCCATCGCATTCCGCGCCAAGCTTTGGAATATCGGTGCCGAAGGCCAGCTTTACATGGGGGCCATGGCCGCAGTTGCCGTTGGTTCCGGTGTGATTGACGGGCCAAGCTGGGTGATGATCCCGGTCGTGATTATCGCTGGCATGGCTGCTGGTGCGTTGATGCTGATTGGTCCGACGCTTTTGAAGACCCGCCTTGGTGTGGACGAGGTCGTCACCACCCTTCTTTTGAACTTCATCGTATTGTTGTTCGTGCAGATGATGCTTGAAGGGGCGCTTAAAGACCCGATGTCGATGGGCTGGCCACAGTCCGAACCGATCATTGATAGTGCGGCCTTCCCGGCCCTTCTTGAACGCATGCGGGTACATATCGGGCTTCTCATCGCACTTGTTTCGGCCATTGCGCTGGCGATTTTCGTCAAGCGTACGGTATGGGGCTTTGAAATTCGTGCGGTGGGGGAAAATGCCGCAGCTGCCAAATTTTCCGGCATTTCGGTGACCAAAACCATGATCCTTGTTGCCGCCCTGTCAGGTGGTTTGGCCGGTCTTGCCGGGGTATCGGAAGTGGCTGGCACGCGTGGTTACCTCGCAACTGACCTGTCGCCCGGATATGGCTATGCCGGAATTGTGGTCGCGATGCTGGCACGTCTGTCGCCCATCGGGGTAATTGCATCGGCGCTTTTCGTTGCATCGGTCTTTGTCGGTGCAGATTCCATGAGCCGCGCGATTGGCGTTTCAAGCTATCTCGCTGATCTGATCGTTGCCATGGCGTTGCTGTGCGTTTTGATCGGCGGGTTCCTGACCCGGTTTAGGGTTCACTTTGATCGCAAATCGGCGCAGGGCTAAGGGGAAAGACCATGGAAATCATTGATATTCTTCTTGCCGCCAGCTTCTGGGAAGCCGCCATTCGCATTGCAACCCCGTTGATATTTGGCGTGTTGGGCGCATTGATTTGCGAACGCGCCGGTGTGCTTAACCTTGGGATCGAGGGCATCTTTACCGCCGGTGCCATGGCGGGCTGGATGGCTGTATGGCTGGGTGCCGGTCTTTGGGGTGGTGTATTGGTTGCAGCCCTTGCGGGTGGCTTCTTTGGCCTGATCCATGCGATCCTGACTGTGCCGCTGGGGCTAAGCCAGCATGTGTCGGGCATCGGGGTGACGTTGCTTGCGACCAGTTTGTCATATTTCACCTATCGCACGGCATTGCCCGATGTTTCGTCCCCGCCGCGCATCGAACCGTTCCGTCCGCTTGATATCCCGTTTCTTTCAGACCTGCCCTTCATCGGACAGGCGCTGTTTTCGCAAACGGCCATGACGATGCTGGCCCTTGTTCTGGTGTTTGTCACCGGCTGGGTTTTGTATCGCACACCGCTTGGTCTTGCGATCAGGGCTGTTGGTGACAACCCGTCCTCGGTCGAGGCACAGGGACTTTCGGTTTATGGCCTTCGCATTGGTGCGGTCGTTGTCGGATCATCGCTGATGGCATTGGGCGGGGCTTTCCTGACCATGTCGGCCTTTGATGCGTTCTTCTTTGGCATGATCAATGGCCGTGGCTGGGTCTGTATCGCGCTGACCGTGTTTGCCAGCTGGCGACCGGGCAAGGCATTGATCGGGGCGTTGCTGTTTGGGGCATTTGACGCGTTTCAGGTGCGTTTGCAGACCGAGGTCGGCGCATTCCTGCCATCGCAGGTCTTCCTGATGATGCCCTATATCCTGTCGATCATTGCGCTTATTGTTGTGGCCCGCAAAGCCGATTACCCCAAGGCGCTTCTTGTGCCATGGTTCAAGGGACAACGTTAAGCACTACAACCCGTTTGTGACTGCCACCACCAGACCAAGGATGACATCATGCAACCCGATCTGATCCTGAAAAACGCCAATATCGCCAACGGCCAGACCGGCGTCGATATTGCCTGCCAGAATGGCAAGATCGTCGAGATCGCCAGTCATATTGATGTTCCGGCGGTCGAGGTGCTTGATTGCGGCGGCATGCTGGTCAGCCCGCCCTTCGTCGACAGCCATTTCCATATGGATGCGACCCTGTCACTGGGTCTGCCGCGCATGAATGAGTCGGGCACGTTGCTTGAAGGCATCGCGTTGTGGGGCGAACTGAAACCACTTCTGACCGCCGAAGCGGTGATTGAACGCGCGCTTAAATACTGCGATCTGGCAGTATCCAAGGGCCTGCTTGCCATCCGCACCCATGTGGATGTTTGCGATGACCGTTTGCTTGCGGTTGATGCGTTGCTGGAAGTCAAAAAGCAGGTCGCACCCTATATCGATCTGCAACTTGTTGCCTTCCCGCAGGATGGTTATTTGCGCAGCCCGACCGCCAAGGAAAACACCATCCGCGCCCTTGATAAGGGTGTTGATGTTGTGGGTGGCATTCCGCATTTCGAACGCACCATGGCCGATGGTGCACAAAGCATCAAAGAGCTTTGCGAAATGGCGGCCAAACGCGGGCTTATGGTCGACATGCATTGCGATGAGTCGGATGATCCGCTGTCGCGTCATATCGAAATGCTGACCTATGAAACACAACGTTTGGGGCTTCAGGGCCGGGTAGCCGGATCACACCTGACATCGATGCACTCGATGGACAATTACTATGTGTCCAAGCTGATCGCCCTGATGGCAGAGGCGGAAGTTTCCGCCATCGCCAACCCGCTGATCAACATCACCCTGCAGGGCCGCCACGATACCTATCCCAAGCGGCGCGGCATGACCCGCGTGCCGGAGCTCCGCAAGGCCGGGCTGACCGTGGCATTCGGTCATGACTGTGTGATGGATCCCTGGTATTCCATGGGATCGGGCGACATGCTTGAAGTTGCATCGATGGGGCTGCATGTGGCCCAGATGACGTCGCGCGATGATATCCGCGCCTGCTTTGATGCCGTCACCACCGAACCTGCAAAGATCATGGGTCTTGAAGGTTACGGGATTGAGGTCGGCAATAACGCGGACTTCGTCATCCTTCAGGCCCGCGACACGATTGAAGCCATCCGCATGCGCGCCAACCGCCTGTTTGTGATCAAGCATGGCAAGATCATAGCCGAAACACCGATGGCCCAAACGCGCCTGCACCTTGCCGACCGACCGGATCATGTACGAGAACATGCATATGCCCCGCGCCAATAACAGATCCGGATAACTTCTTGTGATCCAAACGGGCGCAGTTCGCGGATAAGAAACACGCAAACACATCAGGATGCACCATGTTCTACGAACCTGGAAAAACCGCGCATAACTTGCCACATGATCCATTCAAGGCCTGTGTGGCTCCGCGTCCGATTGGCTGGGTGTCGACCGTTGACCCCAATGGTCGGCCCAACCTGGCCCCCTATTCATTTTTCAATGCAGTGCATGGCAACCCGCCAATGGTGATGTTTTCATCAGGTGGCTCTGTCGACAGTTTGCGCAATGCCCGTGACACAGGTGAATTCGTGGTTGGCGTTGCCCCAAAGGCGATGCTGAAAGAACTTAACTTTTCTTCAGCCCCCTTGCCGCCGGGTGAGGACGAGTTTGAATATGCTGGCTTGGAAAAATTGCCCGCCAAGTGTGTCAAACCGCACCTGATCAAGGGGGTGCCGATCCACATGGAATGCAAGGTGTTCCAGATCGTTGACCTGCCAAGCCCCAGTCCGCAACATCCTTGCGCTATGGTGATTGGTACTGTCATTGGTCTGCATATTGATGATTCAATCATTCGCGATGGCATGGTCGATGTCACCCTGTTTGAACCACTCGCACGCCTTGGCTATCAGGAATATGCCAGCGTATCGGAAACTTTCACGGTCCGCCGAGAGGATTTCTGGAAATAGTCGGTAGCAGTTGCCGCCAAGCGCCTGATTTGTTTCATCAAAGCGACGCTCAAGCGCAACCAAACTGTCACACAGACCCCTTAGTGTGAACAAGAACACAGCTCGCCCGAACATGACGGGCTTGAGCTGCATGTTTTTGTGAAATTTTTCCAGGGGATTCCCAGAAATGAAACGGTCATTTGCAGCCGGCCTAATCGGCGTAGCCGCCAGTTTGGTGGCGGGCTCTGTCATGGCAGGCGAAGCCAAGGTTTTTGAAACCAAAAGCGCGATCAACAACCTGTCGACCATCATGGTCGAAGGCGGCAAGGCCCGTGATTTGACCATTGGTCTCGGCTCTGGTGCCTATCGTCGGCCAAGCGATCCGGGCAACATGTTCTATGCAGTGTCTGACCGTGGTCCGAATTTTACCTGCGCAAACGTCGAAGTGGTTCTGGGCGTACCCGCCGATCAGGTCTGCAAAGGTGCGAAAGTTCGCGTCTATCCGACCCCGGATTATTCGCCCTCGATCTACACCATCTTCCTGAATGACGATGGCAGCTTTGACATCAAGGATGTCATTACCATCAAGGACCAGAACGGTGTGCCGTTGACCGGTCTTACCAACAAGTTGACCGTCGCCAAAACCGAAAAACCGGTTGATGCCAATGGCAATATGCTTGAACAGTCGGTTTCCTCGATCGATGCCGAGGGCATTATTCGTCTGAGCGATGGGTCATATTGGATCGGTGAAGAGAACGGTCCGTCGATCCTGCATGTCGCGGCTGACGGTACAGTTATTGAACGTATCGTTCCAGCCGGCTCGGAAAAGGACTTCGAAGGTTCTGCCTATAAGGTCAGTGGCGGCCTTCCGGCCATCCTCGTGAAGCGCCAGACCAACCGTGGCATTGAATCGATGGCCGTTTCGCCAGATGAAAGCAAACTGTATTTCATGGTTCAGAACCCGCTGGCGAACCCGGACAAGGCTGCCTACACCAAGGCAAAGAACACCCGTCTGTTTGTCTATGATCGTAAATCTTCAAAGCTGAGCGGTGAATATATCTACCAGCTTGATGACCCGCAGACCTTCCGCAACGATCCCTCCGAGAAACAGAATTCTCCGCGCATTTCCGAAGTTCTGGCCCTTGGTAATGACCGTCTTCTGGTGCTGGAACGCACCAACAAGACCACCAAGCTACACGAAGTCGAACTGAGCGGGGCGACCAACATCCTTGCCACCCGTTGGGACGACATGTCCACCAGCCCGACACTGGAACAACAAAACGACCTTGGCAGCATTGATCTGGTCGCGGTTTCCAAGACGCTGCGTTTCGACAGTGCCGATTACCCGGAAGCCCCGAACAAGCTTGAAGGCCTGGCCATCATGGGGGACGGCGCGCTTGCGATGATCAACGATAATGATTTTGGCATCAAAGGCGATCCGACCAAGGTTCTGCTGATCGACGGTCTGGTTCAGGCTGACAAATTCTGAGTTTTTGCTTCTCAAGCCGGCAATCACGGGCGGGAAAGCTGTCATGCAGCTTTCCCGCTTTTTTATTGGGTCAAAACGGCGTAAAAGCAGGCCCATGATGGAAAACACACAGACATTCGACACCCCGGACGGCATTGATGCTGTCATCGAACCAATGGATGCCACCGGCTATCTCGCCCCTGTGGGCTTTGAGGATCAGCTGGAAGCAGAGCTTGGCGACGTGATTGAACGCCATGACCGGTTGATGTTTGCTCCCGGCCCGGAACGGCGCGTTTTCTGGGCACAGAATGTCTGGCGCAACCCTGTGCGCATTGCCATCCCGTCGATCAAGGGGGCGGCCAAAATCCTGAAATTCAATCAACGTAACTGGGCGCTGTTCAAGTTTGACCACTTTTCCCGTGCCAAGCTGATTGAAAGCCACCTGCCCCACGTCTCAGCCAAGCGTCAGGTGTTTGGCGAACCAGCCCCTACCGCACCGCTTGGATCATGGACACTGATTGATCCCGATACCATCATCGCGGCGGCCGATTGTTCCAGCCCATGGAAGAACGGCGAAATCGAATTTGAAGAGGACAAGGTCACCCCGCCCAACCGTGCGTACCTTAAATTGTGGGAAGCCTTCACCCGTCTGGGCGCCTACCCGCAGGCCGGTGATCGCACCATGGATCTTGGCGGCAGTCCCGGCGGATGGACCTGGGTCTTGCATGAATTTGGCACCGATGTCATTTCCATCGACAAGGCCCGCCTTGATAGCAAGATCGCCAATCTGCCCCGCGTTGATTTCCGCCAGGAAAGTGCCTTTGGCCTGAACCCGGACGAAGTTGGCTATATCGACTGGCTGTGCTCGGACGTGATTTGTTATCCGGATCGGCTATACCAACTGGTCAATCAGTGGATGGATGCCGGGATGGCGACCAATTTCATCTGCACCATCAAGCTTCAGGGCGATACGGACTATTCCGCCATCACCCAGTTTGCCGATATTCCGGGGTCAAAGGTCGTGCATCTGTATAACAACAAGCACGAACTGACCTGGATGAAGGTGCCCGGCGTTACCGATCAGGATTGATCGGCAACAGCAGCGTTATCGGCATTGTCTGATTGATCATGTTGGGGAATTGCCGGATCAAGCGGATAATAGTTCCCCTTATCGGCACAAAAAATCTGGCCTGACATCGTAAGTTGACTGGTATCGTCAAGGGTGCTGGGCATCACCGCCATACTGCGCGACCGGACTGGCCGCCAGAAAATGCCCGTTCCGCACAGCTTGCAAAAGCCGCGATCCGTCTTGCCCGACATTCGATACCACCGCAAACCGTCTTCCTCGATCAGGTGCAAATCCTTGCGATTAAACCGGGCATAAGCACTGACATGTCCGTGCAATTTTCGGCACAAATTGCAGTGACACATTACCGGATTATCTAGCTGCCCGCGGGTTTCAAAGCGTACCTTACCGCAATGACACCCACCTTGATGCTTGCCTGACTTCGAACTGGGGGCTGTCATTATGGTGCTCCTGTCAAAAGCTGCTCGATAATCGGGGCGGCGGCACTGGCAGCGGGTGCAATGATCGCCAGCATGGTCTTTGCCAACTCGCCGACATTGAGCATGTTCTTGAAATCAGGCAATGCCATGACGCCCTTGGCACCTTTGTCGACTTCCGGCTCCAGCCCCGCCTTTTCATAGGCATCCCCCATCAGCGTCGCTGCCGTCACAAAAGTCAAAAACAGGATAATCGAATAGAGGATACCTTCATAAAGGACCGTACCTTTTACTGCGGCTTCGAATGCCATTGTCAACTTGGCATCGTCTGGCAGATAAGCCGCAGGCCAACTGCGCCAATAGTTCATGTGCAGAACGCTGGTAACGAGAAACAGCGACGTAAAGTACAAAAGATTTTTCCAACGGGCTCCCAACCGGGCAAAGACAACACGGGCATCCGGATCATCCGATGCGACGTCAAACGCCCGGATGACAAGACAGGATGCCGCAACGGCCATCAAAAATGCCGCAACAGCCGCAAGCACGTTGCCAATCACAATGCTCTTGCGCAAATCCCACAGGAAATACTCCTCATCTCCGCCAGGCGCGTCACTTTCCGTCAGGCAACCCGTTTCATTGCAACGCCCCAGGGTGTTGGCAAACACGGCTGGCGCGAACTTCCGAACCATTTCTGTCTGCTGGTCATCGGTTGTTGCAACACACGCACCATCTTCTAGCACCGCGCAGGGTAACAAGCGCCCCTGATAGACCTGTGGTTCGAGATACCCCACCAGACCGAGAAGCAAGATGATGGAGGTCACAAGAACAAGCGTATGGGCAGTGAGTTTTGCCGACAACCATCCAAGCCACTTACGCAACAGAACACTTCCCGGCACGCGCAATACCCAGCCCGGTGGCACCAGGGTAAAATGCATTCTGTCTTTCAGGCAAAATGCAATCTGACGCAACGCCTGAATGACCACCACGAGACCCGCGATCAGAAATGTCAAAAAGGCCGCCGCCATGGCATATCGCGCAGTGACCTGTGTGGCGGTTGGCATTTCGCCAAGATGCTCAATGATTTCCGCCTTTGGGTCCGCCACCAGTGCAAGTTCATGCAACCCAAACCGGCCAAGCAGTGTCGTCCCAATGGCAAAACCAAGCAGCCCAAGCAACAAGGGCAAGAAATCAATCAGGCGCAGGCGGAGTTTATCGACCACAACAGCATCCCCCGATAAGCTGATGGCGGGTGTCAAGACAAGCTGCCATACAAACCCCCATTTCATCCGATCCCGGATTAGTTCGCAAGATATTCATACAACCAAAGGTATTCACCCCTTGGTGGGTATTCGTAGCGATTGATGGCGATTATGTTTGAGATTGCGCAAAAGCAGCCCTATTCTGCGCCTCTGTTCGGAGCCTGATATTGACGCCACCGCGCCAGTTTCTGCCATCAGGCACCGCCCGAAAGTGATGGGAAAAATGTCCGAGAATTCTTTCCAGTATGACGTGCTTATCATCGGCAGTGGTGCTGCCGGTTTGTCCACTGCGCTTAAACTTGCCCCACATGTGAAGGTCGCCGTTCTTTCCAAGGGAAAGATTGATGATGGCTCGACCAATTGGGCACAAGGTGGCATTGCCGCTGTTCTTGATGCCGCTGACAGTGTTGAAAACCATGTCCGTGACACACTGGTCGCCGGTGCGGACCTGTGCAAACGTGAAACCGTCGAATTCGTCGCCACCAACGCGCCAAAGGCAATTGCATGGCTGGACGAACTTGGCATTCAACTGACCCGCGATCCTAATGGCGACAACAATCAGCCATTTCATCTGACCCGCGAAGGCGGCCACAGCCATCGGCGCATCGTCCATGCCGCAGATGCCACCGGGCGCGCGGTCCAGACCACACTGCAAAGCCAAGCCGTCAGTCACCCAAACATTGATATCTTTGAAAACTATCTGGCGATTGATCTGGTGACCGACCGCAAGTTCGGCGGTGAAGGCAGGCGTTGTATCGGGGCTTATGCGCTTGATCTTGGCACCGGGCAGGTCAAATCATTTAACGCGCGCACCGTGATCCTTGCCACAGGCGGGGCAAGCAAGGTGTACCGATTCACATCCAACCCGGACGGCTCGACCGGGGATGGTATTGCGATGGCCTGGCGTGCGGGTTGTCGTGTGATGAATATGGAATTCAGCCAGTTCCACCCGACTTGCCTTTATCATCCACAGGCCAAATCCTTCCTGATTTCCGAAGCTGTACGTGGTGAGGGCGGCAAACTTTTGCTACCCGATGGCACACGTTTCATGGACCAGTTCGACGAACGTGGTGAACTGGCCCCGCGCGATATTGTCGCACGCGCGATTGACCATGAGCTCAAACGTCTTGGTGCGGATTGCGTTTACCTTGATATCACCCACAAGGGGGCTGATTTCATCAAGGAGCACTTCCCGACCATCTACGAGAACTGCCTGAGCTACGGCATCGATATGACCAAACAACCGATCCCGGTTGTTCCAGCCGCCCATTATACCTGTGGCGGGGTTCTTACCGATTTGCGCGGGCGTACCGATCTGACCGGCCTTTACGCAATTGGCGAATGTGCTGGCACGGGCTTGCACGGGGCCAATCGACTTGCGTCGAACTCGCTTCTGGAATGCCTTGTATTTGGTGAGGCCGCGGCAAAGGACATTATCGAAGCCCTTCCGGTCGAAGATCTTTTCAAACCGATCCCGGACTGGGATGAAACCGGCATTACCGATTCAGACGAAGAAGTCATTGTTGCCCATAACTGGGAACAGCTGCGCAACGTGATGTGGGACTTTGTCGGTATTGTGCGCACAACCAAACGCATGCAACGCGCCCAGCACCGCGTGGACCTGCTGTTGTCAGAAATTGACGAATATTACGGCAACTTCCGCGTCACCAATGACCTTCTGGAACTGCGTAACCTTTCGGTGGTAGCCAAACTGATCATTCAGTCCGCCCTGTGGCGTCGCGAAAGCCGGGGTTTGCATTACACGATCGACTATCCTGAACTTGATGAAAGCGGCACCCCGCGCCAGACCATACTGGTCCCGGAAAACTTTGCGGGTCGCTGGGTGATTTCCGGTCAGTGGAAAACTTGAATGAATACCAAAGCGGAACTTATTGGCATCGCACGCAAGACACGGTCGCGAGCCCCCATGGAAAGCCTTGACCGCGTTGAGGTCACAAAAGAGCTTGGCGTGAATGGTGATTATCGCGGCAAGTTGCGCCGTCGTCAGGTCACCATTCTGGCCAAGGAAGACTGGCAGGCGGCATGTCGCGAAATTGATCAAGGCGATATCCCATGGACCGAGCGCCGCGCAAACTTGTATGTCTGCGGCATCGTGTTACCGCGGATCAAAGGCAGCAAACTTTCAATCGGTGGTGTGATATTCGAGATCACCGGAGAAACCGACCCGTGTGATCGAATGGACGAAGTCGCCATGGGCCTGAAAGACGCGCTTACACCAAACTGGCGTGGCGGCGTAACCTGCCGCGTGGTCGGAGCCGGAACACTATCGATCGGAGATCCGGTCAACCAGATTATCTAGTTCAAAGGTCAACTTGATCAGATTTTTGAACCATCTAGAATTCCGGATATCAAGAGCACCTAATTGGGGGATTACTGGATGCACAAGGCGGAACTGCCCGATAACGAACTGGACCGTCAGAAGTCTCTTGAAAGCATGGGCATTCTGACCAGTGTTGCCGATCCGGAACTTGACCGCATCACGCGTGTTGCCCAACGGATATTCGGCTCTGAAATCGTGGCAATATCGCTGCTTGATAACGACCGCCAGTTTTTTAAATCCAACATCAACCAGCCGACTTCTGAAACACCGCGCGACGTTTCATTTTGTGGTCATGTGATTCATGATGATCGCACATTCGTCGTAGAAGATGCGATATCCGATGACCGGTTCCGTGACAATCCGCTGGTCACCGGCGCGCCGTTTGTTCGGTCATATGCCGGTGTACCCCTGACAAACCCGGACGGCTTCAAGATCGGAACCTTGTGTGTGGTCGACACCACCAGCCGCCAGTTTAGCGATGAAGACATTCAGATTCTGGAGGATCTCGGGTTGTGGGCGGAAACCATCATCGCATTGCGTTATGGTGCAAGAACCCCACAACAGGTCTTTGATGACCTTGATCCGGCCAAACAAGAACTGCTGACCGATCCCCAAACGCGCTCCTGGAATGCGGCAGGCATGACGGAATTCCTGCATCGCGAGCTGATCAATGCGCGTCTCAAAAACACACCGATTGCCATCTTTCGCTTTGAGATTGATGAGCATGAAAACCTTGCCAAAACGTACGGAGCGGAAACCCTGGAGCGCGTGGTGCAAGCAATTGCTTCTGCCGTGACGTCATCGCTCCGCGACCGTGATGTTGTCGGGCGTGTTGATAAATATGGCTTTGCCTGCCTGATGCCCGGCGCGCGTGAAGAACAAACAAGTTTTCTGGGTTTCAAACTGTGTGACACCGTGCGCGAACAATGCCGTTTCACCGATGCCGAAGGCGATCCGGTCAGGATCACCGTGAGTGTCGGTGCCACTTGGGCGGAACCGGAAACCAAGTTCCACCACACAGCTGGTGAAATCCTTGACCTTGCAGGCAACGCACTTCTCGAAGCACGTTCAATGGAAATTGAAAACGTCGTTTATCGCGCGTTACCTGTGCCTGAAGAGGCAAATTAGATACCCGATACTCCAAGCCGCCCGCAGAGCTCGCTTGGCGACAGGTCAGCGAGTTTTGTCAATGCGAGATAGGGATCCCCATCGAGCCGTAAAAGGCTGGCAAAGGCTGGCTCGGTCTTAATGCCTGTCTGCTTCAAGTCCTGTATTTTACGGGCAAAGCCATCCCCCATGACGTGAAGAATGCGCGCCTCTACCAACATGTGGACGAAGCCGTATTGTTTGCGGGCCGGACGATCCGTTGCAAAGATTTCAATTGGCAGTCCGTCGCATTCAAACCGCACGACAACGGCCGCGTCGACATGGTCGGTCGCATCACGCCTGTGCCGGGTATAGCCCGCGAAATCACCAAAGGCGTGATCAGCAAACAAGCCAAAAGCATCCAGTCCGGATACATTGCACAATATGTCGATGTCAGATGTTGCTATATCTATCCCCAAAGGCAGGGTACCGACAACTTCCGGACCGTAATCCACAAGGCATTCCAGAATCTGGAAACGATCAAGAATATCCGCTGCCTGCGCGCCCTGCAGCGATGCAGTCGCAAGCCGACCAATCCCCGAAAAGCTTTGGGTATCCAACCCTTCAGGCCAATCCATTACCGTTTGGTTCATTCTGAAAGTCATTCCGTTTCTTGACCTGCACAGTTTTACCGGGATAGCTGATATCCAAGCCCACTCCTAACGAAAGCCGCTGGCACAAATGCTTGATATTCTTGCCATAACAACACCGATTTTTCTAATCATTGCCATCGGCTATATCGCGGTTCTTCGCAACATTGTGCCTCAAACAGTTGTGCGTGGCATGGGGGCGTTCGTTATTAATTTTGCTCTGCCATGCCTTTTGATCCGCACGGTAATTGCCCATGATATCAATAAGGTGTTCAACACCAACTATCTGGTGGCATATGGCAGCGGGTCGCTGATCGTATTCGCACTGGGCTATTTCTTTGCCCGGCTGGTCGCCAGGAAAAGCCAACAGAATGCCGCACTACAAGGCATGGGGATGTCTGTGTCCAACAGTGGTTTTATCGGCTATCCGATTGTTCTGCAGCTGCTTGGTCCTACGGCGGGTATTGCGCTGGCATTGTGCTTCATCATCGAAAATCTGGTCATCACGCCACTTGCTCTGATCCTGGGTGATAGTGCCGAGGCAGAGGGCACTAGCCGTTGGCAAATTCTGCGCAAGACCCTTGCCCGGCTTGCACGCAATCCAATCATTATCGCCATCGTGATCGGGATGAGCATTTCGATTTCCGGGATCACATTACCCGGCCCGATCTTTTCGGTGATCGATATGCTGGCCTCGGCTTCGGGCCCGGTTGCACTGTTTGTCATCGGTGGCGGGCTTGTTGGGCTCAAACTGCGCGGTTTGCGTTTCGACATGGCACGCATCGTGTTTGGCAAACTCGTGCTGCACCCGTTAATCATTTTCCTTTTGCTCGGACTTGTTCCCGACCTGGACCCGTTGATGAAGGTAGCTGCGGTCGGCTTTGCCTGTGCCCCGATGTTGAGCGTCTACCCGATCTATGGTCAGCGTTACGGGCACGAGGGCATGGGGGCAGCATCCCTGATGGCAGCGACATCTCTATCCTTTATCACCATAAGCACAGCACTATGGTTACTTGATAGCACGGCAGTATTCGGACCATTGCCCTGATTATCGCGGCGGCTGTCCGAATTTCGGCCGTTGCCCCGGAAAACCGCCGCCCGGTGGTGGTGGGCGTCGCCCCTGATCAGGGGCGCCACCGGGGCCACTGCCAGGTCCGCCTGCCTGACCGCCGGGTCCCATGCCGCCCGGCCCCTTTGCAAAACTGCGATCAGGCATTCCTGCCAGCATGCGGGGAACGAACGGGAAGCTTTCCGTGACAAAGTATGCGTAGGTGCCCCGGGGATATTCCGGCGTCACCGTTTCACGGCCGTTGGCTTCGTCCAGATCGCCAAGCCCCGGAACGAATTCGAAATCCTCGCCAAAAGTGCCATCATATGTGCCACCCGGTCCGCTCGGTCGTGTTCCAGCCTTTACCCGCCATGAACTGCGCACTGCCACCACGGGTGAAGCAGGATTATTGGGGTCGGAATAGCCAAACATCGCATAAATTGGAAACCCGTCCGCAGCAAACCCAATGCGAATTGAATGCTGGTCCGGCGACCAGCTTTTGATCAATCCCGTGGGCAGGCCGTGATAGTGATAGGTTCCGTCTGGCTGGACATGGGCATTGTTCTGGTCAAGACCAAGATCCACTGTCGGCGAGATCGCCTCATAGCGCCATCCGGACTGACGATCACGTTGCCAGAATTCGGCCGTGAAGGGATCAAATGGCACGCCGTTTACCGCCACACCAAACGACATGTGATCAATCGATGAAAACCGCCCGCCTTTGGTCGGGTTTAGTGGCAACCTGAACTCAAGCGATTGGGCTTTGATGGAATTGGGGTTCTTGCGGTTGGGGAAACTGCCGGTCACATGATCCGGGATTGCGTTGGACCGTATGTAACGATAGCGACCGTCTTCGCGCATGCTGACTTGATTTGAAAGCGCCCAGGCCTGCTTCGTCGGATTGAGGACCATGCCAGCAAGCGGCAACATCCCCATTCCCACCAGAACATTGCGACGCATGCGATCAACTTCTTCACGCGCATCCCCGGCATAACAACCTTCATCCGCTGGCATATGGTGATGATGATGGTGTTCTGACGACGCCCCCCTAAGCGCATGCAGATCAGTTCGTGTTAATTTCGGCACTGGACGCCCCCCAAAACCAGTTGCGATAACACCCCTATTATTTAGCGACGCCGCGCAGGGTTCCAGTCCAAATTTCCCACGCGGTTCTGTCAGGTCGGAATTTCGCCAGCATGGGCCAGAATTTCCTCGGCTTCGCGGATTTCCTGTTGCTGTGCCCACATCTCGGCATAAAGGCCATCACGATCGAGCAATTCCTGATGGCGGCCGCGTTCTGCCACCTGCCCGTCACGCAACACGATGATTTCATCAGCATCAATCACGGTCGACAAACGGTGCGCAATGATCAGGGTCGTGTGCCCGCGTGACACATCGCGAAGTGCTTGCTGGATATCCTTTTCAGTCCGGGTATCAAGCGCTGATGTTGCCTCGTCAAAGATCATGATTTTCGGACGTTTGAGAAGCATACGCGCGATCGATACGCGCTGCTTTTCCCCACCCGACAGCTTCAGGCCACGTTCACCAACCATGGTTTTGAAGCCTTCGGGAAGGCCTGCGATAAATCCGTCGATGCTGGCAAGCTTGGCGACATTTTCGATCTCATCGTGCGCCGCACCCGGTCGACCATAGGAAATGTTATAGGCAATGGTATCGTTAAACAGGACGGTATCCTGCGGCACGATGCCGATTTCACGTCTGAGCGAGTTTTGCGTAACCTCGCGGATGTCCTGATCATCAATCGTGATTTTGCCGCCCGACACATCATAAAAGCGGAACATCAGACGGGTCAGGGTCGACTTGCCTGCACCGCTTGGCCCGACAACGGCAACGGTTTTGCCAGCCGGAACCTCAAAACTTACACCCTTAAGAATCTTGCGATCCGGGTTGTAGGAGAAATGCACATCCTCAAACCGGACGGTTGCTGCATCACAGGCGAGGCTTTTGGCATCCGCCTTGTCTTCGACTTCCTTTTCGACATCGAGAAGCGAGAACATCCGCTCCATATCTGTCAGGGACTGTTTGATCTGGCGATAGACAAACCCAAGGAAGTTCAGCGGCATGTAAAGTTGAAGCAGATAGGTGTTCACCAGAACGAAATCACCCACCGTCATCGTACCGTCCTTCACGCCCTGCGCAGCCAGCAGCATGTTCAGAACCAAGCCCAGCGCAATGATCGCGCCTTGCCCGACGTTAAGTTTAGACAGCGAGACTTGCGACTGAACCGCGGCAACTTCATACCCACGCAATGCCTTGTCATAGCGGGTCGATTCATGGGCTTCGTTATTGAAGTATTTGACTGTTTCGTAATTGATCAGGCTATCGATGGCCTTGGTGTTGGCTTCATCATCGCGCTTGTTCATTTCGCGACGGAACTTCATGCGCCATTCCGTCACCACCAGTGTGAAGACGATATAGATCACAATGGTGGTAAAGGTGATCAGTGCAAACCAGACGTCATAAAGCGCCCACAAGATGATGGAGACCATGAAGATCTCGAGCAAGGTCGGCAGGATGTTGAACAGCATGAAGGACAAAAGAAATTCAATGCCCTTCACCCCGCGTTCAATCGCACGCGACAACCCGCCCATCTGACGATCCAGATGGAAACGCAGCGACAAACCATGCAGATGTTCAAAAACGCTGAGCGCGGATCTGCGAATGGCACGTTGGGCCACCTTGGCAAAGACCGCATCGCGCATTTCACCAAAGGCCGAGACAAGAATACGCACAAGGCCATAGCCGACGATCAATGCCACCGGCACAACAATCAGGGCTGTGGTATCTGGCGATCCAGATTGGGTCGCGTTTGCTGCCGCATCACCGGCCTTGTCACCACCGCCAAGCGCATCGACCGCGTATTTATACAGTACCGGGATATAAACATTGGCGACCTTGGCACCGACCAGGAACAGCAATGCCAACACAACGCGCGCCTTGAGCTCAAGCTCGCCGCGCGGCCACAAATACGGCAGGAATGTCTTGACGACGCCAAACTCTGCGCGTGCAGTTGGCTGGTCGGAACCCATGCTTTTCAATTTCTTATCCCCAAACAGGTACCGAACAGCATTTCAGGATGTGCACGGCATATCTTTTCATTCTGTCATCAACAGATGGACCGATCAGGCCAATTTGGCAAGCATCCTGGGTCGTTTATCCATGAAGGTCATTGCAGATAGCCGGTTTGATGTCTATTTTGCCAATTTGTTGATAAAATCTCAGAAACACCGGGTTTGGCGCCTGATGACCAACCCATTTTCTACCTTCATGAACGGAACCAGGACCATGACGGCGCTTGCCAGTATCGAAAGCCAGGATATCGCAGCATTGATGCGCGATATGGGAATCAAAGCCCGCAAAGCAGCACTCGAACTCGCACAGGTCCCGGCCGAACCAAAAGAAGCCGCTCTCAAGGCCGCGGCTGCCAAGCTGCGTGAAAATTCCGATGCTATCCTGAGCGCCAACGCCAAGGACATGGAAGCCGGTCGTGCCAAGGGCCTGACTGCAGCCTTGCTTGATCGTCTGGCACTGGATGCAGACCGCATCGAAGGGATTGCCAAGGGTGTCGAAGCCGTTGGTGAATTGCCCGACCCCATCGGACGTGAACTGGCGCGCTGGAGCCCGGAGCACAACGGACTTGATATCGCACGTGTGTCCGTGCCGCTTGGCGTGATTGGCATCATCTATGAAAGCCGCCCGAATGTGACGGCAGATGCCGGTGCCATGTGCATCAAGTCGGGCAATGCTGCCATCCTGCGCGGTGGATCGGAAAGCTTCCATTCATCGCGTGCGATTTTTGATTGCATGGTCGCGGGCATCCGTGAAGCGGGCCTGCCTGAGAATGCCATTCAGATGATCCCGGTGACCGACCGTGCCGCCGTTGGCGAGATGCTGAAACTGTCAGATTACATTGATGTCATTGTCCCGCGCGGTGGCAAGTCACTGATTTCGCGCATCACCGATGAAAGCCGTATTCCGCTTTTCAAGCACCTTGAAGGGCTCTGCCACACCTATGTCCATGCCAGTGCCGATCCGCAAAAAGCCGTGGATATTGTCGTCAATGCCAAGATGCGCCGGGTTGGCATCTGTGGTGCGACCGAAACGGTTCTGATCGACAGTTCGGTTGCGGGTCGTCTATTGCCCCGCATTGCTGAAGCACTTGTCGCCAAGGGGTGTGAGCTGCGTGGTGATGAAACCGCGCAGGCGATTGACGGGCGCATCAAACCGGCCACCGCCGATGACTGGGTCACCGAATATCTTGATGCGATTGTCTCGATCAAGGTTGTATCGGGTGTCGAAGAAGCCGTTGATCACATCAACACGTTCGGATCACACCATACTGATGCAATCGTTGCCGAAAACGCCACCGCCACGGCCACGTTCCTGAATGGTGTGGATTCCGGGATCGTGATTGTTAATGCATCAACCCAGTTTGCAGACGGCGGCGAATTTGGCATGGGGGCTGAAATCGGCATTTCGACCGGCAAGCTGCATGCGCGTGGCCCGGTCGGAGTCGAACAGTTGACCAGCTATAAATACATTGTCCGTGGTCAGGGTCAGACCCGTCCATGACGTCATCTGCGCCCAGATCACATGCGGCCCCGCCACGGGTCGGCCTGTTGGGCGGGTCGTTCAATCCCGCCCACGAAGGTCACCTTCATATATCGCTCGAAGCATTGAAACGCTTGCAGCTTGATGCGGTTTGGTGGCTGGTATCGCCGCAAAATCCGTTGAAATCATCGTCGGGTATGGCCGACTTCGCGGATCGGTTTGATTCTGCACTGATGATGGCAAAGCATCCCCGCATTGTTGTTTCTGCAATTGAAAACGAGCTTGGAACCCGCTATACGGCCGATACTCTTGCAGCCTTGCAACGCCGTTTTACCCGAACAAAGTTCGTTTGGCTGATGGGAGCAGACAACCTGGCCCAGTTCCATAAATGGAAATGGTGGGAAAGGTTGATTTTACGTGCTCCCATTGCGGTTCTCGACCGTGAGGGGTATTCTAACAAGGCATTGTCCGGAACCGCCGCGCGCCGTATGGAACGCTGGCGAATTCCCATGGACAGGGCGGGTTTGCTGGCCGATCTCGATGTTCCGGCCTGGGTGTACCTGCCAATCAAGCGCCATCCGGCTTCTTCGACCGCAATTCGCGCCGAAGGCAGATGGCAGGTGTAAGCATCGCAGCGATGTTATTTGTCGGCAAAAGCCGACCATCGCGCGGAAAATTAAGGTGGCGACCATAGGTACCGCAAAACAGACTCTTAACCCGGGCGAAATGCTTTCGCTCATCAAGAGTACGCTTGAAGATGACAAGGCGGAAGACCTTGTCACCATTGATCTGACCGATAAAACCTCTCTTGCCGATCACATGGTTATCGCAACCGGCTCTTCATCGCGCCGGGTCGCAGCCATGGCCGAACACATTGTCGAGGCCATCAAGGATGCTGGTCAGGGCCGTGCTTTGGCCGAAGGCAAGGAACAGGGCGACTGGGTTCTGGTGGATACGGGCGACGTCATCGTTCACCTGTTCCGTCCGGAAGTTCGTGCCTTTTACAACATCGAAGAGATGTGGGGCGTTGAAAACCCGGCTCTGAAACAGCAGGCAGCGCGGCTGTACTAACAGCCCGCGCTGTTTGGCGCTTCCCCGGGTCCCCCGAACGGACGCCGAACAGATATCTGCGTAACGGTCTGGATCGAAGACATGCAAATTACCCTTGCAGTTGTGGGACGGATGAAATCCGGCCCCGAGAAAGATCTGTTTGACCATTACGCAGGCCGACTGCGCTGGCCTTTTGCGCTTCGCGAAGTTGAAGAAAAAAAGAAACTCCCGCCCAATCAGCTCAAAGACCGCGAAGCGGATCTCCTGCTTGGCGTCATTCCGGAAAACGCGTTTCTGATCGCGCTTGATGAGCGCGGCAAGGAATACGGCTCGATCGAGTTTTCGCAAAAGCTTGAAGGCTGGATGGATCAATATTCCGGCAATATCGCCTTTGCCATTGGCGGGGCGGACGGGCATGGCACAGCTTTAAAAGCACGTGCTAACACACTTTGGTCTCTGGGCAAGGCGACCTGGCCACATATGCTGGTGCGTGCCTTGATCGCCGAACAGCTATTTCGCGCCCACGCGATCCAAACAAATCATCCCTATCACCGCGAGTAATACCGCAGTGCGGTATATGGTAGTGACCCTGCCCCACCTTCCGTCCAATATCCCTATACAATTGATCAAGTAAAGCCCGAGAAAATAAGTATATTTTCTCGCTTCTAGCGCATGCTGCCTTGCAACATGCCAAAAGCACCGCTAACATTCCCTACAAGAAACAAATATTCCCAAAATCAAAAAAGACTCTTGGGCAATCGTAAGGCTATGAACATGGAACAAACCATTTTGGCCGCGCAGAATGGCAAGACTGCGCACAAAGTCGCCCAAACCAATGCCAGCATTGAAGATTTGATGCGCGGGATTTCCTCTGCACTTGATTACATCCAGCATCTTCTGGAATTTGCCGACACGGCGGGGGAAACTCAGGACAGCCTTATGCGCGAAATTGATGTGCGATCAGGCAATCTGCGCGCCGGGCTTGATGATACACGGCTTGAAATTGAAAACAGCACATCTGTTGCCCAGGAGGTTCAGGAATCCACGCGCGCCACGGTCTCTGAAAAAACCGAGGCCATCCGCACCGATCTGGAACGCATCAGCGCCGAACTTGAAACCAAGGCGGAGGGTGCCAACAAGGTTCTAAGCGCAATCGAAGATATCGGCAAAGGCATCAAGCTTTTGGCGCTGAATGCTGCGATTGAGGCTGCACGGGCAGGTGATCACGGTAAAGGCTTTGCTGTTGTTGCCAAGGAAGTCGGCAACCTTGCCCAAAGCACGATGCAACGCACTCACGAGGCGGTTGACCTGATTGATCTTTCCGATGTCACGAAAGCCCTTCACGGGAATATTGCGAATATCAGCAGCGACCTTGATAGTCTTGGCAATGAAATCGAAGGGTCATTGACCACTCTTCAGGAACGCTTTGCTACCATGTCCGAGCGGCTATCCGACATTTCCGAACACAATCAGGTAGTGTTTGAGCTGCTTGCAGGTAGCAAGGATGCCTCTGCGCGGACACGTGGCAAAGTCAAATGGGCGCACGAAGATACCAACGCGCTTGGCTCAAATCTTTCGAATGCGACCACTGCACAGGAAAACCTACGCCGGTTCCTGAAAAGTCATCATCTGCATGATGATCCGACATATGACCGCCTGGCCGACATCAAGGCACGCGGGAAAATACGCATTGCCATCGAACCGGCCTTTGTGGGGTTGTCTTTCCGCCTCAAAGCCAACGATCCGCTGCGCGGTCTGGATGCCGATTATGCAAGGGCCTTGGCCAAATGGCTGGGTGTTGAGTGCGAGTTTGTCGAACATCCCTGGGATCTTTTGACCGAACTTCTTTTCGTCGGACCAAAACCCGGTGCGCCGTGCGCCGATTTGGTCTGGAGCGCGCTGCCCCCCAGTGACTTCTATAAAGGGGTCGCATATTCCGATACCTACACGTATCTCAACTTTGCGCTTTGTCGCCGGGCCGGCAACACCGAGATCAACCGTCTTTCTGACCTGAATGGCAAGGTATTGGGCATCATCAATGATCCCGTTGCATTTCAGGTTCTTGAAGAACAGGGACTGCGCTGGGCGGATAATGAAAGCAAACCAGGGGGCATTGCCAAGCTTTCCAATTTGATCGCCTATAGCGACCAGACCCGCCTGCATGATGCGTTGGCCGATGGGGCGGTTGATGCCTTTGCGGTTGATCAGCCGATCTTCCACTGGGCGGCAAACAACCCGGAAAGCCCATGGCATGGGCGGATTGAAGTCCTGCCGGGCAACATCCTGCCGCTGCCATATTACTATACCGCGGCCGTCGCTGCCGAACCCGCATCATGGACCCTTTTGTCAGCGGCCAACCAATTCATTGCCGAATTCCGCAACACGTCCGAACGCGCCGCAATCGAAAAGCTTTGGCAAGGTAAAGCGTTGCAACATCATCTTACCTACAAGGACGAGGCCGGAAACCTGATCGGTGAGAATGAACTGGCCACCCTGTATCACGCACATTGCCGCAAGTTCGGCATTGCCGAAAGTTAGATTTTGCAACGCAATATCAAATACCGTTGTGCGAAGAAGCATCGTCCAGCGGCATTTGAAAAGCATTGCAACTTCAACGCGTCACAGGACCTATTATCAACTTTCACAACATGTTGCCTTGCAACATTTTTCACCCGAGGATAGGGTTTCCTTAGAAGAAATAAAAATTCACAAAATTCAGTGGCAGTGGTGAGGCTTTGAAAATGGAAGAAACCATCATGGCACCGCGTGCGGACTTGAGCGATCAGGACGCACTGCAACAATCAGCAGACATGCAATCTGTTTACAGCGACCCGCAAGCTGAACAACTTGACGCGCTGATGCGCGGTATTTCCACTGCCCTTGACTATATCGAACATTTGCTGGAATTCGCCAATACCGCTGGTGAAACCCAGGACAGCCTGATGCGCGAAATTGATGTTCGCTCTAACAATCTGCGTACCGGGCTTGAACAAACCAGTCGCGAGATTGAGGAAAGCACTGCAACAGCCAATGATGTGCAGGAATCCACGCGCGAAATCGTCTCGACCAAGACCCATGCGATCCGCACTGATCTTGAAAAAATCAGTCAGGACCTTGAATCCAAAGCCGAAGGCGCAACCAAGGTCCTGAGCGCGATTGAAGATATCGGCAAAGGCATCAAGCTTTTGGCTCTGAATGCCACCATCGAAGCAGCCCGCGCGGGCGAGCACGGACGCGGTTTTGCCGTTGTTGCCAAGGAAGTCGGCAATCTGGCTCAAAGCACAATGCAACGCACCAACGAGGCGGTTGACTTGATTGACCTGTCCGACGTCACGCAGTCCCTGCGCGATAGCATGGTCAGTATTGGACGCGATCTTGACAGTCTCGGGGGTGAAATCGAACAGGCACTTAGCGATCTGAAAAACCGTTTCCACGAGATGTCGGGTCGGTTGGAGCATATCAGTGGCCATAACCATGTCGTCTTCGAACTGCTGGATGCCAGCAAGGAATCATCTGCGCGTGCACGGGGCAAGGTCACCTGGGCCGCAGGTGAAATCGGCAAGCTATCAAACTGCACCGAAGACTCCATCTCGGCCAAAGGACGGCTTTCGCAATTTCTTGCAGCCAATCACATCCATGAAGACCCTGCTTATGACCGGCTTACCGACATCAAGGCACGTGGCAAAATACGCATTGCGATCGACCCGGCACTGGTCGGTGCATCCTTCCGCCCGCAAAAGGGCGGCCCGCTGCATGGCATTGATATCGACTATGCCGAAGCCTTTGCCAAATCCATCGGCGTAAAATGCGAGTTCATTGAACATCCGTGGGATCTTTTGACCGAGCTTCTGTTTGTTGGCAAAAAGGCGGGACAACCGCCCGCCGATGTTGTCTGGTGTGCGCTGCCGCCAAGTGATTTTTACAAGGGTGTCGCGTTTTCAGATACTTACACGTACCTTAACTTTTCGCTGATCCGCCGCCCGGATAACACATCAATCAACACGATTGCCGATCTTGAGGGCAAGGTTCTGGGGACGGTTAACGACCCGGCCGCCCTTGCCGTGCTTGAGGATGTCGGTCTTCGCTGGGCGGACAATGAAAACAAGCCCGGCGGCATTGCCAAGCTTTCGAACATGATCGCCTATGGCGATATCTCGCGCGTCCATGATGCCGTTGCCGACGGGGCAATTGATGCCTTTGCCGGAGATCATCCGGTGTTTTACTGGGCTTCGAAAAACCCGCAAAGCCCATGGCATGGCCGACTGGAGGTCCTGCCCAAACCGATCCTGTCGCACCCGTTCTTTTATGCGGCGGCAGTTGCTGCCGACCCTGCATCCTATCCACTGCTGTGTGCGATCAATAACTTCATTGCTGATTTCCGCAATACGCCAAAACGCACCGAAATAGAGAAGCTTTGGCAGGGTCAAAAGATTGAACATCACCTGACCTACAAGGACGAAGCCGGCAATCTGATCGGGGCCGATGAACTGGCCAGCAGCTACCACGCCCACTGCCGCAAATACGGGCTCAATCCCGATTGACAGATTGCGTAAAACGGCTGGCGCGATGAGAGTCCGGGCACTATCATCGCATCATGGCAGCAAACAAGAAAACCCTTCGACAACAACGCATTCTTGGCGAACTCGACCTTGAACCGTCATTGCGGATCGCCGATCTGGCCGAACGCCTGAATGTCTCGAATGAGACCATCCGGCGCGACTTTGACGAACTGACGTCGCAAGGATTGATCAACCGTACCTATGGCGGTGCGGTTCGCCGTCAGGCGAGCGAGCCGGGGCTGAACGAACGCCATCAACTTCACATTGCCGAACGCGAAAGCATCGCCAAACAATCCGTGCCGGTTCTGGCCGGGGCACGCCATATCATGATCGGGTCTGGTGCCACGACGGTTCATGTTGCCAAACGATTGGCTGTCACCATGACCGATCTGACCGTGATCACCCATTCTTTCGGTGTGGCGACGGTTCTTGCCATCAATCCGACGATCCGGGTCATCATGGCGCCCGGGCTTTATCACGCACAGGAGGGTGCGATGCATGGCGCGCAGACCGTGCGGTTTCTTGAAAACTATCGGGTGGAATGGGCCATTCTGGGTGCCAGCGGCCTTGATGGTGACGGGGCAAGCGATGCGCTGATCGAGGCGGCTGACGTTTATTCCGTCATGATGGAACGCGCCACCCGCAGCATGATCGTTGCCGATCATACCAAGTTCAATCAGGCCTTCCCGGCGCGCTATTGCGACTGGACGTCGGTCGATGTTCTTGTCACGGATGAACACCCCATGGGGGTGCTTGATGAAACCATCCGGGGAGGCGGTTGTATGATCAAGGCTGCGACGAAAACCTGACCTCTCAGCCCAAACCACCCCCTAGCGACAGGACCGCAGGGACTTTGCCAGTGCATCAATAAAGAAATCGACCTCGGACGACTTCAGGCAAAGTGGCGGACGTATTTTCAATGTCTGACCGTGTTTCCCGGCCGCACCGATAAGAACGCGATGTTCGCGCATGGCATTGATCACATCACTGACCAGTTGCCCGCTGGGTTTGGCCGGATCGCCGTCCGGGGACAGATCAACACCGATAAACAAGCCCGCACCACGTACATCACTGATGCGTCCATCAATATCGGCCAGATGCAGCAATCCTTCACGCAATGAGTTGCCAGAAAGTGCAGCATTTCCCTGAAGGTTCTCATCACGGATAACATTTAACACTGCCAATCCCGTCGCCGATGCCACGGGGCTTGCGGCAAAGGTGTTGAAATAACCAACGTCTTCGCAAAACGCATTCAAAAGTTCCGGGCGCACCGCAATGCCTGCCATGGGGAAACCATTGCCCATCGGTTTACCCATGCTGACGATGTCGGGTTCGACGTCATGACGATCAAATCCCCAGAACGCATCCCCGGTTCGCGCAAAACCCGGTTGAACTTCATCGGCAATAAACAGCCCCCCCGCCCGATGAGCGACCGCCACCGCAAGTCTCAGGAAACCGCGCGGATTGGAAAACACACCGTCGCTTGAAAAAATGCTGTCCACGATCAAGGCAGCTACCCCATGCCCACGATCCTCTAGAACAAGTGCGGCCTTGTGAACTTCATCGGCGAAACCGGCGGCTATGTTGTCGCCATAGGTCAATTTGCTCGGTGCGGGAACGGCAACAACATGATCGGGCAGGTTGCCGCGCTTCAATGCTGATGGGGAAATGTCGGTCACTGCCGTCGTGTTCCCGTGATAGGCAGACTCGGTCACGATAACGCCGCGCGCCCCCGTAGCGCGTCCGGCAATACGCAATGCAAGATCGTTGGCCTCACTGCCGCTGCAGGTCAGAACAACATTTTCAAGATAGTCCGGGAACGTCGCCTTCAGGCGGTCGAGATATTCCTCTGTCGTCTGATGCAGATACCGACTGTTGATATTGAGCTTGGCCGCCTGTTCGGCCATGGCAGCAACAACACGCGGATGGCAATGACCGACCGATGGGACGTTGTTATAGAAATCAAGATAACTGGTGCCGTCCGCCGCCGTCATCCAGCAGCCTGCCCCCGACACCATTTCAATCGGATCACGGTAAAACAAGACCGATGCTGCACCAAAGTTCCGGGTGCGCCGTGACAGCAAGTCATCTCCAGCCTTGAGCTGATCGGGTGACGTTTTGCCATCATAGGCGTTCATATCAAGGATGGGGCGCACAGGCTTCATTTTGCACCTTCGGCCGTCAGATAATCCTGCGCCATTTGCAGGGTCCCTGCCGTAAAGCCCGTCCCCATTTCCTGTGCGGTCGGCGTTTCCGGATGGCTTGCGATCCAGGCGGTCAAAAGCAGGCGACGCAGCATCACAAAGCTATCAAGCATCCCCGCATCACTGGCCGAAAATGGCGCAACGGTCCTGTATCCTTCGATCCATGCTTCCTTAAGTGCCGGGATCATCGGATCAAGTTCGATAAAGCTGATCGCTGCCGCAAAGTCATAGCCAAACCACCCAAAACCGCAGTCATCGAAATCAATCACACCAAGTCGTTCACCATCGACCAACAGATTGGCCAAACGCAGATCGGCATGGATCAACCCGAACCGATCATTGCCCATCCCGAAAGCCGACAATTTCTGGTCAAGATGACTGCACAGTCGCTCAAGCAACGCCAGACCATCGCTATCAAGGCCGGGGGCTGCGCGCCAGTCTCCCCAATGCGGATTGGCACCAAGGGTGGTGTCAAAGGTCCAGCTTTTGCGGACAAAATTAACAGATCGCGTCCATTGCCGCGCATGCCCGTGCAGACGTGCACTGATCGCGCCCAGTTTGAAGAACCCATCAACCAATGCCTCATCGGCGGAAGGTTCAGAACCACTCATGAAATCAAAGGCAACCACATGGCGACTGACGCCCCCCTGATCGAATTCGGCGACCAGCGACCCGTCACTGCGCAGGCGCGGCTTGGGTGTATCGACGACCTCAGCAGCACGAAGGGCATTGATCCAGGCCAATTCAGATTCGATTTCCGCGCGCGTGTGATAGCCCGGTCGATGCACCCGCAAGATCAGCTTCGCACCACTGTTTGGGTCTGTTGCCAAAAAGGTCGCGTTTTCCGAAACGGTCAGTAATGACACATCGGTATCTGGTGCCATGCCCCATCCGGGCAGAACCGATGCCGCCCCGGCCTTCAGGACATCAATCATGTTGTCATCGTAAATGCCGCCCAACCGGTGCCTCCTGTCGCTCAACCTTGACCGCCATTGGAACGGGGTTCCGTGCCGCCCCAGCGCCATTTTGTGAATAATGCGGCACAAAATGTGTAACTTGCAACATTTTTTGTTGCATCACGGAATATTTCGACCAATCATCAAGAAAACATAACGCAGCGCACAATCAGGGAACCGGCAACAAGCGAACCCGGCAAAAGCTGGCGCATTGCCCAATGACTTCACGAAAGGATCGACCATGCTGACTTCGATTTCCGGCAAAAGCGTCATCGTCACCGGTGGCTCCAAGGGCATTGGCAAGGGTATTGCCATGGTATTTGCCAGCAAGGGTGCAAAGGTCATGATCGCGGCCCGCACCGAAAAGGATGCCGCCGCAACGGTTGATGAAATCAAGGCAGCCGGGGGTACCGCCGACAAATTCTTGTGCGATGTGTCAGATTTCGAACAGGTAAGCGCATTGGCCGAACACACTGCCAAGACCTTTGGCGGGATTGATATCCTGTGCGCCAATGCCGGCATCTTCCCACAGATCAAGATGGTCGACATGACAGCGGACGACTGGGATCAGGTGATGTCGACCAACCTTAAAAGCAGCTTTTTGTGCGTGAAGGCCTGTATCCCTTATTTCGAAAAAACCGGCAAGGGTCGCGTGGTGATCACATCCTCGATCACCGGGCCGGTAACGGGCTATCCGGGGTGGTCGCATTATGGCGCGTCGAAGGCCGGCCAGCTTGGCTTTATCAAGACCGCAGCCATGGAATTGTCACGCTATAACACGACGATCAATGCCGTCATGCCCGGCAATATCATGACAGAAGGCCTTGCTGATCTTGGTCAGGAATATCTTGATTCCATGGCCAACTCGATCCCGCTCAAACGTCTGGGCAGTGTCGAGGATATTGCCAATGCCGCGCTGTTCTTTGCATCTGATGAAGCCGCCTACATCACCGGCCAGCAGATCGTGGTCGACGGTGGTCAGATACTGCCGGAATCGCTTGAGGCACTTGAGGAGATCTAAGCTTCTACCCGCTTCAAAACCGGCACAGAAAAGCACAGACCGCATCGGAATCGCGATGCTGTCTGTGCTGTTTCTTTGTGATTATGCCAAGCCGTACTGGCTGCGCACGACGCCGGAATTGTATCGCTCGGATGCCAGCAGCCGGGGCTTGATCCCCCCGGCATCACGCCCGAACAATGAAATGCCATCGCCCAGCACTTCTGGAATCGTAAAGATATCAAGTTGATCAGCAAAGCCGCCAAACAGGAACTGTGTTACCACACTGCCCCCTCCAACGACCCAGATATCACCGTCTCCGGCCCGACGGTCACGCAACTGATCGACCAGTTCGATGATGCTCCCGCCATAGGCCTCGGTATTGGCGGGCCGGTCCCGGGGCAGATCCCGTGATGTCAGAACGATTGTGCGACGGGCCTCATAAGGCCAATCGCCAAATTCCATCACCTGATCAAAAGTGTTTCGCCCGATGATCAGGGTGCCAACGGAGTCCAGAAAGTCATCAAAGCCGAACTCGGCCGGGTCATATTCCCCCAACCAGTCCACCGCACCATTAGCGCGCGCAATGAAGCCATCCAGACTGACCGCGATGTAAATGCGGAACAGTTTTTTGCTCATGTCTATGTCCAACCGATATTGGGGTCTTTGCCCCTATTTTTTAGTCGGAAAATCATAGCAAAACACCAACCGCAAGTCGCAAGAAACAAGCACATAAAACCGGCCAATTTACATTATAGATGTCAAAAAGCCCGGTTTTCTGCCCTATTCTTAAGAATTGGGGCTAGCACTCGACCACGTTGACATTGACCGCAAGACCGCCCTGGCTGGTCTCCTTGTACTTGCTTTGCATGTCGAGTCCCGTCTGGCGCATGGTCTCGATCACCTTATCAAGCGACACGGTATGCTGGCCGTCACCGCGCAAAGCCAGGCGTGCGGCGTTGATCGCCTTGACCGCGCCCATGGTGTTGCGTTCGATGCAAGGTACCTGCACCAGACCACCAATCGGATCGCAGGTCAGACCAAGGTTATGTTCCATGCCGATTTCGGCAGCGTTTTCGACCTGCTCTGGCGTTCCACCAAGAACCGCACACAACGCACCGGCCGCCATCGAACAGGCAACCCCAACTTCGCCCTGACAGCCAACTTCGGCCGCCGAGATTGAGGCACGCTTTTTATAGATCGACCCGATCGCCGCCGCGGTTAACAGAAATTCACGTATATTGTGCTGATTGGCATTGGCACCAAACTTTTCGTAGTAGCGCAGTACAGCCGGAATAACGCCCGCCGCCCCATTAGTCGGCGCGGTAACAACCCGCCCGCCTGCGGCATTTTCTTCGTTCACGGCCAGCGCATAAAGGTTAACCCAGTCAATCACGGTCAGCGGATCGCGCAGGCCCGCCTCGGGCTTCTCCGTCAGTTCTTTATAAAGCTTCGATGCCCGCCGCTTCACATTGAGCCCACCGGGCAAAATGCCATCGGTACGAATGCCACGGTCAATGCAGCACATCATCGCATCATGAACGCGATCGACAAAAGCGATGGTTTCTTCTGGGCTGCGCCAGCTTTGCTCGTTCTCCATCATGATTTCCGCGATGGATCGACCTTCGCGCTTGCAGATTTCCATAAGTTCATCCGCAGAAGAGAACGGAAATGGCAAGGTGATGTTATCACCGGAATACTCCGCCCCGTGATCATCGCTTGAGACGATAAAGCCACCCCCGACCGAAAAATATTCCTGGCTGTGGATCTTTAGGCCATCGCGGTCAAAGGCGGTAATGCGCATACCATTGGGATGCTGCGGCAGGGTTTCGGTGAAATGAAACACCAGATTGGTATCGCGGTTAAACGACACCGGATATTGGCCGTAAAGCTGCAGCAGGTTGGTTTCATCAATTGCCGCGACCGTTGGCACAATATCATCAGGATCAATGTTGCGCGGGCGCTTGCCATTCAGGCCCATGATCACGGCGGTATCGGTTGCGTGCCCCTTGCCCGTCAGGGCAAGCGAACCGTAAAGATCAACCACGACACTGCCGGTGTTTTGCAAAAGATTGCGCGATTCCAGTTCAAGGCAGAAACGATAACCCGCACGCATCGGGCCAACCGTATGCGAACTCGATGGGCCGATGCCGATCGTGTAAAGGTCGACAACCGACAGGTTGACGTCGTGCTGGGAATTGTTTTGCGATCCCGAAGAGGGATCGGTCGCGGGATTCGTCATCAAGGGCCTCCTTCACGGCTCAATAAAGCGCTTGTTTTCGCGCTGTTTACGAACCGGTGTTTTTGCCCCCTCTGTCCCTTGACCTGAGATTATCCGCCAACGCCCGATCATGATCGCGCAAATGGCGTTTATCCTTCGGTGGAAACCTGACCAGCGCTTTCTCCCAGACGCTTTTTGGTTTCTCTCTCCAGAGCCTCTATCCGTGACGGTCCATCTGCCTGAGAGTGTTTATGAGGCATTGCTCCTTCGGCGCCGTCCATCACGCAAATCGCATGACATCCGAACTCTCCCGTCACGGTGCGAAATGGCATTTCTGCCACCTCAGAGGTTCACCGTCAGATTGAACACTATCTGCGTCTTTAGACACTGTCAAAAGAACTGGTGTGCATCTGCAAAATTTTCTGCGACGGATACTGTTACATACCGGCAATCGTGCTAAATTGCCGGGACAATTCATGCACCTGTTGTGTGCGAAGGTTGACCCACCCTGCCCGCATAACAGGATTAATGGCGAAACATCCCGTAAGTCACCATATTTACGGGACATTCAGCCTTTTACTTTATCTGTGGGGTTTATGAACGTGACTGTATCGAATTCCGTAAAGCGCCCGCGCCCTGTGGTGCTGTGCATTCTGGATGGCTGGGGTTATCGCGAAGAAAGCAAGAACAACGCTGTTGCGCTTGCCAACACGCCTGTCTGGGATGACCTTTACGCCAATAACCCAACCGGGTTCCTCAAGGCCTGCGGTCTGGATGTTGGCCTGCCCGAAGGCCAGATGGGCAATTCGGAAGTCGGTCACATGAACCTTGGTGCTGGCCGCGTCGTCATGCAGGAACTGCCCAAAATTGACGAGGCCGTCAAAACCGGCACCATCGCCGAAACCGACACCGTCAAAAAGATCATTGCCAAACTGTCCGATTCCAAGGGCGTCTGCCATATCGCGGGCCTTCTGTCCGAGGGCGGGGTGCATTCCCATCAGGCGCACATGGCCGCCCTTGCCAAAATTATTGCGGCTGCCGGTGTACCGGTAAAAATCCACACCTATCTTGATGGTCGTGATACCGCACCGAAAAGTGCCGCCAAATTCCTTGAGAAATTCCGCGCCCTGATTGGCGATGCCAATGTTGAAATCGCCACAGTCACAGGCCGCTATTACGCCATGGACCGCGACAATCGCTGGGAACGCGTGAGCCAAGCCTATTTCACCATGGTTCAGGGCAAAAATTACGTCGATGGCCGCACAGCCGAAAGTGCCGAGGCCGCGATTGCCAGCGCCTATGAAGCCGACACCACAGACGAATTCGTCCTGCCGACCGTGATTGGCGATTATGCTGGTATAAAAGATGGCGATGGCCTTCTGATGACCAACTTCCGCGCGGACCGTGCGCGTGAAATTCTGGCCGCCCTCTGCGCACCGGATTTTGACGGGTTTGATCGCGGCACGCCGGTGAAATTCGCCGTGCAGGCCGGGATGGTCGAATATTCGTCCGAACATGCCAAATACATGGATGCGATCTATCCGCCGCAAACCCTGCCAAACATCTTTGGCGAAGTGGTTTCCAAGGCAGGCATGAAGCAGCTTCGCATTGCCGAAACCGAAAAATACCCGCATGTGTCCTTCTTCTTTAATGGCGGCGAAGAACAGGTCTTTGACGGCGAAGAACGCATTCTAGTCGCGTCCCCAAAAGTAGCGACCTATGACCTGCAGCCGGAAATGTCTGCGCCGGAAGTTACCGAAAAGCTGGTTGCGGCCATAAAGTCGGAAAAATACGACACCATTATCCTGAATTTCGCGAACCCCGATATGGTCGGCCATAGCGGCATTCTTGAAGCGGCCATGAAGGCGGCAGAGGCCGTTGACAGCTGCCTTGGCAAGGTGATTGACGCGATCAAGTCGGTGGGCGGCGTTGCATTTGTCACCGCCGATCACGGTAACTGCGAAGTGATGGTCGATCCGGAAACCGGCGAACCGCACACCGCACATACGCTTAATCTCGTTCCGACCATCCTTGTTAACGGTCCGGAAGGAGTAACATTGGAAGATGGGCGTTTGGCCGATGTCGCACCGACCCTGCTGCAATTGCTTGGCGTGCCGCAACCGGCCGAGATGACCGGAAAACCCTTGCTTAAGGGCATGAAAGAAAATGACGCGCTTCTTGCGAGCTAAGCTAGCTTATGAGATCGCCCTGCCTGCGCTGATCGCATTTGCGGTTCTTGCTGCAGGCGGGGCTGCGCCTTCTTTTGCCCAATCACTGCAAAAAGTTGATCAGCAACTCGATCAACTTGAAAACCAGCTTTCCGAACAGCAAAAACAGGAAGAATTCCTGTCACGCAAATCGCGTGAACTCTGGACCGAGGAACAAGCCCTTCAGTCCGAGGCGATTTCCGTCGCCAGACGCGCCCAGCGCCTTGAAACAACCCTGACCGATCTGGAAGATCAGCTAGAAAACCTTGAAGCGCGTGAAAAGGTTGCTGCCACCAGTCTGGAAGACAAGGCCGGGCAATATGCCCGCATTCTCATGGCCCTGCAGCGTCTTTCGACCACGCCGCCCGAGGCCGTCATTGCCCTGCCAACATCGCCACAGGATACACTGCGTTCGGCAGTATTGCTGAAAGCCGCCCTGCCCGGTGTCGAGCAACACGCGCGTGACCTGCGCAAGGAACTGGGCGAGATCGCCACCCTGCGCGAAGATATCCGCAATCGTCGCAGCGAGTTGGCCGCCGCCACCCAAGAATTGCAGAACGAACGCGCATCCCTCTCAGCGTTGCTTGATGAAAAGCGCCGCCTGCGCGCCCAGACAGAGGCCGAAGCCGAAGAAGCCGCCGAGGCGGTCAGCGCGCTGGCCGATGAGGCAAAATCACTGGGCGAGCTTCTGCGCAATCTTCAAAACCGCGCCGAGGGCCTGCCGGTGCCGCGGTCACGTCCGGACATGCGGGTTGCAGCGCGCACCGAACCGGATGCCGATACGCTTGGCGCAACAACGATTGCCAAAAACACACCGCCACCACCACCCGAAAGCAAAACCGAACCCGCAAGCAGTAATGACAGCGGAACCAACGACACAAGCGACGAAGAAGAATTTGCCGTTGGCAGTTCAATCACACTGGCACAAGGCAACCTCAGGATGCCCGCCAGCGGTAAAGTCGTTACACTTTTTGGTGAAAAATCACGCGGCCCGGATGGTTTGACCGTAAACCGGTCGAAGGGAATTGAGATCAGCACACGCGCAAATGCACAGGTTGTCTCGCCTTTTGACGGCAAAGTTGTCTTTGCCGGGCCCTTCCGCGGTTATGGCCGACTCTTGATTATCGAACACGGCGAAGGATACCATAGCCTTATCGCCGGTTTTGATCGGCTCGACAGTGTGGTAGGACAATATCTATTGGCGGGCGAACCTGTTGGTATTATGGGTGAAACTTCGCCAAAACTATATCTGGAGATGCGCCAGAACGGGGAAGCAATCAATCCGCTTCCATGGCTGGCCTCGAAAAACGGCAAGGTAAGTGGATGAAAACCTCTCGATTGGCAGTACTCGCACTCGCGACCGGCATGACTCTCGGCCTTGCGTCGCCAGGTTTGGCGCAATCTTCAACCTCCTCGGCTGAGACCTATCGCCTGCTCAATCTGTTCGGTGATG
This sequence comes from Thalassospira sp. MCCC 1A01148, assembly GCF_001613795.1. GTDB lineage: Bacteria > Pseudomonadota > Alphaproteobacteria > Rhodospirillales > Thalassospiraceae > Thalassospira. The sequence continues at coordinate 274,363 of NZ_LPVZ01000019.1, forward strand.
TATTCGAACAGGTCAAAGGCAAATATGTCGAAGACGTCGATGACAAACAACTGATCGAAGCAGCCATCAACGGCATGCTGACGTCGCTTGATCCGCATTCGTCATATCTGAATATGGATAATTTCGAGGAAATGCAGGTCGATACCCGCGGCGAATTCGGCGGCCTTGGCATCGAAGTCACCATGGAAGACGGCTTTGTTAAAGTCATCGCGCCGATCTATGACACCCCGGCCGAAAAGGCCGGTCTGCAGCCGGGCGACTTCATCACCCATATTGACGGCACCGCCATTCGCGGCATGACGCTAAATGACGCGGTCGAAATGATGCGCGGCAAGGTCAATACCGACATTGTCCTGACCATCATCCGCAAGGGTGAACAGGCACCGTTCGATGTTACCCTGACCCGTGCTGTCATCAAGATCCAGTCAGTACGCGCCGAGCCCAGAGACGATGTCGGCTATATCCGCATCACCAAATTCAATGAACAGACCTCTAGTGGCCTGCAGCGCGCCATTGCTGACATGCGCGAAGAAATCGGCCCGGAAATCAAGGGTCTGGTCATTGATCTGCGCAACAACCCGGGCGGTTTGCTTGACCAGGCGATCTCGGTTTCCGATGCCTTCCTTGATAAGGGCGAAATCGTATCGACCCGCCCGCGTGATACCGAGAATACCGAACGTTACAACGCACGCAGTGGTGACCTCAGCGAAGGTTTGCCGATTGTGGTTCTGATCAATGATGGCTCTGCCTCGGCATCGGAAATCGTCGCGGGTGCCCTTCAGGATCACCGTCGCGCTGTCATCATGGGCACGCGCAGCTTTGGCAAGGGATCGGTTCAGACCATCCTGCCAATGCCGGGCAACGTCGCCCTTCGTTTGACCACTGCGCGCTATTACACGCCATCTGGCAAATCCATTCAGGAAGTGGGCATCGTGCCGGACATCATCGTTCCGCAGGCACGCGTCGAAAGCATCGAAGCCGAAACCCGTCGTTCGGAAGCGTCCCTGAGCGGGGCCCTTCGCAATGAGGACGAAGGCATCAGTGATGAAGAAAAGGATGCAAACTCCCGCCGTGACGAGGCCGAGCAGCTGGCGGTTGACGACTATCAGCTGTCGCGGGCGCTTGACATGATCCGGGGTATTTCCCTGTTTGGCCCACGTCCGAATGGATAAGGTTGGGCTTGGCATCGTGAAAGACTAGCTGTTCGTGTTCAGGAAAATCCTAAATTCCTTGCCGTTCCGCAAAAAGGAGAACGGCGACATCGACGGGGAAATGGCCGATGAGCTGGCCGACGACCTTGCCGACGGGATGACTGACGCCGCCGAAGACGAGGACGATGTCAATCTTGACGATCTTCCCTTTAACGAGCTGCCCATCGAGGTGCAGTCAAAACGACTGCCCAAACGGCCTAAATCACGGCGCAGCTGGCTGTCAAAGTTGCTGATTATTACGCTGTTTCTGTCGCCGTTCGGGGCAACAGCAGTTGCGATGATCCCTGTTCTGGACCCTGAAACCGGCTGGCGTCTGTTTCACATGGGCGGACCGCAAACCACAATTACGGTTCCGGGCACCGAGCGCGAACTACAAGAAGAAATCGCACGCGGTGTTCAGGATATTCAGGATCGTGACCGTGCGGCACAGCAAGCAGCAAACGCAGCGAACGGTGAAGAACAATCCGCCGAAGACATTGCAGGGAACCTTGATGGCGTTTCCGACCTGATCGGAACACCGGGTTCAACTGATGGCACCGGTGGAAATGATGCCCCGACCCCGGAAGAACTCGCAGCCCTGATCGAGGAAGAAGGATCGCTTGATGATCCGATCGAGCCCGATCCCCTGCGCCCGGCCCCGTTGCCCGGTCTGGACGAAGAAGGCAGCTTTGGCCGCATCCCGCGCATTGCCGATGATGGCACAACGCCTTTTGATGCCTATAAGCGCCCGTTCGAACTTCCGGAAGACACGCCTGTTGTCGCGGTGATGCTGACCGGTGTCGGCCTGAACGAACAGCGTACCGAAACCGCGATCAATGATCTGCCTTTGAATATCTCGCTGGCGATTTCGCCTTATGCCCGCGATTTGCAAACCGTTGCCCGCGAAGCACGCGCCATGGGCCATGAGGTCTTTCTTGAACTTCCCATGGAACCGGCTGACTTCCCGCTTTCCGATCCCGGCCCGCGCGCGCTTTTGACGTCGCTGTCAGAGGGCGAAAATCTTGTCCGTCTGGAATGGCTGCTGGCGCGCTTCCCGGGGTATGCCGGACTGGTCAGCCGTCAGGGATCCAAATTTGGCAGCCTTGATAGCGCCATTCGCCCGGTGATCGAATTCATATCGCGCACGGGTCTGATGTATGTCGAAGCATCGGGCAGCGGAGTTGCCAGTTATGGTGCACAATTGGCAGCAAACGCCGGCACCCCGAATGCGATTGGCAATGTGATCATTGATGACACGCCAAGCCGCCGCCAGATTGACAACCGTCTGGCCGAACTGGTTGAAATGGCCAAACGCAACGGAGTTGCCGTCGGAATTGCGCAATCCTATCCGGTGACAATTCAGCGACTGCGCAACTGGGCGTTCCGCCTGCGCCGTCACGGTGTTGTTCTGGTACCCGTCAGCGCAATTAGCGGCCAGCAGGTCACCCCGCAATCAGCGGACGAGGCCGAAGCGGCCCGCCTTGAAGCCGAAGAACGTGAACGCGAAGCCATGGCCGAGCAGGCAGCCCAGGAAGAGAACGCCGAACCGGCCGACACAATTGAGAACTAGCAACAGTTGCCGGGCCGCTTGGCCCGCCCGTCAGGAGCAATCATGGCAAAAAAGTCCGACACCCCCAAACAGACGGAAACCGGTTCCCCGGATCACGTCACAGCAGAGGACCTTCCCTATCGTCCGTGTGTCGGCATTGCCCTGTTCAATGCCGACGGACTGGTCTGGATGGGTAACCGCTACGGGTTCGAAGGCGCCTGGCAATTGCCGCAAGGCGGAATTGACGAGGGGGAAACCCCGGTCGAAGCCGCAATGCGCGAACTCAAGGAAGAGATCGGAACCGACAAAGCCGAAATCGTCGCTGAGACGCCAAGCTGGCTGACCTATGATCTCCCCAAACATTTGATTGGCAAGGCTTTCAAAGGCAAGTATCGCGGCCAGAAACAGAAATGGTTCGCCATGCGCTTTACCGGCAAGGACAAGCACATCAATATTGATGTGCCAGACCCGGAATTCGACAGCTGGCGCTGGAACGATCTGGCGACCTTGCCTGATCTGATCGTACCGTTCAAAAGACCTGTTTATTTGCAAATCGCGGCTGAATTTCATGATGTACCGCAAAGAATTCGCGAAATGGGTGATGCATAAGACGATGTTTGCGGTTTGATCGCAGCGCAGTTTTCGTTAGATTTAATAAACAGACATTCGGCTTAGAGGAGTTCCAGCATGGGTATGGATCGGTTGATCTTTGGTGTTTTGACCATTGTGGTCGGTCTTTTCGGCCTGTTTTATGCGTCAGGTTCGCAGGACGGCTATTCCTACTTCGTCGGCCTTGCCATGTTCATTGGTGCCGTGCTGTTCATGTTCCATCTGATCAAGGGCCACTATGATCAGCTCGAGGCAGCTGATCACTGATCGCTGCCCTGACGTGATGTAAATCCGGTTTACTGCGCCCCGTTCATTGGTTCGGGGCGTAAGTCTTTGGGAATTAGTCACCTCCATGCTTCAAACGGCTCCCGAAACGCGATAAGAGTTTCCCATGAGCAATACACATTGGGACCCTGCCCGTTACGGTTTGTTCGGCAATGAGCGCCTGCGACCGGCCATCGATCTGATTTCACGTTTGCCCAAACCGGCAAACGGGTTTTCTCCCCGTAGCATTGTCGATCTCGGCTGTGGCCCGGGATCAGTGACGGCGGTTCTTGCCGATGCTTATGGTGCAGGCGCGACTGACGGGCCAAGCATCGTCGGCGTCGATTCTTCTGACGAGATGCTTGAAACCGCGCGCAAGCGCGCAGAAAACATCACATGGCAAAAGGCAGACATCGCAGATTGGCAACCTGATGAGCCGGTTGATCTGCTGTTTTCCAATGCAGCCCTGCACTGGGTGCCTGATCATTCAAAGCTGTTTCCACGTCTTCTTGAACATCTGCGCCCCGGCGGCATGATCGCCATTCAGGTGCCCAACAACTTTCTTGCCCCCAGCCACCAGTTGATCGGTGAAGCCGGCATGGATTGGCGCAAGGAAGTGGCAACCGCCATACACGCAGCCCGCATCATGCGTCCGGGTGATTATTTCGATGCGCTTGCCCCGTCCTGTGACGACATCGATCTGTGGCAAACCCAGTATTGCCATGTCCTGACTGGCCCCGATGCGGTGTATAACTGGACCAGTTCGACCATCTTGCGTCCGGTGATGGATGCCCTGCCAGATGACGAAGCGCGCGAAAAATTTACCAAGAAATACAAGGAACGTCTTAATCAGGTTTATCCATCACGTGATGATGGGCGAACCCTGTTTCCGTTCAACCGTCTGTTCATGATTGCCCAAAAGAAATCCGGGTAAGCCCGGAAAGCAGACATCCCTGACAAGGAGCCCCCGATGGCCGATTTTCGCGAACATTTCGTCAAATGCTGCGGTTACGAGGTCCATGTCAGGGCATGGGGCGATCCGGCCAATCGGCCGCTTTTGATGATGCATGGTCTCGCCCGTCTGGCCGATGACTTTGACCATGTCGCGCCGCATTTCACCGATAAATATTACGTGCTGTGCCCATCAATGATCGGGCGCGGTTTCTCTGGCTGGGCCCGTGATCCGGATGCGGAATATACCGTGCCCTTCTATGTTGCGCAGATGTTTGAACTGCTGGACCATTTCAAAATCGATACCTGCGACTGGATTGGCACATCCATGGGTGGCTTGATCGGACTTTACGCCACGACCGAGGTCGCAGGGCGTATCGAACGATTGGTACTTAATGATATCGGCCCGGAACTTGATCCCGATGCGGTTGCACGGATCAAATCGTATGTCGGGGCATCTCCGGAATTTGAAACCATCGACGAGGTCGAACAACTGGTGCGGCTGGTTTATGCCTCCTTCGGGGTGGCAGATGATGCGACATGGGCATTTTTGGCGTCACGTTCCGTTCGCCGGTTGCCAAACGGCAATTTCATGATGCATTACGATCCCGAAGTAATGCGGGTCTTTGCCGAACATATTGATTCATTTGACGCCTGGGCCGAATTCGAAGCCCTGCCCTGCCCCGTCATGTTGATCAGCGGCGAGAAATCCGACCTGATTCCAAAACCCATTGTCGAAAAGATGAAACAGAAAAAACCGGAAATGCCGGTTTTTGCAGTGGCGAACTGCGGACACGCTCCCCATCTGAATGATAAAGCGCAAATCGACGCAATTCGGGACTTTCTGAGCAAGAGCACATCCTGACCGGCCAAGCTTGGCCCGCTACAGGATATCATCACGCCTTGAAATCCCGTCCGTCTTGAATCCGGTACTGCTTTGCTGCGCGCCAAGAACGCGGCACGGGTTCGACGGATGTTGGTTGGGACCGACAAAATCACACCATTCAAGCGTCCGGGACGAGACGCGGCTTGGCTGTTGCCTCGATTTTTGTGGTTGTTCAATCACCTGTTGGAACAGGCGACATGACAAAGCTGCATTGGTTGGATTGGATAAAAAAACAGCGGACTCTGACGATTCTGGCGACCTTGCTGATTGCAAGCACGGCTCAGAGCCCTGTTGTCATGGCCCAGTCACTTGAAAACAAAGCATCTTCCGCCAATGGTTTTCAGTTAATTCCAGGCGGTAGTGCCTTTGGTCCAGATGGTATTTCCCCATCAAGCCCATCCGGGTTTAATCCCGATTTCACACCATCTGCGCGCTATGGCTTCACGCTTGCCCCGGATGCCAATGCATCGGGGAACCCATCACAATATTGGCTTGAGTTCGGGGGCGCACCGCGTTCTGATCACGGCATTAATGCGCGGATTGGTTTTGGTTATTCACCGTCACCCGACCTCGGCTTTTCAATGGGGCCGTTTGTTGATCTTAACGCGGCTGCGCCTGGAACTGTCGGGGTGTACGAAACCGACCAATTCGGCACCCGTCATCTTGCCCGCCCAAGGTTTGGCTTGAATAGTGTCTCGAATGCCAATGACGCCGGGCTCGCGGGTTCACTATCCTATATGCCGCTTGAAGATATCTGGATTGGCTTGCATGGCTCTGTCTCGCGCGATCTGGGCACCAAAAACACCGAAGACGGCCTTCTTGACGGAATTGACGCCATGCTGGGTCTTACGGCGAGTTATAAGATCAAGTTCTGATGATTTGAGTGAACGCAGCTTGGGCTTTGCGCACAATTCCCAATTCCGATCTTGCGCAAGGCGGGCAGTCCTGTATGACTCTTTGGAAGGAAACCCAAAGGAACATACAGACGCGCATGAGCCATTCGCTTCCACCAGAACACGCTGTGCTTGGCGCACCATTTGATGCCTGTAACGATCTGGCAGCGGCAAAAAACGCCAACCTCTATCGTGCGGCCATGCGCCTTGGTCCGGAACGCCAGAGATTCTTTTTGGCTGCCTATGCCTCGATGCGCGTGATTGACGATATCGTTGATGACGGGTTCTTGGAACTTCCTGATGCCCAGCGTGATGCCGAACGCGAAGCGGTTCTTGAAACCGTTCATCAGTGGCAAGCACAGGTCATGGCAGCCAAGGCCGATGTGGACAATCCGATGCCCGAAGGCGGTCCGTTGACCGGTGCGGTTTATGACGCACTCCGACTAACCCTTGGGCGTAGTGACCTTCCCGCCGATCCATGGATTGAACTGGCCGATGCGCTGCATCGTGACATCGCCGAAGAACCTATGGATGAATGGGACGATTTCATCGCCTATTGCGAAGGCGCGACCGCGGCACCAGCATCAATTTTTGTCTATCTGCTGTCAGCGCGGCATGATCCTGAAATCGGATACACCTCGCCACTGACCGATCCACCGCTTTATCACGCACGCGATATGGCGATCTTTTGCTATATCATTCACATCCTTCGCGACCTGCCCGAAGACATCAAAGGCCCCGATCGCCTTGTTACCGTTCCATCCGAAATGCTGATTGCAGCGGACATCACACTGGGTGAGATCCGCAATGCCATCGGTCAGGGCAAGTATGACGACCTTGATTATCTGGGCAAGATCCTGCTTGAACACGCGTGGGAACATTTTGAAACCGGTCAGGCCCGATCCAGTGAACTGCTGTCCGTCCTTGATACGGACGAGGCCGACACATTGTCGCGCCTGTTCACGGTCTATATCGAACTGGCCGCGGCCATGACCGAAAATGGCTATGCTGCGTTTCTCAGGGATCGTGATGCAATCATGCAAAGTACCGCGCAAAACAGCTTGCCAGACGTCAAGAACGACTAAATCCGCTGCGGACTTGGCAAAAGAAAACCCCGCCAGTTTGGCGGGGTTTGTTGTCTTACGATCAAGTCAACCGGCTTAGCTGGCGCGAAGCGCTGCCACACCGGGCAAGGTTTTGCCTTCCAGCCATTCAAGGAACGCCCCACCCGCGGTCGAGACATAGGAAAATGCCTGATCAGAATCGGCATGACGCAGGGCGGCAACAGTATCACCACCACCGGCAACAGACAGAAGCTTGCCATCCTTGGTCAGCTTGGCTGCATGTTGGGCAACGGAAACTGTTGCTGTGTCAAACGGGGTGATTTCAAACGCACCAAGCGGACCGTTCCAGACCAGCGTTTCACAAGACTCAAGACGCTTGTTCAGATCCACGATGGTGGCAGGGCCTGCATCAAGGATCATCCCGTCAGGCGCGACGTTATTGATGTCAGAGACATCATGCGGTGCGTTGGCGGCAAATTCCTTGGCAACCAGACCATCAACCGGCAGGACGATCTCGCAATTGGCAGCCTCGGCCTTTTTGAAAATCTCGCGCGCGGTATCAAGCAGGTCATGCTCGCACAGCGACTTGCCAACATTTACCCCCTTGGCCGCAAGGAAAGTGTTTGCCATGCCGCCGCCAATGACCAGCTGATCAACCTTGGCAACAAGGTTCCCCAGAAGATCAAGCTTGGTAGAGATTTTGGCCCCGCCAACAATCGCCATTACCGGATGTTTTGGTGCTTCCAGCGCATTGCCAAGGGCTTCGAGTTCCGCCTGCATCAAACGGCCGGCATAGGCCGGAAGAGCTCGTGCCAGCCCCTCGGTCGAGGCGTGTGCCCGGTGCGCGCAGGAAAACGCGTCATTGACATACATATCGCCAAGCTTTGCCAGTTCGCCAACAAAGGCCGGGTCGTTCTTTTCTTCCTCGGCGTGGTAACGCAGGTTTTCCAGAAGGGCGACTTCGCCGTCTTTCAGACTATTAACCACGCTTGCCGCCGCGTCACCAATACAGTCATCAGCAAACTTCACCGGACGGCCAAGCTGCTTGGCAAGGGCATCAGCAACCGGTTTCAGGCTCATTTCCGGAACGCGCGAACCTTTGGGACGGCCGAAATGGGTGATAACCACCAGTTTCGCGCCTGCATCCGCCAGTTCGATCAGGCCCGGTACGGTGCGGTCGATACGAGTCGTATCGCCAACAACACCATCCTTCATCGGAACGTTAAGATCAGCGCGCAGCAAAACGCGCTTGCCAGCGACATTGACACCGTCAAGCGTATTGAAGTCAGCCATTATCTGAACCTGCTTTTGAGTTTCACAAAAGACGGGATTGGGTGTCCCGACATGGATTGAACCAAATCCTGATGCGCCCTGTTTTGCCCGATCAGCGCAACCGACGCAAGGCCGGATCAGGCCCGCAAAAATACCTCTACGAAAAACCGGCCGACGTTTATGTTTGGCCGGTTTTCAAAACCTGATCAATGGTTCCCCAAAAGGGACGCGTGCAAAAATCCTGAGAAACTGGTCGCTACTGGCCCGGTCATCAAGACATGATCATCGGGCAACCATTCAATGGTCAGCGGACCGCCATCGAGGACGACCTCGACCTTACGCCCGGTCAGACCACGGCGTGCTGCGGCAACACCGGCCGCACAGGCGCCGGTTCCACAAGCACGGGTTACCCCGACACCGCGTTCCCAAACCCGCATGCGCAGTTTGTTTTCATCAATGATGCTGCAAACCTCGATGTTGGCGCGTTCCGGGAACATTTCGTGATGTTCAAGCACCGGGCCCAGCTTTTCAATATCAACCGCCTCGGCATCATCGACAAAGAAAACACCATGCGGGTTGCCGACATTGACGCCAACTGCATCGGAAAGCGGACCAAGCGACAATGGAATGTGATTGGTATCGACCGCCTCGGACAGCGGGATATCACGCCAGTCCAGCTTGGCCTGCCCCATATCGACGGTGACACGGCCATCGGCCAGACCGTTGGCATCAAGCAGACCAACAACAGTTTCGATGATGACTTCCTTGCGGCCCAGTTCGCCCATGACGACGTTGGCAACACAGCGCGTGGCATTGCCACATGCCTCGACCTCGCCGCCATCATTGTTGCGGATGCGCATAAAGACATCGGCAAGATCATCGCGCGCCGGTTCGATCACAATCAGCTGATCACAGCCAACCCCGGTCTTACGATCGGCAATGCGGGCTGCGGTCGCGTTATCAAGATCAAGCACGGCGGGATCGCGTCGTCCGTCAAAGACAACGAAATCATTTCCCAGACCATGCATTTTGACAAAAGGAATACCGTTCATACCCGCCTTATAGTCCTGATTCCAAATCACGTCCACATGTGGGTATGTGCAGTTTTGCCAAACCTATCCCTTTAAAGTCCTTCGGGTTGAACGGCGGTGATGGCGTATCAGAAAGAACCAGAAGGACCACATCACAACTGTCACGCCCGCAGCACCCCAGATCGCCGGCATCGGATCAGTGGTCGAACTTTGTGCGCCCAACCATGCGCAAACAATGACATAGGGCACCGTCCCGATGAGATAACCGAACCCGAACTTGGTAAACCGCATACGGGTCACCCCTGCCAGACAGCAGGAAACCTCGGGCAGGATCGGCATCGCGCGACAGATCATCAAAACAACCAGCCCATAGCGGGCAAAGACCTCCTCCATTTCGGCCAATCTGATTTCATCACTGATTATCCGCCGCAGGACCGGACGGCCGAATTGATGGCTCATGACATAACCCATTGCGCCCGCAGTGATCATACCGGCCCCGGCGGCAAGTGCCCCGGCAACGGGTCCGAGGAAAAAACCGGCAAGCAAGGTGACAGTCATGGTTGGTACGGCGATGAACAAGTCCGCCACCAGCAAACCCATGACAATCAGCGCAACAATCCAGGCATCAATCTCACGGGCTGCTTCCAGCCAGCGCACAACATCGTCGCGCTGCAGCAATCCGGTGGCGACCAATATGCCAAACGTCGCAGCAAAACAGATCGCCAGGACCAATCCCGTTTTAATCAGATCCTTCATGGTGGCTTATCCCTTGCGTAAAATGGATTTCATCAACGACGGAGACAAACGGGTCACCACCGGGATCAGTCTGGCCTTACCGACATAGATTTCATCCTGCCCGGCAAGAATTCCGTCATGTATCGCGAGTGCTGCCTGTCGCGCCGGGATCTTGGGCAGGTCGCGACTCGCGGTCATTGGCGTATCCACCACCGGCAAGAATACTTCGCTGATCGCAACAGGAAGATTTGCAGCAACAAGCTGGTAGCGCAGGCTTTGGGAAAAGCTGTGAAGCGCGGCTTTGCTGGCGCAATAAACAGCCCCGCTTGTCTTGGGAAAAAATGCCAAACCCGATGACACGTTTACGATCCGACAGCTTGCGCTGTTGCTTCGCGCTCTTGTTGTTTCAGCCCGCGTCATCCATCCGTGGATCACAGCGCGACATATACTCATTGGCGCCAGCAGGTTAACCGCGATTTCGCGATCTGCCTGCGATGTGCTGAAGTCCGCGTCCGTCAGAACACCTTTTTCCTGAATGGCGGCATTGTTGATCACAAGATCAAGGTGCGGAACATCACGCATTATATCGGTCATCATCGCGTCAACAGACGCCATGTCAGCCAGATCAGACTGAACGGTCCTGATGCCCGGAAACTGGTCTTTCAGGTCATGGAGCTTTACCTCTGATCGTCCATGGGCGATCACATCGAACTCTTCTGCGTGATAAATGCCCAGCAATTCCCGCCCGATTCCCGATGTTGCCCCGGTAATTAAGACAGTTCCCGATTGTCTATTCATAATGGTCTGCCATCCGCGTAGTCTGTTGTTTGGAACCACCACAGTTGGCCACCACAGAGCGGGACTCGCATTAACCCGGGTTTATTGGACATGAATTTTTCGGATTTGATCGGACGACTTCAATCAGATGCGTATTTGGCACCCCATATCTGCAACACCAACCATGCCAAGGGCAGTCAAATTATCAAACAGGGTGAGGTGTGCCAGGATGTGATTTTCCTGCGCCGCGGGTTGGCCCAGATGTCCTATGTCACTTTCGAGGGAAAGGAATGGATCAAAAGCTTCTTTGCGGAAAACTCGGTTATGGGATCGCGCCGCTGCCAGATCATGGGCGAACCCAGCCATTTCGCAATCACCTGCCTTGAGGATTGCGAAGTCACCGCCATTCCGTATGACAAACTGCGATCTGTGTGCTCAAAAGACCCGGACCTGATGGCTGTATTTTTTGATTTCAACGAACAGGTCAGCCTGCGCAAGGAAAAGCGCGAATACGAATTCCTGTGCCTGTCCGCACAGGACCGTTACCGGGGGTTTCTCGAAGATTACGCCCATATCGTTCCGCGCCTGACCCAGGCGCAGATTGCAAGTTTTATCGGCATTACACCGATTGCGCTTTCACGCATACGAAAACGGATAAATCAGGCGGAAAGTCTGGGCGTTGCAGGCGCACAATAGCGCACCTTGCTGGGCACGAACCCGGATTTGGTGAAATAGGACTGCAAGCGGCCTTCGACTTCACCCAGTGACACGTAAACGTTCCGGCATTCATGAAGGTCCGAAAGCCGGGCCATGGCATCGCGCATGGCATCCAGCACATAGTCACCTGTGACAATTTCCACGGCGATGACATTATCAACATGCAGCACCACACCGTCAGCCATGTCATCACGGACATAATATGAAAAAAGCCCGTGAATATAGCCACGCTCGTTGGCAACCACGATGATGCCGCGCTGACGCTGCCAAAGAATGTCATCTCTGTCGGCGTTTGCATCAAGCGAACCGGCAGCAACGGGCATGCAATATTGGTCGACAAATGCCCGCCAGCGGTCAAAAGACATGTCGACTTTCAACATCTGAACCAGCGGATAGGTCATATCCGCGGTCTGTGCTGTAAGTGGAAGTGACTTATAGGCTTCTGACATGATCCTGCCCTCTCGAATTTATCAAATCATGCCGGAAAAAATTCGCGCTAACCTTGATGTGTATCAACACCTTCCAAGGGTTTGGCGCGCATAAACACAGCCAGTACAGAAGCACCCATTCCAAGGGCTATGAGATTTCCATTGATTGAATTTCTGACGGGATTGCACGCCAATATTGACGTAGGTCAATGGCTTTCCGATGAACTGCCCGCATACTCGTCAGACGAATTAGGAAACCTCGCCCGGAATAGCGCGCCCTGACCACAGGCCATGGCGCATTTTGGGTGGGGCTTTTTGTGCGGGTGAATCAAAGATCGGCTGATCAGCGTTTCACCAGGACTATTGAAACTGCCCGAGAGGGTTTTGGGCAGTTCACCCGACCACCTTGAACGGGAGTCAAGCATGAGCCAGGGGAGCATGGCACAGGCAGCATCGCCTTCAGTTGCTGTCGATTATAATATGGACGTTGTGCGCTGGGCCGCACTTGCGACCGTATTTTGGGGAGTAGTCGGATTTTTGGTGGGCGATGTCATTGCATGGCAGCTCGCATTTCCGGTTCTCAATTTTGATACCGAATTTCTGAATTTCGGACGTCTGCGTCCGCTGCACACATCGGCTGTGATTTTTGCCTTTGGCGGTAACGCGCTGCTGGCAACATCCTTCTATGTGGTACAGCGCACCTGCCGCGCCCCGCTTTATGGTGGCAAGGCCCTTCCGGCGTTTGTGTTCTGGGGTTACCAGCTGTTCATCGTGATGGCAGCAATCGGCTATGTTACCGGCGTGACCCAGGGTCGTGAATATGCCGAACCGGAATGGTTCGTTGATATCTGGATCACGATCGTCTGGGTTTGCTATCTGGCGGTGTTTGTCGGTACCCTTCTGAAACGTACCGAGCCTCACATCTATGTTGCGAACTGGTTCTACCTGGCCTTCATCGTGACCATTGCGATGCTGCATCTTGGCAACAACCTTGCCATTCCGGTCTCGTTCATGGGCACGAAATCCTATTCGATGTTCTCGGGCGTGCAGGATGCGCTGACCCAGTGGTGGTATGGCCATAACGCGGTTGGCTTCTTCCTGACGGCAGGCTTCCTTGGCATGATGTATTACTTCATCCCAAAGCGCGCTGAACGTCCGGTCTATTCCTATCGCCTGTCGATCATTCACTTCTGGGCGCTGATCTTCCTGTATATCTGGGCTGGTCCGCACCACCTGCACTACACCGCACTGCCGGATTGGGCGCAGACCCTTGGCATGACCTTCTCGGTCATGTTGTGGATGCCCTCCTGGGGCGGGATGATCAACGGTCTGATGACGCTTTCGGGTGCCTGGGACAAATTGCGCACTGACCCGGTTCTGCGCTTCATGGTCGCGGCTGTCGGTTTCTATGGCATGTCGACCTTCGAAGGTCCGGTCATGTCAATCAAGGCGGTCAACGGCCTGTCGCACTATACCGACTGGACCATTGGTCACGTGCATTCCGGTGCGCTTGGTTGGGTTGCCTTCGTATCGTTCGGTGCGATCTACTTCCTGATCCCGGTACTTTGGAACCGTGAACGCCTGTATTCGATGCGCCTTGTTGCTCATCACTTCTGGCTCGGCACCATCGGGATCGTTCTTTACATCACCTCGATGTGGGTTTCGGGGATCATGCAGGGCCTGATGTGGCGCGCCTATGACGAGCTTGGCTTCCTGCAGTATTCCTTTATCGAAACGGTAGAGGCGATGCATCCCTACTACATCATTCGTGCAACCGGTGGCCTGCTGTTCTTGCTGGGTTCGCTGCTGATGGTCTGGAACATCTACAAGACCATCAAGGGTGACCTCCGTAACGAAGCACCAATCGGCACGCCTGCAACCGTTGCAGCCGAATAAGGGGGAACGAGATATGCTTCTTAAAAAACACCATATTGTTGAAAAGAACGTCTTCGTTCTGATCCTTGGTATTTTCCTGACCATCATCATTGGCGGTATTGTTGAAATCGTGCCGTTGTTCACGATGGAACAAACCATCGAGAAGGTCGAAGGGGTCCGTCCCTATTCGCCGCTCGAGCAGGCTGGTCGTAACATTTATATCCGCGAGGGTTGCTATAACTGCCATTCCCAGCAGATCCGTCCGTTCCGTGACGAGGTCGAACGGTATGGCCATTACAGTCTTGCAGCAGAATCGATGTATGACCATCCGTTCCAGTGGGGGTCAAAACGAACCGGTCCTGATCTGGCACGTGTTGGCGGAAAATATTCCAATGCTTGGCATGTGGCCCACATGATTGACCCGCGCGCCGTTGTGCCGGAATCGATCATGCCGGGTTATCCGTTCCTGGCGGAACGCAAACTGGATTTCGATGACGCTCGGGCACATCTCGAGACCCTCAAGATGGTGGGTGTCCCCTACACAGACGAGATGATCGAGGCGGCCAAGGCAGACCTTTACCTGCAGGCCAGCGAGGATGCGGCCTATGACGATGATTTCCTCGCACGGTATCCGAATGCGGCAACAGGTGACTTTGACGGCAACCCGGCAGAACTGACCGAAATGGATGCGCTTGTTGCGTACCTGCAGGTCCTTGGCCGGATGGTCGACTTCACCACCTACAACCCGCAGATGAACCTGCGCTAGTGCAAGGGGATCGTCATGGAATTCTTTACGCAACTCGCTGACTTTTTCCGCCCTCTGTGGGGTCTGTGGCTGATGCTGCTGTTCAGCGCGATTATTGCCTGGGTCATGTGGCCAAGCAAAAAGCGCAACAAGGACATGGAATCGCACGCGCAGATCCCCTTCCGGGATCAGGATTGAGGGGAGAACAGAGCAATGTCGACACAAGTCGAGAAAGACCAAGTATCCGGGCGCGAGACCACCGGTCATGAATGGGATGGCATCAAGGAACTCAACACTCCGCTGCCGTCCTGGTGGGTCTATGTCTTCTGGATCACCGTCATCTGGTCAGTTGGTTATTGGGTGGTTTACCCGTCCTGGCCAACCGCCAATGACTACCTTAAAGGTACGTTTGGTACGACCAACCGTACTGAACTTCACGAAACCATGGCCAACGTTGCAGCTGAACGTGCACCTTACATGGAACGTCTGGCTGCCCTCGATGTATCGGAAATCGCCAATGACAGCGAACTTCTGAACTTCTCGATGGCTGGTGGCAAGGCAGTCTTCGCTGATAACTGCGCGCCATGTCATGGCACCGGTGGTTCGGGCAACCCGGGTTTCCCGTCATTGCAGGACGATGCATGGCTGTGGGGCGGGACGCTTGATGCGATCAATGAAACGCTGCATGTCGGTATTCGTTGGGATGCCAACGAAGATACCCGCTTCAACGACATGCCGGCATTTGGTCGTGACGAACTGCTTGAACGTGACCAGATCGAAGATGTGGTTGAGTATGTTCTCTCCTTCACCGGTCGTGAAACCGATGCCGCTGCTGCGGATCGCGGAGCGGTCGTTTTTGAGGAAAACTGCGCTTCGTGCCACGGTGAAGATGCCAAAGGTATTCAGGATCTCGGTGCACCGAACCTGACCGATGCCATCTGGCTCTATGGCGGATCGAAAGAAACCCTCACCGAAACGGTCATGAATTCCCGAAGCGGTGTCATGCCGGCCTGGGGTGGTCGTCTGGACGAAGAAACCATCAAAATGCTGACGGTTTATGTCCATTCGCTCGGTGGCGGTCAGTAAGCCGGAACAGCTTTGAATAAAGGCCCGCGATCACAAGTCGTGGGCCTTTTTCGTGACTACTTTGCACACGCGAAAGCCTTTTCCCAAATTTCGCACAGGAACTGCCGATAAATTGACATGTGTCATGGTGTCTGTGCCGGGGCTCTCGTATTTTCAGCCTGAGATTTGAATAATTAGAGTTTGCCCTGCAAAGCTGCCAGAAACCAACGTCTCCTGACAGCCTAATCTTGAAAACGATTGGCGGGTCCATCCCGCACAGAGAGCAATCGCAAGATTCAGAGCAACAACCAGGTAGCGAACATGGCCATGTCCAATTTGCAGCATCCCGATGTCGACCCCGCCACTGTCATGGAAGAAGATGACCGTGATCAGCCGCTTTACAAGGCACGCGACAAGGTCTACCCGAAACGGGTTTCGGGCCGGTTCAGAAATCTGAAATGGTTTGCGCTGATCGCGCTTCTGGGCATTTACTGGGCTGTCCCGTGGTTGCGCTGGGATCGCGGACCAACTGCGCCGGATCAGGCTGTTTTGATCGACATGGATCTTGGGCGCGCCTATTTCTTCTTCATCGAGATTTGGCCTCAGGAAGTTTACTACATCACTGGCATCCTGATCATGGCGGCGATCGGGCTGTTTCTGGCAACATCGCTGTTTGGTCGCATCTGGTGCGGCTATGGCTGCCCGCAAACAGTCTGGACTGATCTGTTCATGCTGGTTGAACGTTACATTCAGGGCGACCGCAACGCGCGCATGCGTCTCGACCAGTCTAAATGGACACTCGAAAAAGCCTGGAAAATCGGTGCAACGCATGTGGCATGGATTGTCATTTCCATGGCGACCGGTGGTGCCTTTGTCCTGTACTTCCACGATGCGCCGACCGTGATGGTCGATATTTTCACTGCCAATGCCTCTTTTGGCACCTATGTCACCATCGCCTTCCTTACCGGTTCCACCTACCTTCTTGCGGGTTGGGCCCGCGAACAGGTCTGCACCTATATGTGCCCGTGGCCGCGCTTCCAGTCAGCCATGCTTGACGATGAAAGCATGATTGTAACCTATGAAGGCTGGCGCGGTGAACCGCGTGGACCGATCAAGCGCAAAAACCTGCAACGTGGTGAAGTCCCCGAAACCGGCCACTGCATTGATTGCCGTGCCTGTGTCAATGTCTGCCCGACCGGGATTGATATCCGCGACGGCTTGCAGATGGAATGCATTGGCTGTGGATTGTGCATTGATGCCTGCAACGAAATGATGGACAAGGTCAGCTTCCCGCGGGATCTCGTCCGGTTTGACTCGGTTCAGAACTCCCAATTGCGGGCCCAGGGCAAGGCGACCCGTGTTCGCATCATCCGTCCGCGCACCATTTTCTATTCGGTTATTCTTGTCCTTGTCGCGTCGGTGATGATGTTTGGCCTTGCCAACCGCTCGGTCCTTGAACTCAATGTCCTGCGTGATCGCAACCCGCTGTTTGTTGCGCTGTCCAATGGCGATGTACGCAACGGCTATACGCTGAAGGTACTCAACAAGGAACAGGCTGAAAAAACCTATGTCCTGTCCGTTCAGGGGCTCGATACCACCGACCTTCAGGTGATTGGCCTGACACCCAACCAGAACGGCACCTTTGACCTTGAAGTTGCACCAGATCGTGTCGGCAGTTTCCGCGTCTTTGTTGCCGCTGATCCTGACGATCTTGGCGAGAAATCCACGCCATTCGAATTTACGGTGACCGATAAGGAAACCGGAAACACCGAAACATATGATACAGTATTCGCCGGTCCCGAGACCGAAAACTGATCGCCGCTGCGACTCAGTACTGGAGACAAGAAATGGCTATGCATATGACGACGTCCCCTTCTTCAGACCCGAACGGCCCGCGCAAATCTGATCGCTGGATACCGTGGTACTTTGTCGGCGGTTTCGCCATCATGCTGATCGCCAACATCTCGCTTGTCACCTTTTCGATGACCAGTTGGAATGGCCTTGTGACCAAGCATGCATTTGAAGAGGGCAACAACTATAACGCGGCCATTTCCGGTGCAGCCCGTCAGCAAGAACTTGGCTGGCGCAGCAAGCTTAGCGTCGATGGTGTCATTGATCAGAATGGTACAATCACCGTCCTGTTCCGCGACAAGGAATCCAACCCGATTACCGGCGCTAAAATGTCTGTCATGATGTCGCGTGCGGACCGAGATGACCTTGATGCCACAATTCCGCTGGCCGAAATTGCCCCGGGTGAATATCGTGCAAGTGCTGCTTTCCCGGTTTACGGACGCTGGCAGCTGCGCACCATCGCGAACGCGATGGGGGATGATTATCAAACCGTCGAGTATGTCGTCGTAAATCCATGAACGCCCCTCTTCAGTCCTGTCGCCATTGCGGCGAGCCGGTGACAGCCCTTTCACCGGCTGCACCCGACTTTTGCTGTAGCGGATGTGCGGGTGCCTATGCCTTGCTCGGTGAACTGGGACTGAAATCCTATTACAATCGACGTGCAATTGATCCGAAGGTCCGTGCGCTCCGCCCCGACGAGGATGAAGTGGCAAACGTCGATTTCACCGAACTCGCAAGCACGGACGGCGATGGAAACCACCACCTCAATCTGATGGTTGATGGCATTCATTGTGCGGCTTGCGTCTGGCTGATCGAAACCCTCCTGCAACGCAATCCGACTGTTCTTCAGGCGCGCGTCAATATGACCACCCGGCGCCTGCGCCTGAGCTGGCAGGGCGAACTTGGCGACATTGACGACATCATCCGCCCGGTGATGCAGATGGGATATCGATTGATCCCGTTTGATCCGGCCGCACTTGAACAGGCAACAGCGTCACGCAACAAGGAATTGCTGCGTTGCCTTGCGGTTGCCGGGTTTGCTGCGGGGAATGTGATGTTGCTCTCCGTCTCGGTCTGGGCCGGGTATTTTCAGGGCATGGGCGGGGCAACCCGTGATCTGTTTCACTGGATTTCCGCCCTGATCGCGCTGCCTGCGGCCGCCTATGCCGGTTTGCCGTTTTATCGTTCCGCCGTTGGAGCTATTCGCAACCGACGGGTCAATATGGATGTGCCGATCAGCCTCGGTGTCATCCTGGCGCTTGGCATGAGCCTTGCCCAAACCATTCGTGGTGAACCGCATGCCTATTTCGACAGTGCGATTACGCTTCTGTTCTTCTTGCTGATCGGACGATATCTGGACGGCCGGGCACGGGGCCAGGCGCGATCAGCCGCGGAACATCTGTTATCGCTGAATGCCCGTTCGATTACCGTTGTCGAACCTGACGGCACGCGACGGCTTATCGCACCACAAAAGGCCGTGCCGGGCATGATTGTTCTGGTCGCAGCAGGCGAACGCATTGGTATTGATGGCAAGGTCGTCGATGGCCAGTCCGATGTCGATACCAGCATTATCACCGGCGAAAGCATTCCCGTTCTGAACCGTCCGGGCGCGACCGTTTTTGCCGGAACAACCAACATTTCTGCACCGCTGCGCATTGAAGTCACCGCCACAGGTGGCAATACGTTGCTGTCGGAAATTGTCCGTCTGATGGAAAATGCCGAACAGGGGCGCGCGCGCTATGTTGCGATTGCCGATCGTGTGGCAAAGGCTTATGCACCGGTGGTTCATACCCTGTCGCTCGCAACCTTTATCGGCTGGTGGTTGATTGGCGGCATTGGCTGGCAGGATGCGCTGATGAATGCCATTGCCGTTCTGATCATTACCTGTCCATGTGCGCTTGCACTGGCTGTTCCTGTCGTGCAGGTGATCGCCACCGGGCGCTTGTTGGGTGCAGGTATTCTGGTCAAATCGGCAACAGCCCTTGAACGGCTTACAAAAGTTACCGGAATTATTTTTGACAAGACCGGCACATTGACCACCGGAAAACCGGAACTGGTTGGCGAACCAGATCAGGACAAGCTACTGTTTGCCGCCGGGATGGCCGCAAACAGCAATCACCCGCTATCGCGGGCATTGGTACGCGCTGCTGGCAATGTTACAGCCCTTCCCAATGTCAGCGAACAGGCTGGTCTTGGCCTTGTGACCCCCGGCCCATCCGGGCCGATCCGACTTGGCAGTCGTGCCTTTTGCGATGTGGCCGAGAACGCAGATTTCCCGTCCGATATTGCCGGACCGGAACTGTGGTTGTCTGAACCCGGTGTTGCGCCGACCCGCTTTGTGTTCCGTGACACCATGCGAAGCGACGCACCGGACGTCATCGACAGTCTGCGCACACGCGGGTTTGAAATGACCTTGCTGTCGGGCGACCGCGAAAGCACTGTGCGCCAGCTTGCCGAAACACTGGGGATTCCGGACTGGCAGGCCCGGATGTCCCCAACCCAGAAGGCTGCCCACATTCAGACGCGGTCGGATGAGGGCAAATGCGACTTGATGGTTGGTGATGGCATCAACGATGCCCCGGCCCTTGCCGCGGCCCATGCATCGATGTCCCCGGCCACAGCCGCCGAAATTTCGCAAAATGCTGCCGACATCGTTTTTCAGGGCGACCGGCTGGGTGCCGTGATCGAGGCGATTGACGTGGCCCGCAAGGCTGACCAGTTGGTGCGTCAGAATTTCGCCCTTTCCTTTGCCTATAACGTGATCACGATCCCGCTTGCGGTCTCCGGGTATGTCACGCCACTCATTGCGGCAATTGCGATGTCATCTTCTTCGCTTGTCGTGATCGCCAACGCCTTGCGTTTACACGTCAATTCAGGCAAGCCTGACCTGGTTGGCGCGAAACCGGTAACCAAGTTGTCGCAGCAGGCAGGATCATAAAGCCATGAGCAACCTTCTTCTCCTGATCCCGATTGCATTGTTTCTGGGGCTTTTGGGCCTTGGTGCGTTCTTGTGGTCATTGCGTTCTGGCCAGTTTGACGATATGGAAGGAGCAGCAAATCGCATTCTTTTTGATGACGACGATGTTAAACCTTCTGACAAGTCGAAGAAATTCCATCAGGACGATAGTTAGAATTGCTTGAAACTGACCTATATCATCGGATAGATTCAGTTTTATTTCGCCTATCGGGTCACCAGCATCGGAGTCTGTGATGGCAGTCCGCCCTCAAATCTGCGACGCCTGTTCTATCAAGGACTTAACGTTTTGCTCGGCATTGCACGGCGATGAACATGACCAGCTGCGTCAATTGCTGACTCATGCTCAGTATGATCCACACAGCACGATTTTCCACGAAGCCGAAGATGCTGATTACGTCTTTAACGTCACAACCGGCTCGGTAAAGTTGTATAAACTGCTGGGCGATGGCCGCCGTCAGATTACCGGTTTCCTGTTTGCAGGTGATTTTCTGGGCCTGGCACTTAATGCCAATTACAGTTACACCGCCGAGGCGATTGAGCCGGTAACAGCCTGCCGTTTCCCGCGCCAAAAGCTTGAAAAGCTGTTTGACAAGTTTCCGCATCTTGAAAAACGCATGCTGGGCATGGCGGTCGATGAACTGGCCGCAGCACAGGATCAGATGCTTCTGCTTGGCCGCAAGACCGCCAAGGAAAAGGTCGCATCCTTCCTTCTGATGCTTGCCCGCCGTCAGGAACATCGTGGCGAAAGCACCGAGACGATCAATGTGCCCATGAGCCGTTCTGACATCGCCGATTATCTGGGCCTGACCATTGAAACCGTGTCACGTACCCTGACCCAGCTTCGCAAGGAATCGACCATTTCGCTTAAGGATAACCGCCATATTGAGGCGGTTGGTCTCGACATGCTTGAAGATCTTGCCGAAGGTCTGTGATTCCTTCGTGACCGTGAAGTGCCAATCACAATAAGCGGCGCAGATCATTCGAACCATCTGCCAACGCACGCCTTAAATGGCGGTTATTGGCCGAATTGCCTATTTCGCGATTGCAAAAAATGTTTCCCGTTCGCGGTCATGGTATTGTAAACATGACCGCACGCCCGACAAAGATCGGGCAGCGAAATCCGGTTGTACCGGGGGAGAAACGTGATGAGTGCCACCAGCAAAAAGATGGGCCGGACCTCCGTCCCACAACTCCGTGCCCGTAAGGGGCATGACCCCATTGTCTGCCTGACCGCCTATACCGCACCAATGGCCCAGCGCCTTGATGAACATTGTGACCTGCTTCTGGTCGGGGATTCATTGGGCATGGTTGTTTATGGTATGGAAAGCACCCTTGCCGTGACTGTCGATATGATGGTCAACCATGGCAAGGCCGTCATGCGCGGATCAAAGAATGCCTGCGTCGTCGTTGATCTGCCTTTTGGCAGTTATCAGGAATCCAAGGAACAGGCCTTCCGCACCGCATCGCACATTCTGGCTGAAACCGGATGCGCGGCTGTGAAAATTGAAGGCGGCGCCGAACTTGCCGAAACCATCGAATTTCTGACCATGCGTGGTGTACCGGTCATGGCCCATATCGGCCTGATGCCCCAACAGGTCAACACCATGGGCGGCTTCAAAAGTCAGGGCCGTGACGAAGAAACGGCCATGAAGGCACTTGCCGATGCCAAGGCGGTTGCTAATGCCGGTGCCTTTTCGGTTGTCGTCGAAGGTACGGTCGAACCCGTCGCACGTCAGATAACCGAGGCCATCGACATCCCGACCATTGGCATTGGTGCCTCGGTTGCCTGTGATGGTCAGGTCCTTGTCACCGAAGACATCCTTGGCCTGTTTTCCGATTTCACGCCAAAATTCGTTAAACGCTACGCCAATCTTGGTGATGCGGTTTCCGAGGCTGTCGGCCAATATGCCGACGAAGTGCGCACCCGTCAGTTTCCGACGGATGAACATTGCTTTGGTATCGCCAAAAAAGGTAAGTTGCGCGCGGTCTGATCCAGATCGCCGTAATTTTCTGCAATCTTCGGTACGACGATAACGATGTCCCTTACGACTGTTCACACTGTCGCTGATTTACGCGCGACTGTTGCCGACTGGCGCGCCAAAGGCCTGCGTGTCGCCCTGGTTCCAACCATGGGCGCGCTTCATGATGGCCATGTCAGCCTGACACATCTGGCCCGTGAACATGCCGACCGGGTGATCGTTTCGATCTTCGTCAATCCGACACAATTTGCCCCGAACGAGGATTTCGGAGCCTATCCGCGCACCCTGCCAGCAGATCAGAAACTGCTTGATGGTGCCGGGGTCGAGCTGTGCTTTGCCCCGTCGGTTGATGAAATGTATCCCGACGGCTTTGCCACCAAGGTCTCTGTTGATGGCGCAATGACCGACGTGCTGTGTGGGGCGGCCCGGCCCGGCCACTTTGATGGCGTGGCACAGGTTGTGACCAAATTGCTGCTCCAGGCCCTGCCCGATTGCGCCATTTTTGGTCAGAAGGATTACCAGCAACTGATGGTCATCCGCCGGTTCACGGAAGATCTCAACATTCCGGTCGAGATCATCGGGGCGAAAATCCTGCGCGAAGAAGATGGACTTGCCATGTCATCGCGCAACCGTTATCTGACACCCGACGAACGCGCCATTGCCCCAACGCTCAACAACGTGTTGGCGGAAATCACCGCCAAGGCGGCACAGGGTGCTGAACTCGGTCCGCTTCTGGCAAAGGGGCGCGAAGATATCCTCAAGGCCGGGTTCGATCCGATCGACTATCTTGAAGTCCGCGATGCAGCGACCCTGGAACTGATCAGCGACACGGTCCAAAAATCCGCCCGAATCTTCGTTGCAGCCCGGCTTGGCAAAGCGCGTTTGATCGACAATCATGCAATTGAACCGGCCATAGCCAAAAGCATGACCGGGGGTTAAATACCCGCGCTTAGTGGCGGAATCGCCAATTGCACAGCAAGGCGAATGAAAAGCGCAGAATAACGCGCTTTTGCGCCCGATTGCGCTTGACTCCCACCCCCTGATCCAATAAACCCTCTCCACCAAAGGTCGCCCAAGGGGTGACTCCCCCAGTCCTCGAGTTTCGAGCACTGGGTTTTAGTTTTTTGTGCGCACTCGGTGGAAACACCGGCAACACAGACGGGATTTGGAATGTTTGAAGGACTAAGCGATCGCCTTGGCGGGGTTCTCGATAAGCTGCGCAAACGTGGCGCGCTGAAAGAATCCGACGTCAAGGAAGCCATGCGCGAAGTACGCGTCGCCCTGCTTGAGGCGGACGTGGCACTTCCGGTCGTCAAAACCTTTATCTCCAACGCCACCGAACGTGCAATTGGTGCCGATGTTCTGCGCTCGGTCACACCGGGCCAGATGGTCGTCAAGATCGTCCATGACGAACTGAAAAACATGCTGGGCGAAGGCGAGGAAATCAATCTTTCCTCGACCCCGCCTGTGCCGATCCTGATGGTTGGTCTGCAGGGTTCTGGTAAAACCACCAGCTCTGCCAAGATCGCACTGAACCTGACCAAGAAGCGCAACAAGAAAGTCCTTCTGGCATCGCTTGATATCTATCGCCCGGCTGCCCAGCAGCAGCTGAAAGTTCTGGCCGACGATAACGGCCTTGGCGTTCTGCCGATCGTGATGGGCGAAAAGCCGGTTTCGATTGCCAAGCGCGCGATGGATACCGGCCGCAAGGAAGGGTATGACGCGGTTATCCTTGATACCGCTGGTCGTCTGCATATCGACATGGAACTGATGAGCGAAGTCGCTCAGGTCCGTGATGCGGTCAACCCGGTCGAGACGCTTTTGGTCACCGATGCGATGACCGGTCAGGACTCGGTCAACGTTGCCAAGGAATTTGCCGAAAAGGTCGGCATCACCGGTATCGTTCTGACCCGTGTTGACGGTGATGCACGCGGTGGTGCAGCCCTTTCGATGCGTCAGATTACCGGCTGCCCGATCAAGATGATCGGTATCGGCGAAAAAATCGACGAGATGGAAGCCTTCCATCCCGATCGTATCGCCAACCGTATTCTTGGCATGGGCGATGTTGTCAGCCTGGTTGAAAAGGCTGCGGAAAACATCAAGGCCGAAGACGCCGAGAAAATGGCCAAGAAGCTGCGTAAAGGTCAGTTTGACCTGAACGATCTTCTGGCACAGCTCAAACAGCTTCAGAAAATGGGTGATCTTTCCGGCATCATGGGGATGCTGCCGGGCATGGGCGCGCTGAAAAAACAGATGTCGCAGACCAAGCTTGATCCCAAACTTCTGACCCACCAGGAAGCAATCATCCTGTCGATGACGCCGAAAGAACGTGAAAACCCGGCCATCATCAAGGCATCACGCAAAAAGCGCATTGCCGCAGGCTGTGGCCTGACCGTTCAGGAGGTCAACAAGCTTCTGAAGCAATATCAGACCATGTCCACCATGATTAAAAAGATGGGCAAGCAGGGCAAGAAAGGGATGTTTGGCGGTATGCCGAAAATGGATCCCTCGATGCTTGAGGGCGGCGAAATGCCGGATCTCAATAACCTGCCAAAAGGATTGACCGGTGGCGGGGGCGGTTTGCCGCCCGGGTTGCCGGGATTGGGAGGCGGCGGTGGCCTGCCTCCGGGATTCCCGGGGTTCGGCAAAAAGAAATAGTCAAGCCCCCGGTTCTAGAATGAGTTCTTCATGAATTCCTCTTACGAACCAAAACCGGCCCATAAAGCCGGGTCAAAGACCAAGTGAATAGGCCCCTCGGGGTCATGATTTAGAAGACTACAAACCCAAGCTGAAAGGAACTTATCCGAATGGCTGTCAAGATTCGTCTTTCCCGTGGCGGTGCCAAAAAACGTCCGTACTACCGTATCGTAGTTGCTGACGTTCGTTCGCCGCGTGACGGCAGCTTCATCGAGCGTGTCGGTACCTATGACCCGATGCTCCCGAAGGATGCTGACAACCGCGTGACCTTCAAAGAAGAGCGCATCAAATACTGGCTGTCTGTTGGCGCACAGCCGACCGAACGTGTTGCACGTTTCCTGGGCAAAGCTGGCCTGGCAGAAGCGTTCAAACCGACCGAACAGCCGCAGAAGTCTGCTCCGAAAGCGAAAGCTCAGGAACGTCTTCGCGAGAAAGCTGAGAAAGCCGAAGCTGCTGCTGCCGCTGCTGCGGAAGCCGCTGCCGAAGCAGCAGCACCTGCTGAAGAAGCTGCAGGCGAGTAATCGCTGAACGCA
Source organism: Thalassospira sp. MCCC 1A01148 (assembly GCF_001613795.1). Classification (GTDB taxonomy): domain Bacteria; phylum Pseudomonadota; class Alphaproteobacteria; order Rhodospirillales; family Thalassospiraceae; genus Thalassospira. The sequence goes on from NZ_LPVZ01000019.1 coordinate 300,451, forward strand.
CGCTTTGATCAGATACCGGAAACTTGTGAACCGAAATGGCTGATACCCGCAAATCCAAAAACGACGAAGCTTATGTCTGCGTCGGCATGATCACCGCCCCGCACGGGGTGCGTGGTGCCGTGCGCGTCAAAAGCTATACCGTCGATCCGGATAACCTTGTCGGTTACGGCCCGTTGTTCGACGCCAAGGGACGCGTGAAATACAAGCTGTCTCCTGTCGGACATGTCCGCGACCAGCTGATCGCCAAGATCGAAGGCGTGGACGACCGGGACGCTGCCGAACGGCTGCGGGGCACCAAGCTGCATGTACCGCGTGCTGCACTGCCTGACACGGTTGAAGAAGATGAATTCTACCTTGCTGACCTTGTCGGTCTGAAAGCGCACCATATTGATGGTTCGATTTTCGGCACCGTACGGGGTGTGGCCGATTTTGGCGCCGGCGACGTGATCGAAGTCGCGCTTGAAGAAGCCAAGAACAAGGTTGTGGTTCTCCCCTTCACCAAGGAAGTCGTGCCCGAGGTCATTCTTTCGGAACGCAAGATGGTGGTAAATCCGCCCGAGGGGCTACTGCAGGATGAGGACGGACCCGGCAATCGCAGCCGACGTCCGAACAAATCCCGCAAGGACTCTCAGGCCGACCGCGATTCTGATGCCGTTACTGCCGATGCAGTAGGCGCGGAAAACGCGACCGGCAGCGGGAAGGAGGCCTGATCGATGTCTGTGTGGCAGGCAAAAGTTGCAACCCTGTTCCCGGAAATGTTTCCGGGTGTGCTTGGTCAGTCTCTGGCTGGCAAGGCGCTTGAAAACGGGATCTGGTCGCTTGATGTCAAAGACATCCGCGATCATGCAACCGACCGCCACCGCACTGTAGACGACAATCCCTTTGGGGGCGGGGCCGGCATGGTCATGCGCCCGGATATTGTCGACGCCGCCCTGCGTGAATTGCGTGCAGATGCACCGCAATTGCCGCTGATTTATCTCAGCCCGCGGGGAAAAGTGCTGAACCAGAAACGCTGCCGCGAATTGGCAGCAGGCCCGGGTGCCATCCTGCTTTGCGGTCGTTACGAAGGTATCGACCAACGGGTTCTGGATGAACATCAGGCCGAGGAAATCAGCATCGGTGATTACATCCTCATGGGCGGCGAACTGCCGGCCATGGTCCTGATTGAATCGTGCATTCGCCTCATCGAGGGAACGGTCAACAAGACCGAGTCTGTCGACGAGGAAAGCTTTGAAACCGGGTTGCTTGAATATCCGCATTACACGCGCCCGGCCAATTGGAACGGGCGTGACGTGCCGGAGATCTTGCTTTCCGGACATCATGCCAAGGTACAAGCCTGGCGGCATGCTCAGGCAGAAGAAATTACCCGCGCGCGACGCCCGGACCTTTGGGACCGGTACGTGGCAAACGGGAACATCAAAGAGGGTTAAACCATGACCAACATCATCCAGCAGCTCGAGAAAGAGCAGCTCGACAAAATCGCTGAAAAGCGCGTAGTTCCTGAATTCGACGCCGGTGATACCATTCGTGTGCACCTGAAAGTCGTGGAAGGTACCCGTGAGCGTATTCAGCAGTTCGAAGGCGTTTGCATTGCGCGTAAGAACCGCGGCCTCAACTCTTCCTTCACCGTGCGTAAAATCGCATCGGGCGAAGGCGTTGAGCGTATCTTCCAGTCCTACTCCCCGGCCATCGACAAAATCGAAGTCGTTCGCCGCGGTGACGTACGTCGCGCGAAACTCTACTACCTGCGTGGCCGTACCGGTAAATCTGCACGTATCGCCGAGCAGACCACCGGTCACAAAGGCAAACTGACCGCAGCAGAACGCGCGAAAAAGTAATTCGCACGTTCCGCAACGTCGGACAAAAATACGGGCTCACCTTCGGGTGGGCCCGTTTTTGTTTCTCCCTCTCGCCATGTCCGGCGGGATCAAAGAACGTCATATACACGCATTGATTGCATTATAGCGAATCGCAAGATTCCGTGCCCCTAGAACAAGTCCCGCAGAAACCCGGCGATTAATTTATCAGCTTAAGTTATATCAGATATCTCTTACGTAAATCCAGCACGCCTGATTTAGCTACTTAGGGATGCTCCGGATCGCGCCACTCTATTTCGGAGTGTTAAACACCCAAAAACACGCGCCCTGTACCTTGCGATTTAGAGGGCGGCGTGTATAAAGGCACTCCCGCGGCAAAAACGATCAAACCCGTGTGGTTCTGGATAATAAAATTACGCAGACTGGACAAAGCCGGTTGCGCCGAAGAAACGTCAAGTCCCACCCGCCATCAATGGCAGGTATTGCACCAATCTTCGTGACATTCAGGACCGCATCAGACGGGAAGAGAGTTGCTGCTCAAAAGATCGATGTTTTATGAGGAGGTCGAGATGGGTCAGCCTAAAACCCTTTTTGACAAGATTTGGGAAAGCCATGTGGTCGATACGCAGGATGATGGTACCTGCCTGCTTTATATCGACCGTCATCTCGTCCACGAAGTGACCAGCCCGCAGGCTTTCGAAGGCCTGCGCAATTCGGGCCGTAAAGTGCGCCATCCCAAACTGACCCTTGCTGTGCCTGATCACAACGTACCGACGTCTGACCGTTCCGAAGGCATCAAGGAAGAAGACAGCCGTATTCAGGTTGAAACCCTTGATCAGAACGCCAAGGATACCGGCATTCACTATTTCCCGATGGCTGACCTGCGTCAGGGCATCGTGCATATCGTCGGCCCGGAAGAAGGTTTCACTCTTCCCGGTGTGACCATGGTTTGCGGTGACTCACATACCTCCACCCACGGCGCATTCGGCGCACTGGCATTTGGGATTGGCACCTCGGAAGTTGAACATGTTCTGGCCACCCAGACCCTGGTTCAGAAACCGGCCAAGAACATGCTGGTCAAGGTCGAAGGCGATCTGCATCCGGGTGTAACGGCCAAGGACATCACTCTTGCGATCATCGGTCGCATCGGGACGGCTGGCGGTACCGGCTATGTCATCGAATATGCTGGCTCGGCCATCCGTGCACTGTCGGTTGAAGGCCGCATGACGGTCTGCAACATGTCGATCGAGGGCGGCGCACGTGCCGGCCTGATCGCACCGGACGAGAAAACCTTTGAATATATCAAGGGTCGCCCGATGGCACCGAAAGGTGCCGCGTTCGAACAGGCTGTTGAATACTGGAAGACCCTGCCGTCTGACGAAGGCGCACATTACGACAAGGTTGTCGAACTTGATGCCGCCGACATCGTCCCGCAGGTGACCTGGGGCACCAGCCCGGAAGACGTCGTACCGGTCACGGGCACTGTTCCGTTCCCGACCGACGGCAAGGATGCCGGCAAGCAAAAAGCGATCGAGCGTTCGCTTGAATATATGGGTCTGACCGCCGGTACCCCGATCGAGGAAATCAAGATCGACCGTGTGTTTATCGGTTCTTGCACCAACGGTCGTATCGAAGACCTGCGTGCCGTTGCCGAAGTCGCCAAGGGCCGCAAGGTTGCCGAAACTGTCAATGCCATGATCGTTCCGGGCTCAGGCCTTGTGAAGGAACAGGCAGAAGCCGAAGGCCTGCATGAGATCTTCATCGAAGCAGGCTTTGACTGGCGCGAGCCGGGCTGCTCGATGTGTCTGGCAATGAACCCGGACCGTCTGGCCCCGGGCGAGCGTTGCGCTTCGACCTCGAACCGTAACTTCGAAGGCCGTCAGGGCCGTGGTGGTCGTACCCACCTCGTCAGCCCGGCCATGGCAGCTGCAGCTGCGATCACCGGTCATCTGACCGACATTCGTAAACTCGGTTAAGGAAGGTTCCCATGGCCGATCAGACATTCATCAATTTCCGCGAAAGTGCCCCACGTCTGGGCCGCGCACCGGTGCTTGAGCAACTCCTGCCGCAACTCACCGGCATTAATCTGCCGGACTTCGTTGCGCAGGAACTCGACGCGACCGAAGAATTGATCGAAGCACTCGGTCTGGCCTGGGAAACTGGAAGCAAGGGATAAGATAATGGAAAAATTCACCAAGCTCACCGGTGTTGCCGCACCGCTGCCGATGATCAATGTCGACACCGACATGATCATTCCCAAACAGTTCCTCAAAACCATCAAACGTTCGGGCCTTGGCAAGAACCTGTTTGATGAAATGCGCTATGATGACAACGGCAACGAAATCCCGGATTTCGTTCTCAACAAACCGGCTTATCGCAACGCCCAGATCCTTGTATCTGGTGATAACTTCGGCTGTGGTTCCTCGCGTGAACACGCACCCTGGTCGCTGCTTGATTTCGGTATTCGCTGCGTGATTGCACCGAGCTTTGCCGACATTTTCTATAACAACTGCTTCAAGAACGGCATCCTGCCGATCCGTCTGCCGCAAGAAGATGTCGACAAGCTGATGGCTGATGCCGAACGCGGTGCCAACGCCACTGTTACCGTTGACCTTGAAAAACAGGAAATCACCGGCCCGGATGGCGGCTGCATCAAGTTTGAAGTCGAAGAATTCCGCAAGCACTGCCTGCTCAATGGTCTCGACGATATCGGTCTGACCCTGCAGAAGGCGGATGCCATCAATGATTTCGAAGCCAAACGCGCTGCATCGCAGCCCTGGCTGTCGCTGTAATTTCAAGACGGGCGGCAAACATCGGTTTGTCGCCCGTTTTCTGATCGTTACGGGGTGATCCACCCCAAAAAAAATCTGGTCGGAAAATATCTGGGAAGGAAGCATTTATGAGCACCACCAAAAAAGTACTGATGCTGCCGGGCGACGGAATTGGCCCGGAAGTCATGCGTCAGGTTCAGCGCGTCATGGACTGGATGGCAAAAAAGCGCAGTGTGAATTTTGAAATCACCGAAGGTCTGATTGGCGGCGCATCGATTGACGCGCATAACAATCCGCTGACCGACGAAACGCTGGCCGATGCCATGGCCGCAGACGCCGTTCTGCTGGGTGCTGTTGGTGGTCCGAAATGGGACGACATGCCGTTCGACATCAAACCGGAACGCGGTCTTCTGAAAATCCGCAAGGAAATGGGCCTGTTTGCCAACCTGCGTCCCGCACTGGTGTTTGACGCACTTGCCGGTGCATCCTCGCTGAAGGAAGACATCGTCAAGGGTCTGGACATCATGATCCTGCGTGAACTGACCGGGGGCATCTATTTCGGCCAGCCGCGCGGCATCGAAGAACGTGACGGTGTGCGTCACGGCTTTAACACGCTGGTTTATTCCGAGCCGGAAGTCGAACGCATTGCACGCGTAGCCTTTGATATGGCGATGAAACGCGACAAACGCCTGTGCTCTGTCGATAAGGCAAACGTTCTGGAATCCACCGTTCTGTGGCGCGAAGTTGTCGAACGTGTTGCCAAGGACTTCCCAGAAGTCGATCTCAGCCACATGTATGTCGATAACGCATCAATGCAGCTGGTCCGTAACCCGAAACAGTTTGACGTGATGGTCACCACCAACATGTTTGGCGACATTCTTTCCGATTGTGCCGCCATGCTGACCGGGTCGCTTGGCATGCTGCCGTCCGCATCCCTTGGTGCGGCAGATGAAAACGGTGCCCGCAAGGCATTGTACGAGCCGGTACACGGCTCCGCCCCGGACATTGCCGGCCAGGACATCGCCAACCCGCTGGCAACCATCCTGTCCTTTGCCATGATGCTGCGCTATTCGTTCGACATGGGCGATGATGCCACCCTGATTGAAGACGCAGTTCAGAACGTCCTTAAAGGCGGTCTGCGTACTGCTGACATCATGCAGAACGGCATGGCCAAGGTTTCGACCACCGTCATGGGCGAATCGCTGATCAACGAACTCGACAAGCTCGTCTGAGTTTTCTGATCTACAAAACTCAGATCTTTAACAGGCCCGGCTGATTGCAGCCGGGCCTGTTCTTTTGTGCGGGTTGACACTCTGATGGTGAGGCCGGAAGCTGATTTGGTAATATAAACCAAACAAGGTGCGCAAAAGTGCCATTAAGCAGGGTCACATGAGCAAAAACAAAATCATTCTGGGAAGTATCGGGGTTATCACCGCCTTGGCCGTCGGCGCGCATTTTGCAGCGCCATCCTTTTTCGAAGGCCGCTTTCGCACACATTTGACCAGTCCGAACTCAGGTCTGGGTGGCACATTCGATAATTTCGAGCTGTCTTTGTTTAACCGCACGATGTCCGCCACGGACATCACCCTGCGCAACAGTGAAGGCGTCAAGTTTACCGCCGATATGCTTGCGCTCGGAAAAGTCAACTGGCTCACCCTGATCAACGCCAATCCATTCGGCGACGTCCTTGCCAATCAGGTAACCGCTGAAAATGGGACGGTCGAGTTTGGTTCTCAGTCAATTTCCGCCCATGCGGTGTCACTAGACACGCTGCATATGACACCTGGCGCGAACGGGCCGCAATATGCAGCTGAGTCCGGGGAAGTGATTGATCTGATCATTGATGCAGGCGCCGAACATGCCGTCACTGCGGATCTCGTTGCCTTTGAAATCATTAACCCGGTGGAGCTCGGCAAAGTCACAATCCAGAATATTCACTATACCAATCCGATGGGCAGCGATGCCGTTTCACTGGAAACAATGACTGCAGATAACTGTACCCTGCACCTGACGGAGCCGGTAAACATTGCCCTCCCCCAAACGCCGCTGGATGACTGCATCGCCCTTTCAGGAACTGGCGTTTCCATCTCGTTTGATGACAACAAGCAAATCAACACTGCCGCATTTGCTTCCAATCAGCTCAACCGTGAAGGCGTTGAAAGCGCGACCCTGACAGACATCCAAATCGTCAGTGATGACATGGTCAAGGCAACGGTTGCTGAAATTAACATCAAGGACATTGTGCAATCACTGCGCACAGACGCCTTCGATGATAACCGCCAACTTGACAGCCGCGAGTGGCAACACATCGTCGATAATCTGTCGATCGGGCATTTTTCCATCAATGATTTGCTTGTGGAGGACGTTACCGGTACGGGGAAACTGGGTATCCTTGCCATTGATGGCTTCAAGAATGGTGCCCTTGAAAAGTTCCAGCTTGCTGGCATCGACGTCAATGTAAGCAACCACGAAGCCAAGCCAAACATGCAGCTGGGTAACTTCGAAATCTCGAAGCTTTCCCTGAATCGTGTTCACCGCATGTTTGATGCTATGGGTGTTTCGACATCGACCGACCCCGAGGCACCACTCGAAAACCTTATGACCCAAACACTTGGCGATATCGGCGTTTTGATATCGCCATTGATCTATGAAAGCCTGGTTGTCTCTGATCTGTCGATTGCTGGCAATATGGCCCCGGACAGCAGGATTGAGTTTGGACTGGAGCGCGGAAATGCCAGCCTTGGCGACCCCGTTCAGCTGGAAGGCAGCAACATGACGTTCGCCAAAAAAGCGCGAACAGCTTACGAAGGCCTATATCTGAAAGTTTCGGACAACTCACCAATCAAACCCGCCATCGCAGGTGTTCTTGGTGTTGATGATTTCGAACGCGTCAGCATCAATGGCAAGGCTTCAGTCACCTGGGATGAAGAAGCAGGGCTTTTCACCCATAACATCGAAGATACCTCGATCGATGATATTGGCAGCATCAGCTTGTCAGTCAGTATCGGGAACATACCCCGCGATGTCATGAGCCGACTTCTGGCAACCCGCCTGAGCGAGACAGAAAAACTGCAACAGATTGGTTTGACCCAAACCGGTTTTGGCGGTGCACGCCTTGAAATCGAGGGGGAGAAACTGGTCAAAATGTTCCTGCGCCTGATCGCACAAAGCCAACGCCAGTCGCCAGAAGACTTGCAGATGATCGGAACAATGACCCTGATGCAAACCCAGCAGAACTTTGCACCGTTTCCAAAGCTGGCAGAAAACATTGGTGAACTTGTCACCTGGCTGAATGACCCGCAACATCTGGTGATTTCGCTGGCACCTGATGAACCGGTTCCGTTTGGCGTCATCGCCGCAGGTGGTATTCAACCAAACACAGCAGTTGAATTGATGGGGCTAGCCATTCAGGCAAATGACAGCATCAAGTAAGCTTCAATGACAAAAGGCCGGGAAATCACCCGGCCTTTTTATTTGAAAGTTCGATCGGTTTGGCACCGGCAAGAACGGGCGAAAACAATGCCAGCTTGTCCGGGTTTCGGTGCACGAACAGATCAATGATTCGCCCATCACGTTCAGAAGCGCATATACCCGTCGTCACCACGCCGTTCTCCACCATCAGAAGCCAGCATTCATCGTCCAGCGTGATATGAAACACACGCTCGTCAGCACTACGCTTGCCCCAAACCCCGATAAAGAAGCGTGACACATGATCTGCGCCATATAGCGGGTTGGCGGTTGCCAGTGCCTTACCCCCACCATCTGAATGCAAGATCACATCAGGGGCTAGCAGATCAAGCAATCCGCTCACATCGCTGCAACCAATTGCCGTTACAAAAGCGTCCAGTTTGGCACGGTCGCAGGTCGTTGAATCCGGTTCTGGTGTCGCGTCACGGTCACTTTCGCGTTGCATCTTGCGTCGTGCCCGAAACAATATCTGACGGGTATTGTTTGGCGTACGTTCGATCAGCGGGGCAATGTCATCATGCACCCAATCGAACACTTCATGCAGCACAAGGGCCACGCGTTCCACAGGTGCCAAACGTTCAAGCATCAGCATATAAGCCTGACCAAGGCCATCCTGCTCGATCAGCTGCTGTTCGGCTTTGGGCTGCTCGGGGGGAAGCCAGGGTTCGGGCAACCAATTGCCGACATAATTTTCACGTTGCCGCCGAGCCGATTTCAAGACATCAAGGCATATGTTGCTACAGACCCGCACAAGCCAGCCAGTAGCATCCTTGATCATATCCTGATCCTGTTGGCGCCAACGCAACCATACATCCTGAACCGCGTCTTCGGCATCGGCATGACTGCCGAGCATGCGATAAGCCAGCGCTGTTAGCCGGGCGCGATGTGTTTCGAAAATCCGGTCTACCAAGGACGTACCACCAAGCAAATGAAGCGATACGGGCAAATCCCGTACCGCTGTTTCCGTCCTAGTGTAAGTCCTTTTTGTGGCCCCGTCAGGAACCTTGCGCAGATTATGCGTATTCATGCTGTGCGATACCCAACCGGTTCCAGGCATTCATGGTAGAGATAATGCAGGTCAGCTCCGAGATTTCGGCAGCCTCGAAATGATCAAGCAGCGCACGATGGCATTTCGATATCTCCACCTGACTTTCCGTTCGGGTCAGGCATTCGGCCCATGCCAGTGCCGCACGTTCGGCCTCATCAAACCCCTGTGCCCCTTCCCAGACTGCGAGCATGGTCAGCTTGGTCGGGTCACCGCCATTTTTGGCAAAGCTTTCTGAATGCATCCGAACGCAATAGGCACAACCATTGATCTGAGACACCCGGCATTCGATCAAATCGCGAAGGACCGGTGCGATCCGCGGGTTTTCGCCAAGCTGTGCGGCAAGGGCAAACTGAGCCTGAAACAGGGCAGGCGTATCTTCGTGGAAGGCAAAGCGAGTCATGACAATTCTCCTTGGTGACACGAGGAACTTAAGGGAAAAATTTCCCCCTCTGCCAACAAGGACGAACCACATGCGGGTGGTGTTACATGCCCGTCTGCAAAAACCAAAATTACTGGCCTGATGATACCTTTGCGTCAGACCATGCCGGAACTTTCAAGCGCTTTGACGACATTGTCATGCATCTCCCATGTCCAATCCTCACCCTCGCCTTGCGTTCCTTCGGCAACGGTAAAGATCGCTGCAAGATAGTCACTGACATCAGTCTTGCACATCGGCAGACCTGCTGCGGTTGCGATCTTGGCAGCAAGGCGGCCGTATTTCTTGTTCCCGATCCGACAGCCGAAATGCCCGACCGTCTCGGCAAGTTTCGTGCCGGTAATCTTGCGCCCCGGTGCTTTGGCATGTGCACGCAGCATATCGCGCTCGCAGCTCGACATTTCAATTTCAGCCAAGGCACGGACATAATCCTCTGGCCGTCCGATATGGGGCGCTGTCGCGGTATCTGATTGAGTATGGTGGTTGGCGTCATCCCGGCCGACTAGTTCAAACATGTCGTTTCCTCCCGACAAAATGACCGGAACATCGTTTTTCATATTCGCTTTTCACATCTGTCGTGCCGGTCCATCACGCGATGTGGTCTGGTTTGAGGGCACATTCTGATTCCGCTTTGGTTTGATTTTGATTTGCAGTCCTGCTGCGTATTCAGCTTCGGAAACAGTGCGCGCCCACTTATTCGATATGGGAATTGGCACGCATAAAACAAACAGGGCGGGAAACCATCGTTCCCCGCCCTTTAGCTTTAGGCATATTCGAAGCCCGGCTTGGTAAAGACGAACTGGCCGACCCGCATGCCGCCGCCGCCCTCGCCCGCGTCAAAGGCATTGATGCAACCCGCCAGATAGAATTCCCACATGCGTTTGAATTCTTCGTCGTATTTTTCCGGATCAAGATCATCAGCCACATCCCGGAACCGATCGCGCCACGCCATCAGCGTCTTGGCATAATTGCGCCCGGGATGGAAATGCGATGCCTCCACCGTCAGGTTGGCATGCTCGGCGGCCTCAACCACCTCATGGACGGCCGGAATGTAACCACCCGGGAAAATGTACTTGTCGATCCAGGGCGAGGTGAATTCCGCCCGCGGCTTGATGATCGTGTGGATCACGGCACGACCGCCCGCCTTCAGAAGTTCACCAACCTTTTCGAAATAGGTTCTGAACTGATGGCGACCCACATGTTCAAACATACCAACCGATACCACCCGGTCATATTTCCCGGCATTGGCATCGGCAAACAGGCGATAGTCCAGCAGATGATAATCAAGGCCCGCCTTCATGTTATCGCCCATCTCAGCACGTTTTTCCTGTGCCCAATTATATTGTTCGGTCGAAAGCGTGATGCCGTGCACCTCTGCCCCGGTTTCACGATGGATAAAGCGGCTGAGCCCGCCCCAGCCACAACCGATATCGACCACCCGCAACCCCGGTTCATTGATCTTGAGGCGCTGGGTGGTCAGGCTCATTTTCCGATGCTGGGCTTCTTCAAGGGTTTGCGCCCCATCATCCCAGAAGGCACATGAATATTGCATCTCCGGATCAAGGAACCGGGTGTAAAGATCATTGCCAATATCATAATGATGGCGCACACGGTGCGACGCCGCCCTGACCGAGGTAAATTGTCCGATCTGGAATTTCAGCGCCTGAAGTTTTTCAATAAAGCTGCCAAATCCGCTGGTCGAATGTCCGCCCTCAAAATTAAGACGCAGCACCTTTATCAGGTCCTCCATCTCGCAATTGACAAGGTCAAACCCGCCACGCATAAAGGCTTCGCCAAAGCCCGGATCCGGGCTCAGTGCCATTTTAAGTGTATTGGTCCAGTCCGGAACGGTCATGCCCGCCCGTGGTTCTGTCCCATCCCCCAGCACAACTTCGTGCTTGTCATCCACGCGAAATACCAAAGTCCCGCGCGTGACATGTTCCCGAAAGAAATCGAGAACCTTTTTCTGTGTCCAATCCAAAGTCATCGGGTACGTCATTGGCCGTCCTTTTTTCAAAAGTCGGGATAGGGTCCGAACCCATTAATTTGATTTGAATGGCAGACGTTATATTTGCGAAATCCACGGAAAATGCCGCAGAGCCGGTTGGCATCCCGCACAAGGGATTTGACGCCGGGGTTTGCAAATATAACGTCTGTCCTTCGGATTAACCGGATTTGCACGGGATACTTGGTCGCAAGGCCTTGAAAGATATTCATCTTTCTGCGGTTTTTCTCCGCGCATCCGCGCAAACTCGGTCAACCATTCAAACCAAATTAATGGGTCCAGCCCCTGGTGATCGCCCCATATGCAGCAATGCCGCATATCTGCGTTGAACCCATCTTCACGATCGTTTTGACTGGTCGTCCGGAAAAGTCGTCAAGTAGTGGCACTGGCGGCATCAATGCCCGCCAAGCCGAAAGTCAGAAATCAACCCGGCAATATGCAAAACGATTCTGATTTCAGGTTCGCTACATAAACCCCTGTAATAATTCTGCCAGATTTTTCTGCGATCTCAAGTAGTAATCGTTAGGCTCAGGACCTATCCCCCTACCAACGACATGCTTGCACAATCACCCCGAAACCCTTACATGTCGCCGCAGATTATCAGACATTATCCACAGGTACGGGCTTTGATCCCCGCTGCCTGCCAGACTGAAAAGAGGCACCCTGATGGGCTATAAAATCGCCGTTGTCGGCGCGACCGGAAATGTTGGGCGCGAAATGCTCAACACTCTTGCCGAACGCAAATTCCCGGCAGACGAAATCTTTGCACTGGCCTCTTCGAAATCCATCGGTCGCACGGTTTCCTATGGCGAAGATGACGAACTGACCGTTTCGGACGCCGCGACCTTTGATTTTTCCAAGGCCGATATCGCGTTGTTTTCCGCCGGCGGCGAAACCGCCAAAAAGCTGGCGCCGAAGGCAGCTGAGGCCGGCTGCGTTGTCATCGACAATTCAAGCTACTGGCGGATGGAGCCGGGTGTTCCGCTTGTCGTACCGGAAGTCAATGCGGATGCGCTGTCGGGGTATGCCAAGAAAAACATCATCGCCAACCCGAACTGCTCGACCATTCAGATGGTGCTTGCCCTTAAGCCGCTGCATGACATGGCAGCGATCAAGCGCATTGTCGTCTCGACCTATCAGTCGGTGTCCGGTGCCGGTCGGGCCGCCATGGACGAGCTGTTTAACCAGACGCGCGGCATCTATGTGAACGACCCGCCGCAGAAAGAAGAATTCACCAAGCAGATCGCTTTCAACGTCATCCCGCATATCGACAGTTTCATGGATGATGGTGCGACCCGCGAAGAATGGAAAATGACGGTTGAAACCCGCAAGATCCTTGCGCCGGAAATCGCCGTACATGCCACCTGTGTCCGTGTGCCGGTCTTTGTCGGTCATGGCGAAGCCGTCAATATCGAGTTCGAAAAACCGATCACCGTCGAAGATGCCCGCAAGGCCATGAAAGACTTCCCGGGTGTCTCGGTCGTCGATTACCGCCAGGACGAAGGCTATGTCACCCCGCAAGAAGTACAGGGCGAAGACAATGTCTTTGTCTCGCGCGTGCGCAAGGACCCGACGGTTGAAAACGGCCTGTCGCTTTGGTGTGTTGGCGATAACCTGCGCAAGGGTGCCGCACTGAACGCCGTGCAAATAGCCGAAAAACTGATCGCCGATTTCCTGCCGAAAAAGTAAAGGCAGCCTCCGGCCATATACCGAATTGAAACCAAAACCCGCCCATCCTGGGGCGGGTTTTGTCGTTCCGGACCCGGCAAGATACTGGTCAGAAGCACCAAAAGGCGCTAGGGAAAAAGAACACAAATTTCAAAGCCAAAAAACACCCGACGTCCTGATGACGACGGATCAAAAAAAATCTGGGGAATCGGATGGTCAAACGCACACGCAAAGAAGCATCCCGCCTTGATGAAGCTGCCCGTGCGGGATGGCTTTATTATTGTGCGGGCAATACGCAAGATGAAATCGCCCACAAGCTTGGCGTGTCGCGCCCGACGGCTCAACGCCTGGTATCTGCCGCCGTCAGCGAAGGACTGGTAAAGGTCCGCCTTGATCACCCGATTACCCATTGCATGGAACTGGGCAAGGCCATCTGCGAAACATACGGAATTGCCAATTGCGATGTGGTGCCAACCGATCCGGCCGCCCCGGACGCAATGTTTGGCATGGCACAGGCGGCCGCCAACTATCTGGAACGCACGCTGCATACCACAGAGCCACAGATTATTGCCCTTGGCACCGGGCGTGCCATGCGCGCCATGGTGGACGAAATCGGGCGTATTGACGCCCAGCACCACAAGATCGTCTCGCTGGTTGGCACAATCGCTCATGACGGGGCTGCCAGTTTCTATGATGCCGTCACGGACCTTGCTGATCGCACGCGCGCCCCGCACTATCCCTTGCCGATCCCGGTGATCATCGCTGATCCGGAAATGCGTCAGCGCATGCAGCAACAGCCACCGATGGACAACATCCTCAAACTCGCGCGCGAGGCCGATATCCGTTTTATCGGTGTCGGCCATTTGGGTGATGACGCGCCGCTTCACATTGATGGCTTTATTTCCAAGGAAGAGCTGGTCTCGCTGCGCGACAGCGGCGGAATTGGTGAAGTCATCAGCTGGTCCTTCGATCAGGACGGAAATATCCTTGATCATCCGGTTAATCACTGTGTGACAAGCGCCCCGGCAGTGCAGCCTGCAACCAACACCATTGCGGTTGCCAAAGGGGCTAAAAAGGTCGCAGCGATTCGCGGCGCAATGCGCGGCAGGCTCATTTCGACTCTCATTACTGACGAAGCCACAGCGGAAAGTTTGCTGCGCTAGCGACTGCAATTTTTGACCATTCTTGAAATGCTTTTGCGCCCCGCCAATCTCTTGGACGGGGCGCTTTTTTGTGCGACGCAAAAACGATTTTGTTTGACAAGCGCAGCTGAAATTGAGTGAATGCTCACTACCTGAACAAATGATCAATATGAGCAGCCGAAGCTGCTCAGCGGGTAAATAGTCCTTTGGGAGGAAATATGAAACGCGTAATGGGAGCAGCGCTGTGTGCGTTGCTGGCGGGCGGTATCGCACACGCCAATGCCGAAACGAAACTGACCATCGCAACCGTCAACAACGGTGACATGATCCGCATGCAGAAGCTGACGGATGATTTCACCTCCAAGAACCCTGACATTTCCCTGGAATGGGTCACGCTTGAGGAAAACACCCTGCGTCAGCGCGTCACCACCGACATCGCCACCAAGGGCGGTCAGTATGACGTCATGACAATCGGCACCTATGAAGTTCCGATCTGGGCTGAAAAAGGCTGGCTTGCACCGCTTGATAACCTCGGCTCCGACTATGACGTCGATGATCTGATGCCTGCCATCCGCTCTGCTGTGTCAAATGACGGCCAGCTGTATGCTGCACCGTTCTACGGCGAAAGCTCGATGATGATGTACCGCACCGACCTGTTCGAAGCTGCCGGTATTGAAATCAACGGCCGCCTGACCTGGGACCAGACCCTTGAAATCGCCAAGAAACTCCACAAGCCTGACGAAGGCGTTTACGGCATCTGCCTGCGCGGCAAGGCCGGCTGGGGTGAGAACATGGCGCTGATTTCGACCATGGGTAACGCCTATGGCGCGCGCTGGTTCGACGAAGAATGGAAACCGACCTTTGATGGCGAGGCATGGAAAAACGCCCTCGATATGTACACCAACATTCTTGGGAACTATGGTCCTCCGGGCGCGACGTCGAACGGCTTTAACGAAAACCTGTCGCTGTTTAACTCCGGCAAATGCGGCATGTGGATCGACGCCACTGTTGCCGCATCCTTCGTCACCAACCCGAAAGAATCCAAAGTTGCAGACAAGGTCGGCTTCACCGAAGCACCGTGCGCTGTAACTTGCACCGGCGCCAACTGGCTCTGGGCCTGGAACCTTGGCATTCCGATGGGCTCCCAGAAAGTAGAAGCTGCTCAGAAGTTCATCTCCTGGGCGACCTCGAAAGACTATCTGGAACTGGTTGCCTCCAAGGAAGGCTGGGCAAACGTACCCCCGGGCACCCGTATGTCGCTTTATGAAAACCCGAAATATCTTGAAGCGGCACCGTTCGCAGACGAGACCCTTCTGGCAATCGACAGCGCCGACCCGATCAACTCGACCCTCGAACCGAAGCCGTATGTTGGTGTTCAGTTCGCTGCGATCCCTGAATTCCAGGGTATCGGAACCACGGTTGGTCAGCAGTTCTCAGCAGCCCTTGCCGGTCAGATGAGCGTTGAGCAGGCCCTCTCTGCTGCACAATCCTCTACCGACCGCACCATGCGTAAAGCTGGTTACTACTGATACACTTCCCGGACCGGAATTCTTTACCTGATTGGAATTCCGGTCTGCACCTCCTTAACCTGAGAGAAACTTGGGTGGTGGTTGCAAAACGCACCACCCTTTTTTTCCCTTAAGGACTAGGCTCAGGGCCTAATAAGGACAAAACGTCAATTTCGGGGAGCACATCATGTCGACACGGGCCTCGACCCTTACCGGGCGCATTATGTCCGCACCGTCGATCATCGTCCTGTTCTTGTGGATGGCCGTCCCGCTGGGCATGACGATTTACTTCTCCTTCCTGCGCTACAACCTGTTGTCGCCGGGCATGGAAGAGTGGATCGGGACACTTAACTACGAATTCTTTCTGACAGATCCGGCATTTTTCGCATCCCTTGCAAATACTCTTTTGCTGGTTGGATCGGTGCTGGCCATCACGGTGGTGGGTGGCATTCTGTTGGGCCTGATGCTTGATCAGCCGATCTTTGGCCGCGGTGTTCTGCGCCTGCTGGTGATTGCACCGTTCTTTATCATGCCGACTGTGAATGCGCTGGTCTGGAAAAACCTACTGATGGATCCGGTGTCTGGCATGTTTGCCTGGATCGCCAGCCTGTTTGGCCTGCCCGCGATCGACTGGTTTACCAATGCGCCGCTGACCTCGATCATCATCATGGTGTCCTGGCAATGGCTTCCTTTTGCTGTGCTTATCCTTTTGACCGCGCTGCAATCGCTTGATCGCGACCAGAAAGAAGCCGCCCAGATGGATGGCGCCGGGCCGATATCGATCTTTTTCTATATCACCCTGCCGCATCTCAGCCGTGCGATCACGGTGGTTGTTCTGATTGAAACCATCTTCCTGCTCACCGTCTTTGCCGAAATCTTTGTCACCACGGGTGGTGGCCCGGGTCTGGCAACGACCAACATCGCCTTCCTCGTCTATACGCAGGCGCTGTTGCAGTTCGACGTCGGTGGCGCATCTGCAGGCGGCATTGTCGCGGTCATTCTGGCCAATATCGTGGCGATCTTCCTGATCCGCCTTATCGGCAAGAATCTGGACAAATAGGGGCCCGAAATGGAAAACAAACAGACACCCCTTGGCTATGTCAGCTTCTCGGTCTTTGCGTGGATCGTGGGTCTTCTGATCTTCTTCCCGATCTTCTGGATGGTGCTGACCAGCTTCAAGACCGAACTCGAAGCCGTTTCCATCCCGCCCAGCTTCATTTCCTTTGACTGGACGCTGGAAAACTATGTCGAGGTTCAGGAACGCTCGAACTATTTCAAGTTCGCCATGAACTCGGTCATCCTGGCTGTGGGCTCCACCTTGGTTGGTCTGGTCTTTGCCGTCACCTGTGCATGGGCGATGGCATTCAACCCGACCAAACGGACCAAGGATGCCCTTCTGTGGATGCTTTCGACCAAGATGATGCCGCCGGTCGGCGTTCTGGTCCCGATTTATCTTCTGTTCCGCGATTGGGGACTGCTTGATACGCGCTTTGGTCTGATCATGGTTCTGTTCCTGATGAACCTGCCGATCATGGTCTGGATGCTCTACACCTACTTCAAGGAAATCCCGACCGACATCCTCGAAGCGGCCCGCATGGATGGCGCGACCCTGCCCAAGGAAATCATCTTTGTGCTGTTGCCCATGGCGGTTCCGGGCATTGCATCGACCATGCTGCTCAACATCATTCTGGCATGGAACGAAGCCTTCTGGACGCTCAACCTGACAACGTCCGATGCAGCCCCGCTGACTGCTTTCATCGCCTCCTATTCAAGCCCCGAGGGCCTGTTCTGGGCGAAGCTTTCAGCCGCATCGACGCTCGCGGTTGCCCCAATTCTCGTGATTGGCTGGTTCTCTCAGAAACAGCTGGTTCGTGGTCTGACATTCGGCGCGGTCAAGTAACCGCAGCCTGATAGAAATCTGGAAAGAAGGAACACCAAAATGGGTGCTATCCGACTGGAGAAAGTCAAGAAAACCTTCGGCACACTCGATGTTATTCCCGGTGTCGACCTTGATATCAATGACGGCGAATTCGTTGTCTTCGTCGGTCCGTCTGGCTGTGGCAAATCAACGCTTCTGCGGCTGATTGCAGGCCTTGAAGACGTCACTGACGGCAAAATCCTGATCAATGGTACGGACGTCGCGAACGAGGCCCCGGCCAAACGCGGCCTGTCCATGGTCTTTCAGTCCTATGCGCTTTACCCGCATATGACGGTCTATAACAACATTGCCTTTGGCCTGAAAATGGCGGGCGAAAGCAAGGAAGTTATCGAAGAGAAAGTCCAGTCTGCTGCCAAGATCCTGAACCTGACCGACTATCTTGAACGCCGCCCAAGTGCGCTTTCTGGTGGTCAGCGCCAGCGTGTTGCGATTGGCCGCGCGATTGTCCGCAACCCGGCTGCCTTCCTGTTTGACGAACCGCTTTCCAACCTTGATGCCGCACTTCGTGTGAACATGCGGCTCGAAATCACCGGTCTGCATCAGGAACTTAAAACCACCATGATCTATGTCACCCACGATCAGGTCGAAGCCATGACCATGGCGGACAAGATTGTGGTTCTGCAGGCCGGACGCGTCGAGCAGGTCGGCAAACCGATGGAACTATACAACAACCCGGCAAACAAGTTTGTCGCGGGCTTCATCGGGTCACCGAAAATGAACTTTCTGGGCGGGGAGCTTGCCCAAAAACGCGACTGCCACGAAATCGGCATTCGTCCGGAACATATCGCGGTCAGCACCGAAAGCGGCGAAATCCCCGCAACGGTCAAGATCGCCGAACACCTTGGGGCCGAAACCTATCTTCATGTCGAAGCAGATGGCCTCGGCCCGATGACAGTTCGCGCGACCGGCGAAATCCCGTTGGGCGAACATGACAAGATTTTCCTGACACCCGAACAGGATCGCATCCATCGCTTTGATGCCCACGGGCTGGCGTTGGGCAATTCCTGATACGTGCATAAACCGGCCCCCAATGTCCCACACGCATTGGGGCCCGTCTTACCAAACAAGCTAATTGTGAGTCCAAAATGTACCTGAAAAAGTTCGATCTTACCGGCCGTCGGGCCTATGTCACCGGCGGCGGTCGCGCCATCGGCCTGTCCTGCTGCGAAGCCCTTGCCGAGGCAGGCGCACATGTCATCATCGGCGATATCAGCGAAGGCGTTGCCGAAGAAGGTCGCGATTACCTGAAATCCAAGGGTTACTCGGCTGACATCGACATCATGGATGTCACCAACACCGATCAGGTCCGCGACAGTGCCGAAAAAATGGCTAAACAGGGTGGTGTTGATATCCTTGTGAACAATGCCGGGATCGCGCGTTCTGAAACCCCGGCCGAAACCGTAACTGACGAACATTGGCTCAATGTCATTGATGTCAACCTGAACGGTACCTTCTGGTGCTGCCGTGAATTCGGCAAGCAAATGCTCGCAAAGAAAAACGGCGTCATCGTCAATGTCGGTTCCATGTCGGGCTTCATCGTGAACAAGCCGCAGGAACAGGCCTATTACAACGCATCCAAGGCTGCGGTCCATCACTTGACCAAGTCGCTTGCGGCCGAGTGGGGCAATCGTGGTGTGCGCGTTAATGCCGTCGCACCGACCTATATCGCGACCCCGCTCAATGAGTTCGTGAAATCCAAACCGGAAATGTATGACGCCTGGATCAATGGCACTCCGATGGCCCGTCTTGGCCTGACCGAAGAAATCGGGTCGGTTGTGCTGTTCCTTGCATCCGATGCGTCAAGCCTGATGACCGGGTCCATCGTTCTGGCTGATGGGGGTTACACCTGCTGGTAAGGCCAGGTGCAACGATATGACCACAATGTCCTGAAGCTTTTGTGGTCGGCCAGTACGACGGATAGACGGGGCGCGGATGTGGGACCTGCGCCCCGTTTACCTTTGGCGGTCTATTAGGCGATCTAGGGGCATGACCCCAGATATATCGAAAAGTCATTGGCGGGCATGACCTCAACCCCTTCCAGTCCCAGAAAGACCGAAAGACGCCGCAAATTTTCCATCAGCGGCCCGGCGACATCGCCAGCCTTGGCATGATGTTCCAGATGCGCACTTTGCACCCGAAGCATCCCCGCCTTGCGGTCTGATTTCAAATCCACTCGCGCTGCAAATTCGCCGTTTAACATGAATGGCAAAACGTAATAGCCGTACTCGCGTTTTTCGGAGGGCACATAGATCTCGATGCGGTAGGTAAAGCCAAATATCCGCTCTACCCGGTCGCGCTCCCACATCACCGGATCAAACGGCACCATCAGGCAAGTCGGTTTGGCACGGGATCGTGGATTGACCGTCGGGCACAGATAGCCCGGCTGTTTCCAACCTTCAACATCGGCGCGCAGCAACCGGCCCTCTTCAACAAGGCGGGCCAGACACGTCTTGGTCTCATCAGTTGGCAGGCGGAAATATTTGCGCACATCGATCTCTGCAGCCACCCCCATCGCGGCCATCCCCTTGCAGATCAAATCGCACATTGCATCCTGTCGATCGGGGGCCGGTTCGTGTGCCATGTCACCGATAATACGGTGGGGCAAATCATATTCGCGTTCAAAACTGCTGCGTCGTTTGCGCGCCATGACCTGTCCACTCCAGAACAGGTATTCCATCGCGGTTTTGGTATCTGACCAACCCCACCATTTGGCACTGCTGCGTCCCTCGGTCTCAAGGGAACTGGCGGCAACTGCACCTTCCTGATCAATATGGCGCAGGATATTATCAATCAGATCGGGTTGTTCGCGTTGAACCCGCGCGATCCGTCCCCACGTTCCCATACCTCTTTGCGCATCATGCATGCGCCACCGATAAAGGGGATAATCCTCAACCGGGATCATCGATGCTTCATGTCCCCAATACTCAAACAGCTTGCGCTGACGGGCCGTTCCCCAGACCAGTTCATCAAGCAAATCCGGGTCATAGACCCCCAACCGGGAAAAGACCGGCATGTAATGCGCGCGCGTGAGAACATTGACACTATCGACCTGCAACATGTTGGTCGCCCGGATGGTTTTCAGAATCCGGCGCTTGGTCACATCCCGGTCAGGATTGGCTGCAAACCCCTGCCCGACAAGTGCAAGGTTGCGTGCCTGTTTGGCGGAAATCGAAACGGCAGGCGTTTGCCTGTCGGCACTGTCAATTGGCATCAGAACACATATAATTTCTTAAACGGAAACAGGGTGATACTAACACAGGCTCCTGACAATTCTGGCAGGATGATTTCAGCATCTTCACTGCTGGCGAACTTGACCGCACATCACGACGCTCATAGGATTCAGGTAACATCGCAGCAATGACGACCCAACAAACAGGACAGCCCGAATGACCACCCCGCAGATCATGATTCTGGCCGTGCTGCTTGGCACGGTTGTGCTGTTCTTATGGGCCCGCTGGCGCCATGACATGGTTGCAATGGCGTCACTTCTGGTTTGTGTGATGCTGGGACTGGTGCCAACCGACGATGCCTTTGTCGGCTTTGGCCACCCGGCCGTAATCACAGTGGCCTGTATTCTGATTCTGTCCTCGGCCCTGCAAAAATCTGGCGCTGTCGATACCCTGTCGCGCACGGTATTGCCGCAATCGGCGGGGCCATTTGTCACCATGGCAGCCCTTAGTCTTCTGGCCGCCATCCTTTCGGCCTTTATGAACAATGTCGGCGCACTGGCTCTTTTGATGCCGATTGGCATTCAGATCGCCAACAAACAGGACTTGCCGCCGGGCAAAATCCTGATGCCGCTGGCCTTTGGCTCGATCCTCGGTGGCATGACAACCCTGATCGGCACACCCCCCAATCTGATCGTTTCGGGCTTCCGGGCCGAGGCCACCGGAACGGGCTTTTCGATGTTTGATTACAGCCCGGTCGGCGTCGCCATCGCGCTTGCCGGTCTGTTATTTGTCATACTGCTGGGCCGCTTTCTGGTCCCCACCCGTGAACGTGCCGGGGCCGAAGGGTTCGAGACCGGATCCTATTTGACCGAAGCGCGCATTACCGAAAACAGCAAATCTGCTGGTATGTTGCTGCGCGACATCAACCTTGAACTCGAAAAGTCTGATGCACAGATCATCGGCCTGATCCGCAACGAACGTCGCATTCCCGCACCAAGTCCCTATCGCGAATTGCACAAGGACGACATTCTTCTGATTGAAGCAGAACCCGAAGGATTGGCCAGCGTGCTGAACAACCTCGAACTGACGCTTGAGGCTGAATTCCGCAGCGAAGAAGCAAACGCCGAACAAAAAGAAGAAGCCCGCGAGCAGGTCAAAGCGCAGAAAGCCCAACGCGCGGCCGAGAAGAAGGGTGACGCCCCAGCCGAGAACGCCGAACCTGAAAAAGACCCGATTCACGCCAAGGCCGAAGCCCGCAAAAAAGCCCTGCAATCAGAAGACATCTCGCTGATTGAAGTCGCGGTCCTGCCAAATGCGACATTTATTGGCCGCTCGGCGGCTGACATTCGCATTCGCAGCCGCTATGGCATCAACCTACTGGCCATCTCGCGTCAGGGCAATCGCTCCATGAGCCGATTACGAACGATGAAAATGCAGGCCGGTGATGTGCTGTTGATGCAAGGATCGCCAAACGCGGTCAATGAATTTGGCAACCGCATGGGCTGTGTGCCGCTTGCCGAACGCTCGCTCCATCTGGGCGATAAATTCGACGCGCTCAAGGCGACGGGCATCATGGCGGTTGCCATCGCTCTGGCCGCCTTTGGAGTCTTACCCGCGGCAGTTTCCTTTGCCCTTGGCGTTCTGGCAGCATTGCTTCTGGGCGTCATCTCGCCGCGTACCCTTTATGATGCAGTCGACTGGCCGGTGGTGGTGTTGCTGGCCGCCCTGATCCCGGTCGCCAACGCCATGGAAAGTACCGGCAGTGCCGATCTGATTGCGCGCTTCCTTCTCGATACCGTCGCACAAGGAAGCCCGCCAGTTGCCCTTGCGCTGATCCTGATTGTCACCATGACGCTCTCGGATTTCATGAACAATGCCGCGACTGCTGCCGTCATGTGCCCGATTGCGATTGGCAGTGCAGCCCAGCTCGGCGCAAGCTCCGACCCGTTCCTGATGGCGGTCGCCATCGGCGCATCCTGCGCGTTCCTGACGCCCATCGGCCATCAGAACAACACGCTTATCCTCGGCCCCGGCGGCTTCCGCTTTAGCGACTACTGGCGCCTCGGCCTGCCGATTGAAATCATCGTTGTCGCGGTTGGTGTACCGATGTTGCTGTGGGTCTGGCCGCTTTAAGTCAAAATAAAAGGGCAGCCAATGGCTGCCCTTTTTCATTTCGATATGATCGATTTTCTTAGTTGTCGAAACCAAGATTCGGCACTTCAAGGCCGTTGGCACGACACGCCGAAATCAGGGTGTTGTTGAGCAGACAAGCGATGGTCATCGGGCCGACACCGCCCGGGACAGGGGTGATAGCACCGGCCACCTTGGAGGCGGTCTCAAACTCGACATCGCCGACCAGCTTCATTTTGCCCTCAGTCCCTTCAACGCGGTTGATGCCGACATCAATCACGGTGGCACCCGGGGCGATCCAGTCGCCCTTGATCATGTTCGGGCGGCCCACGGCGGCAACCACGATATCGGCACGGCGGACTTCCTCAGGCAGGTCGCGGGTGCGCGAATGCGCAATCGTGACCGTGCAGCTTTCCTTCAGCAGCAACTGCGCCATCGGCTTGCCAACGATGTTCGAACGGCCGACCACCACCGCACGTTTGCCCGACAGATCACCCAGCGTGTCTTTGAGCAACATCAGGCAGCCATACGGCGTGCAGGGTGCGAAGCCCTCTCCGCCCGTTGCCAGGGCTCCGGCATTCACAACGTGGAAGCCATCCACATCCTTGGCCGGGTCGATGGCGGCCAGAATGGCCTGTTCGTTGATGTGCTTGGGCACGGGAAGCTGACAGAGGATGCCGTGGACATTTTCATCGGCATTCAGCGTGGCAATCAGCGCCAGCAAATCGGCCTGGCTGGTTTCGGCCGGAAGCTTGTGCTCATAGGAATTCATGCCGCATTCAAGGGTTTGTTTGCCCTTGTTGCGCACATAGACCTGACTGGCCGGGTCTTCGCCGACCAGAATGACGGCCAGACCCGGTGTTACACCATGTTCGGATTTAAGCTTGGATACTTCGGCTGTGATGTCGGTGCGCAGGTTGGCTGCGAATGCCTTGCCGTCGATGATTTTCGCGTCACTCATATGTCTGTCCGCCCCGTGAGTTGGGATATTTTCGCCATCAGCTCTTCGGGATTTCCGTCGATCAGCAGCGTTTTGGTGCGATCAGTTTGCCCGGAAACAATCCTGACCGACGATTTAGGACATTTGGCCGCTTTTGCCAAAAGTTTTATCAGCGCCTGATTGGCCTTGCCGTTTTCGGGCACGGCCGTCACCGACACCATTAGCTGCTCCTGCCCGTTTGCATCGACCATGACATCACCAATCGCGTTACGCGATGCCTTTGGCGTCAACCGAACGAACAGTCGAACCCCTGATGGCTCGGACCGTAACACGGGCGCATGATCAGACATTGTCTAAATGAGACAATTTAATAGGTGAAATGAGACATTAGGGGTCAGGACCTAATACCCGACAAGCGCCATGCGGACATCGGTCTGGATCAGCATGTTGGCAAATTGCAGGATCAGGATCAGGATAATCGGCGAGATATCAATGCCGCCAAGATCGGGCATGATCCGCCGGATCGGACGCAATGCCGGTTCGGTGACACGATAGAGGAAATCACCGACCATATAGACGAACCGGTTGTTGGTGTTGATCACGTTGAACGCCACAAGCCATGACAGGATTGCAGATGCAATCAGCATGAAAATGTAGATCCCCACCACAGTGTCAATCAGCCAGAAAATCGCCAGCATCGCCGCTCCTTACAATCGCCGGGCACATGGATGATTTTGGCCCGGAAAGATGTTTGCACGCAGCAAAACCTAGTCGGCAATTGCCCCCAACGCAAGCACACAGCGTTGATTTTGGTGCAATTCACGCCAAGTTTTCATCGCTTTGTGATCATGCTCACCAACCGGTTGATCAACACGCCCCTTCAACGCCAGCCCAAAGCCCCGCCAAACCCCTGCCAGAAACTGTCAGGAGATGTCAGTCGCGCCCCGATTACGCCTTGTATACAGGCGCGCTTCACCGCCAGAATGCGGGCGTTAAAGGAGGATTTATCATGCAAGATACGGATCACCCGCGCTGCGGCTGGGCACTCGTCCATGCCGACAAGCCGTTTTATGTCGAATACCATGACAAGGAATGGGGGGTTCCAGTACATGATGACCGGCATTTCTTTGAGATGCTGATCCTTGAGGGGGCTCAGGCAGGCTTAAGCTGGCTGACCATTCTGGCACGGCGCGACACCTATCGCGCAGCCTATGACAATTTTGATGTGACCAAGGTCGCAGCTTACGACGCGGCAAAGCAAGAAGCGCTTCTGGCCGATCCGGGGATTATTCGAAATAAATTAAAAGTCGCGGCGTCTATTCAAAATGCGCAAACATTCATCGCGATCCAGAAAGAATTCGGAAGCTTTGATGCCTACATCTGGTCCTTTGTTGGCGGGAAGCCTGTAATCAATCACTGGAAAAGCATGTCAGACGTGCCGGTTTCGACCGACCTTAGCGATCGCATTTCCAAGGATCTGAAAAAACGCGGCATGAAGTTCGTCGGCACCACGATCGTCTATTCCTTCCTGCAGGCCACCGGGATCGTGATGGACCACACGACGGATTGTTACCGCTATGCCGAGCTCTCCTAGTTCGGGGCCTGAGTAGAACCGCGCAGCAACAGGCTGGTTTCAAGCGTGATGGTTTTGCCCGGCGCATCCGACAGGGCCATTTCGGCGGCAAGCCGGCCTTTTTCCACCGAATCCTGATACATGGTCGTGAGTGGCGGGTCGGTGCGTTCGCCAGCAGCAATGCCATCAATGCCGATGACCTTGAGATCGCCCGGCACGCTTCGGCCGATGGCGCGTGCAGCATCAATCGCGCCAATCGCGATCACGTCCGACATGGCGAGAATGCCGTTGATGTCGGAATGATCAGAGAGAAGCTCTGTCGTCATTTTCGCACTGTGAGCGGACTGGTTGTCGCATTCGATATGGACAACATCAGTGGCGGCAATGCCTGCGGCCTCAAGTGCGGCGTGATAGCCCGCCAGACGTTCGCGCACCACCCGGTGACTGGCAGCCCCCAGACGATTTGGGCTCATCGGGCCGAAATGATCATGCTCGGTGGCTTGCAATGACAAAATTGCAAACTTTGACGCCCCGCAATCAAGCAAATGCTGCGCAGCATTTTTCGCCGCGGAAAAGTCATCAAGCACCACGGTGCCCGCCGCCCCGGCAATGTCGGTATCAATGCTGATCAAGGGCTGGTTGCGGCGCTGGATGGCTTTGATGATGTCGTTGTTATCGGAATAGCAATGCACCAGAAAGGCATCGACCGCCGCATTGTTAACCGCCGCAATCGCCTGTTCGGGGTTTTCGGCCGAGATGATCATGACATTCACACCATGACGCGCGCATTCGCGCCCGATCCCGCGCAGCAATTCAATCGCCACCGGATCGCTAAAGGCATATTCCAGATTATCGGGGAAAACGACGCCCAGTGCCCCGGCCTTGCCCGTGCGCAGCATGCGCGCCATGACATGCGGGCCGCGATAACCCAGTTCGCGCGCGGCTTCAAAGATGCGTTCGCGGACTTCCGGGCGGACAAGATCAGGCTTGCCAAACGCATTCGACGCTGTCCCTTGCGAAACCCCGGCCGCCTTGGCGACATCCAGAAGTTTTACGCGTTTTGCCATGCGTGCCTTATCCCCGAAACCGTCGTGTGTAATCGTTAGCCAGTTGAATTGCCGACACTATAGCCAAGTCCTGCACGATACTACCAGAACGCATTGCCACGTCACGACGCGATAATTTATCGGCTTTCCGGGCGGGTATTGCGGAAGGTCAGATTGATCCGCGGGCCAACCTGACGGGCGGTCTTTGGCAATTGATGCAGCCAGCAATGCTGGGTCGCGCCTGACATGATCAGGGCCGAGTTATGCGGCAGATCGACGCTGATACGATCGCCGGTTTTCTTGTGGCGGAAATGAAACCGGCGTTCCTGCCCGAAGGTGAGGCTGGCAATCACCGGGTTTTCGCCCAGAACTTCCTCGTCATCGGCATGCCAGGAAACACTGTCGCGCCCATCACGATACTGGTTCAACAACACTGTGTTGAATGCCGCGCCAGACAGTTCTTCGGCCAGTGTGCGCAACGGCGCAACGATAGAGGGAAACGGACTGGCCGGGTGATAGACACCGCTATAGCGATAGGCCACCTCACCATACCACGCAGTCAGGCGCGGGACCGGGATTTCCTTGCCATGGATTTTGGCGGTTTCCTGTTGCCAGACGATGTTGCTTTGAAGTCGGGCAAAGGTCTTGTCGGCGTCATCGGCGGCCATGATGTCACGCAGCAGCAACACTTCGCCATCAAAGGGCAAAAGGTTGCGTGGTGGTTCATTGGCAAACAGATCGCCTGTCATGATTTTCCCCGGAATGCAGATTGCCAAAGACCTAGGATGAAAGATCAGGAAACTCAAGCCACAGTTCACTGATATATGCGTTTTTGCAGCGCTTTCTAACCATTCGCAAGCGTCACACCGGCCTCTTTGGCATAACGCTCGACGTCTTCGACACTCAGTCCTGCCGCGCTATAGAGATTGATGGTTTCAAGTTCCAGATCGGTCTCGGAATCGGCCAATGATTGCAGCGACGAGGTCAGGCTGCGCTGGGAATCAAGTACATCAAGGAAGTCCGAAAGCCCCTGTACATAACGCACGCGCGATTGTTCAAAGGCCTCGCGGTGGTATTGCACTGATGCAATCAGGGAATCGCGCTGTGCCACCGCCCCGACATAGCCGTAAATCGCGCTTTCAACTTCCTCGATCGCGTTCAGAAGCGTCTGGCGGTAGGTCAGGAAGGCTTGTTCTGCCTCTTCCTCGGCAACAGTAATATTGGCACGGCGTTCCCCGCCATCATAAAGGGTCGCATCAATCAGCGCCCCGATGGCGGCCATGGCGGTGCGGACAATCGGCCCGGTGCCATAGCCGGTGACACCAAGGGCGAGTGACCCATCAAGGGACAATTCCGGATAAAGCGTTGCGGTTTCCACACCGATTTGCGAGGTCGCAGAAATCAGCGCCAGTTCGGCCGCGCGCACATCCGGGCGACGGCGCAGCAGATCGGCCGGAATACCAATTGGTGGGCTGCTTTGAAACTCGGGAAGCGGTGATGCATCAAGCAACAAATCGCGATGCGTTCCCGGCTGTGCACCGACGAGAATAGAAATCGCATTGATCGAGCGATCAATGGTGGTTTGCAGGGTCGGGACCGTTGCTTCGAGATCGGCGACTTCGGCGCGCGCACGTGACAGATCAAGTTCGGAGCCAAGGCCCGTCTGCAAACGCACTTGCACGATGTTGCTGGTCTGACGTTGCAGATCAAGGGAGTCCTGCAAAAGTGCCAAACGCCGCTGTGCCCCGCGCAGTTCGATATAGTTTGTGATGATGTCGGCAATCATCGTGCGATAGACATCTTCACGCAGATAAACCTGCTGAAGGTAATCTGCCTCTGCCACTTCTTCTTCGCGGGTTTGCCCGCCCCAGATATCGGCGGTCCAGGACAAATCAATGCCCGCGCCATAGCCCATATCGGACACCTGATCACCACTGGCACGGCTGGAGGTCGAACGACTTGCCGAACCATCCACCGATGCACCGACCTGCGGCCCATTCGCCCCGGCAACACCGCGTGCGGTTGCGGCAGCGGCACGGATACGGCTGATCGCGATCTGAAGGTCGATATTGTTGTCGAGCCCCTCATTAATCAGACCATTTAAAACCGGGTCTGTAGTGCTTTCCCACCAACGGCCCTGTTCGTTCTGGTTGGCGGCAATCACAGGAATTTCCGGCGTATAGGCGCCAACAAGATCAAAGTTCGGGGCGGTATAATCCGGTCCGACGGACTGGCACCCCGCCAGCGCGAGCAAAAGGGCAATGCCCGAAATCGCAGAAATGTGAGGATTATTCATATTATTTCGCACTTCCTTGAAGACCGTCACTTCCGGGCTCCGCCGCCACATGTGATGCCGCCTCGCCGTGATCAGGAATGGCTTCTGCGGCGCGCAACTGTGATTGCAGCTTCTTGCCGCCATCGGCACGGGCCGACACCAGTGGAGCCAACAACAAATAAAGCACCGGGGTCAGGAACAAAGTAAAGACCGTCGCAAAGCCAAGACCGCCAAATACCACCCAGCCAATGGCTGCGCGTGCTTCGGCCCCGGCACCCGTGCCAAGGACAAGCGGCAAGCCCCCCAGAACGGTCGAGATCATGGTCATCATGATCGGGCGCAAACGCACCATCGCCGCATCATGCACGGCTTCACGCACAGATTTACCCGCATCGCGCAGCTGATCGGCAAATTCAACAACCAAAATCCCGTTCTTGGCCATCAGTCCAACCAACATCACCAACCCGATCTGGCTATAGATATTGATCGAGGTACCACTAAGCGCCAGCGCAAAGATGGCAGCCGCAAGACCAAACGGCACGGTCAAAACCACTACAAGGGCCGAAGTGAAGCTTTCGAACTGGGCAGCCAGAACAAGGAGCACGACAAGAACAGCAATCAGGAAGGTAATCTGGACATCGCTGGCGGTTTCACCCAACGCCGCAGCATTGCCAAGGAACAGAATGCCGACACCTGGTGGCAGCAATTCATCGCCAACCGCGTTCACATCCGCGACCGCTTCGGCCAGGGTATAGCCCGGTGTCAGGTTGGCCGAGATGGTGACAGCGCGTTGCTGTCCTTCGCGTTCAAGTTCGGAGGCAACCGCCTCTTCACTGAGTGTGATCACGGATGACAATGGCAGAATGCGGCCATTGGTGCCGGTCACAAACAGGTTTTCAAGATCGGACGGGTCGTTGATGCTGCCCAGCGCACTGCGCAACTTGATCGGCACATTCTGGTCATCGACATTGATTTCGGTGACTTCGTACCCCTCGATCATCGCACGCAAAGTTGTATCGAGTTCTTCGATCGGAATGCCCAGATCAAAGGCGCGCCTGCGATCAATATTCACCAGAAGCTGTGGCTGGGTGGTTTGATAGGACACCCGAAGGCCCGTCAGACCGGGATAGTTCGCCTCGATTTCCTGCTGCATGGCGCGGGCATTTTCAGCCAGCTTGCGATAGCTTGTTCCGATCAGGGCAAATTCAAGCCCCTCGCCCGTGCCACCGCGCAAGCCAAGACTGTTGGGCTGCCAGATATAGGCCTGCACGCCCGGAAGCGCATTCAGATCGCCCCGTATCGACGCCGTGATTTCCTGTTGCGAGCGGGTGCGATCTTCCCATGGTTTAAGCGGGGCAATCACAAGGGCACGGTTTGGGTCCCACAGCCCCACAATGGTATAGATGTTATAGGCATCCCCCGCCTCGACCACCGGGCGCAGAATGTCTTCAACCGCCTCGACCTGACGGTCCATATAGTCGATACCAACCCCGTCCGGCCCGCGCATCGACACCAGAATACGACCGCGATCCTCATCGGGCAGCAATTCCTGCGTCACAGTTGTATAAACACCAAAGGCCGTTCCGCCGGCAACGATACAAACCATCAAGGTTATAACCGGGCTGCCAAGGGCTGCTTCAAGAATGCGGCGA
Organism: Thalassospira sp. MCCC 1A01148; assembly: GCF_001613795.1. Taxonomy (GTDB): domain Bacteria; phylum Pseudomonadota; class Alphaproteobacteria; order Rhodospirillales; family Thalassospiraceae; genus Thalassospira. The sequence goes on from NZ_LPVZ01000019.1 coordinate 331,039, forward strand.
TAGATCCCGGCACAGAAGAAGCCAAAGCGTTCCAGCATGTTGGGCGCATCGTCGGCCTTGCCGTCATGTGGATCGATATGTTTAAGCCGTGATGCCAGCATCGGGCATAGGGACAGGGCAACAAAGGATGACACAGCCACTGCAAAAGCCAGAACAAAGCCGAATTCCCGGAACAACCGCCCGGCCGTACTGGGCAGGAAGGAAATCGGCACAAAAACGGAAATCAGCGTAAGTGTGGTGGCAACAACAGCAAAGAAGACCTGTCGTGAGCCAAGGACCGCCGCCGCCATCGACCCAAGCCCCTGATGTCGACGGCGCTGGATATTTTCAAGAACAACAATCGCATCATCGACAATCATGCCGGTCGCCAGCACTAGGGCCAGAAGGGTCAGGATGTTGATCGAAAAGCCCATCGCCCAGATCGCAGCGACCGTGCCGATCAGGGCAATCGGAATGGTGATGGTCGGAATAAGAGTTGCCGTGAAGGAGCGCAGGAACAGATACAGCACCGCAATGACAATCAGGATGGCCAAACCCAGACTAAAGATCACTTCCCAAAGCGCGCCTTCGATGAAGACCGCATCGTCAGAGTTCACGAAAACATCAAGGTCATCATATTGCTGATTGAGGCGTTCAACCACCTCGCGCACACCATTGGAAATCGCGATCGTATTGGATTGCGCCTGTCGGGTAATACTCAGCCCGATCACGGTGCGACCATTCAATCGCACATAGGATGTCGCATCATCGGGACCGTAATAAATATCGGCAACATCACCCAGAAGCACGCTGTCACGCACCAGCATCTGATTAAGCTTGTCGACTTCCCACACGGATGCGTCGGCACGGACAAAAAGCTTTTGATCCGATGATTCAAAACTGCCTGCCGGAATATCAAATTGCGCCGTGCGCAACAGATCTGCCACATCCTGAACCGACAGGCCGAAGCTTGCCATGCGCAGCGGATCAACGCGCACATGCAAGACACGTTCACGATCCCCGTTCACCCCGACCTCTGCCACACCGGGAACAGACAGCAAGGACGGGCTGATCTGGTCTTCGACAATGTTGGCAAGTTCTTCTTCGGTCAAGCGGTTGCTGACAACCGCAATGCGCATGATGGCACTGGCATCGGCGTCAGCCTTGACCACACGAATATTTTCCACTCCGTCGGGCAAGCTGCGTTCTGCCCGGCTGATGGCTTCGCGGATGTCGCTGGCGGCATCGTTGATTTCAACATCGGGGTAGAATTCGATGCGGATGCGTGCATTGGCCTCTTCGCTTTGGGAACTGATTTCCTTGATCCCGCTAACACGCGAAGCTGCACTTTCGATGATACCGGTCACTTCGGCATCAACTGTTTCAGGTGATGCACCGTCATAGTCGGCGGTCACGGTGATGGTCGGGCGGTCGACATTGGGCAGTTCGCGAATTTCGACACCCAGCATCGCAGCCAGACCGGCAAGGATGATCAGCATGGCAACCACGCAGATCAGAACAGGGCGTCGGATACTGAGTGACGCTAGATCGTTTTGGTCGTGATTGCCGGTTCCTGTCGACATGATCAGGACCCCTCGCCAGTGTCTTCACGGATGGCAACGCCACCAGTGCCGCCAGCATTGTTGTCACCGCGAATGGTTGCGGAAACGGTCCGCCCGGGACGCAGGCGCAAGACACCTTCGACGACAACCAGGTCACCCTGCGCAATGCCACCATCAAGCAGAATGCGACCATTGGTTCGTTTCACGACCCGGACCGGAACGCGCGAGACTTTGTTCTCGTCATCAATCCGCCAGACATAGGTACCCTCATCGCCCCAAAGCACAGAGATTTCAGCGACCGAGGGATACTGTTTTCCTTCGATATCAACATAAACCGCAAAGGACATCCCCGCGAGCAAACGGCCGTTGGGATTTGGCACACGGGCACGCACGGCAAAGGTGCGGCTTTCCGGGTCAATTCGGCTGCCAATAGATTCGATCACACCGGTGAATTCTTCGCCCGGCAGGCTCCATGTTTCAACCCGCACGGACTGGCCGGGACGGACATTGTCAAACCGGGTTTCGGCAACTTCGAAATCAACCAGGATGCTGTCGATATTGTCCAGGGTAAGAAGCATGGTCGAGCTGTCCACGCGATCACCTGCCTCGATCTGCGGAATACCGACAATGCCGTCAAACGGGGCCAGAATGGTTCGGTCCGCCAGATTAACCTCGGCCTGATCAAGTTGAATGCGGGCCTCGGCCAGCGCCGTCCGGGCGGTATCAACTTCGCTTTCGGCAACCGCGCCAAGTGGCCGGGCCTTTTCATACCGGTCAAGAAGCTGTTGGGCATCGCGCACCTGAACAGCCGCAAGATCGCGGGCAAGGCGTTCGCGTTCGGCATCAAGAATGACAAGGACCTGACCTTTGGTCACCTTGGCACCAGCCCGAACCAGCACATCAGCAACCTCACCCGACACCGCAGGATAGATCGAAACACCAAGGGCGGACTTGCCGGTCCCGACAGCCTCAACCACGGTTTTTTCGTCCATCAGGCTGGCATGTTCGGCGATCACCGGAAGGCTGCGATCGCCACCGCCGCGCTGCGCCACGCTTGCGGGTTGCGCATCGGGCGCAATCAGCGCCGTGATGTCGTCTTTGGCAAAGAAATAGGCAGAGGCTGCAACTGCAATCAGTGCAACACCTGCGATCAGAAGCGTCGGTTTACGCGCCATCACATTGATACTTCCAAGTCGGACTGACCAAACAGCCTTAGTGCAAACAACCCTATTCCCACACCGGGAAAGTGTCGGTATTTCAATTCAGTACCAATTCAGGTTGTCATGCGTTTGTGGGTTTCCATTGGGGGAAACGATATTGCAACCAGCCAGTCAGAACCACACAAAAAGTGTATCAGAAACGTCGCAGTTTGTATCTTAACCGCTGACAAAACCTGTGTTTTGCACCGAAAATGCAGACCAAATGCATCGGGCCTGCACACCAGATATACGGTGAACAGGCCCGTGTCGTTCAAATGTGAATTTTGGTTGTCTGATTATCCTTGGCAAGCAGCTTTTCAGGCAGCACCGCGCCTTTGCTCTTGCGGGAAGGTCAGCAGATTGTCTTCGTGCCAGCTATCATCAACAGCGGTATTGTTGTTCTCAGCATCAATTCCTTCGTCACCTGCGGCAGAGGCCACCGCCCGATCAAGGGATGCTGTGAGCTCGGTCACATTGCGATCAACCTCATCCGCACGGCGGTTCAGATCCAGACTTAGCTTGCGAGTAACTTCGATGTCTTCCGAAACCGCCCCGATGGCTGTTCCGACATTGCGTACCGCATCCCCGGCAAGGGCGATGGCGCCTGTGATTTCCTCGGTCTCGCGACGTTGATGTTCAACGTCACCGGCGACTTCTTCGGAGATCGACATCATGGAGCGCACCGTCACGCCAACGTCTTCCATTGAAGCGACACAACGATCCGTCACAGCGCCCATGGCGTTGACATGTTCGGTAATCTGTTCGGTGGCGCGCTCGGTCTGGCTGGCAAGGTTTTTGACCTCGGCGGCAACCACGGCAAAGCCCTTGCCGGCATCCCCCGCACGGGCGGCCTCGATCGTCGCATTAAGGGCCAGCATGTTGGTTTGCCCGGCAATGCCGCGGATCAGATCGACAATCTGTTCGATGCTGGTCGCCACTTCGCGCAGGTCATCGACGGCCTTTGCCGATTCCTCGGTCGAACCGACGGCGTTCTGGGCAATTTCGCGCTGATGCTCGACGCGGTTGGCAATCGAGACGATGGCTTCGCGCAAGCGGTTGGCGGCATCCCCAATGGCATTGGAATGTGACTGGCTGTCCTGTGCGGCACCGTTCGCAGATTCGGTTTGCACCGTCACACGTTCGGCCGCTGCCGCGACTTCAATCACGGCTTCACGCATACGGGTGACCTGATGATTGACCGATTTAACAAGGCCCGTGGTTTCGCCTTCAATCGTTTCGGCCATCGCCCCCAATGAGGCACGGCGTTTTTCCTCTTCGATGCGCTGAAGCGTGATGCGTTCTTCAGCCATTCTTTCGATCTTAAGCGCATTTTCCCGGAAAATGGCCACTGTGCGCGACATTGCACCGAATTCGTCACGACGCTGGATATCGGAAAGGGCGATATTGGTGTCGTTTTCGCTCAGGCGGGTCATGTCACCATTTACACGTTTGAGCGGGCGCAGGATGCTCATGGCGATCCCAAGGGCCAGGGCAACAGCAACCACAACACCGATGGCCGCCACCACGATGTTGGTCAGGGCAGAGTTTTCGGACTGGCTGTGCGCAGCATCGACAAGCGCGATCTGATTGGCCATCGCATCGGATCGAATGTTCTGGGTGATGGTCTGAACTTCGCGGACCGCCGACTTAAAGGCATCCATCGACTGGCGGAAACCTGCAATCGAGGCTTCCAGCTGATTTGCCCCCTGTTTCAGCAAGTCGTTGTCGCGAATTGCATAGGAAAACAGCTTTTTGTCATTGCGGGTCAAACCATCAAAGGAAGATTTGATTTCTTCCTGCAAGTCCGTCAGGGCAGAGGTCTGTGTGCGTGCGGCATCAAGGGATTCCGGGGTGCGCAGTATCGAGAACTGCAACGAATTAACGATTGCGGACAAATTGGCTGTTGCAAGTTTGTCGTCGAATTTTTCGGCGATGGCCGGGTTTCGCTTGGTGATGAAATCTTCGAGCCGGGCCGCAGATTTTCCGAGCTGATTGGCCCCAAGCAGCATGGTTTCTGACGCCGCAGACAGGTTTTCCGCGCGCAGCACAAGTGGCTCAAGCGTTGCGATGTAATCTGCGCTCAGGCTTTCAAGCGCATCGGCCCGCTCAGTATCACCATTCATCCGCAGTTCAGCTACCAACGTCGCGCCGCTTTGCTCTGCAGCTTCGCGGATGGTGGCGATGCCGTCACGATCAAGCGGATCGACCGTTTGGGCAAACAGCAGAACCTGATTGGACAGGCGTTCAAGGCGCAATGCATAGTCGTTGGCAAGTCCGACCAACCCGGTGCTTTTGGCTATGCGGTCTGCATGGGAACCAAACCCCAGCAAATAGGTTGAAGACAGCGCAGACAGGCCGACAAGCATAACCACAAGAACAAAGAAACCAGCGAAAATGCGCGAACCAATGCGAATTCGGTCAAGAAACATGGGACATCCAAACAGTAAGAACTACACTTGGCGTGATCCTTACATCCGCTCTGCGTCCGGGATTGTTTCAGTTGGATGAAATCAGCATTTGTCCATGGCGCAACGTACAAGACGCGCATTCAGAATATAGAAAACAACAAAACGCCCACCTGAAAATGTTCATATGAACATGCATCTATACAATTGGGCGGGGGCACATTATCCATTTCAAAATGCGTCAAAAAGTCAGTTTTGCGGTCTTGGTCCGCGAATCGGCACGACCGCCAGACCCATTTTCGCTTTCTGGAACCCATTGGAAGAAAGCGGATTAAAATGTCGCCATGACAATATTGTACAAGCTGCGCATCGTTAGAAACGCTATAATGAGGCGATGAACAAAGTGTCGCGACATAGCTCTGCGCCTGCTCGACGTCCGGGATCATCCCGACCGGCGTCCAGGCGTCCCCGCGAGATTGCCCGTCATTGGCGGGCAGCCGACGGCATTGATATGTTCGAGGCCGACTACAAGAATTTCTCTTTCCCGAAACACAGCCACGATTATTACGCGTTTGGCACCATCCTGAATGGGGCCGAGCGGTTCATGACGCGTGGGACCAATTATGTCGCCGCGCGCGGACAGATCTTGATGATGAACCCGATGCAGGTTCATGACGGTGGCCCGGCATCTGATGATGGGTATCAGTACCAAATCATGTTCATCGACCCGAAGGTGTTTGGTGAACTGGTGGCAGAGACATCACCAAAGAACACCGGCTTGCCATTCTTTGGCACCTGCGTGGTCAATGACCCGGAATTGCATTTACAACTGCAAGGTCTGCACCGCCTGTTCCGGCCCGAAGAAGACGGCTCAAACAGGTTGCTGGAACGCGACAGCCAGCTTCTTTACAGCGCAGCCCGCTTTGCGCTGCGCCATGCGGATGCCCCGCCCTATTCCTATCAACCGGGGTCCGAGGACAAGCGCGTCGAGGCGGTGATTGACTATATGGCGGCCCATCTCGATGCGAATATATCACTGGATGATCTGGCCGCTGTGACCGGGCTTAGCCGGTTTCATTTGCTCCGCGTGTTCCGTGCGGCAACCGGGCTTCCGCCACACACCTATTTCAACCATATGCGATTGCGTCGGGCCAAGCGGATGCTGTTTGACGGATCGACCATTGCCGATGCAGCGGCTGCCACGGGCTTTGCCGACCAAAGCCATTTGAACCGACATTTCAAGGCCATGTGGGGTGTCAGTCCCGGTGCGTTTATCGCCAGTCTTGATCATTAAGACCTGTCCATAACGACAAAGCGTACGGACAGGTCGTTCATCGGGTTTTACGGCAAGGCCTTATGCTTCGCCATTGCGACGCTTCATCGCATCGACCACCAGACAAAGCTCTTCAAACAGAACCTGTGCCGCGACCTGGGCGGTGTTGGTCGTGGCATCATATTGCGGGGCAACCTCGACAACATCGGCACCGACAAAATCAATCCCCTTAAGACCGCGCAGGATCGCCAATGCCTCGCGCGAGGTCAGGCCACCGACCTCTGGCGTGCCCGTGCCCGGTGCGAAGGACGGATCCAGGCAATCAACATCAAATGACAGATAAACCGGGCCATCGCCGACCACTTCGCGCGCCTTGGCGATGACGCCCTCAACGCCCATTTTCGGGACTTCTTCGGCGTGGATCACGGTCATGCCGCTGTCATAGGAAAATTCCCAGACATATTCCGACGGGCCGCGAATGCCGATTTGTATGGTGCGTTCGGGATCAAGCACACCATCCATCACCGCCTCGCGGAACGGGCCACCATGATGGAACCGCGATCCATCATACTCCCCGCAGGTATCACAATGGGCATCAAGATGGATCATGCCGACCGGGCGATCCTTGCCGACCGCCTTTTGGATCGAATAGCTGATCGAATGATCGCCACCGATGGCAATCGGAATGACACCGGCACCAACGATCTTATTGAAATAGGCCTCAATATCTTCGTGGCAGCTTTCCAATGAATATCGGCTACGAAACGGTACATCGCCAATATCAGCGATGCGTGCCATGGCCCCGGGCACCATGCGCAGGACATGTTCATACGGACCGATGCGTTCGATATTGCGTACCGCACGCGGGCCAAGTCGTGCACCGGCACGGTTACTGACACCAAGATCCATCGGCACGCCAACCAGTGCGATGTCGAGGCCTGCAAAATTCTCGTTCTCGGCATCGGCGGCAAACGGCGCATCAAGGAAAGTTGGCACACCGGCAAATGGCCATTTGCGCGCGCCACTTTCAGAAAACTGCGATGCCGCCACTTCGCGAAAATGCGGATCAAAAATGTCTGCGCCTTTGGTGTTGCCGTATTTTTCGCGCAGTTTTGCAAGTTTGTCGTCGGTGAACATGGGACCTCCTGATCGGGGCATTGGTTCGCGGACATTGAACCAGTGGCCGGATATTGTTGTTGGCCCGATCAGATCAAATTGCGCGGCACTTAAAAATCACGTATTTCTGAACTTTACTTTGGCATTTTCCAAAGTAATGACTTTTACCGCATGGAATTGACCCGATGATCACGGAACAGGCCGACCTGAAGCTTTTGCGTATTTTCCTGACCATCGTCGAGGCCGGGGGATTTGCCGCTGCACAAAGCGATCTCAACCTGTCACTTTCAACAATTTCAAGCTATGTCACCGCCCTTGAGACCCGGCTTGGGTTCACACTTTGCAAACGCGGACGGGGTGGCTTTGCGCTGACGGCTGAGGGACAGGTGGTATTTGAAGAAGCCCACCGGCTGTTCAAATCGGTCGCGCAATATGAAACCAAGATGCGAGCACTGCGTGACAAGCTAAGCGGCACCCTGACCATCGGACTGACGGATAATACCATCACCGATCCTGCTGCACGCCGGATCGAAAAAACCATTGCACGCTTTATGGAACGCGCCCCGGATGTGACGCTCAATGTCGTGACCTATCCGCCCAATGACCTGTTGCGTGAAGTGGTGACCGACAATATCCAGATTGGCATCTGCAGTTTTCCGAAAACCGTTCTGGGTCTGCGCTATATCCCGCTTTACGGTGAAACCCATCGGTTCTATTGCGGATCGGACCATCCGCTTTTTACCCAGCCCGATGACGAAATCGACATTGATGAAATCCGGCGTTACCGCCTGATCGGGCGCAAATCCTGGCTTGGCAGGGACCTTAAGGAATTCGCGATTGCCCGGCCGCACGCAACCGTATCAGACATGGAGGCCGAAGCACGTTTGATCCTGTCAGGTGCATTTCTGGGTTATCTGCCCGAACACTATGCCAAGCAGTTTGTGGATGCCGGTCGCATGCGCATGATTCTGCCAGACCGATTGACGGTGAAGGTCACGTTTCAGGCAAGCCTTGATGACACCAAACAGCCCGACCCGATCACCAACCTGTTTCTTGATATGCTGATTGCTGATTTCGCAGGCGACGCTGCCTGACTGCCAAGTGAAAACCGGCAATCGCAATCGATAGCAATATCGTCCAAGACCGACTATCTGATGTCGATCATTATGGAGCCTGAAACAATGGCTCCTCGCCCACCGCATGATAAAAAGGACGCACCGGTCACGCCAAAGAACCGGCTGCCAACAACCATAGGAAACGTCGGAAATGTCACGCCCCGGACAGCCCGAAAAACACCCGGAAAGCCAGCCCAAAACGGGCCATTTTGATTCTGACACCATCAGACGCGGCGCCCTTGCCTGCCTGCCGCTTTTGCCCAGCACCATAATCTTTGGTGCGGTGCTTGGCGTTCTGGCCGCACAGCGCGGATTGTCGCTTGGCGAACTTTTATTTATGAGCCTGGCGGTGTTTGCCGGATCGGCACAGTTCGTGTCGGTCGATCTGTGGCGCGAAACCATCCCGAGTGCCACCATCATCATCGCAACCGCGGTGATCAATATGCGCTATATCCTGATCGGGGCATCCTTGCGCCCCGTGTTTCGCGGTCGCCCGCTCTGGGTCAAGGTGACCGGCATGCATATGGTCGCCGATGAAAACTGGGCCGTGTCGATGACCCAAAAGGACCTTGCCAATCCAGGATTCTTGCTGGGCGGCGGGATGTTCCTTGGTGTGGTCTGGGCGACGGGCAATACGGTTGGTTACCTGCTTGGCGGCGGCATTCCTGACCCGGAAGTCTATGCGCTTGATTTCGCGTTCACTGCCGTGTTTGCCGCACTCACCATTGGCATGTGGAAGGGGCGCGTTGACCTTTTACCTTGGATTGCAGCGGCCATTGGATCCGTGATTGGCCATTTCACCTTGCCCGGAACCTGGTCGATCCTGGTCGGTGCAGGTGCAGGGGTGGTTGTTGCCGCACTGACATGGCGTGAAGACATGGATGATGACAGCCTTGAGGCCGAATTTGCCGTCGAAGGCCGCAATGCCTATGGCGCGCCGGAAGGCAAAAACAGCGCCACCCGCGCCACCCCCGCAGTGGAGACCGGCAAATGACCCAATTCCCCGATCTGACAAGTTTCAGCTTAGAGGCCGTTCTGACCATTCTTGGCATGGCAGCCGTGACCTATGGTATGCGGCTGGGGGGCCTTCTGATGGCGGACCGTTTGCCGCAACATGGTCGTTGGGCGCATGTACTGGAACGCCTGCCCGGTGCCGTTTTGATTTCCGTCTGGGTACCCAGCGCCCTTTCGGCAGGTGCGATTGGCATTGCAGGGGCTGCCGCCACCGTGATTACCATGGCGCTCGCGCGCAACCTGTTTGCCGCCATGGCAGTGGGCATGGTTCTGGTTGGTGTCGGCCGATATTTCATCAGCAATTAGGCTAGGCTGCTAAGCTATCCGGCGAAAGAGACTGAACTGGAAGGACTGCGTTCTGGCCATCGGGGTTTGATGCATCTCGTTGCGATGGGTGATCAGTTCAAAATCATCACCCAGAACAGCACCAAGTTCAGCCGGGCTGTAACGCACAACGGGCAGGCCACTGCATTTTTCCGGCCCGTCCGGCGCAAAGGTCGCGATGATGGCATGCCCGCCTATGCGAAGCCCTTTTTTGAGGTTCGCGACATATGCCATGCGTTCATCCGGATCGACCAGGAAATGAAATACCGCGCGATCGTGCCAAAGATCATATTGGCGATCCGGCGACCAAGCAGTGATGTCGGTTGCAATCCATTTTACCGACTTGCCCGCACCGCCAAGCTGATCACGGGCATGGTCCAAGGCAACGCCTGAGATATCCAGAACCGTCACATCGCGGATACCGATAGCCAGCAATGATGCCGCCAGCCGAGAGGTTCCGCCGCCGACATCAATCACCGAGGAGGATGGCGTCAACCGGGCGTTATCAATCAGCGCCAGCGACGCCGCCGGGCGATCCTGATACCAGGTCAGGCTGGCTTCGGGCTTTTCGCGATAAACGCAGTCCCAATGTGTCTTGCGATCACCGGTCATTTGGTTGCCCTTCTGTGACGTCGAAAATCAAAACTATCGCGACGACCTGCCTACACCAAACAAAAAGCCGCCCTTGATCGGGGCGGCTTTTTCACATGGTCGGCAGCCAATGATCAGGCCGCAACCAGATTCTGTTCGCGGGTGGATTCGAATTTGAGGTTCGGCCAGTCGCTTTGGGTCGTATCAAGATGCCAGGCATTGCGCGCAATGAAGACCAGCGTTTCATCGTGATCTTCAAACAGCGCGGACTGGTTGGTATCGCGGAACTTCTTGATTTCCGCCGGATCGCCAACCACCCAACGCGCGGCATAGGCCGGGGTCGGTTCGAAATGCACCTTGATGCCATATTCGGCCGAAATGCGTTCCTTGAGAACCTCGAACTGCAGTTGCCCGACGACGCCAACGATCCAGTCTGCCCCCATCATCGGTTTGAAAACCTGTGATGCGCCTTCTTCGGCAAGCTGTTCAAGCGCGCGCTGGAGATGCTTGCCCTTGAGCGGGTCATCCAGACGGACTTTCTGCAGCAATTCCGGGGCAAAGGCCGGAACACCGCGGAAGCGAAGCTCTTCGCCCTCGGTCAGGGTATCGCCGATACGAAGCGTCCCGTGGTTCGGAATGCCGATGATATCACCCGGCCAGGCTTCTTCGGCAATGTCACGTTCGTTGGCAAAGAACAGCATCGGGTTATGCACCGCCATCTGTTTGCCCGCACGAACGTGCTTGAGCTTCATGCCGCGTTTGAAGTGGCCAGAGCACAGACGAATAAACGCAATGCGGTCACGATGGTTCGGGTCGATGTTGGCCTGTACCTTGAACACAAAGCCCGCCACCTTTGGCTCAACCGCTTCGACCAGACGCGTTGCCGCCTCTTGCGGGCGCGGGGTCGGTGCAATTTCGCCAATGCCGCGCAACAATTCACGCACGCCAAAGTTATTGACGGCCGACCCAAAGAAGACCGGCGTCAGATGCCCTTCGCGATAGCTCTGCAAATCAAATGGCGGGCACATTTCGCGCACCATTTCGACTTCCTCGCGCAGCTTTTCCAGAAGATAATCCGGGATCAGCTCATCAAGCTTCGGATCATCAAGCCCCTTGATCGGAATGGCTTCCTTGACGACATTGCCGCCTTTTTCCATGAACAGAAGCTGATCATTGACCAGATCGTAACAGCCATGGAAATCACGGCCCGACCCGATTGGCCAGGTTACCGGCGAGACATCAAGGGCGAGATCCTGTTCGATCTGATCGATCAGTTCGAATGAATCACGGGCTTCGCGGTCAAGCTTGTTGACGAAAGTCGTGATCGGCACGTCACGCAGACGGCAGACCTCAAACAGCTTACGGGTCTGGGACTCGATGCCCTTCGCACCGTCAATCACCATGACGGCGGAATCAACTGCGGTCAGCACGCGATAGGTATCTTCGGAAAAGTCTTCGTGGCCCGGCGTATCAAGCAGGTTGAAGATGTTCTTTTCAAACTCGAAGGTCATCACAGCCGAAGACACGGAAATACCGCGGTCCTGTTCGATCTTCATGAAGTCCGAACGGGCACCCTTCTGTTCCTTTTTCGCCTTCACCGCACCTGCCATCTGAATGGCACCCCCGAACAGCAGCAGCTTTTCGGTCAGGGTCGTTTTACCCGCATCCGGGTGGGCAATGATGGCGAAGGTACGGCGACGCGATACCTGCTGGTCAATCATCGACATGGTTATCAACTTTAATCCGATATGAATTTCTTGGCGCGCAATGTAGCGATTTTTAACGGTATTGCCACCGTGAAATCATCATATCGGACATGAAGCGGACGGTTTAACCCAGCCAAGCTTGCGAAATGACGCCGATTGCGAACGAACCGACCAGCGCATAGACCAGATAAAGCGCAAAGACCGGTTTTTTCACCAGCGCAAAGACCGCAATCGCCGCCGGGATGGATGACACACCACCGGCCACCAGAAACGCCATTGCCGCCCCCGATTGCATACCCTGCGCAATCAGGCCTTCCATGATCGGAAGCGCAGCATAGCCATTCAAATAGGCAGGAACCCCGACAAGGGTGGCAATCGCAATCGGTGCCAGCCCGTCGCCACCAAGCAATCCACTAACACTTTCGGCCGGGACATAAGCAACCATGATGCTTTCCAGCAGAAAGGCAAACGCCAGCCATTTCCCCAGAAAGATCATGTTCGACACAGCGGACGTGCGGAACTTTTTGATCCGTTCGCCATCCTGCCAGAACTTCCAGAAGACGGCCTTGTGGGACCGCACCTTCGCCCCGCCGCAGCCGCCATTGCCAACGCCGTCGCGTAGTGGATCAGACAGAAAACCCCGCGCACCCAACCACATGGTGACAAAACCGCCCATCAGACCAAGCGCAATCGCCGAGATCATTTTGATCACGGCAAAATCGGTACCGAGCGTCCCCATGGTCAGAACAAACATCGCCGGATCAATCACCGGACTTGCCAACCAGAATGCCATGACCGGCGCCAAGGGAACCCCCATGGCAAGCAGGGCCGCAATCAGCGGGATCACCCCGCAAGAGCAAAATGGCGACAACGCCCCAAAGGCCGCAGCGGTAAAGACCATCCGCACAGGCCGCCCGGCAAAGGCGCGTGAAATCAGGTTATCGGCCCCGGTTGCCGTGGCATAAGCAGCAATCCCGATGGAAAGAACAAGGAACGGCGCAGTTTCGGCAAAGGAATTGGCCGTGAACAGCACGCTTGGCACAAATTGCGGCGCGTCCAAGATAAAGATCGCGGCAAGGATGATGCAGGCGGCCAGCAACACACGATCAATCTGTCGTGCAGATGACCCAAAGCGGCGCAATTGAACTGTCAGGGCACTCATATCTATATCCCTAGAAAATTAGTTTCTTTAACCCAAAAAAACGCGCCGCTCAGTCGGCGGTTTCCTGTTCCCGTACGGCATCAAGATCAACGCCGCTGCAGCATTCGTCCGCGATAAAGCCGACCAGATCACGCATCACATCAAAATCCGCCCGATTGCGGGTTTCACGGCCTTGTTTTTCCTGCTTGACCAGACCGGCTTGAACCAAAGTCCCCAGATGGTGGGAAAGGGTCGAGGCCGGCAGTCCAACCAGCCGTCCGATATCGCCAATATTAAGTCCCTCATCACCTGCCTTTACCAACAGACGATAGATTTTCAGACGGGCTTCGTGGCCCAAGGCGGCAAAGGCCGGTGCAACTGTTTTTTCGCTCATGGCGCTATTATAACTATATTTCTAGTTATTTAAACTTATTTTTTTGATCGAACCTACCTTACTGTTTCAAATTACTTTTTTGCTCTCACGCATAACAGTCCGCATCACTGAAATACAAATGTCACTTGCCAGCGTGGCTATATGTCGATAATTCCCGACATATGGAAACAAAACACGCAATCAGCGCCCTTGGCGCCCTGGCACAGGAACACAGACTGGCGGCCTTCCGGCTGCTGGTCCGTGCGGGGAATGATGGCATTGCCGCGGGCGAACTGGCCCGGCAGATATCCATTCCGCACAACACCATGTCATCGCATCTGACCACGCTTAGTCAGGCGGGTCTGATCACAAGCACACGCGAAGGCCGGTCGATCATTTACCGGATTGTGCCAGATGCGATGCGCGATCTTTTGGGGTTCCTTGCCGATGATTGCTGCCAAGGACACCCCGAACTGTGCGGGTTGCCAAGCCGTTCAGCCACCAACACTGACAAAGGATGCTGCTAGATGGGTATTTTCGAACGTTTTCTGACCATCTGGGTCGCTGCAAGCATCATTGTCGGCATCATCCTTGGCGAACTGTTCCCCGATGTGTTTCAGGCGATCGGCAATATGACCGCCTATGAGATCAATTTGCCGGTCACGGTTCTGATCTGGCTCATGATCGTGCCGATGTTGATGAAGGTCGATTTTGGTGCCCTGCATGAAGTCGGACGGCAATGGCGCGGGATTGGCGTAACACTTGGTGTGAACTGGCTGATCAAGCCGTTTACCATGGCCGCCCTTGGCTGGTTGTTTATCGGCTTTCTATTCCGCCCGCTTTTGCCCGAGTCACAAATCGAAAGCTATATCGCCGGTCTTATCCTGTTGGGGGCAGCCCCCTGCACAGCAATGGTGTTTGTCTGGTCGCACCTGACCAAGGGGGATGCAAACTTTACGCTGACCCAGGTGGCACTTAATGACACGATCATGATCTTTGCCTTTGCGCCGATTGTGGCCCTATTGCTGGGCATTTCGGCAATCACTATTCCGTGGGAAACGCTGACCATTTCGGTTGTGGCGTTTATCGTTATTCCGGTGATTGCCGGGCAGATCATCCGAAACCGCGTCATGAAAGGCGGGGTCGCGGCATTCAACAGCTTTGATGCCAAGCTTAAACCCGTATCGATGATTGCGTTGCTAAGCACGCTGGTTCTGCTGTTTGCCTTTCAGGGGCAACAGATCCTTGCTCAACCGATGATCATTGCTCTTCTGGCGGTGCCGATCATTTTGCAGACCTATTTCATCGCGGCCATCGCCTATGTCGCCAACAAGGTGCTGGGCGTGGAGCATAAAATCGCTGCGCCGTCTTCGATGATCGGGGCCTCGAACTTCTTTGAACTGGCTGTGGCGACTGCCATCGGGCTGTTTGGCTTTTCATCGGGTGCAGCCCTTGCCACCGTGGTTGGTGTGCTGGTCGAAGTACCCGTGATGCTGTCGCTCGTCGCGATTGCCAACCGCACCCGCGGCTGGTTCAACCCATCAAAAATTGCAAACTAACGGAGCCCTGACATGAGCCGTAAAATTCGCGTTGGCATCAATGGTTTTGGCCGCATGGGGCGCTTGGTTCTGCGCGCTGGATGGGGACACCCGAACCTTGAATTTGTGCACATCAATGAAATAAAGGGCGGGGCCGTTACCGCGGCCCATTTGCTGGAATTTGACTCGGTCCATGGCCGCTGGGGCAATGGTGTAGCCTGCATTGATGATCACGTGGTGATCGATCAGACGCACAAGATCAGTTTTAGCGAAAACGCCACCCCCGGCGAGACCGATTGGGTCGGCATGGGCTGTGACATTGTTCTGGAATGCACCGGCAAATTCAAAACACCCGAAACATTGCAGCCCTATTTCGATCAGGGGGTTCAAAAGGTCATCGTTGCCGCCCCGGTCAAGGAAGGTGCGCTTAACATCGTTTACGGCGTGAATGATGATCTTTATGACCCAACGCACCACCACCTTCTGACGGCGGCGAGTTGCACAACCAACTGTCTGGCGCCGGTGGTCAAGGTCATGCATGAGAAGCTTGGGATCGTGCATGGATCCATCACCACCATTCATGATGTGACCAACACCCAGACGATTGTCGATCTGCCGCACAAGGATTTGCGCCGCGCACGGTCCTGCCTGCAATCGCTGATCCCGACCAGTACGGGCTCTGCCACCGCGATCACGATGATTTACCCGGAACTCAAGGGCAAACTGAACGGCATTGCCGTGCGCGTTCCGCTGCTGAATGCATCGCTGACCGATTGCGTGTTCGAAGTGGCCGAGGATACCGATGTCGAAACCGTCAATCGACTGATGCAAGAGGCATCGGAAACGTATCTTTCGGGTATTCTTGGATATGAAGAACGCCCGCTGGTGAGTGCCGACTATCTTAATGACAGCCGATCTTCAATCATTGATGCCGGATCGACCATGGTGATCGACAAGCGTCAGGTCAAAATTCTGGCCTGGTATGACAATGAATGGGGATATGTCTGCCGCATGGCGGATTTGACCGTCAAAGTCGCGCAACATCTTTTGGGGAACTAGCAAAGATGTCGGCCGCAATCCGCAATTATGCGCTGGTCACCGGGGCCTATTGGGGCTTTACCCTGACCGACGGGGCGCTTCGCATGTTGGTGCTGTTGCATTTTCATGCGCTGGGCTATTCGGCGTTTGAAATCGCACTTCTGTTCATCCTTTACGAAGTGGCCGGGATCGTCACCAATCTGGTCGGTGGATGGCTGGCCCAGGCACGCGGATTGCGCTTTACCCTGTTTGCCGGGCTGGCATTACAAATCGCTTCGCTAACCGCCCTATCACTTACCAATCCCGATTGGCTCCCCGCCCTTTCGGTGGCCTATGTCATGGGGCTTCAGGCTGCATCAGGCGTTGCCAAGGACCTGACCAAAATGTCGAGCAAATCGGCAATCAAGGTTCTGGTGCCTGCTAATGCTGACGGTGCGCTTTTCCGCTGGGTCGCGCTTTTGACCGGATCGAAGAACGCGCTTAAGGGCGTGGGCTTTTTCATGGGTGGCGCGCTACTGTCCTGGCTTGGTTTTTCAGGTGCACTTTTGGCAATGGCGGCAGGTCTTGCGCTTACCCTGATTGCGGTTGCCATATCGCTCGGATCGGCAATGGCAGGTCCGGCCGGGGGCATAAAGCCGAAGTTCCGCGATGTCTTTTCGCGTGACCGCAAGATCAATGTTCTGTCGGCAGCAAGGCTGTTTTTGTTCGGATCGCGCGATATCTGGTTTGTCGTCGGGTTGCCGGTGTTTCTGGCATCCGAGCTTGGCTGGAGCCATATCGAAGTCGGCAGCTACATGGCGCTTTGGGTGATCGGATATGGCTTTATTCAGGCCATTGCCCCCAAGATGTTGCGTGCCAAAACCCGCGAGCCGGACGGCAGAACTGCGCAAATCTGGATTGCAGTCCTGATTGCCGTATCGGCGGCAATTGCCGCAGCCATCACACATGATATCGCCCCAGAACTTGCAGTTCTGGGCGGATTGCTGGTGTTCGGGATTGTCTTTGCGATCAATTCATCGCTGCATTCCTACCTGATCCTTGCCTATGCCGAGGGCGACAAGGTCGCGATGAATGTCGGTTTCTATTATATGTCGAATGCCATCGGGCGATTGACCGGCACGGTGCTTTCGGGGGTAGCCTATCTGTATGGCGGACTGGTCGGGTGTCTTGTGACATCAATCGCGTTTTTAACCCTTGCCTGGGTGATCAGTGCCGCGTTGCCATCGCGTTCCGGGGCATCAACGCAGAGTTGATGGGAAAAAGTTCTTTCGCAGATGCGGGATAAATATCTGAAAAGACTCACAATCCTGTTTCATGAAAATTTAATCGCGCAAAAACCCGTGACAAGACACAGCATATAGGGGTACGATTCCAGTCAACGGTCAATAACTGGACCGCAGGAGGGGTTCCCGAGTGCCGCGAAAAAGCGTCTTAAAACGAGAATTTTCGCCCCCCGGATCGCACATGCAACATGCTGTGACCGGCGGAAACTCCTACCGCCACTTCCATCGCAAGATGAAAATTGAATGCGCGCCTTTCCATGACGGAATGGCGCGTTTTGCTTTTTTGGCAACTTTGTTGAGGTGATCGTCATGGGTAAGCGCGCAGCACGTCGTCGTAACCGTCCGCAACAGCCTAACACCAATGTTCATGAGCTGTTTGATGAAAAGAATGCCGATTGGCATCCGCTTGGCGAACCAGAACAGAAAGGACAACGCGATCAAAGCTACCGCCGCAACATCCGCCCGAAAAGTGAGAACCAGGCAGCCCTGATGGATGCCATCGACAATTTCAATCTGGTCATGGCCCTTGGCCCGGCGGGGACCGGCAAGACCTATATCGCGGTCTCCAAGGCGGTTGAGGCGCTTGATAACGGCGATATCGCCCGCATTGTTCTGGCCCGCCCTGCTGTCGAAGCCGGGGAAAATATCGGCTTCCTTCCCGGTGATGTCGAAGCCAAAATGGCCCCCTACCTTCGCCCGCTTTATGATGCGCTGAATGATCGTCTTGGGGCCAAGCGCCTTAAGACTTATATCTCGGACGGCACGATCGAGATTGCACCGATTGGCTATATGCGGGGTCGTACACTCAACAATGCCTTTGTCGTCATCGACGAAGCACAGAACTGCACCTATGGGCAGCTCAAGATGCTGGTCACCCGTCTTGGCTGGAACTCCACCATGATCCTGACCGGCGACCCGGATCAGACCGACCTTCTGCCGGAAATGTCGGGCTTGTCAGAAATGTCTGATCGCCTTCGCAATGTTGATGACATTGCCTGCGTCCAGTTGCGCGACAAGGACATTGTCCGTCATCCGCTGGTCGCAAGCATGCTGACCGTTCTCTAAGGTTTCAACACGGCAAACTGCAAAAACACTGCATAAAACAAAGGCGGGCCCGCAAGGGTCCGCCATTTTTTGTGACTGCTTTCAAATCCAAGCGACGGGGTTGTCACCGGGTGGCGCTTAGCGCCCCATGGCCGCGACTTCACCGCCACTGTTGGAAACCGGGATATCATGCTGTCCGGCACGCTTGGCGCGGCCGGTGTGCCAGAATTCAGGATCTTCGGTATAGCCGCTGAATTCATCAAGGTGGATGTCTTCGGGCGGTTCGGGATGGATGGTGATATCGAGATCGGGATATTCCGCACGGATACTGTCCATCACCTGATGGCAAATGGTATGTGATTCGCGCATCAACATGCCACCATCCATGATCAGCTCGATCTCGGCAAAGCGATGCACACCCGATGAACGGGTCCGCAGACGATGAATACCGATGACATCGGGATTTTTCATGGTCAGTTCGATGATGCGCTGGCTGTCAGATTCGGGAAGTTCCGCATCCATCAGAACCCCGACCGAGGAGCGCCCGACCTTGATCGCGGAATACAGCAGGAAGATCGCAACCATCCCGCCAATCGCCGGATCGGCCCAGGCCAGCCCGGACATACCGCCAAACAGCGCAATCATGACCGCAAGATTGGACAGGATATCGCTGCTGTAATGAAGCGAATCCGCCTCGACCGCAGCAGAGCCGGAAATACGGACCGCCTTGCGTTGAAGCAGAACCAAACCAACTGTCATGACCAGCGACACACCCATGATCCACAGGCCTTCAACGGCAAAGGATATCTGTTTGGGTTCATTAAGGCGTGATGCGGCCTCGGCCAACACCAGAACAGCTGCACCAATCATGAAGGCGGACTGGAACAGACCGGCCAATGGTTCTGCCTTGCCATGGCCAAAGCGATGATCGTAATCCGCCGGACGCCAAGCCGAACGCACAGCCATGAAGTTGATCACAGATGTGCCAACGTCAAGCATGCTATCAATCATGGAAGACAGAAGACTTACGGAATCGGTCAGAAACCAGCCGACAGCCTTGATCAGGATCAGTGTCGCAGCAATAACAATGGAGGCCGTCGTCGCACGACGTGCCCACATTTCTTTTTGTGCGATGTCAATGACGGGACATTGACTCATGGGTTGTTGACCTCTGGCCTACCAATATGCTGGCTGATCACGGTTTTATAGCCTGTTTGGGTACAATATGTAACGACTATTGCCATATTTTCGCCCGCATTGTGCAGCAAATAGCGCATATTTGATATTCCGCAAGGTTTCCAAGCCTTTTTAAAGGGATTATATGTCGCATCCGGGCGCATAAGAGATAACCTCAGGCCTGCTAGGGACGAGACACGCGAACATGATTGTAGAAATCGGACATTACGCCCTGATACTGTCACTTGTGATGGCAGTGGCCCAATCCACGATTCCGTTTTTGGCGGCGTCCCGTCGCGATGCGGCGCTTCTGAATGTTGCACCCCGCTTGGCGATTGCGTGTTTTGCATTGGTTGCGACAAGTTTCCTTGCGCTTACGTATGCCTATGTCAGTTCGGATTTCTCTGTCGTGAACGTTCTGGCCAACAGCCACACATCCAAACCGATGATTTATAAGATCACCGGCGTCTGGGCCAATCACGAAGGATCGATGCTGCTTTGGGTGCTGATCCTGACCCTGTTTGGTGGCGCGGTTGCAGCATTTGGTCGCAATCTTCCGCCGACCTTGCTGGCCCGTGTGCTTGGTGTCATGGGGCTGATCGGGGTTGGCTTTATTCTGTTTATCGTTCTGACCTCCAACCCGTTTGAGCGCGTCTTGAACCCGCCGCTTGACGGGGAGGGCATGAACCCCCTTTTGCAGGACCCGGGCATCGCCATCCATCCGCCATTCCTGTATCTCGGCTATGTTGGCTTTTCGGTCGCCTTTGCATTTGCGGTTGCCGCCCTGATCGAAGGCCGGGTTGATCCGGCCTGGGCACGCTGGGTTCGGCCATGGACTCTGGCCGCTTGGGTCTTTTTGACCGCCGGAATCGGACTTGGGTCCTGGTGGGCCTATTACGAGCTTGGCTGGGGCGGCTGGTGGTTCTGGGACCCGGTCGAAAACGCATCTTTCATGCCCTGGCTTGCCGGCACAGCACTTTTGCATTCGGCCATCGTGGTGGAAAAGCGCGACGCGCTGAAAAGCTGGACCATCTTTCTGGCGATCCTGGCCTTTTCCTTTTCGCTTCTGGGCACCTTCCTTGTGCGTTCAGGCGCGCTGACATCCGTGCATGCCTTTGCCACCGATCCGACGCGCGGGGTGTTTATCCTGTTCCTGCTGTGCCTCACAGTCGGTGGGTCGCTATCGCTTTATGCGTGGCGTGCACCTTCTTTGAAGGGCGGCGGATTGTTCCAGCCGATTTCGCGCGAAGGGGCACTTGTCTTCAACAATGTGCTGTTGTCAATCGCGGCTGCGATGGTTTTGCTGGGAACACTTTACCCGCTGTTGCTTGAAACCCTGACCGGCGAAAAAATCTCTGTTGGGGCGCCGTTCTTTAACGCGACCTTTGTCCCGATCATGACCCCGCTAATTGTTGCCATGGCATTCGGCCCGATGATGCCATGGAAACGTGCCGACCTGATGGGTGTGTTTAACAAGCTCAGAATTGCGCTGGCTGCGACCGCCGTGGTCGTGCTGGGAACGCTCTGGCTGGCGGGTGGCCCTGCCATCGCCCTGTTTGGTATGGGCCTGGCGGCGTGGTTGTTTGTCGGATCGATCCTTGAATGGGCAGGCCGGATCAAACTGTTCCGCGAACCGCTCAGCACCAGTTGGCGACGCATGTGCAACCTGCCGCGCTCAGCCCATGGCACGATGTTGGCCCATGCCGGTGTGGCGATTGTCGTCGCCGGGATAACCGGCTCACAGGCCTGGACTGAGGAAGCCGTGCAGTCGCTGGCGGTTGGCGAAAGTGCCGAGCTTGCCGGACACACCTTTATCCTGTCTGACATCCGCGAATATCAGGGACCGAACTATGCAGCCCGCGAAGCGGAGATCACCATTACCACGCCGGGTGAGCGCACCGTCACCCTGACGCCGGAAAAACGTATCTATACGGTTGAAGGCATGCCAACCACCGAGGCGGGCATCCGGTCAAGCTTCACCGGCGATATCTATGCCGTGATCGGGGATCAGGATGAAAGCGGCAAGTGGATCACACGGTTCTATGTCAAACCAATGATCCCGTGGATGTGGTTTGGTGGCATTGTCATGGTATTTGGCGGTTTGATGTCATTGTCTGATCGTCGCTATCGCATTGGTGCCCCCACCCGATCGCACAAAAGCACCGCCAAAGCGGTTCCCGCAGAATAAAAGCCCAGGAACAGGATACGCATAATGACCATCTGGATTGTTCTTGGCGCGATGACCCTGCTGCTTGCGGGGTTCATTTTGTGGCCGATCTTCCAAAACAGCCGGACCGAAACCGCCGATGCGGATGGCGAAACACCAGCATCCGCAAAGAGTGCTGAGGATGGCAGCCCGGAGAACGAACTTTCGCGTGATCTTGCGGTCTATCGTGACCAGCTGTCCGAAATTGACCGCGACATCGAACGTGGCGTGCTGAGCACAGAGCAGGCCACGGCAGCACGTATCGAGGTCCAGCGCCGTATTCTGGCTGCTGACCAGCGTATCAAGCAGCAACAAGCGGATGGTTCTGAAACACACATCTCATCGAACCGTTCGCCAATGCGCGCCATTGCCGCAGGTTTCATCGTATTGTTCATTGCCGGCGGCATTGGGCTTTATCTGGATCTGGGGAGCCCGACCATGCCGGATCGGCCGATCGCCAGCCGCACCGATGAAATCAATGCCATGCGCATGGCGCAAAGTGCTGATGAGGACCGCCAGTCGGTTTTGAATCGTGCCGTCAGCGACCTGTCGCAGAAACTTCTGGAAGACCCGGATGATTTGCGCGCATGGGAATTGCTTGGTGCCAGCCTCATGGCGCTTGGTCGCCCGCAAGAAGCCCAGACCGCATTTCTTGAGGCCGTCAAACGGTCCGGACGCAATGGCGATTATCTTGCCATGTATGCAGAAAGCCTTGTGCGCGGCAATAATGGTCAAATCAATGCAACCGCCCGTGGCGTGTTGCGTGAAGCCGAAAAAACCGACAGCACTGATCCACGCATTCAGTTTTACCTTGGCCTTGCCGATGCGCAAGAAGGCAATGTCGGGGCCGCTATTGATCGCTGGATCGCCCTTGCCAACAATGCACCTGCCGATGCGCCGTGGTTGCAAATGGTGGTGGGGCGGATCAACGAGGCTGCGCTTGCGCAAGGGATCGACATTGAAGGACGCCTGAACCTTGCCGAGAACACACAACCCGGCCCAAGTCAGGCTGACATCGCCGCCGCCGAAGAACTCACGCCCGAACAACGTCAGGAAATGGTGATGTCGATGGTCAATGGTTTGGCCGAACGTCTTGAGACAGAGCCAAACGACCCGGACGGCTGGGCCCGCCTGATGCAGGCCTATATGGTGCTGGGCCAGGAAGACGATGCCAAAGCCGCCTATGAGAAGGTCGGCAAGGTATTTGCCCAACAGCCAGAACTGCTGACCCGATTCGACTCGTTGGCTCGTGAGATCGGTATCACGGCGAACTGAGCTGTCGCTTCTCAACTTTAACGCAAAAGAAAAATAGTTCGCGGCAGGCCCTTTTTACTGCACTTTTGGGCCATTATATCTCATACGTACGAATAATATCTGCAACTTTACTGAAGTCTTATTGAATTGATGTTCGTGCTGGGGTATGAGAATAAGACTTAAGGATATATGAATAAATAATCATATACATAGTCTTAGAGAATACTTACCGATGGCGGGGGCCATCTTTTCTTTAGGATCAATTGACTAACAGGCTCACGAAATAAAAAAAACAGGGCTGGCCGGGCTTTCTGGGAGGTCACCCGTAAGGATAGCGGATCAACATGCCGGATCATAGAAATGGCACAACAAACAACCTGTTGTTGATCGAGGACAATCCAGGTGACGCGCGCCTTGTGCGTGAAGCACTTAGAGAATTCAAACAACCGGTTGAGCTGCATCATGTAAAAGATGCAATGGCTGCCCTGCAGTTCTTGCAGCAGGACGGCCCCTATCGCAATTCGCCGCGCCCGCGTCTTATCCTGTTGGATTTGAACATGCCGCGCAAAGATGGCCGCGAAATGTTGCGTGATATCCGCAATGATCCGAACTGTGCATCCATTCCCGTGATTGTCCTGACCACATCCGGTGCCGAGCATGACGTCGATCTCTGTTATGCGGCCGGTGCGAACTGTTATTTGCGTAAACCGGTTGATGTGACAGAATTCATTGATCTGATGAAAATGATCGAATCATTCTGGCTGGGGCTGGCGTTAACGCCCACGCCGTAACCTTCTGCCAGCGAGACTGCCGTGTCCCGCCCGACATCCGCTCCTTTCAAATCCCTTTATGTTCCAACGAGTTTGCGGATCGCGCTGCGTGAATTGCGCAAGCTTGGTGCAGGCATCACCATCCTGTTTGCAACCCTTGTCTTTGCCGTGACCATTCTGGTCCTGACCGTCAGCCTGACCCAATCAGTTCGCGATGGATTGCGTCAATCTGCTCAACAGACCATCGGCGGCGACATATCATTACGTTTGTTTCACCGTGCGCCAACAACTGATGAGGTAGCGTTCCTCGAGACGCTTGGCACCCTCGGTGTCAGCATAGAACAACGGGTAATGATCCAGCCTTCAAATGATCAGCCACCGGTTCTGTCCGAATTAAAGGCGGTTGACGCAACCTACCCGCTGTTTGGCAATTTGGGGCTGTCGCCCGACATCCCCCTTCGCGATGCGATAAAAAACAAAGACGGCCTGCCCGGGATCGTCGTTGGCCCGGAATTGCTCGAGGACACCGGACTTGCGATTGGCGACAAGCTTGATCTAGGAGGACGCAGTTACCAAATTCGCGCAAGCATCGCGGCGGAACCTGAACGAAAATTCAGGCTGTTTTCACTGGGTCCAAGGGTAATCGTCGCACTGGAGCACTATCGCGAAAGCCCCCTTCTGGCGCCTGGCAAGCAGGTCTATTGGTATTTGCGCCTCAAACTTCCGCAAGACAGCCGCCAAACACACCAGCAAGTCATTGCCGACATTGAAGCCAGGTTTCCCGACAGTGGTTGGCGGATCGTCAATGCTGCGGATGGCGTACCGGGCCTTGAGCGCATCGGTGATTTCGCATCGGCCTTTGTCAGCCTGATCGGCATCGCAATTTTTGCCATTGCGACAAGTGCAATCCGTAATGCCCTGCGCGCTGACCTTGCGGCAAGGCGTTCGCGATTTGCCACGCTACGCAGCGTGGGTGCGCGTTCGCGCGACATCGCACGCAGCATCATATGGCAGCTTGGACTTGTCACCGGTGTCGCCATCCTGATTGCGGTAATCCTAACCATGCTCATCGGCACCGCGATTGGCCCTTTGATCGGTGAGACTCTTGGTTTTGATGTTCACCCGGATTTCAAAGATGGCCCGCTGATCACCGCCTTCGTCTTCGGGTTTGTCGCACTTGTCACGATCAAGCCCGTGCGTGATGCCTGCCTGACATCCCCCGCTTGTCTGTTTCGCCATCAATCCCCCACAGAGGCGAAACATCGATCAGCCCGACTCAGCCTTTTGCAGGCTTTCCTCGCACTTGGCCTGATTGCCATCGCCAGTGTCCTGATTGACCTGGGTTGGGTCGCCCTTGTTTTGTTGGGGGTTTTGATCACCTGTCAGGGACTGTTTGTCCTGCTTGGTCGGGCGGTCCGCCTGCTGGCAGGAAAGCTTGCAACAATACGCATGCACTCTCCTACGCTGCGTCTGGCGTTGCGTAACATCTCCCGGCCTTCTGCCCCGACTGTAACCATTACGGCATCATTCGGGCTCGCCATGACTTGTTTGTGCGCTGTCCTGCTGTTTGGGGCACTGGCAGGGCAACACCTTAAATCCGTTTTGCCAACACAAACGCCTGATGTGGTGTTTTTCGATATTCCACCGGCTGAACAAGACGCTGTTCGTACCAGTATCCAGAACAATGAAGCCGTGACATCCGTCATCCAGATGCCGTTCCTGCATGGCCGGGTGACACACCTCAATGGCCGACCACTGACCCACGCAGATGTGCCGCGCCGCTATCACTGGTTCTTGCGGGGGGACCGCGGCATGTCATGGACTGATCGGCCGACATCGGACATGCGCCAAAACCCGATTAAGACAGGACACTGGTGGAAACCCGACAGCCTCAATGAGAACCTGGTTTCGCTTGATGCCGGGGCTGCAAGGGCCATCGGCATCACGCTTGGAGATCAGCTGACCCTGAACATCCTTGGACAATCGCACGTGGTGGAAGTCGCCAATTTACGCCAGATCGACTGGACGCGACTTGGGCTTGATTTTCCAATTGTACTCTCACCGATGGATCCCGCCTTTGATCATGGGGTAATCAGTGCGATTGACCTGAAAGAAGGTGTCGGCACAAAGGCGGCAATTACACCCACTTTGGATACCTACCCCGATATTCCGGTCATTTTCATCAATCAGGTACTTTTGAAACTTACCCGTCTGTTTGATGGCGTGGTTACAGGACTGATTGGCCTGACCACCCTGGCAACGATCGGCGCGGCCTTCGTGATTGTATGCGGGCTGATTGCACTGCGTCAGCAACAAACAGCAACGCTTGCGATGCTGCGTGCGCTGGGTCTTCGACCCGGACAGATCACCAGAACCGGGGCGCTTGAAACCGGACTGATGGTCGCGACTGGCGGGATGGTCGGCGTCACCGCCGGAAGCACAATTGCCCTTGTCACAGCACAATCCATCAGCCCGATCAATTTGGGCCAGGTCGCAAATGTCGCTGGACCGATGGCAGCGATCACATTCGGATTTATTCTGGTCATTGGATTTGGGGGTGGCTGGATTTTACAAGCAGCAAGTCTGAGCGCCCAGTCCGGGTGGCGTGGCTAGATTGCTTGCGGCGTTGACAACAAAAAAGGCCGTCCCAGCAGGACGGCCTTTTTTGAAATGATTTTCTGAAACCGACGATTAGTTGGTCAGGGCCTGGATCTGTGCACGGGCAATGTCAAGCGCGCGCTCGGCATTGGCTTTGTCGTGTGCAGTCTCGGCAGTCTTGATGTCGGCTTCTGCCGCTTCAAGACGGGCTTGTGCTTCGTCAGCTTTCAAATCGGCAACCGGAACCGCTTCTTCTGCCAGAATGGTGCACCGCTCGGGATTAACCTCTGCAACACCGCCAGCAACGAAGATACGTTCGGAAACCTTACCACCTGCATAGATGTCGATGACACCCGGACGAATGGTCGAGATCATCGGCGAATGCTTGGGCAGTACACCAAAATTCCCGTCCGTGCCCGGAACAACGACCATCTCGACCGGCTCGGATTTGAGCAGGGCAGACGGTGAAACAAGTTCCAGTACAGTCGTATCAGTCATGACAATCCTCGCTCCTTAGCCGGAGGGGGACCAAAGCTGCCTTAGGCAGCTTCGGCCATCTTCTTGGCTTTTTCGATGGCTTCTTCGATGGTGCCGACCATGTAGAATGCCTGTTCCGGCATGTGGTCATATTCACCAGCGCAGATCGCCTTGAACGCCTTGATGGTGTCTTCGAGCTGAACGAACACGCCCGGAGTACCGGTGAAGACTTCTGCAACGTGGAACGGCTGCGAAAGGAAACGCTGGATCTTACGGGCACGTGCCACGACCAGTTTGTCTTCTTCCGAAAGCTCGTCCATGCCGAGGATGGCGATGATGTCCTGAAGACCTTTGTAGGTCTGGAGAACACGCTGAACTTCACGAGCGGTCTCGTAGTGTTCCTGACCAATGACGCCCGGATCCAGAGCACGCGAAGTGGAGTCGAGCGGGTCAACTGCCGGGTAGATGCCGAGCTCGGCAATCTGACGGTTCAGCGTGGTGGTTGCGTCAAGGTGGGCAAACGAGGTTGCAGGTGCCGGGTCAGTCAAGTCATCGGCCGGGACGTAAATTGCCTGAACCGAGGTAATGGAACCTTTTTTGGTCGAGGTAATACGTTCCTGCAGCGCACCCATGTCGGTTGCCAGCGTCGGCTGATAACCCACAGCAGACGGGATACGACCGAGAAGTGCCGACACTTCCGAACCAGCCTGGGTAAAGCGGAAGATGTTATCGACGAAGAACAGAACGTCCTGGCCTTCTTCATCACGGAAGTATTCCGCAAGGGTCAGACCGGTCAGAGCCACACGTGCACGTGCTCCCGGGGGTTCGTTCATCTGGCCATAAACCAGTGCAGCTTTGGATTCGCCTTCCGGGTTGATAACGCCCGATTCCATCATCTCGTGATAGAGGTCGTTACCTTCACGGGTACGTTCGCCAACACCGGCAAAGACCGAATAACCACCGTGGCCTTTTGCCACGTTGTTGATCAGTTCCATGATAAGGACGGTTTTACCAACGCCCGCACCACCGAACAGACCAATCTTACCACCTTTGGTGTACGGCGCGATAAGGTCGATAACCTTAATGCCGGTCACCAGAATTTCGGTGTCGGTGGACTGGTCAATGAAGTCAGGTGCTTCACGGTGGATCGGAGAGGTCTTGGCTGATTTAACCGGACCACGTTCGTCAACCGGCTCACCGATAACGTTGAGAATACGACCAAGGGTTTCCGGACCAACCGGAACCGAGATCGCATCACCGGTGTCGATGACTTCCTGACCGCGTCTCAGACCTTCGGTGGTGTCCATTGCGATCGTACGAACCGCATTTTCACCAAGGTGCTGTGCAACTTCAAGAACCAGGCGCTGACCGTTGTTGTCAACATGCAGCGCATTCAGAATGGGAGGCAGTTCGCCGTCGAATTTAACGTCGACGACGGCGCCCATTACCTGGGAAATTTTCCCCGCCTTCTTGTTCGCCATAGGTATTGTCTCCTGCTCGGACAAAGCTATCCGTTAACTTCCTGCGACCCGCTTACAAAGCCTCGGCGCCGGAAATGATTTCAATCAGTTCGTTGGTGATCTGAGCCTGACGTGAGCGGTTATATTCGATGCTCAGTCGGTCGATCATGTCGCCGGCATTGCGGGTTGCGTTATCCATCGCGGACATACGCGCGCCGTGTTCAGATGCACTGCTTTCAAGCATTGCACCGAAGATCTGGACGCCAACGTTACGTGGCAGCAAATCAGCCAGAATGGCTTCTTCGGACGGTTCGTATTCGTAAACCGCAGAAGAACCGGTTGCTTCTTCCTGCTCGTCAACTTCTTCACCCGCGAACGGGATCAGCTGCTGAGCGGTTGCTACCTGCGAAATCGCGGACACGAACTTGTTGTAGAAGATCGTGCAGACGTCGAATTCGCCTTCGTCGTAAAGCGCCAGAACCTTGTCTGCCACCTCGGTTGCAGAGGAGAAATCAATCCCCTTCTTGCCCTCGATGCCAGTATACCGGGCGACAATATTGTCACCAAATTCACGCTTGAGCGCATCTGAGCCCTTACGGCCGACGCAGATGATTTTAACGGTCTTGCCTTCACCCTTAAGGGCAAGGGCCTTCGCACGAGCCGCTTTCACGATCGATGCGTTAAAACCACCGCAAAGGCCACGGTCTGCGGTGAAGACGACGAGCAGATGCACATCATCTTTACCGGTACCGGCCAGAAGCTTCGGAGCGCCTTCATTGCTACCGACGGCAGTTGCAAGACGGCCCAGCATCGTCCCCATGCGTTCCGCATAGGGACGGGCTGCTTCCGCTGCATCCTGTGCACGACGGAGCTTGGAGGCTGCCACCATCTTCATCGCCGAGGTAATCTTCCTCGTCGACTTGACGCTGGCAATGCGCGAGCGCAGATCCTTCAAACTAGCCATTGCGTTTCCTCCTTCGCCTAAGTTTCAGTCTTACGCGAAGGTTTTCGCGAACTTGTCGAGGAACGCTTTAAGCTTGGCTTCGCTGTCATCGGACAGAACCTTCTCGGTGCGGATCGCATCGAGGATATCAGCGCCAGCCGAACGAATTTCGGACAGGTACTGTTCTTCGAAGGCGCGAACCTTGTTCACCGGAACGTTGTCGAGATAGCCTTTAACACCAGCATAGATCACAACAACCTGCTCTTCGACCTTGAGCGGCGAGTACTGCGGCTGCTTGAGCAGCTCGGTCAGACGTGCGCCACGGGCCAGAAGTTTCTGGGTCGCCGGATCAAGATCCGATGCGAACTGTGCGAATGCTTCCATCTCACGATACTGAGCGAGTTCCAGTTTGATCGAGCCAGCAACCTGCTTCATCGCTTTGATCTGTGCGGACGAACCAACACGCGAAACCGACAGACCAACGTTCACAGCCGGGCGTACGCCTTTGTAGAACAGGTCGGTTTCAAGGAAGATCTGACCATCGGTAATCGAGATCACGTTGGTCGGAATAAATGCCGAAACGTCGTTACCCTGGGTTTCAATGACCGGAAGTGCGGTCAGCGAGCCAGCGCCGTTTTCGTCATTCATCTTCGCAGCACGTTCCAGCAGACGGGAGTGCAGATAGAAGACGTCACCCGGGAATGCTTCACGACCCGGCGGGCGGCGAAGCAGCAGCGACATCTGACGATAAGCAACAGCCTGCTTGGACAGATCATCATAGAAGATGGTTGCGTGCATGCCGTTGTCACGGAAGTACTCACCCATTGCGCAAGCAACGAACGGTGCGATGAACTGCATCGGCGCCGGGTCGGATGCGGTCGCAGCGACAATAATGGTGTTGTCCATCGCGCCGCGCTCTTCAAGGACCTTGACAACCTGTGCAACGGTCGAACGTTTCTGACCAACTGCAACATAGATGGAGAACATCTTGTCGCTGTCGGATTTCGCTGCATCGTTCACCGGCTTCTGGTTCAGAATGGTGTCAACGATGATGGCGGTTTTACCGGTCTGACGGTCACCAATGATCAGCTCACGCTGGCCACGACCAATCGGGATCAGGGAGTCAATCGACTTGATACCGGTCTGTACTGGCTCGTGAACCGACTTACGCGGGATGATGCCCGGCGCCTTGACGTCAGCAAGGCGACGTTCTTTGGCACCCAGATCACCTTTGCCGTCGATCGGGTTACCCAGACCGTCAACAACGCGGCCAAGAAGTTCTTTGCCAACCGGAACGTCAACGATGGCGCCAGTACGTTTAACCTGGTCACCTTCCTTGATCGAACGGTCAGAACCGAAGATCACGACACCAACGTTGTCTTCCTCGAGGTTAAGGGCCATGCCCTTAATGCCACCTGGGAAGTCAACAAGTTCACCAGCCTGAACGTTGTCCAGACCGTAAACACGGGCAATACCGTCACCGACAGACAGAACCTGACCGACTTCGGCAACTTCGGCTTCAGCACCAAAATTGGCAATCTGATCCTTGAGAATAGCGGAGATTTCCGCGGCGCGGATTTCCATCACGCAACCCCTTTCATAGCGAGCTCGAGCTTCTGCAGTTTAGTACGAAGCGAGGCATCAAAAACCCGGGAACCGACCTTGACGACAAGACCGCCAAGAACAGCCGGATCAACTTTAAGGTCCACTTTGACAGTGGCGCCGACAACTTCTTTGAGAGCGCCGGTAACGGCTTCGATTTGCTCTTTTT
Source organism: Thalassospira sp. MCCC 1A01148 (assembly GCF_001613795.1). Classification (GTDB taxonomy): domain Bacteria; phylum Pseudomonadota; class Alphaproteobacteria; order Rhodospirillales; family Thalassospiraceae; genus Thalassospira. Next base: position 362,395 of record NZ_LPVZ01000019.1, read on the forward strand.
TCAGCTCGGAAGCCGAGGTCACCTGTGCGGTAACTTCGCCCTTGTGAGCCGAGAGCATGGAAAGGTAGGAATCAATGACATCCGGCAGGGCAAACAGACGACGCTTCTGAGACAGAAGCCCTACGGTCTTCTTGGTCAACTCGGAAACGCCAAGCTTGTCCAGAAGAGCCGCCATCGCCTTGGCCTGCACGTCCCGGGAAATCACGGGACTGCGGAGTACATTCCGGAGGTCATCGCTGCTTGCGATGGCCTGGTCGAGCAATTCAAGATCGCTTTTGACAGCATCAAGCTGGTTGGCCGAATTGGCCAAGTCAAATAGTGCTGTGGCATAGCGCCCTTGGAGCCCGGTCGCGGCAGTATTTTGGGACACCGGTGAAAGCCCTCAATTCTGGTTATGAGAACGACTCGGATACGTATAAAAAAATGGTCCCCCGAAAGGGGTTCCTTCCGGGAAGCGAGCGTTTGGTATCACATGTCCTTGGAGGGGGCAACCCCCGCGCAAGCGCATTTGCGCCCTCTTTTCCATTCTTTGGCAAAGATGGGCCAAAACACCGCGAATTCGCTCATTTTTAAGGCAGGCTTACAACTATTTTATAAGACGCCCATTTCCGACGATCCATCGATTGGGCAGTTTGATCGACCATTTTCATGACGAATCCCGCAATTTGCACAGTGCGCGGTCGCAGAACGGTCAAAATCGTCATCTGGAACCGCCCAAACTGTTATCGAGTTCACATCAGAAGCTGACCATCACCTGCCTTTGGCAACCCGGTTGTCACCCCTGATTATCGAAAGGCACCCTTCCTATATAAAGAAGCAGTCCATGGATTTAGACATGTGATCCTGTGCCATCGCCCTTCGATACCCATGTCCTTGATCGATTGATTTCCATCTTGGCCTGAACTTCCTGATCAAGATCGAGGTCGAACTGATCGGCAAGGCGATACAACAAGATCAGAACATCGGCGGCCTCTTTGCCGATCTCATTGATGTCGCGCTGATCGACGGCCTCGCCAAGTTCCTGCATTTCCACGAGCGCCCTTTGTACGAGCGATGCGGGATCGGCGACGGGGCCAAAGGTTTGCTCCGCCCAATCGCACATGCTGCGCTGGTTTTCGGATGATTGATTATTGTTTTCACAACGCATTCTCAAATTAACTCCTTAAATATAGTATGACATCAAAATGCACTCGCGCCGCTTTCAGGACCGCAAGAATGACAACGAAGATGCCCGCAGCACGAAAACAAGGTTCCCTGACCTGGGCGCTTTGCCTATGCGCCGCAGTTTGCCTGATCCTGTTATCCTACAGAACTCCTTTGGCGCGCACACTGGTGATAGAGGGCGTTGAAGAAGCGCCTCTCAAATGGCTTGGTCACGAAGAAGCCATGGGCATTGATGTCGATATCATGACCGAGGTTCTCACCACCATGGGCGTCAGCGACTATGTGTTTCGCTTTGTCGATACGGGCAGCCGGCTGCTGCACAATGCAAAAAGTGGCAATTCGGACATCATATTGACGCTGTCGATGAATGACCGACGAACCAAATACCTTATGTATCCGGACGAGGCCCATCTGCTTCTTGATTGGCGCTTTGCCGTGCGGGCCGAGGACAAGAACAAAATTCGGTTTGACGATTTCACCGACCTTGAACGTCTCAGGATCGGTGCGGCTGCCGATTACTCTTATACCAGCAGCTTTTGGAATTCAGGTCTCGATATACAGACCGTGGCGCGCAGCGACCTTCTGATTCCGATGCTGCTGCAAAAGCGTTTTGACGTGGTGCCGGTAAACTACCTCAACACCATTTATCACAGTTTGCAGAACCGCTATCGCGACAGGGTTGCCTTCCTTTATCCACCTTTGCGTCGCGCGCCCTATTACAACGTGTTCTCGCGGGCATCAGACTATCCGGGCAAGGAAGCCTTTCTTGAAGAATACGACAAGATCATTCGCGAGATGCGCGATGACGGCAGGTTGCTGCGTATTTTTGAACGCTATCTCGGACCCGACGGGTACGACTGGTGGCAATCGCAATATTCCCAATAGCCGGAGTTGGCGCAACAAGCGCCAACTACATAAAGCTGTAGGGATCTATGTCGACCTGCACACGAACACTGCCGGGCGTTTTGACCTTGGACAGCCAGTCATGGATCAGGGCCTGCATCTTGACCCCTTTGTCCGCCCGGATCATGAACCGCCGCCGATAACGCCCACGCAAGAGCGATAATGGTGCCGGTGCAGGACCAAGCACCATCAGACCATCCCCGCGCGGCGCAACCCGGCCAATGCGCCAGGCTGCTTCATCGACTTCATTTTCCTTTTTGCCACTTATAATAAGGGCGGCCAACCGACCATGCGGCGGCATGCCATGGGTCATACGCTGGGACAGCTCGACCTCGTTAAAAGCATCGCGATCACCAGCGGCAATAGCCTTGATCACCCGATTGGCCGGGTCGGCGGTTTGCAAGATCACTGTACCGGGACGATCCCCGCGCCCTGCACGGCCAGCAACCTGTGTTAAAAGCTGATAGCTGCGTTCGGCCGCGCGTAAATCGCCGCCGGCCAAGCCAAGATCGGCATCAACCACCCCAACAAGTGTCAGCATCGGGAAGTGATAGCCCTTGGCCAATATCTGGGTGCCGATCAAAAGGTCGACTTCGTGATTATGCACACGGTTGATTAGCGCGGCTGCCGCCTTTGGCCCCATGATGTTGTCCGATGTCGCGACTTCTACCCGGATATCGGGGAAGGTTTCTACCGCCTCTTCATACAGGCGTTCCACGCCCGGCCCGCAAGGAGCCAGTTTTCCCTCTGCCCCGCAGGAAGGGCAGGCATCGGGCGCCTTGGCCTGATAGCCGCAATGATGGCATTGCAATTTGCCCCATGCCCGATGTTCAACCAGCCAGGCCGTGCAGTTCGGACATTGGAAGCGATGACCACAGGCCCGACACAGCGTAAGCGGTGCGTAGCCCCGGCGGTTCAGAAACAGCATCGCCTGTTCGCCATTGGCAAAGGTTTCTGTCAGCCGTTTTTTCAGGGTCGGCGTGATCCAGCGGTTGCGTTGGGGTTTGTCCTGCCGGATGTCGATGATCTCGACACTTGGCAACACCGCCGCACCATGACGATTGCCAAGTTGAACATGCTGATAGCGACCGGCTTCAACATTGGCCAGGGTTTCAAGTGATGGGGTCGCGGACGCAAGAACGATGGGAATATTGCCCAGATGCGCACGTGTCACGGCCATGTCACGCGCATGATACATCACGCCATCTTCCTGTTTGAAGGCGTGTTCGTGTTCCTCGTCCACCACGATCAGGCCAAGGTCCTGATACGGCAGGAACAGGGCCGAGCGGGCGCCAACGACAAGCTTGGCCGACCCATCGGCCACCGCCCGCCAGGTATCGCGGCGCCTGGCCTGTCCGACTTCGGAATGCCAAAGGGCAGGTTCGACACCAAACCGGTCGCGGAAACGTTGCAGCCACTGGGCCGAAAGCGCAATTTCCGGCAACAGGACAACAACCTGTTTGCCCTGCGCCAGGGCTGCACGGACCGGTTCGAAATAAACCTCGGTCTTGCCCGACCCGGTCACCCCATCCAGCAGCGTGCAGGAAAAGCCGCCGTCATCAAGGCGCGCGCAAAGCGCATCTGCTGCCTCGTTCTGCTCTGCCGACAGGCTCGGTCGTGCAATATCAAGATCAGGGGCTTCAAATGGCGATGGTGGTGTGACCATCAGGCGCTGCACGGCACCGGCGTCGACCAGCCCCTTGATCACGCTGGCCCCGGCACCGGTTTCGCGCAGGATATCGCCCTGTTCCATCGGTGGATGATCAGCCAGAAACGCCAGAACCCGCTTGCGCGGCGGCGTCATGCGCAAGCTTGCTGCCTCAAATTCGGGATTAAGGGTAAATCGAAAGATCGGTTTGGGGGCCTCAAGCGCGTCAGGCACGCTCATGGCCATACGCAAGACGGCCCCTTGCGGGGACATGGTATAGGCCGATACCCAATCAATGAATTTGCGCGTGACATCCGCCATCGGCGGGGTTGGCAGAACACCGAAAATTTCGCGCAGCTTGGCGGGATCCACATCACCCTTGGCATCGCCCCAAACGACACCGCGCTGGGTTTGACGGCCCAGGGGAATTTCAACGAAATCGCCGGGTGCGACAGAAACACCTTCGGGCACCAGATAGTCATATGGCCCGGCCAATGGCAGTGGCGGCAGGACGCTTACGGTCTGGGCGGTTACCTCAAAGGCCGGATCGTTCGCAAACAAATTTCCAGAGGTGGCCTTTGCGGCACTCATATATTATAAACCCCGTGAGGTTGCCCATCAGACCGGTGCCGTTTCAGGTTCGCCAGAGACTGGGCACAGAAACAAACGGTCCCACAGCAAGGATCTGGTTTCGTTAACAGATGATCCAGAACCTAGCAGCTAACCGCATCATTGAACAACAGGTCCTAAACAGGAATTCCAATGAAGTTTTTCATCGATACCGCTGACATCGACGCAATCCGCGAACTGGCCATGTCCGGCCTCGTAGACGGTGTCACCACCAACCCCTCGCTGGTAGCAAAGTCTGGCCGACCGTTTCTTGAACTGATCAAGGAAATTTGTGACGTTGTTGACGGCCCGGTCAGCGCGGAAGTTGCTGCAACCGATTATGAAACCATGGTTGCCGAAGGCCGCAAGCTTGCCAAGATCGCCGACAATGTCGTCGTCAAACTGCCGCTGACCGCTGATGGTCTCAAGGCTTGCCGCACCTTCACCGACGAAGGCATTCAGACCAACGTCACCCTTTGCTTCTCGGTTGGTCAGGCGATTCTGGCTGCCAAGGCCGGTGCGACTTATGTTTCGCCGTTCGTTGGCCGCCTGGATGACATTTCCTCTGACGGCATGCAGCTGATTGCCGACATCGTTGATGTATATGGCAACTACCCGAACTGGAACACCGAAGTCCTTGTGGCATCGGCACGTGGCCCGCAGCATGTTGTCGACTCGGCACGTCTTGGTGCTGACGTCGTCACCATCCCGCCGCAGGTTCTTGGCCAGCTGACCAAACACCCGCTGACCGACAAAGGCCTCGAAGCCTTCCTTGCCGATTGGGAAAAAACCGGCCAGTCGATCCTTTGATTTCGGATCGCTGATCGCGACAGATATATAAAAACCCGCATCTCGCGTGGTTTTTAACATGCATTTAACCCGGCAGCCCGCATTGTGGCAGCCGGGTTTTTTGTTTCTCACTTTTCAAGCCGGAACCGATGGAAAAGACAGCTTTGCGCGCCGATGATGTCGCGGACTACCTTGCCGAACATCCTGAATTCTTCACTACGCGCCCGGACTTGCTTGAAAGTCTTGATTTGCCGATGCGCGAACTGGGCAATGGCGTTGCCGACATGCAACAATATGTCGTTGCCCGCCTGCGCGACGAACGCGAAAAGCTGCGTGGTGCCACCAGCGAGCTTATCAATATTTCCAAATCCAATCTCGAAACCCAAAGCCGTATTCACCGTGCGGTTCTGGCGCTTTTGAATGCACGCGGGTTTGAAACCTTTGTCGAGGCGCTTCAGGATCTGGTGCCCGAACTTCTTGATCTTGATGCCATTGCGCTGTGCTTTGAAGAATGCACTGAGGCCCCGGTGCCAAGTTGTGATGGCCGGGTGCGCCGCCTTGTCGTTGGTGCGGTTGATCAGGTTCTTGGCGAAGAACAGGATGTCTGGCTGTTGCCAGATGACGCCGGGGATGAGGCTATCTTTGGTCCAAAGGCCTCTGAAATCCGGTCTGCGGCGATTGTCCGCCTCGCACCGTTTTATGGTGATCCGGTCGGGCTTGTTGCCTTTGGCGTGAAGGAACCGGATTATTTCAGCCCGGCCCAGGCCAATGACCTGATCATGTTCCTGGCATCCGTGATCGAGTTTGGTGTGCGTCGATGGCTGACCCAAACGGTCTGACCGCCATCACCCTGCCACAGGATGTGAGCGACGCCATTGCCGACTGGCGTGGCTGGCTTGCCAATGAGCGCCGCGCATCCAACCACACCACTGAAAACTATCTGGCCGATCTTTATGCGTTTCTGGGCTTCGTCAAAGACCATCTTGGCGATGCTCCGACGCTTAAGGACTTGCTCCGCCTGAACCCGCGCGATTTTCGAAGCTGGCTGGCGCGTCGCAGCATGGATGGCATGGCCAAGACTTCGACCGCGCGCGCACTGTCTTCCCTTCGCAATTTCTACCGATTTCTTGAACGGTCCGGGCGGGGCCAGAACGCCGCCGTACAGTCGATCCGAAACCCGCGCCTGCCGCAATCAACGCCCAAGCCGCTGGCACCGGATGACGCCATGGCGGTGCTGGAAAATGCCGATGCCTGGCAGGATGAACCGTGGCTTGGCAAACGTAACCTTGCCCTGTTTACCCTGCTTTATGGATGCGGATTGCGTATATCGGAGGCACTTGATCTGAATGCCAATCAACGCCCGACCGGCGATTCGATGGTGATCACGGGGAAGGGCAACAAACAGCGCCTTGTCCCGGTTCTGCCCATCGTACGGGACGCAATCGAGGACTATGTCCGCACCTGCCCGTTTGCGCCCGATGGCGATGATCCATTGTTTCTCGGCGCACGCGGCAAACGCCTTGTTGCGCAGGTGGCCCAGCGCGAAATGCGCAAGGTACGGGAACTTTTGAACCTGCCCGACACCGCAACACCGCACGCGCTGCGTCATTCCTTTGCGACCCACCTTTTGGCCGGTGGGGGTGATTTACGCACCATTCAGGATTTGCTGGGTCACGCATCGCTTTCAACGACCCAGCGCTATACCGCGGTTGATACCGAACAGTTAATGGCTGTCTATAACGGCACCCATCCACGCGCCCGGCGCTAGGACATCTGCCGGAACTGCTGCGCTCGACCGGGCGTTAAAGCCAGACAAGTCATCCTTCCAGCCCCACGGGAAAAAGCAGTCGCCCGATGAAGTTATTTCGATCCCGCCGCTTTGATGCCAGCCATCGCCACCGCCAGATTTACAGCGCCTATGAAATCGCCTATTCAGCCGTCGACCTGCTGGCCGCCGTGTTGTTCATCGTTGGAAGTTTCCTGTTTCTTGACGACGAAACCGTCACAGCCGGGACCTGGTTGTTTATCATCGGATCGGTTTTCTTTGCGGCCCGGCCTGCCGTGCGCCTTGCGCGGGAACTGCATCTGGCCGGACTTGGCGATGAAGAAACCGGAAATTCATCAAACAACCAATCCCCCGAACAGGAAAGCGCCACGCGATCCTGAGAGTTGCAGATCCTGTTTTATAAATTTTCGGTTCCTGCTGGTCGCATTTCCCCCTTACACTGCGCGCAACCAATTGATCCCCACGGAGGAAAACCATGATTCTGCGTTCGAGTGGTCCGTCGCCGTTTGGCCGGAAAGTCAAAATCGTTGCCAAGATGCTTGGTATTTATGACCAATTGACGGTGGAAATGTCGAATACCAACGATCCGGCGGATACACTGCGCCAGCAAAACCCGCTGGGCAAAATTCCGATCCTGATCCTTGATGATGGCCGCAAGATTTTCGACAGCCGCGTGATCTGCGAATATCTTGATGCACAGGTCGATGGCACCACCCTGCACCCGACTGAAAGCGACGCACGGTGGGAGGCACTGACACTTCAGGCGCTTGGTGACGGCATCGTCGATGCGTCCATTTTGCAGGTCTATGAAACCCGGATGCGCCCGGAAGACAAACGCCATGACGAATGGCTGTCTTATCAGGCGGACAAGGTCAAACGATCACTGGATCAACTGAGTGCCAATGCGCCGTCGCTTGAAGGTGACCTGACGATTGGTCATGTCGCGATTGCCTGTGCGCTGGGCTATCTTGATCTGCGCTTTGAGGGCAAATGGCGTGAAAGCTATCCGACGCTTGTCACATGGCTTGAAACCTTTGACGCGCGCGTCCCGGCCTTTGAGGCCACCAAGTTTGTCGCCTGAGACTGATGCCCTTTGGCGCAATGCTGCTTGCGCCAAAGGGCAAAGATTTTAAATCAAGTGCTTAGCCACTAAAAACAACCCGGAGCCTTTTGCACAATGTCCCGTCTGAACAGCGTTATCCGCCGTCTTCAAGCCCAACGCGATTGCCTGAATGCGGCAGCAGAAATGATCAAGGATCAGGACGGGATCGTGCTTGAAGTCGGGCTTGGCAACGGACGCACCTTCGATCACCTCCGCGAAATTATGCCCGACCGCGAGATTTTCGTGTTTGATCGCCAAATCGCCGCCCACCCGAAATGCATCCCCGATGATGACCATCTGTTCCTTGGCGATATCTTTGAAACCCTGCCCAAGGCAGTAGAGCGCTTCAAAGGCAAGGTCGCCCTTGTTCATTCCGATGTCGGCACCGGGGATGAGGAACTGAATGCCAAGATCGCAGCCTTTATCGGATCGACCCTGCCCCCGGCATTGATCAAGGGTGCAATTGTGGCGTCCGACCAGAAAATCGATGTGCCGGGCACGATTGCCGAACCGCTGCCCGAAGGCGTTCCAAAAGATCGCTATTTCTTCCGTCGTTATCAGGGCTAATATCGCGCCCAGTTTTGGAATTGGCTCTGTACCCGCAGAGCCCCCGTCAGCATCTTAGGAAATCGTGCCGTGGCCACCGCAAATGCCCCTTCGCCCAGTGGAAGTCAATTGTCCGAAGCACAGGACTTTCTGGCAAAATATCCCGATGTCGAAGCCATCGACATCATCCTGACCGACTTTCACGGGATTGGCCGGGGCAAGACGATCCGCCGTCATGAACTAGAAGGTATCTATAAATCCGGGCGCGGCTTGCCGAGCTCCTTGTTCGGACAGGATGTCAGTGGCGAGGATGTTGATGATTGCGGCCTTGTGCAAACCGGTGGTGGCGGGGATTGCCGCTGCTGGCCGGTGCCGGGCACGCTTGGCTATCTGCCCCATACCGGACGCGGGCAGCTTTTGATTGCCATGTATGAAGAAGACGATGCACCGCATGACGTTGATCCGCGCAACGTTTTCGGCGAACAGGTCAAACGGGCCGCAAAGCTCGGCTTCTATCCGATGGGTGCGTTCGAACTTGAATTTTATCTTGTCGATCAGACCCCGGATGCCCAGGGCCTGTATCACCCGGCATCCTATGCCATCACCAAGCGGCGCAGCAAATTGCGCAACACAATGTCGGTCGATGAAATCGATGAAATGTCACCGCTTTTTGATGCGGTTTATGAGGGTGCCAAGCATCTGGACCTGACGCTGGAAACCCTGATTTCGGAATATGGTCCGGGCCAGTATGAAATGACCATCCGCTATCGCGATCTGATGCGTGCGGCCGATGACGTGATCATTGCCAAACGTCTGATCCGCACGGTCGCACGGCGCTTTGGCAAGGAAGCCGTCTTTATGCCCAAGCCGTTCGGCAACGAAGCCGGATCGGGCATGCATTTGCACCTGTCGCTTGCCGGTCAGGATGGCAATAACCTGTTTGCCGATCAGGCGGATGGATCGTTAAGCCCGTTGATGCTCAATGCGATTGGCGGCATTCGCGGCACGATTGGCGAAACCATGCTGTTGCTCGCCCCGTTCATGAATTCTTGGCGTCGCTTTGCATCGGCGATGTATTCACCGGCATCTGATGACTGGGGTGTTGAAAACCGCACCGTGGCACTGCGCGTACCGGGCACACCGGGCAAAACGCGCCATTTCGAACACCGTATCGCCGGGGTTGATGCCAACCCCTATCTGGTCGCGGCTGTGACCCTGGGTGCTGCCCTTGACGGGATCGAAGGCAAAATTGATCCGGGCAAACCATGTGAAGATGAAATCGGCGAGGCAAAGGCACCAAACGACCTGCCGCGTCATTGGCTTGAGGCGATTGATCAGTTTGCCGCATCCGAATTCAATAAACGCACCCTTGGCGAACGCTTCCACACCGCGTTCACCAAAATCAAACAGGCCGAATACGAACAAATGGCGCTGAAGGTTTCGGCAGCAGAGTGGGAATATTACGGGTTTTCCGTCTGATCCCCTATCTGCGGGGACGGTGCCACAGTGATCAGTAACTTAGGTCCAAACCAAGGAAGTTGCTGAGTGCCAGGGTAATGCCGCCGACAACCAGAAGTGCCAGCACGAAGATGCCGGTGACCTTGGCACTGGCGCGCAGGACCGCTTGTCTTCCGTACTTTTGACCCTGATCGTAATGCCACTTGATGGCAAAAAACATCGCGGTCAGCAGTGCAACAACTTTAAACGTGCCAAAGGCGATCGGGACCCAATCCATAACAAAGACTCTCATATTTATGTGTTATGGATGTTATGGCCTCATCTTGTGCGCAGGCAAACTTCGCATTCTGCAACCCTGACATGAAGCAGCGCATTGTGCCGAAAGTACCAGCAACTGGATGGAAATATTGCAGATTTTCTGTTGAAGGTGCCGTCTGGTCAGATTGCCCTGACCAGGACTACCGGCAGTGTGCAGCGTTAGAAAACACGCTTTGCACGGTTGTTTGATTTGCGCGCCGAGAAGGCGACTTGCGGGCGGGCGTCCATGGTTTTCTGATCGCGGAGATAGGCGACTTCAAGATCGCGGGGCTCAACACTGAGCACGCGGGAAGATTCCGGGCGATCCGAATTCGTATTAAGGTGAATCTGCGTCGAAACCCACTGCCATGTCGGGTATGTCAGCTTTTCATCCTGCGTTTCTTCGGTAATCACCTTGTAGGATCCGGCCGGAAGGACTTCTGCAAGGCCACGCATGCTGAACGGACGTGTGAAATTCAGAATTCTCGAAGTGGTACGATTGGTCAAAAAAGGCTCCTTGCGCCGGAATGCGCGTTGGCCAGGCCAAACGATCGGGACCATTCCCGCCGTCGGACACTGACTCGGATTACAGACAGATCAAAGTTTTCAGATTAACAACGGACTAATTTGCCCAAGCCAATAAAATATTGGAAATTTGAGAATCAAAAAATATTTGCAGCGTCGACCATATGAATATTTTTGATTAATTTACAACGGTATTATTTTTTATTTAATCAAAAAAACAAAAACTTGAACTTTAATTCGGACCTTAAAGACATCGCTTTTATTTACTAATTCAAGTAATTACGTTCCATTTCGGGCTCAGAAGATGTCAGCTCCGATCAATATCGGATACCCACCGCCTATTCCTTGCCATCCCGTCGCAATGGCGATATTCAGGTTTCAAACTGTCATTAACTTGCGATGCCGGGCCCCGCGCATTATCTCCGGCTTGCAACCAGGCGAGATGAGAAGACGCCATGAATGAAATGATCACCATTGCCGAGGCATCTGCCGACGCAATGTCGGAAATGCAGATTGATCCCACCCTTGATCTGGAAGCTGAGATTCAGCGCCTGAAAAAGGAAAAGAACGCGATCATTCTGGCCCATTACTATCAGGATGGGGAAATTCAGGACCTTGCCGACTTTGTCGGCGACAGTCTTGACCTGTCGCGTAAGGCAGCAGCAACCGATGCCGATGTCATCGTGTTCTGCGGTGTGCGCTTTATGGCTGAGGTCGCCAAAATCCTCAGCCCGAACAAGACTGTTCTGCTGCCGGACTCGAAAGCGGGTTGCTCGCTCGAAGATTCCTGTCAGCCCGAGCCGTTCCGCAAATTCCGCGAACAGCATCCTGATCACGTGTCGATCACCTATATCAACTGCTCGGCCGAGGTTAAGGCGGCGTCCGATATTATCGTGACCTCGTCCAATGCGGCCGAAATCATTGATCAGATCCCGGCAGATCAGCCGATTCTTTGGGCGCCTGACCGCCATCTTGGTTCCTATCTTGCCAAGAAAACCGGTCGTGACATGACGCTGTGGAACGGGTCATGCATCGTGCATGAACAGTTCTCCGAACGTGAACTGATCCGTCTGAAAACCCAGAACCCGGATGCCAAGATCGCAGCCCATCCGGAATGCCATGACGGTATTCTCAAGCATGCCGATCACATCGGGTCGACCCGCGCCATTCTGGAATATGTGATTAACGGCCCGGATCAGAAATACCTGATCGCGACTGAACCCCACATCATCCACCAGATGGAAAAGGCCGCCCCGCACAAGGAATTCATTCCGGTTCCGGGTGCCGACGGGTCATGTGCGTGCAACAACTGCCCGTTCATGGAGCTCAATACGCTTGAAAAGCTCTATCTGTGTCTGGTCAATAACGGTCCGCAGATCGTCATGCCCGAAGACCTGCGCGTAGCAGCGGTCAAACCGCTTGAACGCATGCTGGAAATGTCAAAGCACATTCCGGTCAAAAAAGACGACAAAGACCACGCGGCCTAGGCCGAGTTACCTCACAGCCCCGCAAATCTTGCGGGGCTGTTTGCAATCCCCACCAGAATCCAAAGCAGCCCGCCATCATGACCGTCCTGACCCAAGCCGAAATTGCGGAATTCATTGATCGTTCCTTTGCCGAGGATATCGGTACAGGTGATATCACATCAGATAATGTCATTCCCGCTGATGCCCGCCTGCGCGTGGCCCTTGAAACCCGCGAGGATATCGTGGTGGCCGGGCTTGACATTGCCCTTGATTGTTTCCGCAAGCTGGTCCCGGATGCGAAGATCGAAAAGCACTGCGAAGATGGCGATGCAATTTCCGCCAAGGACGTCATGGCTGTGGTCGAGGGCAATGCACGCGGCATCCTGACGGCCGAACGCACAGCACTGAACACGCTTCAACACCTGTCGGGCATTGCCACCACCACGCGCACCTATGTCGCGGCGATGGGCGAAACAAACGCCAAACTGCTTGATACCCGCAAGACACTGCCGGGGTGGCGCAAACTTGAAAAGTACGCGACCCGCATGGGTGGCGCGCAAAACCACCGCATGGGGCTTTATGACGGCGTGATGATCAAGGACAACCATATCGGCGTTGTCGGGTCGATCACCAAATGCGTCGAAGCTGCCCGTGCCGCCAACCTGCCCAAGATCGAGGTCGAATGCGACACCCTTGATCAGGTCAAGGAAGCGACCGAAGCCGGCGCGGATATCATCCTGCTTGATAATATGGGCCCGGATATGTTGCGCGAAGCAGTTGCCATTGTCGCTGGTCGCTGCAAGACTGAGGCATCCGGGGGTGTAAACCTTCAGACCATCGGTGCCATCGCCGCAACCGGGGTCGATTATGTTTCCGTCGGCCGGATCACCCAGTCTGCCCCGGCCGTTGATATTGGACTTGATGTCGCAATCCTGTGAGGCCGCATGCGCGAAAGCAATCACAGCATCACAGACCCTGCCCTGATCAAGGTGATCGAAACCGCCAACTGGATTTTGCGTGACGGGGAGAACATCCTGTCGGTCCGCAGCCACGGTCGCGACCGGTTCTATTTACCCGGTGGCAAGATTGACCCGGGCGAAACCGCCCGCGAAGCCATCAAACGTGAAATTAGCGAAGAACTCGGCGTTGACCTGATCCCCGGCACATTACGCCAACTGGGCACCTTTGCCGGACAGGGCCACAACCAGCCCAACGGATCGGTTGTGCGCATGACCTGTTTTACAGGGCACTATTCCGGCACCCTTGCACCGGCAAGCGAGATCGCAGAACTCAGATGGCTCTCACCGCGCGAACGCCATTTGATGGCGCCAATGGGGCAAAAGATCACTGCGGCCCTGTTTGATATCTGATCTGCGTTTCCAAGCGACAACACGCCTAGCGCGGCGCATCCCCATCCGAACTACCGCCCGCATCGGGTATTTCACGGCCAGACGCATCGCGATCACGCGACACATCTTTGGCCGTGGATGGTGGCGCGGCCTTTTGATCCGCTCCGCTATTATCGGCATCAGAAGATGTGTCGTCCGGCTTGTTTTCCAAGGTCTCGGTTTTTTGCGGCTCGACCTCAGTGATCTTTGTCGGAGCACCCTTGCCAGCATCGCGGATGGCATCGGTCAGCTTATCGATATCGCGCAGGTTCAAATCACGCTGCGGGAATGGAATTTCGATACCTTCATCGCGGAAGCGCTGCACAAGCTCAAAGCGGATCGAACTTCCCACCGCAATCACATCGCCAATATCACGCAGGAAATAGCGCAGCTCGAAATCAAGCGAGCTGGCTCCGAAATCCATGAACACCACCTGCGGTGCCGGATAGGTCAGGATTTCACGGCGCTTGTCGGCCATCTCCAACAGGATTTCGCGAACCTTTTCGATATCCGCGCCATAAGACACCCCAATCTTGATAATGCCACGGCCTGAACGTTCCTTGAGTGTCCAGTTCAGGACCCGGTTGGAAATCAGTTCGGAATTCGGGATCACAACAGATGATCGGTCAAAGGTTTCGATCTCGGTTGCGCGGACACGGATGTCTTTGACAAAGCCCTGATCGGCCCCCACCACGATCCAGTCACCCACCTTGATCGGGCGTTCCACCAACAGGATCAGGCCCGAGACAAAGTTGTTCACGATACTTTGCATGCCAAAACCGATACCAACCGAAATGGCACCGGCGATGATGGCAAGGTTCGACAAATCAAGCCCGGCGGCAGAGACCGCCAGCAAAATGGCAAGGCAAATCCCGGCATAGCCAAAGATCGCCGACACAGAATGCTGCAGACCCTGATCAAGTTTGGTGTTGGGCAGAACGCGTGTGCTGAGCATGCGCTGGAAGAAACGCATCACTGCCAGCACGATGACAAACATCAAGGCCGCCAACATGATCGAACGCAGCGAGAAATGAATACCGCCAACCTGAATACCGACAAACGCCTGCTGGACTGCCAGAATGAGGTCTGCCCAGGCAATATCGGTAAAGATCATGACCGCAACCGGCACGGCGATGGAGAACATCACCACATCGATCAGGACCCGCATCCAGAAATAAAGCGTGCCATGCACCGCATCGCTGACATTGCTGTCTTCGCTGCTTTCGGGGCGCACCAGATAGGTATGCATAAGCGCCCGGCAATAGGCACGCAGCAGCCAGTAACAGGTCAGGAATGCCAGCGCCATCATCAGGTTTTCAAGGATGAAACGCGCCAGTGCGACATAGCCAACCGCCATCAGAACCGGCATCAAGATCGCGATTATTTTAAAGCCCCGGCGCGATCGGCGTTCGATCTTTGACCAGATTGCATGCCGGTCGCGCTCGTCATGCTGCCAAAAAACGCCCAGCGAGGAGACGAACAACAGTACCGAAATAACCAGAACGTTCGAGATGCTCTGCACAAGCGCGATATCAAGCGACGTTCCCAACGTCGTCGCACCCTGAAGCAGCACCATGTCAAAGGCGAAGATCACCGCCACGGCCAGCGAACAGAACCCGACAACCCGTGCGCCTTTTACTGTTGTGCCAGAACGGCGCAATGACGGGGCAAAGGGCGAATGGACACTGCGTATGGCGGCCCCGACAAACAGCAGGAAAAGCGCCGCGGCAAAGCATTGATGAACAAAGTCGCCCATTGCACCGCTGAGCAACGCCTGACGCGATTCAAGCATGCCATAGGCAATCACAAGCGCAATTCCCGGCACCATCGCCGTAAACAGGAACCGCGTACCGGAAACAAGCGATACCCGATCCTCATCGGGCACAGTATTCCAGCGCGCCGGGATGTAGCGCAGGACGATGACTTCACCGCCAATCAGCGCCGCAATGACAATAAATGTCAGGAAAACCAGTCCGGCTGCGACCTCGGACAGCTCGTCGGCCACCTGTCCTTCAAGTTCCAGATTGGCGTAGCGGGCCTGCACCATACTTGGTAGCTGGACAATTTCACGCCACGCTTCGAACCAGACAACCGGATCAACTGGCACATCCACCCGACCAAGAATGCGTTGGGTAAAACGTTCACGTGCCAGTCCGGCCAATTGATCGGATAATTCACTGGCGCGGAAATTGACCAACTCAAGTTGTTTGATCACCCCGCTGACGCGCGCAATATCCTGATCAATGCGTTCGCGTTCGCGGGCCACGGCGGGGACTTCTTCTTCGCCCTCAGCCGGGGGATCGCCGAGCTTGCCAAGCGCTGCCTGAAAACGTTGCAGGCGATCATTGGCACGCCCGCGCAGATCGCCAATTGCAAGCTGAATGGTTTCAACCCGATCGCGGCCATCTGCAATAACCCGACCGGTGACTTCTTCGCCGGAAATGGATTTTTCGAGCTCATCAAGATCGGATTCCCAGCCCGCGATGCGGTTCTGGGCGTTTTCCAGTTCAATCTTCTGAACAGATTCAGTGCGCTGTTCACTGGGTTGTGCCGACACCCCCAAAGAAGCCGTCATTGCAAACAGGGCGATTGCAAGACCTGCGATGACCTGACGAACTGATGTCATTCCTGATGATCCATTATGATGCCCGACAACCGTTTCTTGAGCGTTTTTGGCGTTTTGTAAACAGGTTGGCTTGATACTTGTTCACAGAACAGAACCCTACACTGAAGACAGTAACGAATCATCTAACGTTTCGTTCCCGTGCAACGATGCGTTGATGAAAATGTTATGAGAACCCCGTTCCTGACCTGTGCATGCACCGTCAGCCAAGGAGCCCGCGATGAGCAATACAACGCTGATCAATGCCTTTGAAATTGCCCCGGACGGCACGGCCCAGCCGTTTGAATGGGCCACCCTGCAATCCGGTCTGCCGCCGATTGCTGATGGCAGTTACCTTTGGGTGCATCTGGACTGGATGGGTGACGGGGTACGCGATTGGCTAATCAATGTGGCCGGGATTGACGCCACCATCAGCGACACGCTTTCGACCCGGGGCACGCGTCCGGCGGTATTTTTCTATGATCCGGGATATTCACTTAACCTGCGCGGGGTGAACCTGAATGCCCATAATGATCCGGCCGATATGATATCGGTGCGGTTCTGGGTCACGGCCAACATGGTGATCACGCTGCGCAAACAGCCGCTCAAGGCGTTTGATGACATGCGCGCCGCCATTGCCGAGGGCAAAGCCCCCAGCAGCGTTGATGACTTCGTCCTGACCGTTGCAGAACGGCTTGCCTTTCGCGTCGAGAATATCGTGCTCGGCATGGAAGAAGATGTCGAAGCGATTGAGGACGATCAGGAAACCGTCGCAGAAGGCAAGACACTGGCGCTGCGCAAACGCGGATCGGACATCCGCCATCAGTTATCGCGCCTGCGCCGCCATCTGGGACCGCAACGCGACGCACTGGCAAACTTTGTCGAACAGAAACCGGCATGGTCGGACAAGCGGTTCAAACGCCGCGCCCGCGCGCTGACCGATAAAACCGTCCGGCTGGTCGAGGAATTTGATTCGCTGCGCGAGCGCATTCAGATCGTCAATGAGAACCTGATGGCAATCGAAAGCGAGCAGATGAACCGCACCATGTATTGGTTAACCGTGATAGCCGGTCTGTTCCTGCCGATCAGTTTTGTCACCGGGCTTCTGGGCATCAATGTCGGCGGTGTTCCGGCAACAGACAGCCCGTATGGCTTCCTTGGGGTGTCGATCATACTTGCGGTGATTACCGCGTTTGAAATCTGGTTGTTCAAGAAGATGCGTCTGATCTGAATGGCGGCATTGCAAAGCACCTTGTTGCATTGCAGCGGTTCTTGGCGCTATGACAAAGCCACGACTTCGATTTCTTTCACTGCATCCGAGATTTGTTGATGACCGACGGCCCACTTTCCCGTTATCGCGCGAAAATCACCGCTGGTGAGCTGTCCCACGATCCTATGCAGGAATTGTGCGCCGAGAAGCTGCAAAGCCTGAAACATGCGCTGGACCATTATGAACCGGCAACCGGCACCGGCGGTTGGCGCGAACGGTTTGGCCTGACCCGGCGACGCGATGAACCCACCCCGCCGCTCGGGCTTTATATTTAC